>NZ_JBSKHU010000005.1:0-668724 GCF_057128705.1 Pseudomonas salicis
CGGGTCGTGGCGGGGTTGGTGGTGCCGGAAGATGAGCGGCATCTGGTGCCGAAGGCGCTGGCGGAGATTGGGTATCCGTATTGGGATGAGACGAATAATCCGGCGTATAAGCTGTTTTTGGGATAACGCCCTGCGCCGACCCTGTAGGAGCGAATTCATTCGGGAAAGGTGTCTCGGGCGGAACATGTGTGTCGTCTGTACGATTGCATCGCGAATGAATTCGCTCCCACAGGCCTATGTTCGACCTGCGAGGTGCGGTGGTCGTGGAGTAGCCGCCCAACGCAACTTCCCGCCCCCGACTACGCTCAAAGCACGGCCTCTATAAAGGAAAGCGCCACCATGGAACACTTCGCCGCCCTGAAAATCCTGCACATGGTCACGACCGTGCTGCTGTTCGCCTGCGGGCTGGCGCTGACGTTCTGGATCGTACGCGGACGGCGGGCCGGGGATCTGACGGTGCAGAATCGCGCCATGCAGAGGCCTTGGGTGTTTGTCTGGTTGCTGATGGGGTTGTGCCTGCTGACGCTGCCGATCAGCGGCTGGTGGCTGGTGCACTATGCGGGCTGGTCGCTGGGGCAGAGCTGGTTATTGTTCGCCAGCATTCTTTATACCTTTGGCGCGTTGAGCTGGGCCTGGCTGGCGGTGCGGGTCAATCGGCTGCGCAGGCCAGTGATCGTCGGCAACCCTAAATTTACCCTGGCGTTGGCGGTCTTTAGTGCGGTCTGTTTTGTCGCCATCGCCGGATTGATGGGTGCCAAGCCGGTTTAATTCCGCTGCATCACAATCACTACAAGGACGGTAATGAGGGTACTTCTGGCAGGTGCGACGGGATTCGTCGGACGTCACTTGCTCAAGGCGCTGAGCAGCGCCGGTCATCAGATCATTGCGACCAGTCGCACCCGGCAATCGTTGCGTTTGCCGGGTGTCGAATGGCGTCAGCTCGACCTCGACACCTTGGCTTCAGTGCCTGACCACTTCGAATTCCCCGAAGCCATCGATCTGCTGATCAACGCCGCCGGTTTGTTGAGTGTGGACGAGCAACAACTGAGCCTGACCCAGGACCTCGGGACTTGTGCGCTTTTCAATCTGGCGAAACACGCCGGTGTCCGGGTCCTGCACATTTCGGCCCTCGGCGCGGGCGGACAGCCGGACGTGCCGTTTCTCGCCAGTAAAGCTGCGGCGGATGACTATCTGATGGCGCTCGGCCTACCCGCCGTGGTGCTGCGCCCTTCGTTGATCGTGGGGCAGGGCGGTGCCAGCAGTGACTGGCTCGCTCGTCTTTCCGCATTGCCGGTGATCCCGTTGCTGGACCGCAAAGCCCGATTGCAGCCTTTGCACATCGATGATCTGGTCGGTGCCGTACTGGCCCTGATGCGCCGCTGGCCGGACGCCGCCGTTGTCTTGCCTGTGGTGGGGCCTGAGGTCATGACGCTAGGGCAGTTGATCGACCAGATGCGCATGTCCCAAGGATGGCCGACCGCCTGGTTTCTCAAAATCCCTGACGCTGTGACCGAGCTGGGGGCCTCGATGGGCGATCGCTTCGGCTGGAGAGCCCTGAATTATCAAAGCCTGCTCATGGCCCGTCGCGACAACATTGCCGATCCCGAAGTGCTGGAGTCGGTCTGTGGTTATCGCTGCGCCAGTTTGCGTGATCGTTTGCAGGAGTGGCCTGATCCGGCCCAAAGCGCACAGCTCGCCCTGCGTCCGATGATGCTGGCGGTGCTGGCGCTGATCTGGCTGGGCACGGCGTTCGTCAGCCTCGGGCCCGGCTTTGATTGGGGATTGCGAATTCTTGCCGAGGCTGGGCTGACAGGGCCCTTCGCGCAAATCGCGGCGGTGAGTGGTGCGCTGTGCGACGGCGTGTTGGGGGTTGGCCTGCTCATCCCGCGCTGGCGCCGCCGTGTGTTTCAGGCGCAACTGTGCCTGATGGCGGTTTACACCATCATCATCACCTTCATCCTTCCCCATTACTGGTTTGACCCTTACGCCGCTGTCGCCAAAAACCTGGTGCTGATGGTGGCCACCCTTTGGCTTTTACGGACTGAACCGCGTCGATGAACGCCTATTTACTGCTCAAAACCCTGCACATTCTGTCGTCCACGATCCTGTTCGGCCTCGGCGCGGGCTCGGCCTATTACGCGCTGAGGGCCTGGCGGACCGGCAAGGTCGAGGTCATCGCCGTGACGTTCAAGCATTTGGTGTTCGCCGACTGGGCGTTCACCACGACGACCGCGATCTTTCAGCCCCTGAGCGGGTTAGGCCTGGTATTGCTCGCAGGCTGGCCGCCTCATCAAACCTGGCTGATGTGGAGTTTCGGGTTGTACGTGCTGGCGGGAATTTGCTGGCTGCCAGTGGTGTGGCTGCAGATGCGGGTGCACAAGATGGCGAATCAGGCGTTGCTGGACGGCTCTGCGATGCCGATGAAGGCGACTGTTTATATGCGATGGTGGTTTGGCCTGGCGTGGCCCGCGTTCTTTTCGTTTATCGCGATTTTTTACTTGATGGTGGCCAAGCCGAGTTGAGGATGGCCACCGATCTTAAGCGTCAACGCTGCCCCCCCCCCGTGGGAGCGAATTCATTCGCGAGGGGTCAGTACAGTCGATGCATCTCTACCGCCTATACCGCCGCCTCGCGAATGAATTCGCTCCCACAGAAAAGCCGCGTTTGCCGAGTATCTGGTCCTCCGGCAAGTTGAGGTGCCCCTGATATCTCAATCGCGCAACGAAATCACCGGCCAGCCACGACGGGTCGCTTCGGCGCGCAGTTTTTCATCGGGGTCGACGGCCACCGGGTTGGCGACTTGCTCCAGCAGCGGCAGGTCGTTCATCGAGTCGCTGTAGAAATAGCTGTCTTCCAGATCAAAGCCGTTTTCTTCGATCCAGCGGTTCAGGCGCGTCACCTTGCCTTCACGGAAGCACGGAACGTCGGTGGTGCGGCCGGTGTAGCGGCCTTCGACAATCTCGCACTCGGTCGCCAACAGCGTGTCGATGCCCAAGTGCTTCACGATCGGCGCGGTCACGAAGCGGTTGGTCGCGGTGATGACCACCAGCTTGTCACCCGCATCGCGGTGCTTGGCGATCAGGGCGAGAGCCTTCGGCAGCACCAACGGCTCGATGCAGTCGCGCATGAACTCGCCATGCCATTCGTCGAGTTGCGCCATTTCAGTGCGACCGAGGATTTCCAGACTGAAATTCAGGTAATCCGTCAGGTTCAGAGTGCCTGCCAGATAGTCCTGATAAAAGGCATCGTTACGCGCCTTGTAAGCAGCACCGTCAAGGATGCCGCGTTCGCACAGGTAATCCCCCCAGGCGTGGTCGCTGTCGCCACCCAAGAGTGTGTTGTCGAGGTCGAATAAGGCCAGGCGCATGCGGTTACTCGCTGAATTGGCTGAAAAAAGAGCACAAGAATACGAGGTTTCATCAAGAGATCGCATCTATTAATGCAGTTGTCGCGATAAGCTGCCTGCGCCTCGTTGCTGCCTTCACGATCTTTGTGGAACAATGCGGCGACATGCGTTTGCGAGGTTGTAGCCGTGATCGACCCCGATGGTTTCCGCCCTAATGTCGGGATAATTCTGACAAATGATGCTGGCCAGGTCTTATGGGCTCGCCGTATCAACCAAGATGCCTGGCAGTTTCCGCAAGGAGGGATCAACCCTCAGGAAACGCCGGAAGACGCGCTCTATCGTGAATTGAATGAAGAAGTCGGGCTGGAACGGCACGATGTTGAAATTCTGGCCTGCACCCGTGGCTGGCTGCGCTATCGTCTGCCGCAACGTCTGGTCCGTACCCACAGCCAGCCGCTGTGCATCGGCCAGAAGCAAAAGTGGTTTCTCCTGCGCCTGATCTCCAACGAGCAGCGGGTGCGGATGGATTTGACCGGTAAACCGGAGTTCGATGGCTGGAAATGGGTCAGCTATTGGTATCCGTTGGGCCAGGTGGTGACATTCAAGCGCGAAGTGTATCGCCGCGCACTCAAAGAGCTTGCCCCGCGCCTGTTGGCGCGCGACTGACACGGAGTTCGACCCCGAGCCATGCTCAATACGCTGCGCAAGATCGTCCAGGAAGTTAACTCCGCCAAGGATCTCAAGGCGGCGTTGGGGATTATTGTGTTACGCGTCAAAGAGGCCATGAGCAGCCAGGTCTGCTCGGTCTATTTGCTCGACCCCGAAAGCAACCGTTTCGTGCTGATGGCCACTGAGGGCTTGAACAAGCGCTCTATTGGCAAAGTCAGCATGGCGCCCAATGAGGGCCTGGTCGGTCTGGTCGGCACGCGCGAAGAGCCGCTGAACCTCGAAAACGCCGCCGATCACCCCCGCTATCGCTACTTTGCCGAGACCGGCGAAGAACGTTTTGCTTCGTTCCTTGGCGCGCCGATCATTCACCACCGGCGTGTCGTCGGGGTGTTGGTGATCCAGCAAAAGGAACGCCGTCAGTTCGACGAAGGGGAAGAAGCCTTCCTCGTGACCATGAGCGCCCAGTTGGCTGGCGTTATCGCCCATGCCGAGGCCACAGGCTCGATTCGCGGGTTGGGGCGTCAGGGCAAGGGCATTCAGGAAGCCCGCTTCGTCGGCGTGGCCGGTTCGCCGGGTGCGGCGGTCGGTACGGCGCTGGTGATGCTGCCGCCCGCCGACCTCGAAGTGGTGCCGGACAAGACCGTCACCGACATCGATGCCGAGCTGAAACTGTTCCAGAACGCCCTTGAAGGCGTTCGTAGCGACATGCGCACGCTTTCAGCGAAGTTGGCGACTCAGTTGCGCCCTGAAGAGCGCGCGTTGTTCGACGTCTACCTCATGATGCTCGACGATGCGTCGCTGGGCAGTGAAGTCACCAACGTCATCAAGACCGGCCAATGGGCACAGGGCGCGCTGCGTTCGGTGGTCAATGAGCACGTCAACCGTTTTGAACTGATGGACGACGCCTACCTGCGCGAGCGCGCATCGGACGTCAAGGACCTGGGCCGTCGTCTGCTGGCCTACCTTCAGGAAGCGCGCCAGCAGGCGCTGGTCTATCCCGACGCGACGATTCTGGTCAGCGAGGAATTGACCCCGGCTATGCTCGGCGAAGTGCCGGAAGGCAAGCTTGTCGGTCTGGTCTCGGTGCTGGGTTCGGGCAACTCTCACGTGGCGATCCTGGCCCGTGCGATGGGCATTCCGACGGTCATGGGTGCGGTCGATTTGCCGTATTCCAAGGTCGATGGCATCGAGCTGATCGTCGACGGTTATCACGGCGAAGTCTTCACCAACCCCAGCGAAGCCCTGCGCAAGCAGTATTCGGTGGTGGTCGAGGAAGAGCGTCAGCTGTCTCAAGGCCTCGACGCCTTGCGTGAGCTGCCCTGCGTCACCCTCGACGGACACCGCATGCCATTGTGGGTCAACACCGGTCTGCTGGCCGACGTGGCGCGGGCTCAACAGCGCGGCGCCGAAGGGGTGGGCCTGTACCGCACCGAAGTGCCGTTCATGATTCAGCAGCGTTTCCCGAGTGAAAAGGAACAGCTGGCGATCTACCGCGAGCAACTGGCCGCGTTCCACCCTCTGCCCGTGACCATGCGCACGCTGGACATCGGCGGTGACAAGGCGCTGTCCTATTTCCCGATCAAGGAAGACAACCCGTTCCTGGGCTGGCGCGGTATCCGCGTGACCCTCGATCACCCGGAAATCTTCCTGGTGCAGACCCGCGCGATGCTCAAGGCCAGCGAAGGCTTGAATAACCTGCGGATTCTGCTGCCGATGATCTCCGGCACTCATGAAACCGAAGAGGCTCTGCACCTGATTCACCGGGCCTGGGGCGAAGTGCGCGACGAAGGCACCGATGTGCCAATGCCGCCGGTGGGCGTGATGATCGAAGTGCCAGCGGCGGTGTACCAGACCCGCGAGCTGGCGCGTCAGGTGGACTTCCTGTCAGTTGGCTCCAACGACTTGACTCAGTACCTGCTGGCGGTCGACCGCAACAACCCGCGCGTGGCTGACCTCTACGATTACCTGCACCCGGCTGTTTTACAGGCCCTGCAAAATGTCGTGCGTGACGCTCATGCCGAAGGCAAGCCGGTCAGTATTTGCGGTGAAATGGCAGGCGATCCAGCGGCTGCCGTGCTGTTGATGGCGATGGGCTTCGACAGCCTGTCGATGAACGCCACCAACCTGCCGAAAGTGAAGTGGATGCTGCGCCAGATCAACCTGAGCAAGGCGAAAGAACTGCTGGCGCAGCTGATGAAGAACGACAACCCGCAGGTCATCAGCAGCTCGCTGCAGCTGGCGTTGAGGAATCTTGGGCTGTCGCGGATGATCAACCCGACGTCCGTCAAAGGGCATTGATCGGTCATCAGTCTCGACTGCACACACTTGCCCTCTGTGGGAGCGAATTTATTCGCGAGGGGTCTGTGCATCCGACACACCTCTGTCGGATGTACTACCGCATCGCGAATGAATTCGCTCCCACAGGTATTTTGCATTTCACATCGTGAGCTCCACCTCACCCAATCGCCCGCCATACGGCCCGAAGCTGCGTTCGATCAGTCTCCGGCTGCCATCTGCACTGGCAATCAGCACCGTACTCGCCCGCGTCCCGTAATTCGGGCTGGCGATGAACACGCTGGACAGCAGCTTCTCGGTCGCCAAACCCACGCCAGTACTGGGCAGATCGGCGTCTGGTGCAGCCTCGGCATCCGCAAGAAACCCAAAAAGCGCCTCCGGCTCGGGCCGATCCAGTTGATCCGCAAGCGCGGCTTTCGCCCTCAGCAGCTTCGGCCACGGCGTGTCGAGCCCTGCGTTGGACACGCCATAAATCCCCGGTTCCAAGCGGCGTGGAACGGGATTCGACGCGTTGAGAAAGTGCAGCTCTTCGCGATTGCCCACTAACAGGTTGAAGCCGCCGTATTCCGTCGAGCGACCTGCGACTTCCCGCAAGTACTCGTCTATCGACAGCGAGCCGGTCAAAAAATGAGCAACCAGCTCACCCCTTGAGCGACGCCCCAACGGCTGGCCGGGATCGCGGATGTTGGTCAACGCGGCAAAGCGTCCCTCGGCCGTGACGCCCAGCCACGTGCCGCCCGCTTCCAGATCACGTCCAGCGTAGACGTGGGAAGCGTCTTCCCATTGTGCGAGAGGCAGGGTGGGACGTGCGTAGAATTCATCACGATTGGCCGCCAGAATCAGCGGCTGCGGGTGGGCAGGGCGCCAGGCGAAGACGATCAGGCACATGCGGGCCTCCTTTTTCTCGACACTGTACGCACAGATACACAGGACATCCATCGACCACAGGTGGAGGGCAAGCGCTTGCTCCGGTAACATGCCGCACTGATTTTCGGAGACCCCCATGGAATTTCTGCTCTATCTGGCCCTGGGCGCCTGCGCCGGCGTGCTGGCCGGGCTGTTCGGTGTGGGCGGCGGCATCATCATCGTTCCGGTGCTGGTGTTCAGCTTCACGCTGCAAGGTTTCGACAGTTCGGTCCTGACCCACTTGGCCGTCGGCACATCGCTGGCGACCATCGTGTTCACCTCGATCCAGTCGGTTCGCGCCCACCACAAAATGGGGGCCGTGCGTTGGGCGGTGTTTGCGTGGATGACGGTGGGAATTCTGATCGGCGCGGGGTTTGGCTCACTGACGGCCAGCTACATCGCCGGGCCGCATTTGCAGAAAATCATTGGGATCTTCGCCATTCTGGTCGCCCTTCAGATGGCCCTCGACCTCAGGCCCAAGGCCAGCGGCAGCGTGCCGGGCAAGACGGGGCTGACGGCGGCAGGTGTGGTGATCGGCTGGGCGTCGGCGATTTTCGGCATCGGCGGTGGATCATTGACCGTGCCATTCCTCACCTGGCGCAGTCTGACGATGCAGCAAGCGGTCGCCACGTCCTCCGCCTGCGGCTTTCCCATCGCGGTGGCGAGCGCCATAAGTTTCATGATTCTGGGGTGGCATGACCCGCTGCTGCCCCCGCATAGTCTCGGTTTCGTGTACTTGCCTGCGCTGATCGGCATCGCCGTCACCAGCATGTTTTTCGCCCGTTTTGGTGCGAAGCTGGCGCACAAACTGTCACCGAGGGTGCTGAAACGACTGTTCGCACTCCTGCTGGTGGTCGTGGGTACCAGTTTTCTGATTTGATTCGTTGCTCTATGAGCGTCCATTTAAGGAGTCGCAATGCTGCCTTACCCGCAGATTGACCCGGTAGCCGTGGCCATCGGTCCGCTGCAAATTCACTGGTACGGCCTGATGTACCTGGTCGGCATCGGCAGTGCCTGGTTCCTGGCTTCGCGTCGTTTGAACACGTTCGACCCGACATGGACCAAGGAAAAACTCTCGGACATGATCTTCTGGGTCGCGATGGGCGTGATCGTCGGTGGACGGCTGGGTTACGTGCTGTTCTACGACCTGCCGAACTACATCGCCAACCCGCTGCTGATCTTTGAAGTGTGGAAAGGCGGCATGGCATTCCACGGCGGTTTCATCGGCGTGATGATCGCGACCTACTGGTTCGGCAAACGCAACGGCAAGTCGTTCTTCCAACTGATGGACTTCATCGCGCCAATGGTGCCGATCGGCCTGGGTGCCGGGCGCATCGGCAACTTCATCAACGGCGAGTTGTGGGGCAAGCCGACTGACCTGCCGTGGGCCATGGTCTTCCCGCCGTTCAGCGACCCTGCTCAACTGCCGCGCCACCCGTCGCAGCTGTATCAATTCGCGCTGGAAGGTGTGGCACTGTTCGTCATTCTCTATTTCTTCTCGCGCAAACCGCGTCCGACCATGGCCGTTTCCGGCATGTTCGCGCTGTTTTACGGGATTTTCCGCTTTGTCGTGGAGTTCGTCCGAGTGCCCGATGCCCAACTGGGTTATCTGGCCTGGGGCTGGGTCACCATGGGTCAGATCCTCAGCCTGCCGATGATCATCGGCGGCCTGGTGTTGATCTGGCTGGCCTATCACCGCGCACCGGCTGCCAACAAGGCAGCGGTTTGACTCTGGATCGCCCGGCTCATGAGGCCGGGCGATTCATCGATACAGAGGGCCTTTGGGCATGAAGCAATACCTTGAGCTGTTACAGGACGTCATCGCCAACGGAACGCGCAAGGGCGACCGCACCGGCACTGGCACGACGGCGGTGTTCGGTCGTCAGATTCGCCACAACCTGGCCGATGGCTTCCCGCTGCTGACCACCAAAAAGCTGCACTTCAAGAGCATTGCCAATGAGCTGATCTGGATGCTCAGCGGCAACACCAACACCAAATGGCTCAACGAAAACGGCGTGACCATCTGGGACGAGTGGGCGACTGAAGACGGCGACCTGGGCCCGGTTTACGGCGCACAGTGGACCGGCTGGCCAACCAAGGACGGCGGCAAGATCAACCAGATCGATTACATGGTCGATTGCCTCAGGCACAACCCCAACAGTCGCCGTATCCTGTTCCACGGCTGGAACACCGAATACCTGCCGGACGAAAAGCTGTCGCCTCAGGAAAACGTGAAGGTCGGACGTCAAGCGCTCGCGGTCTGCCATTTGCTGTATCAAGCGTTCGTGGCGGACGGCAAGCTGTCGATGCAGCTGTACATTCGCAGCTCCGATGTCTTCCTCGGCCTGCCGTACAACATCGCGGCGCTGGCCCTGCTGACCCATATGCTGGCGCAGCAGTGCGACCTGATCCCGCACGAGATCATCGTCAGCCTGGGCGACACCCACGCCTATTCGAACCACGAAGAGCAGATCGCCACGCAACTGACCCGCACGCCCAAAGCGCTGCCTCAGTTGAAGATCAACCGCCGCCCGGACAGCATCTACGACTACCGTTTCGAAGATTTCGAAATCGTAGGCTACGACGCCGATCCCAACATCAAAGCGCCTGTGGCGGTTTGAGCCTCCAGCGCTGAAGACTCTGTAGCAGTTCGGCTCGCCGGCGGTAGCGATTCTGCTCACGCCGCCAGCAAGCCGTACTGATCCAGAGCGATTTAATTAAACTCGCACGAGGCTTCTATGTTCTAACCGGTTAACCCCAAAGTTCCCGGTCAATTAAAATTTAATAAAAGACCGGATTGTTGCAGTTGCGTAATAACTGTTTTGCAAGGCAGTAAACAAAATTGATTTGATAGATATTTTCAATCTGTCGATTGCGTGTATTGAGTTTAACTCTGGGGATTGTTTGTTCTATAGTCGAGGTCTACCGATAAGTCTTTAGCCTGACACGCGTTTGGAATCACCCTCCATGACCACGACGAACTTCAGCACTGACACTTACTCCAGCACCACCTCCGGTCTTTATCGCGCCGCCGCTCGCATCCTCAACGAAGCCGGAATCCAGATCAACGGATCGGCACCCTCGGATATTCGCTTCAATGGTCCCGGCGTTCTCGAACGCGCTTTCGCCCAGGGCAACCTGGGGTTGGGCGAGGCCTACATGGAGGGGCAATGGGACAGCGAGCATCTAGACGAGTTTTTCCATAGGCTCCTCAAGACGCGGATGACGGAAGACGTCAAACCGATTCGCTTGCTGTTCTACGCGCTCATGGCCAAGTTCATGAACCGGCAAAACGTCAAACGTTCGAAAACGGTCGGTGAAGTGCATTACGACCTGGGCAACGATTTCTATTCGAAAATGCTCGACTCGCGCATGACCTACACCTGCGGGTACTGGGAAAACGCCACAACCCTCGAAGAAGCGCAAGCCGCGAAGCTCGACCTGATCTGCCGCAAGTTGCAACTCAAGCCCGGCATGCGCGTGCTCGACATTGGCTGCGGCTGGGGCAGCTTCATGAGCTATGCCGCCGAACACTACGGCGTCGAAGCCGTGGGTGTGAGCATTTCCAAAGAACAAATTGCCTGGGCCAAAGAGCGCTACAAGCACCTGCCACTTGAATTCCGCTTCCAGGATTACCGTGAACTGGACGAGCAGTTCGATGCGATTGCCAGCGTGGGCATGTTCGAACACGTAGGCCGCAAGAATCATCGGGAATACATGGAACTGGCCAATCGCTGTTTGAAACCCGGTGGGTTGTTCCTGTTGCATACCATCGGCAAGAACCAACGCAACTCTTACCCTGATCCATGGATCGACAAATATATATTCCCCAATGGAGACCTGCCTTCAATTGGTCAAATGGGCGATGCCATGGATGGGTTGTTCGTGGTCGAAGACTTGCACAACTTTGGCGCGGACTATGACAAGACACTCATGGCGTGGCACGACAACTTCATGAAGGCCTGGCCCGAGTTTGAATCGCAGTTGGGTGAACGCTTCTATCGCATGTGGCGTTATTACCTGTTGTCCTGTGCCGGGGCGTTCCGCGCGCGGGACATTCAATTGTGGCAGTGGGTATTGTCCAAAGGCGGCGTGCCGCATGGTTACCACCGCAGCCAGATTTGAGCACTCACCTCAAACACCTCTATAGGTGCGCGCTTGCCCGCGAAGGCGGTGTGTCAGATGGCTTGGGTGCCATCGACGCACGGTGATCGCGGGCAAGCGCTCCTACATCTGCTCGATCATCTACGACTATCATTTCGCCTTCCGCTAATTAACTTCCTCTATCCACCCAGTGCGGCATCACAATGAGCTTCGGCGCCGGGTTTTCCTTATCGTCTCTCCATCGAACAAGCACACGGCTGGCTTCACATGAGGTCGCCGGGAAACATGATCCCCGAGGAGAGAAGCGCATGAGCAACAAACTGACGACCGCATTCGGCGCCCCTGTTGTCGATAACCAGAACATCCAGACCGCAGGCCCTCATGGTCCGGCGCTGTTGCAGGACGTCTGGTTCCTGGAAAAACTTGCTCACTTCGACCGCGAAGTCATCCCGGAGCGCCGCATGCACGCCAAAGGCTCGGGCGCGTTCGGCACGTTCACCGTCACCCACGACATCACCCAATTCACCCGCGCCAAAATCTTCTCGCAGATCGGCAAGCAGACTGAAATGTTCGCCCGCTTCTCGACCGTCGCTGGTGAGCGAGGCGCTGCGGACGCTGAACGCGACATTCGCGGCTTCGCCCTGAAGTTCTACACCGAAGAAGGCAACTGGGACCTCGTCGGCAACAACACCCCGGTGTTCTTCCTGCGTGACCCGCTGAAATTTCCTGACCTGAACCACGCCGTGAAACGCGACCCACGCACCGGCATGCGCAGCGCTGAAAACAATTGGGACTTCTGGACCCAACTGCCCGAAGCGTTTCACCAGGTCACCGTGGTCATGAGCGAGCGCGGCATTCCCCGCAGCTACCGCGAGATGCACGGTTTCGGCAGCCACACCTACAGCTTCCTCAACGCGCAGCACGAACGTTTCTGGGTCAAGTTTCACTTCGTGTCCCAGCAAGGCATTGCCAACCTGACCGATGCCGAAGCGCAGGATTTGGTGGGTCGCGATCGTGAGTCCCATCACCGCGATCTGTACGAAAGCATCGAGAGCGGCAATTTCCCTCGCTGGAAACTATTCGTGCAGATCATGCCGGAGAAGGAAGCAGGCAGTTACCACATCAATCCGTTCGACCTGACCAAGGTCTGGCCGAAAGGCGATTACCCGTTGATCGAAGTGGGCGTGTTCGAGCTGAACCGCAACCCGGAAAACAACTTCGCTGACGTCGAGCAAGCCGCGTTCGCGCCTTCCAACGTGGTGCCGGGTATCAGTTTCTCGCCGGACAAAATGCTGCAAGGCCGACTGTTCTCCTACGGCGATGCCCAGCGCTACCGCTTGAGCGTCAACCACCACCAGATTCCGGTGAACTCGCCAAAAGCAGCGCTGCACGTGAACAGCTATCACCGCGATGGCCTGATGCGCATCGACGGCAACCGTGGCGGCATGACCTCGTACGAGCCGAACACCAAAGGCGCGTTCCAGGAGCAGCCTGATTTCCGCGAGCCGCCGCTGTCCATCGAAGGCGCTGCGGGCCACTGGAACCACCGTGTGGACGACGACTACTTCTCGCAACCGGGCAACCTGTTCCGCAACATGAGCCCGAAAGAGAAACAGTCGCTGTTCGACAACACCGCACGTGCCCTGCGCGGCGTGTCGGCGCCGATCATCGCGCTGCACATCAAGCACTGCACCCAGGCTGACCCGGCGTACGGCGCCGGTGTGACCGAGGCGGTGGAGCGTATTCACCACGCGTAACGGCAGCTGAAACACAAAGCCCCCAACCTGAGTGACAGGTTGGGGGCTTTTTTATCTGCGTCGGACACGTGTTGCTTGCCCAACGATGATCCTCTGTAGAAGTGAGCTTGCTCGCGACGACGTCGTAGCAGACAGATCTTCATTTCCGGGCTATCGCCATCGCGAGCGAGCTCACTCCTACAGGTCGAGCGTTTCCTTTAGATTCAATGTCCGTGGCTCCGCCCCACATGGGAATGCTCCACTTCGGCGGCGACCACGCTGCCGCTTACTTCCAGTCGATCCAGAATCCCGCAATGATCCGGCGCGCCTTCGCTGCAGCGCTGTCGCAAATCCACCAACTGCGTTTGTAGCGCCTGAAGGCTCGCGATGCGGGCGCTGACGTGCTGGATGTGCTCGTCGATCAGCGCATTCACGCTTTCACACTGATCTTGCGGGCTGTCGCGCAGGGCCAGCAGACTCCGGATTTCATCCAGCGTCATGTCCAGGCTGCGGCAATTGCGGATGAAGGTGAGGCGCTCAACGTGTTCCTGAGTGTACAGCCGGTAATTGCCTTCACTTCGCGCAGGCTCGGACAGCAGCTTTTCGCGCTCGTAATAACGAATGGTTTCCACGGGGCAGTCGGTCAGTTTGGCCAGCTCGCCGATCTTGAAAGAGGCGTTCATGTCATCGATCCCGTTTTGAGGCTTGACCCTATAGTGGCTACAGGGTGTTCACTTGGCAACACGCACACCAAGAGACTCAATCGATGAGTGACTCTGTACACAAACATTCGCCCCACGATCACGCCGGTCACGACCATAGCGGTCATGACCACGCAGGTCACAGCCACGCCGCTCCGGGCAGATTCACGCCGGTCGGCAAGCACGAACACAAAGCCCATTCTTGCTGCTCCCATGAGAGCGCTCCGGCGGTGGTCAGCGTTGGCAACGGTTCGACAGACAACGCGCGTCTTAGCCGCTTCCGCATCGAGGCAATGGACTGCCCGACCGAACAGACGCTGATCCAGAACAAGCTGGGCAAGATGTCGGGCATCCAGAAGCTCGAATTCAATCTGATCAATCGTGTGCTGGGCGTCTGGCATGAACTGCCGTCGACCGACCCGATTCGTGAGGCCATCGGCTCGCTCGGCATGCAGGCTGACGCGATGGAAGAGGGCGCAGCCCAAGAGACCGAATCGCTGCCGTCGCCGAAAAAGCCGTGGTGGCCGCTGGCACTGTCCGGCGTGGCTGCTGTGGCGGCGGAAGTCATTCACTTCACGGATGCCGCGCCGACCTGGGTGGTCGCGCTGATTGCGCTGGTCGCCATCTTCAGTGGCGGCCTGACCACCTACAAAAAAGGTTGGATCGCGCTCAAGAACTTCAATCTGAACATCAATGCCTTGATGAGCATCGCCGTCACCGGCGCAGTGCTGATCGGGCAATGGCCGGAAGCGGCGATGGTGATGTTCCTGTTCACCGTGGCCGAGCTGATCGAAGCCAAATCCCTGGACCGCGCGCGCAACGCCATCGGCGGCCTGATGCAGCTCACGCCGGAAGTGGCGACTGTGCAGCAGGATGGCCAGTGGGTTGAGGTCGAGGTCAAGCACATCGCATTGGGCAGCGTGGTCCGGGTCAAACCGGGCGAGCGCATTGGCCTGGACGGCGAAGTGGTGGCGGGGCATTCGAGCATCGACCAGGCGCCGATCACGGGTGAAAGCCTGCCGGTTGAGAAGACCGTGGGCGACAAGGTGTTTGCCGGGACCATCAACCAGGCCGGTTCGCTGGAGTACAAGGTCACGGCGGCGGCGAACAATTCGACGCTGGCGCGGATCATTCATGCGGTCGAAGCCGCCCAGGGTGCGCGTGCGCCGACCCAGCGGTTTGTCGACAGCTTCTCGAAAATCTACACCCCGGCCGTGTTTGCGCTGGGCCTCGCCGTGGCGATTATTCCGCCGCTGTTCATGGGCGCGGCGTGGTTCGACTGGATCTATCGCGCGCTGGTGTTGCTGGTGGTGGCGTGCCCCTGTGCATTGGTGATTTCAACGCCGGTGAGCATCGTCAGCGGTCTCGCTGCGGCGGCGCGCAAGGGGATTCTGGTCAAGGGCGGCGTCTATCTGGAAATGGGGCACAAGCTCGATTATCTGGCGTTGGACAAAACCGGGACCATCACCCACGGCAAGCCAGTGCAGACCGATTACGTGTTGCTCGACGAGGCGTTCGGTGAGCGGGCGCTGCCGATTTCAGCGAGCTTGGCGGGGCGTTCGGATCACCCGGTTTCTCAGGCCATCGCCACTGATTTCGGCAAGGACGGGCATCTGTCGGTCGAGGGGTTCGAAGCGCTGGGCGGGCGGGGTGTGAAGGGTGAGGTCGATGGTCGTCTGTATCACTTGGGCAACCACCGGTTGGTGCATGAGTCGGGGCTGTGCTCGCCCGAACTTGAGGCGCGTCTTGAGGTGCTGGAAACCCAAGGCAAAACCGTGGTGCTGTTGTTCGACGAGACCGGACCGTTGGCGTTGTTCGCCGTGGCCGACACGGTCAAGGACAGCAGCCGTGAAGCCATCGCGCAATTGCATGCGCTGGGCGTGAAGACCGTGATGCTGACCGGTGATAACCCGCACACGGCCAAGGCGATTGCCGCACAGGTGGGGATCGATCAGGCCCAGGGCAATCTGCTGCCGACCGACAAGTTGCAGGCCATTGAAGGGCTGTACGCGCAGAACCATCGCGTCGGGATGGTAGGTGATGGCATCAACGACGCGCCTGCATTGGCGCGGGCGGAGATCGGCTTCGCCATGGCGGCTGCCGGGACTGACACCGCCATCGAAACCGCCGACGTGGCGTTGATGGATGACGACTTGCGCAAGATTCCGGCGTTCATCCGCCTGTCGCGGGACACCGCTGCGGTGCTCAAACAGAACATCGCGCTGGCGCTGGTGATCAAGGCGATCTTCCTGGCCGTGACCTTCGCAGGCGTCGCGACCATGTGGATGGCGGTGTTTGCGGATATGGGGGTGAGTTTGCTGGTGGTGTTTAACGGGTTGCGGTTGTTGAGGAAGTAACGCAAGTTTTGACGACGCTGCGCTATCCCCTGTGGGAGCGAATTCATTCGCGATGGTCTGTCTGACGATGGATCTGCGTCGGATGTACCCATGTCTCGCGAATGAATTCGCTCCCACAGGGAGGTCAGCATTTCACATCAGGAAGTATATGAAGTGGAGCGATTACTTCCCGTACTTCTCCCGCCCCCAGGCGATCATGCTTTCCAGCAGTGATTTCAATACCACCCGCGTCGGGTCAGCCAGGTCCGCGCGGTAGGGGAACGGCACGAACTCTTCCATGTACGTGCTCTGCGCCAGTTCCAGCTGCACCGCGTGGATGTTCTCGGACGGGTTGCCGTAGTGGCGGGTGATGTGGCCGCCCTTGAAACGACCGTTGAGCACATGGCTGTAGTTCTTCGCGCCTGCGCACACCGCTTCAACGCGTTTTTCCAGCTCGGGATCGCAGCTCGCGCCGTTGAAGGTGCCGAGGTTGAAGTCCGGCAGGCGACCGTCGAACAAGTGCGGGATGTGGCCGCGAATCGAGTGGGCGTCGAACAGCAGCGCGTAGCCGAACTCATCACGCAGACGCTCAAGCTCGTTGCGCAGGGTGTCGTGGTAAGGCGTCCAGATTTGCTCCAGATACATCGCGCGTTCTTCCTGGGTCGGCACCAGGCCTTCCTTGAACAGCGGGTCGCCTTCGAACAGCGTCGACGGGTACAGTCCGGTGGTCGCACCAGCGTACAGCGGCTTGTCGTCGGAGGGGCGGTTGAGGTCGATGACGAAGCGCGAATACTCGGCCGCCAACACGCTGGCGCCCAGATCGTGGGCGAAATCGTAGAGGCGCGGGATGTGCCAGTCCGTGTCCGGCAGGCTCACAGCCTCGTCCACCAGCCCTTCGCGCACCACCGGCGTCAGGTTCAGACCTGGGTGCGGCATGCTGATCAGCAGCGGCACGCGACCGCGAGTGAAACTAAGTACCTTGTCCACAGTATTCTCCTGATTGGAAACGGCTTAGAAACGACTTTCCACGCCGTGACGCACGACGCGTTTATCCAGATCCCCGCCCAGCCAATAGGCCAGGTCCGCGGGCCGTTCAATGTTCCATGCAACGAAATCGGCGACCTTGCCGACTTCCAGCGAGCCGTGCGTTTCGGCCAGTCCCAAGGCTTGCGCGGCATGAATCGTTGCGCCCGCCAGGGCTTCTTCCGGGGTCATGCGGAACAGGGTGCAGGCCATGTTCAGCATCAGTCGCAGCGACAGGCCCGGCGAGGTGCCGGGGTTGAGGTCGGTGGCGATGGCGATCTTCACGCCGTGTTTGCGCAGGGCGTCCATCGGTGGCAACTGGGTTTCGCGCAGGAAGTAAAACGCACCCGGCAGTAACACGGCGATGGTGCCGGAAGCGGCCATGGCGATGGCGTCTTCCTCGGTCATGAATTCCAGATGGTCAGCCGACAGCGCCTGATAACGGGCTGCCAGACTCGAACCATGCAGCGACGACAACTGCTCGGCGTGCAGCTTCACCGGCAAGCCCAATTGGCCGGCGGTGATGAACACCTGCTCGACCTGGGCAGGCGAAAACGCCAGGTATTCGCAGAACGCATCCACCGCATCCACCAGATTTTCAGCCGCCAGTGCAGGCAGCATTTCCGAGCAGATATGGGCGATGTAATCGTCGGCGCGATCCTTGTATTCCGGGGGCAGGGCGTGGGCAGCGAGGCAGGTGGTGCGCACGGTGACCGGGAGTTTTTCCCCCAGCTGGCGAGCGACGCGCAGCATTTTGCCTTCGCTGGCCAGGTCCAGGCCGTAGCCGGATTTGATCTCGATCGTGGTCACGCCGTCCTTCAGTAAATGCTGCACACGGCGCTCGGCGCTGGCGTAGAGCTGCTCTTCGCTGGCCGCCCGGGTCGCGCGCACGGTGCTGGCGATACCGCCACCGGCCGCTGCGATATCGGCGTAGCTGACGCCTTGCAGACGCTGCTCGAATTCGCCGCTGCGATTGCCGCCAAACACGGTGTGGGTGTGGCAGTCGATCAGGCCAGGTGTGACCCACGCGCCGTCAAGGTCAACCTTTTGAGCATCAGCCAGATCAGGGGCATCGCTCAGAGGACCGACCCAGGCAATGTGCGCTCCGTCGGTCACGATGGCCGCGTTCTCGATGATCGAATACGTGCCGTTTGCCATGGTTGCTGCGTGACAGTTATGCCAGAGCGTTTTCATCGATACCTCCAGAGTGCGAAACGATAAAGAACCTGTGGGAGTGAGCTTGCTCGCGATGACGGTGTGTCAGACGGCATAGATGTTTCTGGCCCGTCGCAATCGCGAGCAAGCTCACTCCTACAGGATTGGTGTCATCCGACAGATCGATGTTTGGTCAAGTCTTGTTTTGGCTTCACCCAAACCCGATACGCAATCACCAACATCACAATCCACACCGCACCCACCAGAAGCGCTGCCTGCGTATCGGGGAAATACCCCAGCACCACAAACACGAATACCATGAAGGCAGTGGCGGCAATCGGTGCGACCGGCCACAACGGCACCGGAAATTTCAATTGCGCGACGTCTTCCGGACTCATCGAGCGGCGCATCGCAATCTGCGTGACGAGGATCATCAGCCACACCCAGACCGTGGCGAAGGTCGCGATGGATGCGATCAGCAGGAACACGTTCTCCGGAATCAGATAATTCAGCACCACGCCGCAGAGCAATGCGGCGCCCATCACCAGCACGGTCATCCACGGCACGCCGTTGGCCGACAATTGCGCAAAACCCTTCGGTGCCTGACCCTGTTTGGCCAGGCCATACATCATGCGACCGGCGCCGAAAATGTCGCTGTTGATCGCCGATACCGCTGCCGAGATCACCACAATGTTGAGGATGATCGCTGCCGAGGAAATCCCCAGCTTGTCGAAAATCTGGACGAACGGGCTGCCCTGATTACCGATCTCCTGCCACGGATACAGTGACATCAGCACGAACAGCGTCAGCACGTAGAACAGCAGAATGCGCAGCGGCACGGCATTGATAGCGCGGGGAATCACCCGCTCAGGATTGCGCGCTTCGCCTGCTGCCACACCAATAATCTCGATGCCACCAAAAGCAAACATCACCACTGCCAAAGCCGCCACTAGCCCGCTGACGCCGTTGGGCATGAAGCCGCCCTGGGTCCACAGGTTGCTCACGTGGCTGACGCTGTCGCCCGCAGACGACCCGATGCCGAACAGCAGAATCCCAAAGCCCGCGAGGATCATCGCGATGATCGCGCCGACCTTGAGCAGCGACAGCCAGAATTCCGTTTCGCCAAACACTTTGACGCTGCACAGGTTGAGCGCGCCAATCACGAAAACGATGCCGAGCACCCAGGTCCAGCGGGGCACGTCGGGGAACCAGAAACCCATGTAGATCCCGAATGCCGTGACGTCGGCCAGGCAGACGATGATCATCTCGAATGCGTAGGTCCAGCCCAGGACGAAGCCTGCCAGCGGACCCAGGTATTGCGTGGCGTACTCGCTGAACGAGCCGGCCACTGGATTGCGCACGGCCATCTCGCCCAGGGCGCGCATGACCATGTACACCGCGGCACCCGCGATGAGGTAGACCAGCAGGACAGCAGGCCCTGCCAGTTTGATCGCCGACGCCGAGCCATAGAACAACCCGGTGCCGATCGCCGAACCCAGCGCCATGAAGCGAATGTGACGGGCGCTGAGCCCGCGTTTCAGATCTGTTGCGTTTTGCGGTTTCATCTCACGCTTTTCCTAGTCTTTCCTTTTGCTGAAATGAGGATGGGAACCCAATCCTACAGGGCGGTGGCGAAACGCCAAAAGCGCTCCCACCTTCATTTCAATGACAGGCCGTCCCTGGCCTGTCCCGATCAGAAGCTCGGCAGCAGGTCAGCGGAAACCAGTTCGCTCAGGCAATTGGATGCCAGCAGCGCGGTGGCGGCCTCGATGTCAGGGGCGAAGAAGCGGTCTTTTTCGTAGAACGGGACTTTGCCGCGCAGGGTGGTGCGGGCGATTTCCAGTTTTTCCGAGGTCTTCAGACCATTGCGCAGGTCCAGACCCTGACACGCAGCCAGCCATTCTACAGCCAGCACGCCACGGGTGTTTTCCGCCATTTCCCACAGACGCTTGCCAGCGGCGGGTGCCATCGACACGTGGTCTTCCTGGTTGGCCGAGGTCGGCAGGCTGTCAACGCTGTGCGGGTGGGACAGCGCCTTGTTCTCGCTGGCCAATGCCGCTGCGGTCACCTGGGCGATCATGAAACCGGAGTTCACGCCGCCATTGGCCACCAGAAACGGCGGCAGTTGCGACATATGCTTGTCCATCATCAGCGAGATGCGGCGTTCGCTCAGCGAGCCGATTTCAGCGATGGCCAGCGCGATGTTGTCGGCGGCCATGGCCACCGGCTCGGCGTGGAAGTTGCCGCCCGAGATGATGTCGTCTTCGGCGGCGAACACCAGCGGGTTGTCGGACACGGCGTTGGATTCGACCGCCAGCACTTCAGCGGCCTGACGCAACTGGGTCAGGCACGCGCCCATGACCTGTGGCTGGCAGCGCAGGGAATACGGGTCCTGAACCTTGTCGCAGTCACGGTGGGAGTCGGAGACCTGGCTGCTGTCGCCCAGCAGGTCGCGATAGGCCGCGGCGGAATCGATCTGACCACGTTGACCACGGGCGGCGTGAATCCGCGCATCGAACGGCGAACGCGAGCCGAGCACTGCTTCAACGGTCAGCGCACCGCAGCTCAAGGCGCCGGCAAACAGGTCTTCGCCTTCGAACAGGCCACGCAGGGCGTACGCGGTCGACACCTGTGTGCCGTTCAGCAGGGCCAGGCCTTCTTTTGCGGCGAGGGTCAGCGGCTTCAAGCCAGCGACTGCCAAGGCTTCAAAGGCGTTCAGCCACTGGCCCTTGTGGCGCGCCTTGCCTTCGCCCAGTAGCACTAGCGACATGTGCGCCAGTGGTGCGAGGTCGCCGGACGCACCGACCGAACCTTTCAGCGGAATGTGCGGATAGACCTCGGCGTTGATCAGCGCGATCAGCGCATCGATCACCTGACGACGAATGCCCGAGAAACCACGGCTCAGGCTGTTGACCTTGAGCACCATGATCAGGCGCACCAGCTCGTCACTGATCGGCTGACCGACGCCTGCGGCGTGGGACAACACCAGCGAGCGTTGCAGGTTTTCCAGGTCCGCGCTGGCGATGCGGGTCGAAGCCAGCAGGCCGAAACCGGTGTTGATGCCGTAGGCCGTGCGGTTTTCAGCGAGGATGCGCTCGACGCAGGCCACGCTGTCTTCGATCTGTTGGTCGGCGCTGGCGTCCAGCGTGAGGGTCACGGGTTGCTGATAGATCGCGCGCAGTTGCGCCAGGGTCAACTGGCCGGGGATCAGGTTCAGCGGGGTCGCCTTTTGGGTGTCGGTCACGATGCTGCTACTCCTTCGTTGATGTCGGTCGCGTGCCTTGAACTGGCTCCTGCCTGTTCCGCGCTTGTGGCGCTCGGACTGCGACTGTTGCTGTTATGGGTTGCCGCATAATCGCGGCAGACCTGAAAGACGGTTTCCAGTGATTCTTCGTTCTTGAGCAGGGTCACGCTGCTGGCGATGTCCGGGGCCAGCCAGCGGTCTTCGTCATAAGCCGGAACGCGCTCACGCAGCAGACGCCACGCGGCTTCGGTGCCCACGCCGAAGCGCGGCCCCTTGAAGAATTCGAACGCCTGAGCGGCGAGCAAGTACTCGATGGCGAGGATCTGCGTGACGTTTTCCAGCACCTTATGCAGCTTTAACGCGGCGCTGGTGCCCATGCTCAAATGGTCTTCCTGAAGCCCCGACGTCACGTAGTTGTCGATGACAGCTGGTTGCGCCAACTGACGATTTTCCGCGCAGAGGGAAGCGGCGACATATTGCACGATCATCATCCCGGAGTTGACCCCCGGCTGGCTGACCAGAAACGCAGGCAGGCCGCTGACGGTCGGGTTGATGAGGCGGTCCAGACGTCGCTCGGCAATCGAGCCCAGTTCAGCCATCGCAATGGCGAGCAGGTCCGCCGCCATGGCCACGGACTGACCGTGCGGGTTGGCTTGCGAGACGACGCGATAGGCGTCAGGCGTACCCAGCAGCAACGGGTTGTCGGTGGCCGAATTCAGCTCGGTTTCGATCTGCTGGGTGGCGTGGGCGAGTTGGTCGCGGGTGGCCCCGTGGACCTGCGGAATCGAACGGATGCTCAAGGCGTCCTGTGTACGAATACCCTTGCTGTTGGCCAAGACTTCGCTGCCCGCCAACAGGCCACGAAGGTTCTTGCCCACTTGCTGCATACCCGGATGGGGCTTGAGCGCAATGATCGTTTCATCGAATGCGTCGAGCTGACCGCGCAGGCCTTCGAAGGTCATGGCGCTGATCACGTCGGCCCATTGCATCAGGCGATTCACGTCGGCGATGGCCAGGCAGCTCAGGCCGGTCATGCACGGCGTGCCATTGACCAGACACAACCCGTCCTTGGCGCCCAGTTCGACCGGCGACAGACCTTCCTCGCTCAGCGCTTGCAACGCCGACACGACTTGCCCGCGATAGCTGACCTGGCCGACACCCAACAGCGCGACGCCGATGTGTGCCATGTGGGTCAGGTAGCCGACCGAACCCTGGGACGGCACCTGCGGCGTGATGCGGCGGTTGAGCAACGCCATCAGCGCTTCGACCACCTGACGATGGATGCCGGACTTGCCCTGTGTGTAGTTGATGATCGCGGCGCAGATGATCGCGCGGGTCTGCTCGTCGGGCAGCGCCGGGCCGACACCGCAGGCGTGGCTGAGCAGCGTATTGCGCGACAGGCGGCTCAGTTGCTCGCCTTGCAGCGACACGTTGCACAGCGCCCCCAAGCCGGTGTTCACGCCGTAGGCGCGTTCATCGCTGGCGACGATGCGCTGCACGATGGCCTGAGCGTTGTCGATCCGTGCCCAGGCGCTATCGGACAACGCTAGCGTGGCGCCATGACGCGCCACGGCGGTGATGTCCTGCCAGGTGACCCGTGCATCGCCGATGATGATCTGTTCTGCTCGCGACATGACTACAGCCGTCCTTAAATGGTCGCCACCCGCCGCTGGACGAAACGGTCAACGTAGTCGTCTGCAGGGGAGTAGAGGATTTCTTTGGGGGTGCCGACCTGAATCAACCGGCCATCTTTGAGAATGGCGATGCGGTTGCCGATGCGCACGGCTTCATCCAGGTCGTGGGTGATGAACACGATGGTCTTCTTCAGGGTCGCTTGCAGTTCCAGCAACTGGTCCTGCATTTCGGCGCGGATCAACGGGTCGAGGGCGCTGAACGCTTCGTCCATCAGGATGATGTCGGTGTCGGCGGCCAAGGCGCGGGCCAGGCCCACACGCTGACGCATGCCGCCCGAGAGCTGATGCGGGTACTTCTTCTCGTAGCCCTTCAAGCCGACGGTGGTGATCCAGTGCTGCGCACGCTCGGCACATTGCGCCTTGCTCTCGCCGCGAATCGCCAGACCGTAGGCCACGTTGTCGGCCACGGTCTTGTGGGGCAGCAGGCCGAAGCTCTGGAACACCATGCTGATCTTGTGGCGACGGAAGTTGCGCAGCGCTTCCATGTCGTAGGTCAGGATGTTCTCGCCATCCACCAGAATCTCGCCGCTGGTGGGGTCGATCAGGCGATTGAAGTGGCGCACCAGCGTGGATTTTCCGGAACCCGACAGGCCCATGATCACGAAGATCTCGCCGCTGCCGATCGACAGCGACAGGTCGTTCACGCCGACCACACAGCCAGTCTGAGCGAGGACCTGATCCTTGCTCTGGTTCTGCTGGACCATCGCCAACGCTTCGTTGGCGCGGTTGCCGAAGATTTTGTAGACGTTTTTGACGACGATTTTGTTCTGTTCAGCGTTCATCACTTGCTCGCCTCATGCCGTGGGCGGCCATAGGCCTGCGTGATACGGTCGATCACGACCGCCAGGATGACGATGGCCAGGCCCGCTTCGAGGCCGCGTCCGACGTTGAGCGTCTGAATGCCCACCAGCACGTCTTCGCCCAAGCCACGGGCGCCGATCATCGAGGCGATCACCACCATCGACAGGGCCATCATGGTGGTCTGGTTGATCCCGGCCATGATGCTCGGCAGGGCCAACGGCAGTTGCACGCCGAACAGCTGCTGCCAGCGGTTGGCGCCGAACGCGTTGATCGCTTCCATGACTTCGCCGTCGACCTGACGAATGCCAAGGTCGGTGAGACGAATGAGTGGTGGCGCGGCGTAGATGACGGTCGCGAAGATCGCCGGCACCTTGCCCAGACCGAACAGCATCAGCACCGGGATCAGGTACACGAAGCTCGGCATGGTCTGCATGATGTCGAGCAACGGCATCAGCACCGAACGCAGGCGATTGCTGCGTGCGGAGAGAATCCCCAGCGGCACGCCGATCAGCACCGAGATGAACGTGGCGACCAGCATCAGCGCGAGGGTCTGCATCAACTTGTCCCACAGGCCGACCGCGCCAACCAGGAACAGCAGACCGACCACCACCGCCGTGGTGGTGAATTTGCGCGTGGCGTGCCAGGCGATGAGGCCGACGATGGCCAGCAACAGCCACCACGGCGCCACGCGCAGCAGGCCTTCGAGTTTGACGATGGCCCACAGGAGCGTGTCGGAGATGTGCCGGAACACGTCGCCGTAGTTGGTGACCAGTTTGTCGACCCAGTCATTGACCCAGTCGGCGATGGAGAACGTGAAGCTTTCGGGGAACATAATCTTGTCTCGATCTATTTGATGGCGCTTAGCCCCTGTAGGAGTGAGCTTGCTCGCGATAGCGTCGTGTCAGCCAAGGATGATGTTGGATGTTTAAACGCTATCGCGAGCAAGCTCACTCCTACAGGTTCGGTTATGCCGCGATTCGTGCGGCATCCGGATCTAAGTCTTACAACGAAGCCTCTACCTTCTTGGCAGCGTCTTCGCTGACCCACTGGTGCCAGACCTCAGGATGTTCCTTGAGGAAGATCTTCGCCAGCTTTGGCGACTCGATGCGATCCTTGGTCATGCGGGCCAGGTTCTGGTTCAGCAAGTCGATCGGGATGTTCACCTTTTCCAGCACCGACACCAGCTCGGGCGCCTGCTCGTGGAAGGTCTTGGACAGGCCGACTTTGATGTCGATGGTTTTGTTCACGCCCGCTTTTTCTTCCAGACGCACCATGTCCACTTGGCCCATCAACGGCGTCGGCGACCAGTAGTACGCCAGGATTGGCTCGCCACGCTTGTAGCTCGACAGAATCGCCGCATCCAGCGCCGGGCCAGTGCCAGGGCGGAAGTTGGTGTATTTGCCTTCCAGACCGTAGCTTTTCAGCATTTCGCTGTTTTCCAGCTCACAGGTCCAACCAGCCGGGCAGTTGTAGAAACGACCCTTGTCCGGCTCTTCGGCGTCCTTGAAGACTGCTGCGTATTTGCCCAGATCGGCAATCGTTTTCAGGTCCGGGGCCTTGGCTTCCAGCTTGCGCTTGGCGTCGCCTTCAATCACGTAGCGCGGCACGTACCAGCCTTCCACGGCACCTTTGACCGGCGCGCCGACACCCACCACTTTCCCGGCGGCTTCAGCCTTGTTCCACACTTCGCTGCGGCCTACCCACTCCTCGGCAAAAATTTGAATGTCGTTGGTACTCAGGGCGTTTTCCATGGTGATGGAGTTGCCGGGCAGGCTGTCGGTTTCGCAGCCGTAACCCTTGTTCAACACCACTTGCAGGACGTCGGTCAGCAGCATGGCGCTTTCCCAGTTCAGACCGGCGAATTTCACCGGTTTGCCAGACTCACACCATCCCGCTGCCTGGCTGGCACCACTGGCGAACAAGCCTGCAGTCAGCAGTGTGGATAGCAGGGCCTTTTTGGATTTCATTATGTGTAGCTCCTGGTCTTGAATGGGTTTTCGACAATCACCAAAGCGGTCGGCACTCAGCCTGATCAAAGGCCGGATGTGGGTTCCGCACCGCTCTGGCACAGACTTAACAGACGGGCATGACGAACTTTCAGTTCACCGCAGCCTGCGTCGGTGCTGCATTTTTGGGTGTTTGAGGCGTGACGTCTTCGGTCGGCAGAATCAGGCGGTCGGCGATCTTTCCGGGCCATTTCCGCGCGGCGACGTAATACAGCACCGCAGGCACCACCAGACCGATGATCCACGAGATGTCGGTGTCATCAAGGCTGGCCACCAGCGGCCCGGTGTAGAAATGGGTCGAGATGAACGGCATCTGAATCAGCACGCCGATCACGTAGATGCTAATGCCGACCCAGTTCCAGCGACCATAACGACCGTCCGGGTTGGACAGGGCAGGGATGTCGTAGCGCTCCTTAGTGATGCAGTAGAAGTCCACCAGGTTGATCGCGCTCCACGGCGTGAAAAATGCCAGGAGGAACAGGATGAACGCTGAGAAATCCTTGAGGAACGAGTCCTTGCCCAACAGCGCCAGCGCGGTGGCGATGCCGACCATCGCGAAGATGTACGTCAGGCGCAGCGCGCTGGAGATGTGGCGATTGCCGCGAAAGCCGCTGACGATGGTCGCGATCGACATGAAGCTGCCGTAGGCGTTGAGCGTGGTGATCGTCACCTTGCCGAACGCGATGCTGAAGTACAGCGCGGCGGCCACGGCACCGGTGCCGCCCAGGCCGACGATGTACGAGACTTCGTGATGAGCGAAGTTCTTGCCGGCCAGTGCCGCCGCGAACACGCCAAACACCATCGAAGCCTGTGCGCCAATCACCGAACCCAGGCCGACGGCCCAGAATGTCTTGCTCGCCGACGTGCTGCGCGGCAGGTAGCGCGAGTAGTCCGCGACGTACGGGCCGAACGCGATCTGCCACGAGGCCGACAGGGAAATCGCCAGCAAGAAGCTGCTCAGCGAGAAGTGTTTGTTGCCCAGCAGCGCGCCGACATCGTTACCGGCCAGCAGTGCGCCGAACAGGTAAACGAAGGCGATCACGCCGATGATGCTGGCGATCCGGCCGATCATGTGAATGACCCGGTAGCCGAAAATGGTCAGGACGACGATGGCAGCGGCGAACAGCACAATGCCTTGCCAGTCGGGCACCTGAATCAGTTGAGCGACGGCTTGCCCGGCCAGCAACGAGCCGCTGGCGGAGAAACCGATGTACATCAGGCACACCAGCACCAACGGGATTACGGCCCCGTAGACGCCGAACTGCACCCGACTGGAAATCATTTGCGGCAGACCCAGTTTCGGACCCTGCGCCGCGTGCAGCGCCATCACGCCACCGCCCAGCAGTTGACCGATGAACAAACCGATCAGCGACCAGAACACGTCGCCGCCCAACACCACGGCCAAGGCCCCGGTGACGATGGCGGTGATTTGCAGATTCGCACCCAGCCAGAGGGTGAATTGACTGAACAGACGACCATGTCTTTCCGCGTCAGGGATGTAGTCGATCGAACGCCTTTCGATCACCGAAGCTTGTGCAACACGATCCTCTGGAACAGCCATCTCAAAACTTCCCCTAAAGCGAGTGTTGATGCACGTATTGCCGAACGCCGACCTTCTGTAGGAATGAGCTTGCTCGCGAAGGCGTCAGGTCTGACTCCATGACGGCGTCTGATAGGCCGCTATCGCGAGCAAGCTCGCTCCTACAAGGGGTTCCGCCTGACTTACTTGATCATCGGCAGATTCAAACCCTGCTCTTTGGCGCAGTCGATGGCGATCTGGTAACCGGCATCGGCGTGGCGCATGACACCGGTGGCCGGATCGTTGTGCAGAACACGGGCGATACGCTCGGCCGCTTCGTCGGTGCCGTCACAAACGATCACCATCCCCGAGTGCTGCGAGAAGCCCATGCCGACGCCGCCGCCGTGGTGCAGCGACACCCAGGTCGCACCGCTTGCGGTGTTGAGCAGAGCGTTGAGCAATGGCCAGTCGGACACCGCGTCCGAGCCGTCCTGCATCGATTCGGTCTCGCGGTTCGGGCTCGACACGGAGCCGGAGTCCAGGTGGTCACGACCGATCACGACCGGCGCGGACAGCTCGCCACTGCGCACCATTTCGTTGAACGCCAGGCCCAGCTTGGCGCGCTGGCCCAGACCGACCCAGCAGATACGTGCCGGCAGACCCTGGAAGCTGATGCGCTCGCGGGCCATGTCCAGCCAGTTGTGCAGGTGGTCGTCGTCCGGGATCAGTTCCTTGACCTTGGCGTCGGTCTTGTAGATGTCTTCCGGGTTGCCCGACAGCGCGGCCCAGCGGAACGGGCCGATGCCACGGCAGAACAGCGGACGGATGTACGCCGGGACGAAACCCGGGAAGTCGAACGCGTTGCTCACGCCTTCTTCCTTGGCCATCTGGCGGATGTTGTTGCCGTAGTCGAAGGTCGGGATGCCTTGTTTCTGGAACGCCAGCATCGCTTCGACGTGTTCGGCCATCGACTGCTTGGCGGCCTTGACCACGGCAGCGGGTTCAGTGACAGCGCGGTCGCGGTACTGCTCCCAGGTCCAGCCTTTTGGCAGGTAGCCGTTGAGCGGGTCGTGGGCGCTGGTCTGGTCGGTGACCATGTCAGGGCGCACGCCGCGACGAACCAGTTCCGGGAGGATTTCAGCGGCGTTGCCCAGCAGCGCGATGGAGATTGCCTTGCCTTCGGCGGTGTACTTGGCGATGCGCGCCAGCGCGTCGTCGAGGTCAGTGGCTTGCTCGTCGACGTAGCGGCTTTTCAGGCGGAAATCGATGCGGCTCTGCTGGCATTCGATGTTCAGCGAGCAGGCGCCCGCCAACGTTGCGGCCAGAGGCTGTGCGCCACCCATGCCCCCCAGACCTGCGGTCAGGACCCAACGGCCTTTCAGGTTGCCGTCGAAGTGTTGGCGGCCGGCTTCGACGAAGGTCTCGTAAGTGCCCTGAACGATGCCCTGGCTACCGATGTAGATCCAGCTGCCAGCGGTCATCTGGCCGTACATGGCCAAGCCTTTTGCGTCCAGTTCGTTGAAGTGTTCCCAGTTCGCCCAGTGCGGCACCAGGTTGGAGTTGGCGATCAGCACGCGCGGGGCATTGCTGTGGGTCTTGAACACGCCGACCGGCTTGCCGGATTGCACCAGCAGGGTCTCGTCGTCATTCAGATTGGTCAGGCTCTCGACGATCTTGTCGTAGCACTCCCAGTTACGCGCCGCACGACCGATACCGCCGTAGACCACCAGCTCGTTGGGGTTCTCGGCGACTTCCGGGTCGAGGTTGTTCATCAACATGCGCAGCGGCGCTTCGGTCAGCCAGCTCTTGGCGGTCAGTTGGGTGCCGCGTGCAGCGCGGATTTCCACGTCGCGGCGTTTGGTCCATTGCTGCGCTGGGGTTTTGTTGTCAGTAGTCACGTCACAATCCTCGATGGTCAATCCGGCCCAGGCACTGGGCTGACGGTGCCTGTGTCGAACAGGCGGAATATGGGTCTGGCAGATCTGGCGCCGCTGACAGTGAATCGAAGCGGTGCACTCACAATACTCTTGCATACTCATATTTACTTGTACATACAAGCATATGCAACCTAAAGGCCAACTTGCTTCGTCCACGTTTCGAAACCCCCCCAGCCCGCGCAGTTCGTGACGTTTCTATGTTTCGTGGTATTGCAACTATGGGCCTCAAGGCGTTACGGGATTCCCGTGATTGTTACTTTTAGGTGCGACCGCTCCCTGACGGTGCATTAGGTAACAGAAAATTGAATTGTTTGTGGCAGCGGTTGGGCTTCTACTGCGCCTGCGATTTACAAAGAAAATTTCAACGCGGATGTAACCAGGGCGACCGATGGACCGAATTACAGATCACGCTGCGCACACCACTGCCTTGCGGACCCGGGAAACGCAGCTTCAATCGTTGTTTCTGGCCGGTCAGGACGGTAACGAGCGGGCTTACAGGACCTTTCTGACTGACTTGAGCACTCACTTGCGAGGCTTTTTGCGCGCGCGGCTTCAGCGTCAGCCCGGTGAGATCGAAGATTTGCTGCAAGAAGTGCTACTGGCCGTGCACAACGCCAGGCATACGTATCGGGTCGATCAGCCGTTGACCGCCTGGGTGTTTGCCATTGCTCGCTATAAACTCACGGATTTTTACCGTGCGAGGTCCAGGGGCGATGTGTTCAACGACTCGCTGGACGACACCGCCGAGCTGTTCGCCGAACCCGAGCTTGAGCCTGCACAGGCCAGTCGCGATTTGAGCAAGCTGTTGGGCGATCTGCCTGACCGTCAGCGCTTGCCGATCATGCATGTGAAGCTTGAGGGGTTGTCGGTGACAGAAACCGCGAAGATGACCGGGCTTTCCGAGTCGGCGGTCAAGATTGGCGTGCATCGCGGCCTCAAGGCGCTGGCGGCACGCATACGAGGTACACGATGAAAACCGATGATCTGATTTCCATGCTCGCGGGCGGCGTCGCCCCGGTTGATCGCGGGCAGCTTGCCAAGCGTTTCAGTCTAGCTGTGGTGCTCGCCGCGCTGGGTTCGTTATTGATGGTGTTGGTGAAGTTTGGCGCCCGGCATGACCTGATGGAGGCTGCCCAGACGCCGCTGTTCTGGGGCAAAATCGCGTTCCCGGCGTGCCTGGGCGCGGGTTCGTTGTGGATGGTCCTTCGTCTGGCTCGACCTGGTCTGAGCGCGGGTTCGGGGCGCTGGCTGGTGGGGGCGGGCGTATTGCTGGTCTGGCTGGCGGGGGTGATTGCCTTGATGCAGGCGCCTGCCGACGCGCGTGTCGCGATGATCTTTGGCAAAACCTGGAAAGTCTGCGCGATCAACATCGTGCTGTTGTCGATTCCGGGCTTCATCGCGATCTTCTGGGCGCTGCGTGGCATGGCGCCGACCCGTCTGCGTCTGGCGGGGGCCAGCGGCGGATTGCTCGCCGGTTCGCTGGCGACCATCGCCTACTGCCTGCATTGCCCTGAAATGGAAATTCCGTTCTGGGGCGTCTGGTATCTCATGGGGTTGGTGGCATCCACCGTAATCGGTGCGCTGGTCGGGCCTCGGGTATTGCGCTGGTAGGCACGGCGGAGCACCGAGCGACGGCTGACAGGATTGCATTCAGTCAGCCGTTGTCGCTCAACCCGCCTTCACCGCTTTACCGATGAACTGAATCGGCCCGCTTGGCTTGTTGATCGGCGAGCCACCGGCCTTTTCCAGCGACAGCTCGAACACCTGATTGGGTTGCAGTGGCGGCAAGCGATCCGTTGGCACGTTCAGCGTCTGGCCCGGCCCGACGAGTCCGAGGGAAATCGGACCTTCCCAATCATCCGCCTGGGTCCAGAACTGCAACACCTTGCCCAGTGGCACCTCGACCTTGTCCACCGGCACCAGTTCGATACCGCGCAGGTTGCTCGCCTGAATCACCCAACTGGCGGTGTGATTTTCGGGGGAAGAGAGCACGGCCAGAAAGGCTGGCGCTGGCGGGGTCGGAATCTGGCCCAGCAACTGGGTGGTCAGAATCACCGAGGCGGCCAATCCCATGCCCGCCAGCCCGCGCCACAATCCGGCGTTGTCCCACCACTGGCTACGACGTTTCAGTCGTTGAGCTTTGCCACCCGGCTGCGTAAACGGCAGCGTACCCATCGTGCGGTCGATGCGCCCCCAAAGTCTAGGCGGTGGTGTCTTCTGCGGTTCGGCCATTTCGGTCAGGGTCAGCAGCCGAGACCGCCAGGCATCAATGGCCTTGCGCAAGGCCGGGTCATGGGCCAGACGCTCTTGTACCTCAACCCGTTGCTCAGCCGTCAGTGTGCCGAGCACGTACTCGCCGGCCAGGGTCTGAACGTCGAGATCCGGAATCTTGTCTTGTTTTTCACTCATCCAAAAACACTCCCGCCACACGGCCACGCCGTGCTCGATACAGGCGTTTACCGTGCCCGACGGCGCACCAGATGCGTGTGCGATGTAGTGCTGAGAATAACCGCCGACGCATTCCTGAAACACATCGTTACGACGCACGGAAGGCGAATTTTCAGGGTCGTTTCGTCAGCGCCCATCCACTCATTTCCCCAGCGGCTCAAATCACCTTCACGGCGCGACCGATGAATTGAATGGGGCCTGTTGGTTTGTTGATCGGCGAGCCCGTGGATTTCTCAAGGGTCAGCTCGAATAACTGGTTGGGCTGCAGCGGCGGCAGGCTGTCCAGCGGCACGCTCAGCACTTGGCCTGGCTTGACCAGCCCAAGCGACACCGGGCCCTGCCAATCGTCGGCCTTGGTCCAGAATTGCAGCGCCTTGTCTTCGGGTATCGAGGTTTCGCCCAACGGGATCAGCTGAATATCACGGCTGTCGCTGGCCTGAATCACCCAGCCCGGCGCCTTGTCCTGCGGCGCGACGAGCACCACCAGATAAGAAGGCACCGGTTTGGGTGCATGCTGCGTCACCAGCAACGCCGCCATTACCACCGAAGCGGCGACTCCAAAACCGGCGACGCTGCGCCACAGGTTAAGGCTGTCCCACCAACGCGGCGCTCGATCCACTCGTGGCTGTGAGAAAACCGACAACGAATCGAGGCTGTGCTCGATTCTGTTCCAGAGAGAGGTGGGCGGCGTCTGCGGCTCTGCCAGATCAGTGAGCGAGAGCAATCGAGCTTCCCACTCGTCGACCGCCCTGCGTAGCGCAACATCGTGTTCAAGACGCTGCTGAACGTCAGCCCGTTGCCTAGCGGAGAGCGTGCCCAGTACGTATTCACCGGCCAGGGACTGGACATCGTCGTCAGAAGGGGTGCCTGGTTGTTCGATCATCCTATGCACTCCCGCAGCGAAGCCAGGCTGCGCTTGATCCAGGCTTTCACCGTGCCCAAGGGGGCGCCCAGTTTTTGCGCGATCTGTTGATGAGAGTAGCCATCGACGTAGGCATGAAAAATACAGTTGCGACGCACCGGCTCCAGTTGTTCGAGGCAGGTGTGGATTCGGCCCGGGTTGACCCGCCAATCGAAGGCGTCATGGGTCTCTTGCCAGCCTTCGACCGTTGTTTGCACGTGGCTGTCATCGTCCGTTGACACTTCCCGCGCGCTGTTGCGCACGCTGTTAAGCGCCAAATGCCGAGCCACCGTGAACATCCATCCACGGGCGCTGCCACGGGAGGGGTCGAAACTCGCCGCGCTGCTCCATATCTTGATAAAGGCGTCGTGCACGATGTCCTCGGCACGCGCGCGGTCGATCACAATGCGTTGCACCACACCGAGCAGACGCGGGCTTTCCTGCTCATAAAGACGTTGCAGCGCCCGCCGTTCACCGCGGGCGCAGGCAAGCAACGCTGCTTCATAGTCAAACGGTGTCTGAGGTGCGGACAAATTGATCGGCCATCCATGGGAGTGTGTGCGATCACGGTTGAGGTCGCTTGCGCAGGAGCATAGCCCGTTTACTGCGCAAGACCTCTGAAACCGTCGTGATCAGTTGCTGGCCCAGAAAATGTAATCAGCCTGATACTTGACCACTTCTTTCGCGCCTTTGTTGGCGGCCGAACACGTTGTGGAGGGCGCTACGCCGCCTTTGAGCGCTACGCGTTGAATGTAGGTGACGCCGTGCATGGCGCCTTTACCTTCGGCGGGATTGGCCTTGACCAGTTGATACGGCAGGTTGCCCTCGCCCGATGGCGCAACCGCCAACTGGGTGCCGGTGATTTTCGAACCGTCTTTCGCTTCCCACGTTGCCGGTGGGCCGAAGTAGGTCCCGACCTGTTGGCCCTTGCGATCATTGAGCACCGCCTTGGGGCCGACGAACGTCCATGCCATTTCGCTGGCGTTGTCTGCTTTGGTTTTGCACTCGTAGGTGATTTCGCCGACGCCAGTGGTTTCCATGCTGACTTTGTGACCGGCCGGGACCTTGATGCTGTCCGGCAAATCCGCCTGAGCGAAGGCTGAAGACGCACACGTGAAGGCCAGGGCGCTTGCGGCCAGGCAAAGGTAGTGTTTAGCGTTCATCGCAGTTTCTCCTGAGGGTATTTCAGTGGGCAGCGAAGGGCTGCTGACTGTACTACCCGCCAGAAACGAATCTGGATGCAGCGGTTTGAAAAAAATGTTCAGGAAGCGGCTCAGCGTTGCGCCAACTTGCTGCGCAACAGGGCGATGCCCGCCAGCGCGGACAAAATCGATCCCATCAGCACCCCGATTTTTACCTCGTCAATCAGATGCGGCGCGCCGGGGAATGCCAGGTTGCCGATGAACAGGCTCATCGTGAAACCAATCCCGCACAGCAACGCGACACCGTAGAGCTGCATCCAGTTACTGCCCTCGGGCAATGTTGCCAATCCCGACCGAATCGCCAACGTGGCCGCGAGAAACACGCCAATCTGCTTGCCAGCGAACAAGCCCAACGCAACCCCCAGCGGCACCGGGTCCACAAGGTTGCCCAGGCTGACGCCCGACAGTGACACGCCTGCGTTGGCGAACCCGAACACCGGCACCACGGCAAACGCGACCCAGTAGTGCATCTTTTCCTCCAGCAACAACAGCGGCGAACGGGCTTCTTCCTGCCGTGTGCCGAGCGGAATGCACAGCGCCAGCGCAACACCGGCCAGCGTCGCGTGCACGCCGGATTGCAGGACGAAAAACCACAGCAGCAGGCCCAGCAACAGATACGGCAACAGTCGCTGTACGCCCATGCGGTTCATGATCACCAGCACTGCCAGCGTGGCGAACGCAGCGCCGAGCATCGGCAGGTTGAGGCCGGTGCTGTAGAACAGCGCGATGATCGTGACCGCACCCAAATCATCAAGAATCGCCAGGGCGGCGAGGAAGACTTTCAGCGATGTCGGCACGCGCTTGCCCAGCAATGACAAGACGCCCAGCGCGAAGGCAATGTCGGTGGCCGCCGGAATCGCCCAGCCGCCGAGGGTTTCGGCGTTGCCGAGATTGATGCCGACGTAAATCAGCGCGGGTATCAGCATCCCGCCCGCCGCCGCAAAACCGGGCAGGGCGCGCTGGCCCCAACTGGCGAGGCCACCGGCGAGCACTTCACGTTTGATCTCCAACCCGACCATCAAAAAGAAGATCGCCATCAGGCCGTCGTTGATCCACAACTCCACCGAAAGGCCGCCCCAGACGCTGTGAAGCGCGGCGAAGTAGAACGCGGCCATGGGCGAGTTGGCGACGATGATCGCGGCAAGCGCTGCCCCCATCAACACGATTCCGCCTGCGGATTCCGACGCAAGGAAACTGGCGAGAACGGCGAGGGCGCGTGGGGTTTCTTTTTGGGGGCTGGGCGATGTCATGCGCGTCCTTGTGTCAGTTTTTTTAGGTCTGCCCCGGTAGCGCTCACGGCCTTCGGCCAGATGCGTGGGGCTGCCATCGGGTTTTCAGATCGCAGTCAGCTCAATTACGCAAACCCGACTCGCCGTTGGCGCATACAGGACCACTTCCACCAGCGCCCCTTCCTTGTTATCCAGTTGCAAACAATCGTGTTTTTCCAGCAACTGCGGCGGATGCTCGCCCACGTTGGCCGCCATCTGCTCGGCCGCGCTGAACACTACGAACACATTCGCCGAGCTGAAGAAGCGCTGAGGCTGCAGCACATCGATCCATTGCAGGCGTGCGCGATAACGGGTTGGCGCGTAGATCAGGTTGAAGTCGCGAATCGGCCCGTTCAACAGCGTGCACGACACCTGACTGTCACCGCTGAACGCGAATGGATCGGACGGCAGCAATGGCTCGCTGTTTTTGCCATCGATGTTCAGCGTCATGCCCGCGCCTTGCAGCACCGTGATGATGCGCAGGTAGCCGGCGAACACCGAAAAACCACCCGACTCGCCAATATCCGCAATCGACAGGCGCCAGCCGAAGCCGTCCAGCCCTTCGCCTGCATCGCGGGTGATTTCTTCGGTGCTGCCACCGCCGTTTTTCCAGGGCATGCGCGGGTAGTCGGCGGCACGCAGAACAGTCAGCTGAGTCATTTGGTGAAACGTCCTTCCAGGCGGTGGCGTGAGCCGGGGTGGATCAGGCGGGCGGCGGTCACCGGTTGACGGCCCGACCACGTGCGGCGGCGAACCAGCAGGCAGGGTTCGCCTTTTTCAATTTGCAGCAGCTTGCATTCATCCGGGTCCGCCAGAATGGCCTCGACCACGTGCTCACCTTCGGTCAGCGGAGCCACCTGATTGAGGTAGGCGTAAGGCGTCTGCTTGGTGAAGTCTTGTTGCAGGTACTCGGGTGCAACGGCCGCGTTGACGAAACGGTCCTCGATTTGCACGGGAATGTCATTTTCGAAATGCACGATCAACGAGTGGAACACCCGCTGGCCTTCGCGCATGTCCAGCGCCAATGCGCGCTCGGAACCAGCGGCCTCTTCGCAGAGGATGATGACTTGACAGGTGTGGGTGTGGCCGCGAGAGGCGATTTCGTCGGCAATGTTGTGCACTTCGAACAACGCGGACTGAGTCTTGGGTTCAGCGACGAAGGTGCCCACGCCCTGCATGCGCACCAGCATGCCTTCGGCGGTCATTTCGCGAAGGGCGCGGTTGATGGTCATGCGGCTGAAGCCCAGTTGGGTCACCAGTTCGCTTTCGGACGGCACGCGATGATGCGGCGGCCAGGTTCCGTTCTGGATCTGCTGGGTGATCATTTGCTTCACCCGGGCGTAGAGCGGCGCCGGACTGTCACCCATCTGGGCGGCCAGCGGAGAATTGGCAGGCGGAGTCGGCACAGAAAAATCCTTGTTATAAGCAAAAACAGTGGGTGAAGAAGCTGCAGACAGCGCCCACGCTAACCATTAACGCGAGCGCCGACAAGCTTGCCGCAGTTTACCGGGCAGGCAAACGTCTGTATATGTATAGACAATTTCACGCGAGGGGTGCGAAACGATGTCCGTTTTCTTTGCCGAACGAGCGTTATTGCCAGCGGGCTGGGCCAATAACGTGCGTTTTGAGGTCGGTGCTGATGGTGTTCTGACCAATGTCCAGTCCGACGCCGAGCGTCAGGGTGCCGAACTGATCATCGGTCCGGTGGTGCCGGGCATGCCGAATCTGCACTCCCACGCGTTCCAACGCGCGATGGCCGGGCTGGCGGAAGTGGCGGGCAACCCCAACGACAGCTTCTGGACCTGGCGCGACCTGATGTACCGCCTTGTCGGCCAGATCAGCCCGCAGCAACTGGGTGTCATCGCCCGCCAGCTGTACATCGAAATGCTCAAGGGTGGTTTCACCTCGGTCGCTGAATTCCATTACGTGCATCAGGACGCAGACGGCAAGCCTTACGCCAACCCTGTCGAGCTGGCGTTGCAGGTCAGCCAGGCGGCGAGTTCGGTCGGCATCGGCATGACCCTGCTCCCTGTGCTGTACACCCACTCTGGATTTGGCGGACTGGCGCCCAACGAGGGCCAGCGTCGATTCATCAATAGCACCGAAAGCTACCTGAACCTGCAATCGGACCTGAAACCGATTATCAGCGCACAACCGGCCCAAGCGCTGGGCTTGTGCTTCCACTCGCTGCGCGCCGTCACCCCACAGCAGATCAGTGATGTACTGGCCGCCAGCGACAAGCAATGCCCGGTTCACATTCACATTGCCGAACAGCAGAAGGAAGTCGATGACTGCCTGGCGTGGAGTGGTCGTCGCCCGCTGCAATGGCTGTACGAGAACGTCGCGGTCGACGAGCGCTGGTGCCTGGTGCACGCAACCCACGCCGAAGCCGACGAAGTGGCCTTGATGGCGAAAAGTCGCGCCATCGCGGGGCTGTGCCTGACCACCGAAGCGAACCTTGGCGACGGGATTTTCCCGGCGGTGGACTACATCGCACAGGGCGGACGTTGGGGCATTGGTTCAGACAGCCACGTTTCGCTCAGCGTTGTCGAAGAACTGCGCTGGCTGGAATACGGTCAGCGTCTGCGGGATCAACGGCGTAACCGGTTGTACCGTCCGGATCAACCGATGGTTGGTCGCACCCTTTACGACGCCGCACTGGTGGGCGGTTCGCAGGCAATGGGTCAGCCGATCGGGGCACTTGAAGTCGGCAAGCGTGCAGACTGGCTGGTGCTGGATGGCAACGACCCGTATCTGGCCACGGCGTCGGGCGACGGCATTCTCAACCGCTGGCTGTTCGCGGGCAGCGACCGGCAGATTCGTGAAGTCATGGTGAACGGCCAATGGGTGATTCGTGACGGGCGGCACGTGGACGAAGAGGAAAGCAGCCGCGCGTTTGCGCAGGTGTTGAGGGAATTGCTCGGGTAAGACCAGCGGTGATCAGTCTGTAGAAGCGAATTTATTCGCGAAACGGGGGGGACATCCGACGCTGATCTGTCGTCTGGTCTACCTTCGCGAATGAATTCGCTCCTATAGAGGGTGTGCGTACGTCAGTGGAATCGGGGATCAGTCGGCGGCTTTCGCCACCTTCGAATCCTAGATCCGCCAGATCAGCTTGGTCGTGTCATACCCCTGCTGCTGCGCTTTCATCATCAGTTCGTTCTTCACCGACTCCGACACGTGGGCGGTGCGCGACAGCAGCCACAGGTACTTGCGATTCGGGTTGCCGACCAGCGCGACCTTGTAATCGTCGCTGACGTACAACACCCAGTAATTCCCCTTGGCCACGCCCGGCGCGAGATGCGAGAACCAATTGTCAAACACCACCCACAGCTTGTCGGTCTTGCCTTCCACTTGCGGCGACGCCGTGCCGGTCGCTTCTTCCCACTTGCCGTCCAGCGTGCGGCAGCGGTTGGTCACGGCGATGTTGCCGTCGTCTTTCAGCTTGTAATGCGCCTCGGATTGCGCGCAATTGCGCTGGAAGAACATCGGCATCCGCGCCAATTCGTACCAGGTGCCCTGATAACGTTTCAAGTCCACATGGTCCGCCGTGCGCGGGGCCATGGATTCCGCTTCCGGCGTGACCGCGCAGGCGCTCAACCCGATCATCGCCAGCGCCACGGCCGCAGCGCGCATCATGAAACCCACCTTCATTTCAGCCCCTGACCCGAATACAGCACGACTTTATCGGCCGCGTATTGAACGCTGATAAAGGTCTTCTGGTCGCCCCACGTGCAGCTCGACATCCCCAGTGCACCCGAGCATTCAGTCGGGCTGCCCAGCAATTGTTCGATTTGCGCCTTGGACATCCCCGCCGAGATTTTCGAATAGTTTTCCTGATTGATCTTGCTGCACGCGGCCAGCAGCACGCAGAACGACAACAACGCGAGAGATCGCAACGACATGGATGAGGCTCCTGAATCGAGAGGGGGCAGCGTCACAGCGATTGGCCTCTGGCGCAAAGCACTGACGTCATGCCGAAAGCTTAGAAGAGAAAGGGTGGGTCTGGTTCCGTGGGTGAACTCGCTTACGCTGCAATCTGTTTTTGATTCTGCCCGAAGGGCGTAGGAGTCTAGCTTGCTGACGATCTGTCGGGGTCGCGCTCGACCGTGAGGCGGCAGCAAATGCCGCAAATGCGGTGTATCTGGCATAACCGAGGTGTCTGATCTTGCTACCGGTTCCCGGCAGATCGTCTGACCGCAGCCCGGAGCAAGCTTGCTCCTACGCCTTCGGCAGAAGCAGATCGTGCAACGCTCAAAACCTCGACCCCGGACCCTTCAAAAACGCCATCTCTTCCTCCGTCGAGTCCCGCTCCAGCACCTCATTGCGATGGGGAAATCGCCCAAACCTCTCGATCACCACGCGATGTTTCTTCGCATAGTCCAAGGTCTGCTTGAAATACCCGCGCTCAGCCTCTGGCACCGAGGGCAATAGCTCGGTGAACCGCTGGATAGCATCGTCCTGGGCGGCGAGGTGTTCGGTGTGTTCGAGAACGAGGTAGATGAAGGTGCGTTGCAACGGGGCCAGCCATAAGTCCCGTTCAAGCGTCAGTCCTTCCTGGACCAATTCTTGAGCACGTTTGTCACCCGCATAGGCCATAGGGCTGTTGCGGAAGATCATGCGAGGGAGTTGGTCGAGGAGCAGCACCAGGGCGAGCCAGCCTTCAGGGGTTTCAGCCCAGTCGGACAATTCGCCCTGGAGCGCCTGATCGACCAGAGCACCGAAACGCTGGCGCGCGTCGGTGTCCTGAGAGGCTTTCTTGCCAAACCACAGCGTGTTTTTCGCCTTGGCGATTTCGGTCGGTGATTCGGCCGAACCGAACCACCACGCCAGCACCGGCAGCCAGGGCGAGTTCACGGTTATTCCTGGTGGTACGACGTTGCGCGTTCCACTTCCTCTTTCGAGCCCAGGAACACCGCCACACGCTGGTGCAGGCCTTCAGGCTGGATGTCGAGGATGCGCTGGTGGCCGTTGGTGGACGCGCCGCCCGCTTGTTCAACGAGGAACGACATCGGGTTGGCTTCGTACATCAAACGCAGCTTGCCCGGCTTGGACGGCTCGCGAGCGTCGCGTGGGTACATGAACAGACCGCCACGGGTCAGGATGCGGTGCACGTCGGCGACCATCGCAGCCACCCAACGCATGTTGTAATTCTTCTTCAGCGGGCCTTCTTCACCGGCCAGCAGCTCTTCGACATAGCGTTTGACCGGGGCTTCCCAGTGACGCTGGTTGGACATGTTGACGGCGAATTCCTGGGTGGACTCCGGAATCTTGATGTCTTCATGGCTCAGCACGAAGCTGCCCATTTCGCGGTCAAGGGTGAAGCCTTTAACGCCGTCGCCGAGCGTCAGGACCAGCATGGTTTGCGGACCGTAGATGGCGTAACCGGCAGCGACCTGTTGAGTGCCTGGCTGCAGGAAGGCCTTTTCGTTCAGGGCTTCGTTCTGGCTCAGGTATTCATTCGGGCAACGCAGCACCGAGAAGATGGTGCCGACCGGGGCGTTGATGTCGATGTTGGAAGAGCCGTCCAGTGGGTCGAACACCAGCAGGTACGCGCCCTTCGGGTATTTGCCCGGGATCTGGTAGGCGTTGTCCATTTCTTCGGACGCCATGCCTGCCAAGTGACCGCCCCACTCGTTGGCTTCCAGCAGGATTTCGTTGGACATCACGTCCAGCTTCTTCTGCACTTCACCTTGAACGTTCTCAGTACCCATGCTGCCGAGGACGCCACCCAGGGCGCCTTTGGATACTGCGTGGCTGATTTCCTTGCACGCACGCGCCACCACTTCGATAAGGAAGCGCAGATCGGCAGGAGTGTTATTGCTGCGGGTCTGCTCAATCAGATAGCGACTCAGGGTAACGCGGGACATGGAGAGCTCCGGAAGAAGGGAAATAAAAAACGCGCACAGTTTAACGCGTGTAAGGACTTATTACTGCCTGTCAGACCGACTCTGTAGTGATTGAGTTCACGGGCTACATGAGCGTAGACGTTCGACCGTGACAAGTTGAGGTGCCACGTTCGCGTTTTTTCACCTGCAGGATCGGTTCAGCTTCAACGCTTCGAATTCGATGCGCGCAACGTGCCAATCGCCATCCATCCCAAAAAAATCACCCCCAGCACCAGCACGCTCCACAGGCCGATGCGTTTCCAGTCCGGCCCCGAGGCGACGGGGGCGGCAGGCGCTGCAACGGCCACCGGCGTAGTGGTCAATCTGGCCGTGCCCAGCGCTGCCAGCTTCTCCGACGTCACGCCGGGCACCAACGTGTTGAGCGGCAGGTTTGCGCCTTTGATGGTCGCGTTGCCGATGGCAAGGCTGTAAGGCGGTGCACCTCGGCCCAGGAACACCACTTGCGTGGCGCGCACGGCGAAGCGGAGTTTTGGTGCTGCATTGCCCAAACCACCGCCGCGATCATCGACTTCGAGTTTCAGTTGCCGGACGACATTGCCGGGCAGCGCCATTTCATCCTGCACCACTTCCTGGCCGTTCTGAGTCAGCCGATAGAGCAGGCCGTCGTCGATGAGCTGCCATGGGGCGTTGTTGTCCGCCCGGCCATACAGCGTGGCCGGCGCGAGGCTGTTGGGCTGGGTGATGTCGACTTTCATGCGCTCCAGCGGCAGGGCCACCGGAAGCTGCCAGACATACACGCTGGGCTTTTCGACCGTGCCGGTGATGCTCGGCGACCAGCTCAGCGGCATCACGCCGGGGCGTGTGCTGACCAATTGCGCAGAGGTCAGCGTCGGCGCCGACTGCGGGTTGGTCCACAGCAGACGCAGATAGCGAGCGTTGCGTCCAGGCAGGGTCACGACGCGCTGTTCGACCCGCTCGTCTGCGAACGACAGCCGCGCCACCTGACCCTCACCCCATCGCTTCCAGTGCTGCAAGTCGTCGCTGGCCTCGATGCTGAATCGCTGAAAACCATCGCGCTCGGCGTTCCAGTCGAGAATCAACTGGTCCAGCGGCGCGTTGATGGCGCTGGTGTCGAGCAGCCAGCCGCGCAGGATTTCTTCGCCTGCCTCGATCTCGCCCTGGGGCTGGACTTCGACCAGCGTGCCGGTGGTGGTGCGTTCGACGCGGATTTTCGGCTCGGCGTCCTTGGCGTCGTCGCTGTTGTAGAGGGGGAACCACTTCACATCGACGGGGGTTTCGTCTTCGGCGCGCTGCGGCTGACTGAGGGTCAGCGCGTACGGCTGGGCCTGACCATCGGCGTTGAAAATGCGTACGTCGTTGAGGTTGCCTTGACGTGCGTTCAACTGCGCGGCGAGTGGCAGCTCAAGGCGATACCACGGCCCTTCACCGCTGACGCTCAACGGTGTGTGGCTGGCGAAATCGTCCGGCAAGTCTTCGGCTTGAGCGAACAGCGCGGCGCACAGCATCGATCCGAAAACAGCGGCCTTGACGAGGGACTGACGGCTCAACAACGAACTCCTGATTTTCATGGCGATGCCGAATCAATGGGCGCTACGTCGTCTGACGATGGACTGCGCGTAGGTTTCTTCGGCGGCAATGGTGCGAAATATCCCACCACGAGCAGCAGAATGCCAACGCCGATGAACGAGACGATTCGCTCAAGTCCGCCGCGATTGCTCAGCTCGATGAAGAACAGTTTGGCGACCACGATGCCGATCAGCACCGCGCCGACAATCCACACATCCCGCCGTTTGCGCAGATGGCCGCCGATCATCAGCGCCAGCGCCACCAGGGTCCAGACGATGGACAGGCCCGCTTGCACGCGCATCGACTCGAACAGCGCGTCGGTGTGCCAGGCCACGCCCGCCCAATGATGCGCGGTGCGCATGACCATGGCGGTGACCAGCGCAAAGACCGAAGCCCCTGCGATGACCAGCGCCACTTTGCGCGCATGATAGGGACTGACGCCCAGCTGTGGCAGTTGCTGACGTGTCCAGCTGAAGATACCGGCGAGGGTGATCAACAGGCCCAGCTCCAACGGGTTGATCAACGGGAGGTAAGGCAGCGGATCGGCCGCCCCTTCGCTGAACCAGTTTGCCAGCCAGAACCACGTTAGCATCAGGACCGCCAGAGGCGCAGCGGCCCAGACCCTATATTCGCGAGGGTAGGCACTGACCGGCCACCGCACCGGCACCGGCCCATTGCGCGGCGCGGTCATCGCCAGCAAATAAAGGCTTGGCAGCAAGGCCCAACCCAGCCAGCGCCACGCGTTGTAGGACTCCGACAGGATCAACAGGCCGTAACGCAACTCCAGCGACAGCACGCCTAGGATCAGCCAGCACCCAAGAACATGCGCGGCGCTGCGCAGGTGTCTATTGAGCACAGCGTCCAGCTTCTTCAGCGACAGGACATGAGCCGCGAACACCGCCACCCAGCCGAGCCAGCCCCAATCCGCAGCGGGGTGGTAATAAGGGTTGAACAGCATCAAGGCCAGCAGCGCGAGGCTGGCGGGCGTCAACAGCGTGCACAGCTGCGCCAGCCCCGACCATTTGAGGCGCAGCGACACGACGGTCCACAGCCCGACACTGAAGGCACCCAGCAGCAACAGCGTCGGGATTTCTCGGGCTCCCGGCACGTAATGGGTGCTGACGCACAGGGCGATCGACCACCACAGCGCGCCCCAGACCAACAGCGCAGGTTGCAGGACGCGTTCGCTGAACGCCAGACGCAACGTGCCGATCCGCTCTACGACGAAGGCGCTGATCAAGCCCGCCAGCGCGATGATCAGCGGCGTCCAGAAATCGCCATGATTGAAGGTCGGGCCGTCGTTCCACGCGGCCCAGCGACCCACCATTCCGAGAAACGCGAAGCCTGCGCCCAGTTGCAGAAGCAGACCAAAGAACCTCGCCAGCAGGCGGTTCTGCCGCATGCCCAACCAGAACACCGCAGCCCCCTCGACGGCCCAGGCGACGGTCGTCCACTGCGCGCTCAGCCCCAGAGGAATGGCCAGCGTCGCGAACACCACGCCGAGTGACAGGCAGGTTTCGACCAGCAGCAATGCCCGGCCCGGCGCGCGCCCGGCGAGCACCCGCGCGATGCCCATATAAAGGAGGCCCAGCACCAAGGCACTGAAGGCCGCGCCGAATTCGATGTGTTGGACGATGGCGTATTGCAGGCCGAACCCGGCGATGGGCGTGCCGAACAACAGGCTGCCATCGACGTAGTGACTGTGCTTCGCCGACCAGCGCAAGACCGCTTCTCGGCTGTCGTTTTCAGGGCCGGTGGCGTGCTCTTGAAGCTTGCGGCGGGCGAACAGTAAGCCAATGGCCAGGTACATCATGAAGAACAGAATCAGGAACGGCTCGGTGCTCCAGAACAACTCCGGCGTGTAGGCCTTCAAGCCCCAAGCGCAGCCGATGCCGAACGTGCCGACGAAGCCGATCAGGTTCAGCGGGCGCCACGCCTTGAACCAGGCGATGGCGAAGATCCCGGCGTTGAGCAGGGCGAAATAGCTGAATAGCGCGACGTGGCTGCCTTCGCCCGAGGACGTCAGCAACGGTGCTGCGAAACCACCGAGCGCGGCCACACAGGCGAGGGCCAGGGAGTTTTGCGTCAGCGCGAGGATGGCGGAGAACACCGTCACCGCGACCAACAGGCTGAACGCCATGCCGGGCGCAAGCAGAGTGTGGACTTTCATCGCGGCGAAGACCGTCAAGTACAGCACCGCAACACCCGTGCCTTGCAGCATCAGGGCGAAAGATTCGTTGCGCTGACGCAGCCACCAGCCCAATCCCAACAGCGCCAGCGCAGCCGCCGTGACCCCGGCGTAACGGGCTTCGATGGGCACGACCATGCCTTCGGTGGCGTAGCGCAGCAGAAATGCCAGACCGAGAAACAGCAGCACCACGCCGACGCGCAACACCGTGTTGCCACCGAGCAACCAGTCCTTGGCGCGGAGCAGGGCGCTGTCGAACAGGTTTGGCTGGGCAGGCACGGGAGCAACAGGGCGCAAGGGGGGAGGGGCATCGACCGGGCGGCGCCATTCGGAATCAGTGGTGGATTCAACAGGCTCAGGTTCGAGGTCTGGCAGATCCCAAAGCAACTCGGGGCCAGTGTCGGCGACGGGCTGGATATCGAGCGGAGCGGGCGCAGAGGCGTCTGGCAGTTGCGTGGCGGTCGAGTCCAGTTGGCTCAGACGTGCTTGAACGGCTTGGAGATCAAGCCGGGTTTTCGCCAGCTCGGCCTTCTGCGCAGCGGCTTCGCGCGCGACAGAGGAGAGGCGCAAGCTCAACCCCAGAGCCAGGCCGATAACCCCACCCACGGCGCCGCCCATCAGCGATTCGTCCAACACCGCTCCGATGAACAAGCCAGCCAACAGAAGAATCCATTGCACGCGACGACATCCCTTTTCGGCCGCAGAACGGCGATGGCGAGGAGTATATCGGGCGCCGGGGAAGAGGAAACATTTTGTGTCAGGACGCGAGAACTGCGTCGCTACAAGGGGTATTGCAAACTCGGTGTATCAGCACATTCGACGACAACTGATCCATCGTGTTTGCTGCCGGAGGTTACGACGGCAGCGCAGCGGCAGGTCAGTCGCGAAAAAGTGCAACTGACCCACCGCCGTCCTGCATCACAACATCAATCCAGCGCGTGCCAGATCTCGTTCGCGTACTCCCGAATCGTCCGGTCCGAGGAGAACCAGCCCATGCGGGCCGTATTGAGGACCGCTGACCGCCACCATTCCTTGCTGTCGTGCCAGCGTTTTTCGACGCGGGCCTGGGCGTCCCAGTACGACTCGAAATCCGCACAGACAAAGAAACGGTCGTAGTTGATCAACTGCTCGATCAACCCGGCATAGCGATACGGGTCATCCGGCGAGAACACCCCGCCTCGGATCGCTTGCAGCACATCGTTCAGGCGCGGCGACGACGCGATGTCGTTGTGCGCGTTGAATTCGCCCGCGTGTTTGCGCGCTTCGACTTCTTGCGATGTCATGCCGAAGATGAACATGTGTTCCAGTCCGACCTGCTCGCTCATCTCCACGTTGGCGCCGTCCAGGGTGCCGATGGTCAGCGCGCCGTTGAGGCCGAACTTCATGTTACTGGTGCCCGATGCTTCGAGCCCTGCCGTGGAAATCTGCTCGGACAAGTCGGCAGCCGGAATGATGCTTTCTGCCAGACTCACGTTGTAGTTCGGCAGGAACACCACTTTGAGGCGACCGCGCAGGGTCGGATCGTTGTTCACCGTGCGGGCGATGTCATTCGCCAGTTTGATGATCAGCTTGGCCGAGTGATAACTGGCCGCCGCCTTGCCTGCGAAAATCTTCACGCGTGGCACCCAGTCGGTGCTCGGGTCGGCACGCATGGCCTGATACAGCGCCACGGTGTGGAACAGGTTCAACAGCTGGCGCTTATACTCGTGAATCCGTTTCACTTGCACGTCGAACAGGGCTTCCGGGTTGAGCGTAATGCCCAACCGCTCCTGAACGATGTTGGCCAGCGCGGTTTTGCTTTGCAGCCGTTGCGCAGCGAACGCTTGCTGGAACGCGGCGTTGTCGGCCAACGGCTCCAGTTTGAGCAGCGTGGTTTCGTGGTTGTCGAGGACCTGTTCGCCCAGTTTCTCAACCAGCATCGAGGTGAGCTGCGGGTTGGACTGGAACAGCCAGCGGCGGAAGGTGATGCCGTTGGTTTTGTTATTGATGCGGTCCGGATACAGCTTGTGCAGTTGAGCGAACACGGTCTTGCGCATCAGTTGCGTGTGCAGGGCCGACACGCCGTTGATGCTGTGAGAACCGATGAACGCCAAATTGCCCATGCGCACGCGACGGCCATTGTCTTCTTCGATCAACGACACCGCGCGCAGCAGACCGAACAGGTCCGGGTCGTCCTTGTGTTCCAGGCGCACGTCGTCGATGTGCTGGGCGTTGATCATGTAAATGATCTGCATGTGGCGCGGCAGCATGCGTTCCATCAGGCCGACCGACCAGGTCTCCAGCGCCTCGGGCAACAGCGTGTGGTTGGTGTAGGCGAGGGTGCCGACGGTGATGCGCCAGGCCTCGTCCCACTCCACGTCGTACAGGTCGATCAAGATGCGCATCAGCTCCGCGACCGCAATCGACGGATGCGTGTCGTTCATCTGGATCGCGGCGTGCTCGGGCAGGCTGTTGATCGTGTAGCCCATGTTTTTGTGGCGGCGCAGCAGGTCTTGCAGCGAGGCCGACACGAAGAAATATTCCTGGCGCAGGCGCAGTTCCTGCCCCGCTTCCGTGCTGTCGTTCGGATAGAGCACGCGAGAAATACTCTCGGCGCGCACGACTTCCGCCACCGCACCGACGTGGTCACCGGCGTTGAAGCGTTCGAGGTGAAGGTCTTCAACCGCACGTGCACGCCACAGACGCAGGGTGTTCACGGCCTTGCCGCGCCAGCCGACGACGGGGGTGTCGTAGGCAATCGCCCGGACGGTTTCGCCCGCGCTCCAGACCTGACGGGTCTCGCCCGAGGCATCCAGCACGGGCGTGCCGTTGCTGTCGAGGACCGGCTGAACGCTGCCGCCGAAGCCGATCTGGTAGATCACTTCCGGACGTTCGAACTCCCACGGGTTACCGAAGTCCAGCCAGTTCTCGGTCTGTTCCTGCTGCCAGCCATCGACGATGGCCTGACGGAACAGGCCGTGCTCATAACGAATGCCGTAACCGTGACCGGCGATGCCGAGGGAGGACATGCTCTCCATGAAGCACGCGGCCAGACGGCCCAGACCGCCGTTGCCCAGTGCAGCATCGGGTTCAAGCGTGCGAATTCTTTCCAGATCGACGTTCAGGCCTTTGAGCGCTTCACGTGCGGTTTCGAGGATGCCCAGGTTGCTCAGGCTGTCGAACATCAGTCGCCCGATCAGAAATTCCAGCGACAGGTAATACACGCGTTTCTTTTCCTGGCGGTAGATGTAGCGCGTGTGGTTCATCCACTTCTCGGCCATCTTGTCGCGAGTCGCCAGGGCGATGGCCATGAACCAGTCATGGTCGAACGCATGGTCGGCGTCTTTGCCGACAGCGAATTCGAGTTTGGTAAGTACAGCTTCACGAAAGGCTGCCACTTCAGCGTCACGAACGTTGGGTTCCGGAGACATCGGGTACGACCTCAAGTTGGTTGGACGATTGAATGGGGTTGATTGACTGTAGGGGGTGTCGTCGGTTATTTCCTGCCGTCGGGCGAAATATCCGGTTGCACGCCCCTCGGTTCGACTCGAACAGCTCGCTCTGGTTCGCCGGTTTTTCAAGTTGTCAGAGGCTGCGAAGCACCTTGCATCGATCGTTCCAGTTTCCGCCGCTGCACACGATACGCGGCGTTCACTGCGCCAATATGATCATTTGTCATTTCGGGTTTATGATGCCCAACGGCAGATAGATAGAAGCCCCTGAATTGGACTTATGGAGCACCTATGCAGACTTTGTACCCGCAGATCAAACCTTATGCCCGGCACGATCTGGCAGTGGAAGAGCCTCATGTGCTGTATGTCGATGAAAGCGGCTCGCCGGAAGGCTTGCCGGTGGTGTTCATCCACGGCGGGCCGGGTGCGGGGTGCGATGCGCAGAGCCGTCGCTATTTCGATCCGAACCTGTACCGCATCATCACCTTCGACCAGCGCGCCTGCGGCCGTTCCACCCCTCACGCCAATCTTGAAAACAACACCACGTGGCACTTGGTCGAAGACCTTGAGCGCATTCGCAAGCACTTGGGCATCGACAAATGGGTGCTGTTTGGCGGTTCGTGGGGCTCGACCCTTTCGCTGGCCTACGCCCAGACTCATCCTGATCGTGTGCACGCCCTGATTCTTCGCGGCATCTTTCTGTGCCGTCCGCAGGAGATCAATTGGTTCTATCAGGAAGGCGCGAGCCGTCTGTTCCCCGATTACTGGCAGGATTACCTGGCGCCGATTCCGCAGGACGAGCGGGGCGATCTGCTCAAGGCCTTCCACAAGCGTCTGGTGGGCAGCGATCAGATCGCACAAATGCACGCGGCCAAGGCGTGGTCCACGTGGGAAGGCCGCACCGCGACACTGCGTCCGAACCCGCTGGTGGTGGACCGCTTCTCCGAGCCACAGCGCGCGCTGTCCATTGCCCGCATCGAATGCCATTACTTCACCAACAACGCCTTCCTTGAAGAAAACCAGCTGATTCGCGACATGCCCAAGATCGCGCACCTGCCGGGGATCATCGTGCATGGCCGCTACGACGTGATTTGCCCGCTGGATAACGCGTGGGAACTGCACCAGAACTGGCCGAACAGCGAATTGCAGGTGATTCGCGACGCGGGCCACGCGGCTTCCGAACCGGGCATCACCGATGCGTTGGTACGCGCAGCGTCGCAAGTGGCGCGGCGTTTGCTCGATCTTCCGCCGGAAGAGGCTTGAAGTTCGGCCGCATACTTTCTGTAGGAGTGAGCTTGCTCGCGATTCCGGTCTGTCAGTCATGTCTGTAATAACTGCTCCAACTCATCGCGAGCAAGCTCACTCCTGCAGGGTCTGGCGAACCATTCCGATACGAGGCGAATAAATGAAGGGTTTGCTCCAGCGCGTGCGTTCTGCGCGCGTCGATGTCGCGGGCGAAACGGTGGGCGCCATTGATCAAGGGTTGCTGGTACTGGTGGGGGTCGAACCTCAAGACACTCGCGCCAGCGCCGACAAAATGCTGCACAAGCTGCTTAACTACCGGGTGTTCAGCGACGCCGACGGCAAAATGAACCTGTCATTGAACGACGTGGGCGGTGGATTACTGCTGGTTTCACAGTTCACATTGGCCGCCGACACTAAAAGCGGCATGCGCCCCAGCTTCTCCAAAGCCGCGCCTCCCGCCCTCGGCGCCGAATTGTTTGACTATTTGCTGGAAAAGGCTAAAACCTCGCACGGGACGGTCGCTTCGGGCCAATTTGGTGCGGATATGCAGGTGCATTTGGTGAATGATGGCCCTGTGACATTTTTGCTCGAGACCTGAATCGCCGGTTTTGCCTAACGTACCCGAATTTATTAGGCAAAAAGCCATAAATACTTTGTTTCCCCTGATGCGTTGTAACGCGGGCTACTAGATAATCGCGCGCTACAAAGGCGAGTGAAAACTCGTCCCATCGGTAAAAACGCAGACTGGTCCGATATCGTTTGGGGAATCATTGGCCCCTTTCGGAGTCGGAACAATGCTCGCCAACCCGGCATTTGAAAGCTGGCCGTTGGTTTCTTCATCTGTTTTCGGCGAGGGTTGCTCGTGATTGTTAGTCCATGTAATGCACCAAAGACCCCTGGCAAGCGCCTGCGCAGCGCCTTGTTGGCCGGGTCGGCTTTGTTTTGTCTTTTCGGCGCCAGCCAGCTCTGGGCGTTCGATATTGACGACGTGGCGACAAAGGCCAAAGAACTGGCCGGACAGAAATTCGTAGCCCCCAAAAGCAACCTTCCAGCGGAATTCCGCGACATGAAGTTTGCCGACTACCAGAAGATCCGCTTCTTGCAGGACAAGGCCGAGTGGGCCGCTGACAAGACGCCGTTCAAAATCTCGTTCTATCACCAGGGCATGCACTTCGACACCCCGGTGAAGATCAACGAGGTCACCGCCACGACGGTCAACGAGATCAAATACGATCCGAGCCGTTTCAGCTTTGGTGACGTCAAGTTCGATCCTAAGTCCACCGAAAACCTCGGCTACGCCGGTTTCCGCGTGACGTACCCGATCAACAAGGACGACAAACAAGACGAAATCATGACCATGCTGGGCGCGAGCTATTTCCGCGTCATCGGCAAAGGTCAGGTTTACGGCTTGTCCGCCCGTGGCATGGCCATCGACACCGCGATGTCGTCGGGTGAAGAATTCCCGCGTTTCACCGAGTTCTGGATCGAAAAGCCGAACCCGGATGACAACCATCTGGTGATCTTCGCGCTGCTGGACTCCCCACGCGCCACGGGTGCCTACAAACTGACCCTGCGTCCGGGCACCAACACCCTGGTCGACGTGCAATCGCGCATGTACCTGCGTGAGAAAGTCGGCAAATTGGGCGTTGCGCCGCTGACCAGCATGTACCTATTCGGCGCCAACCAGCCATCGAAAGTCCTCAACTACCGTCGCGAGCTGCACGACTCCAGCGGTCTGTCGATTCAGGCCGCCAATGGCGAGTGGATCTGGCGTCCGCTGAACAACCCGAAACATCTGGCTGTCAGCAGTTTCTCGGTTGAAAACCCGCGCGGCTTCGGTTTGTTGCAACGTGGCCGTAACTTCAGTCACTACGAAGACCTGGACGACCGCTACGACAAACGCCCAAGTGCCTGGATCGAGCCAAAAGGCGACTGGGGCAAGGGTACTGTCGATCTGGTCGAGATTCCGACTGCCGATGAAACCAACGACAACATCGTTGCGTTCTGGAAGCCGGAAACCCAGCCTGAGCCGGGTCAGCCAATCGACTTCAACTACCGTCTGCACTGGACCATGGATGAAGACTCCATTCACTCGCCGGATCTGGGCTGGGTCAAGCAGACCCTGCGTTCCACCGGTGACGTGAAGCAGTCCAACCTGATCCGACAGCCGGATGGCAGCGTTGCCTATCTGGTCGATTTCGTCGGCCCGACCCTGGCCAAGTTGGGTGAAGACCCGGCGATCCGCAGCCAGGTCACCACTGACGACAACACCGAGCTGGTCGAAAACAACCTGCGTTACAACCCGGTCACCAAGGGCTGGCGCCTGACGCTGCGCCTGAAGGTCAAGGACACCAACAAGAACGTGGAGCTGCGCGCGTACCTGCTGCGCGAGACCCCGGTCGAACCTGGTAAGGAACCTGCGCTGATCACTGCTGACAAAGCAGACAAGAAGCCTGAGAAAAAAGCGGACGCCAAACCGGCGGTCGCCGCTGCCGCGCCTAAAGACGAAAAAGCCGAAATCGTCAAAACCGACGCTGTGAAAGCCGGTGATGCGAAAGACGCCAAAGTGGCCAAGGCCGACGCGAAAGCCGATGGCAAAGACGCTGCTGCGAAAGACGCGAAGGCCGATGCCGCCAAGCCAGCTGACGCTGCCAAGGTTGCCGAAGCCAAGTCCGACGAAGCGTCGAAGCCTGAAGCCGCCCTGGGCGATGCTGCCAAGGCGAACAAAGGTAATAAAGACACCACGCAGCCAGCGGTACAGGCTGCATCCACCCAGCAGGGCCCGGCCATGAATCAACAGATTCTGACCGAGACCTGGAGCTACCAGTTGCCAGCCGATGAGTAATTCACAAGCCGTGCCTGAATCTCTAAGTGAGTATCTCGCACACCTGCCAATGAGTGACGAGCAGCGGGCCGAACTGGCCAGCTGCACCTCGTTCGCTGAGCTGCATGAACGCCTTTCGGCGCAGACCATCACCGACTCCGCCGAGGCCGCTCAGGCTTCGGTGGGCCGTCGCCTGACCCTGACCACCGCTGACGAGTTGCACGAAGCAGAAATGCTGACGGTCGACGCCAGCGGTCGCGTGTGCCTTAAAGCCACGCCGCCGATCCGCCGTACCAAAGTCGTCCCGGAGCCATGGCGCACCAACATCCTGCACCGTGGCTGGCGTCGTCTGACCGGGAAAACCAACCCGCCCAAGCCCGCCAAGGACGATCTGCCACGCGACTTGCCCAAGTCCCGGTGGCGCACGGTCGGTTCGATCCGTCGCTACATTCTGCTGATCCTCATGCTGGGCCAGACCATCGTGGCTGGCTTCTACATGAAGGGCATCCTGCCGTACCAAGGCTGGTCGCTGGTCTCGTTCGACGAAATCAGCCGCCAGACCTTGTGGCAAACCGCCGTTCAGGTGATGCCGTACGCACTGCAGACCACCATTCTGCTGATGTTCGGAATTCTGTTCTGCTGGGTGTCTGCCGGTTTCTGGACCGCCTTGATGGGCTTCCTCGAACTGCTGACCGGGCGTGACAAATACCGTATCTCCGGCGCCAGCGCGGGCAATGAGCCGATTGAAGCCGGTGCGCGTACTGCGTTGGTCATGCCGATCTGTAACGAAGACGTGCCTCGCGTATTCGCCGGTCTGCGCGCCACATTCGAGTCGGTCGCCGCCACTGGCGATCTGGATCGCTTCGACTTCTTCGTGCTCAGCGACACCAACGAAACCGACATCGCCGTTGCCGAGCAGCAGGCGTGGCTGGACGTGTGCCGCGAGACCAGCGGTTTTGGCCGGATTTTCTACCGCCGCCGCCGCCGTCGCGTGAAACGCAAAAGCGGCAACCTCGACGACTTCTGCCGTCGCTGGGGCGGTGACTACCGTTACATGGTCGTACTCGATGCCGACTCCGTGATGAGCGGCGAGTGCCTGACCAGTCTGGTGCGCTTGATGGAAGCGACCCCGGACGCCGGTATCATCCAGACCGCGCCACGTGCTTCGGGCATGGACACGCTGTATGCCCGCATGCAGCAGTTCGCCACCCGTGTGTATGGCCCGCTGTTCACTGCCGGTTTGCACTTCTGGCAGCTGGGTGAATCCCACTATTGGGGTCACAACGCGATCATTCGCATGAAGCCGTTCATCGAGCACTGCGCGTTGGCGCCGTTGCCCGGTAAAGGCGCGTTTGCCGGTGCAATTCTGTCTCACGACTTCGTCGAAGCTGCGCTGATGCGCCGTGCCGGCTGGGGCGTGTGGATTGCCTATGATTTGCCGGGCAGCTACGAAGAACTGCCGCCGAACTTGCTGGACGAGCTCAAGCGTGACCGTCGCTGGTGCCACGGCAACCTGATGAACTTCCGCCTGTTCCTGGTGAAAGGCATGCACCCGGTTCACCGTGCGGTGTTCCTGACGGGCGTGATGTCCTACCTTTCGGCGCCGTTGTGGTTCCTTTTCCTGGTGTTGTCGACGGCGCTGCTCGCAGTCAACACACTGATGGAACCGACCTACTTCCTGGAGCCGCGTCAGCTCTATCCGTTGTGGCCACAGTGGCACCCGGAAAAAGCCGTCGCGCTGTTCTCGACCACCGTCGTTCTGCTGTTCCTGCCAAAACTGCTCAGCGTCATCCTGATCTGGGCCAAAGGCGCGACGGGCTATGGCGGTCGGATCAAAGTCACCATGTCGATGCTCCTGGAGATGCTGTTCTCCATGCTGCTGGCGCCGGTGCGGATGATCTTCCACACCCGCTTCGTGCTGGCCGCGTTCCTCGGCTGGGCCGCGACCTGGAACTCGCCACAACGTGACGACGACTCCACGCCGTGGAGCGAAGCGGTCAAGCGTCACGGACCGCAGACATTGCTCGGCTTCGGCTGGGCGCTGCTAGTGGCTTGGCTCAACCCAAGCTTCCTGTGGTGGCTGGTGCCGATTGTCGGCTCGTTGATGCTCTCGATCCCGGTGTCGGTCATTTCCAGCCGTACCAACCTGGGCTTGAAAGCGAAGGATGAAAGTCTGTTCCTGATCCCGGAAGAGCACACCCCGCCGCAGGAGCTGGTGTCGACCGATCAGTACACTCACGAGAACCGTTGGCATGCACTGAACGATGGTTTTGTTCGTGCCGTGGTCGATCCACAGCAGAACGCTCTGGCCTGTGCACTGGCAACCTCACGTCACCGTCACGCCGAGCCGATCGAGTGGATGCGCGTCGAACGCGTGCGCCACGCCATCAAAGGCGGCCCGGAGCACTTGAACAACAACGAACGCCTGCAATTGCTGAGCGATCCTGTTGCGCTGGCGCGTCTGCATGAGGCGGTCTGGGCGGAAGGCAACGAAGCGTGGCTGGAAGCGTGGCGAGCGTCGGTGAAAGCCGACCCTCACGCGCCCCTGCTGCCCTTGCAGCCTGCGACACACCTGAACGTGCCGTCGCTCGCCAATGCCTGATTGACGTAACCGCTGCAAAAAAAAACGCTGCCGGAGAGTGATCTTCGGCGGCGTTTTTGTTTGGGTGTGATCAGGTACAACCTCCAGCAGCCGCACTTCCTGTAGGAGTGAGCTTGCTCGCGAGGTGTCCTGTCAGATGTCGCAGTGTTGACCGACCTGGCGTCATCGCGAGCAAGCTCACTCCTACAGGGGAGGAGCGACCCTCAAATCGCATCGTCGCCAGCGAATCTGTGGGAGCGAATTCATTCTGGGAGGCAATCCGACGATGCGGGGGTACATTCGACGCATCTGCGTCGGGTGTACGATCTTTCGCGAATGAATTCGCTCCCACAGCGATCTCGTAGCAAGAACGCCATAGAGAGCATCGCGTTCAGCTCACCCGAAACTTCCCGACCATCTCTTGCAGATGCGTCCCCAGTCGCGCCAGCTCCAGGCTTGAAGCGGCGGTTTCTTCGCTGGCTGCTGCTGTCTGTTCGGACACATCCCGCACGGTCAGCACGCTCCGGTTGATCTGCTCGGCGACGACGCTTTGTTCTTCGCCTGCCGTCGCGATCTGCTGGTTCATGGTCTGGATCGTCGAGACCGTGCGGGTGATGTGCTCCAACGCCGCACCGGCCCGACGGCTCAACTCGACGCTGCGATCCGTCAACGTGCGGCTGGCATCCAGCGTGCTCACCACCTGTTGCGTGCCGCTCTGCAAGGCCGCGATCAACAGTTCGATTTCTTCGGTGGATTGCTGCGTGCGTAAGGCCAGGCTGCGCACTTCATCGGCGACAACGGCAAACCCCCGGCCCGCTTCCCCCGCCCGGGCGGCTTCGATGGCGGCATTCAGCGCAAGCAAGTTCGTCTGCTGCGACACCGACTTGATCACGTCCAGCACGCCACCGATCTTGTCGCTTTCCAGCTTGAGCTTGCCCATGGCGTCGGTGGAATTGGCCACCTCGACCGCCAGCCGTTCGATCTGGCCAATGGCGTCTGCGACCACCTGATCACCTTCCCGCGCCTGCTGATCAGCCTGCACCGCCGCCTCGCTGGCCTCTTCGGCGTTGCGTGCGACTTCCATCACAGTGGAGGTCATCTGATTCATCGCCGTGGCGACCTGATCCGTTTCGCGTTTCTGATCGTTGACCCCGGCGCTGGTCTGCTCGGTTACCGCCGACAGCTGCGTGGCGGCGCTGGCAATCTGCGCGATACCGTCACTGATGCCCGAAATAAGCGCCCGCAGTCGCAGGGTCATGTCCTGCATGCTTTGTTGCAGACTGCCCATTTCGTCATGGCGTTGCACGTCGAGGTCAACACTCAGGTCGCCGCTGGCAATCCGCTTGGCGGCTGCGAGGGTCTGGTGCAGTGGCAGGATGATCTGCCGGGTGATCAGCCAGGCCGCCAACAACCCCAGCACGATAGCCAGCAGTGCCACGCCGATCAGGGTGTTGCGCGACCGATCGGCATCGCTGTCCCGGCGCTGGCTTTGCAGTGCGGTAATCTCGGCGGTGGATGCGAGCAACACGTCGCCCATGGCTTCCATCGACTCTTGAGCGGCCTCAGCTTTGGTCTGAGCCACTTTCAGCGTATTCAGCTGTTCGCGGTAGTTTTCCAGTGCTTTGCGCGCTGCCGTCAAAATACTTGCGTTGGTGTCGGAGGGGCTGGCCACGATCTGATCGACCGCCTCAATCGCCTTCTCGATTGCTTTGATCGCCCCTGATTCAAAGGCATCCTTACCGCTGTAAACGTAAGCTTGAACCTCGTAGCGAGCCGTCTGAATGTGCCGCCGCAGTTGCAGGATATTGGTGAATTCTTCGAGTTTTTCCTTGTTGTCCTGCTCCTCGCTGACAGCCTTCAATACGTCAGCCTCGACCTGATCGACCGCACTGATCACGTTATCCGAAAGCTCTTTCATGAGCGCCCGAGATGTATCGCGGGTTTGCAGCAATTGGCTCAAGTCGCCGAAAGCCTGTTCCAGCGCTCGGACGGTCTCGCTTTGTTTATTGAGCATTTGAAGCACGTCCGCGTCTTCCTCGTCATGCCTGAGCGTTCCAAGGTGCGCTTCGATTTCATTGATGCGGGTGGCGACCAGGCTGGCACTCTCCGGCGTGTTTTCCATCCGGAACGTGATGCGTTCGGCACGCAGGTCTTTGGTCAGGGCGTTGAGCTGGGCGATGGAGGTCAGCGACTCTGAGCGCTCGATCATGGCGTCGAGGCCGTGCCAGCCCGTGAGGGTGATGACCAGCGTCAGCAGCAATACCAGGCCGAAGCCCAGTGCCAGTTTGAGTTTGACGCTGGTATTGGCCAGCGCCCCGTTGATTCCATGGGACATGGTGCATCTCCTGCGGATGGGCGATAAGCGCGCATCGGCAGGGGAAACGGGAGCGTGACCTGAAGAGGGTGTAGGACGTTTCCGAGGCGAAGCGTGGGGTGAACCAGGTCACAGATATTCAGTTGTGCCCGGATTTCGACGGCTCCCCGTGCCCCTGTAGGAGCGAATTCATTCGCGAAAAATCGTACAGCCGATGGAGATGCATCGGATGTACCACCGCTTCGTCGGATTGCCGTCCAGAATGAATTCGCTCCCACCGGTTTCAGCGGCAGCAAGCTGCTCGGTCAAACCCTGAACCGGCCGACCAGCCCCTGCAGATGCGTGCCCAGGCGCGCCAGCTCCACGCTGGATGCCGCGGTTTCTTCACTGGCCGCTGAGGTCTGTTCCGACACATCCCGCACGTTCAGCACACTGCGGTTGATCTCTTCGGCCGTTGCACTTTGCTGCTCGGCGGCCGCCGCAATCTGCTGGTTCATGGACTGGATCGCGGACACGGTTCGGGTAATGCTTTCCAGCGCGCCACCAGCCCGACGGGTCAGTTCCACGCTGCTGGTCGTTAATTCACGGCTGTTGTCCATGATCGTCGCCACCTGTTGCGTGCCGTTCTGCAAGCCCGCGATCAGGTCTTCTATCTCTTCGGTGGATTTCTGCGTGCGCTGGGCCAGGCTGCGCACTTCATCGGCCACTACGGCGAAGCCGCGACCCGCTTCACCGGCCCGGGCGGCTTCGATGGCCGCGTTGAGCGCCAGCAAGTTGGTCTGCTGCGCGACCGACTTGATCACGTCCAGCACGCTGCCGATTTTGTCGCTTTCGCGCTTGAGTTCACCCATGGCCTCGGTGGAATGCCCCACTTCGGTGGCCAGACGCTCGATTTGAGCGATGGCCTCGCTCACGACCTTGTCGCCTTCACGGGCCTGCTGATCGGCCGCCACAGCGGCTTCTGAAGCCTCCTCGGCATTCCGTGCGACTTCTTGCACCGTGGCCGTCATCTGGTGCATGGCCGTAGCGACCTGGTCCGTCTCGACTTTCTGATTGTTAACCCCGGCGCTGGTCTGCTCGGTCACCGCGGACAGCTGCTCAGCGGCGCTGGCGATTTGCGTGACACCGTCGCTGATGCCGCCGATCAGCTCGCGCAGGTTCACTGTCATGCGCTGAATGCCGCCTTGCAGCTGACCCAGTTCGTCACGGCGATCAATGCTCAAGTTGTGGGTCAAGTCGCCGGACGCGACGCGATCCACCGCGACGAGCGTGTGTTTCAACGGGAGGGTAATCTGGCGAGTAATGGCCCACGCCGCAAGGACCCCGAAAAACAGAGCCAGCGCTGTCGCCAGACTCAGCATCGATTGCGCCTGCGCACTGTCGGCGTCTCGCTTGGTATTTTGTGAGGTGGTCAATTTGTCACTCAGGTCGAGCAACTGCTGACCGAACCCCTCCATCTTCTGCAGCGCCTGGCGGCTCACCAGCTGGGCGTCGCGGTATTGTGCGACTGCAGCGCCGTAACTTTTGAGGGCCAGATTCGCCCGTTGCAGCTGAGGGATGTATTGGGACGAGACATCGCCCGCCAAGGTGTTCACGCCAACGATGGCTTCTTCGATGGCGGCTGTGGCGCTCTTTTCGAAATCTGGATTGCCGCTGAAGGTGTAGCCGCGTACTTGAAAACGCGCCTGCTGAATCAGCTTGCTCACGCCCACGGCGCTGTTGAATTGCAGAATGTTGTCGTGCTGGATCAACGCCTCTTCGATCTTGTTGACCTCGTCCACGGCGGCATCCGCGGCTGCGCCCAAGTTCACGCGGCTGGCTTCACGGGCCTGAATAGCTTTGGCCATGTCCTCGAATGCGCGACGGTAGTCAGTGGCGGCCTGGGTCTGAGCGTCCAGCAGCTTCAGATCGCTCCCGACCACGAGCTTGCCGTGGGCCGTCTTGAGCTCCGCGTCGAGATGGTCCAGCGCGGTCATGACGGCCTTCGCCGTATCAGGGCTGGCTTGGGTTTCGTAATTCATGCGTGCAATGCGTAGCGCCAGGGAATACTCATTGATCTGGGAGATCGTCGCGAGCTTCTCGCCGCGATCAATCAACGACCTCACGCCCGACCAGCCTGTTGCGGTGATGACCAGCGTCAACAGCAAAACCAGCCCGAACCCGATCCCGAGCTTACGACTGACACTGATATTTCCAAGACGTTGGGCGGTCCAGCGATACATGACGATTCCTTGCTGATTGTTTTTTGGGACGTCACGCTATCGGCAAGTGCGCACCAATCTGAAGCAGAGCGAGGATGGCATATCGGCCAAGAGTCGTTGCAATGGGAAGAGCCTGGAATCGAAGACGTTGGAATCGCGCCGCGATGCCGCCTCTGCCTTCGGCAGAAGCCTGAGCCCGGCTTAGAACAACCGGGCGAGGAGGGCAGTCACGGCGGTTTCGACCCGCAGGATGCGGTCGCCGAGCTGCACAGGGTTCAGGCCGGATTCGCGCAGCAGGTCGACTTCGTAGGGAATCCAGCCGCCTTCCGGGCCGATGGCCAAAGTGACCGGCTCATTGACCGCACGCGGGCAGGCCGGGTAATCGCCGGGATGCCCAACCAACCCAAGCGTCCCCTCAACGATGGCAGGCAGCCGGTCTTCGACGAACGGCTTGAAGCGTTTCTCGATGATGATCTCAGGCAACACGCTGTCCCGGGCCTGTTCCAACCCCAGGATCAGTTGCTCACGAATCGCCCCAGGCTCCAGAAACGGCGTCTGCCAGAAGCTTTTCTCGACGCGGTAACTGTTGACCAGAATGACCTTGGGCACGCCCATGGTGGCGACGGTCTGAAACACCCGGCGCAGCATTTTGGGGCGGGGCAGGGCGAGCACCAGGGTCAGCGGCAGTTTGGCGGGAGGCTCACGGTCGAAACTGACAGACAGTTCCGCCTCGCGGGGTTCGAGACGCAGTAACTGCGCGCTGCCGAGCAAACCGCCCACGCGTCCAACGCGCAGGCTGTCGCCGACCTCCGAACGATGCACCTCTTGCATGTGCTTGAGGCGTCGATCACGCAACACCACCCGATCAGCCGAGATGAAGTCGGCCTCTTCCAGAAGCAGCAGGTTCACGGCTGGGTCGCTGGCGGCTGGTCTTGCTCGTCTTCGGCTTTCTCGTCGTCTTCGTGGTCGCCGCGTTTGGTGACCATCGAGCTGCACAACACGCCGATTTCAAACAGCAGCCACATCGGCACGGCCAGCAGCGTCTGCGAGAAAATGTCCGGCGGGGTCAGGATCATGCCGACCACGAAGCACCCGATCACCACATAGGGGCGAATCTTCTTCAGGTACTTCACATCAACGATGCCGATCCACACCAGCAACACGACCGCGACCGGGATCTCAAACGCCACGCCGAACGCCAGGAACAGCGTCATGACGAAATCCAGATAACTGGAGATGTCCGTCATCATCGACACCCCTTCCGGGGTCACGCTGGCGAAGAAGTGAAAGATCAGCGGGAACACCAGCAAGTAGGCGAAGGCCATCCCGGCGTAGAACAGAATGATGCTGGAAATCAGCAGCGGCACCGCCACGCGTTTTTCGTGTTTGTACAGGCCTGGCGCGATGAAGCCCCAGATCTGGTACAGGATGACCGGCATTGCCAGGAACAGCGCCACCATCATCGTCAGCTTGAACGGGGTCAGAAACGGCGAGGCCACATCAGTGGCGATCATCGTCGCGCCTTCGGGCAAGAACTTGCGCAGTGGCGCCGAGACGAAGGTGTAGATCTTCTGCGTGAAGTAGAACAGCGCACCGAAGATCACGAAGATCGCCAGCACGCAACGCAACAGGCGCGAGCGCAGCTCAGTGAGGTGCGAGACCAGCGGCATTTGCTGGTCGTTTTCCGGGATTTCGCTCATGGGGCTCGTGGGGGCTGTGTCGAATCGTTGGCGGAGGGCGCGCCCGGCACGGCCGTGGGCGTAGTGGCCACCGGAGCGGGCGCAGGTGTCGCGACAGGCGGAGCAGGCTCGGGCTGCGCAGCGGGCGGCGTGACCGACGCGCTTTCAGCAGGCGCTGCCGGGCCAATGTCGGCGCTCGGTGGCGTAGGCGCGGCACCCATGATCGGCGCGGCGGGCTCGCTGACCGGCTGAACCGCTGGCGGCACGACGGGCGCCGCCGCTTGCTGCGGTTGCATGATTTTGCGCGCTTCTTCTTCCAGCGAAAGAATGTGCTCGTTGTGCAATTGACGACGAATTTCATCGGCGCCGATTTCGCGCTCAACTTCCTGTTTGATCGCGTTGAAGCTGCGTTTCAGACGCCCGATCCAAAGCCCGGCCGTCCGCGCCGCCCCCGGCAAACGCTCGGGGCCCAATACCAGCAGGGCAACGAGGCCGACCAGCAGCAGTTCAGAGAAGCTGATACCAAACATGCGTCACGACCTAGTCTTTGCGGATGGGCTCTTCGACTTTCTGCGCAGTGCCGTCGATGGTGTGCGGCTGATACGGCGGCTGAGTCGGTGGAACAGGCTGCGCGGTCGGCTGTGGCTGAACAGGCGGTTGTTCGGTCGGTTTTTCTTCGTCGTTCATGGCCTTGCGGAAGCCTTTGATCGACTCGCCAACGTCAGTGCCCAGGTTTTTCAGTTTCTTGGTGCCGAAGACCAATACGACGACCACAAGAATGACGATCCAGTGTTTCCAGTCAAAAATGCCCATGACGCGTTCCTCACAATGATTTCAGGGCTCGCAGGCCCGTGTTTAATCCGTCGAACGAGCAGCTTTTTCGACGTGTCCGGACAGGCCGAAGCGGCGGTCCAGTTCATCGAGTACGGCTTGCGGGTGCTGGCCCAGCGCTGCGAGCATCACCAGGCTATGAAACCACAAGTCTGCCGTTTCGTAGATGACATCGCTGCAGTCCCCGCTGACGGCGGCGTCCTTGGCAGCGATGATGGTTTCGACCGACTCTTCACCGACCTTCTCCAGAATCTTGTTCAGCCCCTTGTGATAGAGACTGGCGACGTAGGAGGAGTCGGCAGCCGCGCCTTTGCGCTCTTCGAGCACTTGGGCGAGGCGAGACAGGGTATCGGTCATGTTCAGTGTCCTGCGTGATAAATGGCGTGCGGGTCTTTGAGGACCGGGTCCGCGGTCTTCCAGCCAGCATCGTCGCCTGCACCGTCAAAAACCCGGTAGAAACAGCTTTCGCGGCCGGTGTGGCAGGCGATTCCGCCGATCTGCTCGACCATCAGAATGATGACGTCGGCGTCGCAGTCCAGACGGAGTTCGTGCAATTTCTGCACATGGCCCGATTCTTCGCCTTTGCGCCACAATTTGCCACGGGAGCGCGACCAGTAGATGGCGCGGTTCTCGGTGGCCGTCAGGCTCAGCGCTTCGCGGTTCATCCAGGCCATCATCAGGACGCGCCCGGTCTTGTGGTCCTGCGCAATCGCTGGCACCAAACCGTCACTGTCCCATTTAATCTCGTCCAGCCAGTCTTTCATCGTCGGCTCCGGCCGATGGGTGGGTGGGTTAGTGTGCCAGCGGCTTGCCCCGATGGCTATCGGCGCACGACCAGATAGAGCCCGGCGACCAGCATCAGCAGCGCGGGCCAGGCACTCAGGGCGATCAATTCTTCACCTGATTGAGTATGGGCCGTCGCCAGCACCACGCCACCGCCCAGCAATGCCGCGCCGATCAGACGCAACGCCCAGTGGTCGCCCTTGCGCGTGTACGGAGGCGCGGGATCGGAAGTGTGCGGCTGCGAGAGGCGCTCCAGCAGATCGCGTGTCATGTTCGCCAGATGTGGAATCTGTTCGACCTGGGATTGCAGGTTGCCGATCAGCGTTTTAGGACTGACGCGCTCGCGCATCCAGCGTTCCAGAAACGGCTGCGCGGTGCTCCACAAGTCCAGTTCCGGGTACAACTGACGGCCCAGGCCTTCGATGTTGAGCAGGGTTTTCTGCAACAGCACCAGTTGCGGCTGCACTTCCATGTTGAAGCGACGCGCGGTCTGGAACAGGCGCATCAGCACCTGACCGAAGGAAATGTCTTTGAGCGGTTTCTCGAAGATCGGCTCGCACACGGTACGAATCGCGGCTTCAAACTCGTTGAGTTTGGTCTCAGCGGGCACCCAGCCTGAGTCGATGTGGAGCTGTGCGACGCGGCGATAATCCCGCTTGAAGAACGCGAACAGGTTGCGCGCCAGATAGTCCTGGTCTTCCGGCGTGAGGCTGCCGACGATGCCACAGTCGATGGCGATGTATTGCGGGTCCCACGGCGAAACCGTGCTGACGAAAATGTTGCCAGGGTGCATGTCGGCGTGAAAGAAGCTGTCTCTGAACACTTGGGTGAAGAACAGCTCCACACCGCGCTCGGCGAGTTTCTTCATGTCGGTGCGCTGATCGGCGAGCGTCGCCAGATCGGTCACCTGAACGCCGTAAATCCGCTCCATGACCAGCACTTTCGGGCGGCACCAGTCCCAATAGACCTGAGGCACGTACAGCATCGTCGAGCCTTCGAAGTTGCGGCGCAGCTGGCTGGAGTTCGCCGCTTCGCGCAACAGGTCGAGTTCGTCGTAGATGGTCTTCTCGTAGTCGGCGACCACGTCCACCGGGTGCAGCAAGCGGGCGTCGGCAGACAAACGCTCGGCGATCTTGGCGAGGATGAATAGCCACGCCAGGTCCGAGCCGATGACCGGTTTGAGGCCCGGACGCACGACTTTCACGACGACTTCTTCGCCGGTCTTGAGGCGAGCGGCGTGAACCTGCGCCACCGACGCGGACGCCAACGGCGCAACATCGAAACGGCTGAACACGTCGTTGATTTTCGCGCCCAACTGCGACTCGATCAGGGCAATGGCCTTTTCGGATTCGAACGGAGGCACGCGGTCCTGCAGCATCATCAGCTCGTCGGCGATGTCTTCGGGCAGCAGGTCTCGGCGGGTCGAAAGCAACTGGCCGAACTTGATGAAGATCGGCCCCAGGTCCTGCAACGCCAAGCGAAGGCGCGCACCTCGGGTCAGCTCGCTTTTGCGTCGGGGAATCCAGCGCCACGGCAGCACGAAGCGCACGGCGAGCAGCCACCACGGCAGTGGCAGGGCGAACAAAAGATCATCGAGGCGGTAACGGATTACGACACGCTGGATGCGAAACAGGCGGCGGACGGCAAGCAGGCTCATGCGTTATCGCTGGATTTGAGGGAGTGGGCCAGACGCTCGAAGCGGGCTTCGAGGCGTTCCAGGTCTTGTTGGGTCTGATCCAGTTCGGCGAAGCGGGCTTCAGCCTCGCGTTTGCCGACCAGGGTGCGGGATTCTTCGGCCAGGTATTCGGCCAGGTTGTGGCTCAGGCTCGCCATGCTCTCGCGGGTCCAGCGTGCGCTGTTGCGCAGGTGGCCACCCATCAGCGGCGTGGCGACTGGGCCGAGCCAGCGTTGCAGCTCGTATTCCCAGTCGAGGTCGAGATCCTGCATTACGCCCACCAACTCCAGCAGCACGGCGCTTTCGCCATCCAGCTCGACCTCCGGGCTGTGCAGCACGGCGTTCTTGTCCTTGCTCAGCGCAAGGCGCATGAGGCTGGCAGCCGGGGCGCGCAGGGTCACGTCAGCGCCTGCTTCCCAGCGCGAGGCCAACATCAGGCCTTCGTCGCTGGGCAGAATGTGCAGGTGAAACGCCGGGCTTGTGCATTCGACCGCAATCACCTTTCCGCTCAGGCGCTCAAGGCGTGGCAGGGCGGTGCTGTCCATTTGCAGCACACGGTTGATGCCGTGCTCGGCACTGGCGAGCAAGCCGCTGATCAGCATCAGGGCTTGATACCACGGTGCAGGGCTACGATGCCGGACGTCATGTTGTGGTAGGTCACGCGGTCGAAACCGGCCTCTACCATCATTGACTTCAGGGTTTCCTGATCCGGGTGCATGCGGATCGATTCGGCCAGGTAACGATAGCTTTCCGAATCATTGGTGATCAGCTTGCCCGCCAACGGCATGAACGCGAACGAATAGGCGTCATAAACCTTGGACATGACTTTGTTGGTCGGCTTGGAGAATTCCAGCACCAGCAGGCGGCCACCCGGTTTAAGGACGCGCAGCATCGAGCGGATGGCGTCTTCCTTGTGCGTGACGTTGCGCAGGCCGAAGGCAATGGTCACGCAGTCGAAATGGTTGTCCGGGAACGGCAGCTTTTCAGCGTCGGCCTGGACGAACTTGATATTGCCCGCCACACCACGGTCGAGCAGGCGGTCGCGACCGACTTTCAGCATCGACGCGTTGATGTCGGCCAGCACCACTTCACCGGTCGGACCGACCAGGTGGGAGAATTTCTTGGCCAAATCGCCCGTACCGCCTGCGATGTCCAGCACGCGGTTGCCGGTGCGCACACCGGAAAGCTCGATGGTGAAGCGTTTCCAAAGACGGTGCATGCCGCCGGACAGCACGTCGTTCATCAGGTCGTACTTGGCCGCCACGGAATGGAAAACCTCGGCGACTTTCTCGGCCTTCTGGCTTTCAGCGACGGTTTTGTAACCGAAGTGGGTGGTGGGTTCGGCATCGCTGCCTTTGCGCGGATCGTTCATATCGCTGTCACCGGAATAAAGTGCCGCCATTCTAATCGTCGGGGCTGGCTTTGTCTTGACAAGGCTCACCGCCAACAGTTTCTTCGCCGAACGCCGCTGGTATAGTGGCCCGACGATTTACGCCGATGAAGGAGCCCGCCGATGGCCCGTATTACCGTGGAACGCCCGCATGCACTGGGCAAGGACAAGGCTCGCGAGAAAGCCGAGCTGCTGGCTGAGAAGCTGGGCGACAAATATGGCATCGAGCACAGCTGGAACGGCGACACCGTGTCGCTGGAAGGCAAGGGCGCCAAAGGCACCGTTGAGGTGGAAGACGCGCTGGTGCGGGTCAACATCGAGCTGAATTTCTTCCTGTCGGCGATGAGCACCACGATCCAGTCTGAGGTCGAGCGGCAGCTGGATAAAGCGCTTATTGCCTGACGGCCTATTTTTAGGAGCGTGGCTTGCGGGCGCTAGCGCTGTAACGTAGGCCGAAAGTCTGTAGGAGTGAGCTTGCTCGCGATAGCAGTTCGTCGGCCCTCGATGCGTCTACAGACATACCGCTATCGCGAGTAAGCTCACTCCTACAGTTGCTCGTCGTGCTCATCGTCTAGGGTGAGCTTTCTAATTTTTCTCTCTACTTTGTGCCCATGCCCCCGTCTGCGGGGTGGTTCCTCCTATCCCATTCGAGCGTGAGGTGCACCATGGCCAAAGTGATTCTGAAGAAAAAAATCGAAGCCGAAGATGCGAAGACGTTCTCCGAGGTTCGTCTCTACGCCCGCAAAATCTGGCTCGCAGGCCTGGGTGCCTACGTGAAGGCCGGGCAGGAAGGCGCTGAGTACGTCAAAGAGCTGATCAAGACCGGCGAGCAGACCGAAAAGAAAGCCAAGAAAGTCATCGACGAAAAAATCGAAGCCGCGAACAGCGAAATCGATTCGGCGAAGGATGAAGTCACCGGCGAAATCACCAAAGCCAAAGGCCGTGTGGAAGTGCAACTCGACAAAATCGAGAGCGCCTTCGACCGCCGTGTGGCCGGCGCCTTGAATCGCATTGGCATTCCGTCTAAACATGATGTTGAGACACTGTCTGCTAAGCTCGATGAGCTGACGGCATTGCTTGAACGTGTCGCGCGTAAACAATAAGGAGAGCGGGATGGCTGGCAAAAAGAAAACCGAAAAAGAAGGCGGCTCCTGGATTGGTGAAGTGGAGAAATACTCCCGCCAAATCTGGCTGGCTGGTTTAGGCGCTTACTCGAAGATCAGCAATGACGGCAGTAAGCTTTTCGAAACGCTGGTGAAAGACGGCGAAAAAGCCGAGAAAGAAACCAAGGCCACCGTCGGTAAAACCGTCGACACGGCCAAGGCTTCGACCAAGTCCCGCGTCGGTGACGTGAAGGACCTGGCGCTGGGCAAATGGGGCGAACTGGAGGGGGCTTTCGACAAGCGTCTGAACAGCGCGATTTCTCGCTTGGGTGTACCGAGCCGCAACGAAGTCAAAGCCCTGCACAGCAAAGTTGATCTGCTGACCAAGCAAATCGAAAAACTGACGGGCGCCTCGGTGCCTTCGGCGTCGAAAACGGCAACGGCGAAACCTGCCACTAAAACCGCCGCCAAACCCGCTGCCAAGCCGTTGGCGAAAGCTGCGGCTAAACCGGTCGCCAAAGCCGCAAGCGCCGCCGCCAGCAGAACCGCAGCGGCCAAGCCGGCGGTCGCAAAAACAGCGGCCAAGGCCGCCGCCAAGCCGGTAGCCGCTGCGTCGAAAGCCGCTGCGTCCACCGCCGCCAAGGCGAAAACCGTTGCTGCGAAACCGGCGGCCAAACCCGCCCCGAAAGCAGCGGCCAAGCCTGCTGCGGCAAAACCGGCAGCCAAGCCTGTCGCGGCCAAACCCGCCGCTGCGAAAAAGCCAGCCGCTGCCAAGAAACCCGCAGCACCGAAGCCCGCCGCAGCCGCCAAACCGGCCGCAGCATCCACTCCTGCTGCAACCACCAGCGCCGCGTCTGCCTCCCCGGCACCGTCCGCGCCCGCCGCTGCACCGTCGACCAATTCCGCCGCGTCGACCCCTTCCAGCCAGTCCTGATTCACGGCTGGTTGGACCGAAGCCCGATCTGTGAGAACAGGTCGGGTTTTTTATTGCGATAGAGGGGAGATAAATACCAAACATCTGTGCCATCCGACCGGCAGCGAAGGGGATGTTTCGGCTGACATCAATCCTCCAGATAATGCAAAGCCAACCGCTCTGCCGCATGCCTCGCGCCCGGTTTCAGGTGCGGCGCGACGAGCATCATGATCTGGTACACCACCACCCGAGTTTCACCCTCACGGTCGAGGATGCGTTGGTAATCCAGCGAGAACAGCAGCGTCATCGTGATCTGTTCGACCAGTTGCCCCAGCGCCTGCGTGTCGCTGGTGACTTGCCCTTCGGCCTTCAACCGCGCCAGCAGCGAGGCAAGGGTGCGTTTGATGGCGTTGAGCAGATTACGAATGCCCCGTGCGAGCTTCGGCAGGCGGCTGGCGAGGTTCGACAGGTCCTGGAACAGAAAGCGGTAATGGGACAAACGCTCGACGATCAGGTGCAGAAACAGCCAGTAATCCTCGGCGTCCAGGCGCGCATCGGCGGGTGGGTCGAGCAGCGGCGCGAGCTCGGACTGGAAGCGCTCGAACAGCTCCATCACCAACGGCTCCTTGCCGTGAAAGTGGTAGTAGAGGTTGCCGGGGCTGATCTCCAGCTCGTTGGCGATTTCCAGGGTTGAAACATTGGGCTCGCCTTGCTGATTGAACAGCAGCAGGGCGCATTCGAGTATTCGGTCGCGGGTCTTCATCCGGTCTTCTTAATTCGGCACTGAGGTATTCGAATGCTCCTGTAGGAGTGAGCTTGCTCGCGAAAGCGATTCGTCAGGTTTGAATGTGTTCAGAGACACACCGCTATCGCGAGCAAGCTCACTCCTACAGGAGCAACGTTCAGCAAGAGTCCGTGGTGCTTCTAGCGAACTCTGACATACGTCCCGGGCGCCGCCTCCATCGGCGGGTAATTCTGATTGCCCAGCGCCATCAGCGTTTCGCGCTGCGCGCCCGAGCGCTCTTGAATCCAGCTCAGCCAACTCGGCCACCAACTGCCGTCCGTGCGGTGGGCGTCGTAATACCAGGCGCGGGGATCACTGCTGAGCTTGCCGTTCTCAACGAAGTTCGCCTTGGGGTTGCCGGGCGGATTGAGAATGCTCTGCACGTGGCCACTGTTCGACAGCAGGAAGCGCCGGTTGCCGCCGAGCAGCAAGGTCGAGCGGTAGACCACGTCCCACGGCGTGATGTGGTCGTTGATGCCCGCGACGCTGAAACTGTCCACCGTCACTTTCTGCAGATCGATGGGTGTGCCGCACACTTCCAGTCCACCCGGACGGGTCAGCGGGTTGTGCTTGAAGAAGTCCAGCAGATCGCCGTGCAGCGCAGCGGGGAGACGCGTGCTGTCGTTGTTCCAGTAAAGGATGTCGAACGGCGGCGGCGCCTTGCCCAGCAGGTAATTGTTCACCCAGTACGTCCAGATCAGATCGTTGGGGCGCATCCACGCGAAGACCTTGGCCATCTCGCGACCGTCGAGCACGCCGCGCTGGTAAGAGCGGCGCTTGGCGGCTTCGAGGGTTTGTTCGTCGATGAACAACGTCGCTGGGCTTTCAATTTCGCTGTCCAGCAAGCTCACCAGGTAACTCGCGCTCGACACCCGCCTCAGTTGCCGCTTGGCCTGCAGATGGCCCTGCAGCGCCGCGATGGTCAGGCCGCCCGCGCAGGCGCCCATCAAGTTGACTTCCCGCGCGCCGGTGATCGCACGGCACACGTTCATCGCTTCTTCAACCGCCTGTACGTAACTGGAAAGCCCCCATTCCCGATGGCGGACGTCCGGATTGCGCCAACTGATGATGAAAGTCTGCACGCCGTTTTTCAGGGCGTACTGCACGAAGCTGTTGGTGGGGCTCAGGTCGAAAATGTAGAACTTGTTGATCTGCGGCGGCACGATCAGCAGCGGTCGGGCGTATTGCTTTTCGCTCATCGGCGAATACTGGATCAGCTCCAGCAGCTCGTTGCGAAACACCACGGCGCCGGGAGTGACGGCCAGGGTGCGACCGATCTCGAACGCGTCCTTGGTGGTCTGGCTCGGCAGGCCGTTGTTGTGCATGAAGTCGTCGAGCATGTGGCTCAGGCCCTTCACCACGCTGGTGCCGCCGGAGTTGAACAGCTCCTTCACTGCCAACGGGTTGAGCAGGGTGTTCGTCGGCGCCAGTGCATCGTTGAGCAGGGAGAAAATGAATTGCGCGCGAGAACGGTCGTCTTCGGGCAGGTCGCTGTGGTCGATCCAGGCGCGCACCTGATGCTGCCAGCTCAGATACGCCTGCAAGCCGCGACGGTACAGCGGATTGTGCGTCCAGGTCGGATCGTTAAAGCGGGCGTCATTCGGGTGTGGCTGGTGAGGCGTATCGCCCAGCATCACACGCCCCAACTGACCGCCGAGGGCAATCGCATGGCGCGCCGTGTAAACCGGGTGCTTGAGACCTTGCAAGGCCACGCTGCGCAAGGTCGACAGCAGATCCCGACCGCGCAGGCCGGTGATCGCGCTTTGCGCATTGATGTAGGTCGCTGGCGTCGGATAACTATTCTTCGCCGGTTTGTCTCGCATGGATCAACACTCCTTCGTCTGGCCATCAGCAAATACAGCGGCGCACCGCTCGACCTCCCCTGAGCAGTGCGCTGTTCCACGTCTGGCAATCCCGCCGATAACGCAGTCAGTGAAGCGATTTCTCTTTGATGTGAGGCACGAATGCGCCCCTTATTCCTTGGGTTATCGCACGGTCGGTGCAGGTTGTGGATGCATGACGGCGCGTTGCCGCTCCTGTTGCAGAAACTTCATGATGATGGGGGCCACGGCTTCGGCCCGGGTGATCAAAAACAAGTGACCATCGTCGATTATGTGTAGCTGGGCATTGGGGATACGCCAGGCCAGCAGTCGCATATTGATCAGCGGAATCAGCGGGTCGTCATCCCCTGCCAGCACCAGCGTCGGTTGCTGGATCTTGTGCAGCCAATGAATGCTGGTCCAGCCCATGCCCGCGAACAACTGCCAGTAATAGCCGAGCTTTCCGGATGAGCGGACTTTCGCCGCGTGGTTTGCGGCCAGGTTCGGATCACGACGAAAGGCGCCACCGTAGATGTCCGGCGCGATGCGGATCACGTGCGACGGCTGAATGTAACGACGCGGGCTCGCCATCATCCACAGCACTTTCGGTTTGCCCGGCACCATCACCGCGCCCGCCGCTGTGGCCGCGAGCACGAGTTTTTTGCAGCGCTCGGGGTAGTCGTGGGCGAACTGCTGGGCCAGCGCTCCGCCCCACGAAACGCCAATCGCGTTGACCTGTCCGTAGTCCAGATAATCCAGCATCCGTGCCGCAAGTTTCGCCAGACCAGGAAAGCGATAGGGACGGTTTGGCGTCGATGAACCGCCAACACCAGGCACGTCGAAGGCGATGACTTCGAGGTCAGGGTCCAGCGCATCGACGAACGGAAACACCAACTCCAGGTTGGCGCCGATGCCGTTGAAAATCAGCAGCGGCGTGAGATGGCTCTTGCCGGGGCGCACTGCGGTGCGGATGTTGTGACCATCCAGATCGATGGTGCGAAATACGAACGGTTGCGGCATGCGCGAAGCCCTGTTGGTTAAACGCCGGTAAAGCAGTCCTGCGCGTCTTCCGGTCCTGAAACCGCGTGGGCGGTTTCTGTGTGTTCGATGCTTGCCGTCAGTGGCGAATCAGAGCTCACAGTTGCCTGAAAAACCTGTAGGAGTGAGCTTGCTCGCGATTGCGATAGTTCAGTCAGTGTTATATCGACTATCCCGACGACATCGCGAGCATGCTCACTCCTACAGGTGGTAGTTAATCCAGATCAACGCTCATGCACATACGTGCCCGGAGACGCTTCGCCTGCGGGATACGCCTTGTTGCCCAATGTAGCGGGAGATTTTTTCAGTTTGCCGGAGCGCTCGGCTTGCCACGCCTGCCAGTGCAGCCACCACGAGTCAGTGTGTTTGCTGGCGTCCTCCTGCCAACGAGTGGCTTCTTCGGGCAGGTCCGGGTTGGTCATGTAGCGCGCCTTCGGGTTGCCCGGCGGGTTCAGAATGCTCTGGATATGCCCACTGTTGGACAGCACGAATTCGGTCTTGCCGCCGAACAGTCGAGCCGACTTGTAGCACGACACCCACGGCGTGATGTGGTCGTTGGTGCCTGCGAGACAGAAGATGTCACTTTTGACCTGTTTCAGATCAATCGGCGTACCGCAGACCTCCAGCGCGTTTGGACGAATCAGGGGATTGTTCTTGAACATCTCGATCAGATCGCCGTGAAACGCGGCGGGCAGGCGCGTGGTGTCGTTGTTCCAGAACAGGATGTCGAACACCGGCGGCTCGTTGCCCAGCAGGTAGTTGTTGACCCAGTAATTCCAGATCAAGTCGTTGGGGCGCATCCAGGCGAAGACCTTGGCCATGTCCTTGCCTTCCAGCACGCCCGCCTGATACGAATGGCGCTTGGCCGATTCCAGCGTCTGCTCATCCACGAACAGCGCGACCTGCGTGTCGAGGGTGGTGTCGAGCACGCTCACCAGCAGGGTCAGCGCGTTGACCTTCTGCTCGCCCAGCGCCGCATAGTGGCCGAGCAAGGCAGTGCAGGTGATCCCGCCGGAGCAAGCACCCAGCATGTTCACGTCCTTGCTGCCGGTGATCTTGCAGACCACGTCCACCGCTTCTTTAACGGCGTCGATGTAGGTCGACAGGCCCCATTCACGCTGGGCCTTGGTCGGGTTGCGCCAACTGATGATGAAGGTCTGCACGTTGTTGCGCAGGCAGAAGCGCGCCAGGCTTTTGTCCTGGCTGAGGTCGAACACATAGAATTTGTTGATCTGCGGGGGCACCACCAGCAGAGGGCGTTCGTGGACCTGCTCGGTGATCGGCTTGTACTGGATCAGTTCCAACAGGTCGTTGCGAAACACCACAGCGCCTTCGGTGGTGCCGAGGTTTTTGCCGACCTCGAAGGCGTCCATGTTGACCTGGCTCGGCATGCCGCCGTTGTTCACCAGATCTTTCGCCAGGTGCGAGAGCCCATCGAGGACGCTCTTGCCGCCCGTCTCAAAGAAGCGTTTGACCGCCGCCGGGTTGGCCGCGCCGTTGGTGGGCGACATGGCTTCGGTCATGAGGTTGATCACGAAGTGGCCGCGGCTGATGTCTTGTTGCGAAAGGCTGCTGTCGTCGATCCAGTCGTGCAACTCCTTGCGCCAGGCGAGGTAGGTTTGCAGGTAGCGACGATAGAGCGGGTTCTGGCTCCAGGCCGGGTCGGCGAAACGACGGTCGTCGCTGTCGGGCACCAGACTGGATTTGCCGAGCAGCACGTTTTTCAGTTCCAGCCCGAAATGGGCCACGTGCTTGGCGCTGTGGATCGGTTGCTTGATGGCCTGGGTCAAGACCATGCGTGCCGTGGTGAGCAAATCCTTGCGCCGCAAGCCGACGACGGGGTTCAACCCCAGGGTGTGTTCAGAGGCTTGACGCGGCAGATCATCATTACTCTTGTTACTCATCTACGACGCTCCATTGTCCTGAGACGAGCGCTGGCATCCCTGTGAAAACACGCCACGGGCAAACGCCAGCACTGCTCTCGGGTGACCGATGATTAACACAACGGGTGTGAATGCTCCTGCAAGGCGCCGTATTTTTCGATGGCGCTGCATGCGACTGCTGCGGTTCACACCGACAGGCTTCTGCTAAAACTCCGATGCAGATGGCTTGCCAGAATCATTGGTTACGCGAGATTTATAAAAATCGCAAGCAGGGCCAGTCATTGACCGCTGCGCGGAGCATTGAAGCAGATGGAATTAGAAAGTGCGTCCTAAAGTGCCCATCGGTCACCAAGGCGCGGACCAGACTGTTTAAAAACTACTGCAGGCTTTGCGCCTTCGGCGTTACGCACATGATGCTGCGTTAAAAACAGGCGAAAAATGCTCATTTAGAACACCTAGAGTCGGTCGCGACCCCGGCCGTTTTTCGCCTGTTTTTGCCTTGCCTCATCATCGCTCGTGACGTTTTTAAACACTCTGGGACTAGAGCGGCAGCTCAGAGCATGAGTCGGACGACTTGCTCGGAAGGGTCGCGGGATTTGCCCGCAGCTTTCAGTTCAGCCAGGTAATCGTCCCACAGGGCTTCCTGACGTTGTGCCAGTTGTTCGAGGTATTCCCACGTGAACAGACCGCTGTCATGACCGTCATCGAAGGTCAATTTCAGTGCGTACTGACCGGCCGGTTCAACTTTCGTCAAACCAACGCCCAGCTTGCCGAATTGCAGAATCGGCTTGCCGTGCCCCTGCACCTCAGCGGACGGCGAATGCACCCGCAGGAACTCGGCGGGAAGGTGGTATTCCTCACCAGGGCCGTATTTCAGCGTGAGGATTTTCGAGGCTTTGTGAAGCTGGATGGCGGAGGGAATGCGTGTCATCGACGGTATGCCTTGCGCGTTACATTGTGGGAGTGAGCTTGCTCGCGATAGGGTGGGGCAGGCAATGATGTGTTGACCTGATCCAATGCAATCGCGAGCAAGCTCACTCCTACAGGGGGGGGCGTGGGCTGATTAAAGAATGTAGCGAGACAGATCTTCGTCTTCCGCCAACTCGCCCAAGTGGCTGTTGACGTACGCCGCGTCGATCTGAATTGTGCCGCCATCCTGCGCGCCGGCCAGGTCGCCCGCACTGAAAGACACTTCTTCCAGCAGGCGTTCCAGCAGGGTGTGCAGACGACGGGCACCGATATTTTCGGTCTTCTCGTTCACTTGCCAAGCGATCTCGGCCAGGCGCTTGATGCCTTCCGGCAAGAATTCGATGTTCAGGCCTTCTGTCTTCAGCAGCTCGCGGTATTGCTCGGTCAGCGACGCGTGTGGCTCGCTCAGGATGCGTTCGAAATCCTGAGGGCTCAGGGCTTTCAGCTCGACGCGAATCGGCAGACGGCCTTGCAGCTCAGGCACCAGATCGCTCGGCTTGCTCAGGTGGAACGCACCGGATGCGATGAACAGGATGTGGTCGGTCTTGACCATTCCCAGTTTGGTGTTGACCGTGCAGCCTTCGATCAGCGGCAGCAGGTCGCGCTGCACACCCTCACGGGAGACGTCCGCGCCGCCGACGTTGCCGCGCTTGGCGACTTTGTCGATTTCATCGATGAACACGATGCCGTGCTGCTCGACTGCCTCCAGCGCCTTGCCCTTCAGCTCTTCGTCGTTGACCAGACGGCTCGCTTCTTCATCGCGGACCATCTTCAGCGCGTCCTTGACCTTCAGCTTGCGGCTCTTCTTCTTGCCCTTGCCCATATTGGCAAACAGGCTTTGCAACTGGTTGGTCATCTCTTCCATGCCCGGAGGCGCGGAGATATCGACGCCGCCCATTTCCGCGACTTCGATTTCGATTTCCTTGTCGTCCAGCTGGCCTTCACGCAGGCGTTTGCGGAACAACTGGCGGGTGTTGGAATCGGAGCCGCCCGCTGCGTCTTCGTTGAAACCCACGCGCGCAGGGGGCAGCAGGGCGTCGAGGATGCGATCTTCGGCGGCGTCTTCGGCGCGATGACGGACCTTGGTCATTTCCTGTTCGCGCAGCAGCTTCATGGCGGCGTCAGCCAGATCACGAATGATCGACTCGACGTCACGGCCCACGTAGCCGACTTCGGTGAACTTGGTGGCTTCGACCTTGATGAAAGGTGCGTTGGCCAGCTTGGCCAGACGACGGGCGATTTCGGTTTTACCGACGCCGGTCGGGCCGATCATCAGAATGTTTTTCGGGGTGACTTCAACGCGCAGCTCTTCAGGGAGCTGCATCCGGCGCCAGCGGTTACGCAGCGCGATGGCGACGGCGCGCTTGGCATCGTCCTGGCCGATGATATGGCGATTGAGTTCGTGGACGATTTCACGGGGAGTCATGGACATGGTTTTCAACGGTCCTCTTGAGCGAATGAGTCCGGCAGCCGCGATGAGTTGCGGCGCCTGTCGGGCTTATTCAGCGAGGTCCTGCTCCTCAATGGTGATGTTGTGGTTGGTGAACACGCAGATGTCGCCCGCGATGTGCAGCGCGGTTTCGGCGATTTCGCGCGCCGACAGTTCAGTTTTCAGCAACAGGGCGCGGGCAGCGGCTTGGGCGAACGCACCGCCGGAGCCCATAGCGATCAGGCCATCTTCAGGCTCAACGACGTCACCGTTGCCGGTGATGATCAGGGACGCGTCTTTGTTGGCGACGGCGAGCATGGCTTCAAGACGGCTCAGGGAACGGTCGGTCCGCCAGTCTTTGGCCAACTCGACGGCTGCGCGAACCAAATGCCCCTGGTGTTTTTCCAGCTGGGCTTCGAAACGTTCGAACAGGGTGAAGGCGTCAGCGGTGGCGCCCGCGAAACCGGCGATCACCTGGCCGTGGTAGAGGCGGCGGACTTTCTTGGCGTTACCTTTCATGACGGTATTGCCCAGGGAAACCTGGCCGTCACCGGCCATGACGACTTTGCCTTGGCGGCGCACTGAAACGATGGTGGTCAAGGGGAGAGTCTCCACGCGAGGGGGCGAAAATGCCCTGATGGAAACTCATATGGGGGTGGGGGCGGGTATTTCAACTGCGGGGGATGAATGGCAGGGGCTGCCGCGAATCAACTGTAGGAGCTGGCTTGTCCTGCGACCGGCGACGAAGTCGTCGTAAAACCTGTGAGCGCGGTGTACCTGAAACAACCGCGCCGCCTGATTTTACGACTGCTTCGCAGCCGGTCGCAGGACAAGCCACGCTCCTACAAGGGATTGTGTGAACGTTAGCGGGCCTGGCGTTGTTGCAACAGAAGGTTACTGAATCCACCACTCGCCAGTTGCTTCTGCGCGGTCGTCAGTTGTTCGCGGTTGCTGAACGGGCCGACCAATACGCGATACCACGTCTCGTCCTTCACCGTCCCGGATTCAACCGTCGCGGCTTGCCCCAACAGAATGATCTGCGCGCGGACCTTGTCAGCATCCGTCTGCTTGCGGAACGAGCCCGCCTGCAGGAAGAACGTCGTCACCGGCGCAGGTTTCGCCACCGGGGGCGCTGGTGGTGGTGTCAAGCCGCTAAGCGCTGCCTGGGCACGTGCGGTGTCGATCTTCGCGGCGACCTCAGGAGTAACCGGTGTGGTCGGTGCGGCCACGGACGGCGGCGTTTTCTCCGGCACGGCTTCGTTCGGCACGATGACTTCCGATTCCGGCAGCAGCGTGTAGAAATCGTACTTCGGCTTCACCGGCGCAGTCGGACTTGGCGGCGTCTTGTTCGCTTCGGCGATCTTCGCGGCCTTGGCTTCGGCCTTGTTCCGCTTGATGTCATCGCCGCTGCCAGGCTCCAGTTTCATCAGGAAGACGATGAATGCACCGACGGACAGGCCGACCGCCAGCCACACCCATCCCGGAATCGGCTTCTTTGCGGGGGCCTCGTACCGGCTGGCACCGCGCTTGGGAGCAGGTTTCTTTTTGACTGCCAAGTTACATACGCTCCAGAGTTTCCAGACCCAGCAGTTGCAGGCCTTGCTTGAGGGTGCGACCGGTCAGGTGCGCGAGGCGCAGACGGCTTTGCTGTTGCTCGGGGTTTTCCGCGTTCAGGATCGGGCAGTTCTCGTAGAAGCTGGAGAACAGACCGGCCAGATCGTACAGATAGGCGCACAACACGTGCGGCGTGCCTTTTTCGGCGACGTTGTTCACGGTTTCACCAAACTGAGCCAGACGCGCGGCCAGGTCCTGCTCTTGCGGCGCTTCGAGGATGATCTGGCCTTTGCTCGCATCGAACGCCTCGCCCAGCTTGCGGAACACGCCCACCACACGGGTGTAGGCGTACAGCAGGTACGGCGCAGTGTTGCCTTCGAAGCTGAGCATCTGATCGAAGTTGAAGCTGTAATCGCTGGCGCGGTGCTTGGACAGGTCGGCGTATTTCACCGCGCTGATGCCCACGGCCTTGGCGATGGTGCGCAATTCGTCTTCGGCGACTTCCGGGTTCTTTTCTTTTACCAGTACGTAGGCGCGCTCTTCGGCTTCATCCAGCAGGTCAACCAGCTTCACGGTGCCGCCATCGCGGGTCTTGAACGGGCGGCCATCGGCGCCGTTCATGGTGCCGAAGCCCATGTGTTCCATCTGCATGCCGTTGGTGACGAAACCGGCGCGGCGCGCCACTTCGAACACCTGCTGGAAGTGCAGGGCCTGACGCTGATCGACGAAATACAGCGCGCGATCAGCTTTCAACACGTTGCTGCGGTAGCGCACGGCAGCGAGGTCGGTGGTCGCATAGAGATAACCGCCACCGGCCTTTTGCACAATCACCGGCAGTGGCGTGCCTTCGGCAGTCTTGAATTCTTCGAGGAACACGCATTGTGCGCCATTGCTCTCAACCAGCAGACCGGCTTTTTTCAGGTCGGCGACGACGTTGGCGAGGTCGTCGTTGTAGGCGCTTTCGCCCATGACGTCTTTCGGCGTCAGTTTGACGTTCAGGCGCTCGTACACTTCCTGGCAGTGGGACAGGGAGATGTCTTTGAAACGGGTCCACAGCGTCAGGCACTCAGGGTCGCCTGCTTGCAGCTTCACCACCAGGCCACGTGCGCGCTCGGCAAACTCTTCGGACTCGTCGAAACGGCCCTTGGCAGCGCGGTAGAAGTTTTCCAGGTCCGACAGCTCGTCGCTGGTCGCCGGGGTTTCCTGCAGATAGGCCAGCAGCATGCCGAACTGGGTGCCCCAGTCGCCAACGTGGTTCTGACGAATGACGGTGTCGCCGAGGAACTCAAGCACGCTGGCCACGCCGTCGCCGATAATGGTTGAGCGCAGGTGGCCGACGTGCATTTCTTTGGCGAGGTTCGGCGCGGACAGGTCAACCACCACGCGTTGGGCGGGACCGTTCTTGCGCACCGACAGGGTGGCATCGGCCAGGGCTTCGTCGAGACGCGAAGCGAGGGCCTGAGTGTTCTGGAAGAAGTTGAGGAAGCCAGGACCTGCGATGTCGACTTTGGTGATCTGCTCGTCGGCGGGCAGCGCGGCGACGATCTTCTCGGCCAGGTCACGAGGTTTCAGGCCCGCAGGCTTGGCCAACATCATGGCGATATTGCTGGCGAAGTCGCCGTTTTTCTTGTCCTTGGCGTTTTCCACCTGAATCGCCGGCGTCAGCCCTTCCGGCAAGACGCCTTCGGTGACGAGTTGGCTCAGAGCTTGTTGGATCAGCTGGCGAATGGTGTCTTTCATGAGGCTCTCTTTCGACCGCAAGCGCGGCAGCGCTTCGATGCGCGGGTGGAAAAACTGGGCATTATCCGTTGCCGGAGCCACCTTGCCAACCGCGATGGATGCGCGGTTGTGTTTTGCATTGCTATCGGCGTTGCCTCTGTAGGAGTGAGCTTGCTCGCGATTGCGATGTGCCATTCAGCATTTTCGTCGCTGACACTCCCTAATCGCGAGCAAGCTCACTCCTACAGGGTATCTGTCTTAATACAAATCCACAGGGTCCACATCCAGCGACCATCTCACCTGCCGCCCGCTAGGCATGGCTTCCAGCGCCAGCAGCCAGGTTGTCAGCAGCTTGTGCAGCGGTGCCCGAGCGTTGGCCTGGACCAGCAGCTGGGCGCGGTATCGCCCTGCGCGGCGCTCCATGGGAGCCGGAACCGGGCCGAGCAGTTCAATGCCGCCCAGCGCCATCTCCTTGAGCAGGTGCTCGGCTTCGGTACAGGCCTCGTCGAGAAACCCTTCAGCCTGTCCCGGTTTATGCGCTTCAGCGCGCAACAGCGCCAGATGCGAAAACGGCGGCAGGCCCGCTGCGCGACGCTCGCTCAACGCCTGCTCGGCAAAAGCGAAATAGCCCTGCTCGGTGAGCTGGATCAGCAGCGGGTGCTCGGCCAGGTGCGTCTGGATGATCACCTTGCCCGGCTCTTCGGCACGCCCCGCACGGCCCGCGACCTGCACGATCAGCTGGGCCATGCGCTCGCTGGCGCGGAAGTCGCCTGAAAACAGCCCGCCGTCGGCGTCCAGAATCGACACCAGCGTCACGCGGGGGAAGTGGTGCCCTTTGGCGAGCATCTGCGTGCCGACCAGAATGCAGGGATGCCCTTTCTGGATCGTTGCGAACAGCTGATTCATCGCGTCCTTGCGCGAAGTGCTGTCGCGATCCACTCGCAGCACTGGATAGTCCGGAAACAGAATCGCCAGCCGCTCTTCGGCCCGTTCCGTCCCCGCACCGACGGGGCGAAGGTCGACCTTGCCGCAGGCCGGACAGTTGCGCGGCACGCGCTCAACGTGGCCGCAATGGTGGCAGCGCAGTTCGCCGGAACGCTGGTGAACGGTCATGCGCGCATCGCAGCGGGTGCATTCCGACAACCAGCCGCAGTCGTGACACAGCAACGTCGGCGCGAATCCTCGGCGATTGAGGAACACCAGCACCTGTTGTCCGGCCGCCAGTGTCTGTCCGATGGCTTGCTGCATCGGGCCGGAAATGCCGCTGTCCAGCGGACGGCTTTTCACGTCCAGGCGCAGGAAGCGTGGCTGTTGGGCGCCGCCTGCGCGTTGGTTCAGGCGTAGGAGGGCGTACCGGCCGGTGTAGGCATTGTGCAGGCTTTCCAGCGAAGGCGTGGCCGAGCCGAGCACGATCGGGATATCTTCCTGGCGGGCGCGGACCAGTGCCAGGTCCCGCGCGTGATAACGCAGGCCTTCTTGCTGCTTATAAGAACCGTCGTGTTCTTCGTCGATGATGATCAGGCCAGGGTTCTTCATGGGCGTGAACAGCGCCGAACGCGTACCGATGATGATGTCCGCTTCGCCGTCGCGGGCGGCGAGCCAAGCGTCCAGGCGGTCCCGGTCGTTGACCGCCGAATGCAACAACGCGATCCGCGCATTGAAACGCTGCTCGAAACGAGCAAGGGTCTGCGGGCCGAGATTGATTTCCGGAATCAGCACCAGCGCCTGTTTGCCTGCCTCCAGCGTCTCGCGGATCAGTTGCAGGTAAACCTCGGTCTTGCCGCTGCCGGTCACGCCTGCGAGCAAAGACGCATGGAAGCTGCCGAAGCCCGAGCGAATGGCTTCATACGCGGCGCGTTGTTCAATGTTCAGCGGCAGTTCCGGTTGCGCCAGCCAATGCTCATGCCGCGCCACCGGGGCATGGCCGCGCACTTCCACCGTCACCAACTCCTTGGCCAGCAACAGATTGAGGCTGTCACGGTTGAGCATCAGCTTGCTTAGCAGTTGATGGGCGACGCCGTGGGGGTGCTGGGCCAGGGTTTGCAACGCTTCTTTCTGTTTCGGTGCTCGGGCGATGCGCGGGTCATCGATGCTGGCGCCGGTCGCGATCTGCCAGAAGCGCTCTTGCCGGGCCTCGGCGGGCTCTCCTTGACGCAGCAAGACCGGCAACGCCCAGCTCAACGTGTCACCGAGGCTGTGCTGATAATACTGGGCCGTCCACAGACACAGCTTGAACAGGGCGGGTGGCAGCGGCGCTTCGTGGTCGAGCAGCGCAATCGCGGGCTTTAGTTTGTCCTCGGGCACATCGCTGTGATCGGTGATCTCAACCAGGATGCCGATCATCTCCCGACGCCCGAACGGCACCCGCAACCGCATGCCCGGTTGCAGCGCACTGCGCGCAATCCCGGCGGGGGCGCGGTAGTCGAACAGGCGGCGCAAGGGGGAGGGCAGGGCGAGGCGCAAAATGGCGTCGGGCACGCGGGGGATGTCCTGTTACGGAGTATGACCAAGGGCGCGATCTTAGCAGACGACCGGCGATAACGTTCTCTTGCGTGATCGGCATTGTCTGTTAATATGCGCGGCCTAATTCCGTGCGGTATTCAACAATAGTGTTGGGTGGCGGCACGCTAGCCTGAGGAAATACCGATGAAAGCTGATATCCATCCAGTTTACGAAGACGTCGTTGCAACCTGCAGCTGCGGCAACGTCATCCACACCCGTTCCAACCTGGCCAAGCCTCTGAGCCTGGACGTTTGCAACGAGTGCCACCCGTTCTACACCGGTAAGCAAAAGACTCTGGACGTTGGCGGTCGCGTCGACAAGTTCAAGTCGCGTTTCGGTGCGTTCGGCGCAACCAAAGCGAAGTAAGAGTGGATTTTCTGGATCGCTCCCCGAGCTTATCCAGGCTGCTCAAGAAGGCGTCCCTTGCGGGCGCCTTTTTTGTGCCTGCGATTTGGCTCTCTACCGCCCAGGCCTTGTGCCCGTCGCCTTCCAATTTGCCCACCGCGCAGGTTCAGCGCGTGGTGGATGGCGATACCCTTCGTTTGAGTGATGGACGCAGCGTGCGGATGGTTGGTCTCAATGCGCCGGAAACTGGCAAAAAAGGTCAGTCCGCCCAACCGTTTGCCGAAGCCGCCAAGCGCCGACTGCAAACGTTGGTAGATGAAAGCGACGGTCAGATCAGTCTGAGGATCGGTGAGCAGGCCGCTGATCATTACGGACGTACCCTGGCCAACGTCTATGGCCGCAATGGCGCCAACCTGGAAGCGCAGTTGCTCGCGGAAGGGCTGGGCTATCTGGTGGCGGTGTCTCCGAACGTGGCGCTGGTCGAATGCCAGCAGGCCGCGGAAAAGACCGCGCGCCAAGCGGGCGTTGGGATATGGCGCAATTCCCTGGTGCAATCCCCCGAGCAAATCAGCAGCGGTGGATTCGCCCTCGTGTCGGGGCGCGTGACGAATGTTCAGCGCAATGGCGGGGGTATCTGGATCGAGTTCGGCGATGCGCTGGTATTGCGTATTGCTCCCAATCTTGTAGGGCAGTTCGACAGTGCTGGCCTGCAACGTCTGAAAGGTCAGCAGGTAGAAGCGCGGGGTTGGGTCGTTGACCGATCCCGTCGAGGCGGTCTTAAGTCCGGTCAGCCACGTTGGATGATGCCGATCACGCATCCTGTCATGTTGAATACAACTTCAACCTAAAATTGTGAACATTTTTTCCATGAATTGTTTTTCTCTGGAGGCCTTTAAAGACGTGGCTCTACGCTGAAAGTCGTAGATGCGGCCTCTTGACACACCTGACCCGGTAGTCTTGTTAGGACTTTCTGACTTGCGTATGCTCGTTCGTCCGTCTGTCCAACAGCAAAAAAGCGGAATGCCCCCATGTCAGATTTGAAAACTGCCGCGCTCGACTATCACGCCAACCCTCGCCCTGGGAAATTGAGCGTAGAACTCACCAAAGCCACCGCCACTGCGCGTGACCTCTCTCTGGCCTACAGCCCGGGTGTGGCTGAGCCAGTGCGTGAAATCGGTCGCGACCCTGAGCTGGCGTACAAGTACACCGGCAAGGGCAACCTGGTTGCGGTCATCTCTGATGGCACCGCGATCCTCGGTCTGGGCAATCTTGGCCCGCTGGCGTCCAAGCCGGTCATGGAAGGCAAAGGCGTTCTGTTCAAGCGTTTCGCTGGCATCGACGTGTTCGACATCGAAGTCGATTCGGAAAGCCCGCAAGCATTCATCGACACCGTCAAGCGCATCTCTATCACGTTCGGTGGTATCAACCTTGAAGACATCAAGGCACCCGAGTGCTTCGAGATCGAAAAAGCGCTGATCGAACAGTGCGACATTCCGGTGTTCCACGATGACCAGCACGGCACGGCCATCGTGACCGCAGCGGGCATGATCAATGCCCTGGAAATCGCTGGCAAAACGCTGGAAGACGCGAAGATCGTCTGCCTCGGCGCTGGCGCCGCCGCCATCTCCTGCATGAAGCTGCTGGTGAGCATGGGCGCGAAGATCGAAAACATCTTCATGATTGACCGTAACGGCGTGGTGCACTCCGAGCGTTCCGATCTGAACCAGTACAAGGCGCAATTCGCTCACTCGACCGACAAGCGCACCCTGGCTGACGCACTGAACGGTGCTGACGTGTTCGTCGGCCTGTCGGGTCCGAACCTGCTGAGCCCGGAAGGCTTGAAGTCCATGGCTGCCAATCCGATCGTGTTCGCGTGCTCGAACCCTGATCCGGAAATCTCGCCGGAACTGGCTCACGCCACGCGCAGCGATGTGATCATGGCGACAGGCCGTTCGGACTACCCGAACCAGGTCAACAACGTCCTGGGCTTCCCGTTCATCTTCCGTGGTGCTCTGGACGTTCGCGCCAAGCGCATCAACGAAGAGATGAAAATCGCCGCGGCCAATGCTCTGCGTGAACTGGCCAAGCTGCCGGTGCCGCAGGAAGTCTGCGACGCCTACGGCGGTATCAAGCTGGAATTCGGCCGTGAATACATCATCCCGAAACCACTGGACGTGCGTCTGCTGACCGTTGTTTCCGATGCCGTTGCCAAGGCTGCTATCGAAAGCGGCGTCGCGACTCAGCCGTATCCGAAGCACTACCCACTGACCAACGTGGATCAAGTCTTCAACGGCTGATCACACAACGGCAAACAAAAAGCCCTGCAGCGACGTAGGGCTTTTTTGTGTCTTGGGTCGAGCGGACAACTGTAGGAGTGAGCTTGCTCGCGATAGCGACGTGTCTGCCGACGATGATGCTGACTGTTATGCCGCCATCGCGAGCAAGCTCACTCCTACAGGTCGACGTAATCCTTGAGCCGCCTCCTCAAAACAGATCGATCGGCGCCGACTCGTCCGCTGGCAACGGGCTGCCCGGTGCGGGGCCGCCGTTCAATTCGTTCACGCTCGGTGGAGTGTCTTCGCTTTTGAACAGTTCGAAGAACGCGCCTGCCGTGCTGGGTGTGGCGGAGCGGCCGCTCACCGGGTCGATGCGCAGGCTGAGGATGCCATCGGGCTCTGCCTGAACGTGCGGCGGCTTGTCCTTGAGCGCTGCACTCATGTAGTTCATCCAGATCGGCAACGCGACGGTGCCGCCGAACTCGTGACGACCGAGGCTTTCGGGCTGGTCGAAGCCGGTCCACACCGTAGTCACGTAATCGCCGTTGTAACCGGAGAACCAGGCGTCTTTCGAGTCGTTGGTCGTACCGGTCTTGCCTGCGATGTCCGGACGGTTCATCGACAAGGCGCGACGCCCGGTGCCGCGTTTGATCACGTCCTGCAGCATGCTATTGAGGATGTAGGTCGTCCGGCCATCGACAATGCGCGGGGCCACTGCCGGGGTCGGTGGTGCGCCACTGGTGTCGAGTGCGTTGGGTACGGTGTTCGCGGTCAATGCTGGCGTTTCAGGCGCCGCGTAGGTCGTGGCATTGCTGACCATGGCCTCGTTGACGGCTTTCGGGTTCGGGTCATTGGCCGGGACCGTCGGCGGGTTGGCGACGAACAGCGTCTTGCCTTCGCGGTCTTCGATCTTGTCGATCAGGTACGGGCTGACCTTGTAACCGCCGTTGGCGAACGTGCTCCAGCCGCTGACGATTTCCATCGGGGTCAAGGTTGCCGTGCCGAGGGCCAGCGACAGGTTCGGCGGCAGGTCCTGCTTGTTGAAGCCGAAGCGGGTGATGTAGTTGATCGCGGTGTTCACGCCCAGGCTTTGCAGCAGTCGGATCGACACAAGGTTGCGCGACTTGTACAACGCCTCACGCAAGCGAATCGGGCCGAGGAAGGTGCCGGTGTCGTTCTTCGGACGCCAGACCTTGTCCACCGCTTCGTCGACGAACACGATCGGCGCGTCGTTGACCAGGCTGGCGGCGGTGTAGCCGTTGTCCAGCGCGGCGGAGTACAGGAACGGCTTGAAGCTCGAACCTGGCTGACGCTTGGCCTGCATCGCACGGTTGTAATTGCTCTGCTCAAACGCGAAGCCACCCACCAGAGCACGGATTGCGCCGTTGTGCGGGTCCAGCGACACCAGCGCGCTTTGCGCCTGCGGGATCTGGCTGAATTTGAGCGAATTGTCGGGTTGCCGTTGCACACGCACCAGATCGCCGACGTGGGCGACGTCCGAGGGCTGTTTCGGGTTCGCGCCGACGCTGTTGGTGTTCAGGAACGCCTTCGCCCATTTCATGCTGTCCCAGGCGACGGTTTCTTCTTTCTCGCCGTTGCGGGTCAGGACGTGAATGCCGGTCTTGTCGACCTGGCTGACGATGGCCGGTTCGAGGGCACTGATCGGTCGCTGCTTGGTCAGCTCCTGTACCCAGCCGTCGCGGGTCAGGCCGGGGAAACGGCTTTCCGGACCACGGTAGCCATGACGCTGGTCGTATTCGATCAGGCCATCCTGCACGGCTTTATTGGCGTCTTCCTGAAGATTGCTCGGAACAGTAGTGGTGACGCGGAAGCCTTCTGTGTAGGCTTCGCTGCCGTAACGGCCGACCATCTCGGCGCGGGCCATTTCGGCGATGTACGGCGCGTTCACTTCAGGGCTCTGAACGTGATAGCTGGCGTTGATCGGCTCGGCCAGCGCGACCTGATAGGTGTTCTGATCGATTTTGCCGAGCTTGAACATGCGGCCCAGAATCCAGTCGCGACGCTCTTTGGCGCGCAACGGGTTGGCCAGTGGGTTGAATCGTGACGGTGCCTTGGGCAGACCGGCGATCATTGCCATCTGGGCGACGCTCAGGTCACGAATGGATTTGCCGTAATAAACCTGTGCTGCGGCCTCGATACCATAAGCCCTGTTGCCCAGGTAGATCTTGTTGACGTAGAGCTCCAGAATCTCGTCTTTTGTAAGTTGGCGCTCGATTTGCAAGGCCAAGAGAATCTCGGTGGTTTTGCGCGAAAAACTGCGCTCGCTGGTCAGGAAGTAGTTCTTCGCGACCTGCATGGTGATGGTCGAGCCGCCGGACTGAATGTGACCGCTCTTGACCAGTTGGCTGGCGGCGCGCATCAGGCTGCTGGGGTCAACGCCGTAGTGGTTGGCGAAGTTGTCGTCTTCGGCGGACAGCAAGGCGTGGATGAAATTGGGTGGAATGTCGGCGAAACGGATCGGGGAGCGGCGCATTTCGCCAAACTCTGCAATCAGCTTGCCGTCGCTGCTGAAGACGCGCAGCGGGATTTGCAGCTGAATGTTGCGCAGTGCGTCGACCGAAGGAAGATTCGGAGACAGGTAAAGGAAGGCACCGCTCAAGCCGAGCAGCAGCCCGCAGACGACAGCGACGATGGACCACCAGAAAAACTTCAGCAGGCGTATCAAGGCTTTTGGATTTCCAGAAAAAAGAATGGGTTAAGCGCAGGCATTCACAAATGAACACGCCTTGAAGCTTTGCTACACGAAAAAAACGCTGGGCATTATAAGCATTTTTCGTCGCCGAGCGTTATTTGCGCTACTGTCAAGGCTGCCGACAGTGGTGTTGGACAAAAAAATATCCGTAAGTGACGGAAACGCATAGGGAATCGGTTGTGTTCGAACTCTTCAGTAAGAAGGCCAATACCCTTCTAGGGATCGATATTAGCTCCACCTCGGTGAAACTCCTTGAACTGAGTCGTTCCGGCACCCGCTACAAGGTCGAGTCTTACGCGGTCGAGCCACTGCCCGCCAACGCGGTGGTGGAAAAAAACATTGCCGAACTGGAAGGGGTCGGCAATGCGTTGACGCGGGTGTTGGTAAAAGCCAAGACAAACGTCAAAATCGCGGCGGTTGCAGTGGCGGGTTCGGCGGTCATTACCAAGACCATCGAGATGGATGCCGGTCTTTCCGACGACGAGATGGAAAACCAGCTCAAGATCGAAGCCGACCAATACATTCCCTATCCGCTTGAAGAAGTCGCTATCGACTTCGAAGTGCAAGGCTATTCGGCACGCAATCCCGAGCGTGTCGATGTGCTGCTCGCTGCCTGCCGCAAGGAAAACGTCGAAGTCCGCGAAGCTGCGTTGGCGCTGGCCAACCTGACCGCGCGTGTGGTCGATGTTGAAGCCTACGCGCTGGAGCGCTCCTTCGGCCTGTTGTCCGCTCAGTTGGGTCAGGATCACGAACAACTGACCGTCGCGGTCATCGACATCGGCGCCACCATGACCACCCTCAGCGTGCTGCACAACGGCCGCATCATTTATACCCGCGAGCAACTGTTTGGCGGGCGTCAGCTCACTGAAGAAATTCAGCGCCGTTACGGCCTGTCCCTCGGCGAAGCCGGGCTTGCGAAGAAGCAGGGCGGCTTGCCGGACGACTACACGCTGGAAGTGCTGCAGCCGTTCAAGGACGCCGTGGTTCAGCAGGTTTCCCGCTCGTTGCAGTTCTTCTTCGCCGCCGGCCAGTACAACCGTGTCGACTACATCATGCTGGCAGGCGGGACGGCATCCATTGCCGGACTGGACCGTCTGATCCAGGAACGCCTGGGCACCCCGACCATGGTCGCCAACCCTTTTGCCGACATGGCGCTCAGCGCCAAGGTGAACGCGGGCGCGCTGGCGAGTGACGCCCCGGCTTTGATGATCGCGTGCGGTCTGGCGTTGAGGAGCTTCGATTAATGGCACGGATCAACTTACTTCCCTGGCGGGAACAGCTGCGCGAAGAGCGCAAGAAACGCTTTCTGCTTTCCTTGGCCGGCGTATTGGTAGCCGGTGTCGGCGCCATTTTCCTGGCTGATCAATATTTGAGCAGTGCGATCAGTCATCAAAACGCGCGCAACCAGTTCATCAAGACCGAAATCGTCCAGCTCGATGCAAAAATCAAAGAGATCAGCGAGCTGAAGGCCCGTCGCAAGCAGCTGCTGGAGCGGATGAAGATCATTCAGGACTTGCAAGGCAACCGGCCGATCATTGGCCGCGTCTTCGATCAACTGGCGCGTACGTTGCCGGACGGGGTGTATTTCAACGAAGTGAAAATGACGGACAAGCTGATCAGTATTTCCGGCGCGGCTGAATCCAACAACCGCGTCTCGGACCTGTTGCGTAACCTTGAAGCGTCCGACTGGCTGGAGTCGCCGAGCCTGACCGAAGTGAAGGCGAACAGCGCGGCGGGATCGGCTGATCAGTCCAATGCCTTCCAATTGACGGTGCGTCAGACGCAACCTCCTGCTGAGCCCACCACTCCGGCGAAGGGGGTCAAGCCATGAACATGAATGAATGGCTGGACAGCCTGCGCAAGATCGACATCAACGATCTGGACATCAATAACCTCGGTTCCTGGCCCGCAGCGGTCAAGACCATCGCGGGCGCCCTGTTGCTCGTGCTGGTGCTGGCCGGTGGCTACTTCTTCTACATTCAGGACATGCAGACCCAGCTGGACCAGGCACGCAATGACGAGACCGCGTTGAGAGAGCAGTTCTCCAACAAGGCTTATCAAGCGGCCAACCTGCCGGCTTACAAGTCGCAGATGGTCGACATGGAGAACACTTTCGGCGCGCTGCTGCGGCAACTGCCCAGCGACACCGAGGTCCCGGGCCTGCTGGAAGACATCACCCGCACCGGCCTGGGCAGCGGTCTGGAGTTCGAAGAGATCAAGCTTCTGCCTGAAGCGGCCCAGCAGTTCTACATCGAGCTGCCGATACAGATCACAGTCACTGGCGCTTATCACGATCTCGCCACCTTCGTCAGCGGCGTGGCCAGCCTGCCGCGGATCGTGACGCTGCATGATTTCGAAATCAAACCGGTGGACCCCAAGTCTCCTGGAAAACTGCGCATGAGCATTCTCGCCAAGACCTATCGCTATAACGACAAGGGACTTCAGAACATCGACAACAAGGGGCCCGCGAAATGAGGGCCGTGCATTGGTTGTGCCTCGGCGCCGCGCTGATGGGGTTGGCAGGTTGCGACAGTTCCAGTGATTTCGACGACTTGAAGCAGTTCATGGCCGAGGTCCGCGCGCGGCCGGTGGGCAATATCGAGCCGATGCCGAAGTTTCGGCCTTATGAAGCGTTCACCTACGCGGCTGCCAGTTTGCGCAGCCCGTTCCAGCCGCCGATCAAGGTCGATCTGATCGCCCGGCAGAAAGGCACGCATCTGGTCCAGCCAGACCCGACGCGGGTCAAGCAGTTCCTGGAAGGCTTCAACATCGACGGCTTTGAAATGGTCGGCACGTTGAGCAACGAAACCGGTACGTTCGCGTTGCTGCGTGGCGCGGGCGGGGTTCATCGGGTCAAGGTGGGCGATTATCTGGGCCGCAACGATGGCCGGATCGTCTCGATCACCGACTCCGAAGTGCAGGTGATCGAAATCGTGCCTGATGGAGAGGGGGCGTGGCTTGAGCGGCCGCGCAGCATATCCCTGAAAGAACGCTCATGAAGACGGCAAGCAAGCGAAACACCTTCGGATCTGCACAGTGGTGGAATGTGAACATGACTAGGATTCTTTCGATTATCGGCGTGTCGCTATGGATGGCGATGCTTTCACCGATTCTCCAGGCGGCCAACCTCAAGACGCTCGATGTCGCCGCATTGCCGGGGGATCGGGTCGAGTTGAAACTGTCCTTCGACGGCCCTGTGGCCGCCCCGCGCGGCTACACCACCGAGCAACCGGCGCGCATTGCGCTGGATTTGCCCGGCGTGACCAGCCAACTGGCGATCAAGAGCCGGGACCTGGGGTCGGGTAACGCCCACAGTGTCGTGGTGGTCGAAGCCAAGGATCGCACCCGTGTAATCATCAACCTGACCACGCTCGCGCCCTACAGCTCCCGCGTGGATGGCAACAACCTGTTCGTCGTCGTAGGTCAAGGTGCCGCCGCCGCGCAAGGTTCACAGCCAAGTACCGCCCAAGGCGCGCCGCGCGTGAGCGTGCCTCCTGCAACGGCCAGCGCCGCGCAAGCCAAACCGGCCCCGCGTTCCTTCGCGCCGGGCCCACGCTCGATCAAGAACGTCGATTTCCAGCGCGGCGAACTGGGTGAAGGCAACGTTGTGATCGAGCTGAGCGATGCAGGCATTGCGCCGGACATTCAGGAGCAGGGCGGCAAAATTCGTGTGGATTTTGCCAAGACTCAGCTGCCTGATCCGTTGCGCGTACGCCTCGACGTGAAGGATTTCGCCACACCGGTCCAGTTCGTCAATTCCAGCGTGAGCGGCGACAAGGCGAGCATCTCCATCGAGCCGTCCGGTGCGTTCGATTACTCGGCCTATCAAACCGAAAACAAACTGACCATCAGCGTGCGTCCGTTGACCAACGAAGACGTCGCTCGCCGCAATGCCGACAAACTGGTCTACACCGGCGAGAAACTGTCGCTGAACTTCCAGGACATTGACGTGCGCTCGGTGCTGCAATTGATCGCCGACTTCACCAATCTCAATCTGGTGGCCAGTGACACCGTTCAAGGCGGCATCACCCTGCGTCTGCAAAACGTGCCGTGGGACCAGGCGCTTGACCTGGTGCTCAAGACCAAAGGCCTGGACAAGCGCAAGATCGGCAACGTGTTGCTGGTCGCGCCTGCTGACGAGATTGCCGCTCGTGAACGTCAGGAGCTGGAATCGCTGAAGCAGATTGCCGAGCTGGCACCGCTGCGTCGTGAACTGCTGCAAGTGAACTATGCCAAGGCTGCGGACATCGCCAAGCTGTTCCAGTCGGTGACCAGCGCTGAGTCGAAGACCGACGAGCGCGGTTCGATCACCGTCGATGAGCGGACCAACAACATCATCGCCTATCAAACGCAGGACCGGCTCGATGAGCTGCGCCGTATCGTCTCGCAGTTGGACATTCCCGTGCGTCAGGTGATGATCGAGGCGCGCATCGTCGAAGCCAACGTCGACTACGACAAGGCGCTGGGCGTGCGTTGGGGTGGTTCAACTACCGGTGGCAAATACACCACAGGCGGCAATGGCACGGTGACGGGCGCTGGTAACACCAATGGCCCATACGTGGACATGGGAGTGGCCAACCCAACGTCTTCGATTGGTCTGGGCTTCCTGACCAACAACACGATTCTCGACCTTGAACTGACCGCCATGGAAAAAACCGGTAACGGTGAGGTGGTGTCGCAACCCAAGGTCGTCACTTCGGACAAGGAAACCGCGAAAATTCTGAAGGGTACGGAAGTGCCGTATCAGGAAGCGAGTTCCAGCGGTGCGACGTCGGTGTCGTTCAAAGAGGCGTCGTTGTCCCTGGAGGTGACCCCGCAGATCACCCCGGACAACCGCATCATCATGGAAGTGAAGGTGACCAAGGACGAACCTGACTACGTGAACACCGTGTTGGGCGTACCGCCGATCAAGAAAAACGAAGTCAACGCCAAGGTGCTGGTGGCCGACGGCGAAACCATCGTGATTGGTGGCGTGTTCTCCAATACACAGAATAAAGTCGTCGATAAGGTGCCATTTTTGGGCGATGTGCCGTATGTTGGCCGCCTTTTCCGGCGGGATGTTGTCTCGGAGAAAAAATCCGAGCTGTTGGTGTTCCTCACTCCGCGTATCATGAACAACCAGGCGATTGCTGTGAGTCGTTGATTCTGTGCGAAATTTAATACTTGTGGGACCGATGGGGGCTGGCAAAAGCACCATCGGTCGTCTGCTGGCCAAAGAGCTTCGACTGCCGTTCAAGGATTCCGACAAGGAAATCGAACTGCGAACGGGCGCCAATATCCCGTGGATCTTCGACAAGGAGGGTGAAGCGGGCTTTCGAGATCGCGAACAAGCCATGATTGCCGAGCTGTGCGCCTTTGATGGCGTGGTGCTTGCGACCGGTGGCGGCGCGGTCATGCGTGAAGAAAACCGTCGAGCCCTGCACGCGGGTGGGCGGGTGGTGTATCTGCACGCTTCCGTGGAACAGCAAGTCGGCCGTACGTCCCGTGATCGCAATCGGCCGCTTCTGCGCACCGCAGACCCGGCACGGGTGTTGCGCGAGCTATTGGCCATCCGCGATCCGTTCTATCGGGAAATTGCCGACGTCATTATTGAAACCGATGAGCGGCCTCCACGCATGGTGGTGCTTGACATCCTCGCCCTGTTGGCCGAGCTTCCTCCCCGTTAAAGCGCAGGCGGAAATGCGCTATCCTCGGCGACCATAAAAAGCAGGGTCGCCAAAAGGCCTTGCGCCATGGTCCGTATCGATGCGCTGGCGTCGAACAGGCATCCAATTGTTATAAAGAGTGTGGGGATACATGCAGACACTTAAGGTCGAGCTTGGCGAGCGGAGCTACCCGATTCACATTGGCGAAGGCTTGTTGGATCAACCTGAACTGCTCACGCCGTACATCGCAGGCAAACAGGTCGCGATCGTTTCCAACAGCACCGTCGCGCCGCTCTACATTGAGCGCCTGACCAAGACGCTGGCCGGTTACAACGTGCTGCCTATCGTGTTGCCCGATGGCGAGGCCTTCAAGAACTGGGAAACCCTGCAGCTCATCTTCGACGCCCTCCTGACCGCACGTCATGACCGCCGCACCACCGTGATTGCACTCGGTGGCGGTGTGATTGGTGACATGGCCGGTTTTGCTGCCGCGTGCTATCAGCGGGGCGTGGACTTCATCCAGGTGCCGACTACGCTGCTGTCGCAGGTCGATTCGTCCGTGGGTGGCAAGACCGGCATCAACCATCCGCTGGGCAAAAACATGGTTGGCGCGTTCTATCAGCCGAACGCCGTGCTGATCGACACCCTCTCGCTGAACACCCTGCCTGAACGCGAGCTGTCTGCCGGGCTTGCCGAGGTCATCAAATACGGTCTGATATGTGACGAGCCGTTCCTGACATGGCTCGAAGAGAATATGGACAAGCTGCGTGGTCTGGATCAGGCCACGTTGACCACCGCCATCGAGCGTTCCTGTGCGGCCAAGGCTGCCGTGGTCGGTGCCGATGAGCGAGAGTCGGGCGTGCGCGCCACGTTGAATCTGGGCCACACCTTCGGCCATGCCATCGAAACCCAAATGGGTTACGGCGTCTGGTTGCACGGTGAGGCGGTGGCAGCCGGTACGGTCATGGCGCTGGAGATGTCCTCGCGCCTGGGCTGGATCAGTGAACAGGAGCGGGATCGTGGTATCCGTCTGTTTCAGCGCGCCGGTTTGCCCGTGGTGCCCCCTGAAGACATGACGCCTGAGCATTTCCTTGAGCACATGGCGGTGGACAAGAAGGTGATCGATGGTCGTTTGCGCCTGGTGCTGTTGCGCCGGATGGGCGAAGCAGTGGTGACCGACGAATATCCAAGAGAAGTACTACAGGCCACACTGGTCGCGGACTACCGCGCCTTGGTGGATCAGCTTAGAGGTTAATGAGAAATCCATGACTAGCTTGCACGCCGATGAGGCCTTTCTCGGTCACTACCAATTGAGTCATGACCCCTTTGCCACTCGGGTCCCGGGCTTCAAGTTCTTCCCGGCCCAGCGCAAGCCCGTGCTGGGTCAACTGCACCACCTGGCCCGCTACAGCCAGTTGCTGCTGTTGGTCACCGGCCCACATGGCAGCGGCAAGACGCTGCTGCGTCAGGCGCTGGTCGCCAGCACTAACAAACAGTCCGTGCAGAGCGTTGTGGTGTCCGCCCGTGGCGCCGGTGATGCGTCGGGCGTGCTGCGTCAGGTGGCTCAGGCGCTGAACGTTGCTCAGCCGGAAATGCAGTCCATCCTGTCGCAGGTCGTGCAGTTGGGCCTGACCGGTCAGGAAGTCTACGTGTTGGTAGACGATGCCGAACAACTGGGCGAATCCGCACTCGAAGCGTTGTTGGGATTGGCGGCAGGCACCCCTGAGGGGCGTCCGCACGTCTTCCTGTTCGGCGAGGCTTCGATCATTGATCGTCTGGATCAGCTGTGCGCCGAGAGCGGTTCGGACGAAGAGCGTTTTCACGTCATCGAGCTGGCACCGTACACCGAAGAAGAAACCCGTGAGTATCTGGCTCAACGCCTCGAAGGCGCCGGTCAAGGCATTGAAGTGTTCAGTGCCGAGCAGATCACCGATATTCACGAACAGTCCAATGGATGGCCGGGCGCGATCAACCAGGTCGCGCGCGATTCGATGATCGAAGCCATGATCGCCAGCCGCTCTGCGGTCAAGCGTCCAAGTATGGGGTTCAAGATGCCTAAGAAACACGTGTTGGCTTTGGGTGGGGTTGTGGTCGCGGCAGTGCTCGCGGCGTGGTTGATTCCAGGGCGCAACACCGCGCCAACGGCTCCGGCCAGTTCCCAGGCACAACTGCCGCTGGGCCAAGGCAAAGCGCCTGCTCAGCAATCGAACAACGGTGGCCCGGCCATTGAGTTCGCCGGTAATTCGCAACCGATGCCGCTACCGTTGGTCGGTAACTCGCAGCCGGTGATGCGCGGTCCTTTGGCCGAAGCCGCGGGGTCAGGCGAAGGTGATGGCGAAGACGGTGGCCCGGCCGCCAATCAATCGCTGCAGCCGCCGACTGTGACGACGACCGCTCCACCGGCCGGTGCTGCTGCGGGCCCAGCGCCACAGATGGCGCAAACCCAGGTCCCGACGCCACGTCCTGCGCCGGCGCCTGCCGCCAAGCCGACACCGGCTCCTGTGCCCGCTGCCAAGCCCGCTCCAGCGCCTGCGCAGGTCGCGACGGCCAAGCCAGCGCCCAAGCCAGCCGAGAAGCCAGCAGCGCCTGCCGCTGCCGCGCCAGCTTCTGCAGGTGGCACGTGGTACGCCGGTCAGGCACCGACGCATTTCGTCGTGCAAATCCTCGGTACCAGCTCCGAAGCCACGGCCCAGAGCTACGTGAAAGAGCAGGGCGCCGAGTACCGTTATTTCAAGAAAACCCTGCAAGGCAAGCCGTTGTACGTGGTCACCTACGGCAGTTTTGCCGACCGCAATGCAGCACTCGCCGCTATCAAGAACTTGCCAGCGAAGGTTCAGGCTGGTAAACCTTGGCCTCGCACTGTCGGCAGTATCCAACAGGAACTCGCCGCAGCCCGCTGAAGACGCAGCGACCTTATCCGGGTCGCTCGCTTGGCTCCCCAATTTCAACGCATGAGCGTGCTGACAATGAGCAGCGCGCCTTGCGGTGTCTGCGTCTCAGACACGCATTGAACTTTGGGCTCTCTTTGGTCAGACTCGCAACAAAGCTCTGGCTAGCATGAGAATCGATAAAAACCTTTCACGAATGCGACATGAATTTGCGACATTTCGTCGCTAAATTTGTGAGGCTTTGTGTCGGTGTGTACAATGACCTCCCTTTTGCTCCCGCAAAGCCGGCGTACGTTCGGCGTGGATGGTAAATGGCTGAATTGAAAAGAAATTTGTCTCGATAAGAGGCAGCCTGGTGAGAATGTGTCTATGAAAGCAGGTCTGTACCAACCAGAAGAATTCAAGGATAACTGCGGCTTCGGCTTGATTGCCCATATGCAGGGCAAGCCCAGTCATCATCTGTTGCAGACGGCGATTGAAGCCCTGACCTGCATGACCCACCGTGGTGGGATCAACGCCGACGGCAAGACCGGTGACGGTTGCGGTCTGTTGATTCAAAAACCCGACACGTTCCTGCGTGCCGTGGCTCACGAGCACTTCGGTGTCGAGCTGCCGCGCCAGTATTGCGTGGGCATGGTGTTCCTCAACCAGAACGACGCCAAGGCCGAAGCCGCTCGCGAGAACATGAACCGCGAAATCCTTGCGGCCGGTCTGACCCTCGTGGGTTGGCGTCAGGTGCCGATCGACACCAGGGTCCTCGGCCGTCTGGCGCTGGAGCGTCTGCCGAAAATCGAGCAGGTGTTCATCGGCGGTGAAGGCCTGAGCGATCAGGAATTCGCGATCAAGCTGTTCACTGCGCGTCGCCGCTCGTCGGTCTCCAACGCCGCTGATACCGACCACTACATCTGCAGCTTCTCGCACAAGACCATCATCTATAAAGGCTTGATGATGCCGCGTGACCTCACGGCATTCTATCCAGACCTCAACGACGAACGCCTGCAAACCGCGATCTGCGTGTTCCACCAGCGCTTCTCGACCAACACCCTGCCGAAGTGGCCGCTGGCTCAGCCATTCCGCTTCCTCGCCCACAACGGCGAGATCAACACCATCACCGGTAACCGCAACTGGGCTCAGGCCCGTCGCACCAAGTTCACCAACGACCTGATGGACCTCGATGAGCTGGGGCCGTTGGTCAACCGCGTCGGCTCCGACTCTTCGAGCATGGATAACATGCTGGAGCTGATGGTGACTGGCGGGATCGACCTGTTCCGTGGCGTGCGCATGCTCGTGCCGCCAGCGTGGCAGAACGTCGAGACCATGGACCCGGATCTGCGTGCTTTCTACGAATTCAACTCCATGCACATGGAGCCGTGGGACGGCCCGGCCGGTATCGTGATGACCGAAGGTCGCCACGCAGTCTGCCTGCTCGACCGTAACGGCTTGCGCCCGGCGCGTTGGGTCACCACCAAGAACGGCTACATCACCCTCGCGTCGGAAATCGGCGTGTGGAACTACACCCCCGAAGACGTCATCGCCAAAGGCCGCGTCGGTCCGGGCCAGATCTTCGCCGTGGACACCGAAACCGGTCAGATCCTTGACACCGACGCCATCGACAGCCGTTTGAAGTCGCGCCATCCGTACAAGCAATGGCTGCGCAAGAACGCGCTGCGCATTCAGGCGACGCTGGAAGACCACGACCACGGTTCGGCGTTCTACAACCCGGATCAGCTCAAGCAGTACATGAAGATGTTCCAGGTCACGTTCGAAGAGCGTGATCAGGTGCTGCGTCCGCTGGGCGAGCAGGGCCAGGAAGCCGTGGGTTCCATGGGCGACGACACGCCAATGGCCGTGCTGTCCCGCCGTGTGCGCACGCCGTACGACTATTTCCGTCAGCAGTTCGCGCAGGTCACCAACCCGCCGATCGACCCGCTGCGTGAAGCCATCGTCATGTCGCTGGAAGTCTGCCTCGGTGCTGAGCGCAACATTTTCCAGGAGTCGCCTGAGCATGCGTCCCGCGTTATCCTCAGCTCGCCGGTCATTTCCCCGGCCAAGTGGCGTTCGCTGATGACGCTGGATCGCCCTGGCTTCGACCGCGCCATCATCGACCTGAACTACGACGAAGCCACCGGCCTTGAAGCCGCTGTGCGCAACGTCGCTGATCAGGCGGAAGAAGCTGTGCGCGCCGGTCGCACCCAGATCGTTCTGAGCGACCGCCATATTGCCCCCGGCAAACTGCCGATCCACGCCTCGCTGGCCACCGGTGCGGTACACCACCGCTTGACCGAAAAAGGCCTGCGCTGCGACAGCAACATCCTGGTTGAAACCGCGACAGCCCGCGATCCGCACCACTTTGCCGTGCTGATCGGGTTCGGTGCGTCGGCGGTCTATCCGTTCCTGGCCTATGAAGTGCTGGGCGACCTGATCCGCACCGGCGAAGTGCTGGGCGATCTGTACGAAGTCTTCAAGAATTACCGCAAAGGCATCACCAAGGGCCTGCTCAAGATATTGTCGAAGATGGGCATCTCGACCATCGCGTCGTATCGTGGCGCGCAACTGTTCGAAGCCATCGGCCTGTCCGAGGAAGTCTGCGACCTGAGTTTCCGTGGCGTCCCAAGCCGCATCAAAGGCGCGCGTTTTGTTGATATCGAAGACGAGCAGAAAGCACTGGCCGGTGAAGCCTGGAGTCCGCGCAAGCCGATCCAGCAAGGCGGTCTGCTGAAGTTCGTCTACGGCGGCGAATACCACGCCTACAACCCTGATGTGGTGGCGACGTTGCAAGCCGCCGTGCAGCAGGGCGACTACAGCAAATTCAAGGAATACACCGCGCTGGTCGACAACCGTCCGGTGTCGATGATCCGCGACCTGTTCAAGGTCAAGGAACTCGACACACCGCTGTCGATTGACGACATCGAGCCGCTGGAAGCGATCCTCAAGCGATTCGACTCGGCGGGCATCTCGCTGGGCGCACTGTCGCCTGAGGCTCACGAAGCGCTGGCCGAGGCGATGAACCGTCTGGGCGCACGCTCCAACTCCGGCGAAGGCGGCGAAGACCCGGCGCGCTACGGCACCATCCGCAGCTCCAAGATCAAGCAGATCGCAACGGGTCGTTTCGGCGTGACCCCTGAGTACCTGGTCAACGCTGACGTGTTGCAGATCAAAGTCGCTCAAGGCGCCAAGCCGGGCGAGGGCGGTCAACTGCCGGGTGGCAAGGTCAACGGTCTTATTGCCAAGCTGCGTTATGCAGTCCCAGGCGTGACCCTGATCTCGCCGCCGCCGCACCATGACATCTACTCGATTGAAGACTTGTCGCAGCTGATTTTCGACCTCAAGCAGGTCAACCCATCGGCGCTGGTCTCGGTCAAGCTGGTGGCAGAAGCGGGCGTTGGCACCATCGCCGCCGGTGTGGCCAAGGCCTATGCCGACCTGATCACCATTTCCGGTTACGACGGCGGTACCGGTGCATCGCCGCTGTCGTCGATCAAATACGCGGGCGCGCCGTGGGAAATCGGCCTGGCCGAAACCCACCAGACCCTGCGCGGCAACGACTTGCGCGGCAAGGTCCGGGTGCAGACCGACGGTGGTCTGAAAACCGGTCTGGACGTGATCAAGGCCGCAATCCTCGGCGCTGAGAGCTTCGGCTTCGGTACGGCGCCGATGATCGCGCTGGGCTGCAAATACCTGCGTATCTGCCACCTGAACAACTGCGCCACCGGCGTCGCGACTCAGAACGACAAGCTGCGCAAGGATCACTACATCGGCACCGTCGACATGGTGATCAACTTCTTCACCTACGTGGCGGAAGAAACCCGCGAGTGGCTGGCCAAGTTGGGCGTGCGTTCGCTGGAAGAGCTGATCGGCCGTACCGACCTGCTGGACATCCTGCCGGGCGAAACCGCCAAGCAGCAGCATTTGGACCTGACGCCTCTGCTGGGCAGCGATCACATCCCCGCAGACAAGCCTCAGTTCAGCCTCGTGGACCGCAACCCGCCGTTCGACAAGGGCCTGCTGGCCGAGAAAATGGTGGAGCTGGCCAAATCGGCCATCGAGTCCAAAGCCGGCGGCGAGTACGAACTCGACATCTGCAACTGCGACCGCTCCATCGGTGCTCGCATCTCCGGTGAAATCGCCAAGCTGTACGGCAACCAGGGCATGAAAGACGCCCCGGTGACCTTCCGCTTCAAGGGCACTGCCGGTCAGAGCTTCGGCGTATGGAACGCCGGTGGCCTGAACATGTACCTGGAAGGCGACGCCAACGACTACGTCGGCAAAGGCATGACCGCTGGCAAGCTGGTGATCGTGCCGCCGAAAGGCAGCCCGTTCAAAACCCAGGACAGCGCCATCATCGGCAACACCTGCCTATACGGCGCCACCGGTGGCAAGCTGTTTGCAGCGGGTACGGCAGGCGAGCGTTTCGCCGTGCGTAACTCGGGTGCCCACACCGTTGTGGAAGGCACGGGCGATCACTGCTGCGAGTACATGACCGGCGGTTTCGTCTGCGTTCTGGGCAAAACGGGTTACAACTTCGGCTCTGGCATGACCGGCGGTTTCGCCTACGTGCTCGACCAGGACAACACCTTCGTTGACCGGGTCAACCACGAACTGGTCGAGATCCAGCGCATCAGCGGCGAAGCGATGGAAGCCTATCGCAGCCACCTGGAGCGCGTCCTTGCCGAATACGTGACCGAGACGGATAGCGAATGGGGCCGTAATCTCTGGGAAAACCTGGATGACTACCTGCGCCGCTTCTGGCTGGTGAAGCCTAAGGCGGCCAACCTCAAGTCCTTGCTGTCGAGTACGCGCGCTAACCCGCAATAAAGCAGCTGCAAGCGGCGAAGCTTCAAGCCGCAAGCTAACGGCAGTGCGCGAGTGCCTGCGAAACATGATTCTTGCAGCTTGAAGCTCGTCGCTTGAAGCTGCGACCAGAGGTTTGAAAAATGGCTGAACGTCTGAGTAATGACTTCCAGTTCATCGATGTCGGGCGCAAAGATCCGAAGAAGAAACTGTTGCGTCAACGCAAGAAAGAGTTCGTGGAAATCTACGAACCCTTCAAACCCCAGCAATCGGCCGATCAGGCCCACCGCTGCCTGGGTTGCGGCAACCCGTACTGCGAATGGAAATGCCCTGTGCATAACTTCATTCCCAACTGGCTGAAGCTGGTGTCCGAGGGCAACATCCTCGCGGCCGCCGAGCTGTCGCACCAGACCAACACGCTGCCGGAAGTCTGCGGGCGTGTGTGCCCGCAGGATCGTCTGTGTGAAGGGGCGTGCACCCTGAACGACGGTTTCGGTGCGGTCACCATTGGTTCGGTGGAGAAGTACATCACCGACACCGCATTCGCCATGGGCTGGCGTCCGGACATGTCCCGCGTAGTGCCGACCGGCAAGCGCGTGGCAATCATTGGAGCAGGCCCGGCGGGTCTGGGCTGCGCCGACGTGCTGGTGCGCGGTGGTGTGACGCCGGTGGTGTTCGATAAAAACCCGGAAATCGGCGGTCTGCTGACCTTCGGTATCCCTGAGTTCAAGCTCGAAAAAAGCGTGCTGAGCCACCGTCGTGAAGTCTTCACCGGTATGGGTATCGAGTTCCGCCTCAATACCGAGATCGGCAAGGACATCACTGTCGAGCAACTGCTGCAGGAATACGATGCCGTGTTCATGGGCATGGGCACCTACACCTACATGAAAGGCGGCTTCCCGGGCGAAGACTTGCCGGGCGTGCACGACGCGCTCGACTTCCTGATCGCCAACGTCAACCGCAACCTGGGCTTTGAAAAAACGCCAGAAGATTTCGTCGACATGAAAGGCAAGAAGGTTGTGGTACTGGGCGGTGGTGACACCGCGATGGACTGCAACCGCACCTCGATCCGTCAGGGTGCCAAGGCTGTAACGTGCGCTTACCGTCGTGACGAAGAAAACATGCCGGGCTCGCGTAAGGAAGTGAAGAACGCCAAGGAAGAAGGCGTGAAATTCCTCTATAACCGCCAGCCAATCGCCATCGTGGGTGAGGACAAGGTCGAAGGCGTCAAAGTCGTCGAAACCCGTCTGGGCGAGCCTGATGCGCGCGGCCGTCGCAGCCCTGAGCCGATTCCAGGCTCCGAAGAAATCATCCCGGCCGACGCCGTGGTTATCGCTTTCGGCTTCCGCCCAAGCCCAGCGCCGTGGTTCGAGGAGCACAGCATCGAGACCGACAGCCAGGGCCGCGTCGTCGCGCCGGAACAAGGCAAGTTCAAGCACCAGACCAGCAACCCGAAAATCTTCGCGGGTGGCGACATGGTGCGCGGTTCCGACCTCGTCGTAACCGCGATCTTCGAAGGCCGTAATGCGGCTGAAGGGATTCTGGACTACCTGGGCGTCTGATTTCCGGATCGGGATGCGGTTCAAACTGTGGGAGCGAATTCATTCGCGAGACGCCGGTACATCCGACATATCTCTGTCGGCTGTACTCCCGCTTCGCGAATAAATTCGCTCCCACAGGGGTTGTATGCACCGCTGGCAAGCGGGTTTGCACATGGAATCCGGTGCGACATTTGCGCGACAAATTGACCCCATAGACAAAAGGCACGGTACTTACCGTGCCTTTTGCGTTGGTGTCTGAGAAAATGCCCGCACTTTTTTCCCGGATCCTGCCATGACTGCCCTGAAGAACGACCGTTTCCTTCGCGCCCTGCTCAAGCAACCCGTTGACGTCACGCCGGTATGGATGATGCGTCAGGCCGGTCGCTACCTCCCGGAATACCGCGCCAGTCGTGCCAAGGCCGGGGATTTCATGAGCCTGTGCATGAACCCGGCGTTCGCCTGTGAAGTCACCCTGCAACCGCTTGAGCGTTACCCGCTGGACGCCGCGATCCTGTTCTCCGACATCCTCACCGTGCCTGACGCCATGGGCCTTGGCCTGTACTTCGAGACCGGCGAAGGCCCGCGTTTCAAGAAGACCGTCAGCACCCTGGCCGACATCGAAGCGCTGCCGATCCCGGACGCGCAGAAGGACTTGGGCTACGTCATGGACGCAGTCAGCACCATCCGCCGCGAGCTGAATGGCCGCGTGCCGCTGATCGGCTTCTCCGGCAGCCCGTGGACCCTCGCGACTTATATGGTCGAAGGCGGCTCGTCCAAGGACTTCCGCAAATCCAAGGCGATGCTCTACGACAACCCGCAAGCCATGCACCTCTTATTGGATAAGCTAGCGCAGTCGGTTACGGCTTATCTGAATGGTCAGATTCTGGCGGGCGCTCAGGCCGTGCAGATCTTCGACAGTTGGGGCGGCAGCCTCTCGGCGGCGGCGTACCAGGAATTCTCCCTGGCCTACATGCGCAAGATCGTCAGCGGCCTGATCCGCGAACACGACGGTCGCAAAGTCCCGGTCATCCTCTTCACCAAAGGCGGCGGTCTGTGGCTGGAAAGTATCGCTGACGCCGGGGCTGACGCGCTGGGCCTGGACTGGACCTGCGACATCGGCGAAGCCCGCCGTCGCGTCGGTAGCAAAGTCGCCCTGCAAGGCAACATGGACCCCACCGTCCTCTACGCCAACCCCCAGGCCATTCGCCAGGAAGTCGCCAACATCCTCAAAAGCTACGGCAGCGGCACCGGCCACGTCTTCAACCTCGGCCACGGCATCACCCCTGAGGTCGACCCGGCCAATGCAGGCGCGTTCATCAACGCAGTGCATGAGTTGTCGGCGCAGTATCACCAGTAAGCGCTGAGCGTCAGACACAAGAACGCCCGGATTTACCGGGCGTTTTTGTGTGGGGTGTCATACCGCAGTAAATGTCGGGCGGGTATACATCGGGGTGATGGATGGCTGCTCACGGTGTTCCGCCTGCCATAGGTCATGGCTCATCTGCGCGGCAAGCCAAAAGCGTGCAGTACTCAACCCTGCTCGCTCCAGTCGGACCGCAAGATCCGGACTTATAGGGGCGCGGCCGTTGATGACGCGAGACAACATTTCTCGGGAGAAGTGAAGCCGACGTGCCATTTCGGCAATCTTGATATTCAACTCCGGCAGCATTTCCTGAATCACTTCGCCGGGGTGTGGAGGGTTATGCATTCTCATGCAAATGACTCCTGTCAGTGGTAATCGAGATAATCGACCAGCTCGACATCGTTCTTGATAAATCTAAAAATAATTCGCCAGTTCCCGCTCACCCAGACTTACCAGTACTGATCCAGATCGCCTTTCAGCGGATGCAACCTCAGGCCTGCCAAGCTCAATTCATCAGGGCACATGGCTATATCCAAAGCCAGCAAGATGGATCGAAGGCGCTTTGCATGGTCTGCGCGAATCCCTTTGGTTGTTCCCGTGTAGAAAAAGGCCCTGAGATCTTTGTGTTGGAATGTTCTGATCATAGCAGTAAAGCGTGAATTAATTGTTCACGCTTTACTGTCAGGCGATGTGGATACGAGAGATGTGAAACGAAGCCAGGTTTTGTATGAAAACGCCCGGACCATCAAACCTGCACGTTCACCGGCAGTGGCTTCACCTTCGCCAGCTTGAGCGCCGCACCTAACGCGGCGGCGAGCAGCAGCGCGATAAATACGCCGATCCCGTTCCACCCCGCGTAATGCCAGAAGAACCCGCCGCCGGTGCCCGCCACGCTAGAGCCAACGTAGTAGCTGAACAGGTACAGCGACGAGGCCTGGCCCTTGGCTTTGATGGCGCGGCGGCCGATCCAGCTGCTGGCCACCGAGTGGGCGCCGAAGAAGCCGAATGTGAACATGACGACGCCAATGACCAAGATGGCCAACGGGGTGAACATGGTCAGGGCAAGACCGGCGATCATCAGGACGATCACGGCCCAGAGCACGTTGCGACGCCCCAGTTTGTCGGCCAGAGCGCCGACTTTCGCCGAGCTGTAGATCCCGGACAGGTAGACCACCGAGAACAGGCCGACCACTGCCTGGCTGAGATTGTAGGGATCGGCCAACAGGCGATAACCGATGTAGTTGAACAGCGTGACGAAGGCGCCCATCAGCAGGAAGCCTTCCAGGAACAGCCACGGCAGACCGGCATCACGGAACTGCAACACGAAGCCGTCCAGCAGGCTGCGAGCGTTGAGCGGGCGAGGACGGAAGTTGCGCGAGGGGGGCAGGATCTTCCAGAACACGCAGGCGCCTGCCAGTGCGATGAGACCCATGATCGACAGCGCGATGTGCCAGCTCACGTAATCGCTGAGGACGCCGGTGATCAGCCGCCCGCTCATCCCGCCAATCGCGTTGCCGCCGATGTACAAGCCCATGGCCAGGCCGATGTGTTGCGGGTGGATCTCTTCGCTGAGGTACGTCATCGCTACCGCCGCCAAGCCACTCAGCGAAAGCCCGACAAAGGCCCGTGTCACCAACACGCCCTCCCAACTGGGCATGAACGCGCTGGCAATGGTGAACAAAGCGGCGGAGAACAAAGAAAAGACCATCACTGATTTGCGTCCCATACGGTCGGAAATCGGGCCGGTGATCAACAGGCCGATGGCGAGCATCGCCGTGGCCACCGAGAGAATCAGGCTGCTCTCGGCGGCGTTGATGGAGAACTCGCGGGACAGCACCGGCATCATGGGCTGTACGCAGTAGAGCAGGGAGAAGGTGGCGAAGCCGCCGGAAAACAGCGCGAGAACGGTGCGGATGAAGGCCGGGGTGTCTTTCTCGATGTAGGTATCACCCAGCGGGATTGCGACATTGATCTCGGGCGCAGACGTCGCGGGGGATGCAGCAGTATTCACGGGTAACCTCAAACGATGTGAAGCAGCGATGGGGAAAAGCATATAGCCAGCTAACGTTTTCCTCCAATATATTGTTCGACCTGTTTGATAGCTTTAACGACTCAATGGTGAGGCCATGGAATTACGTCATCTTCGCTACTTTATTGCGGTGGCTGAAGAGCTGCATTTTGGCAGGGCTGCGGAGTCACTCGGCATCTCTCAGCCTCCGTTGAGCCAGCAAATTCAGGCGCTGGAACATGAATTGGGTGCCCGACTGTTCGAGCGGACCAACCGACGAGTGGCATTGAGCGAGGCCGGGCGACTGTTCCTCGACGAAGCGCGGCTGGTGCTGGCGCAGGTCGAGAAAGCCTCCGACGTGGCACGCCGGGCGCAATTGGGGGAATTGGGCGAATTGAAGATCGGCTTTACGGCGTCAGCGCCGTTCACATCGAGCATTCCTCAGGCGATCTTTGCTTTTCGCCAACGTCATCCCGCCGTGCACTTGGCTTTACAGGAAATGAGCAGCAAGGAAGTGGCCGAGCGACTGGTGGAAGAGTCGATGCAAGTTGGCATCATGCGCCCCCTGCCGTTGCCGGATTCTTTGGTGGCGGTCGAGCTGTTACGTGAGCCGCTGGTGGCCGTTTTCCGCTCCGAACACCCGATGGCTCAGGGCAGCGAACAGGGGATTTACCTCAAAGAGCTGGCGACCGAGCCGTTTGTGTTCTTTCCACGAAGCTATGGCAGTGGCCTGTACGCGCAGCTGCTGAGCCTGGCGCGTGATGCGGGGTTCACGCCGTTGTTCGCCCAGGAAGCCGCCGAGGCTATGACGATCATCGGGCTGGTCGCGGCGGGGCTGGGCGTGACGGTGCTGCCTGCGTCGTACCAACGCATGCGGATCGATGGCGTGGTCTATCGCACCCTCTTGGACGAGGCCGCAACGTCGGCGGTGTGGCTGGTGCAGCGCAAGGACCAGAAGTCGCCCATGGCCAAGGCGTTCGTTGAGTTGGTGACGCGCAAGGCGGGCTAGTAAGGACGCACGAGATGCGCAATTCGAACTGTGGGAGCGAATTCATTCGCGAAAGATGCAACAGGCGATGCACCTCTATCGGCTGAAGTTTGTTCGCGAATGAATTCGCTCCCACAGGTGAACCGTTCGTGCCATCGGGCGCCGCAGAAAGCCTCGCCCCATTAGAAAGCTTTACTGCACCTTCGCCAGGTCACCTTTCAACGCAACGCCTGCCATGACGGCCCCGGCGTGGCATTCGTAGGTTGCAGGGTCTTTGCGTTCGATCTTCTTGTAGTAACTGGCGATGTTAACCACGGCATTTGCCCCTGCGCCTTTCGCCGCTTCGTTCAATTGCAGGATGGCTGATTGCAGCGCCCATTCGCAGGCGTCGTTGTCGCTTTTGTTGAAGGCGTTGGTTTTCTTGTTGGTCACAGCGTTCGGCGATAGCACCGACACTTTCCCTTTTGGCGTGACACCCGCCAGGTAGAACTTCACGCTGCCGTCCAGTTTCTTCTCTTGAAGCATTTGTGCAACGACCTTGTCGAACGGCAGATACAGCGCGGTATCCCGTGCCTGACTGATACCGGGCAGCGCGCCCAGAACGATTGCAGCGGTGGCCGCCCAGACTTTCAGTTTCATGCTTTCACTCCTTGAGGGATCAACTAAAAAACGCTCACGGCCAGCGACGGAAAATCAACGACGTGTTGACCCCGCCGAAGGCAAAATTGTTGTTCATCACGTACTCGTGGCTCATGGCGCGGGGCTCGCCGCGCAGGTAATCCAGCGCCCCGCAACGGGCATCGACGTCGTCCAGATTGAGGGTATGGATGTAGCGGTCGTGCTTCATCATTTCGATGGTGAACCACGACTCCAGCGCACCGCACGCACCCAGCGTGTGGCCGAGGAAACTCTTCTGCGAGCTGATCGGCATGCGCGCACCGAACAGGCTATGGGTGGCCAGGGTTTCAGCGATGTCCCCTTGCTCGGTTGCGGTGCCGTGGCCATTGACGTAACCGATGGCATCCGGAGAAAGGCCCGCGTCTTCCAGCGCCAGCTCCATCGCCCGGCGCATCGTGCTTTGCTCAGGGCGGGTGGTGTGTACGCCGTCTGCGTTGCTGCCGAAACCGACGATTTCGGCGTGGATGCGCGCGCCACGGGCCAGTGCATGTTCCAGCTCTTCAAGGACCAGCATGCCGCCGCCTTCACCAATCACCAGCCCGTCACGGCCACTGTCATAGGGACGCGGACTGGTGTGGGGCGCATCGTTTTTCAGGCTGGTCGCATACAGCGCGTCGAACACCATGGCTTCCGTTGGGCACAGCTCTTCTGCACCGCCCGCAAGCATCAACGGCAGGCGCCCGAACTTGATCGCTTCATAGGCATAGCCCACGCCCTGACTGCCGCTGGTGCACGCGCTGGACGTCGGAATGAGACGGCCCGTGAGGTTGAAGAAGATGCTGATATTCGCCGCCGTGGTGTGGGGCATCATGCGCACGTACGAGTTGGCGTTCAGCCCTTCGGCCACCGAATTGAGCAGCATGTTGCCGAACGCCTTGATCTCGTCGGTACTGCCGGTGGAAGACCCGCACGCCACCCCCATGCGCCCGTCACGGATGACCGGATCGCCCAGCAAACCAGCGTCGCGCAACGCCTCTTCCGAGGCGCCGACCGCCAGCCGTGACACGCGGCCCATGCTGCGCAGTTGTTTGCGCGTCCAGTGCGTGGGCACCGCGAAATCGTCGATGGGGCCGGCCAGACGAGTGTTCAATTCGCTGAAACGATCCCACTCATCCATGCGCCGGATGCCGCTGCGATTGGCGCTGAAATTGGCCTCAATGCTGGCCCAGTCGCTGCCCAGCGAGGTGATGCCGGCCATGCCGGTGACGACAACGCGCTTCATCAGCACAAGCCTCCGTTCACGGCCAGCACCTGTCGGGTGATGTACGACGCTTCCGCCGACATCAGGAAATTCACGGCACCGGCGACTTCTTCCGGGGTGCCCATGCGCTGCGCAGGAATCATTTTCAGCAACTCTTCCACCGGCACGTTTTCATCCAGCATCGCGGTGTCGATCAGGCCCGGCGCGACACAGTTGACCGTGATCTTGCGCTTGCCCAACTCGATGGCCAGCGCCTTGGCGGCCCCGATCACGCCCGCTTTCGAGGCGCTGTAATTGACCTGTCCGCGATTCCCGATCAGTCCGGAAACCGAGGTGATGCAGACAATCCGACCCGCCGCGCGGCGGCGGATCATCGGCATCATCACCGGGTGCAGCACGTTGTAGAAACCGTCCAGGTTGGTGCGCATGACCACGTCCCAATCCTCGTCGGTCAACGCCGGAAAGGCGCCATCGCGGGTCAGGCCCGCGTTGCAGACCACGCCGTAATAAGCCCCATGGGTTTCGACGTCCTCTTCAAGCACGGCTTTGCAGGCGGCGCGATCCGCCACGTCGAATTGCAGCACCCGTGCATCCCGGCCCAATGCACGAATCTCAGCCTGCACGGCCTCGGCTTCAGTGCGGCCGCTGCGGCAGTGCAACACGATGTCATAGCCGGACCGTGCGAGGCGCAGCGCGATGGCGCGACCAATGCCACGGCTGGAACCGGTGACCAGGATTGAATCAGTCATTCACGGCTCCTTCGGCCAGATAGCCCGCCGACTGGGGCGGACGGTAAACGTTCAGACGTGCGCTGGCGTGAATGCCGGGCCCGCTCAGGTGGCATTCGAAGACGCCCATGCCGTTGTCATCCTCTAACGATCGGAGGGCATGAATGATCAATTCGCTGCCCATTGGAAACCCTTCGACATTGCATTCGAATTTCCGGGTGCCCAACAAGAATCCCAGTTCGACAGGCTCACGCTTCACTCGGGCCTGACACCCCGCATAAGCGGCGACACTTTGAGCCATCAGCTCAATGCCAGCCCAGGCGGGCAAGCTGCCATCGGCGCGATTGAACAGTCCGCCAGCTCGTACGTTCAGGCGGGTTCGGATCTGCTCTTCGTCGAATTCGATCACCTCGTCGATGAGGATCATGTCGCCCGCATGGGGTACCAGTTCGGCGACGGGCCACTGGCAGGAAATCAGGGCGGTCACGGGGCGTCTCCGATGATCAGGCTGACGTTGTTGCCACCGAAGGCAAACGAATTGCTCATCAATCGGCGCGGTGTGCGAGGTGGCCATTCATCGCCGGGTTTGACCCACGCCAGCGCGGGCAGGCTTGTATCGGCCTGTTCGTCCCACACATGAGGCGGCAGCCGATGCCCGTCGTTTTCGGAGGAGAGCGTGAGCCAGCAAAACGCTGCTTCCAGCGCGCCGGCCGCGCCGAGGGTATGGCCGCTCATGGGCTTGGTCGACGAGCATGGCACGCCGTCCGGGAACAGGGCGTCTACAGCCAGGCACTCCATCGAATCATTGTGTGGAGTCGCGGTGCCGTGCAGGTTCAAGTAGCCGATGTCGGCGGCGTCCAGGTGCGCATTATTCAGCGCTTTTTGCATCGCAGCCATGGCGCCGCGCCCTGTGGGTTCCGGGGCGGAGATGTGATGCGCGTCCGAGCTGGCCCCCGCGCCGAGCAGGGCAATCCGATGGTCCGCGCTTGCTTCGCGGGTCATCAGAAACAGCACCGCTGCTTCGCCAATATTGATGCCGTTGCGATTGACGGAAAACGGATTGCAGCGCTCGCCGGACACGGCTTCGAGGGATGAAAAGCCGTTGAGTGTCAGCTTGCACAGGCTGTCGACGCCGCCGCACAACACGGCGTCGCACAAGCCCATGTCCAGCAGGCGACGGGCGCTGAGCAACGCGCGGGCGCTGGACGTGCACGCCGTGGAAATCACGTAGGCCGGGCCGCCTACGTCCAGCCAGGTCGCCAGAAAATCCGCAGGCGCGCCGAGCTCTTGCTGACGATAGTCGTAATCGCCGGGAAACGCGTCGTCACGAAGATAGCTGGCAATGCCCCGGCTGGCTTCATCGATCCCTGATGTGCTGGTGCCAAGAATCACGCCGACCCGCGCAGCGCCGTAATGCCCGATGGCTTCACGGATTTCGGGTTCGATCTGCAACGCCGCCGCCAGTAGCAATTGGTTGTTACGGCTCGACTGCCCGCGCAGCGCATCAGGAATCTCGGGAAGCAGGGCCTTCACGGACGCGACGGGCAGTGATCGTTCAGGCACCCAGCCGCTTTCAGTCCGCATGCCTGAGGTATCGCCCGCGAACAACGTCCGTGCCACGCTTGCGCGGTCATCGCCCAGCGAGCAGATAAGACCCAGTGCATTGAGGTAAGCGGTCATTTCGAGGCCTTGCCTTCGAGCGGGCTGACGACGTATTTCAACTCGCCGCTTTCCAGGGTGAGGCGGAAAACCCCTTCCGAGGCATAATCGACCCGCCAGCGCTCTTCGAGGGTGCGGCCGTGAGGCAATAACACGACGCCGGGATAGTCGAAGCGCGCCTCTTCATTGGAGGTCAGCGCGAACAACACGGCTGCAAACAGCTCCCGGGCTTCGGGATTGGGTGGCAGCAGCCCATCGGCTTTCCAGGTTTCCTCCTCCAGTTGCTGACGGGCGACGGGGATGCCCAGCGGGTCCATCAGCGAGAAACGCAGACCGTGGCGTTCCTTCTGGATCACCAGCAGCCAATCCTGTCGCTGGCCAGCCTGTTCACGCAGGACGTGCAACTGCTTGGGAAATTTGATGTGCGGAATTTGCGCGGGCAGTGGCGCGTGGCTGGTGCAAGCACTCAGCAGCACGACGCAAAACAGCAAAAGTGCGCGGATCATGGTGTCTCACCTTCGAATGGTGCCTGTAGCGGTTTACGTGCGACGGCATTCACCAGCGTCTCTTCACGTTCGCCAAAGGGCTTGGGTTTAACCAGCTTGAAACGCTCCAGCAGGCCGAAATCCCTGGCGCGGCTCCACCACAGGTAGGGGTAGGAGACGTTCTTCGCGGTAAATTGAAAACCTTGTCCGTGCAGCATGTCCAGATAATGCGCAGCGCTCTTCTGTACGTGCATCGGATGGCGGAAGAACCAGCGAATCACCCACGTGTCGATGTAGGCCTCGGTGGATTCCGCGAACAGCAAATAACCACCTGGCTTGAGCACGCGGTAGAACTCGGACAGCGCCTGTTCCTGCTCGACCAGATGATGGAAGGTTTGGTGGCAGAACACCATGTCAACGCTGGCGTCGGGCAGTTTAAGCGATGCGCAGTCGCTGCCGATCAATTCGACGTTCAAGCGTCGCCGCTCCGCTTCCTCAGCACTGAGACGCAGGCTGAGCGGATCGGCGTCGACACCCAGGATTTTTACCGGGTTGAATACGCTGTGCAGGTACTGGAAGGATTTTCCCTGACCGCAACCCGCGTCGAGAATCACCGGATTTTCGGGTGGGTGTTCGCTGAACAGGCCGCGCAGGTCGTTGATTGCTACCCGAAGGACGTGATGCTGCCAGGTGTGGCTGCGCAGGAACAGAAAACCCAGGCGAGTCTCTTCGACGTAGCTGGGAGAGAAAAACGGCTCGCTCATCGGCTGGCACCCCCGCAGATTTCCGCGAGCATGCGCAGGCGGCGGGAGGGTTCGGCCACGAAGGGGTTGCGTTCGTCCCACGCGTAACCGGCGAGGATCGAACAGATCATGCGGCGAATGTCATCGCTGCTGCCGGGGTAAAAAATGACGTCCTGAAAACTGCCGTCGTACCAGCCTTCGACATAGGCCCGGAAGGTATCGACGCCTTTCTTGAGCGGGACGGCGAATTCGTTTTCCCAGTCCACGGCTTCCCCCTGCAACTGACGATGCAGTACAGCGGCGGCCATGCTGGCCGAACGCATGGCGATGGTCACCCCGGAGGAGAACACCGGGTCCAGGAATTCCGCCGCGTTCCCCAACAGCGCGAAGCCTTTACCGTGAAGGGTTTTGACGTTGGCCGCGTAGCCGCCGATCGTCCTTGCCGGGGTGTCCCAGACCGCGTTTTGCAGGACGCGCTGAAGGCTGGGCGTTTCATCGATGAAGGCGCGCAGGCAGGCGTCGAGGTCGGTGGGTTTGTCCTTGAAACGTTCGGCAGAAGCCACCACGCCCACCGAGCAGCGCCCATTGCTGAACGGAATCGACCAGAACCACACGTCGCGCATCGTCGGATGTACGCTGACCAGAATTTTTTCTCGGTCGAAACCCGGATCGTCGATGCGGTCTTCGACGTGGGTGAACACGGCCTGACGCAGCGGGAAGTTTGAGGGTGCTTCAAGGTCGAGCAAACGAGGCAGGACGCGACCGTAGCCGCTGGCGTCGAGGACGAAGTCGGCTTGCAGGCGGTACTGACTGCCATCCTCGCGCTGCACGTCGAGCACAGGCTGTTCGGCCGTGAAGTCAGCCGCGATGAGGGTTTCCTGAAAGCGAACGTCCACGCCCTGACGCACCGCTTCGTCGGCCAGCAGTTGGTCGAAATCGGCTCGCTGAACCTGAAACGTCGTCGGCTTGCCGTTGCTGAACGTCTCGCTGAAATCGAACGCACTGTATTGCTCGCCGCACGCAAACGCCGCGCCGTTCTTCACCTGAAAGCCCGCCGCGTGCACCGCGTCGAGCATGCCCGCTTCTTCGACGAAGTCTAGGCAGTGCGACAACAGGCTTTCGCCGATGGAGAAGCGCGGAAAGGTCTGGCGTTCGATGATCAGCACGTCATGGCCGCGACGTTTGAGGAGCGCAGCGGCAATGGCCCCGGCGGGACCGGCGCCGATGACGACGATCTGGCGAGATTCCCTATCAGCTATTGGCACAGGATTTCCTTTTCGAGTGTTTGACGGCGTCGGCGTCTTGCCGGGCAGAGGGTTCGGAATGACTGCCCGCCCACGGCGCCAGGATGAAGCTGAAGGCAAGCCCCAGGCTTACCGACAGGCCAAAGTTGCTCACCGCTGGCGTGCTGGAGATGGCCAGCAGCCCGAACGATAACCACGTGGTCGCGGCGGCCAGCAACGTACCCAGCAGGCTGACCGCAGCACCGCCGATCTGCTCACGCATCAGGATCGCGTAATCGACGCTGATAGCCGTCACCAGCAGCAAGCCGAACAGGCTGAACAGCGTCAGCGGTTGGCCGAGCCAGCCCAGACTTGCCAGGCTGCACAGCGCCGCCAGCAACGGCAGGGCGACGACTCGGAGGGCACCGCGCAGGCCGAATGGCAGGATCAGCAGCAGGACGATCAGCACGCACGACAGCAGTTTCAACTCGGCAGCGCTGACCTGCGTGGCGGCGAACACTTTGTTCAAGTCGCCCAAGCGGTCCACCAACTGCACGCCGGGCAAACCCTCGGCCTGGGCTTGCAGCAACACAGCGTTGTTGAGCCCTTGCAGGCTGACGATGCCCGCGACACCCTCGGTATCACGTCCCATCCACAACAGTCGCCAGGGTTCACCGAGCGGGCCGGCCAGCACCTCATCGATGCCCTGATTCGGCAACGCGCGCAGCGTGGCCAGTTCGTTGTTTAACGCTTCAACCGGTACGCCGAGGTCCAGCAAGGGCTGCCACCGGGCAGGCAGGGCATCGAGCGCCTGACGCGTGGCGTCCTGTTCGGCGGGCGTCGCGACCAACTGGCTCAAGGACAGATAACCTTGCAGCGCCTTCTGATTCACCAACTGATCGAGGCGCTGACTCAGTGCGCTCTGACGCTCCAGCAATTGTTGCTGATCGGCGCCGCGCACCAGAAAGAACTGGCTGGTGGGCTGATAACCCGTAATGCGCGCAACGGTCCGGGCCTCATCGGTGAGACTCGGTGGTGCCGCGATCCATTGGCGAATGTCGTTCTTGGTCGTCAACTGCCATAAACCTGCCGCGCAGAACGCCAGCAACAGGCCCAGCAAGACGGGTGTGCCGACGCGTGCGATCAGTCGAGCCCGCAGATGAATCAGGCGTTCGGCAATCTTGAGCGGCCACTGCGCGGGGTATAGATCGACACCGTTCAGCAGCGCAGGCAGCAGGCACACTGCGCACAGATAGGCTCCGATCAAGCCAGCGGCGGAGAACACGGCAATTTGGGTCAGCGCCGGGAAGGGCGTCCAGGCCAAGGCGAGGTAACCGATGCAACTGGTGGCGAGGCTCAGGCTCAACCCCGACAGCGTCAGACGTAACGCTGGCCAACTGCGCCACGGCTTCAGGCTCCAGCCTTTGGAAAGATAGTGCAGCGGATAGTCCACGGCGACACCGATCAGGCTCGACCCCAATACCAGCGTCATCACGTGCATCTTGCCGAACAGCGCGATGCACGCCGTGGCGCCGAAGAGCATGCCGACGACCACCGGCAGGAACGCCAACAACACCCGCCAACGTTTGAACGCCAACAGCAGTAACAACAAAATGCCGAGGGTCGCGCCGCCGCCGACCCAGGTGATTTCCCGTGCAGCTTGCTGCTGGCCATGGGCGGCGTACAGAAGCCCGCTGGCGGCGAGCAATTGCGCATCGGTCTTGTCGGCTTCAGCGCGGGCGGCGTCGAGCAGAGCCGAGACCTTCAATGGCAGGCTCATGTCGAACGCGTCGGCCTGCGTGCGCGCCCGCAACAGCACCCAATGCTTGCCGTCAGCCTCGGCGATGAGGGCGCCGCTGCCTACGTCCAGTTGCACCGCGCCGTGAGTCGGCTGGTTGTTCTGGATACGCGCCGTCAGCCCCAGCCAATCGTCCTGACTGGCTACCAGACTGAAACCGCCAAAGGGGTCGAACAGGTTCTGCACGCGCTTCTGAATAAAGGCGTCCGGCTGGTCGATCAGCTCGGTGCGGTCGCTGTTCGAGAGCATCGACAGGCGGCCTTTCAACAACTGCTCACGCAAGGCCGGGAGATCAGCCTGAAGGTTCCACTGGACCTTCTCGAACAGACCGCTGGCTTGCCATTGCTCGCTGATCCTGCGGGCCAGCGCGATGGCCTGCTCTTGATCGGCGTGTCCCACCAGCACCAGCATTTCGCGATTCAACGGTTCCTGAATCCGCTGCTCGGCGCGCAATTCCAGCGCATCAGGACTGCTGCCGGGCACCAGTTCCATCAGGTTCGCCGACAGTGGCGCACCGCCACGCCATTGCCAGCCTGCCAGCGCGAGAATCGCCAGCAGCAGGATCAGGAACAGGCGGGGCAGCAGGCGCTGCAGTGTCGGGTCAGCGGGCAAAGTCGGCGCGCTCCGAGTCGCTCAGCGGCTGGGCGCTTGTGCTGTCGATCATCTTCAGCAGTGTTCGATCACCTTGAGTTTCCAGCAGCTCAATGCGCTCGACCAGTGCGCCGCCGTCGATGTTGATCTGCTTGAACACCTGTTGAAGCATCAGCGAACGTGGCACCAGCGTCAGTTGCCATGCCTTTGAATCGCCACTGACGTGCAGCTCAAAATCTCGCTCCAGCCCGCTGCTGTCGCCTTGCAACACGGCGAGGAACAGCCGGTTTTGTTGGGCGCCTGCGGTTTTGCCGGGGATGATTTGCCAACTGCCGTCGGCGTCACGACGGGCGATGCCCGCAGCGCTGATTCGGTAGTCCTGTTTGAGCGGCGTATTTAATAGCCACAGAAGACCGAAATCCTTGGCCAGCACGAAGTTGCCTTTGCTGGTCAGCGGCTGAGGCAAGGAACGCAGGTGTTTTTCCTGAATGAAGCTGCCGTGGATCACGCTCGGTTTGGCCAGTTGCTCGCTGAGCTGGTGCAGGTCGAAGGCGTGGGCATTGAAGCTCAACAACATCGCAACTGTAGGAGTGAGCTTGCTCGCGATGGATTGTTTCAGCCGCCTCATCATTGCCTGGCCAGCCCTCATCGCGAGTAAGCTCACTCCTACAGGGGTGTGTGATGTGGCTGTCAACATTGCAAGGCCCTCTCGACCGCTTCGACGAAGACCTTGGGCGAGGCCAATTGCATTTCACGCGTCTCTATCTCGACCGCAACTTGCACCGTGCTGGCGCGGGTCAGTCGTTCGCCAGTGGCTTTGTCGGTGATCAGGTAGTCGATTTTCAGGCGGTTTTCCCATTCCACCAGGCTGGCGCGCACGTTGATCCGCTGACCGAACACCGCGCCGCGCACGTAACGCAGTTGCAGGTCGATCACCGGCCACGCATAGCCCGAGTCGCGCATCTGGGTGTAGTTGTGGTTCAGCTTGTCGAGCAACGCGCAGCGCGCCACTTCCAGGTATTTTACGTAGTGCCCGTGCCAGACGACGTGCATCGTGTCGACGTCGAAAAACGGCACCAGCACTTCGGTGTCTTCATGGATCACGCCTTTGCTACGCATGCAGCCTCCAGTGTTGATCGGCGATGCGTTGCAGGCACAGGCGAAGTTCACCCTCCAGCGCGCGGTCTTCGATGACGGGGGGGAAGTCCTCGCGCAGTTGCTCGTGCATGGCGGCCAGCGCCGGCGGCAGCGGGCGGGCCTCGGGATCACGGCTGCGTAGCCATACCCCCTGGTTGGCGGCGATCAGCGTGGCGGCGGCGACCTGCTCGGTCAGCTCGAGCACACGAATCGCATCCCGCGCCGCGATGGTGCCCATGCTGACCTTGTCCTGGTTATGGCATTCGGTGGACCGCGAAAACACGCTGGCGGGCATGGTGTTTTTCAGGGCCTCGGCGGTCCAGGCGCTGGTGCCGATCTGCACGGCCTTGAAGCCGTGATTGATCATCGCGCGGTCTGCTGGCGAGCCAGACAGGTTACTGGGCAGGCCGTGGTTGTAACGTTCGTCCACCAGCAACGCGAGTTGGCGATCCAGCAGGTCGGCAACGTTGGCAACGAGGGTCTTCAGGCTGTCCATGACGAACGCGATGTGGCCGCCGTAGAAATGCCCGCCGTGCAGCACGCGCTCGGCTTCGGCGTCGATGACCGGATTATCGTTGGCGCTGTTCAGCTCTATTTCGATGAAGCCCCGCAGCCAGTTCAAGCTGTCAGCCAGCACGCCCAACACATGGGGGGCGCAGCGCAGGGAATAGCGATCCTGCAGGCGATGCAGCGGGGCGGTCGGCGCATTGATCGCCAGATCCTCGCGCAGCCACGCCGCGACCTGCATTTGGCCCGGATGAGGCTTGGCAGCGAACAGGCGCTCGTCGAAGTGTTCCGGATTGCCTTGCAGCGCGACAACGTTCAGCGCTGTGATGCGGGTCGCAAGCTTCAACAGGTAATCGGCGCGGGCGAAGGCCAGGCACGCGAGCCCGGTCATGACAGCCGTGCCGTTCATCAGCGCCAGCGCTTCTTTGGGACGCAGCACCAGTGGGTCCCAACCCAGCTCACGATGCACCTCGGCAGACGTGCGACGCTCGCCCTTGAACATCACGTCCCGCTCACCGGACAGGGTCGCTGCGACGTAGGAGAGCGGGGTCAGGTCGCCACTGGCGCCCACCGAACCCTCTTCCGGGATCAGCGGCAGGATGTCGTGTTCAAGAAAAGCTTGCAGGCGTTCCAGCAGTTCGACCCGCACGCCCGAGACGCCGTGGCACAACGAGCGCAAGCGGGCGGCCAGTACCGAGCGCGTCGCCTGTGCGTCGAGCAGTTTCCCGAGGCCGCACCCATGAAAGGTATACAGATGACGAGGCAAGGCTTCGACGTGTTGCAGCGGCACGGCCACCACACAGGAATCGCCATATCCGGTGGTCACGCCGTAGATGACGCCTTCTTTGTCCAGCAGCGAGTCGAGAAACTGCGCGCCTTTGGCAATGCGTTGACGATAGGCGTCATCGTTTTGCAGCGCGGTGGGCCGCTGGCGATTGGACAGGGCAAGGACGTCCTCGATGCTCAGGGGACGTTCGCCGAAGATGATCGGCTCAGGTGCTGGGTTCGTCATCGGATTTCCAGAACGGGTAGAAGTTGAACCACTGTTGCGGTGCTTGCAGGCAGTAGTGCGCCAGGCGATCGGCGTAACGTTGAGTCCACTGTGCGATCACCTGTTGGCGATCACTGCGCCGCCATTCGATGGCGCGGGCGAACGGCTCAAGCACCACGCGATAACCGCCGGGGCCCTTGAAGCAGAAAATCAGGTTGATGGGGCATTTCAGCAGCCCTGCCAGCAGCCACGGGCCTTGAGGAAATGCTGCCGAATGGCCGAGAAAGTTGACCCTGACGTTGCGTCCGCCGTGCAGCGGAACGCGGTCGCCAGCAATCGCCAGCCACTCGCCTTCATCGAGACGCTGGCTGAGTTGCAGCATGATCGCCGGGTCCAGTTCGCTGACCTGAATCAGCCGCAGATTGGTTGCGCCTGCCTCACCCAGGAGACGATTGAAACGCTCGGCGTGTTTAGTGTGCACCAGCACGTTCATCGTGACTTTTTCGCCAAGTTCGGCGAGCGCTCGACAGACTTCAAGATTGCCCAAGTGGGCGCCCACCAGCATCTGCCCGCGCTCGCCGCGCAACTGATCACGCAGATGAGCGTCGTCGACGATTTCAATCTGGTCCAGCCCCAGCTTGCCGTTCCACACGTCGAGCTTGTCGAGCAATGCGTCGGCGAACGCCATGAATTGCCGGAACACGCGCCAGGTTGTAGGGCGCAGTTCGGGGCGCTGGCTCCAGTCTGAAAGCCGGTGCTGGTATTGCCACGCACTGCGCCGTGCGCTGCGGCCAAACAGGAAGAAGTACAACACGATGCCGTGGAGGATCGGACTCAGCACCCGGCGCCCAAGGACCTTTACGCCCCAAGCGGTGAGTTTCATCAGCAGGAAACTGCCGCGCTCTTCATGCTCGGCCCAATGCTGCTTCTGGTCGGCGTCGCTCACGGCAGCCACCGTCGCCAGAGGATCAGCGGGAAGCGCCCAAGCATGCCGAAAAACAGCTTGGCGTGCATTTTCGAAATCAGCGCGTTGTCGTGAAACAAACGGAAATGGGAAAGGCCGTCCTGGGGGTAATGCACCTTGGTCGGCAACCAGCGCATCGGCTGGTTGCGCCACGACAGGCGCACGAGAATTTCGGGATCGAAGTCCATGCGTTTGCCGAGGTTTACGGTGTCGATCAGGTGAAGGACCGGCTTGAGCGGGTACACCCGGAAGCCACACATCGAGTCGGGAATCTGCAGCGACAGGCTGTTGATCCACACCCAAACGTGGGTCAGGTAGCGTGCGTACAGACGACCTTTCGGCACGCTGGCGTCGTATTGCGGGTAGCCACAGATCAACGATGTCGGGTGTTCGCGGGAGTGGTCGAGAAACACCTGAATGTCGTTCAAGTCGTGCTGGCCATCGGCGTCCACTTGCAGGGTGTGGCTAAAGCCCAGCCTTGCGGCCTCGCGCAGACCCGCCATCACGGCGCCGCCCTTGCCTTGGTTGACCGGGAGCTGGACCAGAAACACCTTGTCCTGCTCGGCAAGCGACCCGAGTACCGCCGCACAGGCCGGGCTGCTGGCGTCATCGACCAGCACGCACGGCAGGCCAGCGTTCAGCAGTTCCTGAACCACGGCAGGGACGGCCAGTTCATGGTTGTAGACCGGGATGACGGCACAGGGGTTATGCATAGGGAAGTCCTTTTCGAGCGCTGCGATACGTCACTGCCGACCGCAAATCCTGTGGGAGCGAATTCATTCGCGATACAGAGGTACATCCGATAGCGATGGGTGGACTGTACCGGCCTCTCGCGAATGGATTCGCTCCCACAGGGTTATCGCCAGACACATAATCCGTGTCGGGCATGGAGCTTGTGGTCTGCTCACGCATCGGCTTCACTCCACAAAATCCGCCCGCTGGAGCAGGCCGCATCGCCGTTGCGATAGGTGAAATACAACTTGCTGCGTTCCTGATCGAAGCGCAGGGTCAGCGTGATGCGGTCGCCCGGGCGCACCAGTTGCTGGAATTTCAGCACTTCCATTCCAGCAAAGCGCGGTGGCAGGTCCATCAGGCGCTGGCCGAGGGCGATGGCCCAGTCGACCTGTACCACGCCGGGCAGAATCGGCGTGGTGGGGAAGTGGCCACTGAAATGCGCCAGATCCAACGGGACGATCAGCTCCAGCCGAAGCCCTTCGTCGGTGTCTTGCTGATTGACCAACTCCGGCTCATGGACTCGCGGTGCCACGAGCAGCGCTTCAACCTGTACCTGAGGCAATTTGCCTTGGGTGTTCAGCGGCAATTGGCTCAGGATCCGCCAGCGGCGGGGCAGGGCGAGGGTTTCGCAATGAGGCACCAGATGCTGTCGGAGCGCGGCCGTTACCACGCGACGGCCCTGATTTCGCAGTGCATGCACGCCTTGGGCGCTAAGGACGACCAGCGCACCCAGTGACGCACGGTTTTCCCGGACAACACCTAACCGGGCTTCGCTGACCCATTCATGGGTGGCCAGCGCTTGCTCCAGCAGCGGCAGAGAGATGCGCTTTTCTTCCAGCTTGACGATGCGGTCCAGTCGTCCGAGCAGTTCAAAGCGGCCATCTTCAGTGAAACGTGCCGCGTCAGCGGTTTGTTCGACATGGCCCACGGGCAAGTAGGGGGACTCGATACGCAGCGCGCCGTCTTCGTTCTGACTGAGTTTCACGTCGTCGAACGCGCGCCACAACGGATCGCCCTGGCGCCAGGCGATACCGCCGGTTTCCGAGCTGCCAAGAACCTCCGTCGGCCACTGATCGAGACGCTGACGCAGGCTCTGTGCTGCGTCACTCGGCAAGGCGCCACCCGAAGAAAACACCCGGCGCACGGCGCTCAAGCTATCCCAGTCAAGGTTGTCGCCCATGCGCTTGAGCAACGCGGGGCTGGCGACCCATGCAAAGGCTTCATGCTCGCGACTGGCGCGTTGCAGGTCTTCTGGAAACGGGAGCTGCTTGCGCACGAAGCTACGTCCGGCACACAGAGGCCACAACACACGAAACAACAGGCCATAGATGTGCTGAGCGGCAACGCTGCCAATGATGCAGGCCCGGCCAAGGTCGGCGCCCCAGAGTCGTTCCAGTGCTGCGATTTCGTTGGCCAGCTGGCGCGCTGTTTTTTCGATCAATTTGGGCTCGCCGCTGGAGCCTGAGGTGCACAGGCTCAACAAGCACGTGTCCAGATTGAGAGGCATCGGCTTGAACGGTGGGGCGTTCAGCTCATCGAGACGGGTATCGCCTTCGGCGTCCGTCAACCAAAGCTCGGCGAGGGAAGCCCAGCGTTTGCGGCTCTGGGCCTGCAAGTCCGAGGGCAACAGCACACTGGCGCCCGCATGCCAGGCGGCGAACACGGCGATGGCCAGTTCCGCCGCGTCTTCGAGGTGAATCGCGACACAGGTCACGGCGCGTTGTTGCAGCGCCGCCGCGACTGACAATGCGCGCTCGCGCCATTCTGCGTGGTTCATCCCCGGGGCGTGAGTGATCGGGCGTTCAGGGTGTGGCGCCAGCAACAGCCGATCAATGCTCAGCCAACTCATGCACGCCCCCGCACACGTTGGCGCACGACCCATTCACCGGCGAACAGCAGGCCCATCAAACCGTAGGCAATCAGCCCGGTGTACAGCGCCCACCAGCTCAGCGGCGCCCAAAGGGTCAAGGCTGCGGCGACGATGCCATTGAACAGAAAAAACAGGCACCAGATCTGGGTCACGTGACGCGTGTAACGGACCGCGACGTCCGGCAGCTCGGGATCGGTCAGGCGTGCGAGGCGTTCGACCACAGGCATGCCGTGCATCAGGCTCAAGCCAAACAGTGCCAGCATGAAACCGCTGATCAACACCGGGTACCAGCGCAGCAATTGCGGGCTGTTCACGATGCCCAGCAGCAGGCAGAAGCCGATGGCGACCGACGCCATGCCAAGGCTGCCCGGACGACGCTCGGCCGTCAGCGCACGGGCAGCCCACAGCACGCCCAGCAGCAATGCGAATTGCCACGGCGAAAAGTGCCCCATGCCGAAATACACGGCGAAGGGGTACAGCACCCCTGCGAGCACCAATACCAGACCCATCAGGCGGTTCATGCGGCGGTGTTGACCAGCCGGTGTACCGCTTCGACGACGTCATTGACGGTGCGAACGGACTTGAATTCTTCGGCGGCGATTTTCTTGCCGGTCTTGCGCTTGATGTGGTCGATCAGATCGACCGCGTCGATGCTGTCGATTTCCAGATCCTGATACAGATTGGCATCCAGCGTGACCCGCTCGGGCTCCAGCTCGAACAGCTCGACCAATGCGGTGCGCAGGGTTTCGAAAATCTCTTCACGGGATTGCATGTTCAGTCCTCAGGCCACTTGGCGAGCGCTGACGAATGCCGCGAGGCTGTCGACGCTGGTGAAGTGGGTGCGTGTGTCTTTGGCGTCGGCGTCGATCTTGATGCCGTAGCGTTTCTGAATGGCCAGGCCCAACTCCAGGGCGTCCACCGAGTCCAGCCCGAGGCCTTCGCCGAACAGCGTCTGGTCATTGCCGATGTCGTGGGTGCTGATGTCTTCGAGGCCCAGGGCATCGATGATCAGCTGTTTAATTTCCAGATGCAGATCGCTCATCTGTGGCGAGCTCCTTGATGAAGTGGTGATGCAGATAGTCATTGAGCTTGCGCGATGCCACAGGGGCGGGACCGAGCAGGGCAAACGTCGCCGGGTCGATGTCGTTGCCCACTCGCAGGTGAAAGTGCGGACGACGCTGAGGGATGCGATACCAGGGCTCTGCCTTGGTCAGGGTGGTCGGTGAGACATGGATCGTGACCGGAGTAATGATCTTCGCGCCACGCAAGGCGATCGCCGCCGCGCCACGATGGAAGGCAGGGGCTTTGCCCGGGCAGGTGCGAGTGCCTTCGGGAAAGATGATCAGAGTCTGGCCGGTCTGGAGGAGATACGCGGCGTTTTCCAGCATGTCGGCGCTGCCATCGTTGCTGACGTAGCCAGTCGAACGAACGGGGCCTCGCGTGAACGGGTTCTGCCAGAGGCTTTCCTTGACCACGCAGTTGGCATCCCTGACGAGGCCGATCAGAAACACCACGTCGATGAGCGACGGATGGTTGGCGATGATCATCTGCCCAGGACGGCCCAGTCGCTCTGCACCTTGGACCTCGTAGGTGAGGACGCCTGCCCTGGCCATGAAGCGAATGAACGTCCAGAACAGGCGGCTGATGGTTCGACGCGCACGACGCTGATGACTGCACGAATCGCCGGGCAGCCATGCCAGTACGGGAAAAATGAACAGGCGCAGGCACAACCCGCCCAGCCCGAACAGGGCGAAGCTCAGGGCAGTGGTCAGCAACCGCCAATAGTAGGCGTTGCGACTTTTGCTCAGCGGTTGCGTTGCCAGTTCCATAGCCGATTCTTCCAGGGATGTTGCAAAGCGTTTTGTTGTGTCGACAGTGCGCGCAGCAGATTGAGGGCGTGCGGCCACTCGTGGGGTGATTTCGCGTCGTCCTTAGACTCGTTCACGCCCAAGGTCAGTTGCCATTCGTCGCCCGCTGTCAGCAACAGGCCGAGCGCGTAGGGAAATGGCACATCGTCGATCCAGGGCGCATAGGCCATGGGCGGGTTTTCCTCGGCAATGACCAGCAATACCGCTGGAGCCCCTTCGTTTAACAGGCCCGCCGCTTCCAGCACGCCATGCTCCAGACCGTCGCCTGCCGCTGCGAGGGCCGTCATTTCGCTGGTTTCGCCGCGCATGATCGACCACAGGCCGATGACCGCGTTATGCACGGACAGGCTGAATTGGGTCGGGGACAACGGCTGTTCGGCCGCCAGGTCGCTGAGAATGTCGAAGGTCCGGGGTGTTTCACCGTGTCTTGAAACGAATACCAGCGGCAGGTGTTCAAGCCGTTCTGCCAGCGGCCAGCCGACGCTGAAGGCCATACGCGCCAGGCGGCTCAGGCGCCTGCGTTGCATGGCGGGCAGGAACGAGACATCGGGGGCCTCATCCTGATGGCAGGGCACGACCGGTTTTTGGCTCCAGTGCCGCCAATCTTCGACCGTGGTCAATCCCGGCGCCCAAGCGCGCCACTGTGCAATGTTGAAATTGATCACGATTCTTTTCCCGCCCCTGCGGGCTTACTTCCTGGCTTCGAGTATCCGAAGTGACACCAACCATGGCGCGGCGCTATCACCGAGTGCCGGGCATTATCCCGGCGTAAAAGCACAGAGGCAAACGCTGAAACAAATAGTTTATTTACTTGGGATATTTCCTACTGTAACGGCAGTCGCTGTCTGGCAAAGGTCTGTAGGATGTTGCGACTTGATAAGCGCGGGGGTTTCGGGCCGACTATCGGAATTTTCCGAAGCGCTCGCCTGACATGTCTCGTTTGCCTAGACTCGATACCATTCATCGGGTCACGAGACGATCCATTCATTCAAGACAGCGACAGGGAGTTTTCAAATGCGGCGTGTGGTGTTCAATCAGAAGGGCGGGGTCGGGAAATCGAGCATCGCCTGCAATCTGGCAGCCGTCAGCGCCCACGAGGGCTACAGGACGCTCTTGATCGACCTTGATGCTCAGGCGAACTCGACGCAATACCTCACAGGCCTGACCGGCGAAGACATTCCCATGGGCATCGCCGATTTTTTCAAGCAGACGTTGTCTTCCGGGCCGTTCTCCAAGAAGAATCAGGTCGATATCTACGAAACACCCTTCGACAATCTTCACGTCGTCACCGCGACGGCCGAGCTGGCGGACCTGCAACCCAAGCTCGAAGCCAAGCACAAGATCAACAAGCTGCGTAAGTTGCTCGAAGAGCTGGACGAGGACTACGACCGCATCTATCTGGACACGCCACCCGCGCTGAATTTTTACGCCGTCTCAGCATTGATTGCGGCGGATCGGGTGTTGATCCCTTTTGACTGCGACAGCTTCTCCCGGCAGGCCTTGTATGGGCTGCTGAAGGAAATCGAAGAGCTGAAAGAAGACCACAACGAAGGTCTGGAGGTGGAAGGCATTATCGTCAACCAGTTCCAGTCACGTGCCAGCTTGCCGCAGCAGATCCTCGACGAGTTGATCGCCGAAGGCCTGCCGGTGCTCCCGGTGTACCTCAACAGCTCGGTCAAAATGCGCGAATCACATCAGGCGAACATGCCGCTGATTCACCTGGACGCTCGTCACAAGCTGAGCCAGCAATTCGTCGAGCTGCATCATTTGTTGGAAAACAATACGGCGCATTGATCGGCATCTCCCGAGCTGCGCTGGCCTCGTCATCCTGCGTCAGCGGACTTTCCTGACGCAGTGCCTTGGTGAGCTGTCTGGCCCGTTTGCGCGCCTTGCGAGCGAGGTCCTTGGGGATGTCGATGGCGGCGTTCATGTCCGCCTGTAAACCCTCCTGGCTCGCGATCAAACGATGATCTTCGTCCGGACATTCACACCGCACGCGTTGTCCGTTCGTCGCGACAGCCACAAGATCATCGATGTAGGTGGGGTTGCCTTGCGCGATGTACCCCACCTGCTCGCAGGCCGCGCACCAGACCAGATCGCCCATGCGTGCGAGCCGACGTTCTTCGTAGGTCTGCGTGCCGGAGGTTTGCAGCACCACGCCGCCTGTTGTGGTTGTGTCGCCTTCTCTGATTACTGATGCCATCGCTCATCGCCTCTGGATCAACCGTGAGAGTGGCTAACCCTAGGCGCTTTCTTTGAGCTCGGGATGTCCGCCAGGCGTTTTCAGACGCGTCTTACGAACATTGCAGCCGCGGGCTTCGACGTGAGGCGAATCCGCCCTCAAATCCCCTGACTGGCAAGCCAGGCGGTCAACTGCTGGAGCGGCATGGCCCCGCTTTGACGCGCCACTTCGCGACCGTTCTTGAACAGAATCAGACTCGGAATCGACCGGATACCCAGCTGTGCCGACAGCTGCGGGTGCGCTTCACTGTCCAGCTTCGCCAGACGCACCCGCCCGCTCAACTGCACAGCTGCTTGCTCGAACGTCGGCGCAAAGGATTTGCACGGCCCGCACCACTCCGCCCAGACATCCACCAGCAACGGCAGATCACCCTTGATCTGACTCGCATAATCGCCCTGAGTCAGCGTGAACGGTTTAGACAACAGCACCGGCTGCTTGCAACGCCCACACTTGGGCTGATCCCGCAGCCGCTCGGCGGGGATGCGATTGAGGCCGTTGCACTGAGGGCACGGGATGACGAGAGGTTCGGACATGGCGGATACCTGGAGGAAGGCTGATGCTCGGTAAGTGAGGCCGCGGGGTGGGTTTATCAAGTTGGGCGGGTTGGTCTAATTCCCTCGAACTCAGTGTGTAACCGTTCACGTTCCTGAACATGGGCGCGTCCGCTGGGCCATTCTTTTCACTGTACAAAGACACCCAGCATTTCTTTGGCGTCTCGATGAAGCGTCCATGCGCAGCGCTTTCCACGCATCCTGCCCCGCATTTTTATCCGAAAGAGCGACCCGTTTGGCCAGCTAGCACCTGGTAAAGCCTGCGCATAGCTTCTGCCCTGAAGGGGTGTCGATTCGTTGTGAGTCAGTGGCCCCTGTTCATTCATGGTCAGGGAGATGCCAATGATCAATCAGTTACAGGCTGCATTCTCAGCGATCACCTCCGGCAAAGTCCCGGCGACCGTTTCCTCCGAAACGAAAAAGGGTCCGGAGCTCGCCGTCGAGAGCCCTGAGAAGACCGAGAAGAAAGCAACGGACAAGGCGAGCTTTTCGACGCTGGCGAGCCAGTTGAATGAAAGCGCTGCCCGTGCTGCCAAGCGTGATGCGGGCATGACCCATGCGGAATTGGGGAAGTACGGCCTGAGCCGGATCAACGAGTTTTTGTCTGAAACCCCGAAAGCCAATAGCCACACACGGGCGATGGAAGTGCCGGATACGACCGACCCCGAATTGTTGGATCGCGCACGAGCCGCCACGGCTTTCGTCACCCAAACGCTGGCAGGGCATCAGAATGCGAAGAGTCCGTTCGATGCGCTGTCCCGCGAGCAACTGAACCTGGTCGCCTATGACGACAGTGGCTCGTTCACCCTTAACGAACGACGCGCCGCGTGGCACGGCATTCAGAAGATGGACGACGCCTGGCGCAAGGTGGCGATCCCCGAAGGGCTCATCGAACAAACCCGCACAGGCAAGGCGTCGAAGTTTTACCAAGAGGCCCTGAGCTACTTCAAATCGCTGCCGACCATCGAGAAGGCGGTGGACTATCCCAAGGATGCAGAAGCGATTCTGGAGGCGCGGATCAAGAGCAAGCCAACCTTGCCGGAGCCAGCGACTTTACCCGGCCTCGTAGAGCGACGCGCGGCCGACCGGAAGCTGACGCTGTACGACATCCTCGCAGGTATGGTCGATACACAGAAAGACAAAGTCGACCCGAACACCCCGGCCCGCACCAAGAAATTCAGCCCACGCACATCGCCGACGCCGATGACGTGGACGGAGTCGTACGCGAAGAGGGTTGAGGCGATGGAGACAGCCAAGCCTGCCGTGGCGGCAAAGGTTTAAGCGCGGTAGAAAGGGGCTGCTTGTGACCCGGTGATGTGCCGCTCACCTATAAACTCGTTCGCGATGTAAGGTTGGCCGGGCATGCTTTTATCGCAACTTGCGATTTTTCCCGTTTCTGACTAACATGCGTATCGCAAAGTGCGATATGGACTGTCAGATGCATGTGATTACTGAAAAGAGGATTTGGGAGGCCAAGGCTAAATGGCCTCACTCTGCAAAGGCCTTGGACGCGTGGTATCGGCTCGTCAAGGCTTGTAGGCCCTCGGATTTTGCGGCTATGAAGGCGATTTTTCCCGCTACGGATAAGGTAGGACCGTTTCACGTGTTTGATATTGGGGGCAACAAGATCAGGCTTATTGCTTCAGTCAATTATTCAGCCCATCGTCTTTTCATTAAGCACGTCCTGGATCACCGCGAATACGACAAAGGCAAATGGAAGGTGTAAGTCAATGAGCGCTCTCATCAAACACGCAACGGAGCACTGGCACCACGTAGCCCCCTTGCTTAACAAGCCAGAAACGGAAGACGAATACGATCTGTTGGTCAGTGGCCTGGATGAGTTACTGGAAATCATTGGCGAAGATGAAGGGCATCCGCTTAACCGTCTCGCCATCCTCATCGGCGACGCAATTGAGGCTTACGACCATGAGAATCGCCCGATGCCGGTTGCTTCGGGGGTCGAGGCATTGCGCTATCTCATGCGTGAACATGGTCTGAATCAGGGAGATCTTCCTGAGGTGGGTACTCAATCAGTGATTTCCGAAATTCTTTCAGGTAAGCGTCAGCTCAATTTGAGGCAGGTTCGCCAGCTCGCGGATCGCTTCGGGGTGCCTGTCGAGGTCTTCATCTGACCTCGATTTCAAAAATCCTCACGACGAACAACTGATCTCCAGATGCTTGCCCCAGTCCGGCGGCCGCTGGGCATAACTCTCCATGCCGTCCTGCGCTTCAAACGGTTTGCACAGCACCTGATGCAGCCGCCGAACCTCGCTGTAGTCGCCTTGTTCGGCGGCTTCGATGGCGCGTTGGGCGAGGTAGTTGCGCAGGATGTAGAGCGGGTTGACGGCGTGCATGCGGGTGTGGCGTTCGTCTTGAGTGCTGGCGGAGTCGCGGGTGATGCGGGCTTTGTAGGTCTCGGCCCAGGCGTCGAAGCCGAGCATGTCGACGAAGTCGTCGCGTAAATGACGTACGGCGATGTCGGCGGAATCTTCGCCCAAACGGCGAAAGAACAGGCTGTAGTCGACGCCGCTGTTTTGCATCAGTTGCAGCAGGCGTGCGATGAGGTCGGCATCGGCGTCTTCGGCCGTGGTCAGGCCCAAACGGCGGCGCATGAGGTCCAGATAGTGGGCCTGATACAGCGGCAGGAACAGGTCCAGCGCTTCGCGCAGCGCTTCGACACTGATGAAGGGGGTCAGCGCCTGGGCCAGTGCGCTGAGGTTCCACTGGCCAATCGGCACCTGATTGCTGAAGGAGTAACGGCCTTCGTGATCGGAGTGGTTGCAGACGAAGTGCTGGTCAAAATCGTCGAGGAAGGCGAACGGGCCGAAGTCGAAGGTGATGCCCAGGATCGACATGTTGTCGGTGTTCATCACGCCGTGGCAGAACCCATAGGCCTGCCATTTGGCGATCAACTCGGCCTGACGCTCGACGATGACGCGGAACATGGCCAGATAGGGTTCAGGCTGTTCGAGGCATTCGGCGTAGTGCAGCGACAGCACGTGATCGGCCAACTGTTTCAGCTCGTCGTGCTGTTTGGTGTAGTAGAAATATTCGAGGCTGCCGAAACGCACGTGGCTCTGGGCCAGACGCAGCACAATCGCCGCGCGTTCCTGGGTTTCCCGCCAGACCGGCGTGCTGGAGCCGATCACGCAGCCTGCCCGACTTGTTGGAATGCCTAGCGCATGAAGCGTTTCGGAGGCGAGAAATTCACGTATTGACGAACGCAACACGGCGCGACCATCGCCCATGCGGGAAAACGGCGTCTGCCCGGCGCCCTTGAGGTGCAAGTCCCAATGCTCGCCCGCCTCGTTATAGACCTCGCCCAGCAGCAAGCCACGGCCATCGCCGAGGCGCGGGTTATACGAGCCGAACTGGTGACCGGAATAGACCATCGCCCGCGGATCGGCGTCTTCCCACAGCTTGTGACCGCTGAACAGCTCGGCAAATACTGGCTCTTCGGCCTGCGCAGGGGCCAGGTCCAGCAACGCCAAGGCCGATTCGCTGGCGACCACGAGGCGCGGTTCGGCAATGGGTTCGGGCAATACGGACGTGGAAAACGTATCGCCGAGGCGGGCGAAACGGTTGTCGAAGGTCAGTTCGTCGAGGGCTTTCACAAGACAGCTCCAGCAGAATGTCCGAGCATTCTGCTGGGATTTGTCGCGTCAGTCGAGCTTGGCTTCCGGCGGCTCCGGGACATCCTTCGGCGCCGCAGGTACGGTGGTAGGCGTTGCGATCGTCTTCTGCTCTTGCTCGATCGGCACCATTTTGTACTCCTGCCCCTGCATGTTCTTGAGGTAAACCTCCATCTGCCGGAACGAGATGTTGATGTGCTGCTTCTTGAATTCCTTGTTGATGAACCGGTTGATCTCATCGAGCACCGGGTTGCGGTCGCCAAGGTCGCGCACGTGCATGCGCAGTTCGTGGTCGAGCGTGCTTTCGCCGAAATTCAGGAAGTAGACGATCGGCTCAGGCTCTTTCAGGACGCGAGGGTTTTCCCGAGCGGCCTTGAGCAAGAGGTTGCGAACCAAGTCCAGATCCGAGCCGTAATCCACGCCGAGCTTGAGCGTGACGCGAGTGATGGTATCGGTGAGCGACCAGTTGATCAGTTGCCCGGTGATGAACGTCTTGTTCGGGACAATGATGTCCTTGCGGTCGAAGTCGGTGATGGTGGTCGCGCGGATGCGGATTTTGCTGACTGTGCCCGACAGGTTGCCGATGGTGATGGTGTCGCCGATCCGCACCGGGCGTTCGAACAGGATCATGATGCCGGAGATGAAGTTCGCGAAGATCTCCTGCATCCCGAAACCCAGACCTACGGACAGCGCCGCCACCAGCCATTGCAGCTTGTCCCAGCTCACGCCGAGCGCGGACAGCGTCGAGACGAAACCGACACCAGCAATGATGTAGGACAGCAGGGTGGTGGTCGCGTAGGAACTACCCTGTTTGAGGTTCAGCTTTGACAGCACGAACACTTCCAGCAGGCCCGGCAAGTTACCGGCCAGCACAAAGGTGATGCCGATGATCACCAGCGCGCCGATCATGTCGCCGAGGCTGATCGGCACCATGCTCATGGTTGCGCCGGTGCCGCTGGTGTATTCGTACAGGGTGATGTTGTCGAGGTATGAGAACACCGTGATCAGGTCGGCCCAGACCAGATACAGCGCGCCGATGAACCCGGCGATCAGGGCCAGACGAATCAGGCGTAACGACTGTTGGTTGACCTGTTCGATGTCCAGCGTCGGCTCTTCGACCAGCGCCTCACCCTCGCCGGCTTCCTTGGCGGCGTTACGTTTCGCCAGAGCGCGCTGGTAGGCCAGGCGTCGGGCTGCGACGCCCAGGCCGCGAACGAACGTCGCTTCGATCACCAACCACAGCATCAGCAAATAGAGGGTGTCGATCAAGCGGTCGCTGAGTTTCAGCGCGGTGTAGTAGTAGCCGAAGCACACGGCGAGGAACAGCGCGACCGGCAGAGCGGTGAACGCCAAACCTACCGTGCGGCGGAACAGCGACGCACTTTCGTGGGTCGGGCTGGTCAGCAACAGGCGGGCGAGCAGCCAGGTCATCAGTGCGTAGCAGGTCAGGACGACGGCAATGCCGATCACATCGTCCGCCAGCGCGGACGGCTCATGCTCGGCCACGGCGACCACCGTCACCAGCGCCAGCACCACCAGCCCCAGGCGACGAATCCAGCCCCGCAGGAATTCCACCTGGGACTTCTCCCAGCGAAAATGCAGCTGTGCAACGCCACCCGGCGCCAATACCCGGTAAGCCGTGTAGAACACCAGCCAGGCCAGCGAGATTTGCATCAGCGCCGCGCCGAGATTGATGTTCTGTTCACGGGCGTCGATCTGCAGCGCGAGTGCACACGACGCCAAGGCCAACGACAACGGCATCGCCAGCAGGATGTTGATGAAGATTGCCAACGGCGTCTGCCACTGCCGGTCACGCTTGAAGTGGCCGATGTCGGCGTGCAGGCGGTTGAGCTTGTCGTACAGGGCCTTGCGCTTCCACATCAGGCCGCCGATCACCAGCAACAGCGGCAGGAATATCAGCGGGCGCTGGGTCAGGCCATCACCCAGTTCGCTGAATGTCGAGGTCCACGGCAGGGTGGTGACTTGTTTTGTCAGGCGCGGTTTGATGCGCTCGAACCACTCCAGGTCCAGCGGCTTGTTGCTGGGAATCCAGAACATCTGCTCATCCAGCGTCTGGCGCAGGCTGATGGCCGTGCTGACCAGCTGTTTCTGGTTGAGCTGCAAGGTGATGGATTCGTTGAGCAGCGCGCTCAGCTCGCGGTTCAACCGCTCCAGCAGGTCGGTGCGGGTGGTGGCGAGGTCCAGCAAGGTTTTGCGCAAGGCTGGGGTGACGTCTTCCGGCTTTTGAGTCGCGAGCAACGTGTCGACGTAATTCGCCGGGTTGCTCATCTGTTCGCGTTGCTGATTGACCTCGAACTGGTACAGGCGAATATCGGCGATTTCGTCCGCCAGGCCGCTGTCGAGCTTGAGCTTGGGCAGCGATTGCTTCTGCTTGTAGAGAATCTTGGAGAGCAACAGGCTGCCGCTCAACACGTTGATCTGCTCGTCCAGCGCCGCATCGGTCTGGGTGATGGCGTCGAGCTGGGTTTTGGTCTTGAGGTTCTGCTGGGTCAGTTCGTTCAGGCGATCGGTGCCGCGCAGCAGGTAGTCGGATAACTTGAGATTGGCCGCGCTTTCGGTGGCGAGCAGGCTGCTGCCTCCGGCTTTCTGCGCTTCGATCGACAGCTGCGTCACGGTTTCCTGGGACTGTGCGCGGCGTTTGTCGTTGATCAGCGTTTGCAGATCCTGGATTTCCTGATCCTGACGGGCCACTTTCTCGGTCAGCAGATCACGCTGGCTGCCGCCCAAGTCCTGCAATTGACTGTTGCCTGCCAATTCCTGACGACGCAGGGCAATCAACGCGTTGATCGACGCCAGCTCAGCGTTCAACTGATTGCGCTGGTCGCTGCTGATCGCCTTGCCCCCGTCCTTGCCGGATTTGAGGATGCCGTTGATCGTTTGAATGCGGGTCTGGCTGGTACTGATCTCGGCCTGAGCGCGCTCCGGGCGAGTCTGTGCCGTGATCGTCATGCTGTTGGCGTCGTTCAGCGCCTTCTGCAAGTCAGCCTGTTGCGCGCTGCGTTGGCTCAGCATCCCCTCAAGCTGAGGCACGTCCTGATTGGTGTAGCGCTGGGCAACCGGAACCGTTTTGCTGGCTTTGAGCTTGGCCAGTTCACGCTGGTTCTCGCCGGTCTGCTTCGGCGCATCGGCCAGTTGCTTCTTCAGGTCCTCCAGCTTTTGCTGGTTGTCCTTTTGGCTGGCGATGAAAGCGAGCGTCTGTTCCAGCACCTGTTGCAGGGCTTTCTGGTCATCAGCCGACAGTTTGCGGTCGGCGATCCGGTCCAGGCTCTGCTGAACGGCGTCGCTGCTCGGTGGGGGAGTGTCAGCGGCAAATGCCGGGACGTTGGAAAGGCAAAGCCCGAGCAAGGCTGAGGCAAAAAAGGTACGCAGCGAGAACATAGACACCGGGTTGCACGATCAGGAAAGAGGAGCAGTTTAGAGGAACAACCCGGGACCCGGGCGGCTTCCTTCGGGGAATCTGACGCCCACTTTGAGGATCTTGTTCCCTTCCATAACCGCAACTGTCCAAATAGTTCCGTTCCATTCGATCTGGTCGCCGACAATTGGCGCACCGCGATTCTTCTGAATGATGAACTGGCTCAGCGGCATGTTCGAATCCAGGCCGTCGAGTTTCAAACCGTACAATGCCGCGACAGCCCCGAGCTGAGCGTCTCCCTCAAGGACGAAGTCACCGAAAAAGCGCAGATCCAGACCCCGTTGCGGCGCCTGGCTGAACAGCTTGCCAAGGGCGGGAAGGTCGTGTTCGTGGCCGATGACGCACAGCAGGTCGCCCGTCTCCAACACCGTACTACCCGACGGATGGAGCAGTTGCTGACCCCGAAACAGGGCCGCGATCCGGGTGCCTTCCGGCATTTTCAGCTCGCGAAGGGCCGCACCGATGCACCATTTCTCGGCACCGAGTCGGTAAACGAACAGCTCCCACTCGCTGGTCACGTGCACTTCGAGCGCTGCGCGAGAGATGGGTGCAGGATCAGGCGGAACCGTCACCTTCAGCCATTTCGCCATCCACGGCAGGCTCGTGCCCTGCACCAGCAGCGACACCAACACGATAAAGAAGGCGAGGTTGAAGAACAGCTGCGCCTGCGGCAGACCCGCCATCAGCGGGAACACCGCCAGAATGATCGGGACCGCCCCGCGCAGGCCGACCCACGCGATGAAGGCTTTTTCGCGACCATGAAACACGCGGAACGGCAGCAGGCCTGCGAGGACTGACAGCGGGCGCGCCACCAGAATCATCCACAGCGCCAGGCCCAAGGCCGGCAGCGCGATGGGCAGCAAATCATGGGGCGTGACCAGCAGGCCCAACACCAGGAACATACCGATCTGGGCGAGCCACGCCATGCCGTCGAGCATGTGCAGGATGCCGTGGCGGCTACGAATCGGCTTGTTGCCGAGCACCAGACCGCACAAGTAGACCGCCAGAAAGCCGCTGCCGTGGATGGCGTTGGTCAGCGCAAACACGGCCAGGCCCCCCGCGATCACCAGAATCGGGTACAGGCCGTTGGCCAGGTTGATGCGGTTGACCAGCTGCAGCATCAGCCAGCCACCGCCGAGACCGAGGATAGCGCCGATGCCGAATTCCTGGATCAGATGACCCAACAGGCTCCAGTGCAGGCCGGTCTGGCCGCTAGACAGCATGTCGATCAGCGTGACGGTCAGGAACACCGCCATCGGGTCGTTGCTGCCGGATTCGATTTCGAGGCTGGCCGTGACCCGCTCGTTGAGGCCCTTGCCGCCCAGCAGCGAAAACACCGCTGCGGCGTCCGTGGAGCCGACGATGGCGCCGATCAAAAGGCCTTGAATGATGTTCAGGTCGAACAGCCAGGCCGCGATCATGCCGGTCAGACCCGTGGTGATCAGTACCCCGACCGTGGCCAGCGACAAGGCCGGCCAGAGCGCAACCCGGAAACTCGCGACCCGGGTTCGCAGGCCGCCGTCGAGCAGAATCACCGCCAGCGCAAGGTTGCCGACCAGATAGGCCGTCGGGTAGTTGTCGAAGATGATGCCGCCACCATCCACGCCCGCCGCCATGCCGACCGCCAGGATGATGACCAGAATCGGGATGCCGAGCCGGGACGACAGCGAGCTGACCAGAATACTTGCGCCCACCAGCAACGCGCCGATCAGGAACAGGCTGTTGATGGTCGTCGCATCCAAGGGCGGTACTCCAGACAAAAGCAGAAATGAACGCGTGCGTGAACTGACATGCAGTCCACGTGCCAAGGGATTTAACCCGTTGAATTGGCACGCTGTCAAAGGCTTCTGCCAGCGGAAGGCTTAACGCTTGCTTCGGTGTGAGAGAACCAACAGCCGTGCACAATGCCATTAATAGGGTGTGCAGAGTGCGGTAATTATGTAGTGCATGTTCGGATCTTTAGTTGACTACTGTGGGGCTTCTGATCACTGACAAGGATGTCGACGATGAAAAAAAATCTGGAGTCCTCCACATACCCGATGCCGTCGGGCGTTCGGCCACGTAGCCTTGGTTCGATTTTTTATCCAGAGCCTGATCTTGAGGTAGATGAAGTTGCCGAAGGCATCGGCTACGAAGTCGGGCTACCCGAGGGGGAGGGGCCGGGAATCGTGCCGATTGAAGAAGGAGGGCGTGACCCACATCACGCCTTGCTGCTGACAGAGTTCCTGGCCAGCAAGGATTTAAGCTTTCCGTCCCCCAAAGACTTCGCTCACGACAAGGCCAAGGCCTACGTTCTGGAGCATCTGGAGCTGGACATCGATCCCGATGACCTGATCATTGCCACGCTCTACATCGACGCCGTGGACCACGGCGATCAGCGTGCGAACCTTGCCTACTCGATGACGCTGACTGAAGCCTTGATGCGCAATTGGCAACAGGAGGGCGATGGCCACTTCTACGATCATCTCGGAACGCTGGAGGACTGGCGGCTTGAAGGGTATCCCGCGGTCATTTCGGAAGAACCTCTGTCGCTCGACCAGTGTTTTGCCTATGAAGCGATCTACCGTAAAACCACCCCCCAACACTTCGACGGTTCCGCTCAGGTCCATCTGGACCCCAAGCCGTTCAAGCGCTTCATTTGGGAGGCTGATCTCCAGTCCCACTACGAGGAGCTGCTCAACGATTTCTGGGCCGCGCACCGGGATGACTATCACTTGTTCATCAAGGCTTCGCTTCTGCGGGCGGCCTATGTTCAGCATGAGGAAGGCTCGCTCAGTGACGAGGATAAGGCGCTTGTCCTCGACGCTGTAGGCCTGAAGCCTGAACAGCCGTGGGAAACGTTGGCGTTCGAGGCATTTCGGGATGCGCCGCTGAATCCTCAGAATGTGACAATTCGCGAGCTCGACATTTATTGCTACACCGCCACCGACATCATTGTGCTCAAAGATGAGCGCACTGAAAGGCTCGTGATGTACATCCCCGGCAACTCTTCGCCGCTGCACGGTTTCGACGACATGGCCGCCTTGCGTGACTGGTTTGCGTTGCAATGTCGGTACACCGAGCGACGAACAGCGCTGGAAGGGCACTTTCGAGTCGAGGACGGACCTGATGGCATTTTTTACAGCGGCCTACGGTCGTCCCTCAAGGGTTTGGGTGCCTACCCGAACTGGTTCATCGGCAACACGCATTACTGGAATCCCGCCACGGAAATCAACTTGGGCCCCGCGCTCTCCCCATGGCCGTTTTCTCACTTCAGGAAAAGTCTTCAGCGTCGGCTGAAATCCGATGCAAACCGTTTGATCCGCAGTCGTGCGGATTACAACAAGGAAACGGCGGCGGAGATCCTGTCTGCCGCGATCAACGTCACCGGCGTTATCGCGATGGTGGTGCCAGGTTTGTGGGCGCCCCTCGCGGTGATGTCTGTGGCGCTGATCGGCTTGGGAGCCGATCAGGTGATCGAGGGGACTGTCGAAGAACAGCATGAGGGCGCTGGCCGAATCGTCTTTGGTGTTCTCAATGCTGTACCGGCACTCGCCGAGGGCGCTGGAAAAGTATTGGGCGCGGCAGCGGTGAAAGGGGAGCCAGTTGCCGCAGGTGCGGCCGACGAGATTGGACAGAAAATCAGCAGTGCAACTGAAGAAGAGCAGACTGCAGCCTCGGCCGAAGCGGAACGCGCAGAAGCGCATGCGGCGGAAGAGAAGCAAGCGCGAGCGATTGAGTCCGAAGATGAACGCGAGGCGCGACGGGATCAGGAGGAGCAGCGTCGAGCAGACCTGAGAGCGCATCACGCGGCCCACTTCGACGCCGTGAAAGCCTTTGGTGTGGAGCCTGCGGGGTTGCGCTCGCTGAGTCCGGGGCTGAGGGCGGATCTCGCCAGCTTCGAATATGTCGATGAACTGCCTGCTGGCGGAGAGTGGAAAAGTCTGGATGAAGGAAACGTCTACAGCGTTCTTGACGACGCCTCCGGAAAGGACATCCATTTCACTCGTGTCCACGCAAAAATCTACCGTGTGGAGTTTGTTGAAAATGCTCGCCAGTATCGGATCATTTCGACGAGCGATTCGACGCTCAAGGGACCGTACGTCAAAAAGCTGAAAGGCTTTTATTCCGACATTGATGTCAGGCCTGGACTGAGGGGTGGCGACAGCTACGTACCTGGGGGCGAACCTGTTCCCGAGATCGCGCCGGTCAAAGAGGACATTCCACTGGTGCGCGCGCAGCCGCCCTTGTTCGTGGAGATCCCGCTGGACGGTATCGAGGTACGGCCGGTGGTGGGCGATGACGGTCAGGAAATCGATCAGTTCTTCATTCCCAATCCACCGAAAGACGTCCGGGTGTCCTATGACGTGGATCTGGGTTGCTGGAAAAAGAACGCCGTCGAGTTCCGATGGATGGACAACAACGGCGTCTGGAAATCGGGGAGCGAAGACAAGTTTCTCAAAGTGAGGAGCAGACTGCTGCCGCCGGTGAAAAGCGAGATTTACAAGTTTCCGCGCGTGCCGGGGCTGGCAGAAGACACACAGGCGGTGAACCGCACCGTTCACCACGTCTGGCTAGGCAGCAGGCTTCCGGATGAACATTTGATCGCCGGGATGAAAGCCAACATGGAGACCAGCCCGGACCTCAGCTTCACTCTGCATATCCAGATCGATGACACTGCCATCGTTGACGGAGTCAGCCCTCAGGAACAATTGCAGGCCGCGTTTGCGGGCCATCCGAACATGACCATTTCGAACCTCGAAGAAGAGCCGTTTTTTGCCCATTTCAGGGAAAGCCCATACACCGCCGAACCCTTCAATTATTTCCGGGAAGGCAGTGGCCAGAACTACGCAGCGGCGTCGGACGTGTTGCGCTATTCGCTGCTGCACGAGTACGGCGGTATTTACATGGATTGCGACGACGTGATCAAGGTGTCGTTCGAGGGGCAAGCGCTGAATGCGGGGCCGAACGATGTGTTGATGGGGGAGGCTGTTTCGTCTCCGCGCATGGATTTCTTCGGTCCTGGCAACAGTCATTTCGCCAGCCACGCCGGTAATCCAGTATTGCTGGAAGTGCAGAGCACGTTGTACGCGCGCTTCAAGGACGAGCTCGACGCGCTTGTCATCATGGAAGCAGACAAGTCTCAAGTGATCGACGGGAAAAATCCTTACATGACCAAGATATTTTTCGTGACAGGGCCGCGCCTGTTGCTGGACACATTGAAGAGCGTTCGCCCGGACTACGCGGCCTTGCTCGACAATTCCCTCCACGCAAAATCAGGCATTTCTTCGCTCACCTATCAGGAGTACGTGATAGAAGCTCAAGACTTTTATGTCCCATTTGGCCGACGGCTGAAAATCACAGCGGGTGCCGAAAACTCGTGGCACTCGGCGGCCAGTTGAGAAGGTGATCGATAGGCGGCGAAATGAGCCTCTGCTCACGCGCCGCTTATCTCAGAACCAGCTGTCCTGCATCGTCAGGCAGACGTCATCACGAGCCTGGAGAATCGCCAGTTCGTGATGACACGCCGGGACTTCCCACGTCAGGAAGAATCGTGCGGCCGCGAGTTTGCCGGTATAGAAATCCGTGTCGGCCGGCTGGTCTTTATTCAGGCCTTCTTGCGCCCGAATCGCCTGCTCCAGCCAGCGCCAGCCGATGACCGTGTGGCCGAACGCCTTGAGGTAAAGCGCGGAGTTAGCCAGCGTCGCGGTTACATTGCCTTGCGCCAAGTCCGTCAACAGCTCAATCGTCACCGCCTGCAAACGCGCTACCAGTTGTTCCAGTGGCTGGCGCAATGAACTCAACGACGCGTGTTCCTGCGCCCGTTGGCAGGTGTCTGCGATCAGACGGACCAATTGCTTGAGACCGGTGCCGCCGTTCTGCGCCAGTTTGCGTCCCAGAAGATCCAGCGACTGAATGCCGTGAGTGCCTTCGTGAATCGGGTTCAGGCGGTTGTCGCGGTAGTACTGCTCCACCGGATATTCGCGCGTGTAACCGTGGCCGCCGAGGATTTGAATCGCCAGCTCGTTGGCCTTCAAGCAAAACTCTGAAGGCCAGGATTTGACGATGGGGGTCAGCAGGTCCAGCAGTTCATGGGCCAGCTTGCGCGCTTCTTCGGTGTCGCCCGTTTGCGTGTCGTCGAACAGGCGAGCGGCGTAGAGCCCCAAATCGAACGCGCCCTCGACGTAGGCTTTTTGCGTCAGGAGCATGCGTTTCACGTCCGCGTGTTGAATGATCGACACCGGCGCGCTTTCGGGATTTTTGCTGTCGGGCAGGCGACCCTGAGGGCGTTCGCGGGCGTACTCCAACGAATACAGATAACCGGCGTAACCGAGCATCACGGCGCCCATGCCCACGCCAATCCGTGCCTCGTTCATCATCTGAAACATGTAGCTCAAGCCCTGATGGGGCTTGCCCACCAGATAGCCCACGCAGTTGCCGTTATCGCCGAAATTCAGCGCGGTGGAGGTGGTGCCGCGCCAGCCCATTTTGTGGAACAGCCCGGCGAGCAGCACGTCGTTGCGGGGTCCGAGACTGCCGTCTTCGTTGACCAGAAACTTCGGCACGATGAACAGCGAAATGCCCTTCACGCCGGGTGGCGCGTCCGGGAGTTTGGCCAGCACCAGATGCACGATGTTTTCGGACAGCGGATGGTCGCCGCCGGAAATGAAAATCTTGTTGCCGCGCAGGCGATAGCTGCCATCGGCAGCAGGTTCTGCGCGGGTTCGAATGTCCGACAGCGACGATCCGGCGTGAGGTTCGGTCAACGCCATAGTGCCGAAAAAACGCCCCTCGATCATTGGTTGCAGAAACCTCTGCTTTTGTTCTTCGCTGCCGAAGTTTTCGATCAGGTTCGCCGCGCCCATCGTCAAGAACGGATACGACGTCGACGCCGCGTTGGCAGACTGAAAGTGAGCGAAGCAGGCCTGCGACAGCAGCGTCGGCAACTGCATGCCACCCGCTTCGAAATCCCGCGCCGCGTTCAAAAAGCCTGCTTCAAGAAACGCATCGACAGCGGGTTTCACCTCGGGGATCAACACCGCTTCGCCGTTCTCAAAGCGCGGCTCGTTATCGTCGTTCTTGCGGTTGTGGGGCGCGAAGTATTTCTCCGCAATCGCCCGCGCCGTGCCAATGGCGGCATCAAACGTCTCACGACTGTGCTCGGCAAACCGCGCACGCTGAGTCAATGCCTCGGCGTCCAGCACCTCGTACAGCTCGAAAGCCAGATTGCGGGAACTGAGCAGCGTCTCGGACATGGCGGCGTACCTTTTGTTGGATTGCCGAGGAGTCTAGGGGCGAGGGGAAGGGGTGAACAGGAAGATTGATGTGGGTGATGGAGGGCTAGAACACAGGGTGAATGCAGGCCGGGTAGAGAGCGTCGCACGGTTTCCGACCGTGGGAGCGAATTCATTCGCGATGAGAAGGTATACCCGACGAAGGTCATCGGGTGTACAGACGTCTCGCGAATGAATTCCCCCCTACAGGAGGGACGTAGCGCCGGCTTACCCGATCGTCATCAGACTCGCATTACCCCCTGCTGCGGCGGTGTTCACGCTCAATGCACGTTCGATCACCAAACGCTCCAGCGCAATGCCGGTTTCGCCTTTGGACAAGCCGTGAACGCCGATGATGGCGCCAGCACGCTGAGCGACTTGCTCGCAGATGGCGCGCAGCTGGTCGGAGTCGCCGTGGTGCAGGACGGCTTCGATGGCGATGTCGTCCTTGCTCCAGTCACTCACCAGCTTGATGCGCGCCTGCACGTCTTTCGGCAGGCGCTTGTACAGCGGCTTGCTGAGTTCGGTGTCAGGCACGATAGCGGTGCTCCCAACGGCCAGTACGGCAGCCAGTTGCGTCAGCAGGTCGGCTTCGTCTTCGGCCAGGCACAGCACGTGCTCACGGGGCAGGATGGTGTAGCTGTTGCGCTCGCCGGTTGGGCCTGCCAGCAGTCGTGAAATACCGCTTTGCGATTGTTCGGCGAACTGATCACAGGTCGCTTCCAATTCCGCTTGTTGCTGGCTCGACGCCCAGGCTTTCAACGCGGTCAGCGGTTTGAGCAGGTTGTCGCGCAGGCGCACGTCAGGCTTCGTCGCGGCGTCACCTTGAGCGAACGATTTCTGCACGGCGTCGGCAGGGCGAGTCGAGAGCAGGCGATACAGGTACAGCGGGCCGCCCGCTTTCGGACCGGTGCCTGACAGGCCTTCGCCGCCGAACGGTTGAACCCCGACCACGGCACCCACGATGTTGCGGTTGACGTACATGTTGCCGGCGTTCACCGAGTCGATCACCTTGGCGATGGTTTCGTCGATGCGGGTGTGAACACCCAGCGTCAGGCCGTAGCCCGACGCGTTGATCTGGCCAATCAGCTGATCCAGTTCCTTGCGCTTGTAGCGAACGACGTGCAGCACCGGGCCGAAGATCTCGCGTTGCAGTTCGTCGAAGCTTTCCAGTTCGATCAGGGTTGGCATTACGTAGGTGCCGCGCTTGATTTCGTCGCTGTCGGCGATCGCCACCTGATACACGTTACGGCCTTTGTCACGCATGGCCTGGATGTGTTTCTCGATGCCTGCCTTGGCTTCGGCGTCGATCACCGGACCAATGTCTACGGACAGGCGCTCCGGGTTGCCCAGACGGCTTTCGGCCATGGCGCCTTTGAGCATTTCGATGACGCGGTCGGCGGAGTCTTCCTGCAGGCACAAAACGCGCAATGCAGAGCAGCGTTGGCCTGCACTGTCGAACGCCGAGGACACCACGTCGATCACCACCTGTTCGGTCAGGGCTGACGAATCGACGATCATCGCATTCTGGCCGCCGGTTTCGGCGATCAGCGGGATCGGACGGCCCTGCGAGTCGAGACGACCGGCGATGTTGCGTTGCAGCAGGCGGGCGACTTCGGTGGAGCCGGTGAACATCACGCCTTTGACGCGATCGTCGCCGACCAGGCGGGCCCCGACGGTTTCGCCACGGCCTGGCAGCAGTTGCACCACGCCCTCAGGAATACCGGCTTCCAGCAAAATGCGCACGGCTTGAGCCGCGACCAGCGGGGTTTGCTCGGCCGGCTTGGCCAATACCGGGTTACCTGCGGCCAACGCTGCGGCGACCTGACCACTGAAAATCGCCAGCGGGAAGTTCCACGGGCTGATGCAGACCACCGGACCCAGTGGACGGTGAGCGTCGTTGGTGAAATCGTTGCGAGCCTGCACAGCGTAGTAACGCAGGAAGTCCACGGCTTCACGCACCTCGGCGATGGCGTTGGCGTAGGTCTTGCCTGCTTCGCGAGCCAGCAGGCCCATCAACGGCTGGATGTCGGCTTCCATCAGATCAGCGGCCCGTTCCAGTATCGCGGCGCGCTCGGCCGGTGGCGTCGCTTGCCAGATCGGGCCTGCGCTCAGGGCGCTCAGAAGGGCGTTATCGACGTCTTCCAGACTGGCTTCCTGAACATGGCCCACCACGTCACGCAAGTCGGATGGGTTCAGCACAGGGTTTGCAGCGCCTGCGCTGACCGGGCTGCCCAGCATCGGCAGGGCTTTCCAGTCGTTGTGTGCGGTGGCCAAGAGTGCGGACGACAACGACGCCAGACGGTGTTCGTTGGCCATGTCGATGCCGGCCGAGTTGGCGCGCTCGCTGCCATACAAATCGCGAGGCAGCGGAATGCGTGGGTGAGGCAGACCAAAGCCGCCTTCCTGCGTGGCCATGCGCTCGATGCTGGAAACGGGGTCGGCCACCAGTTCCTGAATCGAAATGGACTGGTCGGCGATGCGGTTGACGAACGAAGTGTTGGCGCCGTTTTCCAACAGGCGACGAACCAGATACGCCAGCAGCGTTTCGTGTGTGCCAACCGGAGCGTACACGCGGCACGGTCGATTCAGCTTGCCGTCAGCGACCTTGCCCACGACTTGTTCGTAAAGAGGTTCGCCCATGCCATGGAGGCACTGGAATTCGTACTGGCCGGGGTAATAGTTCTGACCGGCGATGTGATAAATCGCCGACAACGTGTGGGCGTTGTGCGTGGCGAATTGCGGGTAAATGACTTCCGGCACCGACAGCAATTTGCGGGCGCAGGCGATGTAGGACACGTCGGTGTACACCTTGCGGGTGTAGACCGGATAGCCTTCCAGGCCTTCGACCTGGGCGCGCTTGATTTCGCTGTCCCAGTACGCGCCCTTCACCAGGCGGATCATCAAGCGATGACGGCTGCGGCGGGCCAGATCGATCACGTAGTCGATCACGTATGGGCAGCGCTTTTGATAGGCCTGAATGACGAAGCCGATGCCGTTCCAGCCGGTCAGTTGCGGTTCGAAGCACAGGCGTTCGAGCAGGTCCAGTGACAGCTCAAGACGGTCCGCTTCTTCGGCGTCGATGTTCAGGCCGATGTCGTACTGCTTGGCCAGCAGCGTCAAGGACAGCAAGCGCGGGTACAGCTCTTCCATCACGCGCTCGTATTGCGCGCGGCTGTAGCGCGGGTGCAGGGCGGAGAGCTTGATCGAGATGCCCGGGCCTTCGTAAATGCCGCGACCGTGGGAGGCTTTGCCGATGGAGTGGATTGCTTGTTCGTACGACGCCAGGTATTTCTGCGCATCGTGTTCGGTTAGCGCCGCTTCGCCGAGCATGTCGTAGGAATAGCGGAAGCCTTTGGATTCGAAACGGCTGGCGTTGGCGAGGGCTTCTGCAATGGTCTCGCCTGTCACGAACTGCTCGCCCATCAGGCGCATGGCCATGTCGACGCCCTTGCGGATCATCGGTTCGCCGGACTTTCCGATAATGCGGCTCAGCGAAGAGGTCAGGCCTGCTTCGTTGTGAGTGCTGACCAGCTTGCCAGTCAGCAGCAGCCCCCAGGTCGCGGCGTTGACGAACAGCGACGGGCTGTTACCCAAGTGCGGGTGCCAATTGCCGGTGCTGATCTTGTCGCGGATCAGTGCATCGCGGGTGCCTTTGTCCGGAATGCGCAGCAGCGCTTCGGCCAGGCACATCAGCGCCACGCCTTCTTGGGACGACAGCGAGAACTCTTGCAGCAGGCCCTGCACGATGCCCGCGCGGCCCCCGGCGCTTTTTTGATTGCGCAGTTTTTCGGCAATCGACGCGGCCAGCTTGTGGGTGGCGTCTGCCATGGCTACTGGCAGGCGGGCCTGTTCCAGCAGCATTGGCACGACTTCAGGCTCAGGGCGACGATAAGCCGACGTGATCGCGGCGCGCAGCACTGACTGAGGCAGGATGCTTTCAGCGAATTCAAGAAACGCCTGATGGCCGTTATCCGCAGGCAGTTCACCGTGGTCGTCGGCGTCTTTGCTGACCAGCCCATTGAGCTCGTTGAGGGTGGCGCCAGCTTCGAGCTTCTCCAGGTAATTGAAAATCGCCTGTTTGATAAGCCAGTGGGGAGTCCGGTCAATGGACTGCGCAGCTGCTTTCAATCGCTCGCGGGTCGGGTCGTCGAGTTTGACACCGAGGGTGGTGGTCGCCATGTCTTGTCCTCATCAGAGCCACATTGGGCGTGGCTGTCACTGCGGGCAAGATTAGCCTGTGGTCGGGGCTGGGTGCAACCGGGTGCAACCCGTTTTTTCAAGATATTTCCAAAGGTATCGTCAATGCACGATGCCCCTCAAAAAAGGGTTTGAGCACCGTCATTTGGTGGGATTTCGGCTATCAATGGTTCAAAAAAGCGCATAAAAACCAATGGGATACATTTTGACTCAGAAAAAGAGCGGCTCAGTGTTCCGAAAGGTTGCACCTTTTCCGTTCTGTTCCCTAGGATGCCCGCCTTTGGTGCAACCCGTTGTGCCTCCTTTCACCAAGGCATGGACAGACGATGAACATTAGCAACCCTACGTTGATCACTTTTGTGATCTACATCGCTGCCATGGTCCTGATCGGACTCATGGCTTATCGCTCCACCAATAACCTTTCGGATTACATACTCGGCGGTCGAAGCCTGGGCAGCGTTGTGACCGCGCTGTCGGCGGGGGCCTCGGACATGAGTGGCTGGCTGCTGATGGGGCTTCCAGGCGCGATTTACATGTCCGGCCTGTCGGAAAGCTGGATCGCCATCGGCCTGATCGTCGGCGCCTACCTGAACTGGCTGTTCGTGGCCGGTCGCCTGCGGGTGCAGACCGAGCATAACGGCGACGCACTCACACTCCCGGATTACTTCTCCAGCCGCTTCGAAGATACCAGCGGCGTGCTGCGGATCATTTCGGCGATCGTGATCCTCGTGTTCTTCACGATCTATTGCGCCTCGGGCATCGTGGCCGGCGCGCGTCTGTTCGAAAGCACGTTTGGCATGCCTTATGAAACCGCGCTGTGGGCCGGAGCCGCCGCGACCATCGCGTACACATTCATCGGCGGTTTCCTCGCCGTGAGCTGGACCGACACTGTGCAGGCCACGTTGATGATCTTTGCGCTCATCCTGACGCCCATCATCGTCCTGCTGGCCACGGGTGGCGTCGATACCACGTTTCTGGCCATTGAAGCCAAAGACCCGGCTCACTTCGACATGCTCAAGAACACTACCTTCATCGGCATCATTTCTTTGATGGGCTGGGGCCTGGGGTATTTCGGGCAGCCGCATATCCTGGCGCGTTTCATGGCGGCCGATTCGGTGAAGTCGATCGCCAAGGCCCGTCGCATCTCCATGGCGTGGATGATCCTGTGCCTGGGCGGCACCGTGGCCGTCGGCTTCTTCGGTATCGCCTATTTCTCCGCGCATCCTGAAGTCGCCGGGCCGGTGACGGAAAACCCCGAGCGCGTGTTCATCGAGCTGGCAAAGCTGCTGTTCAATCCGTGGGTGGCCGGCGTGCTGCTGTCGGCGATCCTGGCAGCTGTCATGAGTACGTTGAGTTGTCAGTTGCTGGTGTGTTCCAGCGCGTTGACGGAAGACTTCTACAAGGCATTCCTGCGCAAACGTGCCTCGCAACTTGAACTGGTCTGGGTTGGACGTGCAATGGTGCTGCTGGTGGCCCTGATCGCCATCGCCATGGCCGCGAATCCTGAGAACCGAGTCCTGGGTCTGGTGAGCTACGCGTGGGCAGGTTTCGGCGCGGCATTCGGCCCCGTGGTGCTGATTTCCGTTCTATGGAAAGGCATGACCCGCAACGGTGCGCTGGCAGGAATTCTGGTGGGGGCCGTCACGGTCGTCGTCTGGAAGCACTTCGAGTTGCTGGGCCTGTACGAAATCATTCCGGGTTTCATCTTCGCCAGCCTCGCCATTGTGCTCTTCAGTGCGCTGGGCAAAGGACCGACGGCGGGCATGTTGCAGCGTTTCGAAGCGGCGGAGAAAGAGTACAAGGCTGTGTAATGTCGCTGTAGCAGCCGGCCTGCTGGTGAAGACGGTGGGTCCGATGCATTGGGATGTCTGCCGGAACGCTTTCGCCGGCAGGCTCGCCGCTACAGTCGCATGGCAAGCTCAACCCTTGTTGTGATCCACATCGAGGTTGAAGAACATCACCTTGCCGCCTTCGCTGGTGTAACCGGTATTGTCTTGGGTATAAACGCCTGCCTTGAAGTACAGCTGCTGTTTGCTCCACATAGCGCTGATGCGATCGTTCCAGTACATGTTGTTGGCCCTCACACTGAGCAAACCGGCTTTGTTCAGATGAATCTGATACTTGAAGGTTTCGTTGAGTGGTACGCCTTCGGCGACCGTGAAGATGCGCGCTTTCTTGTCGGTGGGATGAAACCTGACCTTCGCAACGATGATGCCGTCCTTGGTCGCGTCCTGATATTGGTACTCGACTTTGAGTAACGGCTGGGTGCTCTCATATACATGGATCTGACCAATCACGACGCGGCCGGATGAAGGCACCTGAATGACCTTGAGCTTGGCCGTGAGGAAATTGTCGGCGTCAGGATAGAACCAGTTATGCAGGGTGCCGTTCGACCAGGTCTCCCGCAATTCTGTGCGAGGGTACTTGGCGTTGGCGGTCTTGGTGCCGGTGACCGGCGCCCAGAAGGTGACATTGGAAGCACTGGAGGTGAAGTACTTGCCGTCGTAGCCTTGAAGCAGTTGGCGGGTTTCAATGGTGGCGGGGGGCGAGCCCACAGGAATGCTCAGATTCCAGGTTCCCAAATCAATCATTGTTCAGTTCGTCCGAGGTGTCTCATTGCCAGTCAAACATCTGGCGCAAGGCGGAAAGGGGCGATTCTTATACGTTCCAAGTCCCTGCCTGTTAACGTGAAACCGTCGAACGGGTAGCGTCAATGTGCCGCTAATTTCCACGCAGGCCAGCGCAGGACTGCACCTCAGGGCTGATACCGTTAGTCGGTTCGATTACACTTTTGAGATGGCATAACGGTGGCCCAGCTTCACTTTTCCCTATTCGGGTCTAGAGTAAGGGCCATTCGGATCATGGGCGGAGCCCTCTCACCGGGCAGTGAAGTAATGAGTAGCAGCATGGAATGCGTGCAACCCCTGCCACCTAATGGCAAATCGGTTCTGTTGGTAGTCGATGACTACCCGGAAAATCTCGTCACGATGAGAGCGGTCCTGCAGCGACAGGACTGGGAAATCGTCACGGCCAGTTCCGGCATGGAAGCGCTGGGCCTGCTTCTGGATGTGGACGTCGACATCGTCCTGCTGGATGTGCAGATGCCGGAAATGGACGGCTTCGAAGTCGCGCGACTGATGCGCGGCAGCCAACGAACGCGCCTGACCCCCATCATTTTCCTGACCGCCAACGAGCAGTCCCGAGATGCCGTGCATAAAGGCTATGCCAGCGGCGCGGTGGATTATCTTTTCAAACCCTTTGACCCGAACATCCTCAAACCCAAGGTTCAGGCGCTACTGGAGCAGCAGCATAACCGTCGTGCTCTGCAGAAACTCAGCCGGGAGCTGGAGTCGGCAAGGGCGTTCAATGCGTCGGTGCTGGCGAACGTTGCCGAAGGCATTCTGGTGGTCAACGAAGACGGCATCATCAGTTTCGCCAACCCGGCGATCTGTCGGCTGCTGGGCATGATCGATGGCGAGCTGCGAGGCACCGAGCTGTGCTGTTATCTCGAAGAGCCGTGTGTCGCTGAGTGGACAGAGTCCGGGTTTTATCACCACTACCGACGTGCCGATACCTATCGCATTCATGACGCCATCATGCGCACCCCTGAAGGGCGGCAAGTGCCGGTGGCGCTGTCTTGCGCGCCATTACCTGAAGAGCAGAAGGCGATGGTGTTGAGCGTGCTCGACATGTCGGTGGTGCGAGACCTTTATAGCCAACTTGAACATCAGGCCGTCACGGATTCGTTGACCGGGTTGCTCAACCGCCGAGGCTTTTACCAAACGGTTGAAGGCATGCTGCTGCGCAATGAGAATGCCGGGAAATACCTGGTGGTCCTCTATCTGGATCTCGACGGCTTCAAGCACGTCAACGATTCGCTGGGGCATGACGCGGGTGATCAGGTGTTGATCTGGGTCGCCGAGCAATTGAAGGAATGCTTGCGGCCGTATGACGTGCTGGCGCGGATGGGTGGCGACGAATTCGTCGTTGTGGTCGATGGGCTGGACTTCCCCGAACACGCCGCCAAAGTCGCCGAAAAGCTCATCGAACGGGTATCGGTGCGACGTCAGGTCGACGGGATCGAAGCCACGTTGGGCGCGAGCATCGGCATTGCGATTTACCCGGATTGCGGCACCAATCTCGATGGCCTGCTGCGTGCCGCCGACATCGCGATGTACGAAGCCAAGCGCGCGGGTCGCCATCAATACCGTTTCTACGACCAGTACATGAATGGCCGTGCGCGTTCTCGATTGATGCTCGAAGAAAGCGTGCGCACCGCCATTGAGGGCAAGGATTTCTCTATCGTCTATCAGCCGCAGATCAACGTGTTGACGGGGCGTACCCGAGGTTTTGAAGCCTTGCTGCGCTGGAACCACCCGGATGCGGGCGACGTGCCGTCCAGCCTGTTCATCCCGTTGCTGGAAGAAACGCGGCTGATCAACAAACTGGGCAGTTGGATCTACGAGCAAGGCGCCGCGCAGCGCCAGCGTTGGGAGGGGGTGTTCCCGGATGACCTGGTGATCAGCGTGAGCGTGAGTCCGGCGCAGTTCAGCATGCCGAATCTCGCTGCCGAGCTGCAGCGGGCGATCCAGATTCACGGGCTGAAACCGCGACAGTTGGAGGTGGAAATCACCGAGCCGTCGCTGGTCCACAACCTTGTTCACAGTCGTAAACAGCTGCAAAGCCTGCACGACATTGGCGTTCGGGTGTCGCTGGATGATTTCGGCGCAGGCGACAGTTCACTGGCGCACCTGCGAAACCTGGATCTGGACACGCTCAAGATCGACCGGCATTTCATCAGCGGCATGATGAATTCCCCACGTGATCTGGCCGTAGCACGCAGCATCATCGATCTGTGCCGACTGCTGGATATCGAAGTGATCGCTGAGGGGGTCGAGAATCTGGAGCAATATCACTGGCTCGTCGACAGTGGCTGCGAAATCATCCAGGGGTTCCTGCTGGCGCATCCGATGACGCCGGACGAAGCCTTGAGTTTCGTCGCGCCAATCACGTTGCCGAGTCGTGAGTCGCTGCTGGGCAAAGGCTGACGCGGTAGACTGATGCCTTTTCGAGCCACACGATCAGACCATGACCGCCAACGCGCCAATGATGCTCAAGTACCTGCAGGCCTACCCGGCCTCTTTGCAGGATCAGGTCCGCCACCTGATTGCCCAGGACAAACTCGGCGATTATCTGGAGCAGCGCTACCCCGGACGCCATGACGTGCAGAGCGACAAAGCGCTCTACGCCTACGCGCTCGCCCTCAAGCAGGAACACCTTCGCAACGCGCCGACCATCGATAAAGTGCTGTTCGACAACCGCCTGGACCTCACCCATCGCGCCCTTGGCCTGCACACCACGGTTTCACGCGTGCAAGGCGGCAAGCTCAAGGCCAAGAAAGAAATCCGCGTGGCCTCGCTGTTCAAAGAGGCGGCGCCTGAGTTCCTCAAGATGATCGTCGTGCATGAACTGGCGCACTTCAAAGAGAGCGACCACAACAAGGCCTTCTACAACCTGTGTGAGCACATGCAGCCGGGGTATCACCAGCTGGAATTCGACCTGCGCGTGTACCTGACGTGGCGGGACATGCAGGGCTGAGGGCGTGATGGTTGGTCGTTATCGGAATTGGTGAGAGCATGGGCGCACCTCTCATCGACAAGGACCTGACGATGGACGTCAGCAAAACCAAAAGCAGCTTTTACCGCCGCTTGTATGTGGCGTATTTGATCGACAGTGGCATCGCCAGCAGCGTCCCGGCCCTCACCGACGTCACCGGCATGCCCCGTCGGACGGCGCAAGACACTATCGCTGCGTTGGCGGATCTGGACATCGTGTGTGAGTTCGAACAGGAAGAGGGCGCGCGCAATCACGCGGGGTCGTACCGGATTCGCGAGTGGGGCGCGATCGACAAGCGCTGGATTGCGAAGCATCTGGCGCAGATCAAATCGGTGCTGGGTTATCCCTGAGTCGGGCGACTGACGCTGAACACCTGTGGGAGCGAATTCATTCGCGAAAGTAGATCAGGCGACAGAGATGTATCGGCTGTACTGGCCAATCGCGAATAAATTCGCTCCCACAGTTCGACCGCGGAGTGCCCCAAGGCTCAATCCAGGTCCCGACGCATCCCGATGTGCGGAATGCCGTCCTCGACGTACACCTCACCCACCGGGTTGAACCCGTAACGGCTGTAGTAGCCCTGCAAATGCGCCTGCGCCGACAGATAGATCGGTTGATCGGGCCAGTTGCGTTCGGCGTGTTCCAGCGCTTGCACCATCAATTCGTTGCCCATGCCTTTGTTGCGCATTGATGGGGCAGTCACCACGCGTCCGATGGTCACGTCGCCGTCCTGCTGGATCGGGTCGAGCAGGCGCAGATAAGCCACCAGTTCATCGTCTTGCCAAGCCATCAGATGGCGCGTATCGCCCAGCAAGTCCTGGCCATCGACATCCTGATAAAAGCATTTCTGTTCGACCACGAACACCTGCGCGCGCAGCTGCAAAATGGCGTACAACTGTTCCTTGCTCAGGGCGGTATGGTGTTTGCAAATCCAGTTGATAGACATGAAGCCGGCTCGCGAAAAGAAGTCGATCCCGGATACTAAACGCATATTGCTGTAAGCCCAACGTCAACGCGTGGTGACAGTTGTGACAACGATCAGGGCATCGCGCGATTTCTTGAACTGCGGCACAAACATTGGCCACTTATGTGTTGTGGAAAAACAGCAACCGGTCTTCAATGAAGGCCACTTGCTACCCCAGAAAATCGTCTCCATTCGGGTCATGCAATGACCTTTTGCTCGCACCAGGGATGTCACAGTGTCGCTTGATTGCCGCTGAAAAATCGCAGGCCATCCACCTGCCTAAGGATCTTGAGCATGCCGCGTTTGCTTCGAGCCATGGCTTTGCTGGGAATGCTGTTGATTGCGCAAGGCGCGTCGGCGCAGAAACTGCGTATCGCCGGTGACGCCTGGGCCCCTTATTCGGATCTGACGTTGATCAATGGTGGGCTGTCCACCGACCTGATTCGCACAGCGCTGGGCCGCGCCGGTTACACCACTGAATACGATCAGGTGCCGTGGGCCAGAGCCGTTCATGGGGTCAGTGAAGGGCGTTATGACATCCTGATCAACGCGTGGTACAGCAAAGATCGCACAGAGATTGGCGAGTTTTCCGGCGAGTACCTGGTTAACCGTTTGCGGTTTCTCAAGCGCAAAACGTCGGACATCCAGTACAAAAGCCTGCCTCAGTTACACCCCTATTCCATTGCCATCGTCCGCAGCTATGCCTACTCCCCCGAGTTCGATAACGATCCCGATCTGAAAAAAATACCGGTCGCGAGCTTTTCGACGGCGGTCCGGATGTTGGCGGCGGGGAGGGTGGAGCTGACCGTCGAGGACGAATACGCGGCGCGTTTCGCCCTTAGTCACGAGCCGGAAGACGTGCGAGACAGCGTCGACTTTTTGCCCCAGTCATTGAGCGAAAACAGCCTGCACATTCTGGTCAGCCTGAAGAACCCCGATCACGCGAAAATCGTCGCCGATTTCGACAATGCCATCGCCGCCATGAAAGCCGATGGCACCTACGACAAGTTGTTCAAGCTGCACGGTCTGTAACGGCTGTCTCGTCCTTGGATGGCTCTTTGATCAAGTGAGCCGCCAAGGTGCGCAGCGGCCCCAGCTGACGGCAGATCAGCGCCAGTTGTGTTTGCACCAGACGCTGCCCTTCATCGATCTCTTCCGGCATCTGCTCAAGGTCCGCCGCCAGGGCTTCCTCGGCATCGCTTTGTACCGCCACGGGGTGACGGGTGGCCAGGCTCTGGGCGATCTCATCGATGCTCGACGCCAGATTGGCGCCCGCACCTTCGATCAACTGCTCGCGCACTTCGTTAGGGAGCTGGGTCTCGCGGTGGGCGCCGAGCCCTGACAAATAGCTCAGCAATGTGTGCGAGAGCACCAGGAAGCGGAAGCCCACGTCGGCCTCTTTGCGGAAATGGCCGGGCTCCATCAGCATGTTCGCCAGCGTCGTGGACAGCGCGGCGTCGGCGTTGTGGGCGTTGCGTCGGGCCAAGCGATAAGCGAGGTCGTCGCTCTTGCCTTGGGCGTACTGCTGCATGATCTGGCGCAGATAAATGCTGTTGCAGGACAGCGTGTTCGCCAGCACTTTGTTCAGGCGTCGGCCCTGCCAGTCCGGCAGGAACAGGAACACCGCCAGGCCCGCGATCAAGCTGCCGAGCAGCGTGTCCATCAGGCGCGGCAGGAACAGCCCGTAGCCGTTGCCGACCTGATTGAAGCAGAACAGGATCATCACCGTGATCGCTGCCGTGGACAGTGTGTAACGCGTGGTGCGGTTGACGAAGAACACAACCCCCGCGAGCACTGCGCACATCGATTGCAGCACCGGCGTGGTGATCAGGTCGAACAGAATCCAGCCCGCCGTCAGGCCAATGGCCGTGCCGATGATCCGCTGCCCCAGCTTGCGCCGGGTGGCGCCGTAGCTCGGCTGGCAGACGAAAACCGTGGTCAGAATGATCCAGTAGCCTTGCGACGGGTGGATCAGGTGAACCATGAGATAACCGATCACCAGCGCCAGCGGCAGACGCAGGGCGTGGCGGAACAGCAGCGAGGTCGGGGTCAGTTGCAGGCGCAAGCGGGTCCAGACGTCTTTCAGGTTACGCGGAGAACGGTCCAGCAGGCTGCTGTCGGAGGCGTCGGCCAGCGCGTCGGGATTGCTCGCGTCGCTGAGCAGTCGGTCCAATGTGCCGAGGTTATTCGCCAGTGCGCGCAGGGAGCGCAGCAGGCCACGCCACGCCGGGTTGCTCTGGATGCGCAGGTGTTCGAGGGACGCGCGCAGGTCGTCCAGCGCATGGGCGAAGCTGTCGTCGTAAACGAACGGTTGGCGCAACTGGATCGACACTGACAGGTCGCGGCAGGCGTTGCCCTGCTGACGCAGCAAGCGTTGGCAGCGGAACAATACGTCGCTGTGGAAGAACGCTTCGGCCAGCGAGTTGTAGGGATAGTGCGAGGAGCTGGCGCGTTCGTGGATGTCCTGAGCGAGAAAGTACAGCTTCAGGTAGCGACTGACCTTCGAACCGGGTCGACCGCTGCCGACGCGGTTGAGGATGATTTCCTTGGTCACGTTCAGCGCGGCGACGACCTTGCCGTTCTGCTTGGCCAGCTCCAGACGCTTGGCTTCGATGTCCAGCGTGCGAATCGGCTCAAACAGCTCGGACTTCAGTTTCAGGTACAGGCCCAGTTCCCGGAACAGTCGCGCCAACGCCTGCTGCACCGGCTGGTTGGAAAACAGCATCTGCCACAGCACTGACAGCAGTCCGTACCACGCGGCGCCGGCCACCAGAAGCATGGGCTCGTGCCAGAAATCCGTGACCTCGCCACCGCGCTGGTCCACGCCGATCATGGTGTAGACCGAGAGAATGAGCGTCGCGTAAGCGATGGCGCCGTATCGTTCGCCCAAGGCGCCGAGCATCGTCAGGCAGAACGCCGCGAGGGCGAAGGCGCTGATGAACAGCACGGGGTAGGGGAACAGCAATTCAACGGAGAGCGCCGCGATACTGAAACACACCAGCGTCACGGCCAGTGCATTGAGGCGGCCCTGCCAGCTGTCGTCGGTTTCGGAGAGGGCGCTGGCGATAATCCCGAGGAACAGCGGGATGACCAGCGACATTTCGTTTTGATACCAGCACAGCGCCATGCTGCCGGTCAGCGCGATAAACACCCGCACGCTGTAGGAAAATTTGTCCAGCGCCCACAGGCGGCGGAAGGTATTGCGCAACGATTTCGATGCCATGAACGCGGACGGCCTTTTTCGCGACTGATTCTGCTGATGGATATGTACAGCGCCTGATGCGCGCTGTACATCTGATTAGCAAAATTTATTCCGAGAGAGCCAGATGGCACTGATCTTCAGGGGGAGAGCAGTTCAAACTGTGGGAGCGAATTCATTCGCGAAAGGCCGATACATCCGACGCATCTCTATCGCTCATACCTACGCATCGCGAATGAATTCGCTCCTACAGGGGTTCTGCGTCGTCAGCCAAATAGATGAACGTTAGACAAACTGCGCTGCCGCATACGCCGACGCCCAAGCCCACTGGAAGTTGAAACCGCCCAAATGCCCGCTGACGTCCAACACTTCGCCGATGAAATACAGCCCCGGTGACTTCAGCGATTCCATCGTTTTCGAGGACACTTCCCGCGTATCGATGCCGCCCAGCGTTACCTCCGCCGTGCGATAACCCTCGGTGCCCGCCGGAACCACCTTCCAGCTCGCGAGTTTCTCGGCGATGTCGGCCAGTTCGGCGTGGGTGTATTGCTTCATCGGCTTGGAGACGAACCACTGATCGGCGATCAGGTTGGCCATTTTCTTGGTGAAGATCTCGCCCAGCAGGGTCTTGAGTTCGCTGTTCGGGCGCTCGGCCTGGTGCTCGGTCAGCCAGCCGTGGGCGTCGTGGTCGGGCAGCAGGTTGATCTCAACCGTGTCACCGGGGTGCCAGAACGAGGAAATCTGCAGGATCGCCGGCCCGCTCAGCCCGCGATGGGTGAACAGGATGTTCTCGCGGAAGCTCGTGTCGTTGCAGCTCACCAGGCAATCCACCGACGTGCCCGACAGCTCGGTGCACAGCTCTTTCAACTGATCGGTGATGGTGAACGGCACAAGGCCGGCGCGGGTCGGCAGCAGGGTGTGACCGAACTGCTTGCCCACCTGATAACCAAAACCGGTAGCGCCCAGCGTCGGAATCGACAGGCCGCCCGTAGCGATCACCAGCGAGGTGCAGTTGATGTTGCCCAAGGTGGTTTGCAGCAGGTAGCCGGATTCGATTTTCTCGATGGCCTGCACCGAGGTGTCCATATGCAGGGCAACGCCCGCGTCATCGCATTCGCTGAGCAGCAGGCCGAGGATGTCGCTGGACTTGTTGTCGCAGAACAGCTGGCCAAGCTTCTTCTCGTGGTACGGCACGCCGTGCTTGATCACCAGTTCGATGAAATCCCACTGGGTGTAGCGGGCCAGTGCCGATTTGCAGAAGTGTGGGTTCTGCGAGAGGAAGTTGGCGGGCTCGGTGTACATGTTGGTGAAATTGCAGCGCCCGCCGCCCGACATGAGGATTTTCTTGCCCGGCTTGTTGGCGTGATCGATCAGCATCACCTTGCGACCACGATTGGCGGCGATGGCGGCGCACATCAAACCTGCGGCGCCAGCGCCGATGATCACAACGTCAGTAACGGGCAAAGCGGTGTCCTCGGGTGTTCTGTGGTGTGTCAGAAGGTTTTGCGGTGTTTGTGAATACGTTTCGCGAATGAATTCGCTCCCACAGGTTGAGCGCGGTCAGTCTGTGAGAGCGAATTCATTCGCGATGCGGTTTGCGGGTTCTCAGAGAATCCGGACCCGCAACGATTTGCCCTTGATCTTGCCGTTGTTCAGACGATCCAGCGCCTGTTTGGCGATGCCACGTTCCACGGCGACGTAGGCCTGGAAATCGAAGATCGCAATCTTGCCCACCTGAGTGCCGGGAATGCCCGCTTCGCCGGTCAGCGCGCCGAGGATGTCGCCCGGACGCAGTTTGTCCTTGCGGCCCGAACCGATGCACAGGGTGGTCATCGGTGGCAGCAGCTTGCCGCCTTCCTTGCGAGTCAACTGGTCGTACTGCTGCCAGTTCAGTGGCGCTTTTTGCAGCTCTTCGACGGCGCGGGCGCGCTGGCTTTCGCCCGGGGCGACGAGGCTGACGGCGATGCCGGTTTCGCCCGCACGACCGGTCCGGCCCACGCGGTGAATGTGGATTTCCGAATCACGGGCCAGCTCGACGTTGATCACCATGTCCAAAGCGTCGATGTCGAGACCGCGCGCGGCAACGTCGGTGGCGACCAGCACTGAGGTGCTGCGGTTGGCGAACATCGCCAGCACTTGATCGCGATCACGCTGCTCCAGATCGCCATGCAGACCAACGGCCGACATGCCCTTGGCGGTCAGGTGGTCGACCACTTCTTGCACCTGCTGCTTGGTGAAGCAAAACGCCACGCAGGATTGCGGGCGGAAATGATCGAGGACTTTCACCACCGCTTCGAGGCGTTGCTCGGGCGAGATTTCGTAGAAAATCTGCTCGATCTGGCTATCGGCGTGCAGCGCTTCGACCTTCACGGTCTGTGGGTCGCGCATGAACTTGGAGGCCAGCTGTTTGATGCCGACCGGGTACGTGGCCGAGAACAGCAGGGTCTGACGACGCTCCGGGGTCTGCTCGATGATGTCGGCGATGGCGTCGTAGAAACCCATGTCGAGCATGCGGTCGGCTTCGTCGAGGACCAGCGTGTTCAGGCCGTCGAGGACCAGCGAGCCTTTGCGCAGGTGCTGCTGAATGCGGCCCGGCGTGCCGACGATGATGTGCGCGCCGTGTTCCAGCGAGGCGATTTGCGGGCCGAAGGACACGCCGCCGCACAGGGTCAGGACTTTGATGTTGTCTTCGGAACGCGCCAAACGACGGATTTCCTTGGCGACCTGATCCGCCAGCTCACGGGTCGGGCAAAGCACGAGTGCCTGGCAGCCGAAGTAGCGCGGGTTGATCGGGTTGAGCAGGCCGACGCCGAACGCGGCGGTCTTGCCAGAGCCGGTCTTGGCTTGAGCGATCAGGTCCATGCCCTTGAGCATCACCGGCAGGCTCTGCGCCTGAATCGGCGTCATCTCGGCATAACCAAGGGACTCCAGGTTAGCCAGCATGGCGGCGGAAAGGGGCAGCGAGTTGAAAGCGGTGTTAGTCACGGGACGGGCCTGCAAAACAAAATGTCGCGCAGTGTATCAGGTCGCGGCCCATGGCTTGGGGGTGGGGGCGATAAATGGTGGGGGTTGTCTGTCGTTGTTCGACGATGCTGGATGCGCGGCTGATCTCTCTGTTGGCACAGGGCCCACTGTGGGAGCGAATTCATTCGCGAATGGGCGGTCCATCCGACCCATCTCCACAAGCCGGACAATTTTTCGCGAATGAATTCGCTCCCACAGAGGGGTTTGCGTCCGGCAGGGAGTCCGGTGCGTGCCTCTCAGACGATCACGCCTCGATCTCAGGCTCCGTCTGCGGCTTGCGCGGTGGATTCTCGGGGGGCATGCGTGGCGAGAGTTGCAGGAAGATCGACGCTGCGAGCATCGCCAACACGCCCACGCACAGGAACGTCAGCTGGAACGCGCCCAGCACGCTGCTCACTTCGCCCGTCGACACATCATCGGTAAAGCCCCCCAACAATGCCGCCGCACACGCAACGCCCAAGCTCAACGACAACTGCGCCACCACCGACAACAGGCTATTGCCGCTCGCTGCGCTGGCATCGTCGAGGTCGATCAGCGTCACGGCATTCATCGCCGAGAACTGCAACGAGTTGACCCCGCCCAGGAACGCCAGGTGGATCAGCAGCAGCCAATACGGCGTGTCGGCGTCCACCAACGCCATGCTCGCCAGCAGCGCGCCGAGCAGGAGGGTGTTGCCGGTCAGCACGATGCGATAGCCCAGACGCTCGATGGCGCGGGTGGCCAACGGCTTGGCGAACATCGCGGCCAAGGCCAGCGGAATCATGCTCATCCCGGCGTGGGACGGCGAATAACCCAGCGCCACTTGCAGCATCAGCGGCACCAGAAACGGCAACGCGCCGCTGCCCAGACGGGCGAACAAGTTGCCCATGATCCCGACCGCGAAACTGCGGGTGCGGAACAGCGATGCAGAAAACAGCGGGGATTCGACATGCCCGGCCCGCAGCCAATACGCCGCCAGACAGGCCATGCCGCCAAACAGCAGCATCACCACACGCAGGTGCGGCAGGTGCAGTTCGCCCAAGCCTTCCAACGCGATGGTGATCAGAACCATCGAAGCGCCGAACAGCGAGAACCCCACCAGATCGAAACGCGTGCGTCCGCCGCCCACGAGATCAGGGATGAACTTGCGCACCGCAAAGCAGCCCAGAATCCCCACGGGAATGTTGATCAGGAAGATCCAGTGCCAGCTCAGGTATTCCACCAGCCAGCCGCCAACCGTAGGCCCCATCAGCGGACCGAGCAGGGCGGGCATGGTGATGAAACTGAGGATGCGCACCAGCTCCGTCCGCGGATAGGCCCGCAGCACGATCAGCCTGCCGACCGGCATCATCAACGCGCCGCCCAAACCCTGAATCACCCGGGCCGCGACCAGCATGCCAAGGGTGTTGGCCGCTGCGCACAGCAATGAGCCGAAGCTGAACAACAGAATCGCGCTGAAGAAAATCCGCTTGATCCCGAAACGGTCAGAGATCCAGCCCGACGCCGGAATCAGCAGGGCGATGGTCAGCATGTAGGCGATAATCACCGACTGCATGCGCAACGGGTCTTCGGACAGCGAACGGGCCATGGACGGCAGCGCGGTGTTGAGGATCGTGCCGTCCAGGCTTTGCATGAAAAAGGCGATGGCAATGACCCAAGGCATCCAGCGCAGAGTTCTGGCGTCCAGTTGCGGCGTGTTGGTCGGCATGTGGATCGTGGGTCCTTTTGGTTTTGTTGGTTGGCGCACTGCGTTCGGGTGTTTGCCGCGCTACAAAGTCAACGTCAACCTACTGATCAGCGCCCCCGGCAGCAGATTCGACGCCGTCTGACGTTGACTGTAGGTGCTTGCCGACAAGATGAGTTCCCTTTCCTTCGTCAATTGCTCCAACGCCCCTCCCAGCAAACTGAAAATGCTGTCGTCGAAACGCATGGTGCTGACTGGGGCCTTGATTTGGCCGTCCTCGACCCAGAAGGTCGCGAAGCGGGTCATCCCGGTGATGCGCCCGGCGGTGCGGTCGGAGAAGTTCAGGTACCAGAGGTTGCTGATGTACAACCCCGTGCCCAACGCCTTCAACACCTCGTCCAGAGCCAGTGCCCCGCCGCTCATGCTCAGCGCGCCAGGCGCTTCACCCCAACCGGCACCGTTGGCGGTGAGGCCGTATTCGGCGGCGCTGCGCGAGTCGATCAGCCGGTCTTTCGCGAGGCCCTCGACCACCAACGACAGGTCCGAGCGCGGATAGCCTTCGCCCGAAAACGCCGGAGACAGGGAGCCGGTCACCTGTTCGTCCAGGCTCACCAAGGGATTCAGCGTCGCGTGACCGTCGTACAGACGTTGCAACGGACTGGTTTTGTCCGCCAGCGATTGCGCCGAAAACCCGCCCCAGCACAGCATGCTCATCACTTCTTCCAGTGCCGCTGGTGCCAAGTACGCGCGGTATTGTCCAGGCGCCAGGGTGTGCGACGGCTGACCCAAAAACGCCAGTTGCTCGCGGGCCAAGGCAAAGCGCTTGGCGAACGCCTCATCGCTCCATTCGTGGCCGGCGTAGTTGGCCTTTACCGCCTGACCGTTCTCGTGAAACAGGCTCCAGTCGAAGTTGAAGCTGTTCGCCTGGTGCCAGCCCAGCGCGCCGTTGGAGCTGGCGAAACCGCGATAGATCGGCCCTGCGGCGTAGATCCCGACCAGATCCAGCCCTTCGCCCAGTTGCGCGATTTGCTCGACCACATGGGCGCTGTCCGGCAGCGGCGCATCCTGCAGGTTGCTGCTCTGCCAGGCGTCGTCGTTGAGCAGCAGATAGGGATCGGCAGGCAGCAGCGTCAGGGTTTCGCGCAGTTGTTGCAGCGCTTCGCCCAGGCGCTGGCGATCAACGGCTTCATCACCCGACAGCGTCAGGTTGAGGTCCGCGTGGCGGCCGTAGTCGATCAGCTTGAAGTACACGCTAGCCTGCTGCACATGCCCGGCCTGACGGACCTTGGCGTGGTTGAAGCGAATGAAATCCGAGGCCTCGGCGTTGTAGCTGAGGGTGAAGCGCTCCTTCGGTGTGATCGCGCTCTGCAGCCAGTCGACCAGCGCCGTGAATTGGGCTTGATGGGACATCAGGCGTCACCTCCGAAAACATCGACGTTGGCGAACACGCAGGCGGGCGAGGCATGGCCCACACGCACCACCTGATTGGGTTCGCCCTTGCCGCAGTTCGGCGTGCCCAGCACTTTGAAGGTGCTGGCGTCGCCAACCGCGCTGAGGTTGCGCCAGAACTGCGCGGAGATCGCCCGGTAGTTCGGGTTTTTCACCACGCCCTTGAGTTCGCCGTTCTCAATCAACTGGCCCCACTCGCAGCCGAACTGGAATTTGTTGCGTGCGTCGTCAATCGACCACGAGCGGTTGGTGCTCATCAGAATGCCGTGCTCGATGCCGCCAATCAGCTGCGGCAGGGTCTTGTCGCCGGGCTCGATGTTGAGGTTGGCCATGCGGTCGATCGGTGCGCGGTTCCAGCTGCAGGCGCGGCTGTTGGCGACGCCTTCCATGCCGCTGCGGAACTGCGACAGCGCGCCGCCCAGCGGACGCTCGAGCACGCCATCCTTGATCAGGAACTGCTTGCTGGCCGGGGTGCCGTCGTCGTCGAAAGCGTAGCTGGCCAGTTGCTCGGGGATCTCCGGGTCGAAGGTCACGTTGAGCAGATTCGAGCCGTATTGCAGGCTGCCGAAGTCGCTCGCCTTCACAAAACTGGTGCCCGCGTAATTGCGCTCGTCGCCCAGGATGCGGTCCAGCTCCAGCGGGTGGCCGATGGATTCGTGGATCTGCAGGATCATCTGGTCCGGCGTCAGCAACAGGTCGCGCGGCCCGGTCGGGGTGTTGGGCGCCATGATCAGTTGCAGCGCCTGATCGGCGACGTTGGCCGCAGCGCCGATGATGCCGCAAGAGGTGATGACTTCCGCGCCGCCCTGCTGGCCGAAGTTCTCGCGGCCCAGGCTGCGGGTCTGGCTGTCCTGACCGTCGTAGGCGGTGACACTCAGGCCGGGAAAGACGAAGCGCTGCGCCTGACGGATCTCGGCGCCTGCGTTGTTGAGGTAGATCTGCTCGACGTTCTCAAGCCCCAGGCTGACCTGCCAGTTCACCAGCCGCTCGTCCCTGGGCACCGACGCGGATTCCTGACCGAGCAGGGCGTAGCAGTCGCAGAGGGAGGGGAAGGCGTTGGTGAGGTTCGGCGACAGGTAATCGGCGCGGCTGGTGGCCACGGCGTGGTCGCGCAGGTCGAGCAGGGAATGCCCGGCGAGCAAGCGTGCCTGGGCTTCGGCCCGTTCAAGGGCGGCCTGCAGGCCTCGTTGCGAAATGTCGTTGGTGGCCGCGTAGGCTTCGACGCCGTCGATGCGCACGGTCAGCATGGCGCCTTCGTCGGTGCTCAGTTGCGGCGGTTCAGGGACGTTCTTGCGTACGGACAGGTGTTGGCTGGTCTGTTTGACATAGCGCAGGGAGAAAAACCGGGCGCTGCTCTGCAGGGCGGCGAAGCGCTGCTTGAGTTGAGTGGAGAAGTCGAACATGCAGGAAAGCTCCTTGGCCATTCGCAGAGGCAATGCTGCGAATCATAGCGCGGAAGGACTCTGCGGCGGGGGAGAGATGTCCGATGACTTTTTGGGTGGGGCGAGGCACCTGTAGCAGTACGGCTTGCCGGCGGCGGTGTCCTTGTGATCGCTACCGCCGGCAAGCCGGACTGCTACAGGTCAGCACACATCAGTGGGCGGTTGGGCTGATCTCACGCATCGGCTTGCCACGCACTGGAGTATCACCTGCCACGAAATACTTGGCGGTGCTGCGCGGCAACGGGGTGCGGCCACGGATCTTGTCGGCGATTTTCTCGGCGATCATGATCGTCGGCGCGTTGAGGTTGCCGGTGGTGATGATCGGCATGATCGACGCATCGACCACCCGCAGACCCTGCATCCCATGCACGCGACCTTCAGCATCGACCACCGCCATCTCGTCGGTGCCCATCTTGCACGAGCACGACGGGTGGAACGCGGTCTCGGCATGCTCGCGCACGAACTGGTCCAGCTGCTCGTCGGTCTGCACCTCAACGCCAGGGCTGATCTCGCGACCCCGGTATGGGTCCAGCGCAGGCTGTTGCATGATCTCGCGGGTCAGGCGGATGCCGTCGCGGAATTCCTGCCAGTCTTGCTCGGTGGCCATGTAGTTGAAGAGGATGCTCGGGTACTCGCGCGGGTTCTTCGATTTCAACTGCACGCGGCCACGGCTCGGCGAGCGCATCGAACCGACGTGGGCCTGGAAACCGTGCTCTTTCACGCCATTGCTGCCGTTGTAATTAATCGCCACCGGCAGGAAGTGGTACTGAATGTTCGGCCACTCGAACTCCTCGCGGGAGCGGATGAAACCACCGGCTTCGAATTGGTTGCTGGCGCCGATGCCTTTGCCGAGGAACATCCACTCGGCGCCGATTGCCGGCTGGTTCCACCAGAGCAGCGACGGGTACAGCGAGACCGGTTCTTTGCAGGCGTATTGCAGGTACATCTCCAAGTGGTCTTGCAGATTTTCACCGACGCCGGGCAGGTCGTGGACCACCGGGATGTCGAGCTTTTTCAGCAGCTCAGCGGGGCCGACGCCGGAGCGTTGCAGCAGTTGCGGCGAGGCAATCGCGCCGCTGCTGACGATGACTTCCTTGCGAGCGCGGGCTTCGATGCGGGTGTCGCTGTCGCCGACCAGATAGGCCACGCCGACGGCGCGTTTGTTGTCGAACAGGATGCGGTCGGTCAGTGCGTGGGTGACGATGGTCAACGTCGAGCGCTGCTTGGCTTCGTCCAAGTAGCCGCGAGCGGTGCTGGCGCGACGGCCATTCGGCGTGACAGTGCGGTCCATCGGACCGAAGCCTTCCTGCTGATAACCGTTGAGGTCTTCGGTGCGCGGATAGCCCGCTTGCACACCGGCCTCGACCATCGCGTGGAACAGCGGGTTGTTGCCCGCTTTCGGCGTGGTCACGCTGACCGGGCCGTCGCCGCCGTGGTAATCGTTAGGGCCGATGTCGCGGGTTTCGGCCTTGCGGAAATAGGGCAAGCAGTCGAGATAGGTCCAGTTTTCCAGCCCTGGCAGTTTCGCCCAACCGTCGTAGTCCATCGCGTTGCCGCGGATGTAGCACATGCCGTTGATCAGCGACGAACCGCCCAGGCCCTTGCCACGACCGCACTCCATGCGACGGTTGTCCATGTGCGGTTCAGGGTCGGTTTCGTACGCCCAGTTGTAGCGCCGGCCTTGCAGCGGGAAGGCGAGGGCGGCGGGCATTTGCGTGCGGAAGTCAGCGCGGTAATCCGGGCCACCGGCTTCAAGCAAAAGGACCGTGACACCAGCGTCTTCGGTGAGACGGGCGGCCAGGGTGTTACCGGCCGAGCCTGCGCCGATGATGATGTAGTCGAATTCCTGGGACATTGAAGAACTCCCTCTGGAGAAAATGGCCAATGAGAGAGGGGAGGGGGAGCGGTGTGGCTGCTCTACCCCTAGCACCCCATGCTAGTGCGCTAGCCGAAGCGAGATCTGGACCTGTAGGAGTGAGCTTGCTCGCGATAGCGGCGGGTCAGCCGGCAAAGATGCAAATTGTGCCAACGTCATCGCGAGCAAGCTCACTCCTGCAGAGATCGGGTCATGGCGTAAGGCCGGGTTCAGAACACCGAAACGTAATCGCCCAGCTCGACCTGCACCGATTTGATCCGGGTGTACTGCGCCAACGAGCTGATCCCGTTTTCGCGACCGACGCCCGATTGCTTGTAGCCACCGACCGGCATTTTCGCGTCGGATTCGCCCCAGGCGTTGATCCAGCAAATGCCTGCTTCAAGCTGATGAATCACGCGGTGGGCGCGGGTGATGTCGCGGGTGACGATACCGGCGGCGAGGCCGAACTCGGTATCGTTGGCGCGGCGGATCACTTCTTCTTCGGTCTCGTAGCTGAGGATGCTCATGACCGGGCCAAAGATTTCCTCTTTGACGATGGTCATGTCGTCGCTGCAATCGGTGAACACGGTGGGTGCCACGAAGGCGCCGTGAGCGAATTCACCCTCGGTCAGGCGGTCGCCGCCGATCAGCAGGCGCGCACCTTCTTCCTTGCCCTTGGCGATGTAGCCCAGCACGCTTTCCATGTGGGCGAAGCTGACCAGCGGACCGAAGTTGGTGTTGTCGTCCTGCGGGTTGCCGACGCGGATGCGCTTCACACGCTCGACGATCTTGGCTTCGAACGCAGCCTTCAACGCGCTCGGCACGAACACGCGGGTGCCGTTGGTGCAGACCTGACCCGAGCTGTAAAAGTTGGCCATCATCGCGATGTCGGCGGCGCGGTCCAGATCGGCGTCGTCGAAGATGATCAGCGGCGACTTGCCGCCCAGTTCCATGGTCACTTCCTTGAGCGACGAACTCGACGCGCTGGCCATGACTTTCTTGCCAGTGTCGGTGCCTCCGGTGAACGAGACCTTCTCGATGCGCGGGTGCTCGGTCAGCCAGGTGCCGACTTCACGGCCGCTGCCGGTCAGTACGTTGAACACGCCATTCGGCACGCCCGCTTGGGTGTAGATTTCGGCAAGTTTCAGGGTGGTCAGTGAGGTGACTTCGCTCGGCTTGAAGATCATCGCGTTACCGGCGGCGAGGGCTGGGGCGGACTTCCACAGGGCGATCTGGATCGGGTAGTTCCACGCGCCGATGCCGACGGTCACGCCCAGCGGCTCGCGGCGGGTGTAGACGAACGCGGTGTCGCGCAGCGGGATCTGTTCGCCTTCGATGGCAGGGACCAGACCTGCGTAATATTCCAGCACGTCGGCGCCGGTGACGATGTCGACGTATTTGGTTTCGGAGATCGCTTTACCGGTGTCGAGGGTTTCCAGTTCGGCGAGTTCGTCGTTGCGCTCGCGCAGGATATCGACGGCGCGGCGCAGGATGCGTGAACGCTCCATGGCGGTCATCGCGGCCCAGATTTTCTGGCCCTTTTCAGCGCTGGTCACGGCACGTTCGACGTCTGCCTGAGTGGCCCGCTGGACCTTGGCGAGCACTTCGCCGTTGGCCGGGTTGATGGCTTCGAAGGTCGCATCGCCGCTGGCGTCGACGTAACCACCGTCAATGTAGAGTTTTTGCAATTCGAAACGGGCCATAAAGTCCTCGCAGTTGTCTGTGATGGGCGTTGACCGGATGCGCCGAGCGCAGTGCCAATCGTTGTCGGGCCGCTTGCCGTCCCTATCAGGATCAGCGCGCCGCTTTTGCCAGTTGGAAATCCATGTATTCGTAGGCGATCTGTTGCGCCTGTTCGGTATCGAAGGCGTCACCCGAAAGCGCGCCACGCAGCCACAAGCCGTCAATCAAGGCCGCCTGACCGCGAGCGGCGGTGCGCGCCTGCTCCAGCGGCAAGACGCGGCGGAACTGGCAGCACAGGTTCGAATACAGGCGGTGATCGTTGATCCGCTGTAAGCGATGCAGCGTCGGCGAATGCATGCTGGTGGCCCAGAAGGCCAGCCAGGTTTTCATTGCCGGGCCGTTGACCTGGCTGGCGTCGAAGTTGCCCTCGATGATCACTTTCAGATGCGCGCGCGGGCTGTCATCGGTCAGCGCCTGACGCCGCTCGGCGACGTTGACGATCAGCGCGTTCATCAAGTGGCGCATGGTTGCGGCGATCAGGCCGTTCTTGTCCTGAAAGTAGTGACTGATGATGCCGTTGGAGACCCCTGCCAGTTTGGCGATCAACGCAATGCTGGCGTCGCCCATGCCGACCTGGTCCACCGCCGTGAGCGTGGCCTGGATCAGTTGTTGGCGCCGAATGGGTTGCATACCGACCTTGGGCATCTGTGAGTCTCCTTGGCTCGCCGAGTGATCGTTAAGGACTGAAAAACGGCCTCCAGTCTATTGCTTTTTAATTGAACGTTCAATCAACAAAAAAGGATGGGCGCGCGGAAAGGGCACGAAATATGCCGAATCAGCTTGTTGAAACGATCAATTGTAGGAGTGAGCTTGCTCGCGATTGCGTTCTGTCAGTCACTCCATTTGTTGGATCTACTGACGTTTCGCGAGCAAGCTCACTCCTACAGGTTTTGCGTGAAGCGTTTGTGCGGTCAGCCGTGATTCTTGCCCAGCAACGCGTGATACAGCTCGCTGTCGCCGAGGATGCCGACCAACTGGTTGTTCTCTTGCAGCACCAGCTTGTTGCCGGTGTGGTAACGGATCTGTAGGGCTTCGCGCATGCCGATGTCCGAGTGCACGACGGTCGGTCTGCGGCCCAGGTTCTCTACCGACTGACCCGGTTCCCAGCTTTGCAGGTCAACCGGCGCGCCGTGTTGATGCAGGCCTTTGATGGTGTTGCCGTCGGCCAGATCGATCCACGAATCGTTGCCCGGGTCCAGGCACACTTGGGAGCCGTTGATGCGGGTGCAATCGTTGATCGAACGCATCAGGCTGCGACCGCACAGCACGTTCAGCGGGTTGGTGTGGGCCACGAAGGTCCGCACGTATTCGTCCGCCGGGTTGAGCACGATTTCTTCCGGCACGCTGTACTGGATGATCCGGCCGTCTTTCATGATCGCGATGCGGGTGCCGAGCTTGAGGGCTTCGTCCAGGTCGTGACTCACGAACACGATGGTCTTGCTGAGTTTCTTCTGCAGGGCCAGCAGTTCGTCTTGCAGGCCTTGGCGAATCAGAGGGTCGAGCGCCGAGAACGGTTCGTCCATCAGCAGAATGTCGGCGTCCATCGCCAGCGCACGGGCCAGGCCCACACGTTGCTGCATGCCGCCGGACAGTTCGTCGGGCTTCTTGTTGCGCCATTGGGTCAGGCCGACCAATTCGAGCTTCTCGTCTACCAATTGGCGACGTTCTTTCTCGGGACGACCCTGCATTTCCAGACCGAAGCTGATGTTCTCGCGAACGGTCAGCCAGGGCATCAGGGCGAACTTCTGGAACACCATCGCGATGCGCTTGGTGCGCATCATTTTCAGCTCGGCGGGCGTGCAGTTGGCGATGTTGATCTGCTTGCCTTCGTGCTCGACGAACAGCGAGCCACGGCTCACGGTGTTCAGGCCGTTGATGCAGCGCAGCAGACTGGATTTGCCCGAACCGGACAGGCCCATCAGCACGCAGATCTCGCCTTTGTTGATTTCCAGACTGGCTTTTTCAACACCGACGATCTGGCCGGTTTTCTTCAGGATTTCCGGCCGCGCAAGGCCTTGGTCCAGCAGCTTGAGAGCCTCACGCGGGTCTTTGGAGAAGACGACGTCTACCTGGTCGAATTTGATGATGCTCATGCGTCGGCCCTCACTTTAGCGTCGGGTTGTTTGCAGATACGGTCGAGCATGATCGCCAGCAGTACGATCGCAAGGCCCGCTTCGAAGCCCAGTGCGATATCAGCAGTGTTCAGTGCGTTGACCACGGGTTTGCCCAGGCCGTCGGCGCCCACCAGTGCCGCAATCACCACCATCGACAACGACAGCATGATGCACTGGGTGATACCGGCCGCGATGCTTGGCATGGCGTGGGGCAGTTCAATACGGGACAGCAGTTGACGGCGGGAGCAGCCGAAGGCTTTACCGGCGTCGAGCAGTTCTTGCGGGACATCGCAGATGCCCAGATAGGTCAGACGGATAGGCGCGGCAATCGCGAACACCACCGTCGAAATCAGACCCGGCACCACGCCCAGCCCGAAGAGGGTCAGGGTTGGAATCAGGTAAACGAAAGTCGGGACCGTCTGCATCAGGTCGAGGACCGGGCGCATCGCGGTGTAGAACCACGGTTTATGTGCGGCGACGATGCCCAGCGGCACACCAATGACCACGCAGACCAGGGTGGCGAACAGCACTTGCGCCAGGGTCTCCATGGTTTCCTGCCAATAGCCCAGGTTCAGGATCAGCAGAAAGGAAATCACGACAAAGGCGGTCAGGCCCCACTTGCGCTGAATGAAGTGAGCAAGCAGAGCAATCAAGCCGATCAGAACGAAAGGGTTAAACCAGGTCAGACCACCGGTAAGCCCATGAATCATGGATTCCAGCGACGAAGCGATGGCGTCGAAGGTGCTGGCGCCGTGTTGCGTCAGCCATTCGACAAAGCCTGCGATGTACTGGCCTAGGGGGATTTTATGATCAGTCAGCATGATATCGATTGTCCGCGTGCGGGATGAAAAGAGGACAACAGGCGGGCGCGCCCGCCTGCGTGTCGAGTTACTTCGTCAGCTCGGCTTTAGCGGCATCCAGGCCAGGTTTACCGTCCACTGTGGTGACACCCGCCAGCCAGGTGTCGAGTACTTTCGGATTCTTTTTGATCCACGCCTTGGCGGCGGCTTCAGGCTTCATCTTGTCGTCGAGGATGTTGCCCATCAGCTCGCTTTCCATGTCGACGGTGAATTCCAGGTTCTTCAGCAACTGACCCACGTTGCTGCATTCCTGGCTGTAACCCTTGCGTGTGTTGGTCGCGACGGTTGCAGCGCCGAAGTCAGGTCCGAAGAAGTCGTCGCCGCCGGTCAGGTACTGGATCTTGAAGCGCTTGTTCATCGGGTGCGGTGCCCAGCCAAGGAACACCACGGCGGTGTCGCGTTTGGAGGCGCGGTCCACTTGCGACAGCATGCCGGCTTCGCTCGATTCGACGACTTTGAAGCCTGCGTCTTTCAGGCCGAAGGCGTTCTTGTCGATCATGCTCTGGATCAGGCGGTTGCCGTCGTTGCCAGGCTCGATGCCGTAGATTTTGCCGTCGAGGTCTTTCTTGAATTTGGCGATGTCGGCGAAATCGTGCAGGCCCTTGTCATAGAGCGCTTGCGGGACCGCCAGGGTGTATTTGGCGCCCTTTAGGTTGGTGCGCACCACTTCGACAGTGCCTGCGTCACGGTAAGCCTTGATGTCGTTTTCCATGGTCGGCATCCAGTTACCGAGGAACACGTCCATGTTCTTGCCATCGGCCAGCGATTTGTAGGTCACGGGCACGGAAATCATCGTGGTCTTGGTTTTGTAGCCCAGCGACTGGAGGACAACGCTGGTAGTGGCCGTGGTGGCCGTGATGTCGGTCCAGCCGACATCAGAGAAATTGACCGTCTGGCAAGCGGCGGGCTCTGCGGCCTGGGCCAGCATCGGCAGACTCAACGCAACGCCTAGCAATAGCTTATGTGAACCTTTCATGGTTGGACTCCTTAGGTGCTTTCTTCTCGTCATCAGTCAGGGCTGACGCGTTTTTTTGGTGTCGGCGAGTCAAGTGGAAAAACAGCTCTATCACTGCGTCTGGCGATTGAGTCGACAACGATCATGTAACAGCCAAAATCAAACGCCTACAGGGTGCGTCGTAACCAGTACAGAGGGGGTCGTATCCAGTGTCAGTGACGTCGCTTACAGATTTTTTCCCCGTCCGCCGAACGCTTTTCGAGTGTCCTTGCGGCAAAAAGTGTCGAAAACAGTGGCACTTTCTCCACGCACAGTGCTGCCCCCTGCGGATCATCAGCCGCGGCGTTCGTGGACAAGAGTGAGTCGGTGTGAGACGCCGTCCCTCCAGATAAAAGGCTGATGATGCCGACATCTCGATGGACTGCAGCTAGAAGCGTAGCAGCTCCGTCGCCGGCCGCTTGGCGCGCCGGAAGCCCTGTTCTTCGGAGGTTTGCGGTAAATGGCTATCAGCGTGTTCGACCTGTTCAAGATCGGTATCGGCCCATCCAGTTCTCACACCGTGGGGCCGATGCGCGCCGCCGCGTTGTTCGTTCAGGGCCTGCGTGAAAGCGACAAGCTGGCGCACGTGGAACGCATCGAAGTGCGCCTCTATGGCTCGCTGTCGGCAACCGGTATCGGACACGGCAGCGACAACGCCGTGATCATGGGCCTGATGGGCGAATGGCCGGACGCAATCGACCCGACCACCATCGGCCGTCGCATCGCCGAGTTGCGCGAAACCGACACCCTGAAGCTCAACGGCGATCATCCGATCGCATTCGTCTGGCAGCGGGACATGTTGCTTATCGACGAAAACCTCCCTTATCACCCGAACGCCATGACGCTGATCGCCTTCGATGCCAGTGGCGAACTTCATCGCGACACCTATTACTCGGTGGGCGGCGGTTTTGTGGTGGACGAGGCTCAGGCCGCGAGCGGCGTGCTCGATGCCGATAGCACTGTTTTGCCTTATGACTTTTCCAGCGCCGAAGAACTGCTGCGTCTGTGCGAGAAGCACAACCTGCGCGTCTCGGAACTGATGCTGGAAAACGAAAAAGTCTGGCGCAGCGAAGAAGAGATTCGCGCCGGGCTCATGCGACTTTGGAAAGCGATGCAGGATTGCGTCGAGCACGGCCTCAAAGAAGAGGGCGTGTTGCCAGGCGGCTTGAACGTGCGCCGTCGTGCGGCGCGTTTGCATCGCAGCCTTCAGGAATTGGGTAAGCCCAACGTCATCGGCTCGACCCTGAGCGCAATGGAGTGGGTCAACCTCTTCGCCCTCGCGGTCAACGAGGAAAACGCAGCGGGCGGGCGCATGGTGACGGCGCCGACCAATGGTGCGGCGGGGATCATTCCTGCGGTGCTGCATTACTTCGTGAAATTCAGCGATGAAGTCAGCGAAGCCAACGTCGTGGATTATTTCCTCGGTGCGGCATCGATCGGCATCCTCTGCAAAAAGAACGCGTCGATTTCGGGCGCCGAAGTGGGGTGTCAGGGCGAAGTCGGTTCGGCGTGCGCCATGGCCGCTGCGGGTCTGGCCGACATTCTGGGGGCTACGCCTGAGCAGCTGTGCAACGCCGCCGAAATCGGCCTCGAACACAACCTGGGTCTCACCTGCGATCCAGTGGGCGGTCTGGTGCAAGTGCCGTGCATCGAACGCAACGCGATCGCAGCGGTGAAAGCCATCAACGCTGCGCAAATGGCGCTTCGTGGCGACGGCCAGCACTTTATCTCGCTGGACCGCGTAATTCGCACCATGCGCGATACCGGCGCTGACATGCACGACAAATACAAAGAGACGTCGCGCGGAGGGTTGGCAGTCAGCGCGGTGGAGTGCTGACGCTAAATCGGTTCTGCTCGCTTTTCGCTCACGCGCTCAACCCGCCGCTACCTTTTGGCGCGTGAAGTGTGGGGACGTGGCGCAACGCCACGCTTCACCCACCTGGCTGACCTACCGCCGGTCAGCCGTGCACTGGGTGACACTCCCTCAGCGTCTGATCTCGGGGTTTTTCACACAAGTGATACCGATTTGCTCATCCCGCCCAATGTTCTCAAGGCTCCCGAATCGATAGGTCGCTAACGGAACACCCATGTCGCTCCCGAATAGACGCATCGCGACGTCGCTATCAGAAGTTATTGAATGCCCATTCAACTTTAGGCATGGCATTTGCGTTGCAATAGACAAAGCTCTCCACTGACGAGGGCAAAACAACAAGAGCCTCTAATTGGGGCCATCAACCGCTTTTCGTGTGAGGAGATACCGTGATGACTTCGTTCAACTCCGGGGCTCAACCCCAGAACCGTGCGCCTCAATCCATCGGCTTTCTGCTGTTGGACAATTTCACACTCATCTCTCTCGCATCTGCGGTTGAGCCACTGCGTATGGCCAACCAGTTGTCTGGCCGTGAGCTGTATCGCTGGACCACATTGAGCGTCGACGGCGGCCAGGTCTGGGCCAGCGACGGTCTGCAAATTACCCCCGACGCGGCCATGCACAAGGCCCCGGCCCTCGACACCGTGATTGTCTGCGGCGGCGTCGGCATTCAACGCACGGTGACTCGCGAACACGTGAGCTGGTTGCAAAGCCAGGCGCGTCAGTCCCGCCGTCTGGGTGCGGTCTGCACCGGCAGTTGGGCGTTGGCGTGCGCCGGTCTGCTCGACGGTTTCGATTGCAGCGTGCACTGGGAATGTCTGGCCGCGATGCAGGAAGCCTTCCCGCGCGTTGCCATGAGCACCCGTCTGTTCACCCTCGACCGTAACCGCTTCACCAGCTCCGGTGGCACCGCGCCGCTGGACATGATGCTGCACCTGATCAGCCGCGATCACGGGCGTGAACTGTCCGCCGCGATCTCGGAAATGTTCGTCTACGAGCGCATCCGCAACGAGCAGGATCACCAGCGCGTGCCGCTCAAGCACATGCTCGGCACCAACCAGCCGAAGCTGCAGGAAATCGTCGCGCTGATGGAAGCCAATCTCGAAGAGCCGATCGACCTCGACGAACTGGCGGTCTACGTCTCGGTGTCGCGACGTCAGCTGGAAAGGCTGTTCCAGAAATACCTGCACTGCTCGCCGTCGCGTTACTACTTGAAGCTGCGCCTGATTCGCGCGCGTCAGCTGCTCAAGCAAACGCCGATGTCGATCATTGAAGTGGCGTCGGTCTGCGGCTTCGTCTCCACGCCGCACTTCTCCAAGTGCTACCGCGAATACTTTGGCATTCCGCCGCGTGACGAGCGCGTGGGTTCCAACACCGCACAGCAAGTGGCGATGATGCCGATTCCGCAAGCCATGGTGCTGGCGCCGCTGTCCGGCCCGTTGTCGGCTTTGAGCCAAGCGCGTAATGAATCGACGTTTGCGAGTGTGAGGCTGTAAAAGCAGGCGGGACAATATTGGGGTCAGGTGCCGGGCGCATGACCCCTTGTGGGAGCGAATTCATTCGCGATCGGCCAGTACATCCGACAGATTTCTATCAGCTGTACGATCTTTCGCGAATGAATTCGCTCCCACAGGTTTCCAGGGCGTGCTCAGGCCTGCGCGCGCCCTTTGTTGCACGTCGCCAGCGCGGGCAACAACTGCTGATCGATCGCCTGGCGCACAGCTGGCAGGATGGTCGCGCTGCCGCTGAGCATCTTCTCCACCAACTGACGCAACGCACGGGCGCGGTCTTCCGTCAGGCCGCAGACCGCTTGGGCGCAGGCTTGTTCGGCGGTGGCGCCTGATGGCATTTCAAAGCCGATGGATCTGAGTTGACCGAGAAGATCGTCCTGGTCGATCAGGTCTGCATGCATCATGACGCTCGCTCCTTTTATTGAGGTTGAGCCGATTCTGGTAGTGCGCCGCACGCTCGGCAATACCTGTCGTCGGCAATGTCTGGCATGCACATCACTGTGTCGGTTTCAGCTATGTAACCATTTAGTTAATTCGGCATAATGGCGTTATTCAACATTGCTCGGGCCACGGTTTGGTCACCCTCTAGCCCGCGCAAGTCCCTCAACCCCGGTTTTGTAACGGCTTAACCGGGGCTTTTTTTGCCTGTCGTTTGGTCACCCCCGTTCGGCTACGGGCGGTCTGCGCAACGTCGACGGTTTTGGTAAACTCCGCAGCCTTCCAGGAGCCGCCATGAACTACCGTCACGCCTTCCACGCTGGCAACCACGCCGACGTCTTGAAACACATCGTCCTGACTCGCTTGATCGCGCTGATGTCGCGCAAGGAGCAGCCGCTCGCCTACCTCGACACCCACGCAGGCCTCGGGCTGTATGACCTGCAAGGCGATCAGGCGACTCGCACCGGCGAGTGGATCGAGGGCATCGGTCGTTTGTGGGAAGCGGATGACATTCCCGCCGCCGCTGCCGGTTACATGGACGTCATCCGTCACATGAACCGCAAGACCGGCGAGTTGCGCTACTACCCCGGTTCGCCCGAGCTGGCCCGGCGCGTCACCCGCGAGCAGGACCGCGTGCTGCTCAACGAGAAGCACCCCGAAGACGGCGCCCTGCTCAAAGACAACATGAAATACGACCGCCGCGTTGCTGTGCACCTTGGTGAAGGCTGGCACGTGCCGAGGGCGCTGCTGCCGGTGCAGGAAAAGCGCGCCGTGATGCTGATCGATCCACCGTTCGAACAACTGGACGAGATGAAGCGCTGTTCCGTGGCGTTGAAAGAAACGATCAGCCGCATGCGCCAGACCGTTGCGGCGATCTGGTATCCGATCAAGGATCAGCGTGCGCTCAAGCGTTTTTATCAGGAACTGGCCGAAACCGGCGCGCCGAAGCTGCTGCGCGTGGAGTTGCTGGTGCACCCGCTGGACACGCCGAACAGCCTGAACGGCTCGGGCCTGGCGATTGCCAACCCGCCGTGGGGGCTGGAAGAGGAATTGCGCGAGTTGCTGCCGTGGCTGGCCAGCAAGTTGGGGCAGACCCAGGGTGATTGGCGGATAGATTGGTTGATTGCCGAATCCTGAGTGGTTTCCCGGGTGTCCCCGATCCTTGTAGGAGTGAGCTTGCTCGCGATTGCGGTCTGTCAGGTTGGTCAAGCGTGACTGATACGCCGCATCGCGAGCAAGCTCACTCCTACAGGGGATGTGTCGAGCCTTAAGGATTCAAGCTCGCCGGCATGCACACCCCGGTCCCGCCAATCCCGCAGTAACCCTGTGGGTTCTTCGCCAAGTATTGCTGGTGATAGGCCTCGGCGAAGTACACGGTCGGCGCCTGGTCGATTTCGGTGGTGATCTCGCCCAAACCGGCCTTGGTCAGTTCAGCCTGGAACACCTTGGCGCTCGCCTGCGCCGCGTCCAGTTGCTCGGGCGTGGTGGCGTAAATCACCGAGCGGTATTGAGTGCCGATGTCATTGCCCTGGCGCATGCCCTGAGTCGGGTTGTGCAATTCCCAGAACATCGCCAGCAATTCGTCGTAGCTGACTTTCGCAGGCTCGTACACCACCAAAACAACTTCGCTGTGGCCGGTCAGGCCCGAGCAGACTTCTTCATAAGTCGGGTTCGGCGTGAAGCCGCCCGCGTAGCCCACGACTGTGCTGATCACGCCATCACGTTGCCAGAAACGACGCTCAGCGCCCCAGAAGCAACCCAGGCCGAAAATCGCGAATTCCACGTCTTCAAAGAACGGCCCGAGCAGCGGACGACCATTCACGAAGTGGGTTTCAGGCAGGGCCATTGGTGTTTCACGACCCGGCAGCGCTTGCTGGGCGGTAGGCATTTCGTTTTTGTTCACAAGAATTTCCGAACGCAGAGCCATGAGGTCAATCCTCTCTGGACAGGTGACTGCCGTTAGTGGGGTCAGAATGTTCTGATTCAACTGTAGGCGACAAGTTTGCCGCACAACGTCAGGAGGGGAAAGTGTCGACGGGAGGCGTCGGCCGGGGGAGGCGACTCAGGCCAATGGCCCGCGAGGGTAGCGGCGCAGGGCTTCGATCAGGTTTTCGCCGGGGATCGGCTTGTCGAACAGATAGCCCTGACCCACGTCGCAACGGTGGCGGCGCAGGAAGGCCAGTTGTTCGGCGGTCTCGATGCCTTCGGCGACCACAGTCAGCTTGAGGTTGTGCGCCATGGCGATGACGGCCGAGGTGATTTCCATGTCGTCCTGATCATCCGGAATGTCGCGGATGAAGCTGCGGTCGATCTTGATCACATCGATGGGGAATTTTTTGAGGTAGCTGAACGACGAATAGCCGGTCCCGAAATCGTCCATGGCCAAGGTCAGGCCCAGGGTTTTCAGGGATTCCAGCTGCAAGCGGGTGTCCTCTGTCGCTTCCAGCAACAGGCCTTCGGTCAGCTCAAGCTCCAGCAGAGAAGGGTCGAGCTGCTCTTCGCGCAGGATGCTGGCCAGCGAACTGACGAGATCCGGGTCGGAGAACTGCTTGGGCGAGACGTTGATCGCCACGTGCAGCTTGCCGTAACCGGCAGCAGTCAGTTGCTTGCTCATGCGGCACGACTGGCGCGCCACCCACTTGCCAATCGGGATGATCAGGCCGGTTTCCTCGGCCACGCTGATGAACTGGTCCGGGCGGATCATGCCCTTCTCAGGGTGATTCCAGCGCAGCAGCGCCTCCATGCCCAACAACCGGCCGGTGCGCAGGCACAGCTTGGGTTGGTAGAAGACTTCCAGCTCGTTCTGAGTCAGGGCGCGGCGCAGGTTGTTCTCGACGAACAGTTTGTAGCTGGCCTCTGCGTTCAGCGCTTCAGTGAACACCTGTACCTGATGCTTGCCGTTGGCCTTGGCCTTGTGCAGCGCCAGGCCTGCGTTCTTCATCAGGGTCTGAGGATCGCGGCCATGCAACGGCGCGCAGGCCAGGCCCACGGAGCCGGTGACGCTGATCAACTGGTTGTCGACGAACATCGGCTTGTCCAGCGTCGTCAGCACCTGGCTGGCGATGCGCTGACCTTCGTCAGGGCCGGTGTCGTCCAGCAAAACGGCGAATTCGTTACTGGCAAACCGCGCCAGAATGCCGGTCGGGCTGAGGCTGTTGCGCAGACGACGGGCGAGGCTGATCAGCAGTTTGTCGCCGGTCTGGTGGCCGAGGCTGTCGTTGATGCGCTTGAAGTTGTCGATGTCCACCAGCAACAGGCTGATCGGCGTCTCGATGTCCCGGGCGAAATGCTCGTCAAGGGTACGAATGAACGCCGGGCGGTTGCCCAGATTGGTCAGGTTGTCGGTGTAGGCCAGGCGCTCGATCCGCTGTTGGGAGAGCTTGGCCTGAGTAATGTCTTCGTAGATGCCGATGTAGTGCGTCAGTTCGCGGTTGTCGCCATAGACCTTGGAGATCGACAACTGGCCCCAGTACGGTTCCAGGTTCTTGCGACGGCTCTTGAATTCGCCCTGCCAGCTGTTGCTGGTGGCCAGGCTTGAGTTGGCGTCGAGCAGCAGAGAGTTCAGATTCTCCAGCGCTGGCAGTTCCGACAGGCGGTGGCCGTGGACTTCATCCGCGGAGTACTGAGTGATTTCCGTGAAGCTCGGGTTAACGTACTCAACCACGCCGTCACAGTTCACCAGCAGAAACGCGTTGGCACTTTGCTCGACCGCACGCTGAAACAGGTGCAGGGCATTGGTGGCGGTGCGCCGGTTGTGGTTGTTGATGGCGTGGGCGAATTGATCGGCCAGCTCTCCCGCGAACGCGATTTCATCGGATTGCCACTCGCGACCTATTTCGGTGTGCTCCAGGCAGAGCACGCCGACCACCTGTCCGTCGATGCGCACGCTGGCGTCGAGGATCGCGCTGATCTGGCGCGGCAATAGGCTTTCGGCCAGTTCCTTCGTGCGCGGGTCTTGCTCGAAGTCATTCGCATCAATGGCGCGGCTGGTGTGCAACGCTTCCAGATAACTGGGGAAGCGACTGATGTCGATGGGCCGGGCGGTGAGGTATTCGTCGGTGTCGCGGCGGTATTCCGCGATGGGCTCCAGCGTTTGGCCGTTCAGGTTCCAGATTGCGGCGCGGGCGATGTCGTAGATTTCACAGGCGCTTTTGGTGATCAGCTCGGCGGCTTCCTGCAACGAGTTGCTGGAGCTGTAGCGGTGTTTCGCCAGACGCAGGATCAGGCTTTGCTGAGCGCGAACACGCTCCAGGTGCTGCAACTGCTCGTGTTGCGCACGCTGATTGAGTTCCAGCGCGATTTGCAGCCTTGAGTTCTGCACTTCCAGATCGGGGCTGAACGTCAGCTCGCTGGCGTCGAACACTTCGTCGACCACCATCAGATAGCCCCGCAGCAGCTCGCGGTTGTGCTGTCGATAGCCCTCGCCGACTTCCAGCAGACCCAATGGGCCGCGTGTGGTGTGGAGGGTATAGCGAATGACGTAATGCGAGTTGCTGGCCATCTGCATCTGGATGGCGTCGTGCAGCTGATAGCGCGCTTCCGGCTCCATCAGGCTCGCGTAGGGCGCGCCGATGAGGGCACACAGCTCCACGGCGGGCATGTCGAATTGCTTTTCGCAGCTGGGGTCCAGGTACAGCATCGCCCAGCTGGCTTCATTCAGCCGCTCGAAACGCAGCATGCCGAGCCGCGAGGGCACCGGCAATTGCGTCACGACCTCGGCTGCCGATCGGGCGGCAGCATCAGGTTGGCTTTTCATGAAGGAACTCGCTTTAAGAGTACTGTCGCGCATGGGCAGGCGCCCATTGTGAAATCGCGTGTCGCAAGGTTGCATCATGGCGAACGGGCTGACAAGTGAGCGCGATGGCTTAGTGCTATAAATCTGTCGGCAAATCGCACATTAACTGAAGGTTGTTGGTCGGATTTGTCGGAAAGAAGGGGTAAGTGGTTGTTATTCGTGATTCTGAGGCGCTTCCAGGTCTGCTAATACCCGATTTCCCGGGGGATATCTGCACGACAGACTTTTCCCGCGCCCAAAAAAAGCCCCGCCAAATGGGCGGGGTTGAGGTACGAGCGTGGCAGCTCGAAAAACAGCGATGGCCCGTCTCGCGAGAGGCGGGCCTTGTACGGCTTACAGCAGGATGGTGCGGATGTCGGCAAGCACATCGCCCAGACGCTTGGTGAAGCGTGCAGCTGCGGCGCCGTTGATCACGCGGTGATCGTAAGACAGCGACAGCGGCAGCATCAGGCGTGGCTGGAAGGCTTTGCCGTCCCAGACCGGTTGCATGGTGGCCTTGGAGACACCCAGGATGGCGACTTCCGGCGCGTTGACGATCGGCGTGAAGCCGGTGCCGCCAATGTGACCCAGGCTCGAAATGGTGAAGCAGGCGCCTTGCATGTCGTTGGCCGACAGCTTTTTGGAGCGCGCTTTTTCAGCCAGCTCAGCCGCTTCAGCAGCCAGTTGCAGCAGGTTCTTCTGATCAACGTTCTTGATCACAGGGACCAGCAGGCCGTCCGGCGTATCCACCGCGAAACCGATGTGGAAATACTTCTTGCGGATGACCGCTTTGCCGCTTGGGGCCAGCGAGCTGTTGAAGTCCGGCAGTTCCTTGAGCAGGTGCGCGATGGACTTGAGCAGCAGTGGCAGCACGGTCAGCTTCACGCCCGCTTTCTCGGCGACGGCTTTCTGCGCAACGCGGAAAGCTTCCAGGTCGGTGATGTCGGCCTGGTCGAACTGAGTGACGTGCGGGATGTTCAGCCAGCTGCGGTGCAGGCCGGATGCGCCCAGTTGCATCAGACGGGTCATCGGCACTTCTTCGATTTCGCCGAAACGGCTGAAATCGACTTCCGGGATCGGAGGAATGCCTGCGCCGCCGGTTGCGCCGCCAGCAGCAGGCGCTTCCTTGGACTTGGTCATGATGGATTTGACGTACGCCTGCACGTCTTCCTTCAGGACACGGCCGTGTGGACCGGTGGCAGCCACGGCGCTCAGCTCAACGCCAAACTCGCGGGCCAATTGACGAACAGCCGGACCAGCGTGGACCTTCGCGCCGCTGGCCGCTGGGGCCGCAGCCGGAGCAGGTGCTGCTTCAGCTTTCGGTGCAGGAGCCGACGCGGGTGCCGCAGCCGGTGCGTCAGCCTTGGCCGGAGCCGGTGCAGCCGCCTGGGCAGGAGCAGCGGCAGGCGCTGCGCCCGCGACTTTCAGTTTCAGGATCAGATCGCCAGTGCCGACTTCGTCTTCGACCTTGACGCTGATGCTCTCGACTACGCCAGCGGCGGGAGAAGGAATCTCCATCGAGGCTTTGTCGGATTCCAGGGTGATCAGCGATTGATCAGCTTCGATGCTGTCGCCCACCTTGACCAGCAGCTCGATGATGCGAGCCTTGCCCGACGAACCAATGTCCGGGACGTGGATGTCCTGAACGGTTGCTTCGGCGGCAGGTGCAGGCGCAGCGGCCGGTGCTGGGGCAGCCGCTTCCGCAGGCTTTTCAGCGGCAGCAGGGGCAGCAGCCGGAGCAGCAGCAGGCTCGGCGGCAGGCGCAGCAGCGGCGTCGCCTTCCACTTCCAGCTCCAGCAGTTCGTCGCCTTCTTTCAGGCGGTCGCCCAGCTTCACTTTCAGGCTTTTGACCACACCGGCTTTCGGCGCAGGGATTTCCATGCTCGCCTTGTCCGACTCCAGCGTCAGCAGGCTCTGGTCGGCCTCGATGCGGTCGCCAACCTTGACGAACAACTCAATGACTTCACCGTCACCGCTGCCGATGTCGGGTACACGAATTAGCTCACTCACAATGTCTCTCCTCAGGAGAACCTGTTCACTCGACTGCGCCGGTCCAGTAGCAACGAAACAGCCCTGGATGCTCATTTACCCGAAGTAAATTCCGCATCGTCGGCTGTTTCGCGCAATCTGTCAGCGCTCTATACGATCTTCAGCGCAGACCTTAGCAGTCCAGCGGGTTGCGTTTTTCCGGGTCGATGCCGAACTTGGTGATGGCTTCCGCCACGACTTTCGGTTCGATATCGCCACGGTCTGCCAAGGCTTCCAGAGCCGCCAGCACGACGAACTTGCGATCGACTTCAAAGAAGTGACGCAGTTTCTTACGGCTGTCGGAACGGCCGTAGCCGTCGGTGCCCAGGACTTTGTATTCCTTGGTCGGAACCCACTGACGGATCTGGTCAGCGAACAGTTTCATGTAGTCGGTCGATGCGATGACCGGGCCTTTGCGACCATTGAGGCACTCTTCAACGTAGCTCAATTGTGGCTTCTGGCCTGGCTTCAGGCGGTTGCTGCGTTCGGCGGCCAGGCCGTTGCGACGCAGTTCGTTGAAGCTGGTGACGCTCCAGACATCGGCGCCGATGTTGAACTCTTCGCGCAGGATCTTCGCCGCTTCACGCACTTCGTTGAGGATCGTGCCACTGCCCAACAGTTGGACGTGGTGAGCCGCTTCGCGCTTGTCTTCTTCCAGCAGGTACATGCCCTTGATGATGCCTTGCTCTACACCGGCCGGCATTGCTGGCTGATGGTAGTTCTCGTTCATCACGGTGATGTAGTAGTAGACGTTTTCCTGCAGCGTCATCATGCGATGCGTGCCTTCCTGCATGATCACTGCCAGCTCGTAGGCATAGGCAGGGTCATAACTGCGCACGTTCGGGATGGTGCTGGCCAGAATGTGGCTGTGACCGTCTTCGTGTTGCAGGCCTTCACCGTTGAGCGTGGTACGCCCGGAGGTGCCGCCCAGCAGGAAGCCACGAGTCTGAGCATCGCCAGCGGCCCATGCCAGGTCGCCGATACGCTGGAAGCCGAACATCGAGTAGAAGATGTAGACCGGCAGCATCGGGGTGTTGTAGTTGCTGTAGGCCGTACCCGCCGCGATGAACGAGGAGAACGCGCCTGCCTCGTTGAGGCCCTCCTGCAGGATCTGGCCGTCTTTCTCTTCGCGGTAGTACATGACCTGGTCGCGGTCGACTGGCTCGTACAGCTGGCCGACTGGCGAGTAGATACCCAACTGACGGAACATGCCTTCCATACCGAAGGTACGGGCTTCGTCGGCGAGGATCGGAACGATGCGCTTGCCCAGTTCCTTGTCTTTCACCATCGAGGCGAGGATACGACCGAACGCCATGGTGGTAGAGATTTCGCGGTCGCCCGAACCATCGAGCACCGACTTCAGCGTGTCCAGCGACGGCGTCGGGATGCTGATGTTGCCGCGGTTGCGCTGAGGCAGGGAGCCGCCCAGTTTCTCGCGGCACTTGCGCAGGTATTTCATTTCCGCGCTGTCTTCGGCCGGACGGTAGAACGGCAGCGATTCGAGTTCGGAATCGTTCAGCGGAATGTCGAAGCGATCACGGAATTTCTTCAGCGACTCGATATCGACTTTCTTGGTGTTGTGCGCGGTGTTCTTCGCTTCGCCCGCACCGGTGCCGTAGCCCTTGATGGTCTTGGCGAGGATGACGGTAGGCTGGCCTTTGTGGTTGACCGCCTGGTGGTACGCCGCGTAGACCTTGTACGGGTCGTGGCCGCCACGGTTGAGTTTCCAGATCTCGTCGTCGGACAGGTTCTCGACGCGCTTGAGCAGTTCTGGATCGTCGCCGAAGAAGTGCTTACGAACGTACGCGCCGTCTTTGGCCTTGTAGTTCTGGTACTCGCCGTCGATGGCTTTGTCCATGCGACGCTGCATGAGGCCGTCTTCGTCCTGGGCGAACAGGGGGTCCCACATGCGGCCCCAGATGACCTTGTTGACGTTCCAGGCGGCGCCACGGAAAACGCCTTCCAGTTCCTGGATGATCTTGGCGTTGCCGCGAACCGGGCCATCGAGGCGCTGCAGGTTGCAGTTGATGACGAAGATCAGGTTGTCGAGGTTTTCACGACCGGCCAGGGAGATGGCGCCCAGGGTTTCCGGCTCGTCGCACTCGCCGTCACCGATGAAGCACCAGACTTTTTGCTTGCCGGCCGGGATGAAGCCACGGTTTTCCAGGTACTTCATGAAGCGTGCCTGGTAGATCGCGGTGATCGGACCCAGACCCATGGAAACGGTCGGGAACTGCCAGAAGTCAGGCATCAGGTGCGGGTGCGGATACGACGACAGGCCGCCACCGTCCACTTCCTGACGGAATTTCAGCATCTGCTCTTCGCTCAAGCGACCTTCGAGGAAGGCGCGAGCGTAGATGCCTGGCGAGGCGTGGCCCTGGTAGTAGATCAGGTCGCCGCCGTGTTCTTCGGTCGGGGCCTGGAAGAAGTAGTTGAAGCCGATGTCATACAGGGTCGCACTGGAAGCGAAGGTGGAGATGTGGCCACCCAGATCTGGGTCTTGCATGTTGGCGCGCATCACCATCGCCAGGGCGTTCCAGCGAACGATCGAACGGATGCGGCGTTCCATGAACAGGTCGCCGGGCATGCGTGCTTCGCGGGTAACAGGGATGGTGTTGCGGTATGGCGTGGTGATGGAGTACGGCAGCTGCGAACCACTACGTGTGGCCAGCTCGCCCATACGGGTCATCAAATAATGAGCACGGTCTTCGCCTTCTTTGTCGAGAACCGATTCCAGGGCGTCCAGCCATTCCTGGGTTTCGACGGGATCGAGGTCTTGCATGGCTTGCTCCAGGGCGGAAAGGCTTCCAGAATCGGTTGCCTGAGTTTGTTGCGACTGGCCTTGTGGGCAGACGACGTAAAAATTCTTGGAGACCGGAGTGGTACCCGGCGTTGTGTAGTTTTACTACAAATCTCCAGCCGTTTCAGCTTTTTGACTTGTATATACAGTAGTAAAACTACAGCTGAACGATGTTTTCGCTCATGTATTGCGATGAATCAAATGAAAAATGTTGGTAGAAACCATAAAAAGATCAGCTGACTAATCATGCTGGCAACCAATAACAGGCAAATGCCAGCAATTTTTAACCTTTGTTCGACAGTCCAGTCCGTTTTGTAGGGGGAAACCCCTCGGCGGGTAGCCTTTTGAACGCCGATCAAGGATAGACCATGAGCCTTCCCTCGCTGGCCAATCTGCCGGCCGTCCTTCTGCCGTTGGTTTCTCGCGCGCAGCAATCCTTTCGCGCTGCACTCACCGCTCTGACCGAGGGTGGGCAGGCCACTTTCGAGGCCTGGCCCGCTGAACGTCTGGCCGCATTTGATCGCGTGTGCGCGTCCAGCGACTTTGTCGCCGAACAGATCATGCGCGACCCGCAGATGCTGCTCGACCTCGCTGAATCCGGCGAGCTGGAGCGCAGCTTTGCGGCCAATGAACTGCGTGAGCACATCGCCAACGCGGTGGCCGAAGCGACCACCGACGATGAGCTGGGGCGTAATCTACGTCGTCAAAGGACGCGTCAGCAAGTCCGAATTATCTGGCGCGACCTTACACGCCAAGCCGATCTGATCGAAACCTGCCGCGACCTTTCCGACATGGCGGATGGCAGTATCGACCTCGCATACCGATGGTTGTATGACAGACATTGCCAACAGTTCGGCCTCCCGACGGGCCGTCGTACGGGCGAAGCCCAGCAAATGGTCATCCTGGGCATGGGCAAGCTGGGCGCCGTCGAGCTGAACCTCTCTTCTGACATCGACCTGATCTTCGCCTACCCCGAAGGCGGTGAAACGGTGGGCGTGAAGCGTCCGCTGGACAACCAGGAGTTTTTCATTCGCCTCGGTCAGCGCTTGATCAAGGCGCTGGACCCGGTGACCGTCGACGGATTTGTGTTCCGCGTCGACATGCGCCTGCGGCCTTACGGTTCGTCCGGCGCGTTGGTCTTGAGCTTCAACGCGCTGGAGCAGTATTACCAGGATCAGGGCCGCGATTGGGAACGATACGCCATGATCAAGGCGCGGGTCGTCGGTGGCGATCAGGCCAAGGGCAGCGAGTTGCTGGAAATGCTGCGACCGTTCGTCTATCGCCGCTACCTCGATTTCTCCGCCATTGAAGCACTGCGCACCATGAAGCAGCTGATTCAGCAGGAAGTGCGGCGCAAGGGCATGGCCGCGAACATCAAGCTGGGTTCCGGGGGCATTCGCGAAGTGGAGTTCATCGCTCAGGCGTTTCAGCTGATCCACGGCGGACGCGACCTGAGCCTGCAACAGCGGCCACTGCTCAAAGTGCTGCGCACGCTCGAAGGGCAGGGCTATCTGCCCACGGCGGTCATCACTGAGCTGCGTGAAGGCTACGAATTCCTGCGCTACACCGAGCACGCCATTCAGGCGATTGCTGACCGCCAGACGCAAATGCTCCCTGAAGACGACCGCGATCAGGCGCGCATTGCTTTCATCATGGGCTTTGCCGATTGGGATGCCTTCCACGCGCAACTGATGTACTGGCGCGGACGGGTCGATTGGCATTTCCGCCAAGTGATTGCCGACCCTGACGAGGAAGAGGGTCAGGAGGACGGTGGCAAAGAGATTGTCGGCGGCGAGTGGTTGCCGCTGTGGGAAGAGTCGCAAAACGAGGAAGCTGCTTGCCGTCAGTTGCAGGAAGGCGGTTTCGTCGATGCGCAGAAAGCCCTGAAACATCTGAATAACCTGCGCAACAGCTCGCAATTGCGCTCGATGCAGCGACTGGGGCGCGAACGGCTCGATGCATTCATTCCGCGACTGTTGGCTCAGGCGGTCGAACACGCCAACCCCGATCTGGTGTTGGAACGGGTATTGCCGCTGGTCGAAGCCGTCGCCCGGCGTTCAGCGTATCTGGTGCTGCTCACTGAAAACCCCGGCGCGCTTCGGCGTTTGTTGACGTTGTGCGCCGCCAGTCCTTGGATCGCCGAGCAGATCGCCCGCTTCCCGCTGCTGCTCGATGAGCTGCTCAACGAAGGTCGTTTGTTCAGCCCGCCCCAGGCATTGGAGCTCGCCGCCGAGCTCCGCGAGCGTCTGACGCGCATCCCCGAGGATGATCTGGAGCAACAAATGGAGGCACTGCGTCACTTTAAACTGGCGCACCGGCTGCGCGTGGCCGCGTCGGAAATCACCGGCAGCCTGCCATTGATGAAAGTCAGCGATTACCTGACCTGGCTCGCCGAGGCGATTCTCGAACAAGTGCTGGCACTGGCTTGGCGGCACACCGTTGCGCGTCATGGTGCGCCGCGCCGCCCTGATGGCACGTTGTGCGATCCGGGGTTCGTGATTGTCGGTTATGGGAAAGTCGGCGGCATTGAACTGGGGCATGGTTCGGACCTGGACCTGGTGTTCATCCATGATGGCGACCCCCAGGCGGAAACCGACGGACCGAAGCCGATCGACGGCGCGCAATTCTTCACACGACTGGGTCAGCGGATCATTCACCTGATCACCACGCAGACCAACTCCGGCCAGTTGTACGAAGTGGACATGCGCCTGCGGCCCTCGGGCGCGGCGGGTCTGCTGGTCAGTTCGCTGGGGGCGTTTTCGCGCTATCAGGAGAACGAAGCCTGGACCTGGGAGCATCAGGCGCTGGTTCGTGCACGGGTGCTGGTGGGCAGTGTGGATGTGGGCAATGGATTCGAAGGCGTGCGCGCGTCGGTGCTGGGGCGCGAGCGTGATCTGGCGACGTTGCGACAGGAAGTCAGCGACATGCGCGCCAAGATGCGCGACAACCTCGGAACCAAGGGCACGCTGGCCGGGAAGGGGGCAAATGCCTTCGAACCCACGTCGTCGTTCGATCTCAAGCAGGACGCCGGTGGTATCGTCGATATCGAATTTATGGTGCAATACGCGGCCTTGGCGTGGTCCAGAGAGCACCCCGCGCTGCTTCGATACACCGATAACATCCGCATTCTCGAAGGTCTGGAAGAGGCAGGGCTGATGCCCGCCGCCGACGCGAGCCTCTTGCGCGAGGTGTATAAAGCGTACCGTTCCGCCGCACACCGACAGGCCCTGCAGAAAGAGGCGGGCGCGGTCAGCGGTGATCAGTTCGCCAGCGAGCGGCGTGAAGTGATGCGGGTCTGGGGGCAGTTGGGGTTGAGTTGAGTCGTCTGAAAAGTTGAGATGACTGCTGGCCCTATCGCGAGCAAGCTCACTCCTACAGGTACGCTCGTTTCTTGTAGGAGTGAGCTTGCTCGCGATAGGGCCAGCCCAAACACTGCAAGTCCGGATGTTTGCGGACCTATATAAAGCTATGACAGGGAGGCGTCAGGCTGTGTGGAAGCGTCACGCAGTCTGATGGGCCTCCCTGCTCGTTTCTGGTCGTTTTTGGATTGAGCATGAGAATTCTGATCGTAGGGCCCAGCTGGGTCGGTGACATGGTGATGGCGCAAACGCTGTTCCAGTGCCTGAAACAGCGTCACCCGCAGTGCGAAATCGATGTGCTGGCCCCCGAGTGGAGTCGGCCGATTCTTGAGCGCATGCCCGAAGTGCGCACGGCCTTGAGCTTTCCGCTCGGCCACGGCGCGCTGGAACTGGCGACCCGTCGTCGCATCGGCAAATCGCTGAAAGGCCAGTACGACCAGGCTATTCTGCTGCCCAACTCGCTGAAATCGGCGCTGGTGCCGTTCTTCGCCGGTATCCCGAAACGCACTGGCTGGCGTGGCGAGTTCCGCTACGGCCTGCTCAACGACGTGCGCGTGCTGGATAAGCAGAAATACCCGCTGATGATCGAGCGTTTCATGGCCCTGGCTTACGACAAGGACGCGGAAATCCCGCGTCCGTATCCGAAACCGAGCCTGCAAATCGAAGCCGTCAGCCGCGACGCCGCGCTCGCCAAATTCGGTTTGACCCTTGACCGCCCGGTGCTGGCGCTGTGCCCCGGTGCCGAGTTCGGCGAATCCAAGCGCTGGCCGTCCGAGCACTACGCCAAGGTCGCCGAGACCAAGATTCGCGAGGGCTGGCAGGTCTGGCTGTTCGGCTCAAAGAACGATCACGCGGTGGGCGAAAGCATCCGCGAACGACTGATTCCCGGCCTGCGCGAAGAGTCCGCCAACCTCAGCGGCGGCACGTCCCTGGCCGAGGCCATCGATTTGCTGTCCTGCGCCGATGCGGTCGTCTCCAACGACTCCGGCCTGATGCACGTCGCAGCTGCGCTGAATCGCCCGTTGGTGGCGGTGTACGGCTCGACCTCGCCGGGCTTCACGCCACCGCTGGCCGATCAGGTCGAAATCGTACAACTGGGCATCGAATGCAGCCCGTGTTTCGAGCGCACCTGCCGTTTCGGACATTACAACTGCCTGCGCCTGCTGGAGCCCGAGTCGGTCATCACGTCGTTGAGCCACTTGGGCGGCACGCCGGTCGAGGTCGCCTGACTTGCGGGTACTGCTGATCAAGACCTCGTCGCTGGGTGACGTCATTCATACCCTGCCTGCGCTGACCGATGCGGCCAAGGCCATCCCCGGCATCCAGTTCGACTGGGTCGTGGAGGAAGGCTTTGCGGAAATCCCGACCTGGCACCCGGCGGTGTCCGGCGTGATTCCGGTGGCAATCCGGCGTTGGCGCAAGAACCTGTGGCAGACCTTCAAGAACGGCCAATGGCGCCAGTTCAAGCAACGCCTTCGCGACACCCGTTACGACCTGGTGATCGATGCGCAGGGCCTGCTGAAAAGCGCGTTTCTGACGCGCTACGTCAAAGCGCCGATTGCCGGTCTGGACAGGCTCTCCGCACGTGAGCCCTTGGCCGCACGTTTCTACGACAAGGCCTACCCGGTTGCTCGCGGGCAGCATGCCGTCGAGCGTTTGCGGCAATTGTTCGGTCAAGCGCTGGGTTATCAAGTTCCGGCGGGCCTGGGGGATTACGGGCTGGATCGCAGTCGTCTGCTGAACAGCGAAAGTGGCGCACCCTTTGTGCTGTTTCTGCATGGCACGACCTGGGACACCAAGCATTGGCCCGAGCTGTACTGGCGCCAGTTGGCCGAGCGCATGATCGGTCAGGGTCTGGAAGTGCACCTGCCGTGGGGCAACCCTGCCGAGAAAGCGCGCGCTGAGCGTATCGCCGAGGGACTTGATAAAGCCGTTGTGCTGCCCAAATTGAATCTGGCAGGCGTCGCTAAAGTGCTGGCTGGCGCGCAAGGCTGCGTGGCAGTGGACACCGGTCTTGGGCATCTGGCAGCGGCGCTGGACGTGCCGACCCTGTCGCTGTTCGGCCCGACCAACCCCGGCCTGACCGGTGCCTACGGCAAGTCACAGGTTCACCTCGCAGGCGATTACCCGGCCTGTGCGCCGTGCCTGCAAAAGAAATGCACCTATCGACCGACCCCTGAAGATCAGCGTCAGGTCGATACCGAACGCGAGTGGCCGATGTGCTTCACTCGCCTGAATCCCGAGCGAGTAGCGGGCCAGTTGGGCTCGCTGTTGCTGGCAAAGGAACATCCGTGATGCAACTGGCATTCGTGCTCTATAAATACTTTCCCTTCGGCGGCTTGCAGCGCGATTTCATGCGCATCGCGCTGGAGTGTCAGCAGCGTGGGCATTCGATCCGCGTCTACACGCTGATCTGGGAAGGTGACGTGCCGCCCGGCTTCGAAGTGCTGGTGGCGCCGGTCAAGGCGATCTTCAATCATCGCCGCAATGAAAAGCTCACCGACTGGATGAACGCCGACCTGGCCAAGCGTCCGGTGGATCGTCTGATCGGTTTTAACAAAATGCCCGGTCTGGACGTGTATTACGCCGCCGACGGCTGTTATGAAGACAAGGCGCAGAACCTGCGTCACGGCCTGTACAAATACTGGGGCCGTTATCGCCACTTCGCCGAATACGAGCGCTCGGTGTTCGCCAAAGACGCGAAAACCGAAGTGCTGATGATTTCCGAAGTGCAGCAGCCGCTGTTCATCAAGCACTACGACACGCCGCTCAAGCGCTTTCACCTGCTGCCGCCGGGCATCTCCCAGGACCGCCGCGCACCGGCCAATGCCGCCGAGATCCGCGCCGAATTCCGTCGCGAGTTCAAGCTGGGCGATGACGACCTGCTGCTGGTGCAGATCGGCTCCGGCTTCAAGACCAAGGGTGTTGACCGTAGCCTGAAAGCCCTCGCGGCCTTGCCGTCGGCGTTGCGCAAACGCACGCGCCTGTTCGTCATCGGTCAGGACGACCCCAAAGTCTTCCAGTTGCAGAGCACGACGTTGGGCCTGAGCGACAACGTGACCTTCATGAAAGGCCGCAGCGACATTCCGCGCTTCTTGCTGGGCGCCGACCTGTTGATTCACCCGGCGTACAACGAGAACACCGGCACGGTGCTGCTCGAAGCGTTGGTCGCAGGCCTGCCGGTGCTGGTCAGCGCGGTGTGTGGCTATGCCCATTACATCGCCGAAGCCGACAGCGGGTTGGTCCTCGATGAGCCGTTCGAGCAGCGTCAGCTCAATCAATACCTGAGCCGCATGCTCGAAGACGATGCCGCTCGCTCGGCCTGGGGCAAGAACGGGCTGGTGTTCGCTGACACGGCTGACCTTTACAGCATGCCGCAGCACGCTGCGGATGTGATTCTGGCGGAGCACCACGGATGAAATTGATCCTTGCTGAACCCTTCAAGACCCTCTGGGCCGGGCGCGACGCGTTCGAGGCCGTCGAGGCGTTGCAAGGTCAGGTGTACCGCGAGCTGGAAAACCGCCGCACGCTGCGCACCGAAGTCGATGGCCGCGGCTATTTCGTCAAGATCCATCGCGGCATCGGCTGGGGGGAAGTGGCGAAGAATCTGCTGACCGCCAAACTGCCGGTGCTGGGCGCGGGCAAGGAATTCGACGCGATCAACCGCCTCAAGGAAGTCGGCGTCCCGACCATGACCTCCGTGGCCTATGGCGAGCGCGGCAGCAACCCGGCCGCGCAGCATTCGTTCATCGTCACCGAAGAGCTGGCGCCGACCGAGAGCATGGAAGACGTCAGCATCAACTGGGTGAAACAGCCGCCCAAGCCGCGCATGAAGTGGGCGTATATTGCTGAAGTCGCGCGGCTGGTCGGCATGATGCACCGCGCCGGGGTCAACCATCGCGACTGCTACCTGTGCCACTTCCTGTTGCACACCGACACGCCAGTCACCCCGGAAAGCTTCAAGCTGTCGGTGATCGACCTGCACCGTGCGCAGACGCGGGATCAGATCACTCAACGTTGGCGCAACAAGGACCTGGCCGCGCTGTACTTCTCGGCGCTGGACATCGGCCTCACCCGTCGCGACAAAATGCGTTTCCTCAAAGACTATTTCCAGCAGCCGCTGCGCCAGATTCTGGCTGAAGAGTCGGCGTTGTTGGTGTGGCTGGAGGCCAAGGCCGAGAAGCTCTATCAGCGCAAATTGCGGTACGGGGATGCGCTCTGATGGCGGGGTGGAACCTTGAACCGGAATACGCCGAGCTGGCCGCTGACTTTGGATCGCTGGACGCCGTGTTTGCCTTGCAAGGCGAGCGGCTGACCCGCGATCCGCTGTCGGAAGTGATCCGCGTGGAGCGTGGTGGCGTGAATTACTACGTCAAACGTTACGTCGCGGCGGGCAAAGGGCTGCGCCGTTATCTGGGGCGGCCTCGCGTGAAGTCCGAGTGGCAGAACCTCAAGCGTTTCGCCAAGTGGGGGATTCCGACAGCCGAGGTGATCGCCTGGGGCCTTGAGCGCCGGGGCGCCGCGTATGATCGCGGCGCGTTGATCACCCGCGAACTGCCGCGCACCGAGGATTTGTCGGAGCTGGCGCGGGTCCACGACGAGCGTCTGGACAACCGTTCCTGGGTGGACCGAATCAGCCAGCAGGTCGCGCGCTACACCCGGACCATGCACGATCATCGTTTTACCCATAACGATCTGAAGTGGCGCAACCTGTTGGTGGACGACCGCTCGACCGTGTTTCTGATCGATTGCCCGAACGGCGCATTCTGGATCAGTTTCATGCTGCGTTATCGGATCACCAAGGACTTGGCGTGTCTGGACAAGGTGGCCAAATATCACCTGTCCGCGACCCAGCGCCTGCGTTTCTATCTGCAATACCGTGGGCGCGAGCGCCTGAACGCATCGGACAAGAAGCGCATTCGACACATCGTCAGCTTTTTCGAGGGACGGGAATGAGTGTTTTCATCGCTGACGCCGACCGTGGCTTGCTGGAGCGCCACGGTCTGGCCGATTTCGATTCGCTGTGGGACGTGCAGCTCGACGCCGTGGACGAACCCAACACCGGGCGCGGCGGCTGGAGCAGCGTGTTTCGCCTGGAGCTTGAAGGCTCCGGTTATTACCTCAAGCGCCAGAGCAATTACCTGACCCACACCCTGCATCACCCGTTTGGCGAGCCGTCGTTTTCTCGCGAGTTTCGCAACATCAGCCTCTATCAGAAGCTCGGCATTCCGGCGCTGCATGCGGTGTTTTATGGCGAGAAAAAGGTCGATGGCGAGCGTCGGGCCATTCTGATGACTCGGGCGCTGGATGGCTGGAGCGATCTGGACACGTTGTTGAGCGAGTGGGACGCGCTGGCTGCGACTCAGCGCCTGGCGATTCTGCAAGCCTGCGGTCAACTGGCGCGCACGTTGCACAAGGCTGGTCAGGTGCATGGCTGTTTTTACCCCAAGCACATTTTCATGAAAGCCAAAGGCAGCGCCTATCAAGCGCAGTTGATCGACCTTGAGAAAACCCGCAAGTCAATCTTCGGCCAACGGGATCGGGTCAAGGACATCGAGCCTTTGCTACGGCGCGCACCGATGTGGAACGAAGCCGAAATCCGCGAACTGCTCGCCGCCTACTTACAGGCGCCGGGTGACAGTGGGCTGGTGGATTCCTGGTGGCAGCGGTTGGCGAAGCGCGGCAGTCATAAGCGCAGCGGTCGGTAAGCGGTGCAATGTCGATGAACACCGTCCTCTGTAGGAGCGAATTAATTCGCGAGAGGCTGGTACATCCGGCGTACTTGCGTGAGCCGAACCATTTTTCGCGAATAAATTCGCTCCTACAGGTTCATCATCGTTCGCAGGGTCTGCGTTTCATTTCATGTTTGATCGAAGAGGGCGCCGATGCGTTTGTCTGAACTGAAAAACGCCGGTCGTACCCCGACGCTGCCGATGAGCATTGCGTTGGCGGATGCGGCAGGACCTGCCGAATTGCAGCTGTTGAGCCTGGTGCGTGTGCTGCCGGGTCAACGTTACGTAGGCGCGGGCATATGGCGTGGGCGTCCGGTGCTCGCCAAATTGCTGGTGGGCAGCAAGGCGCCCCGGCATTTTCAGCGTGAGCGCGCCGGGGTGCAGCTCCTTGCCGAGCAAGGCTTGACCACGCCATTGCTGCTGGCCGAAGGGCTGAACGAAGGCGAAGGCGGCTGGCTCCTTTTCGAATTCCTCGATCAGGCCGAAAGCCTCGGCGAAGCCTGGAAAGCCGTCGAGCACCTGCCGCCGCTGGCCGACGAGCAAACCACCGTGCTGAGCGAAGCCCTCGCCGCCGTTGGCCAGATGCACGCCAAGGGGCTGTGGCAAGAAGACCTGCACCTCGACAATCTGCTGCGACAGAACGGCCAGCTGTACCTGATCGACGGCGCCGGAATTCGGGTCGAAGAAGCGGGCAAGCCGCTGTCCCGCCCAAAAGTCCTGGAAAACCTCGGCGTGTTTTTCGCTCAGTTGCCCAAGTCCCTGGCGCCGTTCACTGAAGAACTGCTGGTCTACTACCTTCTGAGCAATGGCGAGCACGCGCTGCCGGTCGAAGCGCTGCAAAAGCAGATCGACAAAGTCAGCGACTGGCGACTGCGGGATTACCTGATCAAGATCGGGCGCGAGTGCAGCCTGTTCAGCGTATCGGACGGCCCATTTGGTCTGCGGGCAATTCGTCGCGAGGAAGAGGCGGCGATGCTGCCGGTGCTGGACAAGGCCTACACCCTGATCGACAGCGGCCACCTCTACAAGACCGGCGGCGCCGCCAGTGTGGCCAAAACTGAGGTTGATGGCCGACCGTTGGTAATCAAACGCTACAACATCAAGAACTTCGCCCACTGGCTCAAGCGCTTCTGGCGCCCCAGCCGCGCCTGGCATTCATGGCGCGAGGGCAATCGCCTGATGTTCCTCGGCATTGCCACGCCCAAGCCGTTGGCCTTGCTGGAACAGCGTTTTTTCTGGCTGCGACGCAAGGCGTATCTGGTCACCGAATACCTGCCGGGCCCGGACGTCATCGAACGTTTCGCGCCTTACGTGGCATCGGGGGATGCGCCGGAAAACGAACTGCAGGCGCTGGACGCACTGTTCGAGCAATTGATTCGCGAGCGCATCAGCCATGGCGACCTCAAGGGCCATAACGTGTTCTGGCACCAGGACCGCTGGGCGCTGATCGACCTCGACGCCATGTGCCAGCACAATTCGCGAAGCGCGTTTGCTGCCGCGTTCGCCAAGGACCGCGCGCGTTTCATGCGCAACTGGCCCGCCGACAGCGCGCTGCACCAGTTGCTGGAACAGCGCTTGCCAAAAGCGGTGTGAGGGAGTCGGGCAGACGTACTAACGACATCCGTCCCTGTAGCAGTCCGACTTGCCGGCGGCAGCGATTTCAATGGCGCCACCGCCGGCCCACCGTGCTGCTAAAGGCTTACCCCACTCGCGTCAGGTTGATGTCTTCAAGCGCCAGAATCAGGGCATCAAGGTCGTCATAGGGTTGCAGATGTACCGCTGGCCACGCCGGACGATCCACGAACACCTTGCCGGCCTCATCGACCTGCACCGGCGTGCGCAAGATTTCGCCCGTTCTTGTCCTGTGGACAATCACGTACACATCATCCAGTTCCAGTTCGGTCACGAACATGCCCGGCCGTGCCAGACGTTGCTCCAGTGACAGTGGTTGTGGCGCCAGAATGCGGGTGGGGCTGACTTGATTGATCCTGCCCGGCACCTCCACTTCGAGCTTGAAATCCCCCTTCACGAATGCGTTTGCTCGGGTCATTGACGCCCGGGCGCTTTCGCCCGGATCTCGAACGATGCCCTGCGAGGTGCCCGGTGCCACGTCATCGACCCGCACGCCGATGGCGCCTTCCAGTTCGGCCACCCCCGGAACTTGGTTGTAACGGTTGGAATGGCTGTTGCCGACCAGCGCGACCCAGCGGTGCCGCCCGACAACCGCCTGATGTCGACGAATCGTCCGGGACGCAAAATAATTCATCATCTCCTGTCGAGTGGTCTTGGTCTCGCGCACGCCCTTGAGGTGATAGCTCGCTGCACAATCGATGGCGCGGACCTCAATACCGTGCTCTCGCGCCTTGATCACTAGCATCTCGAAATTGTAAGCCTTGGCCGGATCCGTCAACTGACCTCGATCCAGATGCTGGAGGCTGTTCAAAAGCTCATTGCTCATTTGACCCGTTTCATGAAACCGGTCCAGATGCAGTTGGTGCAGGTCGGTCAGCAGATGCTCCATGTACAGGGTTTTCACCTGTTGTTCCGCCAGCAGTGACAGGTTGTCGATGAGGAATTTTTTGCTGCCCACGGACGCATGAAACTCCCCGACGACCATTCCATCGGTGTGCTCGTACAGGCGCTGAATGAACTGTGGGGCGCTCAGCGCCGGTTCCACCGAAGGCATCGTCGGGCGCGGGGGGAGATCGGCTGTCAGAATTTCGCGCGCGTCGTGGCGCAGTTTCGTCCGCAGGCCAAAGAAAACGTCCTCCACGTCATTCAGGCGTTCATTGAAGAAAAAATACTCGCTGTTTAGCCCTCGATGCTCCTTATACGCCAGCTCATACAAGATGGCGTGCGACTCGAATGGCATGTCGTAGCGCGCGTCGGCGAGCGACTGCTGAAGCGCGGTCGGCGGCGTCTCTGGCAGCCATTGCTCAGGGTCGATGTGCTGCCAGCCGGTAGCTTCGTCCCACTGAAATCCAAGGCTGGCTCCTGAGGCGTGCGCCCCGGAGGACTGAGGGATAGCAGCCGGAGGCGACGCCGCAATCACGGGAGCCGTTGCAGGTTCTGCCAGGCTGGAAGAGGGGAACTCGATCTTGAAATCGCTCGACGCCATGTTCGTCTCGGTATTGACCAGCGTGGCTTCCTGACTGATTTTCGTTGCCCGGCCTGCAGGTACGTCTTCGATACGCACACTAATGGCGCCTTCCAGCTCAGCGATGCCGAGGACGTGCTCATGGGTCGTGGCGAGCTTCTGATCGACCAAGGCCACCCAGCGTCGGGTCGGTTCGGCGGCCGCGTCACTGCCGATCACTTTGTGGCCGAAGAAATTGCTCATTTTTTGAGCAGCAGCGCTATCCCCGGCGGCCCCGGACACCGGGAACGCCATGACCGGATAACTCACCGACGAATTCAAGGGGCGCACCTCGATCCCGTGACGATGGGCCTCTTTGATGAGGTGGTAATAGTCGAATTCGCGACTCATGTTATCCAGCGCCTTGTTGTTCAGGTACCTGAGATGAGCCTTGATCTCATGGGATCCGGCGCGAACCCGGCTGCCCTTGGCGCGATACTTCGCCAGCTTGCGCAGGTGCTTGTCCGTGAACACATGTTCGATGTACAGCACCTCGACTCGCTGCTCGGCGAGGGGCTTCATGTTTGTCATCAGCAGGCGTTTGCTGGCGATGGATTTGGGGGCTTCACCGAACACCAGACCGTTGCTGTTGGCAAAGACACTCTCCAGAAAGTCGCCGACCGTGGTCGAGGCATCGACGGCGGGAAGGGCGGGACGCGCCGGGAGTGCGATCGGTTCGGCGAAGAACGCCCGAGCGTCGCGATACAGTGTTTCCCTGAGCTCGCTATAGGTTCGGCGCATATCGCCGTAGTAGGCCGCGAAGAAATCCTCCAGACCCAACGCCACGGGGTCCATGGACGTGCCGGTCAAAATCTCTTCCATGTGCGGTTGCAGATTGGCAGGTAACTCCCACGCTTGCAGCCCTGCATCTGGGGTGCCTGCATGGGTGTCTTCGCGCAGAGGGTTGAACGTGCCGGGAGTGTCATTCCCGCCGCGCAAGCCCGAGCGTGAAATGCGTTGCCACTGCCCCTGTTCGTTCAGGCGCACCGGCTGACGACCGAAGAACGCGAACGGGTTCTGCGGATCGACGATGTGCCAGCAATGCAGGCTGGCGTCGTAGTGCACTTGATACACCTCGCCGTTCATCTCGATGTAATGCTTGCCCTGGCCGAGGCTCACGCCGTTGGCATGGCCTTCGGTCACTCGCGGCAGATCCTGCAGGGACACGCCGGTGACGCGGTAGTCATTGACTGCGCTGGAAGGCGAGGACGCAGAGGGTTGATCCAGTGGCTGCCAGACGCCGTCGTCATTCTTGCTGGCGTAGTGACCGGTCGGGAAGGCGTCATCCGGTTCGAAGCCGGCGTTGTCATACACCTGCGCCTGCCCCTTGGCATTGGGCGGGCCGAGGAGAAAGTGTTCGTCTTCGAGCTTCACCGGATGCAGCTTCATCCGTGTGCGTGACGGTTTTTTCAGCGCTGCGGGACGTGCCCCCTGTTTCGAGCGCTCGGCCAGCTTGCGTGCAACGCCGCCAAAGCCTTTCAGTCCTTGTTTCAAGTCGCCGTAAGCCCCCAGCAGGTTCAACCCTGCCGCGAGAAACAGACCCGACGCCGATTCCGGCTCATGCCCGGCCAGTGCCTGAACCGCCTTGCCCGCATCGCGTAACGCGAGGGCCACACCCACGGCAAAACTCAGTGGTGGAAAGGGCGCCGTCACTACGGTGGCGATGATGTCCACGCTGTTCCAGATCACCTGGCTCAGCATGTCATGGCGATTGGTGGAGGTTTCTTCGGCGTCGCGCAGTTTGCGTTCGATCTTTCGGTTGAAGCAAACCTGCGCGAAGTCGGCGATAGGCTCGGCAGGCAGCACCGGTCGTTTATTGCCATTGCCTGTTTTCATGTCATTCAGAAAAAACGACAGCACGCGGCGGGCGTTGATGCGACAGCGGTCCTTGTAGTAATCGATCATCCCCGGCGCACCGAGGGAATCAACGAACGAACTGAAGGCCCTGAACTCCAGACCGTCCGGCGCATTTGGCGTGTACAGCAGCGCCGCCAGTCTGACTTCCGTCGGCATCAGTGCATAGCAACCCTGAACGGTTTCGATGTGGATCAAGTTCGTGTCGGTGACCACCAACTGACTGATCCCGCCCATGTGCAGCGCGATGAAGGGCTTGTCGATGTGGATCTGCAATGGATAGACGGGGTGGTGAGCGCGAACCTCGGGCGTCGCGTCGTTCAGATGGCGGATGCTCTGTTGCAGCCACTCATACTGCGTTTCGTCGATGTGCCCCTTCAGCAGGCTGCGCAGGGCGGCGGCCTGCATGTTCAGGCGTGTGATCAGCGCGCGGGTCTGGCGCCGGTAGCCGTAGCCTTCGGACTGCGGATCAAGCAGCGTGCGTTTCACCAGATCGCGATAAGCGTCGGCGAGCCATTTTCCCCGAACCGACCCGGCAACGGAGGCGGGCGTCAACGGGCTGAGGTCGATGCCCTGCGGACCGCTGAACGTGGCCGTCGTGTCGGCCGTGGGTTTAAACACGCCAAAACTGTCGTCGTAGCCGTTTCGCATCATTGCGGTGTAGCTCAGCGCTTCACGCTCGGTCTTCACGATGATGTGATCAGGATCGACCGTTCCCGTCGGCACCTTCAGTAACTGACAAATCTTCTCGCTGGCGCGCTGATGAACATAGTCTTCGAAATCCTGAACCCGTGTGTGCGGCTGCGCGGCATAGTTCGTGATAGCCCCGTTGGCCGCGTCCTCCAGCGCCAGCAGCTGCTGACGCTGTTCACTGCTGGCGCGGATGTACCAGTTCGGGGTGTGGGCCTCATTCTGCGAGCGCACCACGTTCATCCCTTGGATGACGAGGGTTTGCAGCGCGTTGTCGTAGCTTTCCTGAGTGACAAGGCGCAAAAAATCGGCGCGAGGAAACGGCTTCTCACGCAGTGCGTCGAGGGTTGAATTGAGCGCGGGACGATCAGCCACATTCAGTTGGTCGATGAGGTAGCGGGTCATTTCCGGGCTGGCGGTCCAGGCCACCAGTTCGTGGAGCATTTGCGTCTCGCTGTTGAAACTCTGGAACAGCTGAGGGCGAGGGGCGTCCGAGGCGAACATGATCAGCCGTTGCAGTTCGCCCGCCGCGTTTTCCTTTCGGAACACCAGGGTGCGACTCAGCGTGGCCCGGTTATTGATCCTGATGTGCTGAATGCGTAACACCTGGTCGGTGGCGGTGAGCACGCCCTCAGTCACTGCGGTTACCACGTTGAAGTCGTCAAGCGAGAGGTGCCCCTGCATTTTGGCGACATACGCGGATTCGGCGATTTGCAGGTCGAGCAGTTCACGCATCAGTTTCTGGTTGGCCGGCTTTCCGTAGGCTTCGCGCTGGTACTCAGCAAAGCTCAAGCGCAGTTTCAGTTCATCGACCACTCGGCCGGCATACGCTGGAGTCAGCGAGGCATGGGTAGCTCCGACGGGGCGGCCGTCGATATTCACGGTGGTATGGGTCAGGAATTCCGAGCCTTCGCTCAGGTCATTCGGGTGCAGACCGTACAACGCCAGTTCCGGGAGTGTGCGGGTGACGGTGTAGGTCTCACGCGTCACCGGAAGGGTCCGACGGGTGCTGACTGTGATCGATTCGGGCGCCAGATCATAACCAAGGTCGCTGGCCAGGCGTGCGCGCAAGCTCACCTTCGCGTATTGCTCCGCTGATGCCGCACCGTTCAGCGCGCTTGCCAATGCGGTATGCCCGTCCTCAAAACGTTTCAGACGCTGACGGTATTCGTCCAGGTCTTCGCCCGAGGCCAGTTTGATCCAGTCGGGCAGCGCCATTCGCGCCTTGCGCTCGGCCAGAGTCAGCTCGCGTCGCTCCAGCATCGCCCGGGGGCCGAACACGCCTGACAGGCTCACCGCGCCTTCGATCTGATTCGCGTGCAGGGTCGAGTCCGGGTTTCGTCCCTCGCCGCAGACGTACAACACGTCTGCGCGCTGTTTCTCGATTAAGCGCTGGATGGCGTGGCGATAAGGGTTTCCGGTGACGAGGCGCAGTTGCACATCGTTTGAGTCGAAAGGCTCCAGATACACGTCCGGATCGTCCGTGGCCGCAAACAGGGCATCCTGATGACGCTGTTCGGCGTTGATGAGCAAGCCCCACCGCAATGCGTTGTCGTTGAGCCAGTGCGCGACCGTGTCGAGCATGGATCGCTGTGTCGCGAACTCCGACACGCCGCTGCCCGGCAGCGCGAGCAGAGTGCGGCCCGACGCGAGGCTCATGACCAGCGCACCATGGATTTCCGCCAGGGCGTGCGCGTCGATGGCAATGTGCAGTGCGCAGACCGTAGGTTGGTCCTGTGCGTCTGTGTCCAGCGAGCCGGGCAGACACTCCAGGGCGTTCGGCAGCAAGTCATTTTCATGGGACTTGAGCGCGACCTCGTCCCGTAATGCTTTTTCGAACAAGGTGGTGAACAGTTTGCGTCGGCTTTGACCTTGGGCGCTTTTGGTGCGCCAGTAGGTGTCCAGCGTCTCGAGCAGCGTGCCGGTTTCTTGCTCGATGGCGGTTTGTTCGCCGGTTTTCAGGGCGTCGAGCAGCGCGGCGTGTGGAGAGGAAAGCTGCAACAGCTCAGTCGTCAGCGTTTCGCAGGACTCGGTCAGACGCTTGAGCGCACTGGCAGCGGCAGGGTGGGTGAGTGCGGGCGAGGGCCGCGTGGGAGTAAACGTCTGCATGATGTGGGGTTCCTGATTCGCCCTGTCCGGCAGGGCATCCATGGCGCGGGCAGGCCGCTTGATTCATGGAGCGAATCAATCACGAGTCGATCAGGAAATGGCGGTAGATATGTAGTGCACGGCATCAAGCCGGGTTTTCGATAATGGCCCCTGATGCTGAGTCATATTGAGCCAGGTCAGCGTCGTCGCGTGTCCTGAAGCGGTTTTGTTCGGGCTGCGCCATATCGCAGTTCATTACGCTATAATCCCGCCCTTTAGCTGCCCGCCGCACCCGCGCCAGGCGCACCTTATTTGTCAGGCGCACGACGCCTGCTTGCAGACTTTAAGAGGCTAGACCCTAGTGGCATTGACGATCCTTGGCCTGTCCGGCGCCCTTAGCCATGATCCTTCCGCAGCCCTTTACATCGACGGCAAGCTGATTGCAGCCGCCGAGGAAGAGCGCTTCGTTCGCGACAAGCACGCAAAGAACCGCATGCCGTACGAGTCTGCGAAGTTCTGTCTTGAGCAGGCTGGCATCAAACCGTCTGATGTCGATGTGGTGGCCATCCCGTTTGCCCCGATCAGCCTGTTCGGCGAAGCGCGTTGGCACTACGCCAAGCGTTACTGGTACGCCCCGGACCGCGCGCTCGACGCCATCCTGATGGGCAACCGTCGCTACAAGCGCTATCGCAACAAGATCGTCTGGTGCCTCGAACAACTGGGCTTCGACCCGAAAAAAGTCAAGATCGAGCCGGTCGAGCACCACTTGGCTCACGCCTCCAGCGCTTATCACTGCTCCGGTTTCAAAGAGAAAACCGCGATTCTGGGCATCGACGGCAAGGGCGAGTACGCCACGACCTTTTTCGGTTATGGCGAGAACGGCAAGATCCACAAGATCAAGGAATTCTACGACCCGGACTCCCTCGGTGGCCTGTATGGTGCGATCACTGAGTTCCTCGGCTTTGAAATGCTCGACGGCGAGTTCAAGGTCATGGGCATGGCGCCATACGGCGATGCGTCCAAATACGATTTCTCGCGTCTGGCGAGCTTCGAAAACGGCGAATTGGTGATCAACACCGAATACGCCAACGTCATCGGTCTGCGCCGTTATAAAGAGAAAGGCAAAGGCTTCTATTTCTCGCCGAAGCTGATCGAATGGCTGGGTCCGAAGCGCGAAGGCGACATCGCCGATGAGCCGTACATCCACTACGCGGCGAGCATGCAGGCGCTGTTCGAGAAGCTGGCGCTGCAAATGATGGATCACTACCTGGGCGACATCCTCAAGGAAACCGGCAAGATTGCCTTCGCCGGTGGCTGCGCGCTGAACGTCAAGCTGAACCAGAAGATCATCGCGCGTCCGGAAGTGAAAGAGCTGTTCGTTCAGCCCGCGTCCGGTGACGCCGGTACAGCGGTCGGTGCAGCGGCCTATGTTTCTCACGCCCGTGGTGTGCCGGTCGAGAAGATGGAACACGTCTACCTCGGCCCTTCGTACAGCAACGAAGACGTTATCGCCGCCTGTGCCCGTCACCCGAGCGCGCCTGCATGGCGCAAGCTCGACAACATGCCGGAGCAGATCGCCAAAATCATGGTCGACGGCAACCCTGTCGCCTGGTTCCAGGGACGCATGGAGTTCGGTCCACGTGCGTTGGGCGGTCGTTCGATCATCGGTTGCCCGAGCGTGGCCGGTGTGGCCGACCGCATCAACCACCAGATCAAGTTCCGCGAGCGCTGGAGGCCTTTCTGCCCGTCGATGCTCGACACCGTGGCGCCGCAGATGATCAAGATCGATCACCCTGCGCCGTTCATGACCTTCACCTTCGAAGTCGCCGAAGAGTGGAAGACCCGCGTGCCGGAAGTCGTCCACGAAGACGGTACGTCCCGTGCCCAGGTCCTGAAGCGCGAATACAACCCGCGTTACTACGACATGATGAAGGCGCTGGAAAACCTGACCGGCAACGGCGTGTCGCTGAACACCTCGCTCAACCGTCGCGGCGAACCGATGATCTGCTCGCCAACCGACGCGCTGAACATGTTCTTCGGCTCGGACCTGCAGTACCTGATCATGGAAGACATCCTGGTAGTCAAAGACGGCGCGGACGCTTATGACACGCTCGGCTGAGCGCCATGTGTTGCAGTTCTGCCACGGCTATGACGGGCCGTTCCTCGACTGTGCCCGTCAATACGCCAGCCTGTTCGCGGGCAAGGGATACCGGGTCACTACGGTATTCCTGACGGGCGCTGCCGACCCTGATGTCGCAGCGGGCTGCTCGTCGGATGAAGTCCTGTTCATGGAATACAGCTCCAAGGCCATTCGTGGCCTGAAGCTGGGCGCCATCCGCGACTTGCGCAAAATCGCCGCCTCCCGGGATTTCGCGTTCTGCATCGCCCATCGTTTCAAGCCCATCTACATCGCTTTACTGGCCACGCGCTTGCCGGTGATCGGTGTGCATCACGCCTTTGGCGACTATGAGCGCCGCAGCCGAAAACTGTTCGCTCACCTGTTTCGCATGCGTTTGAGCCTGCTCGGCGTGTCCGATGCGGTGCGGGACGATATGCGCAAGTGTCTGCCGAAATGGCCGACCGGACGTATTCAAACGCTTTATAACCGCATTGACATCGATCAACTCGCCGCAACCCAAGCGTCACGCGAAGAGGCTCGCGAAGCGTTGGGCTTGCCGCAAGGCTCGTGGGTCGTGGGAAACGTCGGTCGTCTTCACCCTGACAAGGATCAGGCCACGCTGCTGCGCGGTTTTGCGCAGGCACTTCCCAACCTGCCTGCTGACAGCCAACTGGTGATTTTGGGCAAGGGGCGTCTTGAGCAGGACCTGAAAGAGCTGGCGATGGAGCTGGGCATCGGTCGGCAGGTCATGCTGCTAGGTCAGGTGCCCCTGGCCAGCCGCTATTTCAAGGCGTTCGATGCGTTCGCCCTCAGTTCCGATCACGAACCCTTCGGCATGGTCCTGCTGGAAGCCATGGTCGCGGGCGTGCCGGTGATTGCCACGGCGGCGGGCGGTGCCAAGGAAGTGGTCGAAAGCGTGGGTATTCTCTTCCCGCTGGGCGACGCCGAGCACTTGGCCCAAGGCCTGGCGCACCTGTCGCGACTGGATGCCGAACAGCGAAATGCCTGTGCCGAGATGATGCTGGATCGTGTGCGTGAACGGTTCTCAGACGACGCCGTTCGCAACGTCTTCTGGCGTTTGCCGCAAGTCACCGACCTGACTGCGGAGTCCTGATGCTCAATCGTTTTCAAGCCTGGCGAGAACGTGGCTGGACACCCATCGACGCGGCTGCGTATCAGGGCGCCTGGGACCGATTTGGCGGCAGTGTCGCCACGCATCCTCTGGTGGTTGAGCGATTGGCCGGGTTGGCTGACATCCCCGTGCGTTATCTGGGCTGGTCGCAAGGCGGTGAGTTGAAGGCCGCGATCCCGACGTGGGGGCGTTCGCTGGCGCTGTCCAAAGACGTGCTGAAAAGCCGCGGCAAAAAAGGCCTGTTCGATCTGGGCAATGCTGAGCTGATTCTGCCCGCCGCTGCCGATACCCAAGCCCCGTTGCGTCATCGCGGCCGTTATCTTTCGGAGCTGAATCAGGGGCGTTTTGCCGAACTCCTGCCGCAGACCGAGTCTTTGGCGATGGCCCGCGCACCCGAAGACCTCTCCAAGAAGTTTCGCTACAACCAGCGCCGCGAGCTGCGTCTGCTGGAAGAGGCGGGCGGCGTGGTGCGTCCTATCACCGACTTCAACAGCGCCGACATTGCCCGCATGTACTGCGATCTGTTTCAGCGCCGGTGGGGGTTCGCTGCCACGGGCGCCGAGCGCATGGCCGAGGTGGTCGAGCTGCTGCGCGATCTGCTGATCGGCTCGGTGATCTTTCTGAATGACGCGCCCATTGCCATTCAACTGATCTACCGCGTCGAAGCGCCGGAGTGGATCAGCATCGAATACGTCAACGGCGGCGTTGACCCCGAAACCCGCGATTTCAGTCCTGGCAGCGTGTTGAGCTTTCTCAACACACAGAGCGCCTGGGAAGAAGCACGGGCGCGGGGCAAGGCCTTGCGTTTCTCGTTTGGTCGCGCCGATCGTGAGTATAAGGATCGTTGGTGCAACCCCGTTCCGGTATTTCAACGTTGAGCCGCAAACAGGCATTGCTCAAGCGCCACCGCCGCAACAAGCGTGTGGCGCTGCTGGTGGCATTGGCGATTCTGGTGCTGTTCGGTGTACTCGTCGCCTGGTGGCTGCCACCGGTGTTGGCGCTACTGGGGTGGGTCGCTCATGAGGCCTGGTTTTCCGATCATCTGTTCTACGCGCCGAGCGACGACTATCAGTATCGGCTGCCCGCGCAGAACGAGGTGGCAGGGGTCTGCGTTCAGGGTGATCGGTTGCTGGTCGATCAACTGCCCCCGCTGAGCGGCGATGAAACCCTGATTCTGGCGTTGCGCATCAAGAGCTCATGGCTGGGGCGCTTCTTCGACCCATCGGTTGAGTTGATCGGCGGCGATCTGCACGACAGTCAAGCTTTCGAGCGCGGTGTGAAAGGGCTTCGCTATCTGAATCTCACGGGGCTCAGCGCGGCGCTCACCGCCAACGAACTGCGTATTCGCGGGCGCCGCTGCAGCATTCAGGGCGAGCCCCGGCTGTGGTCGTTTGCCCATCCCGACGCCCGCCGCCAGCGTGTGATGGTCATCGCGCCCCACGCCGATGACGCCGAACTGGCGGCATTTGGTCTGTACAGCCAGGCTGACGAAAGCTGGATCGTCACACTCACCGCGGGTGAAATCGAGGCCGAACACTATCAGGAGATGGGCATGGCCCCGGCCGAAGCGGCGCGGACAAAGGGCCGGCTGCGTGCGTGGGACAGCATCACCGTCCCGCGCTGGGCTGGAGTGCCCGAATCCCGCTGCGTTCAGCTGGGCTACTTCTGCCTTCAATTGCCTGCGATGCAGGCGGCCCCCGATCGACCGATCGCCTCCCGGGAAGCGGATCTGTGCGATACCCGACTGTTCAGGCAGTTCAATACGCTGACGTTGCCGGGCGATGCCGATGGCGCACCGACGTGGAATAACCTGATTGCCGATCTGCGCGCGCTGCTGTTGGAGGCCAGGCCTGAAGTGTTGGTCATGCCTCACGCCACCATCGACCCGCATCCAGACCACATCTGTTCGCAGGCGGCGGTGCTGGAAGCGTTGCAAGGACTGGCCTGGCAACCGAGCGTGATACTCGGTTACGCGAATCATCTTCATGACAATGATCGTTGGCCGATGGGCGATGTCTATAGCGGGGTCGCCTTGCCGCCGGTGTTCGATCCTGCGCAGGAATTAGTGCCTTACAGTATCGAGCTGGATACTGAACGGCAGCGAGACAAGGCCATGGCCTTGGGTATGATGCATGACCTGCAGCCGCCGGCGCCGCTCAAACGTCGCATTCGGCGCTGGTTGCAGAAAAAGCTGGCCGGTCGCCACTGGCCGGCGGAAGGCGAAAACGAATTTTTCAGAAAGGCCGTGCGCCGGCACGAACTGTTCTGGCGCAAGGAAATCTGATTGCCCTCTGCCCCGAAACGGGGATTGAGCGGCCGGGCGGGTAGTGATCTGGTTTTAAAAGGAAGCCCATGAAGGTTTTGTTTCTGGTCCAGAAAGAGCAACGTGCCATTCTGGATCGTCTTTACGAAGGCGTCGCAGCCCATTGCGAGTGTGACCTGCGTTGGCTGACCTCTGACGAGCAGCGCAACCTGCGCCGCTATTTCCGCCAGCATGTGGACGTCAAGAAATACGACCGTATCGTGTTCTTCCTGCGGTTCAAGCAGGAAATCCGTCAGGCGGGCTTCATCCGTACGGTCCCCAATCTGGTGATCCTTGAACACGATGCCTATCAGAACTACATCCCTTGCAAGTACACCGGCAAGTTCAGCGCGCATTACCGCAAGCTGCCGTGGGTGCGCGTTCTCAGTTCCGGTTTCGTGGTCAGCGAGCGCCTGAGAGAAGAAGGTTTTGACGCGGTGTTCGTGCCCAAGGGCTACGATCAGACGTTGCTCAGCGACCAAGGCCGTGAGCGGGACATCGAACTGGCATTCGTCGGCAGCACCAATAGCGTCGCCTACAGCGGTCGCAAGGCATTGCTTGACGAGCTTGGCCAGGTCGAGAAACTGGTGGTGACCCGCACCAAGTCCGGCCAGGAATACGGCGACACCCTGAACCGCATCCGTTTCTTCGTGAGTGCAGACGTCGGCATGGGCGAATTCATGATCAAGAATTTCGAGGCAATGGCCTGTGGTTGTGTGCTGTTTGCCTATGATCAAGGCGACGCCGAGAGCCGTGCGTTGGGCCTGCAAGACATGCACAACGTGGTGTTTTACAGCGACATACCCCAATTACAGAAAAAGCTCGCGATCCTGCGGGATGATCCGAGTCTTGCTGCGCGTATTGCGGTCAACGGGCGCGATCTGGCAGTGTCTCAGTTTGGATTCGGGGCGATTGGCGCACGCATCGTGCGTGAGCTTGAGCCGGCATTGCGCGAGCAGGCGCCAGTGAGCGGTGTCGAGAGGCTGCGGGCAGCATTAGGGATTTGATTTGAACGGTTCATGCGCTGAAAATAATGATATTAATTTGAAACCAGATAATCTCCGCATGCCATTTTTCACACTGTCAGGTTGCCAGGACATCCGTCGTCAGCCTTCAGAAATGTGGCCATTGAAGGCGCAGCCAGAAGCCAAGGATCGAGTGCGGGTATGAAATGGCCATTAGTCTCGATTTTAGTGCCGTGTTTCAACCATGAGCGTTACATCGAGGAGTCCCTGCTTAGCGTGCTGGAGCAGGACTACGACAATTTTGAGCTGATCGTCGTCAACGACGGCTCCACCGACGCCAGCGCGGAGAAAATCGAAGCGCTGCGCAAGGTTCATGATTTTCAGTTCTATCAGCAGGACAACCAGGGCGTCAGCGCCGCGCTCAACAACGCCTTGAGCCACGCCCGTGGCGATCTGGTGGTGACCCACGATTCCGATGACGTGATGCTGGCCGGACGAATTCGCCGCCAGGTCAGCTACATGCAAGAGCACCCGGAAGTCGGGTTGCTCGGTGCGAAGGTCATCTACATCGACTCCGTTGGCAATCCCCTCAAGCACAAGGTGGCCAGCCATGCGCCGGTCCAGCGCTGGAGCTTCGACGAGCTGTTGGCCGATGCCTATGCCGTCGGCGGCCCGGTCGCCATGTACCGGCGCGAAGCCATCGACAACGTGGGCGGCTATGACCCCACAATCAAGGTCCAGGATTTCCAGATGACCCTGCGCATCGCCAAGGCGGGCTATCAGGTGCATATTTTGCCGGACCGAGTCACGCTGTATCGACGCCACGACACCAACATCTCCAAGACGGCGTATAAGAGTCAGCTGATCTATGACCTGAAAGTGATCGAGGCCTACCAGGACAATCCTGCCTATGAAGCGGGCCGTCTGGCGATCATCAACAAGGCGTTGAAAGAGTCGGTCGTGGCGGACAAACCGTTCGCTCGCAGCCTGTTCGCCAGTGTGCCCGTGCACCGCTGGAACCGCGTGACATGGAAGCGGTTCCGACACTTCGTTTTCAAATACCGTAAGCCCAAGGGTGCACAGTGAGTCAGTCCCTACAGAATCAGCCATGGGTTAGCCGCGTTTTCACACAGGGTAGTGAGCAGCTTCGTACGGTCAGCGCGCATCTTGGCTTGGCCGGTGTGGTACTGGCCTTCGGTTTGTTCTGGAGTGTCGCGGGCGTTCTGCTGACACCCACGATGAAGTTCTACAGTTGGCTGCTGACTGCGTTCGTTTACTTGCCTTGCCTGTACCTGATCGCTCGTTATTTCCACGAATTTCGCCATACGGTACTCAACCGCCGCGAGCTCTGGCTGTTTCTGCTGTTGTTCGTCTGGTCACTGATTTCGCTCGCGTGGAGTGACGGGGCGGAGCGCTACTTGACCATCATCAAGCGCGAACTGTTCTTTCTCATGCTGATTCTGGGCTGGATCGTCTGGGGACGAACGTTCAACCGGCCCCTGCAAAGCATGCTGATTTTGTGGGGCGGGCTGGGGGGGCTGTATTCTCTGGCTGCGCTGATCGCCTACCCGATTCGTGGCATCGACCGGATGTACGGCTTCGGCGGTTTCATGGACAACCCCAATCCTGCGGGTTACACCATCGCCGCACTGGTGGTGCTCAGCTGTACGTGGTGGCCGCAAAAAAACAGTGGGCGCGTTCTATGGGCGCTGCTTCAGGCGTGTTCGGTCGCCTTCGTCATCCTGACCGGCAGCCGTGGCTCGATTGTTTCGCTGATGGCCGTGGCCGCCGTGGTCGTGTTGCTGGGTGGCGGGCGGTTCTATCGCACCCTCGCGATTCTGGCGCTGGTCGCCGCCGTCGCCCTGGCCATTTTTGAACCGTCGATCCTGCAGCGCGGCGATTCCGAGCGCATGGTGCTGATCAGGGGGGCCGTCGACTTGATTCACCAACGCCCTTGGCTGGGCATTGGTCTGAGCAGTGATTACGAAGTCTCGGCCGGCGGTGTCATCTTCGGCCATTGTCACAACCTGATACTCGACACGGCCGTGCAGTACGGCATTCCGTTTACGGTGCTGTGGATCGTCTTGTGGCTGTGGTTGGGCCTGCGTGCCTGGCGTCACCGCAACGAGGCGTTGGGCATGGCCATCCTGATGATCTGGGTATTCGCCACCGTCGCCGTGCAGTTTGACGTGTTCACCGTGTTTGGCCGGGCGCGCGCCATGTGGATGGTGGTGTGGATGCCGTTCGTGCTGTCGCTGTGCCTCGGTAAATCCGAGAAAAAGGCCGCGCTCAGCTAGCCATTCCCACGTTACGCCTTCGCCAACGCCAGGTGCTCGCTGAGCAGTTGGCGTTTCCACTGATGCGCGCTGTGCTCGATGTAACTCTCGAAGAACAGATCCCCATCCTGCTGAAGCAGCCACGCATGGTCGCTCTTGTAGCGACGCATGTGCTGGAAATTGCGCAGGCACAGGTTTTTGCGCAGCGGACGACGCAGGGTCTTCATGTCGGCGATGTCGATCAGCCCCAGTTCGTTTTCCGGGGTCATTACCACGTTGCCCAAGTGCAGCGAACGAAAGTAGATGCCCTGATTGTGCAATTCAGCCACGAAACGACCGAATGTGCGCAGCAGCGTGGCGTCCTGAAAATGCGCGGGGTCGGCGATCAGTTGACGCAGGGTCAGCCCCGGCAGCGGCTGGTAATGCACCACGTCGCGCGCAATATCCGCCACCCGGTAGGTGTCGAGCACGTCCGGGCACGGAATGCCGCGTTTGCGAAGGGTCAGCGCGTTTTTGGCGAAACGCTTGGCGTATGGAAAGAACGCTGCGGAGGAGATCAGGCGTTTGCGCCGGAACAGCTTCATGAAGTTGCCGTCGGTGAGGCGGAGCACCTTGTCTCCGAAGAAGTCGGCTTCAATGACTTCGGCATCTCTGCGTAAGGCTTGGTAGTCAGAGTAGGCGAGTGCGCGCATGCGGGCTCCTTCGAAAATGGCCGCCATCATACCCCAGCCTGCCGCCTGAGGCCCAACCCCCCGCCCATGTGTTAGTATTCCGGCTCTTTTTATCGTATCGATGACTATGAGCACGCCAGAGAACCGCGAATCCTCAAGCCTGAAAATCTATCTCCGACTGCTGACCTACGTGAAGCCTTACGTGGGCGTCTTCCTGCTCAGCATCGTCGGTTTCGTCATTTTCGCCTCGACCCAGCCCATGCTGGCCGGCATTCTCAAATATTTCGTCGATGGACTGACCAATCCCGAAGCGGCGCTGTTTCCCGACACGCCATACCTCAAGGACCTGCAATTGCTGCAGGCTGTGCCGTTGCTGATCGTCTTGATCGCGGCGTGGCAGGGCTTGGGGTCGTATCTGGGCAACTATTTCCTGGCCAAGGTCTCGCTGGGCCTGGTCCACGACCTGCGGGTCGAGTTGTTCAACAAACTGCTGGTCCTGCCCAATCGCTATTTCGACACCCACAATACCGGGCACCTGATTTCACGCATTACTTTCAACGTGACCATGGTCACCGGTGCGGCGACCGACGCGATCAAAGTGGTGATCCGCGAAGGCCTGACCATCGTGTTCCTGTTCTTCTATCTGGTGTGGATGAACTGGAAACTGACGATTGTCATGCTGGCGATCCTGCCGTTGATCGCCGTGATGGTCGGCAGCTCCAGCAAGAAATTCCGTAAGCAGAGCAAGAAAATCCAGGTGGCGATGGGGGATGTGACCCACGTCGCTTCCGAGACCATTCAGGGCTATCGCGTCGTTCGTAGCTTTGGCGGCGAGGCGTATGAAGAAGAGCGTTTCGCCAAGGCCTCCACCAGCAACACCGACAAACAGCTGCGCATGACCAAGACGGGGTCGATCTACACCCCGATGCTGCAACTGGTGATCTACACCGCCATGGCCGTGCTGATGTTTCTGGTGCTGTGGCTGCGTGGCGATGCGACGGCGGGCGATCTGGTGGCCTACATCACGGCGGCAGGCTTGCTGCCCAAGCCGATTCGTCAGCTTTCCGAAGTCAGCTCGACGATCCAGAAAGGTGTTGCGGGCGCGGAAAGCATTTTCGAACAGTTCGATGAAGAGCCGGAAGTGGACACCGGAACGGTGGAGCTGGATCGGGTGCAGGGGCATCTGGAAATCCGCAATTTAAGCTTCACCTACCCCGAGACCGAGCGTCAGGTTTTGCACGACATCAGTTTCTCGGCAGCACCGGGGCAGATGATTGCGCTGGTAGGCCGCTCAGGCAGCGGCAAGTCGACGCTGGCGAACCTGATTCCGCGCTTTTATCACCACACTTCGGGCGAGATCCTGCTCGATGGCGTCGAGATCGAGAACTATCGCTTGCGTAACCTTCGCAAGCATGTGGCTCAGGTGAATCAGAACGTAACCCTGTTCAACGACAGCGTTGCCAATAACATCGCCTACGGTGATCTGGCCGATGCGCCGCGTGCCGACATCGAAGCCGCTGCAGCGGACGCCTATGCCAGGGAGTTTGTCGATCAGCTCCCTGAAGGGTTCGATACACAGGTGGGTGAAAACGGTGTACTGCTGTCGGGTGGCCAACGTCAGCGTCTGGCCATTGCGCGCGCCTTGTTGAAAAACGCTCCGCTGCTGATTCTCGACGAAGCGACCTCGGCGCTGGACACCGAGTCCGAGCGGCACATTCAGGCCGCGCTGGACCACGTGATGAAAGGCCGTACCACGCTGGTCATCGCGCATCGGCTGTCCACCATTGAGCGGGCCGATCTGATTCTGGTCATGGATCAGGGCCGTATCGTCGAGCGCGGCACCCATGCACAACTGCTTGTGCAGAACGGCTACTACGCCCGCCTGCACGCCATGGGTCTGGACGAGCCTGCGCCGGTCGGTGCGGTGTAAACGACTGTCCTTGATTTTGCGTGGCCAGCCGTCATCGCGAGCAAGCTCGCTCCTACAACGAACCGTGTTGTCCCGACATGTCGGGGCGACCTTCGACCCTGTAGGAGTGAGCTTGCTCGCGATAGCGCCAGACCAGATACGCAAATACCGAATGACACAACCCAGTTCGCGGGCAAGCGCGCTCCTACATGGCGTTGTGTCGTTCCTACACCCGTGATCGGCACTGACTGTCACACCGAGTTTCCCTTCCTGCCTCAAGCCATTGAAACCCTGTGCTAAGATTCCGCCCCTGTTCATTCTTAGTTACGGGTTGTTCGATGAAGTTGTCCATGCCGCGTTTCGATCAGGCACCAGTTCTGGTAGTGGGCGATGTCATGCTCGACCGCTACTGGCATGGCGGTACCTCAAGGATTTCACCTGAGGCCCCGGTGCCAGTGGTCAAGGTCGATCAGATCGAAGACCGTCCCGGCGGCGCCGCCAACGTGGCGTTGAACATCGCCGCACTGGGGGCCAAAGCCTCGCTCGTTGGCGTGACTGGCCAGGACGAAGCCGCTGAAAGCTTGAGCAACAGCCTCAAGGCCGCAGGCGTGACTGCACGTTTCCAGCAGATCGCTCATCAGCCAACCATCGTCAAACTGCGCGTCATGAGCCGCCATCAGCAACTGCTGCGCATCGATTTCGAAGAACCGTTCGCCACCGACGCGCTCGCTTTGAGCGATGAAGTCGATTCCCTGCTTGAGGGCGTCAAGGTGCTGGTCCTGTCCGACTACGGCAAAGGCGCGCTAAAAAACCATCAAGTGCTGATCAAGGCCGCTCGCGACCGGGGCATTCCTGTGCTGGCGGACCCGAAAGGCAAGGATTTCGCGATCTACCGTGGCGCGAGTGTCATCACCCCGAACCTCAGCGAATTCGAAGCCATCGTCGGCCATTGCGTCGATGAAGCCGAACTGGTCGCGAAGGGCGCGCAATTGATGTCCGAGCTTGAGTTGGGTGCGTTGCTGGTCACCCGTGGCGAACACGGCATGACCCTGTTGCGTCCCGATCAGCAGGCGTTGCACCTGCCTGCCCGAGCCCGCGAAGTGTTCGACGTGACAGGCGCAGGCGACACCGTGATTTCCACGCTGGCCGCGGCCATCGCGGCCGGTGAGGAATTGCCCCATGCGGTGGCGCTGGCCAATCTGGCCGCCGGTATCGTGGTCGGCAAACTGGGTACGGCGGCCATCAGCGCACCTGAACTGCGCCGCGCCATTCAGCGCGCTGAAGGTTCCGAGCGCGGGGTGTTGAGCCTTGACCAGCTGCTGTTGGCCATCGACGACGCCCGTGCCCACGGCGAGACGATCGTGTTCACCAACGGTTGTTTCGACATTCTCCATGCGGGCCACGTAACCTACCTGGAGCAGGCTCGCGCCCAAGGCGATCGTTTGATCGTGGCGGTTAACGACGACGCATCAGTCAGCCGCCTTAAAGGCCCTGGACGCCCAATCAATAGCGTCGACCGTCGCATGGCGGTGCTGGCTGGTCTGGGGGCCGTGGACTGGGTCATCAGCTTCCCGGAAGGCACGCCCGAAAACCTGCTGACCCACGTCAAGCCGGACGTGCTGGTCAAAGGCGGGGATTACAGCGTGGATCAGGTCGTCGGTGCGTCGATTGTGCAGGCGTATGGCGGGGAGGTTCGGGTGCTGGGGCTGGTCGAGAACAGCTCGACCACGGCGATTGTCGAGAAGATTCGCGGGCAGTAGTTCAGTCGTCATCTATGCGTCGGCATTCGAAGCTCTGAAGGCGGACGCTTCTAACTGTGGGAGCGAATTTATTCGCGAACAATCGACCAGGCGACGCGTATGTGTTGAACGTCCTGGCCCTTCGCGAATAACTTCGCTCCCACAGGTTTTTGCTAACTCCAATAAGAATGCGGCGTCCTGGACCTATGACTTATGCAGCTTCTGCCGCGCAATGCGCAGCAGCTGCTTCGCCCCCACCTTCAACCGGCGCTTGATCCCGGTCTTTTTCGCTTTCGGCGGCACCATCCCTTGCTGCAACAGCCAGTCCTTCCAGCGAATCCGCTCTTCACGCACCACCCAGCCTTCCTGCGCCGCAAAGCTTTCGGCCAGGTACAGCCCCCGGGTTCCCGCAGGCGTGAGCTTGTCGTTCTTGAGCGTATACAACTCTGGCAGCGGTGATCCGTTCTCCAGAGGCATCAGGTACAGATCGGGTTTGCTGCGATTGAGGCGGGCGACGAGTTGATCGTTTTCCAGCGCCTCATCGACGTGAAACAGGCTCAGCGGACGGGCCTCTTTCGGCACTTCCAGGCGCATGTCGTAGATCAACTGCAACGAGGCTGTCGGCAGATGAACATAGGCGCGAGGGCGTTCGATCAGCGTCATGGCGCCGCAGCGCACCGGACGGGCAGCGCCAGACAGAGGGCTCAGGCGAAAGGGCATGGCCTCGCGATAATGCAACGCAGCCGCGTAAGGCGCGGGCAGCCAGGTATCGTTGAAACGCCCGCCCAGCCAGCCTTGCGGGGTTTCGATCAGGCATTCTTCGGCCACTTCCTGAATCGCCGTGTGCAATGGAAGATTCAGCTCATGGGCCGGGACGTAACCGGAAATCAGCTTCAGGACCACGTCACCCCGGTCCTGACGTCGTTGGCGCACCAGCACCCAATAGTCCCGATTCTGCCAATTCAGCGTCAGCCGTACCGAGACACCGAGGTTCGCCAGTTCAGTCGAAAACCGCTCGCTGTCCTCCACCTCGATCTTGCGACGGCGTTGCAGGGTCTGGGAGAAATTGAGCGGCATCCCCACGCTCTGGTAACTCAGGCTTTCGGGGGTGGCTTCGACGAACAGGGGCAGGGTCTTGAAGTTGCTGGGGTTCTTTCTTATCAGGGTTCGCGGCATATCGGCTCCTTCTTGCGTTGGGGTCGGCCGCCTGTCATCAGGAGCGACTAAGAAGCGGGTTATGTAGCACGGCAGCAGCAGTGGTCACGTTGTGGGACAGGTGCAGTGGATTGATCGTTCCGACGATAGCACCGGTGACGCCAGGATGCTCGAAGAGCAATTCGAAACTGGCCTGCACCGGATCGACGCCGGGACTCAGGCAGACGTGCCCGCTGGCCAGTGCCTTTTTGATCAGGATGCCTTTGCCGTGGACAGCAGCGTAGTCCAGCACAGGCTTTTCGCCCTGTTCATTGAGGTTGTACGTGACCATGGCGCAGTCGCCTTCCTGCAAAGCCAGCAACCCACCCTCGACAGTTTTGCCGGAAAAGCCGTAGCCGCGAATCTTGCCTTCGCGCTTCAGTTCAGCCAGCGTTTGATACACGTCGCATTCGTTGAGAACGTGCAGATCGTTGCCATCGGAGTGCACCAGCACTAAGTCGATGAAGTCGGTTTCCAGACGCTTGAGGCTGCGCTCCACTGACATCCGCGTGTGCGCGGCGCTGAAGTCATGACTCGATTGACCTGCTTCGAACTCTTCCCCCACCTTGCTGACAATCACCCAATCCTGACGCTGGCCGCGCAACAACGGGCCGAGGCGCTCTTCGCTCCGGCCATACGCCGGAGCGGTGTCGATCAGGTTGATGCCCAAGTCCCGTGCCAGCTTGAGCAGCATGCGCGCTTCGTCGTCGTCGGGAATGGTGAAACCGTTCGGGTATTTCACGCCCTGATCACGACCCAGCTTGACCGTGCCCAAGCCGATGGGAGACACGTCGATGCCGAGGCCGCCCAGTGGTCGATGCAGATCGTGCAGGGTCTTCATGGCAGCAGCTCATCCCACGCCGGTACGGCCAGTGGCGGTTTGGGCAGATTCGGAGACGGCGGCTGTGGGATCGGGTGAATGTCATCACGGGAGAGCGAAGCCAGCACGCGGTCCGCGAAATCAGGCGCGAGGGCGAGTTTGGTCGGCCAGCCCACCATCAGACGGCCCTGCACGTCGAGAAACGCATTGTCGGGGCGGACCAGTCCGGTCTGCTGAGGCTCGGCGCGGTCTACCCGCAACGTGGCGAATTGCGCCTGGCTCAGATCGACCCACGGCAGTAATTGCGCGAGCTCTTTCTTGGCAAAAGCAATCTGCTCGGCCGGTTCGCGAGCCACGCCATCGGCTTCGGAGATGTCCCCGCCCAGGTACCAGACCCACTCACCATTGGCAGCCGGGTGCGTGGTCACGGTGATGCGCGGTTTCGGCCCGCCGCCGAGGCAATGAGCGTACAGCGGCTTGAGTGTCGGCCCCTTGACCATGACCATGTGCAGCGGACGACGCTGCATGGCCGGGTGATTCACGTTCAGTGCCTTGAGCAGATCGGCCGTGCCGCCGCCTGCGCTCAGCACCACGCGCTGGGCATTAATATCACGGTCGTCGACCCGCAAGCCCACCAGTTCGCCTTCGTGAAGCAACGGCTCGATTTTTTCGCCTGCCAGCAGGCTGTCTCCGGCGAGTTCAGCGAGTTTCTGCACCAGGCTCGGCACGTCGATCACCAGCTCGGCCAAGCGATAGACCTTGCCCTTGAAGCGTGGGTCTTGCAGAGCGGGAGGCAGATCGTTGCCCTTCACCTGATCCACACGACCGCGCACGGCCTTGCTGGCGAAAAAACTGGTGAGATTGCCGGCGATGGTGCCTGGCGACCAGAGGTAGTGGGCTTCGGACAGCAACCGAACCCCCGACAGATTCAGTTCACCCTTGCCGTCCAGCGCCTCGCGCCAGCGGCGGGGCATGTCGGCGATGGCCTCGGAGGCACCGGACAGTGCACCGTGCAGCGCGTACTTGGCGCCGCCGTGAATGATCCCTTGCGACTTGAACGTCTGCCCGCCACCGAGGCTGGCGTTCTCCACCACCACTGTCGAAAACCCCTGGCGACGCAGCCGCGCATTGAGCCAGAGACCGGCAACGCCCGCGCCGACAATCAGGACGTCAGTGGAGATAGCAGATGGCATGGAGACCTCAGGTGACGAAACGAATCGCGCCATTATAAGGGAAGCAGCTTCTCCATCACCCGCTTTTCATGCCCTCTTAATGGCCAGCCGTTTTGGAGAACAGCTGAATCACCACCACGCCCGCCACGATCATGGCCATGCCGCCGATGGCAGGGAGGTCGAGTTTCTGGCCGTAGATGATCAGCGCCGCAATACTCACCATGACGATGCCCATTCCGGCCCAGACCGCGTAGGCAACGCCCACCGGAATCGTGCGCACCACCAGCGTCAGCATCCAGAACGCCACGGCGTAACCGACGATCACCAACAGCAGCGGCAGCGGGGTGCTCAGGCCTTTGACGGCTTTCATGGAAACAGTGCCGATCACTTCGGCGCAGATGGCGATGGCGAGCAGGTAGTAGGCGGACATGGCGATAACCCTCAGGGCAGATGCATTCTTCAATGACGGCGATTTTAGCCGTTGCTCAGATGGGGTAAAGTCATTACCTATCTCAAAGGCTGATAGGTTGGCAGGTCATGGAATGGAGCCTCGAACAGATCCGTCTGTTTGTCAGTGTGGCTGAGCAGCGTTCGTTTTCCGCCGTGGCGAGGGAGTCGCGGCGTGCGCAGTCGGCGGTCAGCAGCGCGATCGCGATGCTGGAAACCGACCTCGGGGTGAGCCTGTTCGATCGCAGCAGCGGACGCCAGCCTCGCCTGACAGAAGCGGGGAGTGCCTTGCTCGAAGAGGCGCGGGAATTGTTGCGGCAATGCGACCGGCTCGACGGCCGTGCCATGGCCCTGATGCGCGGGCAAGAAGCACGTTTGCGGCTGGCCCTGGATGAAGCAATGCCCTATCAGCCGGTGCTGGACAGTCTCGAAGCGCTAGACGAGCGTTTCCCCAGCGTTGAGGTTCAACTGGCCAGCGGTGCTCAGGGCGATGTGGCGCGCAAGCTGTTGGAGCGAAAGGCCGACCTCGGTCTGCTGTTCCATCACGAGCAAATGCCCGAAGCCCTCGAACGGCGCGTGCTCGGCAGCGTGGAGATGGTCACGGTTTGTGCGATTACGCATCCGTTAGCCAGCGAAACCGCCATCACCCGACAGAAACTGGCGCGGCATCGGCAGTTGCTGATCACCCCGCAACAAAGCGGCTACCCCGGCGGCGAACAGATCAGCCCGCAGGTCTGGCGCGCTGACAGTTTTTACGCCATGGCCGAGCTGTTGATGCGCGGCCTGGGCTGGGCCTGGCTGCCGCGCCATGTGGTGCAATACCCGACCTACCAAAATCAGATGCTCGAACTGAGCAGTGAATGGACGCCACCCGCGCTGGTCGTTGAAATGGTCTGGCGCCGCGACGAGCCACTGGGGCCAGCCGCACGCTGGCTCGCTGAATGTTTCACCCATCATTTGAAGGCCATTGGCTGATAAACTCCGCGCCCATGAATAGAACTCTCTACACATTCCTGTTTCACCTCGGCCTGCCTTTGATCGCGTTGCGCTTGTGGCTTCGGGCGCGCAAAGCCCCGGCGTATGCGCAACGTGTGGGCGAGCGTTTTGCCCATGGATTGCCGCCGATGCAGAAGGGTGGCATCTGGGTCCACGCAGTCTCAGTGGGCGAAAGCATTGCCGCCGCGCCGATGATTCGCGCCTTGCTGACGCGCTATCCCGAATTGCCGATCACCATCACTTGCATGACGCCGACCGGCTCCGAGCGCATCCAGTCGATGTTCGCCAACGAGCCTCGGGTTCAGCATTGCTACCTGCCGTACGATTTTCCGTGGGCAGCGGGGCGGTTTCTCGACCATGTCCAGCCAAAGATCGGTGTGATCATGGAAACCGAGCTGTGGCCCAACCACATTCACCAGTGTGCGAAACGGGGTATTCCGACGGTATTGGCGAACGCTCGGTTGTCAGAGCGTTCGGCGCGAGGCTACGGAAAATTCGCCAAACTGACCCGTCCAATGCTTGCCGAAATGAGCCTGATCGCTGTGCAGACAGAAACGGAAGCCCAGCGCTTTCGTGACCTCGGCGCTCGCCCGGAATGCGTGACTGTCACCGGCTCGATCAAATTCGACCTGACCATCGACCCGCAATTGCTGGGGCGGGCGGCGCAGCAGCGGGCGGATTGGCAGACCACGAACCGCCCGGTATGGATCGCGGCCAGTACACACGCCGGTGAGGACGAGGTGGTGTTGTCAGCCCATCGCCAATTGCTGAAAACCCGGCCCGACGCGCTGCTGATATTGGTGCCCCGTCACCCCGAACGCTTCAACAGCGTGTTCGAAATGAGCCAGCAGCAGGGCTTTTCCAGCGTTCGGCGTTCGACGTCCGAGCCTGTGACGAATACGACATCGGTGTTGGTGGGCGACACCATGGGCGAGCTGCTGTTTCTGTATGCCTTGGCTGACATCGCCTTCGTCGGCGGCAGCCTCGTGCCCAACGGCGGGCATAACCTGCTGGAACCTGCAGCACTGGATAAACCTGTCCTGAGCGGCCCCCACCTGTTCAACTTCCTCGAAATAGCCGCCCTGTTGCGTAATGCCGGGGCGTTGGAAGAGGTGAGCGATGCAGCGGGATTGGCAGCGGTGGTGCAGCGGTTGATCGAGCAGCCTGAGCAGGCAAAATCGATGGCCGATGCGGGATTGGCGGTGATGAAGGCTAATCAGGGGGCGCTGCAGAAGTTATTGGATGGGATCGGGCGGTTGATCTGATTCCAACCTGATTCTTCAGACCTGGGCATGATCTGTAGGAGCCGGCTTGCTGGCGAATGCGGTGGAGCAGACACATTTGTGCTGAATGACACACCGGGTTCGCCAGCAAGCCGGCTCCTACAAGAATGTGTGTTACCCGCCCGAAAGGGTGGGCAACTTACCGCTCCGACGGCCTTTCAAAATTCTTCGCCGCCTCTTTCGCCAAGTCCGGTGGCAGGAAGTCTTTGTCCGGGTTGTAGTCCGGTTTGAGGAAGCGCGACAGATCTTGCAAATCCCCCGGGCTCAACGTGCCCGCCGCCTGTTTCAAGCGCAGGTTGTCGAGGATGTAGTCGTAGCGGGTGTTGTTGTAATCGCGCACCGAGGCGTACAGCTGGCGTTGCGCGTCCAGCACGTCAACGATGTTACGTGTGCCCACCTGATACCCGATTTCCGTGGCTTCCAGCGCGCTCTGGTTGGAGATGATCGACTGCTTGCGTGCCTGGACCTGCTCGACGTCGGTGTTCACGGCGCGGTGCAGGTTGCGGGTGTTTTCCACCACCTGACGGCGCAGGCCTTCACGTTGCTGCTCGGTCTGGCCGAGGCGGGCGTAGGCTTCGCGCACTTGCGAGCTGGTCAGGCCGCCGCTGTAGATCGGGATGTTCACTTGCAGGCCGATGGTGCGTTGTTCGACGCTGCCGTGAAAACTCTGACCGGTGTAGTTCGGGTTGGTGAAACCGAGCGGGTCGTTGTCGCCTTTTTCGTATTGGGCGACGGCATCGACGGTCGGTGCATGACCGGCCTTGCGTTGGCGCAGGGTTTCTTCGGCGGCGCTGACAGCGTAGTTGCTGGCCAGCAGGTTGAGGTTCTGTTGCGAGGCGGTATCGACCCACGACTTGGCATCGTTCGGCGTCGGCGCGAGTACCGGCAGCGTGTGCACGATGCCTTCGATGGCGTTGTATTCGCGGTTGGTCAGGGTCACCAAGGCCTGAAACGCATCGTCCACCTGACGCTTGGCGACAATGCGTGCAGCGCGAGCGGTGTCATAGCTGGCCTGGGCTTGCAGCACGTCGGTCTTGTCCGAAAGGCCGACGTCAAAGCGCTCATTGGCCTGATCCAGCTGGCGCTTGAATGCCGCTTCTTCCGCCTTGGTCGAGGCCAGATTGTCCTGAGCGCGCAGTACCGTGAAGTAATCTTCGGCGCTCTGCAGGATCAGGTTCTGCTCGGTGGCCGAGAGTTGCAGGATCGCCTGTTCGTTGACGTCCTTGGCGGCCTTGAGCTGGAACCAACGGTCAGCGCGGAAAATCGGCTGGCTCAGGGTCGCGCGATAAACCGTGCCGCTGCGATTGATCACGGCAGACGGCTCGTCGATCTTGGTGCGCGTGTTGTTCACGTCGGCACCGCCGGAAATGTTCGGCAGCAGACCCGCGCGGGCCTGGGGCACGATTTCTTTCTGCGCGTCATAGCTGGCGCGGGCCGCAGCCAGGTCGGCGTTATTGTTGACGGCTTCCTGGTAGACGCTGACCAGTCCGGTCTTGGTCGGCAGAGGCAAGTCCGCTGCCCCGGCCATTGCATTCGACGCACACGACACGGCAATGGCCAGTGAAAAGTTGCGCAGCATAGACATTCCCTAGTAGTTGTTGTCGCTGATTCAGTGCAGACGGCTTTTGGCGTCGCGTAGCGAGTGTAGTTCCGCGCGATCCCTACAACAATCCGCCATATCGGCCATTTAACAAGCGTTTGAATTCCTCGCTTGGCGTTTGCCCCGTCACGCGTCTAGACTGGCGCCGTTCTTGTCGGGGTGCCTTGCTATGAGGCTGAGATCGGATAATCCGGATCCCGTTGAACCTGATCAGGTTAGCGCCTGCGTAGGGAACAAGATTTCTCGTCTCCCGGCGAGTCCTCTTGAGCGTCGTTCGGGGTCGTCTTTGTTCAATTTTTGAACAGTCCTCGTGTTTCGATTCTCAGCATCCGTGTCATCCCAGGGTGCATCCGTCCGTTCGAATCAGGCTCACGCTCCGACAAATCAATCCGCCGCTGGATGATGTCTGGAGAGCCCGTGATGAGTACAACACTAAAAAACGCCAATCTGAGTGAATCCGCCCAAGTCGATTCGGGGTCGGTGCAGCCGTTCACCCGCTCGCAAAAAATCTACGTTCAAGGCTCCCGCCCGGACATCCGCGTGCCGATGCGTGAAATCAGTCTCGATGTGACACCTACAGACTTCGGCGGCGAGATCAACGCGCCGGTCTGCGTGTACGACACCTCGGGCCCGTACACCGATCCCAACGTCGTCATTGACGTACGCAAAGGCCTGGGCGACGTGCGTTCGGCCTGGATCAACGATCGCGGTGACACCGAACGCCTCGACGGCCTGAGCTCCCACTTCGGGCAACAACGACTGGCCGATGCCGAGCTGACCAAGCTGCGCTTCGCCCACGTGCGCAACCCGCGCCGCGCAAAAGCCGGGGCCAACGTCAGCCAGATGCATTACGCGCGTCAGGGCATCATCACCGCCGAGATGGAATACGTCGCCATCCGCGAAAACATGAAGCTGCAAGAGGCCCGCGCCGCTGGCCTGTTGAAGCAGCAACACGCGGGCCACAGCTTCGGCGCGAGCATCCCGAAAGAGATCACCGCCGAATTCGTGCGCGAAGAAATCGCCCGTGGCCGTGCCATCATTCCGGCCAACATCAACCACGTCGAACTGGAACCGATGATCATCGGCCGTAACTTTCTGGTGAAGATCAACGGCAACATCGGCAACAGCGCGCTGGGTTCGTCCATCGAAGAAGAAGTGGCGAAGCTGACGTGGGGCATTCGGTGGGGTTCGGACACCGTCATGGACCTGTCCACCGGCAAACACATTCACGAAACCCGCGAGTGGATCATCCGCAACTCGCCGGTGCCGATTGGCACTGTGCCGATTTATCAGGCGCTGGAGAAAGTGAACGGCGTCGCTGAAGACCTGACCTGGGAGCTGTTCCGCGACACGCTGATCGAGCAGGCAGAGCAGGGCGTCGATTACTTCACCATCCACGCAGGCGTGCTGTTGCGCTACGTGCCGCTGACGGCCAAGCGCGTCACCGGCATCGTGTCACGGGGCGGTTCGATCATGGCCAAGTGGTGTCTGGCGCATCACAAGGAAAACTTCCTCTACACCCACTTCGACGAAATCTGCGAAATCATGAAGGCCTACGACGTCAGCTTCTCGCTGGGCGATGGCCTGCGTCCGGGCTCGATTGCCGACGCCAACGACGAAGCGCAGTTCGGCGAGCTGGAAACCCTTGGCGAGCTGACCAAGATCGCGTGGAAACACGACGTGCAGTGCATGATCGAAGGCCCCGGCCATGTGCCAATGCAACTGATCAAAGAGAACATGGACAAGCAGCTGGAGTGCTGCAACGAGGCGCCGTTCTACACCCTCGGCCCGCTGACCACGGACATTGCGCCGGGCTACGATCACATCACTTCGGGCATTGGCGCGGCGATGATCGGCTGGTTCGGTTGCGCGATGCTCTGCTACGTCACGCCGAAAGAACACCTGGGCCTGCCGAACAAAGACGACGTGAAGACCGGGATCATTACCTACAAGATCGCCGCCCACGCAGCCGACCTCGCGAAAGGCCATCCGGGCGCGCAGATTCGCGACAACGCCTTGAGCAAGGCGCGCTTCGAATTCCGTTGGGAAGACCAGTTCAACCTCGGTCTGGACCCGGACACCGCGCGTTCGTACCACGACGAAACCCTGCCGAAAGACTCGGCCAAAGTCGCGCATTTCTGCTCCATGTGCGGGCCGAAATTCTGCTCGATGAAAATCACCCAGGAAGTCCGCGAGTACGCGGCCAACCAGAAAATCGAAGCGGTGGACCTGTCGGTGGCCGAAGGCATGCGCGAGCAGGCCGAGCGGTTCAAGCAGGAAGGCAGCCAGCTTTACAAGAAAGTCTAGCCACGAGCGGCGAGCGGCGAGCTGCAAGCTAGACGCCAAAGCAGATCTGCTTTGGCTTCAAACGTGTAGCTTGCCGCTTGAGGCTTTCCACTGCTTCTTTTGATCTGGCCGCGAACGGCAATCTACAAGCCGCCGCAGATCCGCTTTTGCTCTTACTTGCAGCTTGTAGCTTGAAGCTTGAAGCTCATCACTGCTTTTCCAGGGATCTTAATGTGAACACACCCAGCACCTATTCACCCGACATCCCCGTCCCCGCCAGCAAGCGGGTCTTCGGCGGGCGTGATCTGTTTTCCCTGTGGTTCTCCCTCGGCATCGGCCTGATGGTCTTGCAAACCGGCGCGTTGCTGGCACCGGGTTTGGGCATGTCCGGCTCGATGCTGGCGATCTTCCTCGGCACCCTGGTCGGCGTTCTGCTGCTGGCCGCCGTGGGCGTGATTGGCAGCGACACCGGGCTATCTTCGATGGCCGCGCTCAAGCTCAGCCTTGGCACCAAAGGCGCGGGCGTGCCAGCGATTCTCAACCTGTTGCAGCTGGTGGGTTGGGGTTCTTTCGAGATCATCGTCATGCGCGACGCCGCTAGTCTGCTCGCTGCGGGGGCATTCAATGAAGGCAGCCTGTGGACAAGCCCGCTGCTCTGGACGCTGCTGTTCGGCGGCTTGGCAACCCTGCTGGCGGTCAGTGGCCCGCTCACCTTTGTGCGGCAGATCCTGCGCAAGTGGGGCATCTGGCTGTTGCTGGCGGCGTGCGTCTGGCTGACCTGGAACCTGTTCGCCAAGGCTGATCTCGCCGCACTCTGGTCGCGAGCGGGCGATGGCTCGCTGCCGTTTGCCGTGGGTTTCGACATCGCCATCGCCATGCCGCTGTCGTGGCTGCCTCTGATCGCCGACTATTCACGCTTCGGCAAACGCGGCACCGGCGTGTTCGGCGGCACGGTGTTGGGCTTCTTTATCGGCAACTTCTGGCTGATGACCCTGGGCGTCGCCTACACCCTCGCGTTCGCGCCGAGCGGTGAAGCGAATGCGCTGCTGTTGGCACTGGCCGGGGCAGGGATGGGCATTCCGCTGCTGCTGATCTTGCTCGACGAGTCCGAAAACGCCTTCGCCGACATTCACTCGGCCGCAGTTTCAAGCGGGATTCTGTTGAAAGCCAAGGTTGAGCATCTGGCGCTGGCTATCGGCGTCATCTGCACGCTGATCGCCTGCTTCGCACCCTTGGCGCAGTACCAGAACTTCCTGCTGCTGATCGGCTCTGTGTTCGCGCCGCTGTTTGGCGTAGTGCTGGTGGATCACTTCATCCTGCGCCGCCGCAGCCATGGCACCGCGACGGTGGGTTTGCGCTGGATGACGCTGCTGGCGTGGGTCGGCGGCATCGCGACTTACCACGTATTGGCGAACCTTTACCCCAACGTCGGTGCAACACTGCCAGCCCTCATCGTGGCTGGCGTGCTGCAACTGGCGCTGAGCAAGGCGATCAACTCCGACCGGGGAACAGTTCCGGTTTGAGGATGCCGTTGAGCTGCGGATACGGAATCTTCAGCTCGATGTGGCCCATGGCGTACGGAGCGATGGTGGTGACCGGGTATTTCAGGATCACGGCACCGTACGTCAGGGCGACGTTGGAAGTGCGCTTGAATGGCCACATCTTCTGGAACTCGGTGTCCTTGTCCAGCTTGACGCTGATTTGCCAGGCCTGGTGTGCCAGCTCCGCTTTAGCCCAGAAGGCCGCTTCCTGGCCTGGCACCAGCATGTCGGCCAGCGTCAGCACGCGTTGCTGTTGACGGGAATAGTTGATGAACGCGCGGCCCGGGTCGCCATGGGCGCCGCCAGCGTCGAGGTAGCTCGACAGCTCAACCACCACAAGACCGTCATGCTGCTCGCGTACCTTCGCCTGCAAATAGCTGGCGTTGCGCGCCGGGGCGCGGGCGAGGAACTGCTCCTGATAGGCCTTGAGCGTCGGCGGCACAGGGCCGTCGGTGTCGCTGCGGGTCAATTGCAGCAGGGTGCGCTGCACGATGCCGTCCAGCTTCGGTTCATCCGGAAAGTGCACGGTGTCGATGTTCACCAACGGGCAGTCATCCGTGGTGCAGCCCGGCTTGATCAGCTCGGACGCGTCGCGCTGAACGGTCAGCGGCTTTCGCATGTTGGGTTCGAAAAAGCTCTGGCAGGCACCCAGTATCAGGGCCAGGCAGGCCATTGAAACGATTTTCAGAAACGACATGGTGATCCTTGGCGTTGGCATATAAGGGCCATAAAGGGCCATCACAGAGGGGTAACGGCAACAGGCTTCGACTGTCTGTGGCGCAATCAGTTCGCCATTGGGCGGATTAGAGTGCCATTCCCCTGCCTTCGTCTACCCTGAGTGCCGGATTTGCCAAGTCCGGGGGCTGCATCCCGCGTGGCAGCACGTTAGGATGGCGCGAAGTCACAAGTGCTTTGCAGTGAGAAATCTATGACCGATACCGCTAAATCGACACCCACGAAGCACGAGATCGTCCACCGCGAAACCTGCTTTAAGGGCTTCTACCAACTGGACCGTCTGCACCTGCGCCATGAGCTGTTCGACGGCGGCATGGGGCCGGAAATCAAGCGCGAGCTGTTCGTGCGTCATGATGCGGTGTGCGTGCTGCCCTACGATGCCAAGCGCGACGAAGTGGTTCTGCTTGAGCAGTTCCGGGTCGGCGTCGTCGGCAAGCATCCCAACCCTTGGCTGATCGAAATGGTCGCCGGGCTGATCGATAAAAAAGAGCAGCCCGAGGAGGTTGCTCACCGCGAAGGAGAAGAGGAAGCTGGGCTTGTCTTCAGCGCGTTGTGGCCGATCACCAAATACTTTCCGTCGCCCGGTGGCAGCAATGAATTCGTTCACCTCTACTTGGGCAAATGCGAAAGCGCGGGGGCAGGTGGGGTGCATGGGCTGGAGGAAGAGGCCGAAGACATCCGTGTGTCGGTCTGGTCGTTCGATGACGCGATGCAAGCCGTAAAAGACGGACGCATCGTCAATGCGGCAACTATCATCGCAATACAGTGGCTGGCGCTGAATCGCGCCGAAATCAGGGGGCTGTGGTCGTGAATCTTCTGCGCGAGCGCTACCGTGTCGACCTCGCCGGGCTGCAAGCAGCCTGTGAGGCGAACTACGCGCGCTTGATGCGTCTGTTACCTGACATGCGCAATGAACAACGCTCTCGCCGGGTGGCTGTTACTCAAGGCGATCAAATGCTGGGCGTGCTGGCGGTTGAAGTGGTGCAGAACTGCCCGTACACCTCGACCTTGCTCGTGCGCCAGGAGCACAGCTTGCCTTGGCTGCCCGTGCCCGTCCTAGAGGTGCAGGTCTACCACGACGCCCGCATGGCCGAAGTCATCGGCGCCGAACATGCGCGCCGTTTCCGGGGGATCTATCCGTACCCCAACGCTGACATGCACCAGCCGGACGAAAAGGCCCAGTTGAATCTGTTCTTGGGTGAATGGCTGAGTCATTGTCTGGCGTGCGGTCATGAGTTTGAGGCGGTTCGCTAAGTCCGGGCGTACGGCGAGCCTGCAGGGGAGGCGCTGGTTTCCCGTAGTCTGTTGCGCAAATGAGAACTGCCACGCTGTTCCGGGTTTGCCGTCGTAACAATCAGACACCATAATCCGGCCATACCTGCTCAAGGAGATGGCCATTGCCGAGCGCACCTTCAAACCCGTCCTCCGTGTTGGTGGTTCAACTGTCCGACAGTCACCTGTTCGCTGAAGCGGGCGGCCAACTGCTGGGCATGCAAACCCGCGACAGCCTCAAGGCTGTGGTCGATCTGGTGCTCGCCGAGCAACCCGACATCGATCTGGTGCTCGCCACCGGCGACTTGTCGCAGGATGGCTCGGTCGAGTCTTATCAGGCGTTTCGGACTGAAAGCGACCGACTGGATGCGCCGAAGCGCTGGATTCCCGGCAATCACGACGAACTTCGCGAGATGGCGATAGGAGCTCAGGGCAGCGAACTCCTGGACCCGGTCGTCGATGTCGGTAACTGGCGCATCACGATGCTGGACTCGGCGGTTTCAGGCTCCGTTCCCGGCTATCTGGAGGACAAGCAGCTGCAATTGCTCGCGCAGGCCCTGAGCGAAGCGCCGGAGCGTCATCATCTGATCTGCTTGCATCACCACCCAGTACCCATTGGCGCGGCATGGATGGCGCCAATCGGCCTGCGCAATCCCGATGCGCTGTTTGCCGTGCTGGAGCGTTTTCCACAGACGCGCGCAGTGCTCTGGGGCCATGTGCATCAAGAGTTCGATCAGCTTCGCCAAGGCGTCCGTCTAATGGCTTCACCTTCCACTTGCATTCAATTCGCACCGAACAGCATGGATTTCGCCCTTGATTCGCTGGCCCCCGGTTACCGCTGGCTGCGCCTGCTCGACGATGGGCAGATCGAAACGGGGGTGTCGCGCATCGATCCGAATCTGTTTGAGGTGGACCTCAGTGGCGCTGGCTATTGAAGGAAACGTCCTGAATTCGCGGTAAATCATCATCGAACGAGTCTTCACGCTGTTGTCCCTGTAAACTGCGTGGCTTTGCCCTGTGAGAGCCAGAACGTCGGCTTTCACCCCGACTCGCAGCTTCTGGAGGCCACGGCGTGAATCACGATCACTCGACACTGCTTTATATACATGGCCTGAACAGCTCGGCGATGTCGAAGAAGGCCACGCAGCTGTCCGGGCTGATGAACCGTCTCGGTCTGAGTGAGCAACTGCGCGTGCCGGAGCTGCATCATCATCCGCGCCAGGCCATCGCCCAGCTTGAAGCGGCCATCGACGAACTGGGCGGGCGGCCATTACTGGTCGGCAGCTCCCTCGGCGGCTACTATGCGACTCACTTGGCTGAGCGACATGGCCTCAAGGCTGTGTTGATCAATCCAGCAGTGAATCCGCACCAGCTGTTCGACGGTTTTCTGGGCACCCAAACGAACCTCTACACCGGCGAAAGCTGGGAGCTGACGCACGATCACGTGGATGCGCTGGCAGAGCTTGAAGTGCCCGCGCCACAGGATCCGCAGCGCATTCAGGTGTGGCTGCAAACCGGTGACGAGACGCTGGATTACAAACGGGCGCAGGCGTTTTATCGGGCCTGTGCCTTGCGCATCGAGGCCGGCGGCGATCACAGCTTTCAGGGGTTCGCAGAAAAAATGCCGACCCTGTTGAGCATTGCCGGATTTGCCCCCGAGCTGTTGCAGGCGATCGATCTGTCGACGCTCTGAATGAAGCGCCAGAATCGAAGCGCTGACTGAAACAAACCTGTAGAACAGTGTCATTCCGACATTTCATGAACGACTTGATGACGAGACCCCATGGCCAATCCCAGCGCTAGCTCTTATAACGCAGACGCCATCGAAGTCCTCTCGGGCCTCGACCCGGTCCGCAAGCGGCCGGGCATGTACACCGACACTTCTCGGCCGAACCACCTCGCCCAGGAAGTCATCGACAACAGCGTCGACGAAGCCCTGGCAGGCCACGCCAAATCGGTGCAAGTGATTCTCCACGCCGACAACTCCCTGGAAGTGGCCGACGACGGTCGCGGCATGCCGGTGGACATTCACCCGGAAGAGGGCGTCTCGGGCGTCGAGCTAATCCTCACCAAGCTCCACGCGGGCGGCAAATTCTCCAACAAGAACTACCAGTTCTCCGGCGGTTTGCACGGCGTGGGGATTTCCGTGGTCAACGCGCTCTCCACCCAAGTGCGGGTGCGGGTCAAGCGCGACGGCAACGAATATGAAATGACCTTCGCCGACGGCTTCAAGGCCACCGAGCTGGCCGTGGTCGGCACCGTCGGCAAGCGTAACACTGGCACCAGCGTGTATTTCGCGCCGGACCCGAAGTATTTCGACAGCCCCAAATTCTCGGTCAGCCGCCTCAAGCACGTGCTCAAGGCCAAGGCCGTATTGTGCCCAGGGCTGCTGGTCAGCTTTGAAGACAAAAGCACTGGCGAAAAAGTCGAGTGGCATTACGAAGACGGCCTGCGCTCCTACTTGCAGGACTCGGTCAACGATTTCCTGCGCTTGCCGGAAGAGCCATTCTGCGGCGCCTTCGCCGGTAACAAGGAAGCCGTGGACTGGGCGCTGCTGTGGCTGCCGGAAGGGGGCGACAGTGTTCAGGAAAGCTACGTCAACCTGATCCCCACCGCGCAGGGCGGCACCCACGTCAACGGTTTGCGTCAGGGCCTGCTCGACGCGATGCGCGAGTTCTGCGAGTTCCGCAACCTGCTGCCGCGTGGCGTGAAGCTGGCCCCGGAAGACGTCTGGGAGCGCATCGCGTTCGTTCTGTCGATGAAGATGCAGGAGCCGCAATTCTCCGGCCAGACCAAGGAGCGGCTGTCGTCCCGTGAAGCGGCGGCCTTTGTGTCCGGTGTGGTCAAGGACGCGTTCAGCCTCTGGCTCAATGCGCACCCGGAAATGGGCATGCAACTGGCCGAGCTGGCCATCAACAACGCCGGCCGTCGCCTGAAAGCGAGCAAAAAGGTCGAGCGCAAGCGCATCACCCAAGGTCCGGCATTGCCGGGCAAATTGGCGGATTGCGCGGGTCAGGACCCCATGCGCGCCGAGCTGTTTCTGGTCGAGGGTGACTCTGCAGGCGGCTCCGCCAAACAGGCGCGAGACAAGGAATTCCAGGCCATCCTGCCGTTGCGCGGCAAGATCCTGAACACGTGGGAAGTCGATGGCGGCGAAGTCCTTGCCAGCCAGGAAGTGCACAACATCGCGGTCGCTATCGGCGTCGATCCGGGCGCGGCGGACATGAGTCAACTGCGCTACGGCAAGATCTGCATCCTTGCCGACGCCGACTCCGACGGCCTGCACATTGCCACGCTGCTCTGCGCGCTGTTCGTCCAGCATTTCCGTCCGCTGGTGGACGCTGGCCATGTGTACGTCGCCATGCCGCCGCTGTACCGCATCGATCTGGGCAAGGAGATTTACTACGCGCTCGACGAAGCCGAGCGCGACGGCATCCTTGACCGGCTGGTGGCCGAAAAGAAACGCGGCAAGCCGCAAGTCACGCGATTCAAAGGCCTGGGTGAAATGAACCCACCGCAACTGCGCGAAACCACCATGGACCCGAACACTCGTCGTCTGGTGCAACTGACGCTGGACGATTTCGAAGCGACGTCCGAGATGATGGACATGCTGCTGGCCAAGAAGCGCGCAGGTGATCGCAAGACCTGGCTGGAATCCAAGGGCAATCTGGCCGAGGTGCTGGTTTGATCCGAGGGTGGCTGGCAGCGCTGATGCTGACCGCCATGCCGATATTCGCTGCGCAACCGGCGGCGCAGAAGCCGCTGCCCGAGCTCACGCTGGAATCCGAGCACGCAGTCGACGACATGATCGGCGGCAACCTGTCCGGGCTGGCCTCGTGCAATGGCGTTCTGTGGACGGTATCCGACCGCGACGACGAGATTCTGTACAGCCTCGACACGTCAGCGACGGTCTGGAAAGCCAAGGCGCTGAAGCTTGAGATTCCGCCGATTCCGGACAGCGGTTTGTCGGGCACGCTGCGCAACATGGCCAAGGCCGCGTCGCTGCTACGGGGCGGCGACCTGGATTTCGAAGGCGTGACCTGTGATGCGGCGGGCAATCGTTATCTGGTCAGCGAAGGATTCGCGACGGTGCTGAAAGTGCCCGTCGAGGGCGCGGCAAGCTGGTTGCCCCTGCCGAAGAAGCTGGTCGTGGAAGCCCAGGCGGCGGGCATGCTTCAGCATTTCAACGCTATTTTTGAAGGCATCGCCATCAGCCCGGCAGGCGACCAGATCTGGCTCGCCGCCGAGCGCGAAAAGCGTGGGCTGCTGACCGCGAAGCTTGGCAAGGACGGTTGGGCATGCGGCACCAGTTGCATCCTGCGTATGGAGTCCGGCAATGACACCTTGCCGCCACAGCTGGGGGGCAAATCCGTCGCCAAGGACTTTTCCGATATCTCACTGTACAAAGGCAAACTCTACACCCTGGAGCGCGCGGCTTATCGCATCTGTCGTCGGACGCTGGAGACCGGGAAACTAGAGACCTGCTGGTCGTTTGCCAGAGAGGCCTTGCTGCCAAACAGGCTCTACGATCAGAAATACGGCCTCACCGAAGCGCTGATCATCGATGACACCGGCGCCTGGGTAGGCATCGACAACAATTTCGGTGCCCGGGCCGATGGCGAAAAACGGCCCATTGTCTGGCGTTTCGATGCGCCGGAGGGTGGCTGGAGCAGCAAGCCTTGACGCAAGGGCCTCCCGGCAAACGCGCCGGGCGCCTGATGCTGATCATTGTCTGGGCGGCAGGGCTGTTTCTGGCGACACGGTTTTTTGGTCAGTGGGAGCAGCATCAGGAAAATCCGAATACGGCGGTCACCTCGGAACACGGTGATGGCTATGTCGAAGTGCGACTGGCGAGCAATCGTCAGGGGCATTTCGTCATGACGGGGCAGATCAATGCACACCCCGTCGAATTCATGCTCGACACGGGCGCGACCCATGTCGCGATTCCCGAAGGTGTCGCGCAGACACTGCGACTTGAGCGCGGCGCCAGGGTGGAAGTCAGCACGGCCAATGGCCGGACTGACGCCTTCCGGACCACGCTGAAGCGGCTGCAAATCGGCGATATCGTCCTGAACGATGTGCGCGCCCTCGTGGTGCCCGGTCTGGACGGTGATCAGGTGCTGCTGGGTATGAGCGCCATCCAACAACTCGAATTCACACAGCGCGGCGGCACCTTGCTGCTGCGTCAGACGACAAAATGATGAGGCCCGCATGAGCGACTCCCTTGACCTCAGCCTGGACGGCGTAGAACGCCGGTCGCTGGCTGACTTCACCGAACAGGCCTATCTCAACTACTCCATGTACGTGATCATGGACCGCGCTTTGCCGCATATCGGCGACGGCCTGAAGCCTGTGCAGCGGCGCATTGTCTACGCCATGAGCGAGCTGGGTCTGGATGCCGACGCCAAGCACAAGAAATCGGCGCGTACCGTCGGTGATGTGCTGGGTAAATTCCATCCCCACGGCGATTCGGCCTGCTACGAAGCCATGGTGTTGATGGCCCAGTCTTTCAGCTATCGCTACACGCTGGTGGACGGCCAGGGGAACTGGGGTGCGCCGGACGATCCCAAGTCGTTCGCCGCCATGCGTTACACCGAAGCGCGTTTGTCCCGCTATTCCGAAGTGTTGCTCACCGAACTGGGCCAAGGCACGGCGGACTGGGTGCCGAACTTCGACGGCACGCTGGACGAGCCGGCGGTGTTGCCAGCCCGTTTACCGAACATCCTGCTCAACGGCACTACCGGTATCGCCGTGGGCATGGCCACCGACGTGCCGCCGCACAACCTGCGTGAAGTTGCGTCGGCCTGTGTCCGTCTGCTGGATGAGCCCAAGGCCACCATCGAACAGCTGTGTGAGCACATACAGGGTCCGGATTACCCGACCGAAGCGGAAATCATCACCCCGCGCGCCGACCTGCTGAAAATCTACGAAACCGGCCGTGGCTCGGTGCGCATGCGTGCGGTGTACCGCGTCGAAGATGGCGACATCGTGGTCACCGCGCTGCCTCACCAGGTCTCCGGCGCCAAGGTGCTGGAACAGATCGCCGCGCAGATGCAGGCCAAGAAACTGCCGATGGTCGCTGACCTGCGCGATGAGTCGGACCACGAGCACCCTTGCCGCATCGTGATCATTCCGCGCTCCAACCGCGTCGATCCCGAAGAGCTGATGCAACACCTGTTCGCCACCACCGAGCTGGAATCCAGCTACCGGGTGAACATCAATATCATCGGCCTCGACGGTAAGCCGCAGCTGAAAAACCTCAAGACGCTGCTGTCCGAATGGCTGCAATTCCGTCTCACCACCGTGCGCCGCCGCTTGCAGTTCCGTCTGGACAAGGTCGAGAAGCGTCTGCACCTGTTGGAAGGTTTGCTCACTGCGTACCTGAACCTGGATGAAGTGATCCACATCATCCGCACCGCCGAGCACCCGAAAGCCGAGCTGATCGCGCGTTTCGACCTGTCTGAAATCCAGGCCGACTACATCCTCGACACCCGGTTGCGTCAGTTGGCGCGTCTGGAAGAGATGAAGCTGCGTGGCGAACAAGACGAATTGCTTAAGGAACAAGCCAAGCTTCAGGCCCTGCTGGGCAGTGAAACCAAGCTGCGCAAGCTGGTCCGCAGCGAACTGATTGCCGACGCACAAACCTATGGCGATGACCGTCGCTCGCCAATCGTCGAGCGCGCCGAAGCCAAGGCGTTGTCCGAAAACGAACTGATGCCGACCGAACCGGTGACCGTCGTGCTGTCGGAAAAAGGCTGGGTGCGCTGCGCCAAGGGCCACGACATCGATGCGACCGGGCTTTCCTATAAAGCGGGCGACGGCTTCAAAGCGGCAGCGGCGGGGCGCTCGAACCAGTTCGCCGTGTTCATCGACTCCACCGGCCGCAGCTACTCGCTGGCGGCGCATACCTTGCCGTCTGCGCGAGGGCAGGGCGATCCGTTGACGGGCCGTCTGACACCGCCGCCTGCCGCCACCTTCGAGTGCGTGCTGCTGCCGGACGACGACGCGCTATACGTGATCGCATCGGACGCCGGTTACGGTTTCGTGGTCAAGGGCGAGGATCTGCAAGCCAAGAACAAGGCAGGCAAGGCGCTGTTGAGCTTGCCGTCGGGCGCGAAGGTTATCCTGCCGCGGCCCGTGCCAGATCGTGAGCAGAACTGGCTGGCGGCGGTCACGACCGAAGGTCGCCTGCTGGTGTTCAAAATCAGCGATCTGCCGCAGCTGGGCAAAGGCAAGGGCAACAAGATCATCGGTATTCCGGGTGAGCGCGTCGCCAGCCGTGAAGAGTATGTGACCGACTTGGCTGTCATTCCTGAAGGCGCCACTTTGGTGCTGCAAGCGGGCAAGCGTACGCTTTCGCTGAAGCCGGATGACCTTGAACATTACAAAGGTGAACGTGGCCGTCGTGGCAATAAGCTACCGCGTGGCTTCCAGCGCGTAGACGCTTTGTTGGTGGAAAGCGCTACTTAAACCGGTGATTTCAGCTGCCGATCTTCGTTTCGTCACGAAGATCGACGCAGAATCGCTGGAGTCATCGCGCATATTCACGGATGATATGTCGTCTTGAGGTGCGGGCGTGGCTGTGTGCCTTCATGTTTTCTTGAGTATTTGACAGTGTGGCCGCCGTGCGGGGCCACTTGGACGGAATGATGAATTTTCTACGCGTTCCTTTTGTTCTGTTGTTGACCGGCGTTCTAGGTTTGGCCGGGTGCAGCGTTCATCAGCCCCAATCGCTCTATCAGCTGGACAGTGGCGAACCTGGGCAACCGAAACAAAGTGCCGGAGTCGCTGTTTTGCTGGGTCCGGTTTCCGTTGCTGACTATCTGCAACGCGAGACATTACTGCAACGCCAACCCGACGGCAGCCTGACGGCCTCGGCTGACGGGCGCTGGGCGGGCAGTCTGTCCTCTGATATCGATCAATTGCTGCTGCGCCAGTTGGCGTGGAAGCTGGACAGCCAGCGGGTGGTCATGGCACCTGCGGCCGCGAATTTCACCCCGGATGTGCAGGTCGTACTGTCGATCACCCGTCTGGATTCTGGTGTGAATCAACCCGCCGTGCTCGACGCTCAGTGGCGTTTACTGGACCGTCGCGGGACCGTGCGCGACAGCAAGCTGGTTCACCTGGAAGAGCCTCACGCGGGTACCTCTGCGGCGCAGGTCAAGGCTCAAGGCGTGCTGTTACAGCGTCTGGCCGATCAGCTGAGCGTGGCAGTCAAACCGGTGGCCAGTCAGCCGTTGGTCGCGGAAGAGCCCAAGAAAGCCGCTCAACCCGCCAAGACCCGCGTCGATCAGGACAAACCAAAGATCCCGATGGCATCGCCAATTCGCACAGACCTGGAAATCTACCGGTTCTGAGTCAGTTACAAACAAAAGAGCCCGCAGCGATGCGGGCTTTTTTGTGGGTAATGGTTGGTGACGGGATGAACACAGGCTTCCTGATCGTTCCTCACGCTCCGTGTGGGAATGCATCTCCCCGACGGTCCGCGTCAGCCTGAACAATGGACGCGAAGCGCCCAAGGCTGCGTTCCCACGCGGAGCGCGGGAACGATCAGGCACGCGTCTTCAGGAGCGCGAAGGGAAGCGGTCAGGCCTTGCGCGCCTCATGCATGCGGGCCAACTGGCGCTCCAGCATCGACGGATACGGTTCCATCAGGCGCTCGACACAGCTGGCGCCTTCAGGGCTGGCGATGGGGCGAATGCGGGCGCGTTGGCGGATGGTGTGGTCTTCGCTGATCTTGCGCTCGACCAGCAGCAAGTTACGGCTGTGTTGCGACAGAGCCAACGCGTCTTGCGCGGTTTCGGTCAGCAGCAGGTCGATCTGATTCATGCCGTGCAAGCCTTCGCCCAGCGTCAGACCCAGTTGCAATTGCAGCGTGATGCCGCTGTCCGCGACTTCGATCTGCAAGGCGTGGCTCAGGGCGCGTAGCAATTCGCCGCAGCAGATGGCGTTGGTCAGGTAATCGTCACCGCTGTCCTGGGTGCTGAACACCATCAGTGAGCTGCCGTCGTTCAGTGTGTGCAACTCGCTGTCATAGAGCGATGCTGCCTGATCGATGCAGTCGCGATAACGCTCCAACAGTTCGGTCAAACGAGCGCGAGGCAAACGGCGCAATTGCTCCTGCGAACCCAGCTGAACGGCCAGCACCGCGCTGTATTGCGGCTGCGACGGAGCCACTGGCAGAACAGGGCGTGGCGCAGGTTTTTGAACCACGGGCGTGTTGTCACGCAGATCGGCGAACGGGTCTTCTTCGTCCTCCTCATCTTCCTCGGCCATGATGCGTCGCGCCGGGATCGCCGTGGCGCGGGGCTTCGGCGCTTCGTCGAACTCAGGGTCGCTCAGGTCGCTGGCGTCGAACTCAGGCGAGTTGTCGTCGTCCGCTTCCGCCACAGGCTGGGGCTCGGGAATGGGTTGCGGCTCAGGCTCCGGCGGTGCATAAGACGCCTTGAGCTGACGGGCCAGATCACCGATTTCGTCCTGACGATCAGTCGCCGGGGTGTATGGATCGATGTAACGCAGCCACATGCGCAGTTGCAGCATCGGCGTGGAGATATGCCGCCCCAGACGCAGGCTCAAGGCGAGCGCCAGTGCCAACAGAATACCGGCCAGGATCCCCATGCTTTGCAGGCTGATCAGCAAAGGCTGCTGGAACTGGGACATGTCCAGGCTGATGCGCAAGGTGCCCGCAACCACGTCCTGGAACGTCACTTTGATTTCGTAGAGGCCCTCGGCTTCGCCCAACAGCCCGTTTTTCGGACGCTGACCGGCTTCGGCAAGGATGCGGTTATCAACGCTGTAGATCGCCGCGTGGGCCACCAGCGGGTTCTTCACCAGATTGCCCAGCAACACGTTGAGGCTGAGGATGTCGTTGGACACCAGCAGCTCAGTGGCGGAGGTCGCAGTTTGCGTGGTCAGGGCCTGGCCCAGCGCATCTGCCTGTTCGTGCATGGCTTGCTTGAACTGCAAACCCATCACGCAGGCATAGATCACCAGCGCCAGCGCGACGAGGATCACGTTGTGGCTGGCGATGCGCAAAGCAATCGGAACGCGTCGATGACGCAGAGCCCGGAAGATCAGCAAGAAGAAATTATCGGTTTTTACTGGCGTGGGCCGGTTCACTGAGCACGGCTCTCTTGGAGAAGTTGGGGCGCAGTATAGCGAGCGACCCAGAGACGGCAAAGCGCTCACTGTGCCCGGTGGTCACTGAAAGTGAGTAGAATGCCGTTTTTTTCCACCTGCGGGGGTGCGCCTTGCGCGAAATTGTCCTGATAAACATCACTGGCGAAGACAGTCCGGGTCTGACGGCGGCCATTACTGGCGTACTGGCTCGCGGCGGCGCCGATGTTCTGGATATTGGTCAGGCGGTGATCCACGACACGCTTTCGTTTGGCATTCTGGTCCAGATTCCGGACACCGAGAACGGCTCGAAGGTGTTGGATGGGGTGCAGTCGAAGGTCGATGAACTGGGCTTACAGGTGCTGTTCACCCACGTCAGCGAAGACGACTACCAGCACTGGGTCGACGATCAGGGCAAAGACCGGCACATCGTGACGTTGCTGACCCGCAAGGTCACGGCCGAGCAATTGCAAACCGTGAGTGCGATCACCGCCAAATACGGCTTGAACATTGATCGCATCGACCGTCTGTCCGGGCGCATGCCGCTGGACATGCCAAGTGACAAGGGCAAGGGCTGCATCGAGTTTTCCGTGCGCGGCGAACCCGCTGATGCGCAGGAGATGCGCGCCGAGTTCCTGCACGTGGCGCAAGAGCTGAACGTTGATATCGCGTTCCAGCAGGATTCCCTGTTCCGCCGCAATCGTCGTCTGGCCGTGTTCGACATGGACTCGACGCTGATCGAGGCTGAAGTCATCGACGAACTGGCCAAGGCCCACGGCGTGGGTGAGCGCGTGTCGGAAATCACCGAGCGTGCGATGCGGGGCGAGCTGGATTTCCGCGCCAGCTTCAAAGAGCGTCTCGCGTTGCTCAAAGGCCTCGATATCAAAGTGCTGGATGAAATCGGCGCCTCGCTGCGTTTGACCGAAGGCGCTGAAAACCTGTTCGCCGAACTCAAGCGCCTAGGCTACAAGACCGCGATTCTGTCAGGCGGCTTCACCTACTTCGCCCGTCAGTTGCAGGCGAAACTGGGTATCGACTACATCTTCGCCAACGAGCTGGAAGTGGTGGACGGCCAATGCACCGGCGTGGCCGTCGAGCCGATTGTCGATGCGCAGCGCAAGGCTGACCTGTTGCGCGAGCTGGCGATCAAGGAAGGCTTGAGTCTGGAGCAGACCATCGCCGTTGGCGACGGCGCGAACGATTTGCCGATGCTGGCCATTGCCGGTCTAGGCGTTGCGTTCCGTGCCAAGCCGCTGGTTAAACAGTCTGCCAAGCAGGCGATTTCGACGCTGGGTCTGGACGGGGTGCTGTATCTGCTGGGGTTCCGCGATCGGGAAGGGCGGAGTCTGTAAAACACCGCCTCTGGATGGAGCGTTTTCTGTAGGAGTGAGCTTGCTCGCGATGCGTGGAACCAGCAAAGCATGAGGTGACTGAAATAGCCTATCGCGAGCAAGCTCACTCCTACAGGGAAGGGCTTAGGCTTACAACACGGTCCACAACGAATCGAATTCCTGCTCTGGCCCCGCTTCCGGCGTCGGTTTTTTCGGCCCTTCCAGAATTTCGTATTCGAACTGGTTGTAGCTGCCTGTCGTCGCCTTGCGATTGCTCAGGGTCGCACGACGTTCGTCGCCGCTGCTGTTGATCATCACTTTATTGCCGTCGTCGAATGGCAAGCGAGGCGCAATGACGGTGGCAGGCACATCAATGGCGCGCACTTCGGGCAGCAACAGCACTCGCAGGTACTGACTGCTCTGTTCGGCACGCAGCAACTGCATGCCGCACGCCTGTGCGAACGGGGCGATCAGCTCAACCCCCATCTGCGTACCGCCGCTGCGCACCTGACGCACCCAGCGCACCACTGCGATACTCCAGCCGTGGCCGTGATCCTGAATGCCGATCATCTCGCCTGCCTGCAGCTGATCGGGAACGTCTTTAGGCCAGGCCAGGCAATAGCCGCCGGGGCTGTGGTTGACGATGTTCAGGTTGTAGGTAGGAAAGCTCTTCTGACCATCCAGGGCAGAGGCGCCGCCGTCCGCTTCCTCGCGCTGATACTCAATCTCTTCGAACGGCAGCATTGAAGTCGACGACCCTGTGCGCTGAACGTCCATCGCCTGCGCCCATGGGTCGTGGCGCGCTGGCTCAAGTGGCTGCAAGCTGTATTCGGCGACTTTGCTCACGGTCACCGTAGGCACCAGCAGCAGATCGCTGAAGCATTTTTTGCCACCGACGAAATAGTGCAGGGCGCTCATGCCGACACAGACGGTCAACGTGCCTTGCCCGACCGTGCGCTGGAAAGCACGCTCAGACACATCGCCCCACGCGGCGGCGAGATGTTGCAACACGTCGAGGGAAAGGCCTGGCGGTACGTGCAGGTAAGACTGCGAGCGCTGCTCAATGGGCATTTCGATGTAGCGCTGCAAGGCTGCCGAAAGCGGGCGAGGGTTGATGCCCAGCAGATTGCCGCGCTGATCGTCGGTGTACAGCGTGGTGTAGCGCGGCGCGGTATCGGTGCCATGGGCCACGGCGTACAGGCTGGCGTCATCGACCGGCTGTTGCAGCGTGACCATCGAGCTCCAGGCATCCAGTGCATCGGCCAGTTTGCCGATGTTGTGCTGACGCATCTGGTTGCAGCGGGAGCACCCCATCAGCAACGCCACGACGTACGTCTGTTCGACGGTCAGCGTGCGAGTGTGGTGCGCTTGATTGTCAGCCACTGGAACGTTGTGCAACTGATTCTGGCGAGCAATCTGGTAGATCTGATGCAGTTCGAGCCACAGACCGTCTTGCACCGGGCAATAAAGCTGGTTGGCGCGGATCAGCGGGCCATTGAGGCAATGCAGCGCGCGTTGGAGGGCAGTGGTCAGCAGCGTGGTGCGGTCGCGAGTGAGTTTGGGCGCGACTCGGGCGATGATTTGCTTGTAGCCAATGGCCAGGTGGTTTTGCAGGGCCTGGCACAGATTGGCGACTTTGCGCGGGCGTTCTTCAAGCACGACCGACTGATTGAGGAAGTGACGTTCAAGGTGTTTGCACACGAAGAAGACTTCGGGACGCAGCAGCTCCAACAGTTGCAGCCGGTTTTCGCTGGGGGTCAGCAGCTGGTTGAGTTCGCCCAGGCCCTGATACAGCTGGCGAGCCATTTCACCGAGGTTGGCTTTGGGGAGCGTGGCGATCCAGCGCTTCAGGTCTTTCGGCGTCGCGTCACAGAACGACAGGCTCGACTGCGTCGGCACAGGGGCGCGCAACAACAGTGGGAGGCTTAAGTTACTCATGTGACAGGCAAACTCCAACAACTACTGGCTCAGATGACTACAAGCGATCGCATGCATGACACGCGTGACCGAGCTAAACGAGCAAGTTTACGTCAATTGAAAGCGAAGTTTCCTACAAGACTGACGAGAGACTGTACCAGCATTGGGCCATGAGGGCAGCCCTTAATGTCAATGTGACACCGTATCAATACGGATACAAAGGCGCCTGGCTGACCAGCGGCGGGCTGTGCTCTCGATCCCAGGCCCGCCAATAAACCGTTTCAGAGTTTGTCAGGCAAGAATCAGGCCTGAGAAGGGGTTGCCAGCAATTGACCCATTCGAGTCGGCGAACCGGCTGCCAAGTCCGCTGCCCAGTTCACCTGATTCGGGCCAAACAGCACGATGGCGGTCGAGCCTAGCTTGAAGCGCCCCAACTCGGCGCCCTTCTCCAGATGGATGGGTGCGCGTGCGGCTTCATCATAGCGGAAGGTTTTCAGTTCACGTTTTGGAGGGGTTACCAGACCCGCCCAGACGGTTTCGATGGAGGCCACGATCATCGCGCCCACCAACACCACGGCCATTGGGCCGCGCTCGGTGTCGAACAGGCAGGCCACGCGTTCGTTGCGGGCGAACAGTTCCGGGACGTTTTCCGCTGTGGTCTGGTTCACCGAAAACAAGCGACCCGGAACGTAGACCATCTCGCGCAACGTGCCTGCCAATGGCATGTGAACGCGGTGATAGTCCTTCGGCGACAGGTAAATAGTGGCGAACTCGCCGCCCATGAACGGCGCGGACAAGCGTGCATCGCCACCCAGCAGCTCAAGTGCGCTGTAGCTGTGGCCCTTCGCCTGGAAAATCCGGCCGTGGTCGATAGGGCCCAACTGGCTCACCGCGCCATCGGCAGGGCATAGAATCCCGCCCGGTGTTTCGTCCAGCGGGCGTGCCCCCGGCTTGAGGGCTCGGGTAAAGAAGTCGTTGAAATGCGGGTACGCCGTGATGTCTTCCACCAGGGCCTGGGACATGTCGACGTTATAGCGGCGTGCGAACCACTGAGTGAAGGCGTTCTTGAACCAGCGCACGCGGCACTCGGCAACGCAGCCCGCCAGACGTGACAGCAGATGGTGGGGAAGCAAGTATTGGAAAAGGATAAACAGACGCTGTTTCATCAAGGTTCCTAAAGCGTTCAAAAGGGCTTTTCAAAGGTCGAGACAGGGAATGCCGGGTGAGCAATTACTTCTCAATGGGCGTATCCGGGTGATTGCCCCATTCGCCCCACGAACCGGCGTAACCCTTGATTCGCGGGTAACCCAGCGCCTTGGCGACCAGGTAGGTGAAGCCTGAGCGATGGTGTGTCTGGCAATGGGTGATGACTTCCTTGTCCGGGGTGATGCCCAGGCTCTCCAGAATCTGCGGCATGTCCTTGCGGATGCGCAGACTGCGGGCCTGATCCATGCCTGCCGTCCATTCGAAGTTCACAGCGCCTGGAATATGGCCGCCGCGTGCTGCCACGACCTTTTCGCCTGAATATTCGGTAGGACCACGTGCGTCCCAGATGGCGAGGTCGTCAGCGCCCAGTCGGCTTTGCAGGTATTCGCGGGTGGCGGTGGGTTCGTCGTGAATCGTCACTGGCACCGGGCCGCCAGCAGGGGCGGGCACTTCTGTAGACAGCGGCAAACCTTCCGCCTGCCAGGACAACAGGCCGCCGTCCAGATAGTGGTATTTCGAATGGCCGATGACGTCCAGCAGCCAGATAAAGCGCCCGGCCCAGCCGCCGCCCTCGTCGTCGTACACCACATAAACGGCATTCGGGTTGTGACCGAGTTCGCCAAACAGCGCTTCCAGCTGCGGCTGTGTCGGCAGCAGGCCTGGCGCGGGAGGTTGGCCGAGTTGGGTACGTTTCGGGTCGACGAAACGAGCGCCGGGGAGATGACCGGCTTCATAGCGGGCGGCGCTGGTCAGGTCGACCAGGATCAGTTCTGAAGCGCCGAGGCGTGCCTGCAGGTCTGCGGGCTCGATGACCAGCGGCAAGCTTGAGAAGGCAGACATGGGTGTCTCCAGATCATGAAAAGAGGCGAATTGTAGCTCAGCCGTCAGCCATTGCGATGGCTAAAGGTTGTCAGCGCTTTCTCTATGCATTGCCCGGTTTTTCCGAAGGCTTGCACCGTCACTTCCGAGAAAGGCCCACCCCCCTGATCGGCGACGATCACCATGATGACCCGGCCATTGCTGGCCAGTGATCGGATCAACAGGTTTTCACCCGAAAACAGATTGCGCAGTTGCGGGGGCAGCAAGGCCGAAAACTGGGCGTTGTTGCTGGCGTTCAGACGCAACTGTGTGGCTTGGGCCAACAGGCGTTGCAGGACCGTGCTGTCTTTATAAGGGATGAGCAGCGCGGCGGCGGATTTGTCCACGCCGGCGATTTGATGCACTCGCAGGGTGTCGGTTTTACGGTCGATCATCAGCAGCACGGCCCGTTGCATGCCCGAAGCGATCAGAGCGTCTCGCGCCGTGGTCGTCAGGTGCATGGCATTGGTGAAGGCGCTGGGTTCTTTCAGCAGCTCGCCGCAGTGCTTGCGCCAGACTTGCAGCGCTTCAGCGGACGGCGGTGGCGCAGGCAGCAAGCCTTTGTGCACCCGCCGAGTGTCCCAAGGCCACAACAAGGCTTCGGCCGGATGCCAAACGCCGGGCGCTGCGTGTTGACGAGCGCTGGCAGCGGCGTTCTGGTGCACCTGTTGTTGAAGGTCATCGAAGGGCTGTTGCAAATAAAGGCTGGTCAGCAATTGCCAGCGCAGATTGTGCGGCGAGTCCCACGCTTGTTGTGCCGATAGCGCCAGGCCATTGGCCAGAAGAATGGTGTTGGCGGGCTGATTGAACCAGCGGCGCAAAGGCAGATCGGCATCCAGCGCTTGCTGTTGTTTGAGCGGATCATCGCTCTCGTGGGCGATGCGCAACACCTTCACCAGACTGCGCTGTTCGCGCATTAGCAGGTGATAGCCCTGTGTGACCCAGATCGGCAGTTGCCAACGCTCCGCCAATGCCTGGCACAGTTGCACCAGGCGCACGCCGAACAAGGCTTTTTCCACAGTCTTGGCGCACTCTCCTTTGTGGATAACCCGCAATTCCCACTCTTCCAGCAACTTGGGATGGGCCAGTGCCATGGGCCACAGTGGCGCGAGGAACAGCAGGCTCCCCAAATGAATGTCTTGCCATAGACGCGCCAACTGATTCGCAAACAGCCCGTACGCCTGTTGTGTGGCGTGCTGGCTGATCAGTTGCAGTTGGCGCAGTGCGACCGGGATTTGTTGCAGTTCCACGCTCGGCAATCGCGCAAGCAAAGTGCCGGTGCGGGCAAGCCCCAGTCTATTCAGCGCCACTTCAAGGCTTTCGGCCGGTTCGGTCAGGCCGCCGCTGTGCACATTGGCTTCGCGCAGCACGCTGAGGACCAGTGCCGGGCTGTCCTGCATCAACTCAGCAATCTCGCGCAGCGATCTGCGGCTGTCGTTCAGCGCGGCATTGACCTTCGCATGCGCGACGGCGGGAACAGGCAGGGCGAGACTGTCTAGCTGCTTGACCCAGGCATCGAGTGTCTGCGGAACGAGGAGCGGGGAGGCTTTATCTGATTGCATTCACAAGGCCCGTACGGCTGGGAGGTTTTGATCGGCGTCGAATGATGGCATCATGCTGGCCTTCGTGCTGCTAGACCCGGGCCAGACGCCAGGCAGGATTTTCGCTTGATTTCACTATAGTCTGGCGCACTCATGCCGATAAGTAGAACAAGAGTTTTGAACGCTTCTCGCACAATGACCATGAACCCGACTCAGTAAGTATTCTTTATCTATGGCAAAAATTATCGGCATCATCGTCGTTTTCGCGAGCGTCCTCGGCGGCTACGTACTTTCCCATGGTCAAATTGCTGCGTTGATTCAGCCTTTCGAGGTGTTGATCATCGGTGGTGCCGCGTTCGGTGCATTTTTGCAGGCGAACCCGGGCTATATGACCATGCACGTGATCAAGAAGTCCGTGAAGATGTTCGGTTCACGCTTCACTCACGCCTTCTATCTGGAGGTGCTGGGGCTGATCTACGAGATCCTCAACAAGAGCCGCCGCGAAGGCATGATGGCCATCGAGGGCGATATCGAAGAGCCTGAAAACAGTCCGATCTTCGCCAAATACCCCAGCGTGCTCAAAGACACCAAGATGATCGCGTTCATCTGCGATTACCTGCGCATCATGTCGTCCGGCAACATGGCTCCCCACGAGCTGGAAGGCCTGTTCGACATGGAACTGCTGAGCATGAAGGAAGAGCTGGAGCATCCTTCTCACGCCGTCACCGGCGTGGCGGACGGTATGCCCGGTTTCGGTATCGTGGCGGCGGTACTTGGTATCGTGGTGACCATGGCGTCCCTGGGTTCTGGTGACAAGGCCGCGATCGGTATGCACGTCGGTGCGGCGCTCGTCGGTACGTTCTTCGGTATTCTCGCGGCATACGGCTTCTTCGGCCCACTGGCTCAGTGCCTGGCCCACGACGCCAAAGAAGAAATGAACGTGTTCGAGTCGATCAAGGCATCGCTGGTGGCGTCGGCCTCAGGCGTGCCGCCTTCACTGGCTGTCGAATTCGGTCGCAAGGTTCTCTATCCAGCGCACCGCCCCAGCTTCAGCGAGCTGGAACAAGCTGTTCGCGGTCGTTGATTCATGGAAAATAATCAGCCCATTATCGTCAAGCGCGTAAAGCGCTTCGGCGGCGGCCACCACGGCGGCGCCTGGAAAATTGCCTTCGCCGACTTCGCGACGGCGATGATGGCGTTCTTCCTCGTGCTGTGGCTGATGTCCTCGGCCACGCCCGAGCAGTTGATCGCCATTGCCGGTTACTTCAAAGACCCGGTCGGGTTTTCTGACAGTGGCTCGCCTTACGTGATCGACCTGGGCGGTTCGCCCGAGATGTCGCCCGACCAGACGCTCAACCCTGAAGTGAAATCCACCCCGGCGCCGGACAAGGTGCCTGTGGACGCCGACAAGGAAGACGCAGCGGCCGAGCAGGTCGAGCAAGAGCGGCTGGAGATGCTGTTGCAGGAGCTGCAGACCAAGGTCAACGAGAACCCGCAACTGGCGAAGTTCAAGGATCAGATCCTGTTTGAGATCACTCAGGACGGCCTGCGTATCCAGATCATGGACGCTGAAAACCGGCCTATGTTCGACATCGGCAGCGCGCGTCTGAAGCCGTATTTCGAAGACATTCTGCTGGCCATGGCCGACACCATCAAAGCGGTGCCGAACAAGATCAGCGTGAGTGGTCACACCGATGCGACGCCTTTCGTGGGCAACAACGGTTTCGGTAACTGGGAGCTGTCGGCCAACCGCGCCAACGCTGCTCGCCGTGCATTGACGGCGGGTGGCTATCCAGACCCGCAAGTCGCTCGTGTGGTGGGTTATGCGTCGTCGGCGCTTTATGACAAGGACAGCCCCACCAACCCGATCAACCGTCGTATCGATATCGTGGTCCTGACCAAAAAGGCCCAGCAGCGTATTGAGGGTGCACAAGGGACGGGGGACGCGCCTAAATCGGATGCTGCTCCCGCTCCAACCTCGCCGACGGCGCCGGGCGCCAAACCGGGGGCATCGACCGCCGCGCCTGCCGTCGATCCCCAGGCCTACGCCCAGCCCCATGAGATTCGGCAGAAGCTGAACCTCTTCGATCAGGGGCAACTGAAGATCGACGAGACCAAGAACTGATACCCGGTTCGAGCAAAAAAACGCCGCGATGATCGCGGCGTTTTTGTGTGCGGCAGGTTTTAGTAACTGCTATCCGGCAAACTCGCGATGATCGAGCGATAGCTGTTCATCCGCTGTTGCTGCACGCGGCCATCTTCCAAACCCTTGAGCAGCGCACACCCCGGTTCGCGATCATGTTTGCAATCGCGGAAGCGGCAGCGGCCCAGCAGGTCGTTGAATTCGATGAAGCCCGCTTCGACGTCGGCGCGGCTCACATGACCCAGGCCGAATTCACGAATGCCGGGGGAGTCGATCAGATCGCCGCCACGGGGGAAGTGGAACAGGCGGGCGGTGGTCGTGGTGTGAGTCCCTTGGCCGGAATACTCCGACAAAGGCCCGACCCGCGTGCCGACTTCCGGCAACAAGCTGTTGACCAGGGACGATTTGCCCACGCCCGACTGACCAACGAACACACTGATGTGGCTGTCGAGCAAGTCTTGCAACTGTTGCATGCCGTTGCCGTGATGAGCCGACACTTCCAGCACCGGGTAGCCCAATGTCCGATAGACCGCCAGCAGCGCATTCAGCGCCGGGGCATTCTCGTCGTTGATCAGGTCGAATTTGTTCAGCAGCAACAGCGGGCGAATCCCGGCGTGTTCCGCAGCCACCAGATACCGGTCGATCAAGTTGGCATGAGGTTCAGGCGCGGGGGCGAACACGATGACAATCATGTCGACGTTGGCGGCCACCGGCTTGAGCTGGCCCCGGGTGTCCGGGCGGCACAGCTCGGTGTTGCGCGGCAATTGGGCGACGATCACACCAATGCCCTGATTGCCTGCCCGCCAGACGACTCTATCGCCGGTTACCAGCGCTGGCAGGTTGGCCCGCAAATGGCAGCGGAACACCTGACCGCTCAGTTCGCCTTCCTGTGCCTCGACTTCCACCTGAACGCCGAAGTGAGCGATGACCAGCCCCGTCTGCTCGGGACCCAGGTCGCCGCCTTCCAGCGTTTCCAGTGCTTGGGATTCACGTTTGGCGGCACGGGCAGCGCGCTCGCCTTGAATCTTTTCGATGCGCCAGTTTTGGCGGCGGTTGAGTTGGCGTTTGGCCATGGGTGTTCTGAGATCCGGAATGCAAAAGCTGCTAATTGGGTAAAGCGCGGGGGAGTCTAGCACGCTCGGCTACGCTAAACTGCGCGCCTACGCTGAGGAGCCGACATATGCAGAACAAGCAGAATCTGATCTGGATCGACCTGGAAATGACCGGTCTGGACCCTGACAACGACGTCATCATCGAGATGGCGACCATCATCACCGACAGCGAGCTGAACACTCTGGCCGAAGGTCCGGTCATCGCCGTGCATCAAAGCGATGACCTGTTGAATGGCATGGACGAGTGGAACACCCGTCAGCACGGCGGTTCAGGCCTGACCCAGCGCGTGCGCGAAAGCACCATTTCCACTGCCGAGGCGGAAGCCATGACTCTGGATTTCATCAAACAGTGGGTGCCGGAACGCAGCTCGCCGATCTGCGGCAACAGCATCTGCCAGGATCGCCGCTTCCTTTATAAGCGCATGCCGACCCTGGAAAACTACTTCCATTACCGCAACCTCGATGTTTCGACGCTCAAGGAGCTGGCGGCACGCTGGTCGCCGGAGCTGAAATTCAAGAAGGGCAGCACCCACCTGGCGCTGGACGACATTCGTGAATCCATCGCCGAGTTGCGTTTTTATCGCGAGCATTTCATCAAAGTCTGATGCGTCGAGTAGGCGTTTGCTTGCCCGTGACAGGAACACCGTAACCGCGGGCAAGCGCTTCTAAGCGTTTCAAACTGCGTCCCTCTTTCGCACGGATCGCCACCATGCTGTTGATGCTTTACCTGATCGCCATCACTGCCGAGGCCATGACTGGCGCGCTGTCTGCCGGACGTCGCGGCATGGACTGGTTTGGCGTGGTGCTGATTGCCTGCATCACGGCGCTGGGAGGCGGTTCGGCGCGCGACGTGCTGTTGGGCCACTATCCGCTGACGTGGGTGAAACATCCGGAATACTTGATTCTCACCACTTTGGCCGCTTTGGTGACGATCTTTATTGCACCGCTGATGCGCCACCTCCGCTCGCTGTTCCTGGTGCTCGACGCCTTGGGTCTGGTGGCGTTTACGATCATCGGCTGCACGACGGCGTTGGACATGGGGCTGGGCATGCTGGTGGCGGCGGTCAGCGGGGTGATCACCGGGACTTTTGGCGGCATCCTGCGAGACATCTTCTGCAACGACATCCCGCTGATCTTCCGGCGCGAGCTGTACGCCAGTGTCTCGTTCGCTGCCGCCTGGTGCTTTTTGCTGTGCCAGTGGGCGGGGTTGCCGATCGAGCAGGGCACGCTGATTACCTTGTCGGGCGGGCTGTTGCTGCGTCTGCTGGCGATCAAGTACCACTGGGAAATGCCCAAGTTCGTGTACAAGGATGGGCATTGAATTTGAGACTGGGTGGAGACTTTTGTAGGAGTGAGCTTGCTCGCGATTCTCCAGCACATTCAAAGATGCAGCGTCTGAAAGAACCCTGTCGCGAGCAAGCTCACTCCTACAGGTTTTGAGTTGGCTGGTTAACGCCATGCTGCCGCAATGCCCATTCCACATGCTCGCGCACCATCTCTGACGGATCGCTCAGACGCGATTTCAACGCTTCGATCACCGGAATGGTAGAAGGCGCATTGCCCAGCCCCACCGCTAGATTCCTCAGCCACCGTTCATACCCCGCACGCCGCAATGGCGAGCCTTCGGTATTGCTGAGAAACGTCGTCTCATCCCACAAAAACAGCGTCGTCAGTTCGGCGTTATCGAGGCCGTGGCGGGGTTTGAAGTCGTTTTGATCGGTGGGCCGGGCGAAGCGATTCCAGGGGCAGACGATCTGACAATCGTCGCAGCCGAACACTCGATTGCCGATCATCGAGCGCAACTCTTCGGGAATCGACGTTTTCAATTCGATGGTCAGGTAAGAAATGCAGCGCCGGGCGTCCAGCACGTACGGCCCGACGAACGCGTTGGTCGGGCACACGTCCAGACAGGCTGTGCAACGGCCGCAATGTTCGGTGGCATGAGGGGCGTCGGTCGGCAGCGGCAAATCGACGAACAGCTCGCTCAGGAAGAAATAGCTGCCCGCTTTGCGATTCAGCACCAGCGTGTTCTTGCCAATCCAGCCCAGACCGGCCTGTTCGGCGATGGCCTTTTCCAGTACCGGCGCACTGTCGACGAACGCCCTGAAGCCGAAGGGGCCGATGGCTTGCTGGATACGCTCGGCCAGTTGCTGCACGCGCTTGCGAATCAGCTTGTGATAATCGCGGCCCAAGGCATAACGCGAGACATAGGCTTTTTCCGGCTGAGCCAGCAATTGCGCCATCTGCGTTTCGCCCGGCAGATAGTCCATACGCAGCGACACCACTCGCAGCGTGCCCGGCACCAATTCCTCCGGGTGCGAACGTTTGCTGCCGTGCGCTGCCATATAGTCCATCTCGCCGTGATACCCGGCTTCGAGCCAGCGCTCCAGATGCTGCTCATGTTCCGCCAGATCCAGCCCCGAGATGCCCACTTGTTGGAAGCCGAGTTCGCGCCCCCAGTCCTTGATCGATTGGGCAAGCTCGGACAGCGCCGCAGCCGACAAGGGCGCGGATTGTGTGGCTGGATCTACAGTAATCGCGGACATGCAAGGAGGACACCGGGGCGCAGGTGCGTATAATTCTGCCAGACATCGGAGCCCAAAGACGCATGTTGCACAGCAAACCCCCATTTCCCGACGCACTGTACAGCGCCGCGCAGGTCCGCGACCTCGACGCACGCCTGATTGCAGCAGGCACGCCCGGCTTCGAACTCATGCAGCGCGCAGCCCACGCCGCCTGGCGCGCGATCCGTCGCCACTGGCCTGACGGTCAGCGACTGACAGTGCTGGCAGGCCATGGCAATAACGCGGGCGATGGCTATTTGATTGCGGCCTTAGCCAAGCGAGCAGGCTGGCAGGTGACGGTGCTGGCTGTGGGCGATTGCTCGGCGCTGAAGGGCGATGCCGAGACCGCTTATAAAGAAGCGGCGGGCGATCAGGTCGACATCCAGCCGTGGCAGCAACAAGTGCTGAGCGGGATCGTCGTCGATGCGCTGCTCGGGACGGGTCTCAAGGGCGATGTGCGCGACCCCTACACGTCCGCCATTCACGCCATAAACGACAGTCGTTTGCCGGTCATGGCAGTCGACATCCCGTCGGGGCTGTGCGCGGACACGGGCCACACCCTGGGCGTGGCGGTGCGTGCCGATCTGACGGTGACCTTCATTGGTCTCAAGGTCGGCCTGTTCACCGGTGATGCGCCTGATCGTGTCGGTGAGCTGGTGTTCGACGATTTACAGGCTGATCCGGCCATCGTCGGGCAAGCGCCCGTCAGCGTTAAACGTCTCGATACATTTAATCTGCCCGTCCTCAAGGCTCGTCCTCGCACGGCCCATAAAGGCCAGTTTGGTCGCGTGTTGGTCATTGGCGGCGACCTTGGCTTCGGCGGCGCGGCCCTGCTGTCCACGGAAAGCACGTTGCGCAGCGGCGCGGGGATGGTCACGCTGGCGACCCGTCCCGAACACGTTACCGCTGCGTTGACGCGGTTTCCCGGAGTCATGAGCGCAGGCGTCAGCTCGGCGAATCAACTGATGGCGCTGATCGAGCCCGCCAGCGTGTTGGTCGTCGGGCCAGGATTGGGGCAGCACAGTTGGGGCCGCAGCCTGTTGTCTGCCGCCGCCAATGCCGAACGGCCTCAAGTCTGGGACGCTGACGCGCTGAATCAGTTGGCCGCCGGTCTGGTGCGGTTGCCCAAGGATTGCGTGATCACGCCGCACCCTGGGGAAGCGGCGCGTTTGCTGGGCGTTGGCACTCAGGAAATTCAAGCCGATCGGCCCGCTGCGGCGCGAGCGCTGGCCCGGAAATTCAACGCTGTCTGTGTTCTCAAGGGCAGCGGCAGCCTGATCGCTAACCCTGCTGGGGATCTGGCGCTGGCCAATCACGGTCATCCGGCGATGGCGACGGGCGGTTTGGGCGATGTGCTGGCGGGCGTCATTGGCGCGTTGATGGCGCAAAAAATGCCCGCTTTCGAGGCCGCCTGCCTCGGCGTCTGGCTGCACGCGCTGGCCGGAGAACAATGTGGCGCCAGTGGGCGCGGGATGGCTGCCGCTGATCTGATTCCTGTTATTCGTAGGCTTCTGGAGGAGCAACAACCGTGTCTGAGTTAACCCTGCACCTGATGGGTGAAGAGGCGATGACCGACTTTGGCGCACGGATTGCCCAAGTCACTGAAAGCAATGGAATTATTTTTCTTGAAGGCGATCTGGGGGCTGGCAAGACCACCCTGTCGCGGGGAATCATCCGTGGGCTGGGCCATGTCGGCGCGGTGAAAAGCCCGACGTTCACCCTCGTGGAACCTTACGAGATTGGGAGAAATCGCGCGTATCACTTTGATCTTTACCGACTTGTTGATCCAGAAGAGCTAGAATTCCTCGGCATACGGGATTACTTCGAAGGGGAGGCCCTTTGCCTGATCGAGTGGCCCAATCTTGGTGCGGGCTTTTTGCCAAAGCCTGACCTGATCATTACCATTAGGCCGCACGCGGAAGGTCGAGCGCTGACTCTGAGCCCTGAAAGCTCGCGCGGTGAGAAATGGTGTGCCGCTTTGGCTTTGGAATTCAAATAGATATGGGGTTAGGTATGCGCATGCGCGCGCTGGTTACTGTGATTGGACTGCTGCTGACGACGCTGGCCGTCGACGCGTTGGCCGCTTCACAGGTACGAAGTGTCCGCTTATGGCGTGCTCCGGATAACACTCGACTGGTTTTCGACCTGTCTGGCCCGGTTCAGCACAGCGTCTTTACCCTTCAGTCTCCGGACCGTCTGGTCATCGACATCAACGGCGCGACGCTGGGCGGTGCGCTGAACATCCCCACCGCCAACACGCCGATCACCAGCATGCGTTCAGCGCAACGCACGCCGGACGACCTGCGCGTGGTCATCGACCTGAAAAAGGCCGTGACCCCGAAAAGCTTCACGCTGGCGCCGAATCAGCAGTACGGCAATCGTCTGGTAGTCGATCTCTACGACAACCCTGCCGACGCCAACCCGCCGCCGACCGTCGCCGACACCCCGGCCACCGTAGCCCCGGCAACGCCAGCGGTGCCGGTCAGCCCGTCGAAGCCTGAAATCAAGCTCACGCCTGTGCCGAACGGCAAGCGCGACATTGTGGTGGTCATCGATGCCGGACACGGCGGTGAAGACCCGGGTGCATCAGGCAGCCGAGGCGAGAAAGAAAAGAACGTCGTGCTGTCGATCGCCAAGGAATTGCAGCGCCAGATCAACGCCGAGAAGGGCTATCGCGCCGAGCTGACCCGTACTGGCGATTACTTCATCCCGTTGCGTAAACGCACGGAAATCGCCCGCGCCAAAGGGGCCGACCTTTTCGTGTCGATTCACGCTGACGCCGCGCCGTCTTCGGCGGCGTTCGGTGCATCGGTGTTTGCGTTGTCCGAACGGGGTGCCACCTCCGAGACCGCGCGTTGGCTGGCAGACAGTGAAAACCGCTCCGACTTGATCGGCGGGGCGGGTGCTGTGAGCCTGGACGACAAAGACCGCATGCTCGCGGGCGTATTGCTCGACCTGTCGATGACCGCGTCGCTGACGTCGAGCCTCAACGTCGGCCAGAAAGTCCTCACCAACATTGGCCGCGTGACCTCGCTGCACAAGGCGCGAGTCGAGCAGGCAGGCTTTATGGTGCTCAAATCGCCCGACATCCCATCGATCCTCGTGGAAACCGGCTTTATCTCCAACTCGGCCGAAGCCAGCAAATTGCAAGGTGCCAGCCACCAGCAGGCTTTGGCGCGTTCGATCACGGCAGGCGTGAAGCAGTTCTTCCAGCAGAATCCGCCACAAGGCACGTACATCGCCTGGCTGAGGGACAACGGCAAGCTGGCCATGGGGCCGCGTGAGCATATGGTGCGTCCGGGTGAGTCGCTGAGCATGCTCTCGGCCCGTTACGACATGAGTATGGCAACGTTGCGTTCGGCGAATAATCTCAGCTCCGATGAATTGAAAGTCGGTCAGCAATTGAAGATTCCGAGCGCGGAACTGGCGGGTGAGCCGTGACGGGTCTGCTGCTCGATGAAGAAGGCCTGGACGTCAGCGTAAGCGTTGACGGCCCGGCCGCCGAAGCTGCGCGCATTCAATTGCTCAGTCCGCGACTGGCAAACCAGATCGCGGCAGGTGAGGTGGTCGAGCGTCCGGCGTCGGTCATCAAGGAATTGCTGGAAAACAGCCTCGATTCCGGAGCCCGTCGAATCGATGTCGATGTCGAACAAGCGGGCATCAAGCTGCTGCGCGTGCGCGACGACGGTGGTGGCATCTCGTCCGACGACCTGCCGCTGGCGTTGGCGCGACATGCCACCAGCAAGATTCGCGAACTGGAAGACCTCGAACGTGTGATGAGCCTCGGGTTTCGTGGCGAGGCGCTGGCGTCGATCAGTTCCGTGGCCCGCCTGACGCTGACGTCCCGCACCCGCGATGCCGATCAGGCCTGGCAAGTGGAAACCGAGGGGCGTGATATGGCCTCTCGCGTTCAGCCTGCCGCGCACCCGGTGGGCACATCGGTCGAAGTGCGTGATCTGTTCTTCAATACTCCGGCGCGCCGCAAATTCCTCAAGGCCGAAAAAACTGAATTCGATCACCTTCAAGAAGTGATCAAACGCATGGCGCTGGCGCGTTTCGACGTCGCCTTCCATCTGCGTCATAACGGCAAGACCATTCTCAGCCTTCATGAAGCCCGCGATGACGTGGCTCGGGCGCGACGCGTCTCGGCGGTCTGCGGTCCGGGCTTTCTGGAGCAGGCGCTGCCGATCGAGGTCGAGCGCAACGGCCTGAAACTCTGGGGCTGGGTGGGGTTGCCGACCTTCTCTCGCAGCCAGGCGGACTTGCAGTATTTCTTCGTCAACGGCCGGGCGGTCCGCGACAAGCTGGTGGCCCACGCGGTGCGCCAAGCCTATCGCGACGTGTTGTTCAATGGTCGTCATCCGACGTTCGTGCTGTTCTTTGAGGTCGACCCTGCGGTGGTCGACGTCAACGTGCACCCGACCAAGCACGAAGTCCGTTTCCGCGACGGGCGCATGGTGCATGACTTCCTGTACGGCACGTTGCATCGGGCTTTGGGCGATGTCCGCCCGGAAGACCAGCTTGCTGGCACGACCTCGGTCACGGCGCTGGTACGTCCGACCGGGCCGGAAGCGGGCGAGTTCGGCCCGCAAGGCGAGATGCGTCTGGCCAACAATGTGTTGGAAACCCCGCAAGGCTCGGCGTGGAGCACCCCAAACACCGCTGGCGATGGCTCAGCAGCGGGTTCCGGCGCTGGCGCGGGTTATCAGTATCAGTACACGCCGCGCCCTTCTTCTGTGTTGCCTGCCGAAGAAGCGCGAGCGGCTTACAGCGCGTTCTTTGCTCCGCTTCCGGGGGCGCAGGTGACGCCGGGCAATGCAGTCAGCGTTCCGTTGCCGGAATCTCAAGGGGATATCCCGCCGTTGGGCTACGCGCTGGCGCAACTCAAAGGCATTTATATCCTCGCTGAGAACGCTCACGGGCTGGTGCTGGTGGACATGCACGCCGCCCACGAGCGGATCATGTACGAGCGCCTGAAAATCGCCATGGCCAGCGAGGGTTTGAGTGGGCAGCCGCTGCTGGTGCCAGAGTCGATTGCCGTCAGCCAGCGTGAAGCTGACTGCGCCGAAGAGCACATGGCGACCTTCCAGCAACTGGGGTTCGAGTTGCAGCGGCTGGGGCCCGAAAGCCTGGCGATCCGACAGATTCCCGCATTGCTCAAACAGGCCGAAGCCAACCGTCTTGTGCATGACGTGTTGTCCGATCTGATGGAGTACGGCACCAGCGACAGGGTGCAAGCGCACATGAACGAGCTGCTTGGCACCATGGCCTGTCACGGCGCGGTGAGGGCGAACCGGCGTCTGGCGATTCCGGAAATGAACGGCCTGTTGCGCGACATGGAAAACACCGAGCGCAGCGGCCAGTGCAACCATGGCCGACCGACCTGGACCCAGCTGGGTCTGGATGACCTCGACAAACTGTTCTTGCGCGGTCGCTGATGAGTGCACTTCCTCCGGCCATCTTTCTGATGGGGCCGACCGCCGCCGGCAAGACCGACCTGGCCATCGAGCTGACCAAGGTGCTGCCCTGCGAGCTGATCAGTGTCGATTCGGCGCTGGTCTATCGTGGCATGGACATCGGCACCGCCAAACCGTCAAAAGCGCTTTTGGACAAGTATCCCCACCGGCTGATCGATATTCTCGACCCGTCGGAGAGCTATTCCGCGGCGGATTTTCGCACTGACGCGTTGGAGGCCATGGCTGAAATCACTCGCAAAGGAAAAATTCCCCTGCTGGTCGGTGGCACCATGTTGTATTTCAAGGCTCTATTAGAGGGCCTTGCCGATATGCCAGCGGCTGACGCAAAGGTCCGGGCGCAACTCGAAGCCGAAGCGGCCAGCCGCGGCTGGCAGGCGCTACACGATGAGTTGGCAAGTGTCGATCCGGTGTCGGCGGCGAGGATTCATCCCAATGACCCACAGCGGCTGGTCAGAGCGCTTGAGGTTTATCGGGTCAGTGGTATGAGCATGACCGCACACCGTGAGCAACAAAGTGCGCAAACTGCTCAAGCTGGCGGTTCGGGGCGACATCAATTGCCCTATACTGTCGCAAATCTCGCGATCGCTCCGCAGGATCGCAAGGTATTGCATGACCGGATCGCATTGCGTTTCAGGCAAATGCTTGATGAAGGATTCGTTGAAGAAGTCGTAGCGTTACGTTCGAGGGGTGATCTGCACTCGAATTTACCGTCTATAAGAGCTGTAGGGTATCGCCAGGTCTGGGACCATCTCGACGGCAATCTGACGCGGGACGAGATGCAGGAACGCGGCATCATCGCCACGCGCCAATTGGCCAAGAGACAGTTCACCTGGTTACGAAGCTGGGAAAATTTACACTGGTTGGACAGCCTGGCTTGCGACAATCTGCCACGCACCTTGAAATACCTGGGATCGGTCTCCATATTGAGCTGAGTCCTTGCAATAGCCGTCTATCCTTGGGGGGTAACGGCCCAAGCCAATGTTTTCGAATTATTCTATTGATCCTTAAAGGAGTGCGGCACATGTCAAAAGGGCATTCGCTACAAGACCCTTACCTGAACACTTTGCGTAAAGAAAAGGTTGGGGTTTCGATCTATCTGGTCAACGGTATCAAGCTGCAAGGCACCATCGAGTCCTTCGACCAGTTCGTTATTTTGCTGAAGAACACTGTCAGCCAAATGGTTTACAAGCACGCCATCTCTACCGTCGTTCCAGTTCGTCCAATTCGTCTGCCTAGCGCTACCGAATCCGAACAGGGTGATGCTGAGCCAGGTAACGCCTGATAGGAGTCTGCCTTGTTCTTTGAGCGCCACGGTGGTGGTGAGCGGGCAATCCTCGTTCATTTGGATGGCCAGGACCCTGAGGCGCGCGAAGATCCGCAGGAGTTCCGGGAGTTGGCCCTTTCGGCGGGTGCCGATATCGTTGCGTTCATCAACGTGCCACGGCATCGGCCCACGGCCAAATATCTGGTAGGCAGCGGCAAGGTCGAGGAGTTACGCGACCTGGTCCACGCCGAAAAGACAGATATCGTCATTTTTAATCATGTCCTTACACCCAGTCAGGAACGTAACCTCGAACGCGTTTTCGAGTGTCGCGTGCTTGACCGTACGGGTTTGATTCTCGACATCTTCGCCCAGCGCGCACGAACCCATGAAGGTAAGTTGCAGGTCGAGTTGGCGCAGCTCGAACACATGAGTACGCGCCTGGTCCGTGGGTGGACTCACCTTGAGCGTCAGGGCGGTGGTATCGGTCTGCGCGGCCCGGGTGAAACCCAGCTGGAGACGGACCGTCGTCTGCTGCGGGTGCGCCTGCGTCAAATCAAGAGCCGTCTGGAAAAGGTACGCAGTCAGCGTGATCAGGCCCGTCGCGGCCGTTCCCGTGCCGACATTCCGACCGTTTCCATCGTGGGCTACACCAACGCCGGTAAATCGACGTTGTTCAATGCGGTGACCCATTCCGACGTCTACGCTGCTGATCAGTTGTTCGCCACACTTGACCCAACCCTGCGCCGTCTGGAAATCGACGATTTGGGGCCGATCGTGCTCGCTGATACGGTGGGGTTCATTCGTCACCTGCCGCACAAGCTGGTTGAGGCTTTCAGGGCAACGCTCGAAGAGTCGAGCAACTCGGACCTTCTGCTGCATGTGATCGATGCGCATGAGCCGGATCGCCTGGAGCAGATCGAACAGGTCATGGCGGTGCTGGGCGAGATCGGTGCCCAAGACTTGCCGATACTGGAGGTCTATAACAAACTCGATTTGCTTGAGGGTGTCGAGCCTCAGATCCAGCGCGATCCCGACGGCAAGCCTCAGCGTGTCTGGGTCTCTGCTCGTGACGGTCGCGGTCTGGACTTGATCAAACAGGCTGTTGCCGAGCTCTTGGGAAGCGACCTGTTCGTTGGCACGCTGTGTTTGTCGCAACGCTTCGCCCGGCTTCGTGCCCAGTTCTTCCAACTCGGCGCGGTGCAGAGTGAAGAGCACGACGAAGAAGGTCAAAGCCTGTTAGCGGTACGTTTACCCCGAATTGAATTCAATCGCCTGGTGAGTCGCGAAGGACTGCAGCCGCTGGAATTCATCGAGCAACACACTTTGCAATAAAAGCCTGAAGAAGCGGTTGTGCTGCTTTGATGGGCATTCTGTAGCATTGGTCGGCGCGCCGCGGGCGCGTCTTTGCTTTATCAGATGGAGAGCGCTATGGCTTGGAATGAGCCGGGTGGCAACTCGAATAATCAGGATCCTTGGGGTGGTAAGCGCAAGGGCGGCGACCGCAAGGGGCCACCAGATCTCGACGAGGCCTTCCGAAAGCTGCAGGAAAGCCTGAATGGGTTGTTCGGTGGTGGTAAGAAACGCAGTGGTGATGGCGGCGGCAGTGGCGGTGGTTCGGGCAAAGGCGGTGGTTTTGGCCTGCTCGGCATCGGCCTCGTCGTGCTGCTCGCGATATGGCTGTACAACGCGATTTATGTGGTGGACGAGCAAGAGCAGGCGGTCGTTCTGCGTTTCGGCAAATACTACGAAACCGTCGGTTCGGGTTTGAACATCTATTTCCCGCCGTTTGATCGCAAGTATCTCGAAAACGTGACCCGCGAGCGTGCGTATAGCAAGCAGGGCCAGATGCTCACCGAAGACGAGAACATCGTCGAAGTGCCGCTGACCGTGCAGTACAAGATCACCAACCTGCAGGATTTCGTGCTGAACGTCGATCAGCCTGAAGTCAGCCTGCAACACGCTACCGAAAGTGCTCTGCGCCATGTGGTCGGTTCGACTGCCATGGACCAGGTGCTGACCGAAGGCCGTGAGCTGATGGCCAGTGAGATCAAGGATCGCCTGCAGCGTTTCCTCGATACCTACCGCACCGGTATTACCGTGACTCAGGTGAACGTGCAGAGCGCAGCCGCGCCTCGTGAAGTTCAGGAAGCCTTTGATGACGTGATCCGTGCCCGTGAAGACGAGCAGCGTTCGCGCAACCAGGCCGAAACCTACGCCAACGGTGTGATTCCGGAAGCCCGTGGTCAGGCACAGCGTATCGTCGAAGACGCCAATGGCTACCGCGACGAAGTCGTCTCGCGTGCCAAGGGTGAGGCCGACCGCTTCACCAAGCTTGTCGCCGAGTACCGCAAGGCACCGGAAGTCACTCGCGAGCGTCTGTACCTGGACACTATGCAAGAAGTCTTCAGCAACACCAGCAAGGTGCTCGTGACCGGCGACAAAGGTCAGAACAACCTGCTTTACCTGCCATTGGACAAAATGATCGAAAGCAGTCGTAACGGTTCGACACCGTCGTCGAGCGGGGCTTCGGCCACCGCTGTGGATCCGGGTTCTCGGGCTGCGGACCTGCAACAGCAACGCGACACGCGCACTAGGGAGACTCGCTGATGAGCAATAAATCTCTGGTCGCCCTGATTGTCTGTGTCGTGCTGGCGGTTGTCGCCTGGAACAGCTTCTACATTGTCGCTCAGACCGAGCGCGCGGTGCTGCTGCAATTCGGTCGTGTGGTTCAGGCCGATGTTCCGCCGGGCCTGCACGTGAAGGTTCCTTATGTGAACCAGGTGCGCAAGTTCGACGGTCGTCTGCTGACGCTGGATGCGCCGACCCAGCGCTTCCTGACGCTGGAAAAGAAAGCCGTGATGGTCGATGCCTATGCCAAATGGCGCGTGAAGGACGCTGAGCGTTTCTACACCGCGACGTCGGGCCTGAAGCAGATCGCCGACGAGCGTCTGTCCCGTCGTCTGGAGTCGGGCCTGCGTGACCAGTTCGGCAAGCGCACCCTGCACGAAGCTGTGTCGGGCGAACGTGACGCGCTGATGGCTGACATCACCGCTTCGCTGAACAGGATGGCCGAAAAAGAACTGGGCATCGAAGTCATCGACGTCCGGGTCAAGGCCATCGACTTGCCGAAGGAAGTGAACCGCAGCGTATTCGAGCGGATGAGCACCGAACGTGAGCGTGAAGCTCGCGAGCACCGCGCCAAGGGTAACGAGTTGGCTGAAGGCATTCGTGCCGACGCCGATCGTCAACGCCGCGTATTGCTGGCCGAAGCCTATCGTGAGTCTGAAGAGGCACGCGGTGATGGCGATGCACAAGCCGCTGCGATCTACTCCAAGGCCTACGGTCAGGATCAGGAGTTCTATGCGTTCTACCGCAGCCTGCGCGCCTACCGTGAAAGCTTCGCCAACAAAAGTGACGTGATGGTGCTTGATCCGGGGAGCGAATTCTTTCGCTATCTGGAGAAAGCCAAACCGTAATCGCACACCGTGATCGATGACTCCGCCGGGCGGCAAAACGGCTCGGCGGGGTGATCACGCGGCAAAACGTGTGTATGATGCGGCAGCCGGGAAATTCCCGGCTTTTTTGCGTCTACACGATTGATTGGCCGTGGCGTATTTCGTGCGCGGCAGTTTTTTCGAGGACAGTGCCGCTCAAGTTGCGGCTCGCTTTGTATAGGGATAACGAATCTCCGTACAGGGTTCGCAGGCGCTGTCTGCTTCACTCAAGGCTTGCCCAAGGGTTGGCCGCCCGGATCATAGGGGAAAGGCGTAATGGCAACGGTTGACCGCTGGCTGCTGCCGGATGGCATCGAAGAAGTACTGCCGCCGGAAGCTGCGCGCATAGAAGTGGCGCGTCGTCAGGTGTTGGATCTGTTTCAGAGCTGGGGCTATGAGTTCGTCGTTACCCCGCACATCGAATACCTTGAATCACTGCTCACAGGTGCTGGCCAGGATCTGGACCTGCGCACCTTCAAAGTGGTCGATCCGCAGTCGGGTCGGCAAATGGGCTTCCGGGCGGACATCACGCCTCAGGTCGCCCGTATCGACGCACATACCTTGCGCCGCGAAGGCCCGAGCCGTCTGTGCTACGCCGGTAGCGTGCTGCATGCCCAGCCCCGCGCCCTGTCGTCCTCGCGCAGCCCGATTCAACTGGGCGCCGAGTTGTATGGCGATGCCAGTCCGAGCAGCGACGTCGAAGTGATCAGCCTGATGCTGGCTATGCTTAAACTCGCGGATGTGCCTGACGTCCACATGGACTTGGGTCATGTTGGCATTTATCGCGGTCTGGCTCGTGCGGCAGGGTTGTCGGGTGAAGTCGAGCAACAGCTTTTTGATGCTTTGCAGCGCAAAGCCATCGACGAAGTCATCACGCTGACCGAGAACCTGCCAACTGATCTGGCCGCCATGTTGCGGGCCCTGGTGGATCTGTGCGGTGGCCGCGATGTGCTGGCTGCTGCCCGCGAGCGTCTGGCCAAGGCACCTGCGCCGGTCATCGAAGCGTTGGACGACCTAGTGGAAATCGCCGAACGTCTGTCGGCTCGTTTCCCTGATTTGCCGTTGTACTTCGACCTCGGCGAGCTTCGCGGCTATCACTACCATACGGGTGTGGTGTTTGCGGTGTTCGTGCCGGGTGTCGGCCAGTCGATCGCCCAAGGCGGTCGTTACGATGACATCGGTGCCGATTTCGGGCGTGCGCGTCCGGCAACGGGTTTCTCCACCGATTTGAAAACCCTGGTCACGCTGGGGCAGGCGCCGATCGAGCTACCGTCTGGCGGTATCTGGATGCCTGACAGCACCGACGCCGCACTCTGGCAGACCGTCTGCCAACTGCGCAGCGAAGGTCAGCGCGTGGTTCAGGCATTGCCTGGCCAATCGGTCGCGGCAGCGAAAGAAGCCGATTGCGATCGGCAATTGATTCAGCACGGCGAGCACTGGCAGGTACTGCCGCTGGCCTCTTGAGTTTTCCAGTCGGCGGCAGCCGGCACCCAGTTTGCGTGAATGAGGACAAGTGTTATGGGTAAGAATGTCGTAGTCCTGGGCACCCAATGGGGTGATGAGGGCAAAGGCAAGATCGTTGATCTGCTGACCGAACATGCTACCGCGGTAGTTCGCTATCAAGGCGGCCACAACGCCGGTCACACTCTGGTGATCGATGGCGAGAAAACCGTTCTGCACCTGATTCCGTCCGGTGTACTGCGCGAAGGCGTGCAGTGCCTGATCGGTAACGGTGTGGTCGTGGCACCTGACGCGCTCATGCGTGAAATTACCAAGCTGGAAGAGAAGGGCATTCCGGTGCGCGAGCGCCTGCGCATCAGCCCGTCCTGCCCGCTGATCCTGTCCTACCACGTTGCGCTGGATCAGGCCCGCGAGAAAGCCCGTGGCGAGCACAAGATCGGCACCACCGGTCGTGGCATCGGCCCGGCTTACGAAGACAAGGTGGCACGTCGTGGCCTGCGCATCGGTGACCTGTTCCACCGCGAGCGCTTCGCCGCCAAGCTGGGCGAGTTGCTGGATTACCACAACTTCGTGCTGGTCAATTACTACAAAGAGCCAGCCATCGACTTCCAGAAGACACTCGACGAGTGCATGGAATACGCCGAACAGCTCAAACCAATGATGCTGGACGTCACCGCCGCGCTGCATGAAATGCGTCGCGCTGGCAAAGACATCATGTTCGAAGGCGCTCAAGGTTCGTTGCTGGACATCGACCACGGTACCTACCCGTACGTGACCAGCTCCAACACCACTGCTGGCGGTATCGCCACCGGTTCGGGTGTCGGTCCGATGTTCATCGACTACATCCTGGGCATCACCAAGGCGTACACCACGCGCGTCGGTTCCGGTCCGTTCCCGACCGAACTCTTCGACGACGTCGGTGCCTTCCTGGCCAAGCGTGGTCATGAGTTCGGCGCGACTACCGGCCGTGCCCGTCGTTGCGGCTGGTTCGATGCCGTCATCCTGCGTCGCGCCATCGACGTCAACAGCATCTCGGGCATCTGCCTGACCAAGCTGGACGTGCTGGACGGTCTTGAAACCATCAACATCTGCGTAGGTTACAAGAACGAAAACGGTGCCGTGATTGAAGCGCCGACCGACGCCGACAGTTACATCGGCTTGGAGCCGGTGTACGAGCAGGTGCCTGGCTGGTCGGAATCGACCCTGGGCGCGAAGACGCTGGAAGAGCTGCCTGCCAACGCTCGTGCGTACATCAAGCGCCTCGAAGAGCTGGTCGGCGCGCCGATCGACATTATTTCGACAGGTCCGGACCGCAACGAAACCATCGTTCTGCGTCACCCGTTCGGTTGATAACCCGTTGATACGAAAGAAAAGGGTCGCTCAGGCGGCCCTTTCTTTTGCCTGCCTGATTCCCGTCATGAGAACGGCACGGCCCTTGCTGTAAATACTGTCATTAGAAATGCCATCATTTTAATGGCGTTTGTGGTGGGGGAATTTCCAGTGTCAGCCGTCCTTTCGCTTCTCCGCAGTCGCTTGCTGCGGCCCGTATTCATTGCTCTCGGCATTGCCCTATTGGTGCAAGTGCTGGTGGCGGTCGCCCTGACCCGGAGCACGGTCACTGCGCTCGAAGCCGATCTGGCCACGCGGCTGGGTGTAGATTCGCAACACTTGTCCGGCGAACTGGAGCAGGCGAGCCGTGATGTAACGTCCAGTCTCGACAGCCTTTCGCAAAACACCCGACAGCGTTTGAGTGCAGGATTGTCGACCCGTCTGAAGGATGAGCAGAAGCAACTGCGTGCGACCCTGGAGACGGACTTGAAGGATTCCGCCACCGACATGGCAGAGCTGCTCGCGGCTGTCGCTCCCCGTGCGATGTGGGATGGCGACACCCCGACTCTGTCTGAATTCGCACGACGCGCCCAGCGCAATCCTAACGTGCTGTTCGTTGTTTACGACGACGCCCAGGGCGAGCACCTGACGCGCTACCTCAACCGCGAGAACGAATCGATCAAGGCGCTGTTGGCCAAGGGCGAGGGTGAGCGGGCGATGGACAAGGTCTTGAATGCTGCGCAGAAAGACCCATCGGTGTATTACGTCGAGGCCTCCATCAGCCCGAATGGCGTTGAAATCGGCAAGGTGCGGATGGGCGTTTCAACCGCAGCGGTCGAGACGAATCTGGTGGCGCTCGACAAACGTTTCACGGCGCTGATCGGCAATGGCGAGCAGTTGGTCTCTGAAAGTCTCGGCAGCGCGGCGGCGGAAAGCTCTGCGGCGCTGCGTTCGCGTCTACAGACCGCGCAGGGCGCTGCGTCGGCGATGGCTACCAATACCAGTTCCACCGTTCAGGCGGCGGCTGAAACATTGCGCTGGAGGATCGGTGTCGGCCTGGCGCTGGTGGGTCTGATTGTGTTGATCGTGCTGGCGGTGGTGCTGGGGCGTCGTGTCGTGCTGCGTCTGCAATTGCTCAATCGTGCGCTGGATGATCTGGCGGCGGGCGAGGGCGACCTGACCAAGCGGGTCAAGCTCAACAGCAATGACGAAATTGGCGACATGGCGGCGGCGGTCAATCGTTTTGTGGACAAGCTGCAACCCATCGTTCGAGAGGCGGGTGATGTCGCTCAGCAAACGGGCGTTGAGATCGGTGCCATGAGCAAGCGCAACGCCGGTGCCAACGCGGCTGCCGAGTTGCAGCGAGACGAAGTGGCCGCGAGCCTCCACGCTTTGGCCCAGATGGCAGACGAGGCGCAAGCCGAGAGTCAGGCGATGCAGGCTGCACTGCGGCAGGTGGTCGACATTCGCCAGGCCACGGATGAGAACACGCGGACGTCGACCCAGGTCGGCAATCTGATCGAAGCACTGGCAGGGCAGGTCGAGACCGGCGCGCAGGTCATTGAGCGTTTGGCGCAGCAGAGCGAGCAGATCGAGGTGGTGCTGGAAGTGATTCACGGCATCGCCGAGCAAACCAACTTGCTGGCGCTTAATGCCGCCATTGAAGCGGCGCGTGCGGGTGAGACGGGGCGCGGCTTCGCAGTCGTGGCCGATGAGGTTCGCGCGCTGGCCAGCAAAACTCAAAGCTCCACTGGCGATATTCAGGAACACATCACCAAGCTGCAATCGGGTGCTAAAGAAGCGGTCGCGACCATCGGTCTGGCAGGCCGCAAAGCGAAGGAAGGGCTGGAAGTGCTGCGCGACAGTGCCCGCCTGCAGAAAACCGTTCAGGACTCCGTTGAGCAGGTTCATGCGGCGATAGGTTTGGCGACCCGCGCAGCAGAGCATCAGGCGCAAGGGGCGCAGGCGGTGCGTGGCCGCGTGGAAGTGATTCATGCCCAGGCCGAGAAAGCTGCCCAGGCTGTTGTCGAGACAACGGCCAGTGGCAAGACGCTGGATAAACTGGCCGCACAGTTGAAAGCGAGTCTTGGGCAGTTCCGGGCGTAGGCGGGTTATAGGTCGTAGCGTATTTATGTAGCGGGCTGGCTTGGCGGAGGTGGCAATCGGGAGATTGCCTTCGCCGGCATGCCAGGCTTTTGCGGAGGAGGGGAATTATCAAACCCCGAAAAGCACAAAACCGAGCACTTGGCTCGGTTTTGTTTTGTTTGGTGCCCAGGAGAAGACTCGAACTTCCACGACCGTAAGGTCACCAGCACCTGAAGCTGGCGTGTCTACCAATTTCACCACCTGGGCATGGCGCTGATTTAATTAGATTTTTCGTATTAGTGCAACATAATTTTGAGAAATTTTAGCGGGAGAGGAGGTTTTGATTGCGAGCGCGATAAGCTCGCAGGTTTGTCAAAGGCAGGAAGGACAGGGGAGGGGAACTGATCTACCCTCAGAGCTGCTCGGAAAAGAATTTTCAAACCCCAGAAAGCACAAAACCGAGCACTTGGCTCGGTTTCGTTGAATTGGTGCCCAGAAGAAGACTCGAACTTCCACGACCGTAAGGTCACCAGCACCTGAAGCTGGCGTGTCTACCAATTTCACCATCTGGGCAATTCGTTGATTTCATTCGACTTATTTTTCAAAAAGCCGCTTGATTTCAACTACAACGTGGCAGTGCCGTCGTTGTGGGGCGCATCTTACGGATGAGGATAGAAGCTGTAAACCCCCGGCGTGAAATTTTTTTTGAAATAGCGAAAAGCCTCAACAAACGCTGCCTTCGCGTTTCAATCGGGTATATGCCAAACTAATTGCATACAGATAAGGTGAACTCATTCTAATGGCCGATTGGCAGTCCCTCGATCCCGAGGCCGCTCGTGAAGCGGAAAAATACGAAAACCCCATTCCTAGCCGTGAGCTGATTCTGGCGCATCTCTCCGAGCGCGGTTCGCCCGCTGCCCGTGAAGAGCTGGTCGCAGAGTTTGGTCTGACGACTGAAGATCAGATCGAGGCCCTGCGCCGTCGCCTTCGTGCGATGGAACGCGACGCGCAGTTGATCTACACCCGCCGCGGCACCTACGCGCCGGTCGACAAGCTGGACCTGATCCTCGGTCGCATCAGTGGTCATCGCGACGGTTTTGGCTTCCTCGTGCCTGACGACGGCTCCGACGACCTGTTCATGAGCCCAGCCCAGATGCGTCTGGTGTTCGATGGCGACCGTGCCTTGGCCCGCGTTTCCGGCCTGGACCGTCGCGGTCGTCGCGAAGGCGTCATCGTTGAAGTCGTTTCCCGCGCTCACGAAACCGTGGTGGGTCGTTACTTCGAAGAGAGCGGCATTGGTTTCGTCGTTCCCGACAATCCAAAGATTCAGCAGGAAGTGCTGATCACGCCAGGTCGCAATGCCGACGCCCGCGTGGGTCAGTTCGTCGAAGTGAAGATTACTCACTGGCCGACTCCGCGCTTCCAGCCGCAGGGAGACGTGGTCGAAGTCGTGGGCAACTACATGGCGCCGGGCATGGAAATCGACGTTGCGCTGCGCACGTACGACATTCCGCATGTCTGGCCTGAAGCCGTGCTCAAAGAAGCCGCCAAGCTCAAACCGGAAGTCGAGGAAAAAGACAAAGAGCACCGCGTTGACCTGCGCCACCTCCCGTTCGTGACCATCGACGGCGAAGACGCTCGCGACTTCGACGATGCGGTTTACTGCGAAGCCAAGCCGGGCAAGCTACGTCTGTTCTCGGGTGGCTGGAAACTGTACGTCGCGATTGCGGACGTCTCCAGCTACGTGAAGATCGGCTCCGCGCTCGATGCCGAATCCCAGGTTCGCGGCAACTCGGTGTACTTCCCCGAGCGTGTCGTACCGATGCTGCCTGAGCAGTTGTCCAACGGCCTTTGCTCGCTGAATCCGCTGGTCGACCGTCTGGCGATGGTCTGCGAGATGACTATCTCCAAATCCGGCGAAATGACGGACTACGTGTTCTACGAAGCCGTGATCCACTCCCACGCGCGGCTGACTTACAACAAGGTCAGTTCGATTCTGGAACACCCGAAAACCAGCGAAGCCCGGCAGTTGCGCGGCGATTACAAAGAGGTCATCCCGGACCTCAAGCAGCTTTACGCGCTGTACAAGGTGCTGTTGGCCGCTCGCCACACGCGTGGCGCCATCGATTTCGAAACGCAGGAAACCCGGATCATCTTCGGTTCCGAGCGCAAGATCGCCGAGATTCGCCCGACGACCCGCAACGATGCGCACAAGCTGATCGAGGAATGCATGCTGGCCGCCAACGTGGCCACTGCCGAGTTCCTCAAGAAGCATGAAATCCCTGCGCTGTACCGCGTCCACGACGGTCCGCCGCCTGAGCGCCTGGAAAAACTGCGCGCATTCCTGGGTGAGCTGGGTCTGTCCTTGCACAAAGGCAAGGACGGCCCGACGCCGAAGGATTATCAGGCACTGCTGGAAACCATCAAGGACCGTCCGGATTACCACCTGATCCAGACCGTCATGCTGCGCTCGCTGAGCCAGGCAGTGTACAGCTCGGATAACAACGGCCACTTCGGCCTGAATTACGAGGCCTACACGCACTTCACCTCGCCGATTCGTCGTTACCCGGACCTGCTGACGCACCGCGCCATTCGCAGCGTCATCCGTTCCAAGCAAGACACGCCGCACGTGCGTCGTGCAGGCGCGGCGTCGATCCCGAAAGCGCGCATCTACCCGTACGACGAAGCGGGACTGGAGCAGTTGGGCGAGCAATGCTCGATGAGCGAGCGCCGGGCCGACGAAGCCACCCGTGACGTGGTGAACTGGCTCAAGTGCGAGTTCATGAAAGACCGCGTGGGTGAATCGTTCCCGGGCGTTATCACAGCGGTGACCGGTTTCGGGCTGTTCGTCGAGCTGACCGACATTTACGTGGAAGGCTTGGTGCACGTGACCGCGTTGCCAGGCGACTACTACCACTTCGATCCGGTTCACCACCGTTTGGCGGGTGAGCGCACGGGCCGTAGCTTCCGCCTGGGCGACACCGTTGAAGTGCGGGTCATGCGCGTCGATCTCGACGAGCGCAAGATCGATTTCGAAATGTCGGAAAAAACCACCAGCGCGCCGGTGGGTCGCAAACGCAAGGCTGCCGAGCCCGCAGCTGCGGAAAAGCCAAAAGATAAAGAGCAGGACAAGGCCACGGCGTCTCGCCCAAGCCGTCGCAGCGCCACCAAAGAACCGGTTGTGGAGGCGTATCGCCCGAGCGATGCGGCCGCAAAAAATGCCGAAGTCCGCAAAAGCCGCGAGATGAAGAAAGCGCTTCTGGCAGAAGCGAAGGGTGGTAGCAAGGCGTCGTCGGGAAAGTCGTCGCGGAGTGATTCCGCGCCGTCCGGCAAGTCCGCAAAACCGAGTAAACACCGCAAGGGCCCGCCAAAGTCCGGCTCGGCGCCCGATGCAAAGGGCAGCAGTGTGCGTAAACCTAAGGCGAAGTCATGAGTCAGCTGGAAAAAATCTACGGCGTTCACGCGGTAGAAGCGTTGTTGCGTCACCATCCCAAGCGGGTCAAGCAGATCTGGCTGGCGGAGGGTCGCAGCGATCCCCGCGTTCAGGTGTTGATCGACCTCGCCGCGCAAAATCGTGTGGCGGTGGGGCAGGCCGAACGTCGCGAAATGGACGCATGGGTTGAAGGTGTCCATCAGGGCGTTGTCGCGGATGTCAGTCCGAGCCAGGTCTGGGGCGAAGCGATGCTCGACGAACTGCTGGATCGCACCGAAGGCGCGCCGCTGATCCTGGTTCTCGACGGCGTGACCGACCCGCACAACCTCGGCGCTTGCCTGCGTACTGCTGATGCGGCGGGTGCGCTTGCGGTAATCGTGCCGAAAGACAAATCGGCGACGTTGACACCGACTGTACGAAAAGTGGCCTGTGGCGCTGCGGAAGTGATTCCGCTGGTTGCGGTCACCAACCTTGCCCGTACGCTGGAAAAACTCCAGCAGCGCGGGTTGTGGGTTGTCGGTACGGCGGGTGAGGCCGAGCAAGAGCTGTATCAGCAGGACCTGACTGGCCCGACCATCCTGATCATGGGCGCAGAAGGCAAGGGCATGCGTCGCCTGACCCGCGAACATTGCGACTATCTGGTTCGCCTGCCGATGGCAGGCAGCGTCAGCAGCTTGAACGTCTCCGTTGCGACGGGCGTGTGCCTATTCGAAGCAATGCGCCAGCGCAGCGCGAAGGCTGCTGTTTCGCGGAAATAACAACCTTCAAGCTGCAAGCATCAAGCTTAAGCCTGCCCACGGTCAGCTTGTAGCTTGTAGCTTGCGGCTTGAAGCTGCTCCTGTTCAAATATTCACCAATTGCCTTGCGCCCTCCCCAGCCCTTCTCTACAATTGCGCCCCTTGCTGTCATGGCAGGCGCTCACGTGCCTGTTCCTGTGCAAGATAAACCAGTGTTATTCACTCCTTGTCTGACCGCTTTGGCGGCAGGCTACAACCCGTAAGGAGCATTCATGCGTCATTACGAAATCATCTTTCTGGTTCACCCGGACCAGAGCGAGCAAGTCGGCGGCATGGTTGAGCGTTATACCAAGCTGATCGAAGAAGACGGCGGCAAGATCCACCGTCTGGAAGATTGGGGCCGTCGTCAACTGGCCTACGCAATCAACAATGTTCACAAGGCTCACTACGTGATGCTGAACGTTGAGTGCACTGGCAAGGCCCTGGCCGAGCTGGAAGACAACTTCCGTTACAACGATGCCGTGATCCGTAACCTTGTCATCCGTCGCGACGAAGCCGTTACTGGCCAGTCCGAAATGCTCAAGGCTGAAGAGAACCGCAGTGAGCGCCGTGAGCGTCGCGACCGTCCTGAGCACTCCGACGCCGAAGGCGTTGACAGTGATGACAGCGACAACAGCGATAACGCTGACGAGTAATCCACGGACCTTTTGAGGAGCCTATTACATGGCACGTTTCTTCCGTCGTCGTAAATTCTGCCGCTTCACAGCTGAAAATGTGAAGGAGATCGATTACAAAGATCTCAACACCCTGAAAGCCTACGTATCTGAAACCGGCAAGATCGTTCCTAGCCGCATTACCGGTACCAAAGCTCGTTATCAGCGTCAGCTGGCTACCGCTATCAAGCGCGCCCGCTTCCTGGCCCTGCTGGCCTACACCGACAGCCACGGCCGCTGAGACCAGGTTCAGTCGACAAAAACGCAGTAAGGGATAAATCGCATGCGCGCCATGGCTGACTTCATCATGCGCGGCCGCGTGCAGGCCACTCTGGTAGTGGTTGGATGTGCGGCGTTGCCGCTGTTGTTCTGGTTGAGTGCCGCCGCGGGTTGCCTTGTGCTTCTGCGGCGTGGGTTGAGTGGCGCTTCGAGCGTTCTCGCCTGGGCTCTGCTGCCGGCTTTGGTCTGGTGGTATTTCGGTGATCCCCGCACCCTGATGGTGTTGCTGGGTTCATGGGGGTTGGCGGCCGTGTTGCGCGCCAGCGAGTCGTGGGTCCGTGTGCTGCTGGTCAGCATCGGACTGGGATTGTTGTATGGCGTGATCCTGGGGGCGGTTTTCCGCGAGCCCATCGAAGCCATGGCGGGGGAGTTGCAGAAACTCTTGCCCCACGTCTTCGGTGATGTCTACCAACAGATGTCGGTAGCAGAGCGAGCGCGTCTGGGGGCACTGATTACACCGGTCCTGAACGGCCTGATTGCGGCGGTGTTGCAGATCGTCAGTGTGGTATGCCTGATCCTTGGGCGGTACTGGCAGGCGTTGTTGTATAACCCGGGCGGTTTCGGACGCGAATTTCGCAGTTTGAGACTCCCGCGGGCACCGATGCTGGTGCTGCTGGTGTGCATGTTGGTGGGGCCGAATTTCGGTCCTCAACTGGCGATGCTGACACCGTTGTGCAGCGTACCGCTCATGTTCGCGGGACTGGCCCTGATTCACGGTCTGGTGGCTACGAAGCGCCTGACCCGGTTTTGGCTGGTGGGTTTGTACGTCACGCTGGTGCTGTTCATGCAGCTGATTTATCCGTTGCTGGTGGTGTTTGCCATTGTCGACAGCCTGATTGATTTTCGCGGCCGTCTGGCGTCGAAAGATGCCGATAACGGTTCTGCGAACGGTGAAGGTTAAAGTTAAGAGGTTATTACCAAATGGAACTCATCCTGCTGGAAAAAATCGCCAACCTGGGCAACCTGGGCGATAAAGTAAACGTTAAGGCTGGTTACGGCCGTAACTACCTGCTGCCTTTCGGCAAAGCCACCGCTGCAACCGCTGCCAACCTGGCCGCGTTTGAAGAGCGTCGTGCTGAGCTGGAAAAAGCCGCTGCTGACAAGAAAGCTTCGGCTGAAAGTCGCGCTGCTCAACTGGCTGAGCTGGAAGTGACTATCACTGCCACCGCTGGTGACGAAGGCAAGCTGTTCGGTTCGATCGGTACTCACGACATCGCTGATGCACTGACCGCCTCTGGCGTTGAAGTCGCTAAAGCTGAAGTTCGTCTGCCGAACGGCACCATCCGTAACGTTGGCGAATACGACGTAGCCGTGCACCTGCACAGCGACGTTGAAGCCACCGTTCGTGTGGTCGTCGTAGCTGCCTAAGCTGCTTGATGCCGGTGCTTCGGTGCTGGTGTCCGACCAGTTGGCGACTCGTGCGCTAGCCGGTCAATAAAGGGCGCGATCCATTTCTTGGGTCGTGCCCTTTGTCATTTCTAGGTATTGTTGATCAACTTCTGATTCAAACCCCTGATTTCGTGTGGCCATGAACGATATTTCTGCTCCCGAGCAATACGACCTGCAAACCGCAGCCCTGAAGGTGCCGCCGCATTCCATCGAGGCCGAACAGGCTGTACTCGGTGGTCTGATGCTGGATAACCAGGCGTGGGAGCGCGTGCTGGATCAAGTCTCGGACGGCGACTTCTACCGCCATGACCACCGCCTGATTTTCCGCGCCATCGCCAAGCTGGCCGATCAGAACCTGCCCATCGACGTCGTAACCCTGTCCGAGCAGTTGGACAAGGAAGGCCAGACCTCACAGGTCGGCGGTCTGGGCTATCTGTCGGAGTTGGCAAAAAACATCCCGTCTGTTGCCAACATCAAGGCCTACGCCCAGATCGTGCGGCAGCGGGCGACCTTGCGGCAGTTGATTGGCATCAGTAACGATATTGCCGACAGCGCGTTCAACCCGGAAGGGCGGACTGCTGAGGAGATTCTCGACGAAGCCGAGCGCCAGATTTTCCAGATTGCCGAAGCGCGCCCGAAGACGGGCGGGCCGGTGGGCGTCAATGACCTGCTGACCAAAGCCATCGACCGCATCGACACCCTGTTCAACCTGGGTGAGGGCATCACCGGCCTGTCCACGGGCTATACCGACCTGGACGAAAAAACCAGCGGTTTGCAGCCTTCCGACTTGATCATCGTCGCGGGCCGTCCGTCGATGGGTAAAACCACCTTCGCGATGAACCTTGTGGAAAACGCGGTGCTGCGCAGCGAAAAAGCGGTGCTGGTGTTCTCGCTGGAGATGCCAGGCGAATCGCTGATCATGCGTATGCTGTCGTCTCTCGGGCGTATCGATCAGACCAAGGTGCGTTCCGGTCAACTGGATGATGACGACTGGCCGCGTCTGACCTCTGCCGTGAATTTGCTCAATGATCGCAAACTGTTCATCGACGATACTGCCGGTATCAGCCCTTCGGAGATGCGTGCGCGTACTCGACGTCTCGTGAGAGAGCATGGTGATGTCGGCTTGATCATGATCGACTACCTGCAGTTGATGCAGATTCCGGGTTCCAGCGGCGATAACCGGACCAACGAAATCTCCGAGATTTCTCGGTCCCTGAAAGCGCTGGCCAAAGAATTCAACTGCCCGGTGGTTGCCCTCTCTCAGCTCAACCGCTCCTTGGAACAACGTCCCAACAAACGCCCCGTGAACTCCGACTTGCGGGAATCCGGAGCGATCGAGCAGGACGCCGACGTCATCATGTTCGTGTACCGGGACGAGGTGTATCACCCGGAAACCGAGCACAAAGGCATCGCGGAAATCATCATCGGTAAACAGCGGAACGGCCCGATTGGCTTCGTGCGTCTGGCGTTTATCGGCAAGTACACCCGCTTCGAGAACCTGGCGCCGGGCAGCTACAACTTCGACGATGACGAATAGTTGAGATCCACGCTTTGAGGTCCTGAGAGCGTCAACGCTACGATTCAATGCCAACCACAAATCCGACCTGTGCCGTCGGATTTGATCAAAATTTGTGCTATTCTCCGCGCCCGCGAATTTCCACAAGAAACTCGCCTCCCCGATTACGAACACTGGTCATCGACATGCAAGCAGCCAAGCCGTTATTTGACTATCCGAAGTACTGGGCCGAATGTTTCGGGCCCGCGCCTTTCCTGCCCATGAGCCGGGAAGAAATGGATCAGCTTGGCTGGGATTCCTGCGACATCATCATCGTGACCGGTGATGCGTACGTCGATCACCCGTCGTTCGGCATGGCGATCATTGGCCGGCTGCTGGAGTCGCAAGGCTTCCGCGTCGGGATCATTGCTCAGCCGGACTGGAAATCGAAAGACGACTTCATGAAGCTTGGCGAGCCGAACCTGTTCTTCGGTGTCGCAGCGGGCAACATGGACTCGATGATCAACCGCTACACCGCGGACAAGAAAATCCGTTCCGACGACGCGTATACCCCCGGCGGCATGGCGGGCAAGCGCCCGGATCGCGCGAGCCTGGTCTACAGCCAGCGTTGCAAGGAAGCCTACAAGAACGTCCCTATCGTGCTGGGCGGGATCGAAGCGTCGCTGCGCCGCATCGCGCATTACGACTACTGGCAGGACAAGGTTCGCAATTCGATTCTGATCGACGCCTGCGCCGACATTCTGCTGTATGGCAACGCCGAGCGCGCCATCGTTGAAGTCGCCACCCGTCTGTCTTATGGCGAAACCATTGAAAGCATCACCGACGTTCGCGGCACCGCGTTCATTCGGCGCGACACGCCTGAAGGCTGGTACGAAGTCGATTCCACGCGTATCGACCGCCCGGGCAAGGTCGACAAGATCATCAACCCATACGTGAATACTCAGGACACCCAGGCCTGCGCTATCGAGCAGGAAAAAGGGCCGACTGAAGATCCGAACGAAGCCAAGGTCGTGCAGATTCTGGCCAGCCCGCGCATGACCCGTGACAAGACAGTCATTCGTCTGCCGTCCATGGAAAAAGTGCGTAACGACCCGGTGTTGTACGCCCATGCCAACCGGGTTCTGCACCTGGAGACCAATCCCGGCAACGCCCGTGCGCTGGTTCAGAAGCATGGCGACGTCGATGTCTGGTTCAACGCGCCTCCGATTCCGATGACCACTGAAGAAATGGACTACGTGTTCGGCATGCCGTACGCACGTATCCCGCATCCTGCGTACGGCAAGGAAAAGATCCCTGCCTACGACATGATTCGCTTCTCGGTGAACATCATGCGTGGCTGCTTTGGCGGCTGCACCTTCTGCTCGATCACTGAACACGAAGGCCGCATCATTCAGAACCGCTCGCACGATTCGATCATTCGTGAAATCGAAGAGATTCGCGACAAAGTCCCAGGATTTACCGGCGTCATTTCCGACCTCGGTGGTCCGACTGCAAACATGTACCGTATTGCTTGCAAGAGCCCGGAAATCGAATCCGCGTGCCGCAAGCCGTCCTGCGTATTCCCTGGTATCTGCCCGAACCTGAACACCGACCACTCGGCGCTGATTCAGCTGTACCGCAGTGCGCGTGATCTGCCGGGCGTGAAGAAGATCCTGATCGCTTCCGGCCTGCGCTACGACCTCGCGGTCGAGTCGCCGGAATACGTCAAAGAGCTGGTTACCCACCACGTCGGTGGCTATCTGAAGATCGCCCCGGAACACACCGAGGAGGGTCCGCTCAACCAGATGATGAAGCCGGGCATTGGCAGCTATGACAAGTTCAAGCGCATGTTCGAGAAGTACTCGAAAGAGGCGGGCAAAGAGCAGTACCTGATCCCGTACTTCATTGCGGCCCACCCCGGCACGACCGATGAAGACATGATGAACCTGGCGCTGTGGCTCAAGGGCAATGGCTTCCGGGCGGACCAGGTGCAGGCGTTCTACCCGTCGCCGATGGCCAGTGCGACGGCCATGTATCACTCGGGCAAGAACCCGTTGCGCAAGGTCACGTACAAGAGCGACGCGGTCACCATCGTCAAGAGCGAAGAGCAGCGCCGTCTGCATAAGGCGTTTCTGCGCTATCACGACCCGAAAGGCTGGCCGATGCTGCGCGAGGCGCTGGAGCACATGGGGCGTTCGGACCTCATCGGTTCGGGCAAGAACCAGTTGATTCCGTTGCACCAGCCGGAAACCGACAGCTACCAGAGCGCTCGCCGCAAGAACTCGACGCCCGCTGGCAGCCACAAAGTGGCCAAAACCACCAAGATCCTCACGCAACACACCGGCCTGCCACAACGGGGCAGCGACGGCAGCAAGCCGTGGGACAAACGCGAGGAGGCCAAGGCCGCTGCAGCCGCCCGCAATAAGCAGGCTGCCAAGGATCGCGCTGATGCCGCCAAAGGCGGGAAGGGTGGCAAGAAACCGTCCCGTCAGCCTGTCTTTCCGCGCTGAGTGACGCCGTTGTAAAAAAAACGCCAGCTTTCGAGCTGGCGTTTTGCATTTCAGATCTTCACGTTTTCGCGGATGTTCCAGCCGTACTTGATCACCCCGCCATCCTTGCTGCCGTCGGCCTTTTGCGGTTGGTAGCTGACTTCGACCTTGCCGAAGTTGAGGGTGAAATCTTCCTTGATGATTTCATCGCTATTTCCGGCATTGGCGTTGTATGACGCGACCATCACCTCTTTCAGCGTAATGATCATGTATTCCACCGGGCTGCTGCCGCCCGCCTTGCGGATGGTCAGTGTGGCTTCGGGGTAATGCTTGCCGCTGGAGCACGCCATCATTAGGTTGGGGGAAGATTTGTCCAGCGACTTGGTGAAACTCAGGTTGTGAATGTTGACCTTGCCCGCGCCTCCGCCACCCCCCTGATGCATGGACCCGGACTGCGTCATACCCCATTGGAAGGTATGAATGTCGATCTCTTCCTGGTGAGCGCTGTCCTTGGACTCACCCTTGATATCGCCCAACTTCAAAAACATATCGATAGCCACGAACTCTCCCTGAAACAGTCGTCGACGAATTGTCGAGGCGCACCTTTTCTTACTGAAGCGCTGGCCACAAGACGTCGGGAGCACAACCAGACCGTTCACACAGAAGAATGGAAAATCTCCTACAGTTTCGCTGCCAATAGCAGCTGATTTTGATTCGTCTGTGGTCAAACTCAGGCGCTCGGGAAGCAAATAACCCCACCCGCCTCATTTCCGTGCGACCCTTGCACCATCCGCCGAAGCTGGCGCGATTTTGGTGCTGTGCTTAGCTCAGCGGGCATCATGAACGCCGAAGGCGCCTGACTTGCCGGGGTGGCATAAGTCTTGCGCGGTTCCGCTACCGTCCAGGCTCGCAGGAGGCACGCCGTGTCGATTCACATTGCCTTGCACCACGTCACGCATTACCGCTACGAACGAGCGGTCGAGTTGGGTCCGCAGATCGTGCGCTTGCGCCCGGCGGCGCACAGCCGTACGCGTGTCTTGTCCTATTCGTTGAAAGTCCTGCCTGAGAACCATTTCATCAATTGGCAGCAGGACCCGCAGGGTAATTACCTGGCGCGTCTGGTGTTCCCCGAGAAGACCGACGAGTTGCGCATTGAGGTTGATCTGGTCGCCGAAATGGCGGTGTTCAACCCGTTCGACTTTTTCCTTGAGCCTTACGCCGAGAAGATTCCGTTCACGTACGCCAGAGAAGAGCACCACGAGCTCTTGCCGTATCTGGAAAAGCTGCCGCTGACGCCGAAGTTTCAGGCGTATCTGGACAGCATCGACCGCACGCCGATTCCGGCCATCGACTTTCTGGTGAACCTCAACCAGCGGCTGGCCAACGACATCAATTACCTGATCCGTATGGAGCCGGGGATTCAGACCCCTGAATTCACGCTGGACAGCGCATCCGGGTCTTGCCGAGATTCCGCGTGGCTGTTGGTGCAATTGCTGCGGCATTTGGGGCTGGCAGCGCGTTTTGTGTCGGGCTATCTGATTCAGCTCAAGGCCGACGTCGAGGCGCTGGACGGGCCGTCGGGCACTGACGTGGATTTCACAGACCTGCACGCGTGGTGCGAGGTGTATCTGCCCGGCGCTGGCTGGGTCGGATTGGATGCGACCTCGGGTCTGTTTGCTGGCGAGGGGCATATTCCGTTGGCCTGCAGCCCAGAGCCTTCCTCGGCGGCGCCGATCAGCGGACTGGTCGAGCCGTGCGAAACCGAGTTCAGCCACGAGATGTCGGTGGAGCGCATTTGGGAGGCGCCGCGCGTCACCAAGCCTTATACCGAGGAGCAGTGGTCGGACATTCAGGCGTTGGGCCGACAGATCGACAAGGATCTGATCGCCGAAGACGTGCGCCTGACCATGGGCGGTGAGCCGACATTCGTGTCCATCGACGACCGCGACGGCGGCGAGTGGAACACCGCTGCGCTGGGGCCGAAGAAACGCGTGTTGTCTGCCGAACTGTATCAGCGCATGCGCAAGCACTACGCGCCGCAGGGCATCGTGCATTTTGGGCAGGGCAAGTGGTATCCGGGCGAGCAACTGCCGCGCTGGTCGCTGAACTGTTTCTGGCGTCGCGACGGCGAGCCGGTCTGGCGCAATAACGCGCTGATCGCAGACGAAGCCGAGGATTACGGCACCGATGGCGAGATGGCCGGGCGTTTTCTGCGCAGCGTAGCCGAGCGTCTGAAACTGCCGACGCGCTACGTGTTCCCTGCCTACGAAGACCATTTTTATTACCTCTGGCGCGAAGGCGCGTTGCCGAAAAACGTCAGCGCCGAGGATTCACGTCTCGGCGATGAGCTGGAACGGGCACGGCTGACCAAGGTGTTTTCTCAGGGCCTGGACAAGGTGATTGGCCATGTCCTGCCGTTAGCACGCACTGCCGCCGATGATCATTGGCAGAGCGGGCGCTGGTTCCTGCGGGACGAGCATTGTCGGTTGGTGCCGGGTGATTCGCCCTTGGGCTATCGACTGCCGCTAGCCTCGCAGCCATGGGTCAAGGCTGCGGAATACCCGTACATCCACCCGACCGATTACAACCAGGATTTCCCCGACCTGCCGGATCGGGCAGAGGTCGACAGCGCGCTTGGCAGTCTCACCGAACAGACAAATGCTGGTGCCGAGCGTGTGCCGAAGATTGACGAGTCGGCGGACTGGCTGACCCGCACCGCGCTGAGCGCCGAAGCGCGTGGCGGGCGGCTGTATCTGTTCATGCCGCCGCTGCAATCCCTCGAAGCGTATCTGGAGCTGGTCGCTGCCATCGAAGCCACGGCTGAAGAGCTGCGTTGCCCGGTGTTGCTGGAAGGCTACGAGCCGCCGAGCGACCCGCGTCTGGCCAACTTCCGTATCACGCCGGACCCTGGCGTGATCGAAGTCAACGTGCAGCCTTCATCCTCGTGGGACGAGTTGGTCGAGCGCACCGAGTTTCTGTATGAGCAGGCGCGCCTGACCCGGCTGACCACCGAAAAATTCATGATCGACGGGCGACACACGGGCACCGGCGGCGGCAACCACTTCGTGCTGGGCGGCGCGACGCCGGGGGATTCGCCGTTCCTGCGCAGGCCCGATCTGCTGCGCAGCTTGCTCAGCTATTGGCACAACCACCCGTCGCTGTCGTACCTGTTTTCCGGGCTGTTCATTGGCCCGACGTCTCAGGCGCCGCGTGTCGATGAGGCGCGCAACGACTCGCTGTACGAGCTGGAAATCGCCTTTTCGCAAATGCCTGCACCGGGTGAGGAATGCCCGCCGTGGCTGGTGGACCGCCTCCTGCGCAACCTGCTGATCGACGTCACGGGCAACACCCACCGCGCCGAGTTCTGCATCGACAAGCTGTATTCACCGGATGGCGCGACGGGGCGTCTGGGGCTGCTGGAATTGCGCGCGTTCGAGATGCCGCCTCATGCCCGGATGAGCCTGGCGCAGCAACTGCTGCTGCGCGCACTGGTGGCGCGGTTCTGGCGTGAGCCTTACGCACCGGCCAAGCTGGCGCGCTGGGGCACTGAGCTGCACGACCGTTTCATGCTGCCGCATTTCATCGAGCAGGATTTCGCCGACGTCATTGTCGAACTCAACGCCGCCGGTTACCCGGTGCGCGCCGAGTGGTTCGCGGCGCACCTGGAGTTTCGTTTTCCAAAGGTCGGCGACTACGCGGTCAGCGGCATCGAGTTGGAACTGCGTCAGGCGCTGGAGCCTTGGCACGTGCTGGGCGAGGAGGGCGCGGCTGGCGGTGCGGTGCGTTACGTGGACTCGTCTCTGGAGCGTTTGCAGCTGAAAGTCACGGGTCTGCCGCCGCAGCGCTACATGCTCACGTGCAACGGTGTACCCGTGCCGCTGCAACCGACCGGACGTGTTGGCGAATTCGTCGCGGGCGTGCGGTATCGCGCCTGGCAGCCGTTCAACGCCTTGCAGCCGACGATTCCGGTGCATGCGCCGCTGGTTTTCGACATTCTTGATACGTGGATGCAGCGCTCGCTGGGCGGCTGCGAGTATCATGTCGCGCATCCTGGGGGGCGCAATTACGAAACCCTGCCGGTCAACGCCAACGAAGCCGAAAGTCGGCGCCTGTCGCGGTTTTTCCGCGTCGGCCACAGCCCCGGCAAACTGGCAGTGCCTGCGCTGACCCTCAATGATGAATTGCCCATGACGCTGGATTTGCGTCTGCACCGATAAAAATGGCCCGGACGGCCAGCCTGATCTCATGAATCGGGCTGGCTGGCTCAGAAAGCGGCCGCAGGGAAGCGAGCCACATCGTGTCACGTTGTCTGCGCTAATCTGACCTCTTTAGTTGTCTGCCGAGCCTTCCATGCCCGACCTGCTTGACCGATACCCGCTCTCTGCGGGCACCTATCACGAGATGCTAGATGCCAGCGGCGCCATTCGCCCGCACTGGCTGCGTTTCTACGAGCAGCTGCAACGCAGCACTCCCGCACAGTTGATCCAGCGGCAGGCGTTGCTGGCCAGGCAAATTCAGGAAAACGGCGTCACCTACAACGTCTATGCCGACCCCAAAGGGGCCGATCGTCCTTGGGAACTGGACCTGTTGCCGCATTTGATTCCGGTCGAGGAATGGCAGCAACTGGCGGCGGGTATCGCCCAACGTGCGCGATTGCTCAACGCGGTGTTGGCCGACCTTTATGGCCCGCAAAACCTGATCGCCGAGGGCTTGCTGCCTGCGGAACTGGTCTTTGGCCACAACAATTTTCTCTGGCCCTGCCAAGGCGTAACGCCGCCGGAAGGCACCTTTTTGCACGTGTACGCCGTTGATCTGGCGCGCACCCCCGATGGCCGCTGGTGGGTCACCGCTGACCGAACGCAAGCGCCGTCCGGTGCGGGTTATGCGCTGGAAAACCGGCTGATCGTGTCTCGCGCTTTCCCCGAGCTGTATCGCGATCTGGAAGTGCAGCACCTCTCGGGTTTCTTCCGCTCGTTGCAGGAAACACTGGCGCGACAGGCGCCGAGCAGCAACGAAGTGCCGCTGGTCGTGCTGCTGACGCCGGGTCGCTTCAACGAGAGCTATTTCGAACATCTGTATCTCGCCGGGCAATTGGGTTATCCGCTCGTCGAAGGCAGCGACCTCACGGTCCGCGACGCCACGGTGTACCTGAAAACCCTCAGCGGCCTGCGTCGGGTGCACGCGATCATGCGGCGTCTGGACGACGACTTCTGCGACCCGCTGGAGCTGCGCACCGATTCCGCCCTTGGCGTGCCGGGGCTGCTGGAAGCCGTGCGTCAGGGCCGCGTGCTGGTGGCCAATGCCTTGGGCAGCGGTGTGCTGGAATCGCCGGGCCTGTTGGGTTTCCTGCCGAAGATCAACGAGCACCTGTTTGGCGAAGAGCTGATCCTGCCGTCCATCGCGACTTGGTGGTGCGGCGAGCCTCCCGTTCTGGCCCAAGCGCTGGAAAAAATGCCGGAATTGCTGATCAAACCGGCCTTTCCTTCTCAGAGCTTTGTCCCGGTTTTTGGCCGTGATCTGGACGATGAGCAGCGTCAGGCGCTGGCGGCTCGGATGCAGGCGCGGCCTTACGCCTATGTCGCTCAGGAACTGGCGCAGCTGTCTCACGCGCCGGTCTGGCAGGGCGCCGACGCGCAGCTTCAACCCCGTGCTATTGGCATGCGGGTGTACGCCGTTGCCACCGCCGATGGCTATCGCGTGCTGCCGGGCGGCCTCACGCGGGTGGCCGCCGATGCCGATGCCGATGTGGTGTCAATGCAGCGCGGCGGGGCCAGCAAGGACACGTGGATTCTGGGCGAGCGCACGTTGGGCAGCGAGCCGTGGAAAGGCCGTCACTCGTTGGGCGTGCATGACCTGATCCGCCGCGACCCGTATCTGCCGTCCCGCGTGGTGGAGAACCTGTTCTGGTTCGGGCGCTATTGCGAGCGTTGCGACGACAGTGCTCGCCTGCTGCGGATCATGCTGGCGCGCTACGTCGATGGCGATGACCCGCTGGCGCTGCAAGCGGCGGTCGAGCTGGGCGAGCGCCTGAATCTGGTGCCACGCGAGGACGAAGACGAGCCGAGCGAACTGCATGACCGCTTGCTGGCAGCGTTGCTGGGTGAGGACTGGCCGTTCAGTCTGCGCTCCAACCTGCAGCGTTTGCAGTGGGCTGCCTCTCAAGTTCGCGGCAAGCTGTCTCGGGAGAACTGGCAAGCGTTGGTCGAATTGCAGCGCGAAGCCGCGAACCTGGACACCGACGCTCCCGACTTCGGCGAGCTGCTGGATTTTCTCAACCGCTTGGTGATGTCTCTCGCGGCGCTGTCCGGTTTTGCGCTGGACGACATGACCCGCGACGAAGGCTGGCGTTTCCTGATGATCGGGCGGCGCATCGAGCGTTTGCAGTTCCTCAGCACCAGTCTGGCCGCATTCCTGCGCAGCGACGCGGTGTTCGATCAGGACGCGCTGGACTGGTTGCTGGAACTGGGCAACAGCAGCATCACTTACCGTTCGCGGTATCTGGCGTTGCCGCAGTTGATTCCGGTCCTCGATTTGTTACTGCTTGACGAGCAAAACCCCCACGCCGTGCTGTTCCAGCTCAAGCTGGTGACGCGTTCGGTGAAGCGTTTGAACGACGATTTTGGCGTGCCCCAGGACAATAGCCTCGCGGTCTTGCGCCAGCGGTTGGCAGCGTTCGACCTGGGTTGTCTGGAAAACGGGCTGTTCGGTCAGAGCAGCGTCAAGGCTGCGCTGCACGGCCTGGCGGACTTGCTGCAAAGCATCGGCGACACCAGCGGCCAGGTCTCTGACCGCTTGGCCCTGCGCCATTTCGCCCACGTCGATGATGTCAGCCAGCGCACGGTGTCCGTCTGATGAGCAGCGCTTTCTACCAGATCCTTCACGATACCCACTACAAGTACGACAGCCCGGTGTCGCTGGCCCAGCAACTGGCGCATTTATGGCCTCGGTGCAGCCCTTGGCAGCGTTGCCTTGAGCAGCACTTGGAGATCAGCCCGGCGCCGACCACGCGCCGGGATGAGCTGGACGTGTTCGGCAATCCGCTGACCCGGCTGGCGTTCGAACGGCCCCACGATGAATTGCAGGTCAACGCCCGTCTGCAGATCGAAGTGCTGGAGCGACCGGCGCTGGATTTCCGGCAGTCACCGGCCTGGGAGTTGACCCGCAGCACGTTGACCTACAGCGCGACGAAGATGTCGCCAGACATTCTGGAAGCCTGCCGCTACCGTTTCGAATCGCCCTACGTGCACCTCAAGCAATCGTTCGTCGAGTTTTCGGCCGGTTGTTTTCCGGAAGGGGAGCCTTTGCTGCTGTGTGCTCAGGCACTGATGGAAAAGATTTTCGACGAGTTCACGTTCGACGGCGAAGCGACACAAGTGGCGACGCCGTTGGTGGAGGTGCTGGAGACCCGGCGTGGTGTCTGCCAGGACTTTGCGCATTTGATGCTTGCCTGCCTGCGCTCGCGTGGGCTGGCGGCGCGGTACGTCAGCGGCTATCTGCTGACTCAACCGCCACCCGGCCAGCCGCGATTGATCGGTGCCGATGCATCCCACGCTTGGGTCTCGGTGTTCTGTCCGGTGCTGGGGTGGGTGGATTTCGACCCCACCAACAACATCCAGCCTGCGCTTGAACACATCAGTCTGGCGTGGGGGCGCGATTTTTCCGACGTCTCACCCTTGCGCGGCGTCATCCTCGGCGGCGGCAATCACGACCCGGAAGTGCGTGTGACGGTCATGCCGCTGGATGAGTGAATCTCCGGATACCAGAACTCACGCGTGACGGTAGTCGTTGTAATCCTGAGCGACGCGGTCGTAGCTCCCGCTGGCGCCACAGGCGTAGGCGGCGAGCAAACTGCGGAAAAGGCTGTTGAGTTGCATGATGGTCGTCCTGATGGATGAGTGACGGGCTCATCTTAGAAAGACCCTGTATGGTTGGCTGCTTGATTGTCTCGATGGGCCTGATAGAGCCCGCCCAGAGATGTTTCATAATCTTGGGTTGATAAATTGTTTAGGATTGAGGCAATCTTTGTATACAAAAAACAGAGCAACCCCATTCAGGAGACTCACCATGATTCGCAAGCTCGTTGCTGCCTCCCTGCTGACCCTGGCCAGCGGCCATCTGCTGGCCGCCGAATGTTCGGTGACCGTGGACTCAACCGACCAGATGTCCTTCGACAAGAAGGTCATCGAAATCGACAAGAGCTGCAAGGAATTCACCGTCAATCTGGCGCACTCCGGCAGCCTGCCAAAGAACGTGATGGGCCATAACCTGGTGGTCAGCAAAGAAGCCGACATGCAGCCCATTGCCACTGACGGCCTGAGCGCTGGCATCGACAAGGATTACGTGAAAGAAGGCGACGCGCGCGTCATTGCTCACACCAAGATCATTGGCGCGGGCGAGACCGATTCGCTGAAAATCGATGTGTCGAAGCTGGACCCGGCAGAGAAATACGGTTTCTTCTGCTCGTTTCCAGGCCACATCAGCATGATGAAGGGTACGATTACCCTGAAGTAACGCAGCTTCAGGTGCCCAAAAACTGTAGGAGTGAGCTTGCTCGCGACAGGGGTGTGTCAGCCATCACTGCTTCGAATGACGCACCGCTATCGCGAGCAAGCTCACTCCTACAACGCTATAGCCTCAATTCTTTGACGCGGTCATCTTGAAAATCCCCTGTGCATTACTGCTGTCGAAATTCAGGTCGATCTTGCCGTTTTCCGGGTCGATCTTGCGTTGGATGAACTCGACGAACGACCCCGGCACCTGATGCGTCTTGAGCACGCCTTCGGCATTCAGCAGCTCGCGACTCACCGTGCACGCCTTGTAGGCGGTCTGCATCACGCGACCTGACGTAGACACCTCGATGCTGTCCTTCATCGGGCGCTCCAGACGAATCTGCTCTTCCACCGTGGCTTCCAGATTGTCGACCCGATCTGTCAGGTGGTTGAAGCTGTTGCCTTCCGTAGAAATCCACGCCATTTCCGCGCTTTCGCCGAGCAGCTGACGATAGTCGGCTTCCTGCACCACCCCATGCTGACGACCAAATGCGCGATACAGCCCCGGCAGCAGGCGTGTGGCTTCTTCGAGGCTGCAATGACGCGTCGTGCGCAGACGCTGGAGGATGCTCAGGTCGTCAGGCGTCAGCGGGTCGCGGCTGGAACTCACCACGCGGCTGACAGCGTCCTGAAACGCCTGGCTCAAACGCCCCGGATGCAGCTCCGACACGAAGAACTGCGCGATGTCTTCCGGCAGGTCCATCTGGCGATAGCCCCAGCCGGTCATGTTCAGTTTGGTGAGTGGATAAGTGCGCACGTCAGTGAAGCCCAGTGGCTCCAGCAGGCGCGAGAACGCTTGACGACCCCGGGGCAATTCGCCGTTTTGCGCCCAGTCCACGGTCCGGATGGCGCCGTGATCGAACACCACTTTGCGACCGCTTTCGAACTGTTCGTCAACGTAACGCAGGCCGTCCGGCACCGCTTGCACCAGTTTATGGAACAGGCACAGGTTCAGCGCCTCCGCGAGCCAGACGCGATGGACGCCTTCGTCGGACCAGGAGAAATCATGCAGCGCTTGCGGGACGTCGACACGACGTTCGAGCCAGTCAGCAGCGGGCTGGCCGACCGTGGAGGCGACGAGGGAAAAGAGGCCTTGGAAAGCAGTCATGGTTAGCGTCTCTGAGCGAGAAAGTCAGGCCGCTATGAAAGCCTTGATGACGGACGCCATCAAGCGAAAAAAAACGACGGGTTCATTCCGTTTTCGAATGCTGGGCGATGGGCCTGGCGCGACCCTGTAGGAGTGAGCTTGCTCGCGAATGCGGTGTATCAGCAACAGGTGATGTTTCTGACAGATTGCAATCGCGAGCAAGCTCACTCCTACAGGTTTTTCACTATGGCGCGTAAGGCAGGTCGCGCTTGTGCTGGGTCTTGCGGTAGGTGTTGGCGATGATGTCGAACGCTTCCTGGCGCAGCGGTTGGCCGTGCAGGAAGGCGTCGATCTCGGCGTAAGTCACGCCGTGGGAGGCTTCGTCGGGTTTGCCCGGCACCAGGTCTTCGAGGTCAGCAGTCGGAATTTTCTCGACCAGATACTCCGGGGCACCAAAGCTGCGGGCGATGGCGCGGACCTGATTCTTCACCAGACCGCTCAACGGGGCGAGGTCGCAGGCGCCGTCGCCGAACTTGGTGAAGAAGCCCATCACCGCTTCCGCCGCGTGGTCGGTGCCGATCACCAGGCCGCCGCGAACGCCCGCGATGGTGTACTGCGCGACCATCCGCGTGCGTGCCTTGACGTTGCCTTTGACGAAATCCACCGCCGCATCGGACTGGCCTTCGAAGGCTTTGACTTGCTCAACCAACGCCTTGACCGACGGGGCGATGTCCACAGTGTGGCGCTCGTCCGGGTTGATGAAATCCACCGATGCTGTGGCTTCGTGTTCGTCGTGCTGAATGTGATACGGCAGGCGCACGGCTATGAACTGGTAGGCGTTGTCGCCGGTGCTGTCGCGCAATTCCTTCACGGCGCGCTGGGCGAGCAGGCCAGCGGTCAGCGAATCGACGCCGCCGCTGATGCCCAGTACCAGCACTTTCAGGCGGGCGTTGTGCAGGCAGTCCTTGATGAACTGGATTCGGCGTGCGACCTCGGTTTCAAGCTCGCCCTGATTGGCGAAGGGGGCCTGAACCTTGAGCTCCTTGGCGATCTCGAGCTGTACGGCTTGCATGATTGACTCCTTATGAAGAAGAAAAAGAGGCATGTAAAAAAGTGGGGCAGTACGGTGCTCGGGTCAGGCTGGCACCTTGAATACGTGGCGCAGGTAGGACACGAATTCCGGGTCCTTGCATTGCGTCTTGCCGGGCTCGTCGGAAATCTTCGCCACCGGCTGACCGGCGCAGGCGGTCATCTTAAGCACGATGCTCATCGGCTGGACCCCCGGCACATCAGCCGTGAGGTTGGTGCCGATGCCGAAGCTGACATTGATCCGACCACGCAGCGCCCGGAATATTTCCAGCGCTTTGGGCAGGTTCAGGCCGTCTGAGAACACCAGCGTCTTGCTCATCGGATCGATGCCCAGCTTTTGGTAGTGGGTAATACACTTTTCAGCCCACTGAACCGGATCGCCCGAATCGTGGCGCAGGCCGTCGAAAAGCTTGGCGAAGAACAGATCGAAATCGTTCAGGAAGGCGTCGGTGGTGATGCAGTCGGTGAGGGCGATACCCAGCAGACCGCGGTACTCGCGCACCCAACAATCAAGGGCGGCACTCTGGCTGTCGATCAGTCGAGGGCCCAATTGCTGGTGCGCCATGATCCATTCGTGAGCCATGGTGCCGAGGGGTTTGAGGTCGAACTTGCGCGCCAGGTGCACGTTGCTGGTGCCGACGAACTGGCCGGGGAAATCTTTTTTCAGCACTGAAACGACGTCTTCCTGAACCGCGAAAGAGAAGCGGCGGCGGGTGCCGAAATCGGCGACTTTCAGTTCGGCCAACTCGTCAGGCGTGGCGGTGGCGGTCAGCCAGTCGAACTTGCGGTAGAGCTGGTCGCGCGCCTGAATCAACAGCGTGTTGGGGTTGCGATAACGGTTCCGCACTTCGCTGACGATGGCCAGGATCGGCACTTCGAACAGGATCACGTGCAGCCAGGGGCCGCAGAGGCGGATGCACAACTCGTCATTCTCAATGCTGGTCTGCACGTAGCGCAGGTTGAAGCGGAACAGACCGAGGAAGCGCAGGAAATCGGGCTTCATGAAACTGATGCGTTCGAGAAAGCCGATGTCTTCGACGCTCAGGGACAGGTCGCACAGCTGCTCGATCTGGTGCCGGATCTCCATCAGATAAGGCCGCAAGTCCTCGCCGTTGCGGCAGCGAAACTCCCACTCAACGTCGACGTTGGGGTAGTTGTGAAGGACGGCCTGCATCATGGTCAGCTTGTAGAGGTCGGTATCGAGCAGGTTCTGAACGATGCGATCTGCGAAAGCGCTCTCACTCATTGTGTCGCTCCAGCCAGCAGTGGCCGCAAACATGCGGCTCGTGGAAATCGAGTCGGTGTCGCATACAACCTTGTGGTAGCTGGGCTGATGGCTTCAGGCCGCTACGTCCGGCGTGTTATTGACGATGACGGACATAATGCCAGTCGTCGCCGGCTTGGGGCAGAAATGTTTCAGCTGTTGGATGTTGTCACCGAGCGTTGGGCAAGAAGTTTGAGCCCTGTGGGAGCGAATTCATTCGCGAAAGGCCGGTACATTCGACGCAGCTCTATTGCCCATACCGACGCATCGCAAATGAATTCGCTCCCACAGGGGGGGGGAGAGTCTGATCACTTATTGCGGTGTCGGTTGATCCAGTTGCTCCAGCATCCATTCCACAAACCCCCGGATTTTCGGCACTTCTGCCGCGTGTTCCGGGTAGGCGAGGTAATAGGCGTCGTGGCTGGGGAGGGCATGAGGCCAGGGAATGACCAACTTGCCGTCGGCCAACTCTTCTTCAACCAGAAAGCGCGGCAGCAATGCCACGCCGCACCCCACTTGCGCTGCGCGGATGCACATGTAGAACGTTTCGAAACGCGGGCCGTGATAGCTGTGTTCGGTCTGATAACCCTGACTTTCGAACCACTCATGCCAGCCCTGTGGTCGATGGGCGTTTTGCAGCAAGACCAGGTCGGCGAGTTGAGTGGGATCGGTGAAAGATTTGTCGGGAAGGCTGTCGGGCGAACAGACCGGTACCAGTTCTTCGCCAAACAGCTTCACACTTTCCGCGCCGGGTCGGGCCCCCTGACCGAAATAGAACGACAGGTCGCAACGGCTCTGGGCGAGGTCATCGCTTTCCTGTTCGTTCACCAGGTCCAGATGAATGTGCGGATACCGAAGACGCCAGCCTTTCAGACGTGGGACCAGCCACCGGGCGCCGAAGGTCGAGGGCGTCGAAACGCGCAGGACTTCGGTTTCGCCGCCGTAGGAACGCAGGAAGTGCGTGGACATCTCCATCTGCGTGAGGATTTTTCGCACCTCCGCCAAATATAAAGCCCCGGCTGGCGTGAGCTGTAGACGACGGCGCACGCGTCTGAATAGCAGGTGCTGGACGAGCTCTTCAAGTTGCGCGACCTGTTTGCTGACCGCACTTTGGGTCAGATTCAGTTCTTCGGCGGCACGGGTGAAACTCAGGTGCCGGGTCACCGCTTCGAAACATTGCAGCGCGGTGATGGACGGCAGATGGCGTCTGTTCAGCATATTCAGGCCTGCTCGGCGTCAGCATGAAAAAACGGAATGATATCTCGCTTAATCGTCGTTTGTTGCATGACGTCACGCCAGCTATTACTAGAAGCTGACGAAACACCTCAATCCCAGTATTCCGCAATCGCGTTTTACGGCTCATCCGAATCCAGGAGAAATCATGCTCAACGATCTGCTAACCCGTCTCGGTGTCGACCCTGCTCTTTACCAGAAGGGCGACAAGCCTGTTCACACGCCGATCGATGGCAGTCAGGTGGCTTCGGTCAGTTGGGAAGGGGCGGCCGAAGTCGAGCAGCGCATCACCCGTGCCGAGCACGCGTTCGACGCCTGGCGCAAAGTTCCGGCGCCTCGCCGTGGCGAATTGGTGCGCCTGTTCGGTGAAGCGCTGCGCAAACACAAGGCTGACCTCGGCGAGCTGGTGTCGTGGGAAGCGGGCAAGATCACTCAGGAAGGTCTGGGTGAAGTCCAGGAGATGATCGACATCTGCGATTTCGCCGTCGGCCTGTCCCGCCAAATGTACGGCCTGACCATCGCCTCCGAGCGTCCGGGTCACCACATGCGTGAAACCTGGCACCCGCTGGGCGTCGTCGGTGTGATCAGCGCGTTCAACTTCCCGGTGGCGGTCTGGTCGTGGAACACCGCGTTGGCGCTGGTGTGCGGCAACTCGGTGATCTGGAAGCCGTCGGAAAAGACGCCGCTGACCGCCTTGGCGTGCCAGGCCCTGTTCGACCGCGTCGCCGCTGAGTTCTCGGACGCCCCGCAATTCCTCGCACAATGTGTGATCGGTGGCCGCGACGCTGGCGAAGCGCTCGTGGATGACGAACGTGTCGCCCTGATCAGCGCCACGGGCAGCACCCGCATGGGCCGTGAAGTGGCGCCGAAAATCGCCGCGCGTTTCGCTCGCAGCATTCTGGAACTGGGCGGCAACAACGCCATGATCCTGACCCCAAGCGCCGATCTGGACCTGGCCGTTCGCGCCGTGCTGTTCAGCGCCGTCGGCACCGCCGGTCAGCGCTGCACCACCCTGCGTCGCCTGATCGCGCATAACTCGGTCAAAGCTGAGTTTGTCGAGCGCCTGAAAGCCGCTTACGCCAAAGTGCGCATCGGCCACCCGCTGGAAGGCAACCTGGTCGGTCCGTTGATCGACAAGCAAAGCTTCGAAAACATGCAGGAAGCGCTGGAACAGGCGTTGAGCGAAGGCGGCACCGTGTTTGGCGGCAAGCGTCAATTGGCCGACAAATTCCCGAACGCGTTCTACGTGTCGCCTGCCATCGTCGACATGCCTGAGCAAAGCGACGTGGTGCGCAGCGAGACCTTCGCGCCGATTCTGTACGTGGTCGGTTACGACGATTTCGCCGATGCGGTGCGCTTGAACAACGACGTGCCACAAGGCCTGTCTTCGTGCATCTTCACCACAGATGTGCGTGAGGCCGAACAGTTCATCTCGGCGCTGGGCAGCGACTGCGGCATCGCCAACGTCAACATTGGCCCGAGTGGTGCAGAGATCGGCGGCGCGTTCGGCGGCGAGAAGGAAACCGGCGGCGGCCGTGAATCCGGCTCGGATTCGTGGAAGGGCTATATGCGTCGCCAGACTGCGACCGTCAACTACTCCCGCGAGCTGCCGTTGGCGCAGGGCATTACGTTTGATTGATGCCTGTGACGCGGTGTAGCAACTGCACCGCGTCAACCTGATCGCGAGCAAGCACTCCTGCAGGGTAGCGTTGATTCTGTAGGAGTGAGCTTGCTCGCGATAGCGTAAGAATAAGCAATATTGAATTGAATCATCGTTTGTCCTTTTCGAGGTTTTGCGATGCCGCTACGCGAAGAATGTCTGTGGGAAACGCTGACGCCGCAGAGGCCTGAGGCGCCGGCGTTGAAGGGGGAAGTGACCGTCGATGTGTGCGTGATCGGCGCAGGCATCACGGGGTTGTCGGCAGCGCTGCATTTGCTTGAACAGGGCAAGAACGTCGCCATCGTCGAAGCCCATCGCACCGGCCAAGGCGGCTCGGGGCGTAACGTGGGATTGGTCAACGCCGGGCTGTGGATTCCGCCCGACGAGATTGAAGCCGGTTTCGGCGAGAAAATCGGCAGCCAGCTCAACACCATGCTCGGCAACGCGCCGTCGCTGGTGTTCAGCCTCATTGAAAAATACAACATCGATTGCCAGGCCACGCGCACAGGCACGCTGCACATGGCGCACAACGCCAAGGGCGAGCTGGATCTGCGCAGCCGCGAAGAACAATGGAAACGCCGTGGCGCGCCCATCGAACTGCTGACCGGCAAAGCCTGCCAGGAAGCCACCGGCACTCGGGAAATCACCGCCGCGCTGCTCGACCACCGCGCAGGCACCATCAACCCGATGGCCTACACCAGCGGTCTGGCTGCAGCGGTTACCTCGCTGGGAGGCCAGCGTTACGATCACTCGCCGGTCAAGCGGCTGGAGCGTCAGGGCCAACGTTGGTGCGTGATCACCGACAACGGCTCGGTCATCGCCGATCAAGTCGTCATCGCGTCCAACGCCTACACCGAAGGCGACTGGACTGAAGTCCGCCGCAGCTTTTTCCCTGGCTATTACTATCAAGTGGCCTCCGCGCCGCTGACGGAAGAGGCTGCCCAGCAGATTCTTCCCGGTGGACAGGGCTCCTGGGACACCCGCCAAGTGCTGAGCAGCATCCGTCGCGACGCGGATGGGCGCCTGTTGCTGGGCAGCCTGGGCAACGGCAATCAGAAGCCGACGTGGTTCCTCAAGGCCTGGGCAGACCGCATTCAGCAGCACTATTTCCCGTACCTGAAAAAGGTCGAGTGGGAATGCACTTGGACGGGCTGCATCGATTTCACGCCCGATCATTTGCTGCGCATGTATGAGCCTGCACCAGGACTGGTCGCGATGACCGGATACAACGGCCGAGGCAACACGACCGGCACAGTGGTCGGTAAAGCCTTCGCCGATTACCTGTGCGGTGGCAACCCGAATGTGCTGCCGATCCCGTTTGCTCCCATGCAGCCGCTCTCGGCCATTGCTTTACGCAGCTCTTTATACGAAGCTGGCTTTTCGCTATACCATGCGGGGCAATGTCTCAGGGTTGTGATCTGAGGCGAAATGTTTGTCATAAATCAACGCTTTTGCGCATATCCACTACCCTGAAATGGTGCGTCCCGTAGCGGTCCCGCACCGCCGGTGTGCAGTTCGGTGACGCAAGCTGTAACAACAGGGTTGTACAGGTCAGGGCAGTGCGGTTGCGCGCGTTATTCGGGAGGGTTGCTCTACAAAAGTCGCAGGGTTGCACCTTGCGCGGTTTAGACGGTTGCACGCCCAATAAAAAAGGGCTCAAAACAGTCGAATAACAACAAAACGACGACTTTTTTCAGAATAAAAAACCGATGGCACGCCACTTGCTCAGAGCATCTCTGTGGTCGCAGTGCTAATTAAAAAACCTAGGAGCACCAACTCATGTCGCAGACGTTTTACAGGAAAGGCTTTCTGGCACTCGCAGTCGCTACTGCAATGGGTGTGGCTACTTTTGCACAGGCTGACGTCAAGATCGGCGTTTCTGGTCCAATGACCGGCGCCAACGCCTCGTTTGGTTTGCAGTTCTGGAAAGGCGCTCAGGCTGCGGCTGACGCTATCAACGCTGCGGGCGGCGTCAACGGGGAGAAAATCTCGCTGACTCAATACGACGATGCGTGCGAGCCTAAACAGGCCGTGGCCGTCGCCAACAAAGCTGCGTCCGACAAGATCGTGGGCATCGTGGGTCACTTCTGCTCGTCTTCGACCATCCCTGCGTCGGAAGTCTATGACGAAGCCGGCATCATCACGATCACCCCTGCGTCGACCAACCCGAACGTGACTGAACGTGGCCTGGGCGCGATGTTCCGTATGTGCGGCCGTGACGACCAGCAAGGTATCGTCGCTGGCGATTACATCGTCGACGTGCTGAAAGGCAAGAAAGTCGCGGTCATCAACGACAAAGACACTTACGGTAAAGGCCTGGCTGACGCCACCGCCAAGCAACTGACCGCTCGCGGCGTGAAGCCGGTACTCGAAGAAGGCCTGACCCGTGGCGAGAAAGACTTCAGCGCCCTGGTGACCAAGATCCGTGGCGCCGGTGCCGACGTGGTTTACTTCGGTGGTCTGCACCCGGAGGCCGGTCCTCTGGTTCGCCAAATGCGTGAGCAAGGCCTGAAAGACGTCAAGTTCATGTCCGACGACGGCGTTGTGACCGACGAACTGGTCACCACCGCTGGCGGCGCTCAGTACGTCGATGGCGTGTACATGACCTTCGGCGCCGACCCACGCCTGCTCCCAGACAGCAAGGCTGTTGTGGATCAGTTCCGCAAAGGCGGCTACGAGCCTGAAGGCTACACCCTGTATTCCTACGCTTCGGTTCAGGCCCTGGCTGCTGCATTCACTGGCGCCAAGTCCACCAAAGGCGAGGAAGCGGCCAAGTGGCTGAAAGCTCACCCGGTGAAAACCGTCATGGGTGAGAAAAACTGGGACACCAAAGGCGACTTGAAAGTCTCCGACTACGTGGTTTACCAGTGGGACAAGGATGGCAAATATCACCAGCTCGAAAAGCAGAAGTAAGTTGAGCGCCTAGTCGAGTCAGCCGTTTTGCGGGCTTGGAACCTCGAAACGGCCTGACCCGGTAATCGATGCCGCCTTGCGCGGCGTCGGATTCTTCTGTTGCCATCGTGCGCGTCCCGTTATTCCTCACGAGGGAGTTTCCGGTCCGCGCCGGGTTGGCCTTCAAGTTCGTGAGCGTGCGTGATGGATGGTATTTTCCTGCAACAAATGGTCAACGGCCTGACCCTGGGTTCGGTCTACGGCCTGATCGCCATCGGTTACACGATGGTTTACGGCATCATCGGCATGATCAACTTCGCCCACGGCGACGTGTACATGATTTCCGCCTACCTCGCAGCCATCGGCCTGGCCGTGCTGTCGTTCTTCGGTATCGAGTCGTTCCCTTTCCTGATTCTCGGCACGCTGATCTTCACCATCGTGGTGACCGGTGTGTATGGCTTCGTCATCGAGCGCGTGGCCTACAAGCCACTACGTAACTCGACACGTCTGGCACCGCTGATCAGTGCCATTGGTATCTCCCTGATCCTGCAAAACTACGCGCAAATCGCACAGGGCCCACGTCAGCAAGGTGTTCCGACCCTGCTCGAAGGTGCCATGCGGTTTGAAGTCGGCCATGGTTTTGTGCAGATCACTTACACCAAGATATTTATCCTGATCGCCGCGTTTGTCGGCATGGGCGTACTGACCTACATCATCAAGTACACCAAGCTGGGCCGCATGTGCCGCGCCACGCAGCAGGATCGCAAGATGGCTTCGATTCTGGGGATCAACACCGACCGGATCATTTCCTACGTGTTCGTCATCGGTGCTGCCATGGCGGCACTCGCAGGCGTTCTGATCACCATGAACTACGGCACGTTCGACTTCTTCGCCGGGTTCGTCATCGGCATCAAGGCCTTCACCGCAGCGGTACTCGGCGGTATCGGTTCATTGCCGGGCGCGATGCTTGGTGGATTGATCCTGGGGGTTGCCGAGTCGCAATTCTCCGGTCTGATCAACTCCGACTATAAAGACGTGTTCAGTTTCGGCCTGCTGGTAGTGATTCTGATCTTCCGTCCTCAAGGCCTGCTGGGTCGCCCACTCGTGGCGAAGGTGTAACCATGTCTGCTCCTGTCAAACCCATCGATATCAAACAAAGTCTGATCGACGCGGTGGTTGCCGGCTTGCTGGCGCTGATCGTGTTCGGCCCCATCGTCGGCATCGTGCTGGACGGCTATGGCTTCAACATGCAACCGGGTCGCGTCGCGGCGCTGGTCGGTGTGGTGGTGGTCGGTCGCTTCCTGATGAGCCTGTTCCTGCAAACCCCGAAAGGTGTGGCCATCGCCCAGAGTTTCGAAAGCACCGGCTCTGGCGTCCACGTGCTGCCACCGGGTTACAAGACTCGCCTGCGTTTCATCATTCCGCTGATGATCCTGATCGCCGTGATCTTCCCGGTGTTCGCTGACAAATACGTCCTGACCGTCGTCATTCTCGGCCTGATCTACGTGTTGCTGGGCCTGGGCCTGAACATCGTGGTCGGCCTGGCCGGGCTGCTCGACCTGGGTTACGTGGCGTTCTACGCCATCGGTGCTTACGGTCTGGCGCTGGGTTATCAGTATCTTGGCCTGGGTTTCTGGTCGGCGTTGCCACTGGCGGCCATCGCTGCGGCGTTTGCCGGTTGCATCCTGGGCTTCCCGGTCCTGCGCATGCACGGCGACTACCTGGCCATCGTGACCCTGGGCTTCGGTGAAATCATTCGTCTGGTGCTCAACAACTGGCTGTCGTTCACTGGCGGCCCGAACGGCGTGCCGGTGCCTTCGCCAACGTTCTTCGGCTTGGAATTCGGGCGTCGGGCCAGAGATGGCGGGATTCCGATCCACGAATATTTCGGCTTCGAATACAACCCGGACCTGAAATTCATCTTCATCTATGCCGTGCTGTTCCTGGTCGTGCTGGCGGTGCTGTACATCAAGCACCGTCTGACCCGTATGCCGGTCGGCCGGGCCTGGGAAGCGTTGCGTGAAGACGAAATCGCCTGCCGTTCCATGGGCCTGAACCACGTGCTGGTCAAGCTCTCGGCGTTCACCATCGGTGCCTCGACGGCAGGCTTGGCGGGTGTGTTCTTCGCCAGCTACCAAGGCTTCGTCAACCCGACCTCGTTCACCTTCTTCGAATCCGCGCTGATCCTGGCCATCGTTGTCCTCGGCGGCATGGGTTCGACCGTGGGCGTGGTGATTGCCGCATTCGTGCTGACCGTTGCCCCTGAAATGCTGCGCAGCTTCGCGGAATACCGCGTGCTGCTGTTCGGCATCCTGATGGTGCTGATGATGATCTGGCGCCCACGTGGCCTGATTCGCATCAGCCGCAGCGGCGTACAACCACGCAAAGGCGTGCTGGCAAAAGTGGAGGGCGCGTGATGAGCGACGAAATCGTTCTGTCCGTCGAGAACCTGATGATGCACTTCGGCGGTATCAAGGCCCTCAGCGACGTGAGCCTGGAAGTGCGCCGCAACTCGATCTTCGCCCTGATCGGCCCTAACGGCGCAGGCAAGACCACCGTGTTCAACTGCCTGACCGGCTTCTATAAAGCCACCGGCGGCAAGATCGAGCTGAACGCGCGCGGCAAGAAAACCAACGTGATCCAGCTGCTCGGCGAGCAGTTCCGGGTCAGCGACTTCGCCTCGCCCAAGCGTTTCGGCAGCCGTCTGTTCTACAAAATGTTCGGCGGCACGCATCTGGTGAACCGTGCAGGCCTGGCGCGTACGTTCCAGAACATTCGCCTGTTCAAGGAAATGTCCGTTGTCGAGAACCTGCTGGTCGCCCAGCATATGTGGGTCAACCGCAACATGATCGCGGGCATTCTCAACACCAAGGGCTACCGCAAGGCCGAGGAAGACGCGCTGAACACCGCCTTCTACTGGCTGGAAGTGGTGGATTTGGTGGACTGCGCCAACCGTCTCGCCGGTGAGCTGTCCTACGGGCAGCAGCGTCGTCTGGAAATCGCCCGCGCCATGTGCACCCGCCCACAGGTCATCTGCCTGGACGAACCGGCCGCAGGGCTCAACCCACAGGAAACCGAAGCGCTGAGCGGCATGATCCGCCACCTGCGCGACGACCACGACATGACCATCGTGCTGATCGAGCACGACATGGGCATGGTCATGGGCATTTCCGACGATATCGTCGTGCTCGACCACGGTAACGTGATTGCCAAGGGCAAGCCGGAGCAGATTCGCAACGATCCGAAGGTGATCGCGGCGTACCTGGGTGCTGATGAAGAGGAGCTGGTATGAGTAAGCCGATCCTCGAACTGAAAGAGATCGACGTGTATTACGGGCCGATTCAGGCTCTGAAGAAAGTCTCGATGCACATCAACGAAGGCGAAACGGTCAGCCTGATCGGCTCCAACGGCGCGGGCAAATCCACGCTGCTGATGTCGATCTTCGGCCAGCCTCGCGCGGCCAGTGGCCAGATCATCTATCAGGGCACCGACATCACCCAGAAGTCGTCGCACTACATCGCGTCCAATGGCATTGCGCAGTCGCCGGAAGGCCGCCGTGTGTTCCCCGACATGTCGGTGGAAGAGAACCTGATGATGGGCACGATTCCGATTGGGGATAAGTACGCAAGCGAAGACATGCAGCGCATGTTCGAGCTGTTCCCGCGCCTCAAGGAGCGTCGTAATCAGCGCGCCATGACCATGTCCGGTGGCGAACAGCAAATGCTCGCCATCGCCCGCGCCCTGATGAGCCGCCCGAAACTGTTGCTGCTGGACGAGCCGAGCCTTGGCCTGGCGCCGATCATCGTGAAGCAGATTTTCTCCACCCTGCGTGAACTGGCGAAAACCGGTATGACGATCTTCCTCGTCGAGCAGAACGCCAACCACGCCCTGAAGCTGTCAGACCGCGCCTACGTGATGGTCAACGGCGAGATTCGTCTCACAGGCACCGGGCAGGAGCTCCTGACCAACGAGGAAGTGCGCAACGCCTATCTTGGCGGGCATTGAGTCCTCCAGTACTTCGGCAATAACCAACGCCTTGAGTGTTATTCACTCGGGGCGTTTTGCATTCTGCGTGGCGCGTCGAGCGTTCCTGGTAATGGAATAAGCGGCCTACCCCTGTGGGAGCGAATTCATTCGCGAGAGGGCGGTACAACCGATAGGGATGTGTCGGATGTACCTACCCATCGCGAATAAATTCGCTCCCACAGGTTTGTCGTCGGCTCATCCGTAGGAGTCCGGCGTGCTGGCGCAGGGATTTTTCGGACGCCACCGCCGCCAAGCCGTGCTGCTAAAGAGGAATGCAAGGCTGATGATGCCAATTGTGGAAAACAATTTTGAAGAGCTGCCAAAGCGCGACACTTAGCCGCTGCAAATGGTTGTTTTGTCACGTTTTTGACTTGTTCAGTTTTACTGTGGAGGTGACTGTGAATAAGTTGGTGGCAGTTGGCTACAGGCCTTTGTTTATAAGGCTTACAGAGGGTTGGTCAATTATTGATCAGTAGGTTTGGCCGTTATTTCTGCTGAGTTTGTCAACGCTTTAGAGGCTGGTTTTTTATCCAGTTTTTTGCTTTGATCCTCCTGTGGATAACTCTGTGTGCAACCCTTGGAAAGACCGCCGCAGATAGCGCAATCCCTGAGGTTGGACGAGCGATCCTGTCCGTTCGTACAACCTGAGCGCTCGACAGGCGGCAGATCCGTTTCAGCAGGTCAAGGGAAAATCCCTTTTAAATTGCCCACAGGCCCCGCATGCCGTGACGTGTAGCCCTGCGAGTTGCGCACCGATTTTGTGTGTCTGGCTGTGGATAAGGTGGGCAAAACTGCGCCCAGCCCTGATGGCATAAGGCTTTGGCGTGTTTGGTTGTTTTTTATACAGTTGGAACGTATCCACAATGCAGTGCGAGGTTTGTTACGCGCAGACTTGATCCCGAGCCGCCCGCGCGGGCATTCTCCAGAACTTTCCTACACGTAGCCGCTGCGCTGCGTTCACCCGAGCTTATTCCAAAGCCGAAACCCCCGTCAGGAGAACGACATGACTTCTACCGTGTTCATTACCGGTGCTACATCCGGGTTTGGCGAAGCCTGCGCACGCCGCTTTGCAGAAGCAGGCTGGTCGCTGGTGTTGACCGGCCGCCGCGAAGAGCGTTTGCAGGCGTTGAGCGCCGAACTGTCGAAGCAGACCAAGGTGCACACCTTGACGCTGGACGTCCGCGATCGTGCGGCTGTGGAAAAGGCCGTAGAGGGTCTGCCTGCCGAGTTCGCGAAAATTCGTGGCCTGATCAACAACGCCGGTCTGGCACTGGGCATCGACCCTGCGCCGAAGTGCGACCTGGACGACTGGGACACCATGATCGACACCAACGTCAAAGGGCTGGTCTACACCACTCGCACGCTGCTGTCGCGCCTGATCGCCTACGGCCGTGGTGCGAGCATCGTCAACCTGGGTTCGGTCGCGGGCAATTATCCGTATCCGGGCGGTAACGTGTATGGCGGTACCAAGGCCTTCGTCGGACAGTTCTCGCTGAACCTTCGCAACGATCTGATCGGCACCGGCGTGCGGGTGACCAACCTTGAGCCCGGCCTGTGTGAAAGCGAGTTCTCTCTGGTGCGTTTCGGAGGTGATCAGTCGAAGTACGACGCCACTTACGCGGGCGCTGAGCCGATCCAGCCGCAAGACATCGCCGAGACGATTTTCTGGATCATGAACACCCCGGCGCACGTCAACGTCAACAACCTGGAGCTGATGCCTGTGAGCCAGACCTGGGCCGGATTTGCGATTGATCGTACGCGTGGTGAAACGAAGTAACACAGGACAATGATCGTTCCCATGCGCCGCGTGGGAATGCCGCCCTCGACGCGCTGCGACGGCCGTTGAGGTGGCGCAGAGCGCCAAGGGATGCGTCCCCACGCAGAGTGTAGGGACGATCATCAAGTAGGGGATTCAGGCGCCGAAGTATTCAGCCAAGCCGATATAGCACGTCGCCAGGTGATAGGGCGTGGTCGACGGCATGTCGCTGCGGCTAATCTGTCCCTGGCTATCCAGGCACTCATTCCAGCCGCCTGCATGCAAAAACCGCTGCTGCAAGGCGTTCAACTGACGCGCCAGCAACGCCTGGCTATCAGGGCGCAACGTCAACGCCCGCAGGTACTCGGCCTGCGCCCAGATGCGCTGAGTGCCATCTTTCACCAAGCCTTCCACATCCAGTGTCGCGACCACAGCCCCTGTGACCGGATCGACCCCTTGCGCCTCAGCGTGGCCAAACGCAGTGGTCAGCGAGCGATGCAGCGGGGTGCCACGCAGGTGTGCCGACGACTCCAGCAGGTAGAACCATTCGAACTGATGCCCCGGCTCGGACCAGTTATCCACAGCGCCGAGGGGCTTCTCCAGCATCACCCCGTGCTCGACATCGACAAAGCGCCGCTGCATGGCTTCCGCCAAGGCGTCGAGGGCAGCGAGCGTGTCGGCGTCTTCGCGCACTTCCAGCGTCGCCAGAAACGCTTCAGCCAGATGCATCAACGGGTTCTGCAGAGGCCCGGCGTCCAGCGAGGACCAGTCTTCGTTCAGCACGGACTCGTACAAGCCATCGCCATCGGCAAAACGCTCGGCGACGACGTGCAGCGCGGCATTGAGTACCGATTCCACCAACGGCTCGCGCACCTTCGCCCAGTAATGCGCGCAGGCGAAGACGATGAACGCGTGGGTGTAGAGGTCTTTTCGACGGTCCAGCGGCGCGCCCTGTGGGTCGATGCTGTAAAACCAGCCGCCGTGTTCGGCATCATGGAAATGCCGTTGCAGCGAGCGGAACAGCGCCGCCGCACGAGTTTCGGCATCAGGCACTTGCGGGTTGCCCATGAAACTGGAAAACAGAAACAGCTGCCGCGCACAGGCCATGGCCCGGTAACGCTGAGGGGGCAACGGTTGGTGTTGAGCGTCCAGCGCCTCATACGGCAGCGCCATCTCGGCATTCCAGCCCGGCCCCTGCCAAAGCGGGACGATCACCGCCATGAAATGCTGCTGCACAGTGGCGAACACAGCGAACAGTTCAGGCTTGGAGGCGGGCAGAGAAACGTCAGGCATCGGATGGCGTCGCGGCAGAGGTCAAATTGCGCGACATGGTAGCAGGAGGCGGGGATGGCGGGGTAAACGGGTGGATCAAATGAGGGGCCGTCCTGCGCAGAGCCCCTGTGGGAGCGAATTCATTCGCGATTGGCCGGTACATCCGACATAGTCTCTATCGGCTGTACGGGCGTATCGCGAATGAATTTGCTCCCACAGGGTATGAGGTGCGTCAGGGAGAAGATTTTAGCCTGCGAACAACCACACACCTGTCGCAGCTGAAAGTGCCCCGGCCACTCGCACCATAGGCGTAGCCGCCGCTGGCAGGAAGCGCACCACGGCGTAACCGGCGGTGTGCAGCGCAGCGGTGGCGCCGACGAAGCCCAATGCGTATCCCCAAGGGCTGGACATCTCCGGCAGCTCAAGGCCATGGGCCACGCCATGGAACATCGCGAACAGCGCGGTCGCCGTCACAGCCACGAACAGCGGCGGACGCACCGCCAGTGCCACGGCCAGACCCAGTGCAAACACCGACGCCGCAATCCCGCTTTCCAGCCCAGGCAATGCCAGGCCTTCAAAGCCCATCAACCCACCCATCAGCATGGTGCCGACAAACGTCATCGGCAGCGCCCAGCGAGCGGCGCCTTTCTGTTGAGCGGCCCACAACCCGACGGCCACCATCGCCAACAGGTGATCGATGCCGCTCAGTGGGTGGCTGATACCCGCCACCAGACCGCTTTCATCGTGGCCGGGGTGTGCGAACGCCAAGGCCGGAACCAACAGCAGCGCCAGTGCGCCGAGGATTTTGGTGCGCGATAAGGTTTTGCGATTCATCAATGATCGTCCTTAGTGAATGAAATCAGGCAGCGGTCAGCAGGCCTTGGCGCTCGATGAAGGCGATGATGTCCTCCAGGCCATGGCCGGTTTTCTGGTTGCTGAACACGAACGGTTTGTCACCGCGCATTTTTTTGGTGTCGCGATCCATCATCTCGAGCGACGCGCCCACCAGCGGTGCCAGGTCGATCTTGTTGATCACCAGCAGGTCGGATTTGCAGATGCCCGGCCCGCCTTTGCGCGGCAGCTTGTCGCCTGCCGACACGTCGATCACGTAGATGGTCAGGTCCGACAATTCAGGGCTGAACGTCGCGGACAAGTTGTCGCCGCCCGATTCGACGATGATCAGGTCCAGGCCTTCGAAGCGACGGTTCAACTGATCCACGGCTTCCAGATTGATCGACGCGTCTTCGCGGATCGCAGTGTGTGGGCAGCCGCCGGTTTCCACGCCAATGATGCGCTCAGGCGCCAAGGCCTCGTTGCGCACCAGAAAATCGGCGTCTTCGCGGGTATAGATGTCGTTGGTGACCACGGCGAGGTTGTAGCGCTCGCGCAACGCCAGGCAGAGGGCGAGGGTCAGCGCAGTCTTGCCGGACCCGACCGGGCCGCCAATACCGACGCGCAAAGGTTGGCTGTTCATAAAGTGTTCTCCGTTGATCTTTTTTTGTGCAGTTCGTAGGGGGGGCCAATAAAGGGTCACGATCGAAACAGTCGGCTGTACTGGCGCTCATGGGCCATGCTTGCCAACGCCAGGCCAAACGGCGCGCTGCCCATGTGTTCAGGATCAAGTTCAGTGGCACGTAGCTGCGCGGTCTGCAGCAAAGGCGTCAACTCGCTGGTCAGACGTTGCGCGGCCTGTTGCCCCAGCGGCAGGGTTTTCATCAACACGGCCAGTTGGTTCTCCAGCCAGCTCCACAGCCAGGCGGCGAGGGCGTCCTGCGGGTCGATGTGCCAGGCGCGTGCGGCGAGCGCCCAGCCCAGGGCCAGATGCGGCTCGTCGGTCTGACGCAAGAAATCCCGGGCAGGCTGATCGAGCTCAGGCAGACCGATGAGCAACTGCTGCAACGAGTAACCCATCTGCCGACTTTCCAGATGCAGCTCACGGGTTTCCCGGCTGGCGCGATGCTCTTCGCTCAGTTGCAGCAACGTGGCCCAGTCCTCGTCGGCCGCCGCCGTGCAATGGGCCAATAAAAGCGGGGCTTCGAAGCGGCACAGATTCAGCAACAGTTGATCGCCGATCCAGCGCGCGGCGCTGGGCGGGTCGCGGACGATGGATCGCTCCACGGCCATTTCCAGCCCCTGGGAATAGCTGTAGCCGCCAATCGGCAGTTGCGGGCTGGCCAGACGCAACAGCGCCCACGCCTTGTTCATGGGCGCGGGCTCATTTGCGGACGCCGAACTGATGAATGCGCGGCGCGTAGTTGAAGTCCTCTTCCCCCGCACGCGAATGGTGATGCCCCCCGCCATACGCGCCGTGTTCCGGCTGGAAGGGCGCTTCAATGGACTCGGTGGTCGCGCCCAGTTGATCGAGCATGGCCTTGAGCACGTAGTCGTCGAGCAAACGCAGCCAGCCATCGCCGACTTGCAGTGCGACGTGTCGGTTACCGAGATGATAAGCGGCGCGGGTCAGCTCGTAAGCGCTGCTGCAGGTGACGTGCATCAGTTGCTCCGACCGAGCGCAGACGCGCACGATGCGGCCGTCTTCCGCCTTGAGAAAATCCCCATCCCGCAGCGGCGGCTGCCCGCGTTCGAGGAACAGCCCCACGTCTTCGCCCTCGGCACTGAAACAGCGCAGACGGCTTTTACTCCGCGCTTCGAAATTCAAATGCAGCTCAGCGGCCCATTCAGCTTGGGGTTCGATTCGTTGATGAATCACCAGCATCGGAAAACTTCCAGCAATGTGCGATGCAATAGGCAGAGCAAGGGGCTTGCCAACTGACAGGTCAGTCAGGAATGGGGCGGCTGGGCGTGAGGAGGTGATAGAAGGTGGGGCGCTAGTGCGGGTTATGTTGGTGCGTGGTTGAAGACGATGCACTGGTTTGGGTCGATCGTTGGATAAATTGTAGGAGTGGGCTTGCTCGCGATAGCGCAGTGTCAGTGCCGTCGATATTGACTGGCACACCCTTATCGCGAGCAAGCTCACTCCTACAGGAAATCGGATAGCCAAAAGTGCAGGAGCTACTCCGTACTGCCCAGGCCCTGCCAGCGTTTGGCGCCGATGAAGATGAAACGCAGTTGCTGCGTGATCTTGGCCCGAGGCGTCATGTGCTCCGCCAACGTCACGGGTGGCGGGTCGATGAGTTCGGGGAGCATGGCGAACACGCTTTTGACTACCAGGTCGGCCATCACCGCGAGGTCATCGGGATTGAGGTGGTGAAATTTGGGCATCGACGCCAGGTCGGTCGCGAGGTCGGCGATGATCGCCTCACGCAAGGCGCCCAGCGCCTGACGCACCTTCAGCGAGCCACCGTACTGCTCGCGGGCCAGAAACAGAAACTGCGAGCGATTGGCCGCGACCACTTCAAGAAAAATCCGCACCGAAGCATCGATGATCCCGGTGTTGATGTCGCTGTTATGCCGCACCCGGCGAATGGTTTCGCGAAAGGTCTGACCGACTTCGCTCACCAACGCCAGGCCCAGATGGTCCATGTCGTCGAAATGGCGATAAAAGCCAGTGGGCACGATTCCCGCCGTTTTCGCCACTTCCCGCAGGCTCAGACTGCCAAAGCCGCGACCGCTCTCCATCAACCCCCGGGCTGCATCGAGCAGGGCGTGACGGGTCTGCTGTTTCTGTTCGGCGCGGGGCAGCATGGAGTAGGCAATATCTGAAGGAGAAGTGGGCAGCACTCTAGCAAATGCGTTTGCGCGGCGTCGAACCCGGTTTTCCGCAATGGGCAGTCGACACGAAAAAGCCCGGCATCAGGGCCGGGCTTTGGCATTTGAACATCGGGATCAGGAAACGCGCTGATACTGCTGGACCAGACGGTCAGGGCCGTTGTCGGCAACACGCTGGTAGCGGTGCGCGAGGTTGTCGCAATTTTCTTCGATAGCAACGCGCTGGTACTGATGGATGACACGATCAGTCCCTTCCTGCGCCAAGGTGGGCAGACCGGCTTCCTGGGACAGTTTCACTTCGCCGAGCATCGGTTGTCCGCTGGCAGGCATCGCGAACGCGCTGGAGGCGAGAAGGGAAAGGGTCAGTGCGATCAATTGGCGTTTCATGGTGGTTGCTCTTGGAAAGGGCGTGTTGTGAACGTGAGGACAATTTTACTGGCGGAGCGGGGATAAAGAAGTTCAAAGGGCTGATGGTGACCATCGACAGAATTGATTCGGCGGCGCGGGCCTTTATTTACGGGGCTTGTAGCTCGATTGGTCGGCTTGCTCAGCACGCCAGGGAGTGTCTGCGACAGGCCGGTGCGGAACTTTTCCGAAGCTCATTTCCCGATTTCATCAAACCCACGGCGCTTTTGTCAGTCAGAGGGGTATGACGTGCAAGACGCGCCCAGGAAGGGCCGTCTGTAGATTGGGGAGAAAACGCAATGACGCGAGGCCGCAAGATTTTCGCCTGGACAGTCGGCATTCTGCTGCTGTTGCTGGCTGTACTGATTATCGTGATCGCAACGTTCGACTGGAACCGGCTCAAGCCGACCATCAACGAAAAAGTGTCGGCCGAGTTGCACCGACCGTTCGCCATCAACGGCAATCTGGCCGTGCAATGGCGCCGCGAGCCCGACGAAGGCGGCTGGCGCGCTTGGGTACCATGGCCGCACATGTCGGCTGAAGACATCGCGCTGGGTAACCCTGAATGGTCGAAAGTCCCTCAAATGGTGACCCTCAAACGTGTTGAAATGCGTTTGTCGCCGCTGCCATTATTAGCGCAGCGCGTCGTTATTCCACGCATTGACCTGACCGAACCTAACGCCAAGATTGAACGTCTGGCGGATGGTCGCGCCAACTGGGTGTTCGACCTGCCCAAGAGCGACCCCAACGCCAAACCGTCGAACTGGGTGGTGGACATCGGCTCGATCGGCTTCGACAAAGGCTTCGTGAGTTACAACGACCAGAAAATCAACACCGCCGTGGAAGTGGTCATCGACCCGCTTGGTAAGCCGATTCCGTTCAGTGACATCGTCGGCAGCGGCGAAGCGAAGAAAGTGAAAGACAAAGGCGCATCGGCTCAGGACTACGCGTTCGGCTTCAAGGCGAAAGGCCAATATCACGGCCAGGCCCTTAACGGCACCGGTAAAGTCGGTGGCTTGCTGGCGTTGAAAGATGCGGCGCTGCCGTTTCCGGTTCAGGCGGATGTCAGTGCGGGCAACACGCGGGTGGCGGTTGCAGGCACGGTCACCGACCCGCAGAACCTGGGCGAGCTGGACCTGAGCCTGAAACTGTCCGGCGACAGCCTGGGCAATCTCTACCCGCTGACCGGCGTAACGCTGCCGGACTCGCCGCCATACTCCACCGATGGCCGACTGATCGCCAAACTCCATGATCCGGCAGGGGCCTCGTTCCAATACAAAGGCTTCAACGGCAAGATCGGCAACAGCGACATCCACGGCGATCTGGGTTTTGTCGCCAGCGAGCCGCGTCCAAAGTTGAGCGGTGCGCTGGTCTCCAATCAATTGCTGATGGCTGACCTCAAGCCGCTGATTGGCGCCGATTCAAACGCCGAACAGAAATCCCGAGGCGGCGAGAGCAAACAGCCTGCCGACAAAGTCCTGCCGGTGGAGGAATTCAAAACCGACCGCTGGAGCGCGATGGACGCGGACGTCGAGTTCACGGGCAAGAAAATCGTCCAGAGCGCCGAGCTGCCGTTTACCGATCTCTACACCCATGTGGTGCTGAACGATGGTCAATTGAGCCTCGAACCTCTGCGATTTGGCGTGGCGGGCGGCAAACTGGACGCAGACATCAAGCTCAATGGCCACTCCCAACCGTTGGAAGGACGCGCGAAGTTGACCGCGCGCGGCTTCAAGCTCAAGCAACTGTTCCCGACCTTTGAACCGATGAAAACCAGCTTTGGTGAGCTGAACGGCGACGCTGACATTGCTGGCAAAGGTAACTCCGTGGCGGCATTGCTGGGTACGGCCAATGGCGAGATGAAGCTGCTAGTGAACGACGGTGCGATCAGCCGTGACCTGATGGAAATTGCCGGTCTGAACGTCGGTAACTACGTCGTGGGTACGCTGTTCGGCGACAAGAACGTGAAGATCAACTGCGCGGCCTCCGACTTCGGGTTCAAAGACGGGCTGGCGACCAGCAAGCTGTCGGTGTTCGACACTGAGAACGCGATCATCTACATCGACGGCACGGCGAACATGAAGGCCGAGCAGTTGGACTTGAAGGTTACGCCGGAATCCAAGGGTTTCCGCGTCTTCTCCCTGCGGTCGCCGCTGTACGTGCGCGGGCCGTTCGTCAAGCCGAGTGCGGGTGTGCAATCTGGTCCCCTGCTACTGCGGGGCGCCGGGATGGTGCTGCTGGGCGCGGCGGTTGGACCTGCGGCGGGGTTGCTGGCTTTGGTTGCGCCGAGTGGTGGCGAGCCAAACCAATGTGCGCCGCTGTTGGAGCAGATGCGCGCGGGCAAGGCGCCGAAGACCGTTCAATAACTGATGAATAACTAGTTGTAGGAGCGTGGCTTGTCTCGCGACCGGCCGCGCAGCAGTCGTCAATTCACATGCCCTGATGGCGTCAGATAAACCGTGTATGCAGGTTTTACGACGACTTCGTCGCCGTTCGCGGGACGAGCCACGCTCCTACAGATTTCAGCACGCAAGTCGCCCACAAAAAAGCCAGGGCACATGCCCTGGCTTTTCGCATTCCCGCTCTGGCATCACAGCCCGTCGAGGATGTCCGCCATGTCGTCGGCGTGTTCTTCTTCCTGCGCCAGGATCTCTTCGAAGATGCGGCGGGTGGTCGGGTCCTTGTCGCCAATGTACTGAATGATCTCGCGATAGCTGTCGATGGCAATGCGCTCGGCGATCAGGTCTTCAGTGACCATCTCTTTCAGCGTATTACCGGCCACGTACTGCGCGTGGGAGTTTTTCGACAGCAGGTCGGGGTTCAGTTCCGGCTCGCCGCCCAGTTGCACGATACGCTCGGCCAGCTTGTCGGCGTGCTCGGCTTCCTGTTCGGCGTGTTCCAGAAATTCGGCCGCCGCGACCTGAGCTTTCACGCCTTTGGCCATGTAGTAGTGGCGCTTGTAACGCAGGACGCACACCCATTCTGTGGCCAGCGAGGCGTTGAGCAGGCGAATGATCTCTTCGCGGTCGCCGTCATAGCCTTCGGTCACTGCACCGTTTTCAACGTTGTGACGCGCACGTTCGCGCAGGGTGCTGACATCGGTTAATTGCTGCACATCGCTCATCATTCATCTCCAGGGCTAATCCGGTTTTTTGCCGTCTCGCTCTTGATGCGCTGGTCGTGAAAAGCCTGACCGGCGCCCGGTGAGATCGGGTCTTAAGGTGTGAGTGTCGAGCGCGGGGAAAAGTTTTATTTGTTTTGTCGTCGTCCGCACGGGACACAGGAACCTTGTAGGAGTGAGCTTGCTCGCGATCAGGGTGTGTTAGCCGGTATCAATTTATGAGACAGACCGCCATCGCGAGCAAGCTCACTCCTACAGTTCAGATTGTGTGTGGATCACATCGCCTTTTCATTCGCCTCACGCTGTTCGCAGGTCATGAAACCTTTGCTGTCCACGCGGTCGTTGGCGCCAAAGGTCACGTAATACGCCTGTTGATGGCCATCCTTATTCAAGATGTAGTTGTTGCACGTGCCAGGGTGAACCTTGCGATGCACACGGGTGGAAGGCTCGCCGCCGAGGGTCAGCACTTGCTGTTCGGTCATGCCCGTGTCGACCTGCTTGACCAGTGGCTCGTTGCGATACGTCGCGTAGTCCACCGGGTTTTGAAGGGTTGTCGATGTACAGCCCGCCAGCGCGGCCATTGCGAACACTACTGCCAAGGATTGCTTGTACATAACCGGTCACTCCAGAGAAAGGCCATTGGTGGCCCGTTGCAGTTATGAGCGTTGGCCGATTGAAAGAGTTCGATCAAAAGATGGCGATGGGGCATTACCTCGTTTTGTCATCATTGATGAATGGTTTGCGGCTAGGGTTTAGATTCCGGGCCGCGCTGAGGAGGCGGCTGGACGCGGATTCTGTGGGAGCGAACTCATTCGCGAACAATCGTACATCCAGCGGAAATGTTTTGGCTGGACTGACCCATCGCGAATGAAGTCGCTCCCACAGAGGGATTGTCATTCGACATCAGGAGATTCAACCGCCCATGACGCAAGAACAGGCCACGCGTTATCCGATTGTGCTGGTGCCGGGGTTATTGGGCTTTGTGAAGCTGATCGTCTATCCGTACTGGTACGGCATCGTCCCGGCGTTGCGACGGGGTGGGGCGACGGTGATTCCGGTGATGGTCTCGGCGGTGAACTCCACCGAAATTCGCGGCGAACAATTGCTTGCGCGAATCGAAGAAATCCTCAGGGACACGGGGGCCGCCAAGGTCAACCTCATCGGCCACAGCCAGGGCGCGCTGACCATTCGCTACGTCGCGGGCGTGCGGCCGGACTTGGTGGCTTCCGTTACTTCAGTCGCCGGTCCCAATCACGGCTCGGAACTGGCTGACTATCTCGAAGAACATTACCCGCAAACGACGGTGCGTGGTCGGGCGGTGAACGCAGGCATCCGCTTGACCACGCTGGCGCTTGCTCTGCTCGACACGGGTTATCGCGGTACGCGGCTGCCGACCGACGTCGACGCTGCTCACCATTCGCTGACCACCCGTGGCGTTGCACGTTTCAATCGGCTGTTCCCGCAAGGCCTGCCTGAAAGCTGGGGCGGGCAGGGCGAAGAACTGGTCAACGGCGTGCGGTATTACTCGTGGTCCGGCACCTTGCAGCCGGGGCGCACGGACCGGGGAAAAAACCGCCTCGATGCCGCTAATCTCACCTGCCGAATATTCGCTCGCACGTTCACGAAAGAGCGAGGTCAATCTGATGGCATGGTCGGGCGATTCAGTTCGCACCTGGGCACAGTCATCGGTGACGACTTCCCGCTCGACCATTTCGACATCGTCAACCAGCACTTCGGGCTGGTCGGCAAAGGGGCTGATCCCGTGGGGCTGTTTCTCGAACACGCCTCGCGATTGAAAGCCGCTGGCCTCTGACTTTTTTAGCCGTAGTTCGTGATCTGCCGGCCCAAATGGGCCGCAAAGGAAGTGATGCGATGAGCGATAAAGAGCTTTATGAGATTGAGTACACCCTCGCTGGCGAACATCACGTCGATGTGATCGAAAACCTGGATGTGCCGATCATTGAGGTCGTCCACGAGTTGGCGCACAAGCACCACGTTGCGGTGGATGACGATCCCCTCGATGCGGGCAATCCACACGTCGGTCTGCCCCATGTCGCGGGCATTACCGACGTGTCGATTCACAGCGCGGAAGATCGCGAAGAGGCGTAGACCCTAACGGGTTGCGGCTTTGCGCAGCGGGGTGGTCCAGCGTTCAGCGAGGATCACGCCGCCCAGCGTCAATGCGCCGCCGATGAAGTGATAGGACGCCAGTTGCTCGCCCAACGCCAAGGCAGCGACCAAGGCCGTCAGAATCGGCACTAGGTTGAAGAACAGCGTCGTGCGGCTGGGGCCAAGGATGCTGATGGCCTTCATCCACAGCAGAGGCGCGATCATCGACGTCGGGATGCATGCGTACAGCACCAGCGGGATGTTGCTGCCGTTCAGCCCGGTTTTCGGCGAGAGCAGGAACAGCGGAAACAGCGCGATGATCGCCACCAGAATCTGCAAATACAGCAATTGCAGCGGCGGCATGCGCAGCTGCCATTTCTTCAGCAGCGTGCTGTAAGTCGCGTAGGCCAGCGTCGCGACCAGCATCATCAAGTCCCCGAAGTTGACGCCATGGGCGATCAGCACGGCCCAACTGCCTTGCGACACCACCAACAGCACGCCCGCGAACGACACGAGTGCGCCGACCAACGCGCCTGCCGTCAGCGCAGTGCCAAGACTCGCAATCGACATGCCCAGCGTCATCACCGGCACCAGCGACAGGATGATGCCCATGTTGGTCGCGGTTGTGATGTTTGCCGCGTAGTACGCGAGGCTCTGATAAATCGCCATTCCCAGCACGCCCAGCACCACGACTTTGCCGACGATGGGCCGAATCGCCGCCCGATTGCGCAGCACCGGACCAAGCAGGAATGGCGTGAACAGCAAGCCCGCCAGCAGCCAGCGATAGAAGCCGATCTCGGCAGGGAAAATACGCCCGGCGGCCGCTTTGGTGATGACGTTGTTTCCCGCCCAGATCATGACGGTGAGCAGGGGATACAGGTATTGCATGGGAAAACCGGCAGAAGAATGAGGCATCATTATCGGCTTGTCAGCACTGGCGTCTACCTCGCTGGCCGGTTTCGCGGAAATATGTCGCAACATTCTTTGACTACACTGCGTTCAACGCTGCGTCTGTGCGGCCATCCCGGAGAAAGTCGATGAAAATGCTGCGTGTTCCTCTGTTGGTCATGGGCTTGTTGATGTGCGCTCAAGGTTTCGCTGCCACGGCACAGCAAAACAAAATGACCACCTGCAATGCCGATGCGTCGGCCAAATCCTTGAAGGGCGACGACCGCAAGGCGTTCATGAGCACCTGCCTGAAAGCCGCGCCCGCTCCGGCTGCCACGCAGCAGGAAAAGATGAAAACCTGCAACGCGACGGCCTCGACCCAGGCGCTGAAAGGCGATGCGCGCAAGACGTTCATGAGTGACTGCCTGAAGAAAAAATAAGGCATTTGTTACCAGAGTTATCGAGATGAAACGGACCTGTGGGAGCGAATTCATTCGCGAAACGGCAGCGAAGACGATGCAGATGTATCGCCGTAGTGGCCAATTGTCAGATCACCGCCCGGAGTGAATTCGGTCCCACAGGTATTTGCGTGACAGTTAGAGCGACTAACGACACTTCTAGGCGCTGGTCCTTAACAGGGAACGCTGGCAGACTGCCCATCTTTTCAGGCCGTTCGTTTTTGAGGCTGTATGCCAACGTTTTCGCCGCGTCATGTGTACATCGCCAGCTGCATTCTCGTGTTCGGCGGTCTGCTGCTGGTGTTACCGCTCAAGCTCCTGCCCAGTCTGCTCGCGGGTCTGCTGGTTTACGAACTGGTCGACATGCTCACTCCACAACTGCAACGCCTGATCGCCGGTGAGCGCGCGCGCTGGTTAGCGGTGGCCTTGCTCGGGACGTTAGTCGTGAGCGTCCTTGCGCTGCTGTTCGCGGGCGCGATCAGTTTCATCCTGCACGAAGCCGAGAATCCCGGCGCGTCGCTGGATAAATTCATGATTCTGGTGGAGCGTGCCCGTGGCCAGTTGCCGCCGTTCATCGACGGCTATTTGCCCGCCAGCGCTTCTGAATTTCAGGCCTCCCTCAGCGCGTGGCTGACCAAGCACATCGGCGAGCTGCAATTGCTCGGCAAAGGTGCCGCACACATGTTCGTGACCCTGCTGATCGGCATGGTCCTGGGTGCGATCATTGCGCTGCAACGCATTCCCGACGTCACCAAGCGCAAGCCCTTGGCCGCCGCGCTGTTCGAGCGTCTGCACCTGCTGAGTCAGGCGTTCCGCAACATCGTGTTCGCGCAGATCAAGATATCGCTGCTGAACACGGCGTTCACCTCGGTGTTCCTCGCGGTGATCCTGCCGTTGTGCGGCGTGCACCTGCCGCTGACCAAAACGCTGATCGTTCTGACATTCTTGCTGGGGCTGTTGCCGGTGGTGGGCAATCTCATGTCCAACACGCTGATCTTCATTGTCGGCATGTCGCTGTCGATCTGGGTCGCGTTGGCGGCGCTGGGGTACCTGATCGTGATCCATAAGGTCGAATACTTCCTCAACGCCCGGATCGTCGGCGGGCAGATCAGCGCGAAATCGTGGGAATTGCTGCTGGCGATGCTGATCTTCGAAGCCGCATTCGGCCTGCCCGGCGTGGTGGCAGGGCCGATTTATTACGCGTATTTGAAGAGCGAGTTGCGCAAGGTGGAGTTGGTATAGCCGTCTCGCTGCGGTTTTCGGTTCGACGCTGATTGCTTCTGGCCGAAGGCCGTGGGAGCTGGCTTGCCTGCGATCTGTTGGGCAGCAACAGCAAACCCGGCGAATGCGGTTCTGCTGATACAACCGGGTTTTCTGCATTTGCTGCCGGTTCCCGGCAGATCGCAGGCAAGCCAGCTCCTACGCCTCCGGCAGAAGCGGATCGGTGTGATGCCGCTTAGCCGTACCGCTTCTTCGCCTCGATCGCCAGCCCGCTGCCGATGCTGCCAAAGATGTTCCCTTCGACGTGCCGCGCGTTCGGCAGCATCGCCGCGACGCTGTTGCGCAGGGCGGGGATGCCGCTGGAACCGCCGGTGAAGAACACGGTGTCCACGTCGGTCACGCCCACCCCTGCATCGTTCAGCAGGCTCGTCACGCTTTGTCGAACACGCTCCAGCAGCGCATCGATCGACGCCTCGAACAGCTCGCGGCTCAGGTCAGCCTTCAAACCGGCCTCGATGCGGTCCATTGGCACCACGCGGTTGTGGGCATGGGTCAGCTGGATCTTGGTTTCTTCCACTTCCATCGCCAGCCAGTGCCCGGCGCGCTGCTCGATCAGCTTGAACAGGCGATCGATGCCTAAGGTGTCTTCGATGTCGTAGCGCATGCTGCCCAGCGCCAGTTGCGACTTCTGCGAGTACACCGAGTTGATGGTGTGCCAGGTCGCCAGGTTCATGTGGGTGCTGGTGGGCATGTAGGCGCCGCTTTTCATCCGGCTGCCGTAGCCGAACAGCGGCATCACGCCTTGCAGGCTGAGCTGCTTGTCGAAGTCGGTGCCGCCGATGTGCACGCCGCCGGTGGCGAGGATGTCGCTTTGGCGGTCATCGACCCGACGACGCTCCGGCGAGAGACGCACCAGCGAGAAGTCCGACGTACCCCCGCCGATGTCGACGATCAGTACCAGTTCTTCACGCGCCAGCGTCGACTCGTAGTCGAAGGCCGCCGCAATCGGTTCGAACTGAAACGACACGTCCTTGAAGCCGATTTTGCGCGCCACTTCGGCCAGGGTGTCTTCAGCCTCCTGGTCGGCGGCGGCATCGTCATCGACGAAATGCACCGGTCGGCCCAGCACCACGTGTTCGAATGAATGACCGGCGGCGGCTTCGGCGCGCTTTTTCAGCTCGCCGATGAACAGCCCGAGCAGGTCCTTGAACGGCATCGCCGTGCCCAGCACGCTGGTGTCGTGCTTGATCAGCTTGGAACCCAACAGGCTCTTGAGCGATCGCATCAGGCGGCCTTCATAGCCTTCCAGGTATTCGTGCAACGCCAGACGGCCGTAGACCGGGCGACGCTCTTCCATGTTGAAAAAGACCACCGAGGGCAGGGTGATCTTGTCGTCCTCCAGCGCGATCAGGGTTTTCGTTCCGGGGCGCAGCCAGCCGACCGTGGAGTTGGAGGTGCCGAAATCGATGCCTACGGCACGGGCTGGGGATGGGGTGCTCATGTCTGTACGTTCCGGTCAAAAAAACGGCCGCGCAGTGTATGCGACAAAGCGCCAGATTCGTAGCGCGCACGTCGGTTTTTCTTTTCGTAGGCGTCTATTTCACGCGGGCCGCTTGAATCAGCGCACATCACCCCCAATCTCCAAGGCAACTCTCAATGCATACGGTCGGTTTGGACCTTGTTTCAAGCTCGCGAGGCCGTGTGCCGATAACCTTGCAACATTCAGCGCGGTCGACGTTCTCATTTGATAACGCGGTACGGAACTGTGCTGGAGACTCCGGAATGGGTGACCGTTAGATGGACTTCAAAGATTATTACAAGATCCTTGGCGTTGAGCCGACGGCGGACGAGAAGACGATCAAGACCGCTTACCGCAAGCTCGCGCGCAAGTATCACCCTGACGTCAGCAAAGAGCCTGGCGCGGAAGACAAATTCAAAGAGGCGTCCGAGGCCTATGAAGCGCTGAGCGACCCTGAAAAGCGCGCCGAATACGACGACATCCGCAAATACGGCCAACAGGGCCGTTTCCAGCCGCCTCCGGGCTGGCAGGGCCGTGGTGGCGCGGGCGCAGGCCCGGGGTTTGGCGGTGGCGGTTTCGAGGGCGGGGATTTCTCCGACTTCTTCAGTTCTATTTTTGGCAATCGTGGCGGTCAGCCGGGCGGACGTCCGCGCAGCACGGGACGTAGAGGGCAAGACGTGGAACTGGACCTGGCGATTTTCCTGGAAGAAACCCTCTCCACCGAGTCAAAGAAGATCAGCTTCAAGGTGCCGCAGCACAGCGCCAACGGCCAGCGCATGGCGGATATCACCAAAAACCTCAATGTGAAGATTCCGGCGGGCGTTAGCGACGGCGAGCGCATTCGTCTTAAAGGACAAGGCGCGCCGGGCATTGCCGGGGGCGAAAATGGCGATCTGTTCCTGACCATTCGTCTGGCGCCGCATCCGCGCTTCGACGTTGAAGGCCATGACCTGATCATCACCGTGCCGCTGGCCCCGTGGGAGGCTGCGCTGGGTACGAAGGTTGCGGTGCCGACCCTGACCGGCAAGATCAACCTGACCATTCGTCCGGACAGTCAAAGCGGGCAGCGATTGCGGGTTAAAGGTAATGGTCTGTTGAACAAGCAGGGCGAGCGTGGCGATCTCTTCGCACAGTTGAAAATCGTCATGCCAAAGTCCACCGATGACGCCACCAAAGCGCTGTGGGAGAAACTGGCCGAGAAGGCCGCTTTCGATCCGAGGGCTCAATGGAGTAACTGATCATGCGCAATACCCTGGTCGTAGACATGAAGGAGTTCTGCCAGGTGGTCGATGTGCCGGCCGCCTACGTCATCGAGATTGTCGAACACGGCATCGTCGAACCCCAGGGACTCAAGCCGGACGATTGGCTGTTCGACACGTACTCGCTGTCGATCGCCAAGCGTGCGGCCAAATTGCACCATGATCTGGAAATGGAATGGGACGGCGTCGCCCTGGCGTTGAACCTGCTGGATGAGCTTGAGCAGGTGCGGGCCGAAAACCGCATGCTCAAGCAGCGGTTGGGCAGGTTTTTGCAGGATTGAGCAGGATGCAATGCCCGCGACGACGGACCTTTGTAGGAGCGAATTCATTCGCGAGGCGCCGGTACATCCGATGCATTTTTATCGCCAGAGCGAACCCATCGCGAATGAATTTGCCCCCACAGGGGAATGCGTACATCCGATGATTTGACGCCGTTCACCCCCTCTTCGGCAATACCACCGTAAACGTGGTCCCATCCCCGACATTCGACGTCACGGTGATACTCCCGCCGTGGGCGTTGACAACCTCTTTAACGATGAACAACCCCAGCCCCAGGCTGGTTGAAGGGTTGTGCGTGCCGGCTTCTTCATTAAGGGCACGCACCATCGGGTCGAAAATACTGCCGATGGCTTCCTGCGCAATCGGCTCGCCTTCGTTGTGCACCGACAGACTGATGTGATGCTCGCTGCCCGTGAGCGTCACGCTGATCTTGTGCGGCGAGGCACCATGTTGCAGGGCATTGCCGATCAGGTTTTGCAGCAGTTGGTCAATTCGCGCGCGGTCCCACTCGCCCTGCGTCTCGCCGTGAGAGGTGAACGCCGGGTCGCAGTCGGGATGGCCAGCGATGGCGGCATCAATGGCCTCACGACAGGCCACGGTCATCTCCATCGGCTTGCGCTCGACCGGCAGACTTGAACCGAGACGGCTGCGCACGAACTCCAGCAAATCTCCGACCATGGTCGCCATGTGCCGACCGCTGCTTTTGATGGCCTTGATGTAAGCCATGTCCGCATCGTTGATGGTGGTCTTGCGCATCAGGATTTCGGACGACATGCCAATGGCTTGCAACGGCGCGCGCAGGTCGTGACCCAGAATCGCCAGGAAAATATCCCGCGAACGGGTAACACGTTCGGCGTAAGCCGCCGTTGACTCAGCCAGCGCTTCATCGATGGCTTCGTTGAAGCGGATCATGTCCGTAAAGTACGCGATCTCCGGCGAAGTCAGGCTTTCGACCCAAAATCGGATCACCGTTGCGCGCAGGTGACGAAACTCCGACGTCATCTGCACCAGGTCGAAGCCGACCGTGTGCCGCAATTCGCCATGGCTGGCGGCGGCCTCATCCAGCGTCGGGGTCTTACCGACCTCTTCACCCTGCGATTTGGCGATCTGCTCGAACTTGGTCTGTGCCGTGTTCATGTCCCGCGCGGCCGCCAGCAGAATGGCCTTGGCGTGATCGCGCAGTTCCACACTGTTCATCGAATCCGCCGCAGGCGTCAGCGTCGCCGCGAATTTTTCCCATTCGTCGACGATGCGGTCCACGTGCTGAACGATGAAGTCGGAAAGACGCATGGGGGTACAACCTTGCTGGCGAAGCGCTGAGTGAAAGTGGGGCCATATTAGCGCCATGTCGTGGCGGGAAGAACAACGGATTCATCAGAAGCACCGCAGCCCCTGTAGGAGTGAGCTTGCTCGCGATAGCGGTCTGCCTGCAGCACTCAGGTGACTGACCTAACGAGATCGCGAGCAAGCTCACTCCTACAAGGCGGCGTCATCCCGCGTGAGGAGTGCGCTCATCAGAACAGAAAATACCGCTGCGCCATCGGCAATACGTCCGCAGGTTCGCACCACAGCAGCACGCCGTCGGCCTTGACCTGATAGGTCTGCGGATCGACGTCGATCTTCGGCAGGTAGTCGTTGTGGATAAGGTCCGCCTTGGTCACGCTGCGGCAGCCTTTGACTACGCCGATCTGTTTCTTCAGGCCTAGTTGTTTCGGCACGCCCGCGTCGAAGGCGGCCTGGCTGATGAAGGTCAGGCTGCTGGCGTGCAGGGCGCTGCCGTAGCTCGCGAACATCGGGCGGTAGTGCACGGGTTGTGGGGTCGGGATCGAGGCGTTGGCATCGCCCATCAGGCTGGCAGCGATTGAGCCCCCTTTGAGGATCAGCGTCGGCTTCACGCCGAAGAACGCCGGGCGCCAGAGCACCAGGTCCGCCCATTTGCCCACTTCCACCGAACCGACTTCGTGGCTGATGCCGTGGGTGATCGACGGGTTGATGGTGTATTTGGCGATGTAGCGTTTAACCCGGAAATTGTCATTACCTTCGCCGTCACCCGGCAGAGCGCCGCGTTGGCGTTTCATTTTGTCGGCGGTCTGCCAGGTGCGCATGATCACCTCCCCAACACGGCCCATGGCCTGGCTGTCGGAACTCAGCATCGAGAACGCGCCCAAGTCGTGAAGGATGTCTTCGGCGGCGATGGTCTCGCGACGGATGCGGCTCTCGGCGAAGGCCACGTCTTCGGCGATGCTCGGGTCCAGGTGATGGCAGACCATGAGCATGTCCAGGTGCTCGTCGATGGTGTTGCGCGTGAATGGCCGTGTCGGGTTGGTCGAGCTCGGCAGCACGTTGGGGAAGCCGCAGGCCTTGATGATGTCCGGCGCGTGGCCGCCCCCAGCCCCTTCGGTGTGATAGGTGTGAATCGTGCGGTTCTTGAACGCGCCGAGGGTCGTTTCGACAAAGCCGGACTCGTTCAGGGTGTCGGTGTGGATCGCCACCTGCACGTCGTACTGATCGGCGACGCTCAGGCAGTTGTCGATGGCCGCAGGGGTGGTGCCCCAGTCTTCGTGCAGCTTGAGGCCAATGGCGCCGGCCTTGACCTGTTCGATCAATGGCTCTGGCACGCTGACGTTGCCTTTACCGGTGAAGCCGATGTTCATCGGGAAGGCTTCGGCGGCCTGCAGCATGCGCATCATGTGCCATTTGCCGGGGGTGACCGTGGTGGCGTTGGTGCCCGTCGCAGGGCCGGTGCCGCCACCGATCATCGTGGTCACGCCGCTCATCAGCGCTTCTTCGATCTGCTGCGGGCAGATGAAGTGGATGTGCGTGTCGACGCCGCCTGCAGTGAGGATCATGCCTTCGCCCGCAATCACCTCTGTGGCCGCGCCGATGGCGATGGTGACGTCCGGCTGAATGTCCGGATTGCCCGCCTTGCCGATGGCGGCGATGCGCCCGTTCTTGAGGCCCACGTCGGCCTTGACGATGCCCCAGTGGTCGATGATCAGCGCGTTGGTGATCAGCGTGTCGACCACGTCGTCGGCTGACAGCTGGCCTTGGCCCATGCCATCACGAATGACCTTGCCGCCACCGAATTTCACTTCTTCGCCGTAGGTGGTGAAGTCCTTCTCGACTTCGACCCACAGCTCGGTGTCGGCCAGACGCACGCGGTCACCGACGGTGGGGCCGAACATGTCGGCGTAGGCTTGTCGGCTGATCTTCATTCTCGTTCCTCGAATCCAATTTGAGCTGCGAGCTTCAAGCTGCAAGCCTCAAGTAAAAGCGGAAGTGTGTACGCCGCGGACTGCTGTTTCTTGCCGCTTGTGGCTTGAAGCTCGGCGCTGCTACAAATCGCCCATGACTCTGCCTGCGAATCCAAATACTCGCCTCAGCCCTGCCAGGTCCACCAGCTCAACCTCTCGCGCCTGGCCCGGTTCGAAGCGCACGGCAGTGCCGGCCGGGATGTTCAGGCGCATGCCGCGGCTGGCGGCGCGGTCGAAGGTGAGGGCGTCGTTGGTTTCGAAAAAATGGAAATGCGAGCCGACCTGAATAGGCCGGTCGCCGCTGTTGGCGACGCTGAGGGTGATCGTCCGGCGTCCGACATTGAGCTCGATGTCACCGGGCTGGATCTGGTATTCACCAGGAATCATGCGCTCTTCCTCGACAGTAACTTGTAGTAAATGGCGGTGGCGTGGTACTCGCCGTCAGGGTTGCAGGCGTAGTCCGGCAGTTGGCCGCACAGCTCGTAACCCAGCGCGCGGTAAAAATCTTCGGCAGGCGAACCGGCCAGGGTGTCCAGATAGAGCAGCCCGCGTTTCTGCTGTGCAGCGGCCTGTTCGACCGCCTGCATCAATTGCGTGGCCAGCCCGCGACGGCGGGCGTGGTGCAGCACCAGCAGCTTTTGCACCTCGGCGCGGTTCAGGCCGTTGGCCTTCTGGCACAGCGCCAATTGCACGGTCGCCAGCACCTGCTCGTCCTGCACCACGACCCACATCAGCACCTTGCCCTGCTCGACCTCGGTCTTGATGCTCTCCCACCAGCTATACGCCTCGTCGGCGCTCAGATCGGCCATGAAACCGATGGACGCGCCCCGGTGCACAGCGTCCAGCAACAACGCCACCAGACCGTGGCGGTAATGCGCAAAGCTTTCACCGGTGACACGTCGCAACTGAGCAGCATTCATGACTTGGCTTCCTTCAAAGAGAGAAATCAGGGCATAGGGTTGGCTATCGGATTATGGGTTTGAACCCTGCGACGGCGCCTGAGACGGCGGGGCCTTAGCCCCCGGCGACAGGTCCAGTTGCATGAAGGTCAGGTCCAGCCAGCGGCCGAATTTGGTGCCGACTTGCGGCATCTGGCCGGTGGTGATGAAGCCTTGCCGTTCGTGCAGGTGAATCGAGGCGGCATTTCCGCTTTCGATGGCCGCGACCATCATGTGCTTGTCGCAGGTTTTCGCGCGTTCGATCAGCGCTTTCATCAACAAAGGACCGAGGCCATTGCCGCGCTGGTCGGCGCGCACGTAGACCGAATGTTCGACGGTGTGGCGGAAGCCCTCAAAGGGCCGCCAGTCGCCGAACGAGGAGTAGCCGAGCACCTGACCGGCGTTATCGACGACCACGAGGATCGGGTAGGCCTGGGTCTGGCGCGCGGCGAACCACGCTTCGCGATTGGCCAGGTCCACCGGCTGTTCGTTCCAGATCGCCGTGGTGTTGAGGACGGCGTCGTTGTAGATGTCCAGCACGGCAGGCATGTCAGTCAGCAGCGCGTCACGAATCGTATACGTCATGTTCGTTTTCACTTGTTCAAAAAGGGGTGCTTCAGGCAATCGGTTGATGCACGGTGACCAGCTTGGTGCCGTCAGGGAACGTGGCCTCGACCTGGATCTCCGGGATCATTTCCGGGATGCCTTCCATCACTTGTTCCCGGGTCAGGAGGGTGGTGCCGTAGTGCATGAGTTCCGCAACGGTCTGGCCATCGCGCGCGCCTTCCAGCAGCGCGGCGGAGATGAAGGCCATGGCTTCCGGGTAGTTGAGCTTCAAGCCCCGGGCCAGTCGCCGCTCGGCCACCAGGCCGGCGGTGAAGATCAGCATCTTGTCTTTTTCGCGTGGCGTCAGGTCCATGTTTCTTCCGTTTCAAAAAGCCAAATAAGTTGTGACCGCCACAAATCCTGTAGGAGTGAGCTTGCTCGCGATAGCGGTGTGTCAGACACATATCCTTTTCTGACAAACCGCTATCGCGAGCAAGTTCACTCCCACAGAGATGTGTGAATCCGCAAAATCAGGTACTCCAGATTCTCGGCGCGACAGCCTCTCTGCCAAACAGCGCAGGCCGCAGCACTTTCCACAATTCAATCAACCACGCCCGCGCATGCAGCGCTTCATCGGCCAGGCAGCGCGCGACGATCAGCCCTGGCAACTGACTCACATCCCCGCGCACCGGCGACTGTTCAGCCAGTTCGCGGCAACGCTCCATCAACGCCGCGTCAATCTCGCCGGTCACGATCAGCGTCGCGAACACGGGTTTGCCGCACAGGCCCACTGGCGAATCCAGCAGCCCGTCGTTACCCATGATGCGTTGGCGCTCATGCCACAGCAGTTTGCCGTCGCGACGAATGTCCAGGTGCGCCTGAAAATGCCCTTGTTCAAAACGCTCGCCACTGGCCGGCCGCCCGAGCGCCACGACGTCCCAGTACAACAGCCGCGCATCGCCTTCAAGCTCGATACGCGTGGTCAATTCAGCCTTGGCCTCGCTGAAGACGATCGTCTCCTGCGGCAGCCATTCCAGCGTAGCGCCTGCGGCAACCTTCAACTCAAGCTGTTGATAAGCGGGACCCGCCGCGCGATACCACTTGGCCGCGCCGGGGCTAGTCAGTTGTGCCCACGCATTGGGGCCGACGCTGGCGTTGATGTCCAGCCGATCCCCGCCCGCAATCCCGCCCGGTGGGTGAACGATGATGTGCTGACAGACTTGCGGGCCTTCGGGGTACAGGTGCTTTTGCACCCGCAACGGACCTTTGTGGCGGCGTTGGGTCGGGCGCGTAGTGTCGTCGAAACGCCCATAGCCCAGCTCCAGCTCGGCGTGCCAGCTGGGTGTGAACAGGGCGGTGTGGGCAGGCAGGTTCATAGTGTTCGGTGTCTTTCTTTGAAGGCGTCTACCTTAGCCGATCGGTGCATCAAATGGTGACCAGACCACGTACGCCTTCGGCCTCCATGTTTTCGCCGCGACCTTGCTGAACGATCTCGCCACGGGACATGACGATGTACTGATCCGCCAGCTCGGCAGCGAAGTCGTAGAACTGCTCGACCAGCAGAATCGCCATGTCGCCACGGGCTGCGAGTTTCTTGATCACCGCACCGATTTCCTTGATCACCGAGGGCTGAATGCCTTCGGTGGGCTCGTCCAGAATCAGCAGGCGAGGGCGGCTTGCCAGGGCGCGGCCGATGGCCAGTTGTTGCTGCTGACCACCCGACAGGTCGCCGCCACGGCGATGCTTCATCTGCAGCAGCACGGGGAACAGCTCGTAGATGAACGCCGGCACTTCCTTGGCCTCTGAGCCGGGAAAACGGGACAGGCCCATCAGCAGGTTTTCTTCCACCGTCAGACGCCCGAAAATCTCGCGTCCCTGGGGCACGTAAGCGATGCCGGAATGCACGCGTTGGTGCGGCTTGAAACCGGTGATCGGCTTGCCTTCCCACTGCACCACGCCTTCTTTGGCGGGCAGCAGGCCCATCAGGACTTTTAGCAGGGTGGTCTTGCCCACGCCGTTACGGCCCAACAGGCACGTGACTTCGCCGATCTTCACGTCAAAAGACAGGCCGCGCAGGATGTGGCTGCCGCCGTAGAACTGATGAAGCTTTTCAACCTGGAGCATGGCGTCATTTCCCAAATATTTAGGCAGGACCTGTAGGAGTGAGCTTGCTCGCGATAGCAGAGTGTCAGGCGATGAGATGCCGACTTCAGAATCGCAATCGCGAGCAAGCTCACTCCTACAGGGTCGGCGTTATCTGCCGAGATAAACCTCAATCACCCGCTCATCCGCCTGCACTTCTTCCAGCGACCCCTCCGCCAGCACACTGCCTTGGTGCAGCACGGTGACGTGGTCGGCGATGGTGCCGACGAAGCCCATGTCGTGCTCGACCACCATCAGCGAATGCTTGCCCGCGAGGCTCTTGAACAGTTCGGCGGTGAATTCGGTTTCGGCGTCGGTCATCCCCGCCACAGGCTCGTCGAGTAGCAGCAGCTGCGGGTCCTGGACCAGCAACATGCCGATCTCCAGAAACTGCTTCTGCCCGTGGGACAGCAAACCCGCAGGCCGCGCCATCGATGAGGTCAGGCGAATGGTTTCCAGCACGTCGCTGATGCGATCGCGTTGCTCGCCGTTGAGCTTGGCCCGCAGGCTGGCCCAGACCGATTTGTCGGTCTTCTGCGCCAGCTCCAGGTTCTCGAATACGCTCAGCGCTTCGAACACGGTCGGCTTCTGAAACTTGCGCCCGATCCCGGCCTGAGCAATCTGCACTTCGCTCATCTTGGTCAAATCCAGCGTCTCGCCGAACCAGGCGGTGCCGTGACTGGGGCGGGTCTTGCCGGTGATCACGTCCATCAGCGTGGTTTTGCCTGCGCCGTTAGGGCCGATAATGCAGCGCAGTTCGCCCACACCGATGTACAGATTCAGATCGTTCAGCGCCTTGAAACCGTCAAAACTGACGCTGATGCTTTCCAGCGTGAGAATGGTGCCGTGTCGGGTGTTCAGCCCTTTACCGGCGATCTGGCCCAAGCCGATGGCGTCGCGGCTGGTGCCTGCGTCGCTGTTCGGGTCCAGCACGGGATCGAATGCGGGAGTCGGCGTGCTTTTCATTGTTCGCCCCTTTTTTTCATCAGGCCAATCACGCCTTTGGGCAGGTACAGCGTCACCACGATGAACAGCGCGCCGAGGAAGAACAGCCAGTATTCCGGGAAGGCCACGGTGAACCAGCTCTTCATGCCGTTGACCAGACCGGCCCCCAACAGCGGGCCGATCAGGGTGCCGCGCCCGCCCAAGGCGACCCAAACAGCAGCCTCGATGGAGTTGGTCGGCGACATTTCGCTGGGGTTGATGATGCCCACTTGTGGCACATACAGCGCGCCCGCCAAGCCGCACAAAACAGCGCTCAGCACCCAGACGAACAGCTTGAAACCGCGCGGGTCGTAGCCACAGAACATCAGGCGGTTTTCTGCGTCCCGCACAGCGGTCAGCACCCGGCCGAACTTGCTGCGCGCCAGGCGCCAGCCGACGAACAGGCTGCCGACCAGCAAGGTCACGGTGAGCAAAAACAGCACCGCCCGTGTGCCTTGGGAGGTGATGCTGAAACCCAGAATGCTGCGGAAGTTGGTGAAGCCGTTGTTGCCGCCGAAACCGGTTTCGTTGCGGAAAAACAGCAGCATCCCGGCGAAGGTCAGTGCCTGGGTCATGATCGAGAAATACACGCCCTTGATCCGCGAACGGAAGGCGAAAAAGCCGAACACCAGCGCCAGCAGTCCTGGCGCCAACACCACCAGGCACATGGCCCAGAGGAAGTGTTGCGTGCCGACCCAATACCACGGCAGCTCGGTCCACGACAGGAAGGTCATGAACGCAGGCAGGCTGTCGCCCGAGGCTTCGCGCATCAGGTACATGCCCATCGCGTAACCGCCCAGCGCGAAGAACAGGCCATGGCCCAGGGACAACAGGCCCGCGTAGCCCCAGACCAGATCCAGCGCCAGGGCGACAATGGCGTAACACAGAATCTTGCCCACCAGCGTCAGGGTGTAGGCCGACACTTGCAGGCTGTTGCTTTCGGGCAGCAGCGAGAGCAACGGCAGGGCGATCAGCAGGGCGAGGATGACCACGCCCACCGCGAGCGTGACTTTGGTGCCAGCGCGTTGCGCGGCGGTAACCATCAATGGCTGGTTCATCAGTCGATCACCCGTCCTTTGAGCGCGAACAGCCCTTGCGGACGTTTCTGGATAAACAGAATGATCAGCGCCAGGATCAGGATCTTGCCCAGCACTGCGCCGATTTGCGGTTCGAGAATCTTGTTGGCGATGCCAAGGCCAAAGGCCGCCGTGACGCTGCCAGCCAATTGCCCGACGCCGCCGAGCACCACCACCAGGAACGAGTCGATGATGTAGCTCTGGCCCAGGTCAGGACCGACGTTGCCGATCTGGCTCAGCGCCACGCCGCCCAGCCCGGCGATGCCGGAGCCGAGCCCGAAGGCCATCATGTCGATGCGCCCGGTGGGCACGCCGCAGCAGGCGGCCATGTTGCGGTTCTGGGTCACGGCGCGCACGTTCAGACCCAGGCGGGTCTTGTTCAGCAGCAGCCAGGTCAGCACCACCACGAACAGCGCGAAGCCAATGATGATGATCCGGTTGTACGGCAGCACCAGGTTCGGCAGCACTTGAATGCCACCGGACAGCCATTCGGGGTTGGCGACTTCGACGTTCTGAGCGCCGAACACCACGCGGATCAGCTGAATCAGCATCAGGCTGATGCCCCAGGTCGCGAGCAGGGTTTCCAGCGGGCGACCGTACAGGTGACGAATCACGGTGCGCTCCAGCGCCATGCCGATGCAGGCGGTGACGAAGAACGCCACCGGCAGCGCCACCAGCGGATACAACTCGATGGCGCCGGGTGCGTAGCGCTGGAACATGATCTGCACAACGTACGTCGCGTAGGCGCCGAGCATCAGCATCTCGCCGTGGGCCATGTTGATCACGCCCAACAGGCCAAAGGTGATCGCCAGCCCCAGTGCCGCGAGCAGCAGGATGGACCCCAGGGAAATACCGCTGAACACTTGGCCGATCACTTCACCCACCATCAGCTTGCGTTTGACTTGCGCCAGGCTGGTTTCGGCTGCAAGGCGCACGGTGGGGTCGGTTTCAACGTTCGGTTCGAGCAGGTTCTGAAGACGGGTGCGGGCCAGTGGGTCGCCGGTTTCACCGAGCAAACGCACAGCGGCGAGGCGCACGGTCGGGCTGGTGTCGACCAGTTGCAGATTGGCCAGCGCGAGGTTCAGGGCCGAATGAACGGTGTCGTCTTTTTCGCTGGCGACTTGCTGCATCAGCAGTTGCAGTTGCGCAGGGCGGGCGCTTTTCTGCAGGGTCAGCGCGGCGGCCAGACGCAATTTGGCGTCGGCGGCGAGTAATTGGTGACTGGCCAGCGCTGTTTCCACCAGACCGCGCAGACGGTTGTTCAGGCTGATGGCCTGGGGCTCGTCAGGATTGGGCGCATCGGCTGAGGCCGGGGCATTCGGGTCGACGGCGGCGTAGGTGTCGCCGTTCTGGATGAAGGCGCGGTTGCTGCTGTCGGCGGCCACCCGGCCTTCCTGCATGGCAACCAGCAACTCGACGCGCGCAGGGTCGGGCTTGGCGGCCCAGGCTTCCAGCAATTCAGCGCGTTCGGAGGATTCGGCCGCGACAAAGTCACCGGCATCGCTGGCGTGGGCTGCGAAAGGCAGCAACAGGCTCAGGGCGATAATGAGGCGGTAGAGAAGAGATCTGGGCATATCGTTTGGCCTTGGTGTCGGCGTACAGCAGAGAAACCGCGTTGAGGCATTTCGCGAATGAATTCGCTCCCACAGAAGATCGCGATCAACTGTAGGCCTTCGCTTGCTCGCGATAGCGGTTTGCCTGTGGTCTTTGCGCCGTCTGACACACCGCCATCGCGAGCAAGCTCACTCCTACAGGGACGGTCTTTTCTGGCCATCCCCTGAGCTTGCTTAGTTACTCTTCACCGCATAATCAGGCTTCTTGTCGTTGCCCGGAATGAACGGACTCCAAGGCTGAGCACGGATCGGCTCCTTGGTTTTCCAGACCACGTTGAACTGACCGTCGGCCTTGATCTCGCCGATCATCACTGGCTTGTGCAGGTGGTGGTTGGTCTTGTCCATGGTCAGGGTGAAGCCCGACGGCGCGGCGAAGGTCTGGCCGGCCATGGCTTCGCGGACTTTATCCACATCGGTGGACTTGGCTTTCTCGACCGCCTGCGCCCACATGTGGATGCCCACGTAGGTGGCTTCCATAGGGTCGTTGGTCACGGCCTTGTCGGCGTTCGGCAGGTTGTGGGCCTTGGCGTAGGCTTTCCAGTCCGCGACGAACTTGGTGTTGACCGGGTTCTTCACCGACTCGAAGTAGTTCCAGGCGGCCAGGTTGCCCACCAGCGGTTTGGTGTCGACGCCGCGCAGTTCTTCTTCGCCCACCGAGAATGCAACGACCGGTACGTCGGTGGCCTTCAGGCCCTGATTGCCCAGTTCCTTGTAGAACGGCACGTTGGAGTCGCCGTTGACGGTGGAGATCACCGCAGTCTTGCCGCCAGCGGAGAACTTCTTGATGTTGGCCACGATGGTCTGGTAATCGCTGTGACCGAACGGGGTGTAGACCTCTTCGATGTCGCTGTCCTTCACGCCTTTGGAGTGCAAGAACGAACGCAGAATCTTGTTGGTGGTGCGTGGGTAAACATAGTCGGTGCCCAGCAGGAAGAAGCGCTTGGCCGCGCCGCCGTCTTCGCTCATCAGGTACTCGACCGCAGGAATCGCCTGCTGGTTAGGTGCAGCGCCGGTGTAGAACACGTTCGGCGACATCTCTTCGCCTTCGTATTGCACCGGGTAGAACAGCAGGCCGTTCAGCTCTTCGAAGACCGGCAATACCGATTTACGCGACACCGACGTCCAGCAACCGAACACCACAGACACCTTGTCCTGAGTGATCAACTGACGTGCCTTTTCAGCGAACAGCGGCCAATTGGACGCAGGGTCAACGACCACGGCTTCCAGCTTCTTGCCGTTGACGCCGCCTTTGGCGTTGATTTCGTCGATGGTCATCAGCGCCATGTCTTTGAGCGACGTTTCAGAGATGGCCATGGTCCCGGACAAAGAATGAAGAATGCCGACCTTGATGGTGTCGGCGGCCTGGGCGGTCCACGTCAAACCCATAGCGGCGATCGATGCGGACAAGGTGAACGCTTTAAGCAAACTACGACGCTTCATTGGCTAGCTCCATTCTTTGATTTTTTTAGGAAAGGCTGTTGGCGGTGCAGAGGTTGTGTCTGCTTAGGCTTTAGCAAAGGCTGGGCCAACGCCGTAAACGTCGCAGAATCGAATGAAAGCGTCGCGACCGAGAGAGGGGGTGCACCAATGTGGGGTGGCGCGGGAGCCGTGGTGCGGTGGGTGCGCTGATGTGGTGCGGATGTTGTCTGGGTCGACAGGTTTTTGGTGGGGCGCGCTCAAACGGCGCTGCACATGTCGGACAGAAAAAAAAAGACGGGGCCTGAAACCGGAAATGAGGAGGAATTCATCACTAAACCACCCAAAAAAGGTTCCAGGCCCCGCAGGACGCAATCTAAGCTGTTGTCGTCGATTTGGCAAAGCGCGAAAGGGCTATCCGATCGAGTAACCATATTGCCACCATGGAAATCCCGACGAGCGGAAAGGCAACCCCCAGCGCAATCATCACCACTGTCGCCATTTTCCAGCGCGGCAAGTCATGACGCAGCGGCGGAACACCCCAGCCGTTTTGCGGCCGACGTTTCCACCAGATCACAATCCCGCTCACCGAACTGAGCAGCACCATCAGGCAGATGAACAGGATGATCAGCTGATTGATCCAGCCGAACATCTTGCCTTCGTGCAGCATCACGCCCAACTCGGTGGCTCGCGACACCACGCTGTAATCGGCGTAGCGGACGTCCGCCAGCACCTTGCCGCTGTGCTGATCGACATGCAGTGTGGCGTCGTTGTGAGGATCGTCTGCAAACACCGACACTGTGAACACGCCGTCGGCGGTTTTGGGTGACGTGATGCTGTAGCCAGGTTCGATCTTCCGCTCCTTGGCGATGTCCACGACCCGTTGCAACGTGATCTTGGGCGCGGCAGATGCGCTGGACATGGCGCTGTGATTCATGTGCTCCGCGTGATCGCCGGACGACACCGGCATCGGTGTGTTTTCCATGGCCCACGGCACGGTCTGCACGGCGGCGGTGTTCAGGTCGCCCGCCTGTTTGTCGGACTTCGGCACGTCATTCCACATCGCCGCAGGAAACGTGTTCCACACATCGGCATAGACCTTGCCCCACATCCCCGTCCACGTCATGCCGCTCAAGAGCATGAACAACAACGCCACCGAACCCCAAAAGCCGGTCACCGCATGCAGGTCGCGCCACAGCACTCGGCCTTTGGCGCTGATCCGCGGCCATAGCACGCCTGCCGATGAACGCCCTCGCGGCCACCACAGATAAAGGCCGGACACCACCAGCACGATGCCCCAACCCGCTGCGAGCTCGACAAGACGATCGCCGACCGTGCCAATCATCAGTTCGCCGTGCAGCTCGCGGGCCATCGCTTGCAGGTTGCTCTTCGCATCCTGGGTGCCGAGGATCTGGCCGTTATAGGGATCGATGAACAGGTTCACGTCGCGGCCGTCTTGTTTCACCACGAACTGCGCGCTGCTCTCCGCGTTCACAGGCGGCAGGTATTTGCTGATCAACACGTTGGGGTAGGCCGCGAGCACACGCTGTTGCTGCTCGTCGGCGCTCAGCAGGTGATGGGCCGGTTTGACCGTCAGCAGGTCGCTGTACATCAGCGAATCGAGCTGCGGTTTGAACAGATAAACCATCCCGGTCAACGACAGCAGGATCATGAACGGCGCCACGAACAGCCCGGCATAGAAATGCCAGCGCCACGCCAGGTTGTAGAAAGACACGTTGGGTCTGGACACGGTAAAACGCTCCCGTCAGGGATAAGCACGGCGCAACCTGCTGACGGCTGCATGGCCGTCAGCGGGTGCGGATGTTCTGAATGTTCAAGCGACGGAAGCGAAGGGCGGAGCGCGACTGCGTGCGTTGGGGAAGACATGCCGCTGAGCGTGCCCCTGTTGCGGGGTCGCGTTGTAGAAGTCGGCAGGTTTCGGCGGTACAGGCGCAATGACCGCCAGCGTCTGGGTCAGCGCGGGGCAACTGAACAGCAGGGTGCAATAGCCGCACTTGGCCCAGATCACATGATCCACGCCTGCCCCGTCAGCCGCCTTTGCGTGGTGTCCGCTGTGATCGGCAGACGACATGTCCATCGGCATGGACATGTCCATGTCGGCAGCCATCGACGCCGACATCGGCATGCCCGCGTGATGCTCCATCGGCATCGATTGGGAGATCAGTGGGCCGACGAAAATCATCAGCATCGCGAACAGGCTCAGCCACGCACCCGACGTTTTGCGGGGGGCGTCAGCGTGACGACTGCGGATCGCGGACAAGCGGCTCAAGGGCGTTAAGCTTCGATGATCAGGGGCGATTAATGGGCATGGGCAGGCGCCGAATCGTCAGGCGCGTCCTTTTGCACCACCACCTCGACCGCCAGGTCTCCGGCCTTTTCGAAGTGAAGGGTCAACGGGAAGCGCTGGCCAGTCGTCAGCTTCGAGCGGTCCTTCAGGTCCAGCAGCATGACGTGGTAGGCCATTGGGGCGAAGGTCACCGTGCCACCTGCCGGAATGTCTACCGACTCGACCTGCTGCATCTTCATGAGGCCGTCCTGATGCACATGCTGGTGCAATTGAGCCGTGCCCGCGATGGGGCTGTCGACGCTGACCAGACGATCGGCGTCCGAACCGCCATTTTTGATCACAAAGTAGGCGGCAACGGTGGGCGAGTTCGGTGGCAGCTCCATTGACCACGGGTGAGCGATGGACAGTGGGCCTTTTTCATATTCGTGAGCATCCACCACGCAGGTAGACAGCAGCAAAGCTGCCAGCAGCAGAACTTTTTTCAACATGGGGCAGGCCTCTTCAGGTCATTCAGATACGCGATGTAAAGCGTGAACGAACGATCAGACGCGCGGAGAGGCTCGGGGATTGAGGTTGGGCCATAACACCCGAGGTGGCGCGTGGAACACCAAAATGGCATCCGGCAGGCGGACAGGCTGGACGAACACGATGAAACCTGGCTGATTGTCGGCGGGAATCGCCACCATCGACAGAACGCCGGAGCAGCACGGGCAATGCTCCATCAGGGCGTGGTCGTTACGCTCCGGGCTGCGTTGATCGGCAGACGAAATGGGCGTGGCCACCAAACGCGTGCCGCTGCCGGTACAGAAACTGCCCCATACCACCCGCTCGCCTTGCGTACGCGGCATCGTCGGCGTCATGGGCATCGCCAACATGCCGAACAGCAGCGCAAAGCACGCAACCCAGGCAAAGGCCCGGCGCCGCTTGAGGCTGATGAGGGTACATTCTTGTTTTTTCATGTCGGCCATTTAGCCTGAATGGGCGCGAGATGTAAAAAGTGTGGGTGCGGCGATGTGTCGCGGGGCGCGATCAATGAACTGGAACAGCCGTCACCTGAATGTCTACCTTTAGCCAAACCCGCATGGCGCTGAAAATGGCAGCCAGATTGTCCATGCTGGGATTGCCGTGTGCTGACAGCATTCGATGCAGGCTTTTGCTGGGTTTATCTGTTTTTCGCGATAACGTTTCAAATCCAATGGTTGCATTGATCAGGTCTCGGAGAATGATGCGAGCAACCTCAGGCTCACCATTGAGAAACACAGTGGCAGCCTCATCCAGCAACCCCTGCGCAAACGCGGGATCATTCTGTATTCGCTCGGTGATCGTATGTTTGTAGCTGCGGGTAAGTGCCATCAGGCGCCTCGCTCATGTCTTTGCTTCTTCTGGGCTTTGTAGTCGGCGATCAGCGTTCTGGCCCCCGCTTGATGTCTGCTGTCCGGTTTGATTTCGTGCCGCCACCAAACAGGATGATCAACTTTCCGCCTTCTTGAACCAGATAGATCCGGTACCCCGGTCCCCAGTTGATTCGGTACTCCCCCAAACCGTCGAACCACTTGATATTCGAGGTGTTACCGGATTCCATCCTTGCCAGCGCCGTGCTGACTTTCCAGGCCGCTGCGGCCGGTAGGGTGTTGAACCACGCGTTGAACGGGCTTTTCTGATCTTCGGTTAAATATTCTTGAAAGGTGATTATTGGGGAGTGATGGTAACTCTAGCGTTACCATTGATGCCATCAGTTGTTGAGACGTGCATTGTCCCCCTGACGAGGCGGTGGAGTGCGTTACATATTTAGGGGTACGCTAAAAGCTCGCCTAGCGCCTGCGATAGCGTTCTCACGTCAAAAAACTCCCGATCAACCTCCGCCAACTTCGGCCGTTTCAACACCAACACCGGCACCCCACGCTCCCGCGCCACTTCCAGCTTGGGCTCTGTCGCACTGCTCCCGCTGTTCTTGCTGATCAACACATCGATCTGGCGACGCTCGAACAACTCACGCTCGTCCTCAAGGTGAAACGGCCCGCGCGCACCGATGACTTCGCAGCGTGCGTTGCCGGGGTAGACGTCGAGGGCGCGGAGGGTCCAGAACTGGTGGTCGGGGATTTCGTGCAGGTGTTGCAGCGGCTCGCGGCCCAGTGTGAAGAGTGGGCGTTTGAAGGGGGCGAGTGCCGTGATGAGTTCTGCCCAGTCCGAGACCTCTCGCCAATTGTCGTCGGGACCGGCTTGCCAGGCAGGGCGACGCAGGCCCCAGCAGGGAATGCCTGTCAGGATGGCGGCAGTGACGGCGTTCTGACTGATCTGCGCGGCGTAGGGATGCGTCGCATCAAGGATCAGACCAATCCCTTCATCGCGTACGAATTGCGCCAGGCCTTCCGCGCCGCCGTAACCGCCGACCCGCACCTCGCATTGCAAGTCGCTTGGCACGCGGCCCACGCCCGCAAGGCTATAGATGTGGTGTGGCCCCAGCGTTCGGGCGATGGCAAGCGCTTCCGTCACACCGCCCAACAACAAGATGCGCCTCATTGGAACGCACCCGCGTGACCCACGATGCCACCTTGCCGGTCAATGGCAAACACCTCGACCTGCACTTGGGAAGGCACCACGCTGCGGGCGAAATCCAGCGCGTGCTGACACACCGCATCCCCCAATGCCACGCCGACCGCCGCCGCCATGGCCAGCGCCTGCTGGCTGGTGTTGGCCTCGCGAATCCGCTGCTGCAATTCGGCGTCAGCCCCTACGTCGGCGGCCCATTGCGCCAGTTGGTCCAGATTGATGCTGGAATGTCGGCTGTGCAGGTCCATGTGTCCGGCGGCGAGCTTGCTGATCTTGCCAAAGCCGCCGCACAGGCTGAGTTTATCCACAGGCACCTTGCGCAGATGCTTGAGGACAGCGCCGACGAAATCGCCCATCTCGATCAGTGCGATGTCGGGCAGGTCATAGACCCTTCGCATGGTGTCTTCGCTGGCGTTGCCGGTGCAGGCGGCGATGTGCTGGTAGCCGTTGGTCTTGGCGACGTCGATGCCTTGATGAATCGACGCGATGTAGGCCGCGCAGGAAAATGGCCGGACGATGCCGCTGGTGCCGAGGATCGAGATCCCGCCCAGAATCCCCAGACGCGGGTTCATGGTTTTGAGCGCCAGCTCGCTGCCTTTTTCCACGCAGACCGTGACTTCGAAGCCGCCGGCATAACTCAGGTCAGCCGCCAACTGAGTCAGATGCTCGGTCATCATGCGCCGGGGGACGGGGTTAATGGCCGGCTCGCCGACGCCCAGCACCAGGCCTGGGCGGGTCACGGTGCCGACGCCGGGGCCTGCGACGAATCGCACACCGGGTTCGGACATCAGCCGCACCTGCGAGTACAACAACGCACCGTGGGTGACGTCCGGATCATCGCCCGCATCCTTGATCGTGCCCGCTTCCGCGCCACCTTCGATTGCCCGGCAAAACTCCAGCCGCATCTGCACCTGCTTGCCCTTGGGCAGCGTGATGTCGATGGCGTCGTTCATCTCACCTGCCAAGAGCAATCGCGCCGCCGCGAGGGAGGTCGCCGTGGCGCAGCTGCCCGTGGTCAGGCCGCTGCGCAGGGGAGCGGGTTGCTCGGCGGTTTCGTCGCGCATCAGGGCTTGATCGCTTCGAGCAGGGTGATCGGCAGTGCCTGACGCCACGTGTCGAATTTGCCGAGCGGCTTGGAGTGGGCGATATGAATGCGCGTCAGCTCGCCGCCATGCCGTTCACGCCAGTTCACCAGCATCGCTTCGCTTTGCAGCGTGACGGCGTTGGCGATCAAACGGCCACCTGAACGCAATTGCTCCCAGCAGCCGTCCAGCACGCCGGGTCGTGTCACGCCGCCGCCAATGAAAATCGCGTCGGGGCGTTCCAGCCCTTCAAGCGCGTCGGGCGCGCGGCCGCGCACCAATTGCAGACCGGGAACCCCAAGCGCGTCGCGGTTGAATTCGATCAGTTGATGGCGATCTTCATTGGACTCAATGGCGATGGCGCGGCAGGTGGGGTGGGCACGCATCCACTCGATGCCGATGGAACCGCAGCCCGCACCGACGTCCCACAACAGCTCGCCAGGCACGGGCGCGAGACGGGCGAGGGTGATGGCGCGCACGTCGCGTTTGGTCAACTGGCCGTCGTGACGAAACGCGTCATCGGGGAGTCCGCCGAGGGGCGACAGTCGCAGGGTATTCGGCGCGGCGCGGCAGTCGATGGCCACCAGATTCAGGGGCGCGATGTCTGGGTCCGACCAGTCCTGAGCGGTGCCGTCCACACGGCGTTCCGCCGGGCCGCCCAAGTGTTCGAGGACGGTCATGTGGCTGGGCCCGAAACCCCGCTCGCGCAGCAAGGCCGCCACCGCGGCGGGGCTGTGTCCGTCATTGCTCAGCACCAGCAGGCGCAAACCGTGATGCAGTTGCGCGTTCAATGCCGCCAAGGGGCGAGCGACCACCGACAGTGTCACCACATCCTGCAACGCCCAGCCCAAGCGGGCGGCAGCCAGCGAATAGGAGGAGGGGGCGGGGATCACGCGCATCTGCTCGATGGGCACCTGGCGTGTCAGGCTGACGCCGACGCCAAACAGCATCGGGTCGCCGCTGGCAATCACACAGATCGGCTCACCGCGCTGATCCAGCACGGGCTGCAAGGAAAACGGGCTAGGCCACTGACGGCGTTCAGCCTGGATGCACGGCGGCAACAGGTCCAGCTGGCGCGAGCTGCCGAACACCTGACGCGCCTGCAACAGCGCATGCCGCGCATTTTTGCCCAGCCCCTTGTAGCCGTCCTCACCGATTCCCACGACTGTCAGCCACGGCGACATGTATTGCCCTCAGACCCAATGCTTGCGACAGACCGATTTGAAAGGCCTGTGGATAAAGGTGGGCATGATAGCGCGCTGGCAGAGCGTCGTCGTCCATGGGCCTGTCGCAAAGATGGGCGCAATCCTCTGTGGAGCGAATTCATTCGCGAGACGACGGTGCAATCTATACATCTCTGTTGGTTGGAATATTTTTCGCGAATGAATTCGCTCCCACAGATTCAGGCGCCAGCGGTCGTACTGGCTGTCAGAAGATTTCTGGCGCTCACGTCTGTTTCGTAAGGTTTTTGAAGACGACAGGTAGGGCATTTCTGAAACTTCCGTAGTCACGCCCAAATCCCCGCGGCATCTACTGACAACCCCCAAAACCGACCCCTATCGTCCTTGCCTTCTTCAGACGACTAGGACGATCCCCCCATGTCCACGCCTTACGCGTTCATCAATGACGGAAAACGCAGTCTCTCCTGGTATCGAGAGGGTCTCGTGATGGGTGGGCGCGCCCACCAGAAATTCGACCGGGTCAACGCTCACCTCGGCTTGGGGGGCATGGGCAAGCCGGGAGAGTTAATCATCGTCGGTGACGACTCAACGGAGATGTGCACACCGGACGAGGAAATGCTCATGTTCCATGCTCGAAACGTCCATCAGACCCTCTTGGGCAGCAACAACGCCAGCGCACACCTGCAGACTCACAATTACGACTTGCTGCAAAGCATCATGACCTACGGCTCCATCGGCGTCGGCAGTGCGACCTCGGCATGGGCAACGCACCTGAATCAGGTGCAGGACACGCTGAAAGACATCGGTACGGCATATCAGAAATGGCGCTTCGGAGTGTTCACCAAAGATCAGTTTCTCGCACAGCGCCAAGCGCTTTTCAGCACACTCGACGGCCAGCTACGGGGGATTGGACGCTGGGGAACTGGGTTCAAGAACAACTCATCGATCAAGAAAATGCTGGGGATCTCCAGTAAGCGATACCTGCACACCGGCGAGATCGCCAACTATGCGAAGAACGTCAAACGCATGGGCAACGTCGCGCGTCATCTGAGTTCGGGAACGGTCGTGGGCGTGATGCTGGACCTTGGCGCCGGAGGATTGGAAATCAAGGAGGCCTGCTCGACGGGGCGCGAACAGCAATGCACGAAGGCGAAGTTTGTGGAGGTGGGGAAGATGATGCTTGGGATTCCGGTGGCGTGGAAAGGTGGAGCTGTCGCGGGCCCCGCTGCAGCCCAACTGTGTCTGAGGATGGCGGGACCGTCTCGTGGCGCGAGTGTTGTCGTATGCGGGATCGCGGGAGGTGCGCTGGCTGGCTGGGGGGCTGGCAAGGGCGGTTCGGTTGCTGGAGAGGTGTTAAGTACGATGTTGTATGAGGTCATTGAAGGTGAATGATCTTTTCTTATTGTGGGTTGCTCTTATCTCAGCCGGTTTTTTACTCATTGGACATTGCCTCGCGCTCTATGCCGCGTACCGTGTCCTCCCTGAGATTGAACGACGGTTGTACAACTGCAAAATCGTTACAGATGCCATTAGATTTTGGGGCCCGTACAGCCATCCGGGAAGGATATATCGCTACTCGATGCTCAGCTTGGTACTGACGTCTCCCCGGCTTTTGCACAAGCATGGCCTGATTGATCTCGAACAAGTGCGCAGCCTTTCTGTAAAGCATCGACGTTGGATAAGCATTCCGTCGAGGATCGGAGGCATCGGCCTTATCACAATGTTGACGGCGCTGGCGCTTACAGGACGGCTTTGGTAGCCCTCACTGTGTTCATAGGCGGAGCTGGCTCGTAACTTTTGGCTAGCGTCTTATACGGCTCATTCCGTAGGTCTGCGGCGGTTATAACTGAGGCGGGTGGAGCGATGCTCTACGAGTTGATTGGCGATGAGTGACCGTTTTTTGGAATGGATCGCTTTGATATCAGGCGTGATTGTGGTTGTGAGTTTTTGCATTGATGTCTACGTCAAATACTTCGTATTGGAAAAAGTTGAAGCCCAACTAAAAAGTTGCAAAATCGTCGAAGACGCACGCTTGCTGTGGAGCGGCAGTGGCTTCGTAGGTAGACGACACAGATTGGTGGCAGTCAACCTTGCGCTGACATCCCCCGAGCTTCTACTTGAGAATGGGCTGGTGGATGTCGGCGAGCTCAAGCAGGTGCCCTCTCACCTGAAGCGGTGGATTTGCATACCTGACACGATCGGGCTGGGAGGTTTCGTCGTTGGGATGATTGCTTTGGCGCTGCTGGGCAAACTTTGGTAACGCTATTGATGTGGACGGGCATTACGGCTGCGGTAGTGCAACTCATCGGGTTTCTCTTCATGGTCTACGCCGCTTATTTCATCCTCCCCGAGATTGAACGGCATTTGTACAGCTGCAAACTGGTCACTGACGCTAGAAAATTCTGGGGGCCGTACAGTCATGCCGGGAGAATGTACCGGTATTCAATGCTCAGGCTGGTGCTGGGGTCTCCTCTGCTTCTTGAACGAAAAGGCTTGATCGATGTTGAGCAAGTGAACAGCCTTTCCCTTCGGCATAGGCGATGGGTGTACCTCCCGATGCGGTTCACAGGCGTGGGGTTCTTTGGTGTGCTCACAGTCGGGGCTCTCCTCGGCGCATTCGGGTAACGCGCATTTCCCATCCGACAGACCGCCTTTTCATGCCTGCCGCCAAAGCAGGCATAATACCGCCCTCACAGATCCCGCGATCTGCACTTCCCGACCCGATCACGTCAGGTGACCCTTTGGCCGAGCCGCTGTCTGCTCGTATTCCCGTTGCGCCCCTACGCCCCTCGGCTTGTCCGGGGTTGTTGCGTATCGTCCCGGCGCTGGATGGGGGTATCTGTCGGATCAAGTTGCCCGGCGGCGTGATCACGGCTGGGCAGGCGTTCGCCGTGGCTGATGCTGCCGAGCACTTCGCTGGCGGAGTAATTGAGGCGACGAATCGCGGCAACGTGCAGATTCGTGGCATCGGTGCCGATCACGAGGGTTTGATCACGACGTTGATCGATGCGGGCCTCGGCCCAAAAAATCCCGCCAGCGATGACGTGCGCAACCTCATGCTGAGCCCCACGGCGGGTGTCGATCCCGAGCAACTGTTCGACGTGCGTCCGCTGGCTGCACAGCTCCTGAACACGCTGGAAACCCATCCCCGCTTTCACGAGCTGTCGCCGAAGTTCGCCGTGTCGCTGGACGCGGCCGAAGGCGTGGCGATGCTCGAACACCCTCACGATCTGTGGCTGTCAGCGCTGAACGTGGAGGACGAGACGCTGCTGGGCTTTGGCCTGGCGGGTTGTCCTGCGACCGGCTCGCCGCTGGCGGCGGTGTCGCTGGATGCCGGGCATGATCTGGTGGTGGCGGTTCTGGAGCTGTTTCTCGAACACGCGCGTCCCGATCAGACCCGCATGCGCCATCTGCTGGCCGACATGCCTGCCGATCAGTTCCTCGCACAGCTCTCGGAGCGTTTGCCGCATTCCGTGCGGCATGATCAAAAAGTAACCACGTGGCGTCGCTCGCCGATCAGACTCAATGCGCACATCGGGTTTTATCCACAGCGCCATCCGGATTTCACCTCGGTGGGTGCTGTCGTGCCTTTAGGGCGCTTGAATCCGTCCATGTTGCGCAGCGCTGCGACGCTCGCCGTTGAACTGGGCGACGGCACCGTGGCAATGACCCCGTGGCAGAGCCTGATGTTGCGCAATGTCCGCACTGAAAACGGTTCGCGTGCTGTCGACGGTTTACGTAAGGCGGGCCTGCTGTGCGACGCCGATCAAGCCCTGTCGCAGGTGATTGCCTGCACCGGCTCCGCCGCCTGCGGCAAAGGGTTGGCCGACACTAAGGCCGATGCGCTGCAACTGGCGGCCTGCCTGCAACGCGAGGGTGTCAGCCAGGCTGTGCACCTGTCGGGTTGCGACCGGTCCTGCGCCGCCGCTCATGTCGCGCCGATTACGTTGCTGGCGGTGTCCGCTGGCCGTTACGACCTGTATTTTCGCCACGCAGAACAGCCGGGTTTTGGCGAGCTGCGAGGGCGTGATCTCACTATAGAAGCAGTCGGTGCGTTGTTGACCGCCGACTCACGGAGCAACACCGATGATTGATTACATCCGCGACGGCCAGGAGATTTATCGCAACTCCTTCGCGATCATTCGCGCCGAAGCCCGTCTCGACACCATTCCGGCCGACCTGGAAAAGCTCGCTGTGCGCGTGATCCACGCCTGCGGCATGGTCGACGCGGTCGAAGGGCTGCGCTTCTCGCCCGGTGCTGGCACCGCAGGGCGTCAGGCCCTGGCGGCTGGCGCGCCGATTCTGTGTGACGCGCATATGGTGGCCGAGGGCGTGACCCGCGCCCGTCTGCCCGCCAACAATCAGGTCATTTGCACCCTGAAAAACGAAGGCGTGCCCGAGCTGGCCCGTGAGCTGGGCAACACCCGCTCTGCCGCCGCGCTGGAACTGTGGCGCCCGCATCTTGAAGGCGCGGTCGTGGTCATCGGCAACGCGCCGACCGCGCTGTTTTACCTGTTGGAGATGATCGACGCGGGTGCACCGAAACCTGCATTGATCCTCGGTTTTCCAGTGGGGTTCGTCGGCGCGGCAGAATCCAAGGACATGCTCGCCGCTGACAGCCGAGGCGTGCCGTACGTGATCATGCAGGGCCGTCGTGGCGGCAGTGCCATGGCTGCCGCTGCGGTCAATGCCCTCGCCACGGAGGTTGAATGATGCAGGCTCGCGGTCGTCTGATAGGTCTGGGCGTGGGGCCCGGAGATCCTGAGCTGATCACCGTCAAGGCGCTTCGCCTGTTGCGCGAGTCGCCGGTGGTGGCTTACTTCGTCGCCAAGGGCAAGAAGGGCAATGCGTTCGGCATCATCGAAGCGCATCTGCAAGACGCTCAAACGATGATGCCACTGGTGTATCCGGTGACCACCGAAGTGCTGCCCGCGCCGATGTCCTACGAGCAGATCATCAGCGATTTTTACGACACCGCCAGCCTCGACGTTGCCGCGCATCTGGATGCCGGTCGTGACGTGGCGGTCATCTGTGAGGGTGACCCGTTCTTCTACGGCTCCTACATGTACCTGCACGACCGGCTGGCTGAACGCTACGAAGCTGAAGTGGTGCCGGGTGTCTGCTCGATGCTCGGCGGCGCTTCGGTGTTGGGCGCGCCGTTGGTGTATCGCAACCAGAGTCTGTCAGTGCTGTCGGGTGTGCTCTCGGCTGACGAGCTCAAACGCAAACTGGTGGACGCCGACGCGGCGGTCATCATGAAGCTGGGCCGCAACCTGCCGAAAGTGCGCCAGGTATTGGTGGAAACGGGCTTGGCGGAACGCGCGCTGTATGTCGAGCGCGCCACCATGAGCAATCAGAAAATCGTGCCGTTGGCCGAGGTCGATCCGATGTCGTCGCCGTATTTCTCGCTGATCATCGTACCCGGCGAAAGGTGGCAAGGCTGATGGGAGATTCCAGTCATAAAGCCCCTGCCATCGTCATTTTGGGCAAGGGCGCGCTGAACACGGCGCGGCGTATTCAACAGTTGTACCCGGATGCGTTGATTCACGGGTTGGTCGAGCGCGTTGAAGGGGTTGACCAAAGCTATTCCGATTTTGGCGCGACGCTTCGTCAGCTGTATCAACAGGACACGCCGATCATCGCCCTGTGTGCGGCGGGCATTGTCATCCGCACCCTTGCGCCGATGTTGCTGGAGAAAGGCGCCGAGCCGCCCGTTCTTGCCGTTGCCGAAGACGGCAGCGCGGTGGTGCCGCTTTTGGGTGGACTGGGTGGCGTCAACGTCATGGCTCGCGAGATTGCTGCGGGCTTGAACACAGCTGCCGCGATCACCACCAGCGGCGAGCTGCGTTTCGGAACCTGCTTGCTCAATCCACCCTCCGGCTACGCGCTGGGCGACCTGGAGTTGGGCAAGCGTTTCGTCTCTGATTTGCTCTCCGGTGAAAGCGTGCGCATTGAAGGTGCGGCGCCTTGGCTGGCGCAAGCGCAATTGCCGGAGGACGATCACGCGCATCTGGCGATTCATGTCGGGTATGCCGAGCGTGAGCCGTCGGCCAACGAACTGCTGATCTACCCGCGCAATGTGTTGGTGGCGGTCGAGGCATCGGTCGAGAACATCGCCGACGTTGTGAAGGCCACGCTGCACGAATCGCGCATCGCGTTGCCATCGCTTGCCTGCTTGCTGGCGGGTGAAAGCGACATGGCTCGCCCGCAATTGCATGCCGCCGCCGATGCTTTGGGTGTACCCGTGCGCTTTACCTCGACAGCGTCGCCGAGCGACATGGCACAGCAGGTCTTGCCCCAGTTACTACTGCCCCCGGTTACGCCCATTGAAGGCCTCGCCATTGCCGTCGCACCGCAACCGCTGGACATCGAAAAGATCGGTCGCGGACGCGGTCGGCTCGCCGTCATCGGCCTTGGCCCCGGTGCTGCCGAGTTCATGATTCCCGCCGTCAAGGCTGAGCTGGCGCGGGCCAACGATGTGCTGGGTTACGAAACCTACGTGCGCATGGCTGGGCCGTTTCGGACCGATCAAGTGCTGCATTGCACCGATAATCGGGAGGAAATGCAGCGCGCTCGCCACGCCTTCGAACTGGCCGCCCAAGGGCGCTCGGTGGTGGTCGTGTCATCGGGTGATCCGGGCGTGTTCGCCATGGCGGCGGCGGTGCTGGAAGCATTGCATGAGTCCGATGATCCACTGTGGCATTCGGTGGATCTGGAGATCCTGCCAGGGGTTTCAGCTTCACTGGCAACGGCCGCTCAAGCCGGCGCGCCACTGGGGCATGACTTCTGCGTGATGTCCCTGTCGGACAACCTCAAATCGTGGGAAATCATCGAAAAGCGTCTGGACCTCGCCTGTCAGGCAGACCTGGCGCTGGCGTTCTACAACCCGATCTCCCGCTCCCGCCCATGGCAGTTGGGGCGTGCGTTGGAGATTGTCCGTCAACATCGCACGCCAGAAACGCCGGTGACCTTGGGGCGTGACATTGGCCGACCGGGCCAGACCTTGCGCGTGATCACGCTGGGCGAACTCACCCCCGAGCAGGTCGACATGCGGACCATGGTGTTGATCGGCTCATCGCTGACCACGACCTTTCCTCGCTCGGAGGGAGGGCAGTGGGTGTACACGCCGCGTTGGTACTGCGCCAAGCCCACTCACTGATACGCAGGCATGAAGGAGGGAGACTTCGGAATCCCTCCTTATCTGCGTCGGAAAGGGCATTTCTGCGATGGGAAAGATCCTTCCCTGAAGTCTGGAAAAATCATCCAGCCGAGCGCGCATCTTTTCCACGGTGTTAACCCCTCATTGTCAGTCCGATCACTCTATGGTCAGAAGCTCCCGGCGTGCGGGCGCTTCAGGTCGTGGTACGCATTTGCTCACGTTTATTTCGACGCTCAATCGTGAGCGCATGTAACGGCTGGTACAGCGTTCCAATCCTCCGTTTGCGCTAGGGTGCTCACGTCCACGACGGACAACTTTTCTTAAAAGGACTTAGCAATGAACAACCAAGAGTTTCTGGATCACCTGGCCTGCGTGCCTTCCCTGGACTCCATCCCTCCTGCCATCACTGCGCGCACTGCACGCACCGACCTGATCGATCCGGCCAGCGGCGCTGTGGTAGGTCAGGCGGTCCTCGGCTTTGTCGCAGGCATGAGCCAGCAAGCCCGTGAGGACGTGCTGGACACCTTCACCTACGCCACCCTGGCGGCGGACAAGCGTTACAACGTCGTGAGCGACAATGGCGAGTGGTACAAGACCTTCCGTTCAGCCATGACCCGCGCGTTGAACTGGGCGCCTCAAGACATCGCGTTCGTCAGCCACTCCAGCCGCGAACGTGTCTTGACCATGGACAAGATCGGTCTGGAACTCATCGCTTCTTCCATCGCCGCTGTCGGCACTGGTGGGGCGGCAGGACCGCTGATGCTGCAAATCGCCGGTGACGCTGTCGAGGCGCTGAAACAAGGGGATGAGCCGGTCCGTCTGTTCAACAGCCGCACCAAAAAACCGGGTGGCGCCCGTTTCATGGTGGGCGGGTGCAACGAAAGCGCAGACGGTGTCATCACGCTGGCCGTGGCCGCAGTCGAGGCGAAAACCCGGATCAACGTCACTAACGTTCTGTTCGTCAACTGGAACTCGGTGGCTGTCGACCTGAACAAAAGCGCCGACGTCTTTATCTTCAATCAGTCGCTGTACGCCCACCGTCGCGAGCTCGTTCGTCAAAAGCTGCTCGAAGCGTCCGACGCGGCCTTCATGGAATTCCCGATTTAAGGGACAGGGCCGCAGCCTGTTCTGCGGCCCTTTTTTCACAGGAGTGAGCATGATGACTCAGGACATCGTGGAAACGTATTTGAATGATGGCGTGTTGATGATGTTTGCCGCGCCCGTGGATCAGGCTTTCAAGCGCGATGTGATGGATTCCAGCCTTTACGCGCAACTGGCCGCGAGCAAGCAGCACGACAGATTCACCCACTACCGCGAGTGGCAGACGACGCTTTTAAAAGCCATGACAACATTCGGCTGGTTGCGGCTGGACCTCTCGGACAAACACGGGATCACGGACGAGACGTTTGTGGTGGCCGACCGGCTTCGGGAGCTATTGCCCGATTCGTTTGCCTTTTTGCGCGGGAAGAAGCTGGACACTTTTTTAGCGTCTCTGTGCGTCACCCACGCCAGCAAGATTGCCCAGGTGATGGTGGCGCAAGACGCTCAGGTAGCAGCAAGCCCGTCAGGCTCTAAAGCCGGAAACGCGTCGTGTGCTGAACCCGTATCGTCTGTCGTACTCCAGGTCGCCTTCGTGCTGCCTTCGCGACAAAAGTTCTTGCTCTGTGTGGCATTCGAAACCCTGGAACCCGTCGCGGCCAACCCATTCGCACAGCGCTTGACGAAGAGCCGGTTGGTGGGGGAAGTCAGGTCGTTTGGTTTCGTCGGTACGCTGGATGACCTGCGCTATGCGCAATTTCGAGAGCGGGTGGACGCGGCACTCGCGGGCAAACGCGCTGGGTTGTCGCACGCCATCCAGGGGGTGGAGCCATGAAGGGGGCGAAGGGTGCAATCGTCGGCTCCAGCATGGTTTCGCTGTACAACGGGATCGACGCGCAAGACCGCGACGATATTTTCGACTGCCTGCTGTATGCCGATGTGTTCGCAAGCCGTTTTCACGACCAGAGAAAGGACTATTCCAACTGGCTGTTTCGCTACCGCAGACGGTTGGAAACCCGAGGCTGGCTGCTGGAAAACCCGATCAGGCATACGCCTCACGTCATTTTTCGAGCTTCGGACCTTGATGCGGCCACGTTCCACGTCATCGACTCGACGGGGGCGAGGGCACTCGCGGATCTGGCGCATGCCACATGGCGATCGACAAGGATCAATCATCATGCGGATCATTTTTTCAGCCGAAGCTCACAGGACGGTGAACTGGCCCGCTTTCAAATGGTGCCGTGCATGAGCGATGCCGACGGGACGGTTTTGATGTTGATCTGCGCCATCCGACTCACCGGCTCGGTCGACATCCGGGACTTCGAGTTCTGGACCGAAACCCGCCGTGAAATGCTCCTGCGCATCAGTGGCGGGGTGTACCGCTTTGATCGGGCGGTTTACGAGAAATACCGGGAGGACGTCCGCACACAACTGATTGGCAGCTCCGACCGGGCGATCGAGGAATTCCCCATCTGACCGTCACGGCACCAGATAGCCCTTGATGCCTGTGAAAATGATCTGAGCCGCCAGCGCGCAAACGAACAGCCCCATCAAGCGGCTGACGATCTGCAAGCCCTGATCACCCAGAATACGTTCGATGCTGTGGGAGAGATAAAGCACCACACCCACCGTGAAGCTCGCCAGCGCAATGCTCACGATCGCGGTGAGTTTGTCGTCCCAGTGGGGCTGGCTGACGCCCATCACCAGCAATGCGCCGATGGTGCCAGGACCGACGGTGATAGGGATAGTCAGGGGGACGATGGCAACGTCCTGCTGCACGTTGTCGGTCTGCACGCCGGACTTGCCTTGCGCCATGCCCAACGCCGAAATGAACAGCACGCTGCCGGCGCCGATACGGAAGGCGTCGGCGGTGATGCCGAACACCCCGAAGATCACCCGACCGAACAGGTACAGCAACACGCTGGACACCAATGTAGCGAAGGCAATTTTCCACGCCAGATAGCGGCGCTCTTTACGCGAATAACCGCGGCTCAGACTGATAAAACACGACAGGACGAAGAACGGGCTGTAAAGCACCAGCATCTTCAGATAAACGCTGAACAGCACATGAAGCATGGTTTGAGCTCGTGGCGGCAGACTCGGACGGGAAGAAGTCTATCAGGCGTTGAGCGAGGAGGCGGGTCAGTTTTGCTGATAGCGGTCTTGATCGTCAGTGTCGTCGCCACTCTGACGGCGCGCCCGTTGCTCGACCCAGTGTTCCACCAGTTCCCGCAGCTGCGAGAGCTCTACCGGTTTGGACATGTGGCCGTCCATGCCGGACTGGCGGGCGCGGTCTTTGTGCTCGGTCAGAATGTGCGCGGTCAATGCCACCACAGGGGTGCGGAGCCGCTGGTTACCCAGCTCCCAGGCGCGCAACTGCTGGGTGGCAGAGAAACCGTCGAGGATCGGCATTTCGCAATCCATCAGCACCAGGTCGTAGCGCTGGGCTTTCATGGCTTGCAGGGCTTCTTCGCCGTTGCTGGCCGTATCCGGTTGCAGGTTAAGCTTGCCGAGCATGCCACGAATCACCTTCGTGGAAATGCTGTTGTCTTCGGCCACCAGAATCCGGAAGTCGCTGGGCACGTCCACTTCGCCGAGGACGGCTGGAGAAGGAGGGTAAGGCGCCTGGCCCTTGTTGCGTTGATTCAATTCGTCCGCCAGCGTGGTCTTGAGCGTGTAACCCGCGACGGGCTTGGCGAGGATGCGCTTGACCCCGGCGTTGCGTGCAATGACTTTACTCGGAGCGTTGCTGATGCCGGTCAGCATGATCAACAGGATGTCGTGGTTGAGGCTCGGGTCTTCCTTGATCTTGGCGGCCAACTGCATGCCGGTCATGCCAGGCATGTTCTGGTCCAGCAGCACGATATCGAAGTAATCACGCAGGTGGGCCTTGGTGCGCAGCAAGGCGAGTGCCTCTTTGCCAGACGGCACGGCGCTGACGTTCAACCCCCAGGCGCTGCACTGCTGCACCAGCACTTTGCGGCAAGTGTCGTTGTCGTCCACCACCAGCACTCGCGCACCCTTGAGCGGGCTGTCGAGGTCAGCCGGTGGTTGCTCCAGGCGTTCAGGGTCCAGCGGCAGGCTCAGCCACAAGGTGCTGCCTTGGTTGCTGCCGCTCTGAATGCCGAATTCCCCGTTCATCAACAGGATCAACTGGCGGGCGATTACCAACCCCAAATGCCCACCGACCTTGCTGGCCGCGAGGAAATTCTTGCTGTGCAGTTCCGCGTGGAGCAGGGCGTCGCGCTCCTTGGCGGTCAGCGGCGTGCCGCTGTCCTGAACGGCGATGCGCAGCCGCGGTTTGCCGCCCCGAGAATCGAGCGCGACGACCAGCAGAATCTCGCCCTCGTCAGTTTTCTTGAGGGCGTTTTCCAGCAGGCTCAGCAGGGTTTGACGCAAGCGGGTCGGGTCGCCGCTGATCACGCGGGGCACCTGCGGCTGAATGAAGCTGATCAGCTCGACGCTTTGCTGTTCGGCTTTCGCCCGAAAAATACTCAGGCAGTCCTCGATCATGGCGTTGAGGTCGAATTGCACATCGTCCAGCTCGATCTGCCCGGATTCCAGCTTGGTGATGTCGAGAATCTCGTTGATCAGCGTCAGCAGCTCATTGCCCGCGCTGTGGATCGTCTGCACGTAATCGCGCTGTTTGACCGACAGGGGTGTGCCTAATAGCAGCTCGGTCATGCCCAGCACGCCGTTCATGGGCGTGCGGATTTCATGGCTGATCTTCGCCAGGAATTCCGCCTTGGCGTTGATTTCGGCCGTGCTGGCCGCAAGTTCTCGGCTGATGCTGAAGTTGTCTTCGGTGATGCTGCGATGGCGCTCGCTCAGGGCAATGCTCATCAGCAGGCCGCACAGGCAGAACATGCCCAGGACGGCGATGATCAGGGTCTGCGCAGCGATGGTCGTGAGCCACAGCATCGCAGGCAGAACGACCAGATTGCCGAGATTGAACACGATCATCGCGATCACGAACGGTCGTGCCGGTCGGTAGCCTTTTTGCAGGTGATAGATCGACACCAGCGTGATGGTCAGCGTGGTCAGCGCCACCAGCAAGAACGTCATGATGTTCAGCGGCAGGGTATCGACGAACAGCACCAGCAGACCGCCGAAGCCGACGATCAGCAGTACGCTCATCAGCAGGCGATTGAGTGTTTCGGCGCCTCGCTGAATGAAGAAACAGTAGGCGTACATCAGTCCCGTGGCAGCCGCCATCAGCAAGGCGAGGTGAGCGCTCGGGGTTTGTGCGAGGTGCCAATGGGGCAGCCATGACGCTTGCAGGTTCAGCAGCAACAGCGCGCTGAGCCCGAGAAAACCTTCACACGCCGCCAGCCATAGACTGCTCACCGAGCGCGATTGAGCGTAGCGGGTGATGTTCTGCACGATCAGCATGATCAGCGAACCGAAGAACAGCCCGAGCAACAGTGGACGGCGCTCGTCGGCCGCACTGGCTACGGCAGATTCCAGCGAAATGTTCGGGCGCAGCTCTTGCTCGGATTTCAGACGCAGATAAAGGTCCAGCGGCCTGTCGCTTTGCGGCACGGGGAGCAGAAAGTCGATAGAGGGCAACGGTTGTGCCGCCCGTGGGACTTTGTTGCCGGAGCGCGAGTGATCGATCAGGGCTTCGCCGTCGATGACGTACATGTCGACGGTGGCAAGATCGGGCGCGAAGATGCGCATCAGTTGTTCGTGATCGGTCGGGGGGAGGCGATAGTGCAGCCACAACGCGGCTTCACGGCTGATGGCGCGAACCTGGTCGAGTTCGACCGGGCTGAACTGAGTGTCGTAATGGGGGGAGCGGATGTCGCTGAGTTGCAGATTGGCCTGGTCGTCGACAAGCGTTGACCACCCCGCGCTGACCTCGGCCGAAGCCGTGGGCACACAGAGGAGGGTCATCATCGCGATGATCGAACAAGCGGCAATCCTGAGCCAGCGCACGGCGAAATCCCTTCGTGAATGAAGCCAGTTACCCTGGTGCGGCCCAGAATGATCGGACAGTCGCCTGGTTTCAGGCGACTGTCCGGCCTCGGACTTACTCCAGGTGTTCGCCGCGTTCCCGGGCAATGGCGCGGTAGCCAATGTCCTTGCGGTAGAAACAGCCTTCCCAGTCAATCTTTGCAGCCAGTTCATACGCCTGCTTTTGCGCGTAGCCAACGGTGTCGCCCAGTGCAGTGGCACACAGGACGCGGCCACCGGAGGTCACGATCTGACCGTCTTTCAACGCAGTGCCCGCATGGAACACTTTGCCCGGCAACGCTGCAGCAGCGTCCAGGCCGTTGATTGCGGCGCCCTTGGCGTAATCGCCAGGGTATCCGCCTGCCGCCAGCACGATGCCCAGGCTCGGACGTGGGTCCCACTGGGCTTCCACTTTGTCCAGAGCTTGCGCCAAAGCGGCCTCGACCAGCAAGACCAGGCTCGATTGCAGACGCAGCATCACCGGTTGGGTTTCCGGATCGCCGAAGCGGCAGTTGAATTCGATGACCTTCGGATTGCCTGCCTTGTCGATCATGAGACCAGCATAGAGGAAGCCGGTGTAAACGTTACCTTCGTCGGCCATGCCTCGGACGGTCGGCCATATGACCAGATCCATCACGCGCTGGTGCACGTCAGCGGTCACGACGGGAGCAGGGGAGTACGCACCCATGCCACCGGTGTTCGGGCCGCTGTCGCCGTCGCCGACGCGTTTGTGGTCCTGGCTGGTGGCCATCGGCAACACGTTCTTGCCGTCAACCATGACGATGAAGCTCGCTTCTTCGCCGTCCAGGAATTCTTCGATCACGACGCGGGAACCGGCATCACCGAAGGCATTGCCCGCGAGCATGTCGCGCACGGCTTCTTCAGCCTCTTCCAGCGTCATCGCGACGATCACGCCTTTACCGGCGGCCAGGCCGTCGGCCTTGATCACGATCGGCGCGCCTTTCTCGCGCAGGTACGTCAGCGCAGGCTCGATCTCGGTGAAGTTCTGGTAATCGGCCGTCGGGATTTTATGGCGTGCCAGGAAATCCTTGGTGAAGGCCTTGGAGCCTTCCAACTGGGCGGCACCCTTCGTCGGACCGAAACAGTCCAGGCCACGGGAGCGGAACAGGTCCACGACACCGGCGACCAGCGGGACTTCAGGGCCGACGATGGTCAGCGAAACGTTCTTCTCGGCGAAGTCGGCCAGTTGTTCCAGGGCCAGCACGTCGATGGCGACGTTCTCGCACTTGGCTTCGATGGCGGTCCCGGCGTTACCCGGCGCGACGAAGACCTTCTGCACGCGAGGGTCCTGCGCGACCTTCCAGGCCAGCGCGTGTTCACGGCCACCGCTGCCGATGATGAGTACGTTCATTTTAAAAACCTCGATGACGCTAATGCTGTGGGTGTCGCCTGGTATCTGCGGTTCGCAGATCCTGTAGGAGTGAGCTTGCTCGCGATCGGACGGTACAGCCGACGTGGATCCGGCGTCAGGAACATCGCATCGCGAGCAAGCTCACTCCTACAGGAGATGGCGTGCAATCCGGCAGCCGCGTGTATTAACGCAGCTGACGTCGTATCAATGCCTAAAGTGGCGCATGCCCGTAAAGACCATCGCGATGCCTGCTTCGTCAGCGGCAGCAATGACTTCTGCATCACGCATCGAACCACCTGGCTGGATCACCGCCGTGATGCCGACCTTGGCCGCGTTGTCCAGACCGTCGCGGAACGGGAAGAACGCGTCCGATGCCATTACCGAACCTGCGACCTGCAGGCCAGCGTGTTCAGCCTTGATGGCAGCAATACGGGCAGAGTTCACGCGGCTCATCTGGCCTGCGCCGACACCGATGGTCTGACGGTTCTTGGCGTAGACGATGGCGTTGGATTTCACGTATTTGGCGACTTTCCAGGCGAAGATCAGGTCGTGGATTTCCTGCTCGGTCGGGGCGCGTTTGGTCACGACTTTCAGGTCGTCGGCGCTGATCATGCCGATGTCGCGGCTCTGCACCAGCAGGCCACCGTTGACGCGTTTGTAGTCCCACGCCGGTGCACGTTCCGCATCCCACTGGCCGCTGGTCAGCAGGCGCACGTTGGCTTTGCTGGCGACAATGGCCTGGGCTTCGGCGCTGACGCTCGGGGCGATGATCACTTCGACGAACTGACGCTCGACGATCGCTTTGGCGGTCTCGGCATCCAGCTCACGGTTAAACGCGATGATGCCGCCAAAGGCGGATTCGCTGTCGGTGGCGTAGGCCAGTTCGTACGCCTGGCGAATGCCGCCTTCGGCGTCCGGGCTGACAGCAACGCCGCACGGGTTGGCGTGCTTGACGATGACGCAGGCCGGTTTGACGAAGCTCTTCACACATTCCAGCGCGGCGTCGGTGTCGGCCACGTTGTTGTAGGACAGTTCTTTGCCCTGCAGTTGGGTCGCGGTGGCGATGCCCACTTCGGCAGGCTTCGCTTCCACGTAGAACGCCGCGCTCTGGTGCGGGTTCTCGCCGTAGCGCATTTCCTGCGCCTTGATGAACTGGGTGTTAAAGGTGCGCGGGAATTGGCTGCGGCCTTCAGTCGAAAGCGTTTCGGCGCCTTGATCGACGCTGCCCAGGTAGTTGGCGATCATGCCGTCGTAGGCGGCAGTGTGTTCGAACGCCTTGAGCATCAGGTCGAAGCGCTGGGCGTAGGTCAGGCCACCGGCCTTGAGGCTTTCCAGCACCTGGCCGTAGTCGCTGGCGTTGACCACGATGGCCACGTCTTTGTGGTTTTTCGCGGCCGAACGGACCATGGTCGGGCCGCCGATGTCGATGTTCTCGATGGCGGTCGGCAGGTCGCAGCCAGGCTTGGAAACCGTGGCTTCGAACGGGTACAGGTTCACGGCCACCAGGTCGATCGGCTTGATGCCGTGCTCGGTCATGATCGCGTCGTCGGTGCCGCGACGGCCCAGGATGCCGCCGTGGATTTTCGGGTGCAGGGTCTTGACCCGGCCGTCCATCATTTCTGCGAAGCCGGTGTAATCCGCGACTTCTACCGCTGCGACGCCGTTGTCCTTGAGCAGCTTGAACGTACCGCCGGTGGACAGAATCTCGACGCCAAGGGCTTCGAGTTCACGGGCGAACTCAAGGATACCGGTCTTGTCGGAAACGCTGATCAAGGCGCGGCGGATCGGCAGGCGGGTCGTCTGGTCGGTCATCTCAACTTCCATCAAAAGCAAAAGAATTCAGCAAAAAAAACGACCGCATCAACGTGGGTCGTTTTTCTGTTTTGGAGGCTTACAGCAAGTCGTACTGCTTGAGTTTCTTGCGCAGCGTGCCACGGTTCAGACCGAGCAGTTCGGAGGCCTTGGTCTGGTTGCCCTTGACGTAATTCATCACGCACTCAAGCAACGGCGCCTCGACTTCCGAGAGCACCAGGTTGTAGACATCAGTGACGGCAGCACCTTCCAGGTGAGCGAAATAATTGTGCAGCGCCTTTTCGACGCTTCCGCGCAGGGTCTGACCCTCTTCGCTCGGCGTGTTGAGGTGCTGTTTCAAATTGACGTTGTCGCTCACGGGTGTTGTTCCACTCACTAAAGTCTCTGTCATCATCGTCATGCGGCCACCTCTTGTTCGGTCCCTGACTGCGGGCTTTTTATGCGTTCGGCAAAAAAATCCCGAACGTTGGCGCACTGTGCTTCCGTATCTTCCAAACGATTGAAAAGGGCGCGAAACTCCCTGGCGCCCGGCAAGGTTGCGAGGTACCAGCCGACGTGTTTCCGGGCGATCCGCACGCCCATCACGTCGCCATAGAACGTGTGAAGCGCGGCCAGATGCTCTAGCAGAATGCGTTCCACTTCTCCCAGCGCCAGGGCGGGGAGTTTTTCCCCGGTGCGCAGGTAGTGTTCTATCTCGCGAAAAATCCATGGGCGCCCTTGAGCAGCCCGGCCAATCAACAAACCGTCGGCACCGGTCGCGTCCAGGACGTGCCGTGCTTTCTCCGGTGAAACGATGTCGCCATTGGCAAACACCGGGATCGACACCGCCTGTTTTATCGCGGCAATCGTGTCGTATTCGGCTTCGCCGGTGTAAAGGTCCGCCCGGGTTCTGCCGTGCACCGCGAGCGCCTGAATGCCCGCTTGCTCGGCAATTTTGGCGACGGTCAGACCGTTCTTGTTTTCACGGTCCCAGCCGGTGCGAATCTTCAGGGTGACCGGTACCTCGACTGCCGCGACCACCGCATGCAGGATTTCGGTCACCAACTGCTCATCTTTCAACAGCGCGGAACCGGCAGCCTTGTTACAGACTTTCTTGGCCGGACAGCCCATGTTGATGTCGATGATCTGCGCGCCAAGTTCGACGTTGGCGCGTGCCGCATCCGCAAGCATCTGCGGATCTCCACCGGCGATCTGTACCGAGCGCGGCTCGGGATCGCCTTCATGAATCATGCGCAACCGCGACTTGCGGCTGTTCCACAGGCTCATGTCACTGGTGACCATTTCCGAGACCACCAGGCCTGCGCCGAGTTGGCGACAGAGCTGTCGGAAGGGCTGGTCGGTGACGCCCGCCATGGGGGCGAGGATCAAGCCGTTCTGCAATGTATAGGGGCCGATGCGTACCGCCGACATAGGGTGACCTGTTGTGGGGCCGTATCACGAAGCCTGGTCCGAAAAGTGCTTTCGCAGCCATTCAGACGGGACCCAGAGTATGAAAAAGGGTGGGCATGATACCCGCTCTCGATGACTGGATAAAGGCTGAATTGGATAAAATCTGAACAGTTGCTTTCTTATCGCGAACGGTTAGGTATTGGTTCGCATTGTCATAAAACCGTCGTCAGCTTTCTGATGACGGCGTGCCGCATTTGAGTGCGACAGCACGCGCTGGATAGCCCGGTGCGCGCGGCCTGTCAGGAAGGTGAGTTTACTCCGGCGAGCGAAAACTCAAACTGTAATTCACGGCCTTGGGTCCCGGATCGAGAATGTCCAGGGCGATGTGAATAGGCGTCTGTGGCGGCATTTCGTCCTTTCCGGCGAGTTCGCCGCTCAGGTATTCGCCCGGCTTGAACCGACGACTGGCAATCAGCTGACCACTGGTATCGGCGAAGCGCAATTCCAGGAGTGGGAACGGTTGGGAGAACGAGGCACGGTTGTAGATGATCGCGTCGACCACCAGTGCGCCCTGAAATTCGGGATGACTGCGCACCACAAGATTGCTGCTTTTCAGGAGCTTGATATCGACCTTCGACGGCAATTTGCAGCCGACTTGCGGGCAGATGTCCTGGAACCAGGAGCGGTACTGGTCCTGACGCGCCAGTTCATCAAAGTGATACCAGACGTACTGCCCTGCCAGCCCCAGTAAGGCAATCAATGCCAATAGCAGCCAAAGCACGCGGCGTCCCCAGCGTGGCTTGGGTTTTTGCCAGGCGAGTTGCAGCGGGTCATCGGTGAGGTCGAGCAGTGCCGGGTCGCGTAGACCGGGTTCGTTACGCCCGCGCTTCCCTTTCGTCGGGGGAAGGTCGTCTTCGTCGTCGAGTTCATTCGGATGGCGCCGATCATGGGCGTCGTCACCGTCCAGTGCCGAGAAACGTTCGGATGACGAATGCTCCTCGGGTTCTGCTTCGGCGTGCATGCGGTTTACGGCGTGCGGCTCGTCGTCCAGATCGGCGGGAGCCGAAGAGAAGGACGGCTCGGTGCGGTGGTCATCGTGCCCGATTTCGTCGCGGTCGAGGGGTTCGATCAGCGAATCCGGTTCGTGGTGAACCTCAGTTTCTTCGATGACCTCGGCGCGCAGTTCCGGTAACTGGCTCACGTCGTCGTGGCTCAGGCCCTGATCCCACGCCTCGCTGGCGACCTCAGGCTCATCGCGACGGGCGCTGAAGGATTCCACTTCGTCATGATCGCGATGGCCGCGCGCTTGACCGAAAGATTCCGGCAGCTGGATTTCCCGTTGTTCCAACCGGGCAAGTTCGACATCCAGGTCATCGAGGTCAAGGCTGTCCAGGTCCACTGAACGACGTTCGGACGGCACCGGCAAAGGTGCAGGCTGAGCGGCGACCACGGACTGAGGCGCGAGGACTTCGACGACCGGCGCTGGAACGGGCTGCGCTGGTTCCAGGGGCTGGGCTGCGGCTTGAGCGGCGGCCCGTGCCTCGGCGCTTTTTTCCAACAGTTGTTTCGCGGCATTGAACACTTGCAGGCAAGAGCCGCAGCGCACCATGCCTCGGGCAACGCTCAGTTGAGCGTGGCTGACGCGGAAACTGGTCTGGCAGTGAGGGCACTGGGTGACGAAACTGTCGGTCATGCGGGTATCCGGGGTAAACGAGCGCCTAAAGGGTTGTGATCAATGGCTATCAGCGACGGCGACCGGTGATCCGGACCCAGCCGTCGCGGTTGGCGATCGGGTCCAGCTCGAACGTGTCGGCGTACGCAGCAGCAACCTCTTCGCCTTGTTCGGCCAAAATGCCGGACAACGCCAGGCGGCCACCGGGTTTGACCAGGCTTGCAAGCTGAGGTGCCAGCGAAACCAACGGTCCAGCCAGAATATTAGCCACCAATACGTCGGCTGGCTCTTTTGGCAGGTCTTCCGGCAGGTACAACGGGAATTTCTCCGCCGGTACATGGTTGCGACCGGCGTTATCGCGCGAGGCTTCCAGGGCCTGCACGTCGATGTCGGTACCCACTGCATGTTTCGCGCCTAGCAGCAGGGCAGCGATGGCAAGGATGCCCGAGCCGCACCCGAAATCCAGCACATTGGCGTCGGTCAGGTCCTGGCCATCCAGCCACTCCAGGCACAGGGCGGTGGTCGGGTGGGTGCCGGTGCCGAAGGCCAGACCCGGATCGAGCAGCAGATTGACGGCGTTCGGCTCTGGCGCGGCGTGCCAGCTTGGCACGATCCACAGGCGCTGTCCGAAACGCATGGGCTGGAAATTGTCCATCCAGCTGCGTTCCCAATCCTGGTCTTCGATGACTTCGTGGGTGTGTTCAGGCAGCGGTGCGCCGGTCAGCAGCGTCAGGTGAGCGAGAACCTGGTCGGCGTTGGTGTCGGCCTCGAACAGTGCGAGCAAATGCGTGTGGGACCACAGCGGCGTGGTGTTCAGGTCAGGTTCGAAGATGGGCTGATCTTCAGCGTCCATGAAGGTCACGGACACGGCACCGACTTCAAGAAGCGCGTCTTCGTAGGTTTCGGCTTGTTCTGGGCTGATGGCGAGACGGACTTGCAGCCAAGGCATGGCGGATTACCTTCGAATTGAAAATTGACAGAGCGACTCAGTGCCGCGAAAGACCGGCAAGTTTACGGGGTTCGGGGGGAAACAACAAAGAGCAGACTTGTGCGTGTCTCTGTAGGAGTGAGCTTGCTCGCGATCGCGTCCGGTCAGTCCCTATAGCGTCTACAGGCAGATAGCGATCGCGAGCAAGCTCACTCCTACAGAATTTGCAGCGTTTGATCCGGGAGAAACAACAAAGCCGCTCGAAAGCGGCTTTGTCGTTCTGTCGCACAATCTGACCGATCAGTGTTTCTCGGCGGCCAGTTTGTGTTCCAGGTAGTGGATGTTGACGCCGCCTTTGCAGAAACCTTCATCGCGGGTCAGATCACGGTGCAGCGGGATGTTGGTCTTGATCCCGTCAACCACGATTTCGTCCAGGGCGTTGCGCATGCGAGCCATGGCTTCTTCGCGGGTCGCGCCCCAGGTGATCAGCTTGCCGATCAGTGAGTCGTAGTTCGGCGGAACGGCATAACCACTGTACAGGTGCGAGTCGACGCGAACGCCGTTGCCGCCCGGGGCGTGGAAATGCTTGACCGTGCCTGGGCTCGGCATGAAGGTTTTCGGGTCTTCGGCGTTGATCCGGCACTCAAGGGCATGACCGTGAATCTTCACGTCGTCCTGGGTGTACGACAATTTGTTGCCAGCGGCGATGCTCAGCATCTCCTTGACGATGTCGATGCCCGTGACCATTTCCGAAACCGGGTGCTCGACCTGCACGCGGGTATTCATTTCGATGAAATAGAACGCACCGTTTTCGTACAGGAATTCGAACGTACCGGCACCGCGATAACCGATGTCGATGCACGCCTTGACACAGCGGGCCAGCACTTCGGCGCGGGCTTTTTCGTCGATACCTGGCGCTGGTGCTTCTTCCAGCACCTTCTGGTGACGGCGTTGCAGCGAGCAGTCACGGTCGCCCAGGTGGATCGCCTGGCCTTGACCGTCGGACAGCACCTGAACCTCCACGTGACGCGGGTTGGTCAGGAACTTCTCCAGGTACACCATCGGGTTGCCGAAGGCGGCACCCGCTTCCGAACGTGTCAGTTTGGCCGAGGAAATCAGGTCCTCTTCCTTGTGCACGACGCGCATGCCGCGACCACCGCCGCCGCCAGCGGCCTTGATGATCACCGGATAACCGACCTGACGGCCGATGCGCAGCGCTTCTTCTTCGTCTTCGGGCAGCGGGCCGTCGGAGCCCGGTACGGTCGGAACGCCCGCCTGAATCATCGCGTCCTTGGCCGACACCTTGTCGCCCATCAGGCGAATGGTGTCAGCGTTCGGGCCGATGAACGCAAAACCGGACTTCTCGACCTGCTCGGCGAAATCGGCGTTTTCCGCCAGAAAGCCATAGCCTGGGTGGATGGCCGTGGCGCCAGTCACTTCGGCTGCCGCGATGATCGCCGGAATGTGCAGGTAAGACTGAGAGGCCGATGCCGGACCGATGCAGACGGATTCGTCGGCCAGACCCAGATGCATCAGTTCCTTGTCGGCCTTGGAGTAAACGGCGACGGTCTTGATGTCCAGCTCTTTGCAAGCCCGCAGAATCCGCAGAGCGATTTCACCGCGGTTGGCGATCAGCACTTTTTCCAACTTCGCAGGATTCGTCATCAAAGGCACTCCGCGGTTCAAACGATGGTGAACAGCGGCTGGTCGTACTCAACCGGCTGGCCGTCTTCGACGAGGATGGACTCGATCACGCCGCTGGTTTCGGCTTCGATGTGGTTCATCATTTTCATCGCTTCGACGATGCACAGGGTGTCGCCTTTCTTCACGGTCTGGCCGACTTCAGCGAAGGCTGGCGAGGTTGGCGAAGCTTTGCGGTAGAAGGTACCGACCATTGGCGAACGCGCAACGGTGCCGTTCAGTTTGGGTGCCGATGGCGCTTCTGCTGCGGCGGGAGCGGCAACAGGTGCAGGTGCTGCGGCAGGCGCGGCAACCGGGGCTGGCGCGTAGTACTGCTGTGCTGGAGTCTTGCTGTGACGGCTGATTCGTACGGACTCTTCGCCTTCACGGATTTCCAATTCGTCGATGCCGGACTCTTCCAGCAATTCGATCAGTTTCTTGACTTTACGGATATCCATTAATCATCAACTCCCAAGGGTCGGTCAGGGGTATTTGGTGGCCGGTTCAGGTCATGGGGCTCAGTGCGAAACTGCGCCGGTCATGCTTTCGAACGGGTGGCCAGTTGTTCCAGGGCGGCCTCCAGGGCCAGTCGGTATCCGCTGGCGCCAAGGCCGCAGATCACACCTACAGCAACATCTGAAAAGTAGGAGTGATGGCGGAAAGGTTCGCGTTTGTGCACGTTCGAGAGGTGCACTTCGATGAATGGGATGCTCACTCCCAGCAATGCGTCACGTATTGCGACACTTGTGTGAGTGAAAGCAGCCGGATTGATCAGAATGAAGTCCACGCCTTCATCGCGTGCAGCGTGAATGCGGTCGATCAATTCATACTCGGCATTGCTTTGCAGGTACATCAGATGGTGGCCGGCTTCGCGCGCGCGCTTTTCCAGATCCTGGTTGATGTCGGCCAACGTGATCGAGCCGTAGATACCCGGTTCACGGGTGCCCAGCAAGTTCAGGTTAGGTCCGTGAAGAACCAGTAAGGTCGCCATCGTGTGTTCCTTGTTGGGTGCTTTTTCGACGCTCACCGCAGGTGCGAGCCATTGATGCGGAGCGACTATGCCGGAAAGCGTATTGGACTGTCCAGTTACCGACCCAGATATCGACAATGTTCAGCACGATGACCGATGTTCGCGCAAAATTTGTGACTAAGAGGCTAAATTTGGTCATTTGCTCTAGAAAGCCGCTCGGAGAAGGCTTCCACGTCGATTTCGCCGACGACGCGCACATTTGTCAGCTCGTTCCCGTCTTTTCCAAAAAACAACAGAGCGGGCGGACCGAACAGTTTGTAAGTGTCGAGCAGGGCGCGCTGCTCGGCATTGCTGTCGGTCATGTCGAAGCGAATCAGACGAAAGCCTTTGAGTTGGCTGACAATTTTCGGATCGGGCAACACTTCATGCTCGATGACCTTACAGCTGATGCACCAGTCCGCGTACCAATCCACCAGCACCGGTTTTTCGGCGCTTTTTGCCTCAGCCAGAATCTGTTTAAGCGTCGAAACTTCGGTGACGGTCTGCCATTGCTGCGCGCTGCTGCTTTCTCCCGAGATTTGCGTGTTAGATACACGGCCCAATGGCCGCATTGGATCGGTCTGGCCGCTGAAGGCCCCGTACCAGCAGCAGAGAGCGTAGACCAACAGGAAAACCCCGAGTAGCTGAGCGAGGCGGCCCCGGGTGGTTTTGACGGTGAACTCCAGCGCGCCGAGAAACACCGCGACCCCTGCCCACAGCAGTCCGATCAGCAGCAACGTGGCTTCCCCAGGGATCACCCGACTTAGCAGGCCAATGGCCAACGCCAGCAGCAACACGCCAATCGCATTTTTGACGGTGACCAGCCACGGTCCGCTCTTCGGCAGCCATGCCGCGCCGCCCGTCGCCACCAGCACCAGTGGCGCGCCCATGCCGAGTCCGAGGGCGAAGAGTTTCAGCGCGCCGCCCACGGTGTCTCCGCTGGCGCTTATATAAAGGAGGGCACCGGCCAAGGGCGCTGATACGCAGGGCGACACCAGCAGGCTTGATACAACGCCCAGGACGGCAGCGCCCCACAGCGATCCGCCTTCGGTGTTGCCAGCGATGCGGTCGAGCCTGTCATTCAAGGCGCGAGGCAGGCGAAGTTCGAACACCCCGAACATCGCGATGGCAAACACCACGAAAAACAGCGCGAACGGCACCAGCACCCAGGCCGATTGCAGCCGGGCCTGGAGATTGAGGCTGGCGCCGAACATCCCCATCAGTGCGCCGAGCATCGCGAAACAGATCGCCATCGGCAGCACATAGGCAAGGGACAGAGAGAAACCGCGCAGTCCACCGATCTGCCCGCGCAGCACCACGCCGGAGAGGATCGGCAGCATCGGCAGTACGCACGGCGTGAACGTCAGGCCTATCCCCGCGAGGAAAAACAGCGCCAGTTGTTTCCAGCTGAAAGGCGTTTGGCTCGGCGTGGTCGTGGCTACCGCGATGTCAGCGACGGAGGCCGTGTCGCCAATGCTCAAACGCTGGGTTTCAGGGGGGTAGCAGAGGCCTTTATCCGCGCAACCTTGGTACGTCACGACCAGCGTGAAGGGCCGCGTGTCGCCCGCTTTGCGCGGCAGGTTGATGTCGAGAATCCCGTGATACACCTCGACATCGCCGAAGTACTCGTCGTGTTTTTTCTCGCCGTCCGGGAGCTGTGCGGCGCCCAAGATATCCGCAGGTTCTGTACGGAACTGGAAGCGGTGGCGATACAGGTAATAGCCTTCAGCAGCGACGAATTGCAATTTGATCGAGTCGGGGGGCGTATCGATCAGGTTCAGTTGGAACGCTTGGCGAACGGGCAGGAAGTCCTTGCTGTTGTCGATGCTGGAGCTGCCCAGTGCCGAGCTGCTGCCCAGCGTCGGACTCCCGAGCCCCGAACTGGGCCGGCTGTCCAACAGGCTCGCGCTGAAAGCAGGCAGGGCGAGGGTCAGAAAAATCAGACAAAGCAGGCGGCGCATGGCGGTCTCGCATCACAAAAGTCGCCGCATGATAACGCAGGGTGGGAGGGGATGCAGAGACGGGCGAGGAGGCTGTAGGTTCTTTCTGAAAACACTGTAATCAGTGCATATTCAACGCGCTGTTTACTGACAGCGCGTTCATTCCGAACCAATGTTCTTCCCTCATACCTGCACCTGAGAGGGAGCCCATTGTCCAGGCCCTATGCGTTCATCAATGACGAAGTCCGAGACTATTACCAGTTCCGGGATTACACGCTGAAGGTTCCCGCCAGCGCCCGCGCGAAATTCGATCAGCTCAATGCCCACCTCCGCCCCCATCCGATCCTGCCCGGCCAGGTCGTGGTGATGACGGATGGGCCTTCGCACCTGTGTACCCCCGAAGAAAACGAGCTGATGATGCTGGCCAGGAATGTCCGCCTGTCGATGGTGGGGCATGATCCGCAGAGCAGTCGGGTGATGGTCCAGAATTACGACGTGCTGCAAAGCATCATGGGTTACGGGTCCATCGGTCTTGGCAGCGCGACCGGTGCATGGAGCGGGCATTTACGAGAACTGGAAAAGCTGCTCAAGGAAGTCGAAAACCTGATGCAGCGCTGGCGATCAGGCGCCCTCACCAATGATCAGTTCTTCGCCCAGCGACAGGTGCTGTTTTCAAAGATCGAGACCCGTTTACAGAACATTGGCCGCCTCGGTTCCGGACTCGGCAATCAAGGCAAAATCAAAGACATCCTCGGCATTTCCACTAAACGCTTCCTCCACACCGGGGAACTGAGGGGGTACGCGTACAACGTGAGACGGATTTCCGCGACGGCCAAGGTGTTGAGTCGAGGCACCTATGTGGGCGTTGCGCTGGATGTTGGGGTTGGAGCGCTGGAGATTCAGGAGGCGTGTGCGTTGGGGAAGGAAGATGTTTGCACCAAGGCGAAGTATGTGGAGAGTGGGAGGGCTGCTGGGGGTATCGTCGGCTCTTTGGCGGGCGGCACCGTCGGCGTCTCTGCCTCAGGAGGTATTTGCGCTGCACTCGCTCTGCCTTCGGGTGGGATGGTTGCGGTTGGGTGTGCATTGGTGTTTGGTGTCGCTGGTGCTATCGGGGGCGGAGAGGCACTTAGCCCTTTGGGTGCCGTAGCGGGAAATCAACTTTTTTCGTGGTTTGAACAATGAAGCTGCAAGCCATCGACGGCGTCTTCCTAGCCTGTGCTGCGACGTGTTTAGTTGCCACCGGTTTTATGATTTATGCCATGTTCGGCAAGCTTGTAAAAATGGAGGGCTACCTGAGCAGAAGCTCAGTTATTCACGACGTAAATCGTCGCTTCTCGGATGTAGGATTGTTGGGGCGGCAGATTCGACTGGGAGTGATTGCCGGATGTCTGCTTCAGCCAAAGCTTTATATAAAGCGTGGACTGCTCGAACCCGCTGATCTCGCAAACTTTCCCACGGGTTTGAAGCGGCTGGTCACGCTGCCGATGTTTTTTTTCGTAGGCTCGGTAGTAGCGATGTGGATGCTGAAACCCTATGTCGCCTTACCAGAATGATATGCCGCCTCCACCCCGGATACTCCTCACGCAAACGCCTTCTCACCCCCAAACGCCGGACGGGCGAAAACCCGTCGCACCATCGGTTCGAAATACTCCAGTGGCAGGGTGTCGTAATCGGGATCGAACGCGGTCTGGTCCCAGCGTTCGCAGAACATCGCCGAGCGCTGGAAGGCCGGGTGGTCTCGGTATTTATCGCGTTCGTTGCGATCACGGCCAATGTGATGGAAGTAGTAGTAACCCTGAAAAATCGCGTGTTTGGACAGCATCCAGTGGTTGTCGGCCGAGATGTAGGGCTTGAGGATCGCCGCGACCAACTCGCCGTGGTTGTAAGGCGCGATGTCATCGCCGATGTCGTGCAGCAAGACGCACACCACGGTTTCCTCATCGGCCCCGTCGCGCACGGCGCGGGTCGCGGCTTGCAGCGAATGCTCGTAGCGGTCGACCGGGAAACCCAGTGTACTGCCTTTCAGCGTTTCGAGGTTTTTCAGCACGCGGTCTGCCAAGCCACGCTCATAGACGTCGCACAGGTGTTCGATGTGCTTCCAGTCCTCGGCCGTTGATTCAGTGAAGCTCGTAAAAGCAGGTGCCGGGCGATCCTGATGAAGAGTGTGCTGCATGTCGAACTCATCCTTTCGGTGATAAGGCTCACGTCATGGGGATCGCCATTGCTATCACTTGACTTGCCCCGATGGATCAATTTTTATCCCGTTTCGTGGGGCGTGACAAACAACCAATGCTCACGGGATGCATCAATGCACATAATCCATGAGGTCAAGCCATGCAGTCGCGTCTTCCACCGTTGAATCTTCTGCGAGGCTTCGAGGCGTCTGCGCGGCACCTGAGCTTCACGCGGGCGGCGGATGAGTTGCATATCACGCAAGCCGCCATCAGCCACCAAATCAAGCAACTGGAAGAGCACCTGGGCGTCCTGCTGTTTCATCGGATGATTCGCAAACTCCGTTTGACGGACGAGGGACGACTGCTGTTTCCCGTCGTGCAAACCGCGTTCGAGCAAATCGGCGAAGCCGTCACCACGCTTCGCGCCAGCCAGGGCACTCACTCCCTGACAGTGGGCCTGGAGCCTTCGTTTGGTGCGAGCTGGATGTCCCCTCGGCTTGGGCGTTTTTGGGCCCGCCATCCGGGTGTCGATTTACGCTTGCACCATTCGGTGCAAAGAACGCTATTCGCCCACGAAGAGCTGGATTTGGCCGTGCGCTGGGGGAGCGATGACTGGCCGGGTCTAACGGCCGAGCGTTTGATGGGGCTTGCGTTTGCGCCCGTGTGCAGCCCCGCTCTACTGACGGGATCATCTCCGCTGCGCACCCCGTCGGATCTGACTCACCACACACTGCTCCATGATTACGACCGTGAAGGCTGGCGCGAGTGGCTGGCCAGTGCCGGTGCCGAAGGCGTGAAGCCGGAAAGCGGTGTGGTCATCGATGACACCAACGTGGTGACGCAAGCCGCCATCGACGGGCAAGGCGTGGCGTTGTGCGGGCTCGCGCTGGTTGCCGGGCATCTGGCGGCAGGGCGTCTGGTCAAGCCGTTTGGGCACTCCGTCGAAACGAACTCGGCGTATTACGTGATCTACCCGCCCGTCGCGATCAAGCGCCCACACATCCGCGAGTTCATCGCCTGGCTGCACGAAGAGGCCGAGCGGGATCGTTCAACGGATTCCCACCCTTGGGAATGACTCATGAGTGGACGCGTAAAACCGTGCATGCATTAGTTAAGCTTATTCATTCGGCGATAAATATTCGTTTGTCGTTCCCATCCGGCGCTGGCTAGGATTCAGGCAATTGACGTTGCCCGTTGTGTCATGAACGGATGACGATCCCGGCTGATCTGCTCTTTCGCCTGAAGGTTTTACGCGATGACTGACACGGAGTATCTCGACGAGATGCCACTGCCGGAGGGCATCCGCTCCCGCCAGATCGAGGGCGTAAACGGCCTGAGCATGCATGTGCTGGAGGCCGGGTATTCCAATCCTGAGCGGCCTTGCATCCTGCTGCTCCATGGTTTTCCGGAGCTGGCCTACAGCTGGCGAAATACTCTGCTTGGATTGTCGCGGCAGGGGTATCACGTCATCGCGCCCGACCAGCGAGGTTATGGCCGAACGACAGGATGGGAGGCGGAGTACGAGACGGATCTGCGGCCTTTTTTCATGTTGAATCTGGTAAGCGATTCTATTGCGTTGCTGGCGGCCACGGGGCGTGACTCCGTTGCCGCCGTAGTAGGGCACGACTTCGGCTCACCCGTCGCGGCTTATTGCGCGTTGGTCAGGCCGGATATCTTTCGCGCTGTTGTGTTGATGAGCGCGCCGTTCAGTGGGCCTCCGCTGTTGGCGAGCGCCGTCGATGGGCCCGACATGAGCGAGCTGCTTGCGGCTTTAACTCCGCCGAAAAAACACTACCAGCACTATTACTGCACCCGGAGCGCCAATCGCGACATGACCGAGCCGGAAGGAGGCCTCGCTCGTTTTTTACGAACGTATTTCCACGTCAAAAGCGGCGACTGGTCAGGCAATTCGCCTTTTCCGTTACTCGCATGGTCAGCCGATGAGCTCGTGAAGATGCCGCCGTACTACATCATGGGGCTGGATGACAGCATGCCCGCCGCTATCAATGCCGATGCGCCGGATGCCACGGAGGCCAAACGGTGCGAGTGGTTGACTGGATCGGACCTTGCGTTCTTCACCGCGGAATTTCAACGGACTGGCTTTCAAGGCGGGCTCAACTGGTATCGATGCAGCTTCTTGGCCGATCACGATCATGAGTTGAGCATGTTTGCGGGGCGCACGATCAACGTGCCTTCGTGCTTTATCTATGGCGAGAAAGATTGGGGGGCCTTTCAAGCCCCTGGCGCGCTGGAAACGATGCAAAACACGGCGTGCACCGACATGCGGTTCATCGAGTCGATACCGGGTGCAGGGCACTGGGTTCAGCAGGAGCAACCGGAGCGCGTGGTCAGCGCCATGATGAGGTTTCTTCAATCAGCTGAGGGATTGTCTCGTTGACGATCCTCGTCAGTTCACGACGTCCAGCGGCGAATGCTTTTTGGCAAGCATGATGTCTTCACGCAACGTGTGGACCTGATTGCGTCCGGCCTTTTTCGCGCGATACAACGCGTCATCCGCCTGAGACGCCAGCATCAGCGCATCATCGCCTTCTTCCAGTTCCACCACGCCTGCGCTGAAGGTGCAGAAAAGGTCCACCGGTTGCGCCGGGTAATGAATTTCCGCGAAGCGGCGACGAATCTCGTCCAGCACGCCGAAGGCCGATTTGAGGTCGGTGTCAGGCATGACCACGGCAAACTCCTCACCACCGTAGCGGCCAATGTAATCGGTCTTGCGCAGGCGTTGCTTGAGGAACAGCGCGAGGCTCTTGATCACGCGGTCGCCCATGGGGTGGCCGTGACCGTCGTTGACCTTCTTGAAGTGGTCGATGTCCAGCATCACGAAGCTCAGCGGCTTGTTTTCCCGGCGTGCGCGGAAGCTGCAATCTTCCAGCAACTGCAGGATATGCGTGTGGTTGTACAGGCCGGTCAGGCTGTCACGCACCATTCGCGCTTTGAGGTTTCGCGCCCGAGCGGCGCGGTTGCGCACCGTCGTGATCAGATGGCGCGGCTTGATCGGCTTGGTCAGGAAGTCGTCACCGCCCTCGCTCATCGCGTCCAGCTGTTTGTCCAGGTCGTCTTCGGCGGACAGGTAAATGATCGGCACGCTGACGTAACGGTCGTTGTGACGAATGACCTTCGCCAGCTCGGTGCCGGTGCAGCCGGGCATATACATGTCGAGAATGATCAGGTCCGGCTGAAAGTCAGCCAGCTCAGCCATCGTCTGAATCGGGTCGAACAGTGTGCGCGTCACGATACCGGCATTGTTCAACAGCCGTTCGGTGTGCGTGGCCTGGGCACGAGAGTCGTCGATGATCAGCACTTTATACGGCTCGTACTGCGCGACCCGCGTCAGAATCTCGATTTTTTCCAGCAGGCTTGAGGCCTCCAGCGTGCCGGTCAAAAACTCTTCGCCACCGGCACGTACGGCGGCCAGCCGCGTCGGGGTATCGGTTTCGTGATGGCTGAAAAACAGCAAGGGCAGTTTCTGTTCCAGACCTTCCTGCATTTTGGCAGCGAGCTTCAACCCTTCGCCCACGCCACCGAAATCCACGTCCATCACCACGGCGGCGGGCAAGCGCTCGGCCAGGGTGGCGTGGAAGGCCTGCGGACTTTCCATGGATTGCGCGCTCAGACCGAAAAACTCCAGCTGTTTGGCCAGGCGTTCAGCGCGTTCGTGATTTTGCAGCATCACGTAAATCGGCTTGCGCAGCGGTGGCAGCGACGTGTGTTCCAGCCGATCGCCATGACGCAAGCCCGTGCGGGAAAGGCGCTGCATCAGGCGGTTCAGGTCGGTGATCAACGCGCTGCTCAAGCGGCCGCGATTGGCTTCCACTTCCAGCAAGGATTGGGCGATGCCACGCGCCAGATGCGCGTGTTCTTCCTGTTCGAAGCGCTCGGCGAACCGCAGCAGGCGCTGGTTGGAGTCGCTGAGTTCTTCCAGATCCGCAGCCGTCCATTCGCTTTGTTGCAGGCGTTGCCAGACCTCCAGGATCTGACGGGCCTGGTGGATCACGCGCTGGGCGAAATGGTGCTTGAGACGGTCTCGGCTCGGATCTTCTGCTTCGGTCATGTCCTGACTACTTCTAGGGGAAACCCTGATACGGATGCTGGCGCTATGCTAGCACTACTTATCTCACACAGGTGCGCCGTAAGTCATTTTGTTGTCATTTATTCACGTCAACTTTCTGTCTTTGTAAGCCAAATGCGTGCCAAGGCCACTGGCGTTGTGTAGGGGTATGGATGAGGCACTCAGGCGCGTTGCATGTGACAGTCGTGAGCAGATTTGTTGCATGACAATTCACGTTTCCAGGCTGAAACCCGATAGCGACCACCGTCTTCGGCCATCCTGGCCCGCAAATCCTGACAGCGCCTCGCATGACGCACACGGACCCGTCGATTACGCATTTGAGCCATCCTCCACGTTCCTGCCAAACGCACCTTGCTGTAAGGTTGCGGTCAGAAGCACTGAATTCCGTGATTGAAAGGACAAGGCCATGCTGGATTGGAAGAAGCGCTCGGGCGCTGCGGGCGGGAGTGAGCGTGTTGAGGAAAAGCCAGTAGGCAAAGAATCGCGCGCGCCTCGTGGGTACTTGAGTGGATTGCTGTTCAGCCGTGCCGTGGGCGCGGTGGTCGGCATTTACCTGGTCGTTACCGTGGCGCTCGGTATCTGGTGGAGCAGCGAGCCCCCACTGTTCCCGGTCCAGCAACAGGCGCAGGCTGCTGCCGAGCGTGAAGGCAAGCAGATGGTGATCGGCTACACCACCGTCGAAACCCTCAAGACCGTCGCGTCGACCCTCCTCGACAAACCCGGCGGCTACATTTCCAACGACCGTTTCCCGCCAGGCCTTTGGCTGGATAACACCCCGAGCTGGGAATACGGCGTGCTGGTCCAGGTCCGCGACCTGAGCCGTGCACTGCGTAAAGACTTCGCTCGCTCGCAGTCCCAGTCGGCTGAAGATGGCGATCTGGCCCGCGCCGAGCCGCTGTTCAACTTCGACAACAAGAGCTGGATACTCCCGTCCAGCGAGTCTCAATACCGCGAAGGCATTGCCGCGCTGAGCCGTTATCAGGCGCGCCTGTCCGACCCGAATCAGAAGGGCGCGCTGTTCTACACCCGCGCTGACAACCTCAACAACTGGCTGGGCGACGTCGGCACCCGTCTGGGCTCGCTGTCCCAGCGCCTGTCCGCCAGCGTTGGTCGCGTGAAGCTCAATAGCACATTGAAAACGGAAGCGCAGTCCACCGTGACTGTGAAGCCGGGCGAAGTGCCGCAGGTCGATGAAGAAATCGTCGAAACCCCGTGGATGCAGATCGACAACGTGTTCTACGAGGCCCGTGGTCAGGCGTGGGCGCTGTCTCACTTGCTGCGCGCCATCGAAGTCGACTTCGCAGACGTGCTGGCCAAGAAAAACGCCACCGTGAGCGTGCGTCAGATCATTCGCGAGCTGGAAGCCTCGCAAGAGCCGATGTGGAGCCCGGTCATTCTCAACGGCAGCCCGTTCGGCGTGTTCGCCAACCACTCGCTGGTCATGGCCAACTATTTGTCGCGGGCCAACGCAGCGGTCATCGACCTGCGTCAGCTGCTGTCTCAGGGTTGATCGGTGTCAGTCTCTGAAAACGAAGTCGCGCACCGCGCGGCTTCCGACGCCGAACTCATTGCCTGGGTCGACCGTCAGGATCGATTGCTGGGTTCCTTGCCTCGCGCCGAGCTGCGCGAGCGTGGCCTGATCGGTCGCGGCACCTACATTCTGCTGTTCAACTCATCAGGCGAACTCTGTGTGCACCGCCGCACCCTCAGCAAAGCGATCTATCCCGGATTCTGGGATGTCGCGGCAGGAGGCATGGTTCAGGCGGACGAGAGCTACGTCGAATCGGCTGCGCGAGAACTGGAAGAAGAGTTGGGTGTGGCGGGCGTCGAGCTGATCGCTCATGAAGAGTTTTTTTTCGATCAGCCGGGTAACCGACTCTGGTGTGCCGTGTTCTCGGCGGTCTGGGACGGGCCGCTGAAACTGCAACCGGAAGAAGTGCTCGAAGCGCGTTTCATCGGCATCGAACAGGTGCTGCGCGAAACCACCGAAAAGCCTTATTGCCCGGACTCTCTGGCGGCGTTGAAGCGCTATTTGGGCGACGTCGCAAATGTCCCGTAAATTGGCGCATATTTGCACTTAGCATCTGCGCTTTTTGCCGTTACACTGCGCGACTTTTCACGCCGGACTGGCTTCACGGTCCGGTTGCGCTGCCCCTGCCTGAGTGGGGCTTCGCGGTCGGTTCCGTAGACTCGGGTTTAACCGTTCTGCCCGACCAGACTTTGGTCCTCAAGAAGAGGATTCCCGGTGGCCAAAAAAGCCGCATCCTTCGCTGCCCTCGGTGGCCTGGTGTTTTCGACCGACGCTGGACGCCACTGTCCAGACTGCCGTCAGCCCGTCGATGCCTGTATCTGCAAGAAATCCGTTATCCCCGAAGGTGATGGCATTGCCCGTGTGCGCCGCGAGAGCAAAGGCCGGGGCGGTAAAACCGTGACCACCATCACCGGGGTGCCGCTGGCCGAGGATGCACTCAAGGAACTGGCGACTACGCTCAAACGTCGTTGCGGAACCGGTGGTGCGCTCAAGGATGGCGTGATCGAAATTCAGGGTGATCACGTCGAGACACTGCTGGCGGAACTGGTCAAGCAAGGCTTCAAGGCGAAAAAGTCAGGCGGTTGAACCGTCCTGTCGGATCGTCTCTGGTTTCGTTTTCGGTCGGGCGTCTGTTTTCAAAAAACAAACTCTGGTTCGTGTCATGGGTCTACAGAGCCATGCGGGCTGGCGCCAAACCGTCATTTCCACTCTATACACTGCGCCCAGCCGGTCAGGCCGGGGCTTTATGACTTTTATATAGGGGACTTCGATGTCCGTACGACGCACACGCAAAGACGATGGCAGCCAATGGACCGTGGCGGACAGCCGCAGTGTCTACGGGATTCGTCATTGGGGGGCTGGTTATTTTGCAATCAACGAAGCCGGCCGTGTTGAAGTCCGCCCCAATGGGCCGGGCAGTTCGCCCATCGACCTTTATGAGCAAGTCGACCAGCTGCGCAAGAGCGGCTTGTCCTTGCCGTTGCTGGTGCGTTTCCCCGACATTCTCCAAGACCGCGTGCGCCAGCTGACGGGCGCCTTCGACGAGAACATCGCGCGCCTGGAATACCAGAGCCAATACACCGCGCTGTACCCGATCAAGGTGAACCAGCAGGAAGCGGTGGTGGAGAACATCATCGCCACGCAAAACGTCTCCATCGGTCTAGAAGCCGGCTCCAAGCCCGAGCTGATGGCCGTGCTGGCGTTGGCCCCGAAAGGCGGCACCATCGTCTGCAACGGTTACAAGGACCGCGAATTCATTCGACTGGCGCTGATGGGCCAGAAGCTCGGCCATAACGTCTTCATCGTCATCGAGAAAGAATCCGAAGTCGAACTGGTCATTGAAGAAGCCGCCGAGCTGAAAGTCGCGCCGCAGGTGGGCCTGCGGGTTCGTCTGTCGTCGCTGGCGTCGAGCAAATGGGCCGACACCGGGGGCGAGAAGTCCAAGTTCGGTCTGTCTGCCGCGCAATTGCTGTCGGTGGTCGAGCGTTTCACCAAGGCCGGTCTGGATCAAGGCATCCGCCTGCTGCACTTCCACATGGGCTCGCAGATCGCCAACCTGGCCGACTACCAGCACGGCTTCAAAGAAGCGATTCGTTACTACGGCGAGCTGCGCAATCTGGGCCTGCCGGTCGACCACATCGACGTCGGCGGCGGTCTGGGCGTCGATTACGACGGCACGCATTCCCGCAACGCCAGCTCCATCAACTACGACATGGACGATTACGCCGGTGTCGTGGTTGGCATGCTCAAGGAATTCTGCGATGCGCAAAGCCTGCCGCATCCGCACATCTTCTCGGAAAGTGGCCGTTCGCTGACCGCGCACCACGCGATGCTGGTGATTCAGGTCACCGACGTCGAGCGTCACAACGACGAAGTGCCGGTGATCGACGACAAGGAAAGCCTGCCGGAAACCCTGCAATGGCTGATCGACCTGCTCGGCCCTACCGACATCGAGATGGTCACCGAAACCTACTGGCGCGCGACGCACTACATGAGCGACATCGCCACCCAGTATTCGGACGGCAAGATCACCCTGGCCCAGAAAGCCTTGGGTGAGCAGTGCTATTTCGCCGTGTGCCGCCGCCTGCACAACTCGTTGAAAGCGCGTCAGCGTTCTCATCGCCAAGTGCTGGACGAACTCAACGACAAGCTGGCCGACAAGTACATCTGCAACTTCTCGGTGTTCCAGAGCCTGCCGGACACCTGGGCGATTGACCAAGTGTTGCCGATCATCCCGCTGCACCGTCTGGACGAAGAGCCGAACCGTCGTGCCGTATTGCAAGACCTGACCTGCGACTCCGACGGCAAGATCAACCAGTACGTCGACGAGCAGAGCATTGAAACCAGCCTGCCGGTCCATGCCCTGAACGAAGGCGAGGACTATCTGCTGGGCGTATTTCTGGTCGGCGCGTACCAGGAAATCCTGGGCGACATGCACAACCTGTTCGGTGACACCGACTCGGTGAACATTTACCAGAATCAGGACGGCAGCGCGTACTCAGCGGGTATCGAAACCCACGACACCATCGAAGACATGCTGCGTTACGTGCACTTGTCGCCCGAAGAGTTGATGACGCACTACCGCGACAAGGTCGCCGGCGCGCGCATCACCCCGCGCGAGCGCACGCAGTTTCTGGACGCGCTGCGCCTGGGCCTGACGAGGTCTTCGTACCTGTCGTCGTAAGGCATGCGCCGGTACGTTCGATGACGTAAACCTGTAACCGCACGGCTTGTCGACGGTGGCGATTTCAACACCGCCACCACCGACAAACCGTGCTGTACAGAGATGCGTGCCCCCTTTCGAGGCGTTTTTTGACGCGATAAATACCTTCAAAATCCTTCGCTCCTACAGATTCTCAATCGCCTGCTGTCCCTGCGTGTAGGCCATTTCCTGTTCTGCGTTTACCCCCTCTACTTGACGCATCTTCTGTTACAGAATCCCCGGCCGCCTGAAACCGCTCGCCGAGGACATCCCGCGCCATGCACCCGTTTAACGACATACCCCACTTGCGTCTGGACATCAGTCGCCACAAACGCTCATTCGAGGTGTTGACCTGCGAAGGGCACGAATTTGCCGACCAACCCTATAGCTTTCAACTTGAAATTCTCAGCCCGAACGGCGCGGTGGATGCCCATGAACTGCTGTTCGGTGCCTGCTTTCTGTATCCGGCGGGATCGAGGTCGGGTATTCACGGCCATGTCCAGAGCATCATGCGCAGTAGCAGCAGCGAACGCGCCTCCAGTGACCTCAACCAGCGCACGCCCTCGCGTTACTTGATCACCGTGGGCCCTCGGCTCGGACTGATGGCTTATCGTCACAACCAACGGATCTTCCAGGGGATGTGCGCCGAGCAGATCATTACGCAGGTGCTGAGTGAGCACGGGATCGATGACTCGGGTTTCTTCTGGCGTCGCAAACAACCGAGTGTGACACGCGATTATTGTGCCCAGTACTGCGAGACCGACCTGCAACTGGTACAGCGATTATGCGAAGAAGAAAACATGCACTACCACTTCCTGCATGCTCGAACCGGGCATGTCGTTGTCTTTTCCGAAGAACTCCCGGAAGGCGTGAGCCTTCAGCCACCCGAATGGGTTGTCCGGGAGCCGAGTCACAGCCTGCAAGCACGGATACCGCCCCTGGCACCCAAGATGTGCATGCAGCAGGCCTGCGTCGTCGGTGGCTTGTTCGAACCTGCCCGGCGTGACGACCGGGGCCGGATTCAGGTGCGGTTTGAGTGGAGCAATCAAGGGGATGGCGCTCGATTCAACGATTGCTGGATTCCCGTCGATCCGGCGCTGAACCAACGTGATCAGCCGTGGTGGGGTGGCATGGAAGTGGTGGTCAATTTTCGTGATGGTAACCCCAACTTGCCTTATATCAGCGACCGGTTATGGGACCCGGACATCAACCCGCGTGCCCGTCCGGACCCCGCCTCGGTGACTCGCCGGGTGTTGACCACCCGGATCGACACGTCGGCGTTTCTCGACGACTCCCGGCAATTTTCTGTCGACGATCAAATGGTCATGCGGCTGGCCGCGCACCATGAAATGCATTTCAGGGTGGGCACGAGTCTCGTGACCATCGATTCGAAAAGCGTTTCATTGAGCGGGCTGAAAGTGATGCTGTCTTCCATTGCCGAGGCTGAGGCCGAAGCGAAAATCGAAGCGCAAGGTGAGGGTGGAGGCACAGATGTTCTGAATTCAGCGGGCGGGGCGGAGTCGTAAGCTGTACCGACTCTTTGTCTCACGCCCTGGCAAGCCTCAATGATCAGAATTGCATGTCGACTGTTGCTCGCGGGCGGATTGTTAGGCCTGTTGATGGGCTGTTCGCCGCTGAAGGTCCTCAACGCATTCACGCCAGGGGGCACGTTCACCAGGACGGCGGACCTTGGCTACGGCAGTGACCCGCGCAATCGGCTGGATATCTACACGCCGGTCGATGCACCCGCCGATGCGCCGGTGGTGGTGTTTTTTTATGGCGGCAGCTGGAACAGCGGTTCGCGCACCGATTACAGCTTTGTCGGAGAGGCGCTGGCTTCGAGGGGCATCGTGGCAGTGCTGGCGGATTACCGGCTTTATCCACAGGTGCATTACCAAGGCTTTCTCGATGACAGCGCGCGAGCGGTGGGCTGGACTCGCCAACACATTCGCGAATATGGCGGCGATCCAGATCGGCTTTACGTGATGGGGCACAGCGCGGGAGGGTACAACGCGGCGATGCTGGCATTGGACCCGAAATGGTTGGCGACGGTGGGCATGAAACCGTCGATGCTCAGCGGTTGGATCGGCTTGGCGGGGCCCTATGATTTCCTGCCGATTGAGAACCCTGAGGTGAAGCCGGTGTTTTATTTTCCGAATTCGCCACCCGACTCGCAGCCCATTAACCACGTCAGCGCCGAGTCGCCCCCCGCGCTGTTGATGGCGGCGAAGGACGACACCCTCGTCAATCCCGAGCGCAACACCGGCGGCATGGCCAAACGGATGCGGGAACTGGGGGTGCCGGTGCGTGAGCTGTACTTCTCCAAGCCGGGGCATGCGACGTTGGTGGCCGCGTTTTCACGGCCAATGCGCGGGCTGGCGCCGGTGCTGGATGAGGTGGTTCGGTTTGTTCATGGGCAAGATCGAACTCACTAGGTCATCAGGGCTAGGGCCTGCGCCCGCAGGCTGCCTACTTGGACCTACAGAAACCACCCACCCGTCTGGTTCAACCGCCGCGCAATGACGCCCAACGTCACTGCCCGCAACGCCATGAACAGCAGAAACGCCACCCACAGCCCATGGTTGCCAAAACCGTGGGCCAGCCATGCAAAGGGCGCGGAGATCAGCGCGGTGACGACCATCGCGTTGCGCATTTCCGTTGCGCGGGTCGCGCCGATGAACAGGCCATCGAGCAAGTAGCTCCAGACCGCTACCAGCGGCAGCACGGCGAGGTAAGGCAAATAAACGAAGGCAATCTCGCGGACTTCCACGATATCGGTCTGCATCTCGACGAACAGATACCCGGCCAACAGAAAAAACACCGCAAACGCCACGCTGCAGATCAAAGACCAGCCTGTCGCCACATTCAACGAGCGACGCAGGGCTTCGCGGTCCCGAGCACCAATCGCATGGCCGCACAACGCTTCCACGGCATGAGCCAGACCGTCCAGTGCGTTGGCGGTCAGCAGCAAGCCGTTGAGCAACAGCGCGTTGGCGGCCACCGTTGCATCCCCCAACCGTGCGCCCTGAACCGTGATAAAGAAAAACACCGATTGCAGCACCAGGCTGCGAATGAAGATGTCGCGGTTGACCCCGAGCAGCGGCCGCCAGTTGTGCCAGCGCCTGAGCGCCGACACGATCAATTGGCCGGGGTAATCACGAAGCCCTTTGCGAGTCAGCGCCAACCCCAGCAGCGCGCCGACCCATTCCGCGATGACCGACGCGCGGGCGCAGCCAACGACGCCCCAGTCGAGTCCGAGCACGAACCACAGGTTGAGCGCGACGTTCACAAGATTGGTCGTCAGCAGAATCGCCAGCGGCGCCCGGGCGTTTTGCAGACCGAGAAACCAGCCCACCAGCGCGTAGCTCGCCAACGCGGCAGGCAGCCCCAGCAGGCGGGTGTGGAAGAAGTCTTGCGTCAAGTCGTTGAGGTCGGGGGAGGGCTGCATGATCTGCAACGCGAGATGCTGGAACGGCAGGCCGATCAGGCCCAGCAGCACCGCAAACCCGAGCGCCAGCAAGAGGCCCTGAAGCAGCACCTGACGCAACGCCGAGCCGTCATTGCGCCCCGCCGCCTGCGCAGCGAATCCCGTGGTGCCCATGCGCAGAAAGCTCATCGCCCACGCCAGAAAACTGTACAGCGTGCCACCGACCGCCACCGCGCCGAGCTGATGGGCATGGGGCAAATGGCCAATCACTGTGCTGTCCACCAGCGAAACCAGCGGAACAGAGAGGTTCGACAGAATCATCGGCGCGGCCAGCGCCCACACCTGTCGATGGGTGACGCGCTGACGCCAGTCTGCAAAGAAATTGGACATAAGGCTCCCGGGGAAGGGCGGCATTGTAGCGGGTACCGGGCACTTGTAGGAGTGAGCTTGCTCGCGATTGCGTTCGGTCTGTCGCTGCAGAGTTGTCTGGCACGCCGCTCTCGCGAGCAAGCTCACTCCTACAAGTTTTGCGTGCGTAAGGAGATTGTGACCAGCGCCGCGCCGATGCGAACAAACGCACAAACCCACGGTCTATCTCGGCGCCGCGCTGTACGTTCACGATTGCGGTGCTATAACTGCTGCTCCCCACACCAACTGCTGCCAATGAGTGCCTCATGCTTAACAAAGGATTGTTCCTGGCCTGCGCGCTGGTACTGCTCAGTGCCTGCGATTCCTCCACCTCCGACAAACCCGCTCCAGCCCCCGCGCAACCTGCCGCGCCTCAAGCGGCGGCGGTGGACACGGCCAAGCCCAAACCTGCGGTCGACCTGCCTGCGCTGAGCAAGCGTTACGCCGGGCGTGAGCTGACGGTGGTGGACGTGTCGGAAGTCCAGCTCGACGGCGCCAGCACGCTGTCGCTGAGCTTTTCCGTCCCACTGAATCCCGACCAGAAATTCGCCGAAAAAGTGCACGTGGTGGACAGCGTGAACGGCAAGGTCGATGGCGCGTGGGAGCTGTCGGACAATCTCATGGAGCTGCGCCTGCGCCACCTTGAGCCCAAGCGCAAGCTGGTCTTGACCATCGACTCTGGCCTCGTGGCAGTGAACAGCAACACGCTGGCGGCGGAATATTCGGCCCGTCTGGAAACCTCCGACCTGCAAGCCACAGTGGGCTTCGCCAGCCGAGGCAGCCTGTTGCCGACGCGTCTGGCCGAAGGCCTGCCGGTGATCGCGCTGAACGTCGACAAAGTCGATGTCGAATTCTTTCGCATCAAGCCCGACTCGCTGCCCGCGTTCCTCAGTTCGTGGGAAGGCGCGTCCAGCCTGCAAAGCTATGAATCCAAAGAGCTGCTGCCCATGGCCGATCTGGTCTACGGCGGCCGTTTCGACCTGAACCCTGCGCGCAACACCCGGGAAACCGTGCTGCTGCCGATTGCGGGCCTCAAGCAGCTGCAACAGCCGGGCGTGTACCTGGCCGTGATGCGCGCTTCGGGCACTTACAACTATTCGCAGCCGGCAACGCTGTTCACCCTCAGCGACATCGGTCTTTCGGTGCACCGCTACAGCAATCGTCTGGACGTCTTCACCCAAGCGCTTGAAGGTGGCAAGGCCCTGAGCGGCGTCGATCTGGAACTGTATGACGACAAGGGCCGCGTGGTCGGCCAAGGCAAGACCGACAACGCCGGTCACGCCGAACTGCCGTTGCCCGCCAAGGCCGAGGTGCTGCTGGCCAAGCAGGCCGAACAGACCAGCATGCTGCGCCTCAACAGCGCCGCGCTGGACCTGGCCGAGTTCGACATCACCGGCCCCCAGGCGCATCCGTTGCAGTTCTTCATCTTCGGCCCGCGCGATCTGTATCGCCCCGGCGAAGTCGTGCTGCTGAATGGCCTGCTGCGGGACAACGACGGCAAGCGAGTGAAAGCTCAGCCGATCACCGTGGAAGTGCGCCGTCCGGATGAGCAGGTCAGTCGCAAATTCGTGTGGGACGCCGACGCCACCGGGCTGTATCAATATCAACTGCAGCTGTCGGACGAGGCCCCGACCGGGCGCTGGCAATTGGTGTTCGACCTGGGTGATGGCAAGCCGCAGCTGTATGAATTTCAGGTCGAGGATTTCCTGCCCGAGCGCATGGCCCTCGAACTCAAAGGCAGCGACACGCCATTGGCGCCTGACGCAGCGTTCGACATTTCCATCAATGGTCGTTACCTCTACGGTGCACCTGCGTCGGGCAACCGCCTGACCGGTCAGCTGTACGTGCGTCCTCTGCGTGAAGCGGTGCCGGGGTTGCCGGGGTATCAATTCGGTTCGGTCACCGAAGAAGACCTGAAGCAGGACCTGGAAATCGAAGACAGCACCCTCGACGCCAACGGTCAGTTGGATCTGAGCATCGACAGCCAATGGGCCAAGGCCCGTTCGCCGCTGCAATTGGTGCTGCAAGCCAGCCTGCAGGAGTCGGGTGGACGTCCGATTACCCGCCGTCTGACCCAGCCGGTCTGGCCTGCGGATACGATGCCGGGCCTGCGTGGCCTGTTCGACGGAGAAGCCACCGATGGCGATGGCCCGGTCGAATTCGAAGTGCTGATGGCCGACGCCGAAGGCCACAAGCTGGCCGCCGACAACCTCAAGGTGCGGCTGATTCGTGAGCGTCGCGACTACTACTGGAACTACTCGGACAGCGACGGCTGGAGCTATCACTACAACGAGAAGTACCTGAACCTGTCCGAAGAAACCGTGAGCGTGAAGAAGGATTCCACCGCCAAGGTCAGCTTCCCGGTGGAGTGGGGTCCGTATCGCGTCGAGGTCGAAGACCCGGCCACCGGCATCGTCAGCAGCGTGCGTTTCTGGGCGGGTTACCGCTGGCAGGACAACGCCGAAGGCGGCGCGGTGCGTCCCGATCAGGTCAAGCTGGCGCTGGACAAAAAGGCCTACGCCGATGGCGACACGGCCAAGGTCACGGTGACGCCGCCGTCAGCGGGCAAGGGTTATCTGCTGGTGGAATCCAGCGAAGGGCCGCTGTGGTGGCAAGAGATCGACGTGCCTGCCGAGGGCAAGACCTTCGACGTGCCGGTGGACAAGAAGTGGGCGCGTCACGATCTGTACGTCAGCGCGCTGGTGATCCGTCCCGGTGAGCGCAAGGCCAACGTCACGCCGAAACGCGCGGTCGGTGTGCTGCACCTGCCGCTGGACCGCTCGCAGCGTAAGCTGGCGCTGACCGTCACGGCGCCGGAGAAGATGCGTCCCAAGCAGCCGCTCAAGCTCAAGGTCAACGCCAAGAATGCTGACGGTTCGATTCCGAAAGACGTGCACGTGCTGGTCGCGGCGGTGGACGTGGGCATCCTCAATATCACCGAATACGCCACGCCAGACCCGTTCGCCAGCCTGTTCGGTCGCAAGGAGTACGGTGCCGATCAGCTCGACATCTATGGGCAGTTGATCGAAGCCGGACGTAATCGTCTGGCCAGCCTCGCCTTCGGTGGTGACGCGGCGTTGGCCAAGGGCGGCAAACGCCCTGAAACCAGCGTGACCATCGTCGCCCTGCAAAGCGCGCCGGTGACGTTGAACGAACAGGGCGACGCCGAAGTCAGCGTCGACATTCCGGACTTCAACGGCGAGCTGCGCATCATGGCCCAGGCCTGGACCGACGAGCGCTACGGCATGGCCGAAGCGAAAACCGTCGTGGCCGCGCCGCTGATTGCCGAGTTGTCCGCGCCGCGTTTCCTGGCCGGTGGCGACCAGACCAAAGTGGCGCTGGACCTGTCGAACCTCTCCGGCAAGCCGCAGAAGCTCAACGTGCAGGTCACGGCCGATGGGCAACTGAGCCTGGGTGAAGGCGATGGCAGCAAAGCCGTCAGCCTGAATCAGGGGCAGCGCACCACGTTGCAGATTCCGGTGAAGGCTCAGGGCGGTTTCGGCAAGGGCGTAATCCGAGTGACCGTCAACGGTCTTGACCTGCCGGGTGAGAACCTGCCGGCATTCAGCCGCGAGTGGACCATCGGCGTGCGCCCCGCCTACCCGGCGATGCTGCGTCAGTACCGCGCTGTGCTCAAGGATCAGGCCTGGAGCCTGCCAGACGGCGCGCTCGACGCCTTCGAACCGGCGGGACGGGAAGCGTTGCTGGCGGTGTCGAGCCGTCCGCCATTGAACCTTGGCGAGCAGATTCGCGCGCTCAAAGCCTACCCGTATGGTTGCCTGGAACAGACCACCAGCGGGCTGTACCCGTCGCTCTACGCCGACGCTGCGACCCTCAAGCGTCTGGGTCTGGAAGGTGAGTCGGACGCGGAGCGCAAACGCAAGATCGAGATTGGCATCGAGCGTCTGCTGGGCATGCAGCGCTATAACGGCAGCTTCGGCCTGTGGGGGGCGGACGGCGAGGAAGAGTATTGGCTGACGGCGTACGTCACCGACTTCCTGCTGCGCGCCCGCGATCAGGGCTTTGCAGTACCGCCGGATGCGCTGAAAAAGGCCAACGAGCGTCTGCTGCGTTACCTGCAGGAGCGCAATCAGATCGAGGTGAACTACAGCGAAAACGCCGAGCACACCCGCTTTGCCGTGCAGGCCTATGCGGGGCTGGTGTTGTCGCGCAGCCAGCAGGCGCCGTTGGGGGCGTTGCGCAGTCTGTTTGATCGCCGCACCGATGCGCGTTCGGGCCTGCCGCTGGTGCAGCTGTCCATCGCGCTGGAAAAAATGGGCGACAAGCCGCGTGCCGATCAGGCGTTGCTGGCAGGACTTGCTGCAAGTCGCAAAGCCAACGACTGGCTGGCGGATTACGGCAGCCCGTTGCGCGATCAGGCGCTGATTCTGTCGTTGCTGGAAGAGAACAAGCTGGCGTCGGACAAGGTCGAGGAGCGGCTGTTTGCGCTGTCCGATCAGGTCGCGGCCAGCCGTTATCTTTCGACGCAAGAGCGCAACTCACTGTTCCTTGCCGGACGTGATTTGCTCGGCAAACCTGAGGCGAAGTGGGCCGCGACGTTGAACAGCGGCAGCAACAACCGCGAGCTGAGCAACGACCAGCCGGGCGTGAAGCTCGACAGCTCGGTGTTGGCGTCGCCACTGACCGTTCAAAGCACGAATGGCGAGACCTTGTATCAACAGCTGACGATTTCCGGGTATCCGTCGCAGCCACCCGTGGCGGGGGGCGAGAACCTGGCGATTCGTCGCGAATACCTCGGAATGGATGGCGAGGCCCTGAACCTCAACGCTTTGAAAAGCGGCGAACTGGTGCTGGTACACCTGGAACTGAAATCCAAGGAGCGCGTGCCGGATGCATTGGTGGTGGACCTGCTGCCAGCCGGTCTTGAGATCGAAAACCAGAACCTGGCGCAGAGTGCCGCGAGTCTGGAAGACGCCAGCGAGTCGGTGAAGCAGTGGCGCGAGTCGATGGAAAACGCCGGGTTGAAACACCAGGAATTCCGAGGCGACCGTTATGTGGCGGCAGTGGATTTGCAGGGGTTCAACACTGTGCACCTGCTGTACCTGGCGCGTGCGGTGACACCGGGTACTTATCGCGTCCCGCCGCCGCAAGTGGAATCGATGTACCGGCCGAACTGGCAGGCATTGGGCGACGCGCCTGCTCAGTTGGTGGTGAAAGGTAAGAAGTAAAGGGGGGCCGCGCGTCATCCGGTCGCGGTTGACCGGATGTATGCGGTTTGACTGTAGGAGCGAATTCATTCGCGAAGCGGTGGTACAGCCGAAAAATCCGCATCGGATGTACCGTCCTTTCGCGAATGAATTCGATCCCACAGGGGGTGTTGCGGTGTGTCAGATGAAGTCTGTGAATGCGTCCGACCACACGCCGATCAATGAATAATCCAGCTCAACAACCACAACCCCAGAAACAGCCAGATGATCCCGAGGATGATCGAGGCGCGCATGAAGGCGCGGATCGCGGAGTACAGGAACATCAGGCCAATGATCAGGGCGATGATGCTGATCAGTGAAGTGTCCATCCCCAGCGTGCGCGACAATCCGTCGACGAAATTGCCACCGGCATGAGTGAACATGTTGAACAACCAGCTTAACCCGTCGACGACGAAGCGGATCACCGCCCCAATGACCTGGCCCAGCCATTCGAAAACGCTTTCTACCTGCATGTCTGCTTCCTGATGAAAGGGGTGAAACGGAAAAGGGCGTGTTCGCTTTGGCTACGGATGGGCGGGGCGAGTTCCCTAGAGCATAAAGGCTCTTTGGCATGAGGCGAGGAAAACTTGCCCTGCGCCTGTTGCGCGGATTCATGGTCGGCGCTTTGGGCCTGTGCTTGCTGCTCTGGCTCGCGGACCGAATCTGGCCGTTGCCCCTGCCCAAGGACGATCTGGCCCGCGTGGTGCTGGCCGAAGACGGCACGCCGCTCTGGCGCTTCGCCGATGCCAACGGCGTGTGGCGCTACCCGGTCACGGTGGATCAGGTGTCGCCCTATTACCTTGAAGCGCTGCTGACCTACGAAGACCGCTGGTTCTACCAGCATCCCGGCGTGAACCCGATGGCGCTGGTCCGTGCCACGTGGCAAAACCTCAGCGGCGGGCACGTGGTCTCGGGGGGCAGCACGCTGTCGATGCAGGTCGCCCGGTTGCTCGATCCTCACGCCCGAACCTTGCCCGGCAAGCTGCGCCAGTTGTGGCGAACGATGCAACTGGAGTGGCATCTGTCCAAGCAGGAAATCCTCGGTTTGTATCTCAATCGCGCGCCGTTCGGTGGCACGTTGCAAGGTGTGGCGGCGGCGAGCTGGGCGTACCTCGGCAAGTCGCCGCAACAACTGACCCGCGCCGACGCCGCATTGCTAGCGGTACTACCACAGGCGCCGAGCCGCTTGCGTCCGGATCGTCATCCGCAACGCGCTCAGGCCGCTCGCGACAAGGTTCTCAGGCGCTTGGCCGAGTTCGGCGAATGGCCGCAGCAGTCGGTCAACGAAGCGCTGGAAGAACCGCTGCTGCTCGCCCCGCGTCAGGAACCGACCCTCGCGCCACTCTTGGCGCGGCGCTTGAACCGACCGAACAGCCCGCCGTTGATTCGCACGACACTGGACGCCGGTTTGCAGCGTCGCCTCGAAGACCTGCTGCTGGGCTGGCGCGCGCGTTTGCCCGAGCGCACGTCGGCGGCGATTCTGGTGGTCGAGGCGGAGAACATGGCGACGCGGGCCTACGTCGGCTCAGTGGACATCGGCGATGACAAACGCTTCGGCCACGTGGACATGGTCAATGCGCTGCGCTCTCCGGGTTCGACGCTGAAACCCTTTTTGTACGGCAAGGCGATGGACGCGGGGCTGATCCATTCCGAATCGTTGATGCAGGACGTGCCGCGTCGTTACGGCGATTACCGTCCGGGGAATTTCTCGTCCGGTTTCAACGGCGCGGTGGCGGCGAGTTCTGCATTGTCGATGTCGCTCAATCTGCCCGCCGTGCAACTGCTGGAGGCTTACGGCCCGAAACGCTTTGCTGCCGAACTGCGCAATGGCGGGGTGCCGTTGACCTTGCCTCCGTTGGCTGAACCGAACCTGGCGCTGATCCTCGGTGGCGCGGGCAGTCGGTTGGAAGATCTGGTGGGCGGCTACAGCGCGTTCGCGCGGGGAGGGCGCAGCGCCGACATTCGCTTGCAACCGGAAGATCGCCTGCGTGATCGGCCGATGATGTCCCCCGGCGCGGCGTGGATCATCCGGCGGATTCTGAGCGGCCAGTCGCGCCCCGATCTCGACCCTCACGCTGATCTGGTGCAGCGCCCGCAACTGGCGTGGAAAACCGGCACCAGTTATGGCTTTCGCGATGCCTGGTCGATTGGGGTGGGGCCACGATTCCTGATAGGCGTGTGGATCGGCAGGCCCGACGGCACGCCGGTGCCGGGGCAGTTCGGTCTGGCCTCGGCGGCGCCGCTGATGTTGCAGGTACACGACCTGTTGGTGAACCGCGATGCCCAGCGCAACATCCTGCCGCCCGTGCAACCGGTGCCGCTCAGCGTGGGCGTGGCCGCGATCTGCTGGCCGCTCGGGCAGATCATGAACAAGAGCGACCCCAACTGCCGACGTCAGCGCTTTGCCTGGACGCTGGACGGCACCACGCCCCCGACCTTGCAAGCCACCGATCAGCCGTTGGGACTGGGGCTGCTGGAGAAAGTCTGGATCAACGACAAGGGGCTGCGCGTCGGCGCCAGTTGTCCACAGGCTGAAGCCCGTGACATCGCGCTCTGGCCTGCGCCATTGGAACCGTGGTTGCCGAAGGGTGAGCGGCGTGAGGCGCGCTTGCCTGCCATCGATCCCTCTTGCCCACCTCAGGGCTTGAGCCTGGCCGCGCCGATTTCAATCGTGGGCGTGCGCGAAGGCGATCAACTGCGATTGCCCACCGGCAGCCAGCAGCAGTTGCGATTGAAGCTGTCGGCATTGGGCGGCAACGGTCGCCGCTGGTGGTTCATCGACGGCGCGCCGGTGGGGGATACCGCCAATCAGGATAGCTACACTCACACCTTCAACCGCTTGGGGCGCTATCAACTGAGCGTGCTGGACGAAAGCGGGCAGACGGCGCGGGTGGAGTTCAGTGTGGTGGATTAGAGCGTGCATCCGCTAATGCCGCAGCGAATGTGCGATCGCATCGCGAATGAATTCGCTCCCACAGGTCCGGTGTTGAACCCAACTCCCAGTCTCGCCGCCATATCTAATGGGCTGACCTCAAAAATCGGCACGCTGAAGGCCCTGTGGGAGACGCGGAGGTTACGACGGCAGGGAACGCGGTGTGCCAGACAGCACATGCATTTCTGATCCTCCGCCTCGGCAGGACGCGAGATTTTTTGAGCGCCTCGGACCTGTCAATTACGACTATATAACTTTCGTCTGCGCAGGCTGCGGCGGTTATTTGCGTCGCTACTAACATCCTGATTCAAAACACGATTTTCACACCTTCAGTCACCCTTTCTCGCAGGTATATAAGGCGTTAATACCAAGTTGTGAGTTGCCCAATCCCCTTCCAAAGCCTGTCATGGCGTCATGGACAAGTGCTTTTCGGCTCAAGCCGGGAGGCCAATAAAACAATCGTGTTTTGGAAGGATTCTCCCCATGAAAACCCAGATGTTTTTCGCATCATCGGCATTGGCACTTGTTCTGGCAGTCAGCTTGGGTGGGTGCAGCAGTGGCGGTGGCGGTTCGAAAAGTCATGTCGATGGTTCCTCATCCACAGCGGGTACATCGGGAGGGTCAGCCAGCGGCGGAACCACCGATGGCAGCGGTTCGGGCGGCACCGGTAATACGGGTGGGACAGGAGGCACAGGCGATACCGGAACGGGTGGCACAGGCGGAACAGGCGGAACCGGTGGTGGCGTGGTTGACGGCGGCACCGGAGGCACGGGCGGAACAGGTGGTACAGGCGGTACAGGCGGCACTGATGGTGGAACCGGCGGAAACGGTGGCGGCACTCCGGTGATCCGGACACGCAGCACGACCGCACAGACCAGCGTCGATCTCGGCAGCGTCCTCGGTCAGGTGGGCGATGCGGTCGTGGGCGTAGGGGATGCCGTGTCGTCGGTGCCGATTGCGGGCAACACCGATCTGACCTCCGGCGCGGGTGGCCTGGTTTCATCCCTTGGCTTCGCGGCGAACAGCGTCAGCGGCGGTTTGGTCGATGGCCTCGGCACACTTGGCACCGACAGTAATTCCCTCGGCATGACGCTTTCCAGCGTCGGCATGGCGACCGGCGACCTCGGCACTGGCGTCTCTTCCCTCGGCACTGGCGTGTCGAAATTCGCCCGATCCTCGGCCATCGAACAGGTGCCGTTGGTGGGCACCGTGGTCGGCGGCGCAGGCGATCTGGTCGACGGCGTAGGCCAGAAGGTCACCATGCTCGGTGACACCCTCAGCGCCGCCACCACCAGTGGTCCGCTCGGCTCAGCCACGCAAGCCATCGGCGACAAGCTGGTGCCAGTGGTGGCGATGCTCGAATCGACCACCAACAAAGTCGGCAGCGCGACAGGGCTGGGTCAGCCAGTGAACGGCTTGCTGCAGAACGTCAAAGGCACGCTCAACAACGTCGGCAGCAGCCTGCAAAACGGCGCACAGAACAATCCGCTTACCGCAGGGTTGGGCGGCTCGCTCGGCGGCCTGGGTGATGTGGCGGGCACGGCAGCCGGTTACCTGCAGGCCAATGCCGGCACGGGTGGCGGCACCACGTTGCCTGGCCTGCCGGGGCTGCCCAGCGTTCCGGGCTTGAACGGCGGCTTGCTTGAAAACGTCGGTGGCGTGGTCGCCGCCGCAGGTTCGGGGCTGACCGCAGGTTCTGGCGGCGGTCTGCTGGGCGCCGCAGGTCTGAATGGCACCGGCGTCGGCACGACGGTCGCGTCCCTTGGTCCGATCCTCGGTGGCAATGGGGTCGCCAATACGGCGCTCGGCGCACCGGTCGCTGCGTTGACCAATAACGTCGCCTCCGCGATTACGCCCGTCGTGACCAACGTCGCCAGCGTCACGCAGAACATCGGCGGGGCCACGGGCATCGGCGCACCGGTCAACGGCCTGCTCACGCAAGCGGGCGGTGCAGTCAGCAGTCTGGGTAGCCAGATTGCCGCGACCAACGCCAACCCGGTCACCACGGCGGTTGGCGGCACGGTCTCGACACTGGGCAATACGGTCGCTCAGGTGGGTGGTCTGGTGAATGCAAATGGCAACGCGTCGAACGGTGGCGTCGGCGGGCTGCTCAACGGGGTTACAAGCGTCCTCGGCGGTGGGTTGGCTACGCGTAAGTAAGAAGTGCTGGGCAGTGTGAGAACTATCGCGAGTCGGTTGTCCGCGATGCCGTGTTCTTTCTCCAGCTTGCTTCGCTAGCGACTTCTCCCACAACGCCTACGCTTGTTTCAGACAGGGGAGTCGGAAGATCCCCTGTCTTTTTTTTGCCCGTGCACCGCTGCTGTTGGCCAATGGAGTGTCCTTATGCGTGCTTGTATCCCTGTCTTCGTGCTGGGTGTTTCTGTTTCTCCTTTCTTCGCGAACGCTGAACCGCTTCCCAGCTTCCTCAACAGCAACGACCGCGAGCGCACGCTCCCGGTGCCCAACCTTCCCGCTGATGCCTACCGTCCTGCGACGCCCGCCCTGCAGGTACCTGCACCGCCGTCCGACGCCACGCCCTTGATGATGAGCACCAAGGTCGGCGTGCGCAAAATTCGTATCGAAGGCGGCACGGTGTACCCGCTGGAACAGCTCGGCGCTGCGTATGAACCCTTGATCGGCCGCGACGCCACACTCGCCGAATTGATCGAGGCCACGCGCGGCATCACCCGGCGTTATCAGGATGACGGCTATCTGTTGTCCTACGCGTTCCTGCCGCCGCAAAACTTCGATCAGGGGCTGGTGCGCGTGGTGCTGGTGGAAGGTTACGTGCGGGATTATCGGCTTGAAGGTGACATTGGCACCGTGTCGGCGTACCTGCAAAAGCTCGTCGACAAGATCAAGCAGGAGCGTCCGCTGACCCGCAAGACGTTCGAGCGCTACACCTCGCTGATGAGCCGGTTGCCGGGCGTGACCTTGCAGGCTCAAGTGCCGCCACCGGGCACCACGGACGGCGCGACCACGTTGATCGCCCAAGCCTCGCGCAAACCTTTCACCAGCACCCTGAGCACCACGGACGATAACCGCGATGGCCTGCAAGCGTTGCTCGGTTTGAGCAGCAACGCGCAGACCGCCATGGCCGAGCAACTGACCTTCAGCGGCCTGTTCCCGCCAGGAGACGACAAAGAGCATTACTACCGTCTGGATTACAGCGAGTACCTCAATACCGAGGGCACCCAGCTGAATCTCTCGGCGTCTCACTACCGCAGCGAGCCGGGCACCAACGTGGCGTTGGACAATGGATTGGAGTTGAAGCAACGGCGCGACAACGACCGGTTTTCCATTGGCTTCACCCATCCGCTGATCGCGGCTCAGAACGAATGGCTGAGCGCGGGGGCGCGGCTGTACGCGGTGAATGACAAGACGCGTTACGACGTGATTGGCTTTCCCTTGAGCGTGCAAAGTCGCACCGACATCCGCGCTGTGGCGGTGGAAGGCGATTGGCGTAAATCGACCGACCGGCAACTGCGGATTCTCAGCGCCGGGGTGTACCAGGGCATCGACGGCATGGGCGCGAAGACCGACGACAGCACATACGACCTGGACTTCTTTCGGGCGCGGTTGTCGGGGGTGCAAAGCGACAAGTTTTTCGAGCATTGGCAGGGGGTGTTTTCCGCTGCGTTGTACTGGAGCGACGACACCTTGCCAGACAGTGAGCGGGCGCAGTTTGGCGGGCAGAATTTCGGCCGAGGCTATCCGACCGATCAAGCGTCCGGCGACAAGGGCTGGGGCGTGGCGTATGAGGTCAACTACAGCTTCACCCGTGACGGCAACTGGGTGAAAGTGCTGCAACCGTACGTAGTGTTCGACGCGGCGCGGACGTGGTTCAACGAACTGCCGGTCAAGGATTCGAAACTGTCCTCAGCGGCGGGCGGACTCAGGTTTGGCGATGGCCGTTATTACAACATCGCATTGGAAGCGGCCAAGCCGATGTCAGACGTCGGGCTGGACAGTTTCAACCGCAATCCCAGGTTCACGTTGAGCTTCAGTTATCAGCTTTGAGAGAGGGAGGCGGTGTGCCCGGCGACGGATAGGCCGACGGGCATACCCCCTTGATGGTCATTGGGAATCCCGGTCGAAAGGAAGGCTCAAGGCCCGACCTGATAGACCTTCGGTTTCGGAAACAGGTTGTCGAGGGTTTCCAGCAGCCGGACGTGGTAGATGGGTTTGCGGAACAGGTCGAGCACGTGCAGGCGCAGCAGGTCGCTGACGTCTTCCATGTCAGCGTGGCCTGAGGTGACGATGACCGGCAGGTGTTGGCGCGACGTATGCTCGCGCAGGCGTTTGATCAGCGAGATGCCGCTTTCCTCCGGCATCCGCAGATCAGTGATCACCAGCGCAATGTCCGGGTGCTCGGTCAGCAGCTTCAGCGCCACCTTGACAGAGGGCGCCGTGAAGCAGCAAAAACCCTCGCCTTCGAGCAACTCGGCAAGCTCTTCGTTGGCGTCCTCTTCGTCGTCAACCAGCAGTAATTGTTGGCGGGTAGGCGCGGGCATTGACTCGTCCCTTAAGTCTTAGGCATTCAAATTCTATTTGCAGGTGGGTGAACGCTATCATCAGGAACCCCCGGAACTGACTGGTTTAGCCGTTCCGAGTTTGTCTTGTAAGTTGGTGAAGATTTCAGTCACGCGTGACCCAATTGGCGTCATGAACGCAACCAGGACGACAGCCACCATCGCCACCACAATCGCATATTCAATCCCGGAGGCAGCCTCTTCGTTCTTGACGAACTTACGCAACAGTGCAGAAAAATACATCAGGTACATCTCACTTCTCCTCAGCGCATGAAGCGCGTTACTGCACGCAAAAAGCGTTTGCCAATCCTTCGTACCCACAGCATTGACCCCATTTCCACACTCCACAATCGCAAGAAAGCATTAATCCGAAAGTAATAATGCCAGGCGGCCCACAGGCCGTGGCCCGGCCCCTCCGAACGGATGAAGTTGTGCGAAATTTCCGACGAATGATGGCGTTTTGAATGACCTCGTCTACCTTCATAAGGCGAAAAGGAAGAATGTTCACAGCCAACTGACTGATCAGTTGTCTCGAACCGTTTTCGAAGTTATCCGCAGAGCGGTAAGGCACAGGAGGGCCGTCATGAGCAGTCGCGTCACACTAGGGCTCGCTGTACTTTTTCTGCTGGGTGCGCTGTTTGCCGGGTATTGGGGATTGGTCTTGAGCCGCCAACCCGCGCCTGCACCTCAAGCGCCTGTCGCACAGACCGTTACCCCGGTCGCCGCCCCCGTTGTCGAAGAAAAACCCTCTGAAGACCCGACCCGCCAATCCGTGCTGGTGCTGGCGCGCGATCTTCCCGCCTATGAGCCCATCAAGGCTGACGACCTGATTGTCGAACGCCTCAAGGTCGCGCCTGCCGGAAGCTTCAGCAAACCGGATGAGGCCATCGGCCGCCTGTCGTGGCGCCCCCTCCCCGCAGGTACCTGGCTGACCGACAGCAGTTTCGAAGCCGGTGGCTCATTGGCTCGAATGATCCGCTCCGGCGAGCGAGCACTGGCGCTGTCCATTGACGAAATCATCGGTGCCGGAGGGCAGTTGAGCCCCGGTGATTACGTGGATGTCTTGCTGTATCTGCCTCCGGACCAGGCCAATAACGACCGCAGCGCGCAAACCGTCGTTCCAGCGTTACGCGTGCTCAGTGTGGGGGCGTTGATGGGGCCGGTGAATCAGGGCCAGGACGATCAAGGCATCAGCCGCGAAGAACGCGCCCAACAGCAAAAAGGCAGGGTCAATGCACGGAGCGTGGTCGTCGCGGTGCCGGAAAAGCTGCTCAACCGTTTGATGCTGGCCTCGCAAGCCGGTCCTCTGCGCTTGGCTGTGCGCAGCGCTGACGAGAAAAATCTTGAGCGGTACTGGGCGGGCGACAGCGACATAGCCCTGCAGCTGGACACCACGAATCGCAACGTCACCCACTTCAACCAACTGAGTCTGCAGTCCAACGTTGCGGTTCGCGCCAGCGGTGGTGCCCCGCGCGGACCGCGGCCGGTGGAAGTCATTCGTGGCAATCAGATCACGCAGCAAACCCCCTGATTCGAGCAAGGATTGCACTTGATGAGCAGCCGTTCCAAACCGGTGTTGAACCGTATCGTGTTGGCCTTTATGTCTCTCGGTCTGTATCAGGGCATCGCGGTGGCCGCGCCGACCGGGTGTTCGGGACTCGCCGCCATGCCAGCGGCCACGGAGATCGGCCAGGGCGTGCAGCAAGCTATCCGCTCGCCTGTCGCCATTACGCGTCTGGCAGTGGGCGATCCGAAGATTGCGGATGTTCATGTGAACGGCGACGACAACGGCGGCTTCCTGCTGACCGGTGTGGGACCGGGCACCACCAGCCTGATGATCTGGACGGCGTGTTCCACCTCGCCGCGGCAGAGCATGGTGTTCGTGCGTGGCACCGCGAAGACGGCGATGACTGACACCCTGCTGCCACCTTCCGAAGACCCGCTGCTCCCCAGTCAGGTGCAAACCGACATCCGTTTCGTCGAGGTCAGCCGTACCAAGTTGAAAGAAGCCAGCACCTCGATCTTTGGCAGAGGCTCGAACAATTTCCTCTTCGGCTCCCCCGGCACCGTACCGGGCGTGACGGTGACGCCGGGCACCGTGGGCGGCACGCGACCGGCGATCCCGCTCAGCAACAACAACTTCAACATCGTCTGGGGCGGCGGCAGCAGCAAAGTGCTGGGCATGCTCAATGCCATGGAAACCAGCGGTTTCGCCTACACCCTCGCCCGGCCAAGCCTGGTGGCATTAAGCGGGCAGAGCGCGAGTTTCCTGGCCGGTGGCGAATTCCCGGTGCCAGTGCCTAACGGCGAAGGCAACGGCATTTCCATCGAATATAAAGAGTACGGCGTGCGCTTGACGCTGACGCCGACCGTGGTAGGCCGCAACCGTATATCGCTGAAAGTCGCGCCCGAAGTCAGCGAGCTGGATTTCACGGCGGGGGTGACCATCGCGGGCACCACCGTACCGGCGCTGAACGTCCGCCGCACCGACACCAGCGTCTCGTTGGCCGATGGTGAGAGCTTCGTGATCAGTGGCCTGATCAACACCAGCAACATCGCCTCGGTGGATAAATTTCCGGGGCTCGGGGACATCCCGATCCTCGGCGCGTTGTTTCGCAGTTCGCAGATCAACCGCGATGAACGTGAGCTGCTGATGATCGTCACCCCGCACCTGGTTCAGCCGATGGCAGTGAACGCGCCGTTGCCGTCTCTGCCGGGTGAAGGGCTGCGCAATTACGACCCGAGTTTCCTCAAGATGTACTTCCTCGAAAACGGCAGCTTTGATCGCCGCAGTGGGTTATCGCAATGAGCCAGGGACCGAGCCTCAGCCAGACCTTTCTGGCCATCACCCGCAACAGCACCGACCTCGAATGGCTGCAGGGTGCGCTGGCCCCGTTAGGCCAGGTGGTCAGCGCGGGCACCGGCAGCCTGGATGAACTGCTGGCGCTGGTGGATGTGACCTTCGCCAGCGTGGTGTTCGTCGGCCTCGACCGCGAGCATTTGATGAACCAGAGCGCGTTGATCGAAGGCGCACTGGAGGCGAAGCCGATGCTGGCCATCGTCGCGCTGGGCGACGGCATGGACAACCAGCTCGTGCTCAATGCCATGCGGGCCGGGGCGCGGGATTTCGTGGCCTACGGTTCGCGCTCCAGTGAGGTGGCCGGTCTGGTGCGGCGCCTGAGCAAACGCCTGCCGCCCGTGGCGCCGAACCCCAACATGGGTGGCCTGACCGTGATCTACGGCGCCCAATGCGATGGCGATGGCGCGCTGGTGTCGGCGCATCTGGCACTCGTCGCGCAACAGAAGGAACAGCGCACCTTGCTGTTGGATTTGGGCATGCCTCGCGGCGACAGCCTGGCCATGTTGAGCCTCGAATCCTCGTTCAATTTTGGCGATGCCGTGCGCCATTTGCGTCGTCTTGACTCCACCCTGATCGACAGCGCCTTCACGGTCCACCCGACTCAACTGCGCATTCTCGCGTATGGCGAGGACGACATGTCGCTGGAGCACACCAGTGCCGCCGAGCTGTACATGTTGCTCAGTGCGTTGCGTCAGCACTTTCAGCATGTCGTGGTGAATCTGGTGGGCCAGCCTGACAGCGAGTCGCTGCGGACCTTCGTCACTCATTGCGATCAGCTGCTGTGGTACGTCGATCAGAACGTCATCGAATGCCGTCGCAACCTGGCGATCCTCAATCTGTGGCGCGAGAAAGGCCTGAAGTTGCAACAGGGCGGGTTGCTGGTGGACAAGTACCTGCGCCAGGTCACGCCCAACGCCGAGGCGCTGGAGAAGACCTTCGGGCTGCCCGCCATGGCCGTTTTGCCGCTCAGCCCTGAGTTGCGCCTGAACGCGAAAAATCAGGGCCTGTCGCTGTTCGAGCTGTCGCCCCGAGAGTCCTTGAGCACCGGCTTGAAAAACCTGGGCGAGCGGATGGCCAGTCAGAACCAGACGCCGGACAAACCTCGTGACGGTTGGCTCGGACGTCTGCTGGGAGCGCGTAAATGAAAGGCGAAAAACTGTTCGGGGTGTCGTCGCGTCCTCAGGATGCGGGCGGCGACGGTCAGGGTCTGAAGCTCGTCCTGCACCGCTACATCATCGATGCCATCGAAGAAAGCGGACGCAACCTGCTGGAAGGCACGCGCCCGGCGCTGGCTCAGTTCGTCACCGACAAAGTGGCCGAATACGTGGCGCGGCTGCGGCTGGCGATTTCCCGTTACGAGATGGAGCGGCTTGCGGAGGAGTTGGTGGATGAACTCACCGGTTTCGGTCCGCTGGAGGTGCTGCTGCGGGACAAGTCAGTGACGGAAATTCTGGTCAACGGCCCGAACAAAGTGTTCATCGAGCGCGAAGGCGTGTTGCACCATTCGGACCTGCGCTTCATCGATTCCCACCACGTCGAGCGTGTGATTCAGCGGATTCTCGCGCCGCTGGGGCGTCGTCTGGACGAATCCTCGCCGATGGTCGATGCGCGTTTGCCCGATGGCAGCCGGGTCAACGCGATCATCCCGCCCATTGCGCTGGACGGGCCGTGCGTGTCGATCCGGAAATTCCGCAAGGACATGCTCAAGAGCGCCGACCTGGTGGCGATGCAGACCATCGACCAGTCTATCTACGACTTTCTTGAAACCGCCGTGAGCAAGCGCTGCAACATCCTCATCAGCGGCGGTACGGGCACTGGCAAGACCACCATGCTCAACGTCATGAGTCAGATGATCCAGACCCAGCAGCGGCTGGTGACCATCGAAGACGTCGCCGAATTGCAGCTTGGCCACCCCCACGTCGTGCGCCTGGAAACCCGCCCCCCCAATGCCGAGGGCCACGGTGAGGTGCGCGCCAGCGACCTGATTCGCAACGCTCTGCGGATGCGCCCCGACCGGATCATCCTCGGCGAGATTCGAGGCGTTGAAGTGCTCGACGTGCTGACCGCGATGAACACCGGGCACGACGGCTCCATGAGCACCGTGCACGCCAACAACGCGCAGGATGCCTTGCTGCGGCTGGAGACGCTGGTGGGGTTGACGGGCCGGCAAATCGCCGAGAAAACCTTGCGGCAGATGATCTGCGCGGCGCTGGACGTGATCATCCAGCTGACGCGCATGCCCGATGGGCGACGCTGCGTCAGCGAGGTGGTGGAAGTGGTGGGCGTGCGGGACGACGTGTACGTCACCAATACGTTGTTCCGCCTGGATCGGCGGACCGGCTTCGGTTTCTTGCGCGAGGCCATGAACCCCGCCGGGGACAAACTGCGGCAGATGGACTATTAGGCAGGGTCAGGGAGGTTCAGGTGAAAGGCGCGATTATCCTCGGGCTCGTCTTCATGTTGCTGATGCTGCTGTCGTTCTACCTGTTTTATCGCGGGCTGAACCAGGGCGCTCATGACCGCGTCATGGCGCGCCTGTCATTGGGGCAGCCTGAACCCGATGTCGCGAAACCGGGTCTGGCGCGAATAGAACGTGCCTTTCTGCGGGCAGGGTTGGGGCGGCCCACCGAGCGCTTGCCGCTGGCCCTCACCGTCTGGGCGATGGCGATGTTGCTGGGCTATCTGCTGCACGACGGGTTTGGTCTGATGCTGGGCATTTTGCTGCCGGTCATCGTGTTGCGTTTTTACGTCAGCTTTCGCTATCGGCGTCGGGTGCGGCGCATGATCGAGCAATTGCCGCAGTTGCTCGATCACGCCGTGCGCAGCCTGAAATCCGGCCGCACGTTGGGTGATGCCATTCTGCACAGCATCGACTCGGCGAGTTATCCCCTGAACGACGCCATGTCGCGCATCAAGCGCAACGTGCAGATGGGCGTTTCATTACCAGACGCCGTGCAGGACTTCGCTGAGCTGTACGAGCGCGATGAGTTCCAGCTGTTCGCCATGGGCCTGCGGGTCAATCACCGTTACGGCGGCAATGCCAGCGAATTGCTCGACAACCTGATTCGCTTGATCCGTGAGCGCGAGCAGGGCGCACGGCAGTTGCGGGCGATGACCGGCGAAACCCGCATGACCGCCGTGGTGCTGGCGCTGCTGCCGGTGGGCATGGTGGCGTACTTTCTGGCAGTGAACCCGAACTACCTGCTGCACATGTGGAACGACGGTTCGGGGAAGACCATGCTGATGGTCGCGTTTGGCATGCAGACGGCGGGCTGTCTGGCGCTGTGGCGCATGTTGCGGAGCGTGTGAGATGGCCTTGTTGCTCAGCGCATTGATGTTCTTCATCGCCGGATTCTTCCTGCTGCTGACCGTGGCCCGCCAGCGCCGCAATGAACGCCTGGTGATGTCGCGATTGCAAGGGGTGGTCGCCCGCGACAGTCGGGTGAGCACGTTATTACGCTTGCTGGGTGACAGCCGATTCGGCCAGCGTTCGGTCAGCCTGGACAGCGAAACTCAAATCCTGTTGAACCGCATCGGCTGGCGGCGGGCGAGCCAGCGTTCGTTGTTCGCGGCCTGCCAGGTCGGCACGCCCATTGTGGCGGTGTGCATCGTGATGCTGGTGCAGGCGCTGTTCTTCAGTGACGTCGAATACCCGCTGCTGGCGCCGATGTTCGCGCTGGGCCTCGGCTATCTCGCGCCCAAACGCATTCTCGCCACGGCAGCCGCGCGCCGGCAAAAACAGGCGGTCGCGGAAATCGCCACATTCATTCCACTGCTTCGCATCCTGTTCGAATCGGGCATGGCGGTGGAACAGGCGCTGCGGGTGTTGAGCAACGAGGGGCGAAGCCTGCTGCCGGTGCTGTCGTCGGAGCTTCGGGTGATGCTGGTGCGTATCGACTCAGGTCTGGAACTGGGTGATGAGCTGAACAAGATGGCCGCCGTCCTGGCGGTGGATGAGTTCAGCGACACCTGCGTCATTCTCAATCAGTTGATTCACCAGGGCGGCGGGGCGATGAAGTCGCTGCTGGCGCTCAAGCAGTTGATCGATGACCGCCGTTTGACGCGGTTGCAGGAATACATTTCCAAGCTGTCGGCGAAGATGTCGATCGTGATGATGGTGTTTCTGTTTCCCGCGTTATTGATCGTATTGGCCGGGCCAGGCTTCGTCGCCATTGGCAAGGCATTGGGTTCGCATTAGGAGATCGAATGAAAGCGCTCATCGCAGTAATAGGCCTGGCGTTGCTCAGTGGTTGCGCCGCTGACGGCACGGCACCCTGGCTGGCGCAGGCTACGGCGGGCAGCTGTGCGAAGCCGACGTCGGATCAGGAGCTGGCGTTGAACATGGCGCAGGACATGGCCGATGAAGGCCGCTTGCACGCGAGCCTGGCCCATCTGGAAAGCTTGCCGCCGACGTTGCCGGATGTGCGGCTGCGCAAGGCCCGAGTGCTGCGTCTGTTGGGTAGCAACGAGGCCGAGCCGCTGTACAAGAGCCTGATCGGCACCTGCCGCGCCGCCGAGGGCGAGCATGGACTTGGCCAGCTCGCCGCTGCGCGGGGGGACAACAATCAAGCGCTGATGTACTTGCAGACGGCGGTGAAGCTGTCGCCCACTGACGAGAAAATTCGCAATGACCTGGGTGTCGTTTACCTCAATCAGCGCAAGCTCGACCTGGCACGCTTTCAGTTCCTCACGGCGATGGAGCTGAAACAGCCCGACACGCTTGCGGCGCTGAACATGGTCACGTTGCTGATTTATCAGGATGACTGGACCCAAGCGGCGGAGCTGGTGTCGCGCACCGGGTTGACACCTGAGCAGGTGAACGACGCCCAGGCACGCGCCGAGACACTCAAAAAAACCCCGGCAGGCACGCCACTCAAGGCCGACAAAGTCGCCGCCGTCATCGAGGCTCCGTCGATCGCAGGGAGACAACCATGAAACGCCTATTGTTGACGGGTTTGTGCATGCTGACGCTCAGCGGCACCGCCTTCGCCATCGAACCTGGCCCGTCCTCGGCTTCGCAAAAACAGACGGAAGACTGGCTGCAACTCCAGGCCAGCGGCAGGGCCGCGTCCCCCATTCCCCAACCCCAAGCCCCTATCGAACGCGACCTGACGATGCAGCGCTGGCTCAACACCTACCAGCATCCGATCCCGGATTTTTATGAACAGAAAAAAGGCGGCAGCGTGTCGGGGAGCAGTTCGGGGAGTAATTGAGCGGTAGCGCGCTGACCCCGAATCTGACGCAGACCTGTAGGAGTGAGCTTGCTCGCGAGGCGTACGAACAGTTACATCCAGGGCGACTGACATAACGCAATCGCGAGCAAGCTCACTCCTACAATCCGGCGCCAAGTCCAGATATCAGACGCTTGGACGCTCAATGCGCCGTCACCCGCCCGCGTGCGGTACTGGGTGACAGGGCCAGGGCCAGTTGGGTGCGGTTGTGCATGTGGGTCAGGCGCAGCACCTGCGACACATAGAGCTTCACCGTGTTTTCGGTGATGCCCAGTTCGCAGGCGATCTGGTAGTTGGTCTGGCCTTTGCTCACCAGCCTTGCGACGTCGAGCTGGCGTGGGGAAAGCTGTTCGAAGATGGCGGGCATCTCGAAGTCGCCGTCGCTTTCAGCCTGTGCGGGCTGGGCGATCTGGCGGGATTTGTCGAGGTCCTGGCAGAGGTCGTCGATGGACGCGGCGAGGAACTGCAACTTGTCGTTGAGATGGCCCAGGTGCTGGACGTTCTTGACCCGTTCTTCCAGCGAATCTTCCTGCCGCCGTACGCCTTCGAGCAGCTCGTTCAGGTCGACGGGTTTTTGGTAGTAATCGGCGATCCCCGCACGCAGGGCCTTGATAACGTCCTGTTTCTCGGCGCGGCCCGTGAGCATGATGGACTCGAAGATGCGCTTCTTGCCCGCCAGCAGTTTCAGGGCCTCCACCAGTTCGATGCCATTAAGCCCCGGCATGTCCAGATCGCACAGGACGATGGCGATGGCGCTGTCGTCGCGGAACCGTTCCAGCGCCTCACGGCTGGAGTAACAAGGCACGCAACGGTAACCGCTGCCCTCCAGAAACTCGCTGATCTCATCGACGATGAGCGGTTGATCGTCGACCACTAGAACCTTTATTGCCGATTGCTTGTTCACGCGCTACTCCCTGCTGCGACTACGGCTGAACCGGGCCCGGTGCCTTGCCTATCCTTTATGGCAACCACTGTAGGACAGTTCTCTGCCCGGACGTAGGAACAAACCTAGACTCACTTTCGGACTATGTACATAGCGTGTGATGGCAATTCGACTAGTGGACCCAAATGAGGGTAGCGATGCACCCCAAAAACAGGAAAGGCACGAAGGGCTGCTTTGTTGACGTTTCGGGCGACAGCTGTGGATAACGCGTCCTGACCCGTTGACCCACATGGCGCCATATGCTCTGGCGCACGAGCAACCAGGCCACGCTGGTCACGCCCGCACCGATGAATGTGCCCAGCACCAGCGCCGTGTCGCTGGCGAGTGCCAGGGCACTCAACAGTTTCACATCCCCTGCGCCGAGCCTGCCCAGCGCGTACCCCGGCAACGTCAGCAGCAACGTCAGCAGCAACGCCCACCAAGGCTGCGGTGACGGTGCACCCAGCCAGCTTTCACCGTTCATCACCAGATAGAACACCGCGGTCAGCCCGGCGCCGAAGGTCAGAACGTTGGAAACCCGCCTGGCGCGAGCGTCCTGATCCGCGCATACGGCAAACCACACCAGTAGGAAAAGTAAATTCATTGGGTAAAAAACGTCCTGTTTTCCGTAAAGAATCTATGCTCCAAGCACGGTAGCACTGTCAGGGTAGACGTCGGCATGCGCAGGATCGCTCGCAATTTTTCCCCCATCAGGCAACGTGGCGCCGCCGCCATCGAATTTGCCCTCGTGTTCGTGATTTTCTTCGCGATTTTCTACGCGTTGGTGACCTACAGCCTGCCCTTGCTGATGATGCAATCGTTCAACAACGCCACCGCCGAAGCGGTGCGCCAGAGCGTGGCCATCAGCCCCGGCAGCGCCACCACACCCGCCGCTTACGCCACCTTGGTCACGACTCAGGCCAAGTCGGCATTGACGACACAATTGGCCTGGATTCCGTCGGCGCTCGGCTTCAATCCCACCTCGGATGCCACTGTCAGCTTCGACGGCAAATTGCTCAAAGTCCGGATCGATTACCCCAAAAGCAAGCTGACTCAGGTCATGCCGGTGCTGACGCTACCCGGAATCGGTGACGTGCCGAATCTGCCGACCTACCTTTCTGCTGAAGCGAGCCTGCAACTTGCCCCTTAAAAATGAAATCCTCAACCGTTGGCTCGGGCGCGGCGATGCACCTTCCGGGCGCGAACCGGAATCCCTGAGTGTCGAGCCGACGTCAGTCAGTGCGGACTGGCACATGCAGCTGGATCAGGACGGGCATGTCACCAGCATCAGCAAGCCGTTGCGCAGCGCGTTGGGGATGGGGGCGTCGACGGCGCCGCCGCAGCGTCTGTTGAGCTTTCTGATGCCGAGCAGCGCGCTGGTGGTGGAAGGTTCGCCGCAGGAGTGGCTGGGGCACATGCTCGATCTGGATTTCAAACGACCGGGCGGCCAGGTGCTGCACACGCGCGGCTGGGTCCAGGCACAGTCGACGAACCTGCCCGGCAGTTGGTTGCTGCAATTGCTCGACATTGGCGACCTGATGGAAGAAGCCAACGTCGCGCAAAGCCGTCAGCAGTGCTTGCGGGTGGCCGGGCAGATTGCAGAGAAAGTCCGGGGATGCCACATCGACCGGTTGCAAGCGGTCACCGCCGAGCAACTGGAAGAGCTGGCGCAGAATTATCGGGTGCCGTGTCTGGCGCTGGCGCTCGCAGAACCCAGTGGTCTGGGCTGGCGCATCTTCGCCCATTACAACGCTCACACCGCGCCGCAGCTGTGGCAGGACGGACAGCGCCTGGGCACCGACCTCGACTCACTGAACGGCACGGTCACGCACCAGATTGACTTCGACGCTCCCAGCCACCTCGTGCATCTGCAAAGCGCGTTTGGCAACGCCGAGGGGTTTCTGTTGCCGCACCACAAAGAGGGCTCTGTGAAGGCGTGGATGTTGTTCGGGTTCTACGATGCCGCGCAACAGGCGCCTGAGCTGGGGGATCGGGAGTGGATGAACCTCTGCTCGGCACTTGCCGGGCCCATCCTCTATCGCCATGCCGATCAGGTGCACCGCCATCAACTGGAACGGCTGGCGGTGTTGCAGGACCTGCTAGGCACCGGCTGGTGGGAATTGTTGCCCGACACCGACGAAGTGCAGCTTGCTCCTCAGTTGGCGAGAACGCTGGGTCTGCCGGAGACCAGCGACGTGCTGCCCCTTAGCCAGTGGCTACAACTGATCCATCCCGCCGACCGTCATGAGCTGGAAAGCCGCCTTGGCGGGTTGCGTGAGCATGGGACGCCGATGTTGTCCTGCGTCCGGTTGCGTGACGATGAGGGCGCTCACCCGCCGGTCTGGCTGCGGATTCAGGGGCAGGAACTGGTCAGCGGGCAGGCGCGGCGGGTGCTGGGCTTCATGCTCGACGTCAGCGATATCAAGAATCAGGAAACCCAGGCCGCGGCTGCTCACGCCCGGCTGGACAACCTCATCGCCAGCTCGCCCGCGGTGATCTACGTGCTGAGCTACGATCGGGGCAGCCTTGAACCGACGTTCTTCAGCGCCAGCCTGACGCCGGTGTTGGGCTGGTCCCAGGCGGAATGCAGCGACGGCTTGCTCACCCAATACATTCACCCCGACGACCGCGACGTCTGGTTTCAGCGCACACGCCAGTTGTTGCGGGAGGGTGTGGTCAGCTGTCGGTATCGCCTGCGGGACAAAAAAGGCGAGTACCACTGGCTGCTGGATGAGGCGCGGTTATTGCGCGATGACTTGGGCATGCCGGTGGAGGCGGTCGGGCTTTGGCTGGACGTCACGGAAGCGACACAGGCCACCGAGCGCGTTAGGGAAAGCGAAGAGCGTTACCGGATTCTGGTGGAAGATTCTCCTGCGATGATCTGTCGCTACACGCCGGACCTGGTGCTGAATTTCGGCAACCGGCCATTGGCGGATTATCTCGAATGCACCCCTGCGCAACTGCCGGGTGTGAACCTCGGGGAATGGTTTTCGGCCGAGCAGAAAGAAGCGTTCGTGAAGCGCATCGAAGAGCTGACCCCGGAATCACCCATGAGCACGTCGGAAATCTGTCTGGAGCTGCCGGGACGCGAGCACGCGTGGTGGGTCTGGGCCGACCGGGGCGTGTTCGACGACAGCGGTAAGCTGATCGAGATTCAGGCGGTGGGCCGCGACAACACCGAGATCCGTCGCACCCGGATGCAACTCAACCAGAGCGCCAAAATGGCGACCCTCGGCGAGATGGCCACGGGGCTCGCGCATGAGATCAACCAACCGCTCAACGTGATGCGCATGGCCGTGGTCAACGTCCTCAAGCGCTTGAGCAACGGCGAGGTGGAAATCGATTACCTCACCGACAAGCTCAACCGCATCGACACCCAGGTCCAGCGTGCAGCACGGGTGGTCAACCACATGCGGGTTTTCGGGCGTCGTTCGGAAATCGAGCAGCAACTGTTCGACCCGATCGATGCGGTGGATGGCACGCTGAATATGCTCAGCGAAGGCATGAAGGGCAAAGGCGTCGACCTGCGCATCGGTGAACCGGGAGCGCGGGTAAGAGTGCGAGGGCACGTCGATCAACTGGAGCAAGTACTGATCAACCTGATGGTCAACGCCCGGGATGCGCTGCTTTCCAAGCGCGAAAAAGACCGCGATTTCGAGCCCTGGATCGCCCTGCATGTCGAACTGGACGAGCAGACGCTTTGGTTGATCGTCGAAGACAACGGCGGCGGCATCGACCCGCGTCTGCTGGAGCGGATTTTCGAACCGTTCTTCACCACCAAACCGGTGGGCGTGGGAACGGGCCTGGGGCTGTCGGTGAGTTACGGGATCGTTGAGCAGATGGGCGGCCGTCTGAGTGTCAGCAACTCCAGCGAGGGCGCGTGTTTCCGGATCGCGTTGCCGATTGTGCGGGAGTGAGGTTTTTCGCTCAGATCACCAACTTCGCCTGCCCCAGATTGCAGCTGAGGTTGGCGCCGACGTCCACGGCGTTGAGGTTGACGCCGAGGCCTTTGAGCAAGGGGTCGATCAAGCCGCTGATCAGCGGGGTCAGCGTGCTGGCCAGCACCTGGTCCAGGGCCGTCGTGATCCCGCTGAGCACCGTCCCCAGATTGCTAAGCAAATCCCCCAATCCATTGCTGACAGTGGGTTTGTACATGTTGACCTGAATCCCCGACAGCGCATTCGACAACAAGGCGCTGGTCGGCGTCGTCAGGACGGGGGAGGGAGGAAAGTACGCCGCCTGATTGATCTCCGGCAGGTTGGGTGAGATGTACGTAAACGGCGTGCCCGTGACGCCCAGCGAAGTATTCAGGCTCACACCGATGCCGCCCCCCGCAAACGCGGTTCGCGCGCCGCACGTGCCGATACCCAGAACCAGATGGCAGGTCTTGATGCCGATATCCAGCACTGGCAATGGGCCGGGAACCATCGTGGCCGGATTGGTGCTCGCCGGAAATGCCGCAGCCGGGTCAATCTTGCCGACTTTCAAATCCACGATGGCGGACTGGGTCTGAGTGGTCAGTGATTTATTGGTATTGGTGGTGCAGGTGTACCCGGTCACATAGCTTTCGGCACTGGTGGCGGTGAGCGCGATGTCGAGGCTGACGCTGTTGCTGCTGTCAGAGAGCCATTTAAGATCGAGCGTCTGGCACCCGGCACCCAAGAGGCAGGTCACTGAATTGACGACGCCCACAAGATCCAGGTGCAGCAGGCTGCTGACCGTCGGCGTCAGTGGGGCGATGAGGTTGGTGGCGGCATTGGCCAGGGAGGCGACCCCATCCAGCGCCGGCAGTTTCACGTTCAGCAGTGTCTTGACCTGCGCTGTGCGCACGTAAATGCGGTTGGGGCCGGTTCTGGGGTTGGGGTCTTTTATCGCGAGTTTGGGGTTGCCTATGGCAGACAGCTGGCCAGGTTCAATCACTTGTACGCGAGCGTTGACCTGAGCCAGCCCTGCGAGATTGATCGGAAAGTTGGCCACCAGGCCATTCTGTTTGTTCGCCAACTGGGCGAAGCCTTCCACGAGGTCCATCAGATTGACCTTGGTGTTGAGCGCGGCGATGTCGGTCCCGCCCTGAACCTGAAGGAGATTGCCCAGCACCACTTGCGTCGAGCCTACCGCCACCTTGAGCGCCTTCAACCCGAGCACGGTTGCAGTGGCGCCGAGGGTGCCGTTGGGGTCGAGCACGTTGATTGCCGATTGCAGGAGTTGGCTGACCGCAATGTTGCTGCTCAACAGTTGCGTGTAATCGAGGGCCGACAGTTTGATGTCGCTCTTCAACTGATCCAGGTAGCCGAGCAGGCTGATGTTGCTGTTGGCCAGCCCCTGCCAGCCTGCGACATCCAGATTGACACTGCTGCCCAGAAAACCGCCGATCAGCGGGTTGAGGATGCTCGCGTTGGCGGAATTCAATTGCAGCGTGGTGTTGCGAATGCTCAGAGCTGCGATCGGTGGAACGCCGGCCGCCACCGCCACCGCACTCAGTTGAACATCGGGTGGCGACGGCGTGGTGTCGAACATCGCACTGACACCGGCCGCGATGCTGCGTGGCACGCTGTGGCTGACCGTGACCTGAATGGCGTCAGAACGGGTGGCGTCGACCGCGAAGGTGCGTCGACTGTCAGTGCCGACGATCAGGATGCCGCAGCGCGTGGCCAAGGTACGGGTGTTGTCGGAAACCGTGAAACCGTTGCGGGTCGCACTTTGGGTGGCGTACGTGCTGGCGGTGTTACTGCCGGTGCAATCGCCGCCGCGACTGGCAGCCTCCAGCGCCGCCACATCCGCCACGCGCTGCAACGAGCGTTTTTCCATGTAGAGTCGCCCGCTGTCGACCACCACCAGGGTGCACAGCAGAGCCAGAGCCAGGGTCAGCGCGGCCATCAATCCTATGGCGCCACGCTGCCGGTCCCGACGTGCGTAGGGGTACATCAGGGGAGACATCCAGCACTCCTTCGGCAAAGCCGTCGCTACTCACCCGAGATGCGGGGAGTGTAGCCGGGGGTTGAGAAGTGTGCCGGGTGATGGACGGAATCGGACGTTATGTCGACACGAATGCCGAATCGGAGTGAAATCCCTGTGGGAGCGAATTCATTCGCGAAACGTCCGTACATGCGACGCATCTGTAGCGTCTGAACGATTTTTCGCGAATGAATTCGCTCCCACAGAGTTAGTTACCCGCACATCAATGGGGCGGGTATTGCTGGAGGATTTTCTGTACGGTCTGACGCAGCGCCAATTCCCGCGCGGCCGGGTTGGCGTTGTTGTCGTTCACCACCTGTTCGGTGCTGCCGCGCCAGACCAGTTTGCCGTCCTTGCCGTCCAGCATGTCGATTTGCAGGGTCGAGACCTTGTAGTCGACGCTGCGCGTTTCACTGCCGATCGGGCCGCCCCAGTAACCGCCCCACGGGTTGCCCCAATAGCCGCCACCGCCGTAGTGGGTGGTGACCAGTTGTTGGCGGTCTTCGACGATCAGCCAGGCTTGCACTTGGACGTCGGCCTTTGCACCCGACGCCGCCATGCGCAGGCCACGTTGGTCAAGCTGCTCACCGACCGACTGCCGAATGCGCTGCTCAGTCAGGTCGCTTTTGATGCGAGGGTCGTTGGGCTGATATTGCAGAGCCGGTTCTTTCCAAGCCCAGGTTCGATACCCACCGAAATCGCGCTGCGCGTCGAAGTCACGATTGACCCGATCGGTCTGGCACGCGGCGAGCAGCAGGGCAACACACACGACAGCGATGCAGCGGAACATGACGGTTCTCCAGAAAGAAAACAGGAAAGATTACGACGGCGGATAAGCGGTCAGCGCGTGCTGCACGGCCTGGCGCAACGCCTTCGCCCGCGCCGACTGATCGCCGCCGCTGCCGGTTTCGGCGCTGGCGCTCCAAACGGGCTGACCGCTGCGACCGTCGAACAGGCTGATGCGCACCACCACGACTTGCTCCTGATAGGTTCGCACGACCGGCACCGTGGCGTAGCCGCCATAGCCGTTGCGATACCCGTTGTAATAACCACCGCCGTAGTACGGGTCGTAATAATCGTCACGCACCTGACGAATACGGGTTTCCGTGTGGGTGTCGGCCGCGACGCGCAAATCAGCGGTCTGCGGGTTCTGCGAAGGCCGCAAGCCCCGCTGGTCGAGACCGTTGCTCACCGCTTCTGCGACCTGCGCCGACTCCGCCCATTGCGTGCCCGGCGGCAACTGACCGTTGAGCCACGTCCAGTTGCGATAACGCCCGAAATCACGGGGCGCAGCGGGGTAGGCGCTCATGTCGATGGCGTTGGCCGCTTGCGGCGGAGCAGGCGGAATGGCGGCGGAAACAGCCGTGTACGGGTTGGGGCTCTGACACGCGGCCAAAGCCAGGAAGAGGGGCAGCAAAGCGAGGCGTTTCATGATGGTCTCCGCAGGTAGCCTCAAACAGGTCGGCACATCCAGTGCAGATAACGTCCCAATCCGGCAAAGCTTGGGTGGCGACGGTGGGCGAGTTCCATTTCCAGCAGGTCGGCCAGCTCGGCTTTCGCCTGGAATTCGACCGGCATGTAATCGTGGAATACCCGAACGCCACTCTGGGTTTCGACCCGCCACAGACCCTCAAGTTGCGCCGCTAATTCGCGCGGATCAAGGGGTTCTTGCGGGGTCAGGCTCTGCTTTTCACCGGCCAGCGTATTTCGACGCATTTTGCGGAAATGGCCCTTGAGCAGATTGCGATAAATCAACGCATCCCGGTTGTAGAACGCCAACGACAGCCAGCCATCGGCTTGGGTGAGCTGGCGCAAGACCGGCAGGATGGTGAAGGGTTCGGCAAGCCATTCAAGCACGGCGTGGCAAATCACCAGATCGTACGGCTCGCTCAGTTGCTCAGGGAGCGCCTGCCATGGGGCTTGAATGAATGTGCCCGTTTGTCCGGCGTCTGCGAAGCGCTGGCGTGCGCCTTCCAGCATCGGTTCAGCAGGCTCGGCCAGGGTGACGTCATGCCCCTGTTCAGCGAGCCAGAGCGACATGTGGCCCAGCCCGGCGCCGATGTCGAGGACGCGCAGGGGGCGGTCCGGCAGGCTTTCTTTCAGGTCTGCCTGCAACACCGCCAGACGGATCGCGCCCTTGGCGCCGCCGTAAATCTTCTCGGCGAAGCGCGTGGCCAACTGGTCGAAATGACGGTCGCTCATTTGCTGAACCGCCGCTCGCTGTCGGCCAGCTTGGCGCGTACCACTTCGTTCATGTCCAGCCCCAGTTCGCTGCACATCAGCAGCAGATACAGCACGATGTCACCCACTTCCTGACCCGCGTGGGCGAGTTCATCGGCGGGTAGCTGACGTGACTGGTCCTCGGTTTTCCACTGAAAAATCTCCACCAGCTCGGCCATTTCCACACTGGCGGCCATGGCGAGATTTTTAGGGCTGTGAAATTGCCGCCAGTCATTGGTATCGCGGATGCGATGCAGGCGTTGGGTGATTTCGTCGAGGTTCATGGGGCGGGTCTCCTGAAGGTGGGTAGCTTCAGGGGGATGCGGGGCGGAATCAAGTGAAGCCGATGGAAATTCGGTGCGTTAGTCACTGTAGGAGTGAGCTTGCTCGCGATGGCGGCGTGCCAGATTCGGAATGGTGACTGACAGACCGTCATCGCGAGCAAGCTCACTCCTACAAGGGTGAGAGGTGAAATCTGAAGCTGTAGTCACTCCGCCGCAGGTTGCCACGTCCCGATCATGTGCACGATCCCTTCCTTGCCCTGGACCTTCAACTGACCATGAGACCCCGCCGCGCTGGCGGACAGCGTCACCTCGCTCGGCAGGTGAACGGGCTTCTGAAACTCCACCGAGATATCCACATTTGACGCAGGCAAATGATCATCCAGCGCGGCCAGCGTCCGGCTTTTCATCCACAGGCCATGGGCGATGGCCGTAGGGAAGCCGAACAGCTTGGCGCTGCTGTCGCTCAGGTGGATCGGGTTGTAATCGCCGCTGACTTTCGCGTATTGCCGACCGATATCGGCGGGGACGTACCACGTCGCCAGCTCGGTCATCGGCAGCGGTGCCGGTTCGTAGGCACTTTCAATTTCACCTTCGATCTTCGCGCCTTTGCACAGCATGGTGCTGTCCTCTTCCCACAGCAGCCCCAGCGCGTCTTCGAACTGCGTGATCAGGCTGAACGTCGCGCCTTTTGCGTGGGGTTTGAGGTTAGCGACGCGCACGCTGACTTGCGCCTTGATCACACTGCCGAGCGGGCGGCGAATGCTGATGCGGTTATGCAAATGCACCAGCCCCAACAGCGGAAACGGGAAGTCCTTGTCGGTCAGCAGTTTCATTTGCAGCGGGAACGCCAGCACGTGGGGGTACGTGGGCGGCAACAGGCTACCGGGGATGAACCCGCAGACCTTGGAGAAGGCGTTGACTTTGTCGGGGTCCACCGAGACCCAGCAGCGCAGCCCCTGATCCGGCAGCTGTGAGCCGCTGATCTTGCGCCGCAACGCCGCCTGCATGAACAAGCCCGGCAGCGATGGAGGGGTGTCCAGATAGCGCCAATGTGCACTCATCGATTCTCTCCCGTATTCGTTAAGCCCCAATCACGCTTTGCCCGCAGACTCTCAGCACTTGCCCGGTGACCGAGCCGGTGCCCGGCTGACCCAACCATGCCACCGCTTCCGCGACGTCCTGGGGCAAGCCGCCCTGGCCGAGCGAACTCATGCGTCGGCCTGCTTCACGCAAAGCGAAGGGCATGTGCGCGGTCATGCTGGTTTCGATGAAGCCCGGTGCCACTGCGTTGATGCTGATACCGCGTTCTTTCAACGAGGGTGCCAACGCTCGCGCCAGCCCGATCAAACCGGCCTTGCTGGTGGTGTAATTCGTTTGCCCACGATTGCCGGCCAATCCGCTGATTGAGGCCATCAGAATCACGCTGCCGTTGTCGCGCAGGGTGCCTGCATCGAGGAGTGCCTGCGTCAGTAGTTGCGGGGCGTTGAGGTTGACGTTGAGCACCGAATCCCAGAAGTCGGCAGTCATGTTGGCAAGGGTTTTATCGCGAGTGATGCCCGCGTTGTGCACGAGGATGTCGAGTCCGTCGGGCAGGTGTTCGATCAACTGGGCTGCGGCATCCGGTGCGCAGATATCCAGCACCAGCGGTTGACCGCCAAGCCGCGCGGCCAAGGCTTCAAGGTCGGACTTGGCTTGTGGCACATCCAGTAACACAACATCTGCGCCATCTCGGGCCAGGGTTTCCGCGATGGCCGCACCGATGCCGCGAGCAGCGCCGGTCACCAATGCCTTGCGTCCGGCCAGTGGGCGACTCCAGTCCTGCACGTGGGCTGTTGAGGCGCTGAGGCGAATGACCTGGCCGGAGATGAACGCGCTCTTTGGCGACAGGAAAAAACGCAAGGCGCCTTCCAGTTGATCTTCCGCGCCGTCTTCGATTTGCAGCAGTTGAACCGTGCCGCCGTTGCGCATTTCTTTCGCCAGCGAGCGGCTGAAGCCTTCGATCGCCTGCTGTGTGCTGGCGGCCAGTGGATCGGTCTGGGTGTCGGGCGTGCGGGCGAGGATCACGATGTGCGCGCTGTTTTCCAGATGGCGGATCACCGGCTGGAAAAAGTCGCGCAGCTCAGAGAGTTGGGAGGTATGCAAAAGGGGGCTGGCGTCGAACACGACCGCTTTTATCTTCGAGCCCTGATCGGGTGCCCACGGATGCGCGCCGCTGACGTCACTCGCGAAGCTGAACAGCAAGTCGGTCATGCGCGGGGCAAACTCGCTGACGCGCTCCGCCAACGGGCCGCCGCTCAACAGCAGCGCACCTTCTACCGGACGCAGGCGCCCGGCCTGCCAGCGTTCCAGTCGCGCTGGCGCGGGAAGGCCCACGGCTCCGACCAGTCGGCGACCGATGTCCGAGTTGGCGAAGTCAATGTAGCGATCAGATGCCATGGAACACTCTCCTTGAGTCGGGGTTCAAAGAAGTGGACCACATCAATGGCTAATAAGTCCTACGCTTTCGGGCTGATCAGCGCACACAGGACAGGGAGATTTCAATGAACCAGATACGCCGCGTCGCCATCGTCGGAGGCAATCGCATTCCGTTCGCCCGCTCCAATGGCGCGTACGCCACCGCCAGCAATCAGGACATGCTCACCGCCGCGCTGGAAGGCCTGATCGAACGCTTCAACCTGCACGGCCTGCGCATGGGCGAAGTGGCGGCGGGTGCAGTGCTCAAGCACTCCCGGGATTTCAACCTGACGCGCGAGTGTGTCCTGGGTTCGCGTCTGTCTCCGCAGACCCCGGCCTACGACGTTCAGCAGGCCTGTGGCACCGGGCTGGAAGCGGCGTTGCTGGTGGCCAATAAAATCGCCCTGGGGCAAATCGAGTGCGGCATCGCGGGCGGCGTGGACACGGCATCCGATGCGCCGATCGGGGTGAACGAAGACTTGCGACGCATCCTGTTGCAGGTCAACCGCGCCAAGAGCACGGGCGACAAACTCAAGGTGCTGACCCAACTGAGGCCGCACAACCTCAAGCCCGAATTGCCCCGCAACGGCGAGCCTCGCACAGGGCTGTCGATGGGGCAGCACTGCGAGCTGATGGCGCAGACCTGGCAGATACCTCGGGAGGCCCAGGACCAACTGGCGTTGGAAAGCCATCAGAAAATGGCGGCTGCCTATGACTCGGATTGGCAGGATGATCTGCTGACACCGTTTCGAAACCTGACCCGGGACAACAATCTACGCGTCGACGCCAGCCTCGAAAAAATGGCATCACTCAAACCGGCCTACGAGCGCAGCCCTCGTGGCACGTTGACGGCGGGAAACTCTACGCCGTTGACCGATGGCGCGTCGGTGGTGTTGCTGGCCAGTGAGGAATGGGCCAATGCGCGTGGCCTGCCGATCCTGGCGTATCTGCGCGATGGCGAGGCGGCAGCGGTGGATTTCGTGCGGGGCGACGAAGGGCTGCTGATGGCGCCTGTCTATGCCGTGCCACGGCTGCTGGCACGCAATGGTTTGACGTTGCAGGACTTCGATTACTACGAAATCCACGAGGCATTCGCCGCGCAGGTGCTGTGCACGCTTAAAGCCTGGGAAGACCCGGAATACTGCAAAAACCGTCTGGGCCTCGATGCGCCGTTGGGGGCCATCGACCGCAGCAAGCTCAACGTCAAAGGCAGCTCGCTGGCAGCAGGACACCCCTTCGCCGCGACCGGCGGGCGCATCGTCGCCAACCTCGCGAAACTGCTCAGCGTGGCGGGGCAAGGGCGCGGGCTGATCTCGATTTGTGCAGCGGGCGGGCAGGGCGTTACGGCGATTCTGGAGCGGTGAATGAGCGTCCTGCCTGACACACCGCGCGCCGGATTCACTGCCGGTGCCCGGCAGATCGTAGGCAAGGTGGAGCGCCACCCCGGCACTCCCACGCCTTCGGCAGATGCAGATTGTAGGCGGGTGAAGCTTTTGATTCTGGCCGCAGGCCGTAGGAGCAAGCTTGCTCGCGATCTGGCGCGGAGCGGCAGTAAAACCCGACGACGCTATTTGCCTGACACACCGCGCGCGCCGGATTCACTGCCGGTCCCCGGCAGATCGTAGGCAAGCCAACTCCGCCTTCGTCAGAGGCGCAGGCGTAAACCGAGGCAGAAGTGGAAAGCGCTGAGTCTGAACTGTATTGCTGGAATAGCCTATTGATGGCCCCGTAAACTGCCCGCTTCACGACAGAAGGCGCGCCCATGCCGAGCAAAGGACATTCAACCTCCCGCAGCCCCGACACGCTGCGGCAGATCCCCGCCCTGACCGACCTGCCTCGTCCCGTTTACGCCCGTGCCGAAAGTTTGAGTGCGGGCTCATGGACACCCACCCATCGCCACGACTGGGTGCAGTTTTCCTACGCCATCAGCGGCGTTCTCGGCGTTCACACCGAGCAGGGCAGCTTCTTCGCGCCGCCGCAGTGGGGCGTGTGGATTCCCGCCGGGCTGGGTCATGAAGTGGTCACCTCGACCCGGGCAGAAATGCGCAGCCTGTACGTTCGCACTCAGGATTCTTTATGGGCGCCAGATCGCTGCCGGGTGCTGGAAGTCACGCCGCTGGCCCGTGAACTCATCAAAGCTTTCTGCCTGTTGCCCCCGGATTATCCCGAACGCGACAGCCACGAGTCCCGACTGGTGCAGGTGCTGCTCGATCAACTGGCGCAACTGCCTGAGGTCGGCTTTTCCCTGCCGTTGCCCCGTCATGCCCGCTTGCTGGCGCTGTGCAATGAACTGGTCGAAGACCCCGGCCAGACCATCACGCTCACCGATTGGGCCGCGCGCCTGAACATGTCGGAAAAGACCCTGATGCGCCTGTTCCAGCGCGAGACCGGTTTGAGTTTCAGAGGGTGGCGACAACGAGCGCGATTGCTCGCGTCGCTCGATGCATTGGAGGAGGGCGACAGCGTGACCAGCACCGCCCTGAATTGCGGGTATGACTCAACGTCAGCGTTCATCGCAGCGTTCAAAGGCCTGTTCGGCTTCACGCCGGGTGAGCTGTTTCGCGCGTGACATCTGCGCGTATGGTCAACGGCCCCGCTGCCCACTGCGCAGGCATGATTTTGATCACGCCACCGAGCCATAGATCGTCACACTGGTGTCTGTGGTGGTGCCTTCGTGGGGGATATCGACGCCCTTAGAGTCGGTCACTCGGTCGATGGTGACGGAGGTAATGGGCGGCACGGCCGTGATGGCATATGTCGTCAACGGAAATGCCTGGCGCGTGGCCCCCCCATCGAACGACACTTCCAACACCAGCTTCAGTGAAGAGCCGTCGGTCAGGCCTTTCAGAAAGCTTTGCGGAATCTTAGTGCTTTGAACGCCTGTGCTGGTGATCGCAAAGCCCTGCCATGCGGGCAAATCCAGCGCGGTCGAGCCTTCCAGCTTTAGCCAAAGACGTTGCCCGACGGCGATTAAAGGCCATGCCGACACCGTGACATCGGCGTCGGCCGTCAAGGCGGTCACATCAAGTGTGCCCCCAGTGGCTTGTGTGATCTGCGGGCCCGCGAGCTGGTTTTCCGGGATCGGGGTCACGGTGAGTTTCAAGAACTCGGAAATTGAAGTGCCGGCTGGGCGGACCACCGCGTAGATGACATCGACGGTCTTGCCGATCGCTTTGGCAACGTCCGCGACTTGCACGGCGAACGTCACCTTGCCGAACATGCTGCCGTTCTGCGCTTCGAATGTGTCATTACCGTTGAACGACAGCCCGATGATGTCTGAGACGTTCATCTCGGGGTAGGCAACCTCGACGCGTACGCCAGATGTACCGAGTATGGGATTCAGGGTGCCTGAAGGTGCTTCGGTCACCGTCGGTGCGGGGAAGGTGTTCTGTTGAGTGCTGCTGAACGTGCTCACGCCAGGGGTCTTACCCACTGAGGAGAAGGCTTCGGCCAGTTTTTTTTTGTCGTCGTCTGTGATCTTGCTCATGATGTTCATCCTTGTTGAGCGTAAATGCGCTTTGGCGCGTTTCAGATTTTCATAACGAAGTGGTCCCAAAGGGTCCAGTCAGCGTTGCTGGTGATTTCCAGATACCGAATGCGACTCGTTGGGCTCGTGTAAGTCACGGTCTGGTTGAGTTGCGATGGCAACACCTGTGTGCGTAGCTCCGTTCTGGAGGCGTCCAGGTAGCGGATCGCGGTGGCATTGGAAGCCACGCCATGAACGTTGAAGCTCAGGGTGGTGCAGTCGGTGTCGCACTGAAGCTCAATCACCTGACTGCCGTTTTCTCGATAACTGACTTGCAGGACCGGATTGGTGAAAAGCCCGGTATCAGCTTCGGGATGGAGGACATAGCGCCCATCGAAGCCGGCGGCACCTGTCCCCGATACGAACCGGATCGTCATGTTCCGGGTCTTGATCAATCCCCCCGCGCTGATCAAATCGGCGTCATGCTCGTCGAAGTCGTCAATGAGCTCGCTTGGCCCTGCGGCCTGTATGAGCAGCGCTTTGCTGGCAGAGGTGCGGGTCGCTCCGTTCAAAACCACCGTGTAGTACACCTGCACCGTTTTGCCGAAGTTGGCGTCGACGTACGTCTTCGCCAGATCGAAAGGAATTTCTTTGCCGTTCCAGTTCGATGGCACCACGAACGTGTCTGTGAAAGGCGAATCTGTCGCCCAGACGACGGTGACGGTTTCCCCCGCCTGCATGGGGGTGTAATTGACCCGGATGGTGGTGCCGTTAGCCGGTACTTTTGCGGGGTCCAGCAAATCGCCTTCGGAATGATCCACGACCGGAGCGGGCAACTGCGCGCCTGCCTGGCGAATCTGGAACGTGCTAACCGGTGAAACAATGACTGGCCCGTCACCCTTGTACAACGTGTAGCTGAGGTCCACCTTGCCATTGACCAAGGGGTCGACGAAGGTTTTGCTCACTGAGCGCGTAATGGGTTTCCCGACAACGCTTCCCGTGACGAGGACGTTGATCGTATGCACCAAAGGTGTCCCGTTGGCCGCGGTGCCGCTCCAGGAGACTTGCAATTGGTCGCCGATGGCAATCATTTCGGAGGCGTCGATATGAACCGTCGCCCCGCTCGCAGGGAGTGCGTCAGGGTCCAGAATGCTGCCAGTCGCCTCGAGTATGCTGGGCGGTGGCAAGTTTTGTACGTCGCCAATTACCTGCACATTGGCCCTTCGGGAATACTTGGAAGGTCCTGTTGCAGGCGTGACTGTATAGCGCATGGTCGCGTAGCCCTTCGCAATCAGTTTCACCTGCGCGTTAGGCACGCTCAGGGCGATGGGCCAGCCAATGTCGTTCTCCGTAACTTTGTAGTTGAGAAGCACGTCGGGCAGCAAAGTACCGTCTGCGGTGTGTCCGCTCCAGGCCAGTTGCACCTGGTCGTCGCGCTCCATGAACGGCTGTGGCGTATCAGCCGAGGATTGAACCTGCGCATATTCTGCAGTCCCCGCTCTAAGGGTGTAGACAGGAATCTCCACCTGCACGTCGCTGTTGCCCAACAGTTTCAGGTCTATCTTGCCATCGACCACGCCAGTGCCGCTGACTCTTGGAGCCTGCAGAAAACTGTTGCCCACCTCGACGTCGGTGTCGCGCTGAAGGGACCATTTTGACCAGTTGTTGACCAGATCCCGGATCTGGTAGCGTACGATTACCTTGCCTGCGCTGGCTTCCAGCACCGCGCGCGTGACATCGAACCTGACAGGGTTGCCAACGATGACAGGTGGACTGGGAAGAATGCGTTGGCCGCCCCAGTCAAGCGTGACGTTGTCATGTGAATCCATGTTTTCGTAGGGCGCAATGGTCACCGTCAGGCTCTGAGTCGGCTCTTCGATGAGCTCTGGAATGCCCTGAATTTCAGGCAGGTCCTCATTGATGTAGGGCGTCCCTGCGTCCGGGTCTGTTCCGCCAGGGACCAGGGTTTTTACCAGCACTAATCGGACAGGCGAGCGATCAGTCGAACCGCCAATGGCTGAGGTGACCTCGTAGGCCACCTTATGTTCACCGTCGCCAAACTGAATGATGTCGGTTGCTTTGACCAGAAAGCTGACCAGACGGGTTTCCAGTGCCTTGTCATCGACGAGGGTTGAAAGAAGGCCCTGCTCTTGCCAAAAGAGGTCGATGCGGTCCCCCGGCCCTATTTCGTTCCCGATGGGAAGCACCACTTGCACCACGATGCTGGCTTCGGGGTCTTCGTACAAATCTGTCCAGTTCAATCCGCCTTTGGCTTCCGTCGAGGGAACCCTTGGGCTGGACAGTGCTAGCGGAGTAATCGTTGAGTTGCCCACAGAACGCTCCTTGTGCCGTGAAGAGTGAATCGTGTGTATTGAAATGATGGGCGCGGGCCGGAACCGACTCCGGCCGCGCCATTCGCGATTGCACTAGCGGCCTAAGGCACGTAGCTGGAGCAATCAGGATCGTTCGGGCGTTTCACGTCGCAATACGCCGACGCTGAGTTGGATTGTGATGAACCCTTGGCGTTGGTGAACACAACGTACGCCTGCACATGGCCCCTGCTGCACACCGCGAAGTGGTACAGCGCCGAGACGTTGAAGGTGTAAGTGCCTGCGGAGATGTCTGCTGGCGTCAGGGTGTAAACCGGTTCATAAGCCGCACCGGGGACCAGCGATCCGCCTGTGAGCCTGTCATACCCGCTGAAGAACAACTGCACGGTGTCGCCAGCGGCAACGTTGGCGTAGTTGACTCGGGTGCGAACCGGGTTATAGCGGCCTCCCGTCGGGCCGATCAGTTGATCCTGCCCAATCGCGTCGTCTTCATTCAGGACAGTGAACACAGGCACAGCGATGGTCCCACTGCCGGGCAGCTCGTCCGGCCCGACGACCTTGACCCGTGCAGACGGGGCAATGGCACGGTTCCCGTTTGGCGGTGCAACGGTCAAGCGCGTGATGGTGTAGAACACCAGAATATCAATGCCCGACCCCTCTGCCTGGACTGTGGCAGTAGGAACGGTCACGACCAGGTCGATCGCATCGTCGAGGTCTTGCTGCACAATCGTGCGTGTGATGGTCGTGGTGGTTTGAGAACCCCATGTCACTTCAATTTCGTCGTCCACTTCGTAGATGTCACCACCGGCGACATCCAGCCAAGAGATGATGACGCGCGCGTCCTGATCGAAGTCTTCCGGCGGAATGACGTTGTCTTCTCCCGGCGGTGGCGGGTCTCCGGCGCTGGCGCTTCGTGCGATCAGCGGCTTCAGGTTTTCGTTGATGGGGGTCGTGGGGTCCGGGTCCGGGCCGCCGGGAATTCTCAGGTCCACCTTGACGGTGTTGATGTTGGACATCCCGACGGAAACCCCATTTCTGAATACTTCGAATGTGACATCGACGGTCCCTTGTTCGGTCTCTGCAATCACCAGACTGTAAGCGAGATCAATCGTAATGAACGGGTCATTCCCTAAATCGGCATCGGTCAGCGGGAATCTCGCTGAAGTCTGGCTGCCCCAGTGAACCATGATCTCGTCCCCGGCCTGAGCCAGATCGAATTTGGTAATGCCCACCTTTGTCCCGGAGCGCGCTTCTGCTTCATCCAGCAAACCCGAATTCGGGTCGGCGCCGAAATCCGGCTCTGCTTGGGGGACGGTGGGTGCTGGAATCACGGATGGTGTGGTATGCAACTGGATGTCAAACACCTGGCTATTTGAACCTGCGAAATTTCCAGATTTGTCCGTCACTTTATAAAAGAAAGAGGCGGGCCCGTTGCCAGCGGCTTCAAGCTCGGTCTCCAGGTAGGCGAGCCGAATAAACCCCTCGACCGGGTCTGGATCAACCGTCAGTTCATCCGAATGACAAGGTGTTGTGTTGATCCACAGCTCGATGGTGTCGCCTCTGGCGATGCCTTCATAGTGGGCCAATTGCACGGGGAGTTGGCCGTCCTGGATGTTGGCATCGACGATCAGTTTGCTTGTCTCGACTTCCGGCGGGAACGTCAGCAAGGGCAGTGCGCCACCGCCCGGCTTCTCGGTATCGACGCGCACAGTGTGCCGAAGCGTCCAGTCGCTCACGCCCCCTGGGAATGATCTGGCCCTCACCCGGATGATGTAGACGCCATGAACCAGAAGCGCCTTGGGGACATAAAGTTTGAACACGGTAGTGGTATCAGCGGCCTCTGCATCCGTTACGACGTGCCGTGTGCCGATGAGATTAGCGTCACCAGGATCGTTCGGATCATCCTCGACAAACGGCTTCCAGGCGATTTGCAGACGCATGTCTTGCTCGACACCGTTCCACCAGGGCAAATTGATTTCCAGGTCATTTTCGAGCGTCTTTATGTGCAGTAACCCGTTGTAACCCGGGATAGCTTCCGGAATTGTGAGTGATGGGGCGTTCAGGTCGTTTGCAGTAAATGGATCGATCCTGCAAGCGCCTTGCCTGAGTACACGACTTTGCAAAATGGTCATATGTATCTCCTGCTTCCATTGATTAACTGGCTGACATTCCGTTATCGCGTGAGCCACACCGTGCGTGAAATGTGCGCTTCCAGTACCTCGTGCCGAAACGTGATAGTCCGCTCCGCTAGCTGTTGGATAAGCGCGGTTCGAGACAAGCGATGTATTGAGTCAATAAGGCCGGTTGACGGGTCTACCCAAGCAGGGCATTGCATTCGGCCTTGTTGTCAGCGTAGCAGCGGGCCGACGCTGAACAGAGGGTGGGGATATGATCTTTCGCGATAACCCGGATGACTAAGATTGCGAGCCTGTTTCATTAAGTATTCGCGATAAAAGCACGGTTTGTAATCGCGAAAAAATCGATGGTTATAACTACCCGTTTATATTTCCTGCGCTTAAATAAGAAATGTCCTACAAGCATGATTTCATTGTCTTCTCATAATGTGTGCCACTTCTTAAAAGATAAGGCAGGACAGCGAATGTCTGTACATTTTCCAAAATCAACGATGGCACTCTCAATTGGTTTGGCATTATTCATGGTTCAACAGCAGGCCACGGCACGCACGCTCAATGGCTCAATTGAAACGATTGAGAGCGGCGCCCCAGTCGAAAGCTGGACCCTTCTCAATCAGGCCATACTGACCGTCAACGGCGCGACGACGGGGGGCATTAACGCGTCGAGCGGATCAGTGGTCAATCTGAATCCCAAGGCGCTGGTTCAATCGGGTGGCGTTGGCGTCGCCTTGAACCAGGCCACCGGTGTTTTCAACGGAGCGCGTATCGAGAGTACCGGCGACTTCGGCCTCTTTCTGAATACCAACCTGGCGGGCACCCGCGGCACGGTTGCCAATGTCACGGACAGCACGATCATCGGTCAGGAGCGCGGAGTCAGCGTCGCGGCAGGCGATGTCACCCTTTCGGGCAGCACCGTCCAGGGAAACAGCGCAGGCGGAACGGGGTTTCTCAATGGCGGTATCGGGATAGCGCTCTTCAACGGGAACGCCACGATCACCGATCAAAGCTCCATCACGGGTGAACAGAACGGCATTCTGGTCAGCCCTGATGCGTCACTGCCCAGCCAGCAGAGCACCATCATCGTCGACAACTCCTCGGTCACCGGGACCAACGGCAGCGCCATCATTGTCGGGTCATTCCGCAACACCCTGGCCTCGTCGGCCGATATCACCCTCCGCAATGGCTCGACGCTGAGCGGTGGCAATGGCGTGATTCTCGAAGTCGCCAACAACTCCAGCGCAACGATCCTCGTCGATGACAGCCTGCTCACCGGGGATGTGCTGATCGGCGATGGCTCGACGGGCGCGTTGACGCTGCAAAACAACGCTGGCATCACGGGGAATATCACCAATGTCGCGAACTTGAACCTCAACAACAACGCTTCGGTGACGGGAAACATTACGCGGGCCAATACGCTCAACGTTCTCAATGGGTCGCGCATCGAAGGCGATGTCAGCGACGTAACGACGCTCACTGCCAACGGGAACGTCTCAACCGCCGGGACGATCAGCCGTGTCGCCACATTCGATGCGCTGAACGGCGCCCGGATTGCCAGTGACGTTGCGGACGTCACGAATCTGAGCGTGACGGCCAATTCGTCGGCGACGGGCAACATTACCCGTGTCCAGACGTTCAACGTCGACGGCAACTCCAGCGTCTCTGGGGATGTAAGCGATGTTCAGACCTTCAATCTTTCCGGCAACTCGCAGCTCGGCGGCAAGCTTGAGAATGTCGCCCAGCTGAATTTGAACAACTCCACGTGGACCACGCCTGACGGCCAGGGTGTCAGCCACCTGAACATGAACGCAGGCACGGTGAAGCTGGGAGCAGGGGAGGGTACGTTCCAGACCCTGAATCTCGATTCGTTGTCGGGTAATGGCCGGTTCATCATGGACACCAACCTCGGCGGTCGTGAGGGCGACCTCGTCAACGTTTCCGGGCAGGCGAGCGGGGACTACGAGTTGCTGGTGAAGAACACCGGGATTGACCCGATCAAGGGCGATCCGGATCAGCAGGTTGTGCACACCGGCACCGGAAGCACGGCGGGTTTCAGTCTGGTCGGCGGCCAGGTCGACTTCGGTACGTTCGCCTACCAGCTCGAACAGCGTGAAGGCACGGATTGGTACCTGGTGCAGAAATTCGACGATGACGGCAACCCGATCGTGACGCCGGGTACCGAATCCGTGATTGGTCTGTTCAGCGCTGCCCCCACCGTCTGGTATGGCGAACTGAGCACCTTGCGCAGTCGCATGGGGGAGCTTCGCTACGGTGAGGCCCAGGGTGGCGCGTGGACGCGGGCATACGGCAACAAATACAACATGTCGGCAGCCGGCGGCACGGCGTATCAACAGAATCAGCACGGCGTTTCGTTCGGTGTCGATGCACCGTTGCCGGTTTCTAGCGGGCAGTGGCTGATTGGCCTGTTGGCGGGCTACAGCCGTTCGGACCTGGACATCGCGGCCGGCACGTCCGGGCATGTTGACAGCTACTACGTTGGCGCTTACACCACGTGGCTGTCAGACAGCGGTTATTACGTCGACGCAGTGCTCAAGGCCAACCGCTTCAAAAACTCATCTGACGTGCGCATGAGCGACGGGACCAAGACCGACGGCGACTACAACACCAATGGCATCGGGACATCGGTCGAAGTCGGCAAGCACATCAAGCTGCAAGACAATTGGTTCGTCGAGCCTTTCGGCCAGATTTCATCCCTGTGGGTGCAGGGTGAAAGCTACTCGCTGGACAACGGCATGCACGCCAGCAGCAACAAGGCGGATTCGTTTCTCGGCAAAGTCGGGACGACCGTTGGGCGTAATTTCCCGATGGAAAATGGCGGATACGTCCAGCCTTATATGAAGGTCGCCTTGGCTCACGAGTTCGCCAACGCCAATCGGGTGAAGGTGAACGACAACAGCTTCAGCAATGACCTGTCGGGCAGCCGAGGAGAAATGGGCGCCGGTGTGGCCGCTCAATTGACCGAGGTTCTGCAACTGCACGCCGACATCGATTACAGCAACGGACAAAACATCGAGCAGCCTTGGGGTGTGAACGTGGGCCTGCGCTACAGCTGGTAACGAAGACGCAAACATTTGGTGTCATGGCAGGGGTCTTCAAGGCCCCTTTTTTCTTGTTCTGGCACAACTTCCCATGACCGAATCGGTGGAGAGCGTCAGGAACCATTTTCTTGCGCCAGGATACGAAGCCTCAGGGGCGACAGTCCGACACCCGGCATGAAAGCTGCTTGCCATGATTCAGGGAACGTATGGTTGGCAATTGAATCCATGACTCAATCCACATGCCCCTACTCGCTGGCAGAGGATTGCCGTATAACGAGCAACAATCGCGTGTTTGGCAACGAAGGACCCACAATAAAAGCTGATGAAGACTCCAAAACGCATTGAACCCCTGATCGAAGACGGTCTGGTAGACGAGGTGCTGCGCCCGCTGATGAGCGGTAAAGAGGCAGCTGTTTATGTGGTGCGCTGCGGCAAAGAACTGCGCTGCGCAAAGGTTTACAAGGAGGCGAACAAACGCAGTTTCCGTCAGGCGGCGGAATATCAGGAGGGCCGCAAGGTCCGCAACAGCCGGGATGCCCGGGCGATGGCCAAGGGCTCAAAGTTCGGGCGCAAGGAAACCGAGGATGCCTGGCAGAACGCCGAAGTGGCGGCGCTGTTTCGTCTGGCGGGCGCGGGCGTCAGAGTGCCCAAGCCTTACGACTTCCTTGATGGCGTGTTGCTGATGGAGATGGTCTCGGACGAGTACGGCGATGCGGCCCCGCGTCTGAACGACGTCACCCTCGAACCCGATCAGGCCCGCGAGTATCACGCGTTCCTGATCCAACAAATCGTGCTGATGCTGTGTACCGGTCTGGTGCACGGCGACCTGTCCGAGTTCAACGTGCTGCTTTCACCGGACGGCCCGGTCATCATCGACTTGCCCCAGGCGGTGGATGCGGCGGGCAACAACCATGCGTTCAGCATGCTCGAACGCGACGTGGGCAACATGGCTTCGTACTTCGGACGTTTCGCACCGGAGCTGAAGAAAACCCGCTTTGCCAAAGAAATGTGGGCTTACTATCAGGCGGGCACTTTGTCGCCAGCGACTGTGCTGACCGGCGAGTTCGACGACCCGGACGAAGAGGCTGACGTTGGCAGCGTGCTGCGTGAAATCGAGGCGGCGCAACGTGATGAAGCACGGCGTCAGGCGGCAAGGGCGGCGGACGATGCACCACCGAACAAAGCTGAAGAACCGCCTCCGCCGTGGATGCAGTGAACGGTTGATGTGATAGCCCGACCCAGGTCGGGCTTTTTCATGCTCGGCAACACCCACCCGATTCCAGATCTTTGAGAATCGGGCAATCCGGCCGGTCATCGCCGTGGCAGTGTTTGACCAGGTCTTGCAGCGTATCGCGCAAACCCGCCAGCTCGGCGATCTTCTGATTCAGCTCGGCGATGTGCTGCCGCGCAAGGGCTTTGACATCCGCGCTGGCGCGACCCCGGTCCTGCCACAGTGTCAGCAGTTTGCCGACCTCTTCCAGCGAAAACCCCAGATCCCGCGAGCGTTTGATGAAAGCGAGGGTATGCAGGTCGTCCTTGCCGTATAACCGGTAGCCGGTGTCGGTGCGATGGGCGGCCTGTAGCAGGCCGATGGATTCGTAGTAGCGAATCATTTTGGCGCTGAGGCCGCTGCTTTTCGCGGCTTGGCCGATGTTCATGATGCGTCTCCTTCAACGTCGGGTTTCCAGGTTTTCAACAGCAGGGCGTTGCTTACGACGCTGACGCTGGACAGCGCCATGGCTGCTCCCGCCAGCACGGGATTGAGTAGGCCGAACGCCGCCAGCGGAATACCGATCAGGTTGTAAACGAAGGCCCAGAACAGGTTTTGCCGGATTTTCGCGTAGGTCTTGCGGCTGATGTCGAGCGCAGCAGGGATCAACCGAGGATCGCCGCGCATCAAGGTGATGCCCGAGGCATGCATCGCGACGTCGGTGCCGCCGCCCATGGCGATGCCGACGTCGGCCGCAGCAAGGGCAGGGGCGTCGTTGATGCCGTCGCCGACCATCGCCACGACACCCGTCTTTTTGAGTTCGATCACGGTGGCGGCTTTGTCTGCAGGCAGCACTTCGGCGTGCACGTCCGAGATGCCCAGCGCTTCAGCCACCACACGGGCGCTGCCGCGATTGTCGCCGGTCAACAAGTGGCTGCTGATGTTTCGCTTGCTTAGCGTCTTAACGGCCTGCGCGGCGCCCGGTTTGAGGGTGTCACCAAAAGCGAACAGGCCAAGCACGCGGCGTTGCGGACTCAGTTCGATGAGCCAGGACAATGTTCGACCTTCCGCTTCCCAGGCCTGAGCGGTTTCGGCGAGGACGTCGGGCGTGAGATCGCTTTCGTCCAGCAGACGCCGATTGCCCAGCGCCAGCTCACGACCTTGCAAGGTGCCTGCGATGCCGCGCCCGGCGAGGGAGCGGCTTTGGGTGATGTCTTCCAACGTCAGGCCCTGTTCGCGTGCGGCGTCCAGAACGGCATTGGCCAGCGGATGCTCGCTTCCTCGCTGGAGCGCACCGGCCTGCTGCAGCAATGCGTTCACGTCGCCATCAACGGCGATCATGTGGGCAATGCGCGGTGTGCCGGAGGTTAGCGTTCCGGTCTTGTCGAACACGACGGCAGTCACTTCATGAGCGCGCTCCAGCGCTTCGGCGTCCTTGATCAAAATGCCGTGGCGCGCCGCGACGCCGGTGCCCGCCATGATCGCAGTGGGTGTCGCCAGGCCCAGGGCGCACGGGCAGGCGATGACCAGCACGGCGACCGCGTTGATGAGCGCCGTTTCCGTGGCGGTACCTGTCAGCAGCCAGCCAATCAGGGTCGCAAGCGCCAAGAGTAGGACGACAGGCACGAACACCTGACTCACCTTGTCGACCAGCTTTTGAATGGGCGCTTTGGCGGACTGCGCGTCTTCGACAAGCCGAATGATGCGTGCAAGAACGGTTTCGGCCCCCAGCGCCTGAGTGCTGACCAGCAGGCGGCCTTCGCCATTGATCGCGCCGCCGGTGACCCTGTCGCCGGGCTGTTTGGCGATAGGCAGGCTTTCACCGCTGATCAGCGCTTCGTCTGCATGGCTTTGGCCTTCGACGACTTCGCCGTCCACCGGGAAGCGCTCGCCGGGTTTGACGAGCACGAGATCGCCGATTTTTAACGCGCTGATCGCGACTTCGGCTTCTTGCCCGTCGACCACCCGAACCGCGCGTTCAGGCCGCAGCGCTTCGAGCGCCCGAATCGCGCTGGCGGTCTGGCGCTTGGCGCTGCTTTCCAGGTATTTGCCCAGCAAAACTAGGGCGATGACCACCGCCGAAGCTTCGAAATACAGGTGCGGCATGGCACCGGCTGGCGTGACAAGCCACTGATAAACGCTCAGTCCGTAACCTGCGCTGGTGCCCAGCGCGACCAGCAGGTCCATGTTCCCCGCCATCGCCCGCACAGCCTTGAATGCCGCAATATAGAAGCGCGCGCCAAGGAAGAATTGCACAGGGGTGGCCAGCAGAAGCTGGACCCAGGCGGGGAGCATCCAATGCACGCCAAATGGCTGCAGCAGCATCGGAAGCACCAGCGGCAGAGCGAGCACGATGGCCAGAATCAGGTGCCAGCGTTCGCTGTCATGACGTTTCAGCTGATCGGCTTGCTGAACACCACGATCCTGCTCAAGGCTGGCGCCATAACCGGCTTTGTCCACCGCCGCGATGAGGTTCGCAGGGTCGATCTTGTCGAGGACTTCGACGTGGGCGCGCTCGTTGGCGAGGTTGACGGTGGCGCTCTTCACGCCAGGGACTTTGCGCAACGCCCGCTCGACACGTCCCGCGCAGCTGGCGCAGGTCATGCCGGTGATGGGCAGGTCGAACGTATCGGGACTGGACATCCTGAGGACTCCTTGAAGGCGATTGCCGACAAGGATCAACCTTGCCACGTGGGCAAGGTCAAGTCTCGATTTTTGAGCGAAGGAGGGTGTGCTTTTTCAGGCTTAGTAATTCAACTCGGCGCGCTTGAGGTACATCCCGTTCGGCCCTGACGCGATACGGTACTTCAGAACGTCGCCAGCGTTGATGTGCAGGGCGGTGTTGTTCTGCGCTTCAATGCCGGGTGAGCAACCGGGCATCTGGCCGGGCAGCACACGCAGGCGCACAGAGATGTTACCGGCGGGCAGGTTGAACGAGCGGGACTCTTCCTGGAACAGGCGGCCGACGAGTTGATCCTGCATGTAGATGCCAATTTCACAGGACGTGGCGACTTCCAGCCGTTCGCGGGAAATGATGAGCACGCCATAATCTTCGTCCGCCTGAGCCCAGGATGCGGAGGCCAGCAGACCAATGAAACCTGCGATGCGAAAGGCAGACCCGCCCATGGCCGATTCTCCTGATGTACGTTGATGAAACACTTTGGCTCAGAGCACGACCGAATACCAGCCCGGCAGATTCAATCAAAACTTGACCTTGCCCCGATGGGAAGGTCGAACATGCCGACATTCATTGCTTTTCACTCAACCGAGGAGTCACGACATGCAAACCTTCAACGTTCAAGGCATGACCTGCGGCCACTGCGTGCGCGCCGTCACCAGCGCGATCAAAGGCGAAGATCCGAGTGCCGACGTGCAGATCGACCTGGCCAAAGGTGAGGTGGTCGTGCAAAGCCAACTGCCGGCCGATCAGATCATCGGGTTGATTGTGGAGGAGGGGTATACCGCGAAGGTGGCGTGAGTGCTGAGTCCCCGCAGGTGGCCCCAGTCAGACTCACGCGTCGGGGCGCCATCGGGCTTCTGTGGGAGCGAATTCATTCGCGAAAAAGGGGCAGTCGATAGAGATGTGTCGGATGTAATGATGCTTCGCGAATGAATTCGCTCCCACAGGGCGCTTGTACGCGGGCATCTACCTGTAACCGCACGGCCAGGTCGTGCGGTTATCAGATCAATAGTGATACCACTTCAACTCCAGCATCACTTCATTCACCGGCGACGTCAGCTCGCTGAACTCGCGCTGGGCGCTCAACCGCAAGCCCAGGTTTCGGGACAATTCCCACTGTTGGTTCAGACTGATCGTGCGTCGCACTTCGCCGTTGGTGAAGTAATCGCCCTTGCCCTCAAGGCTCAAATTGCCCAGCGGATTGCGCCACAGCACCCCGCTGTCAAAGCCCGCAGCAGGCGAAACGAACGCGTCAAAATCATTGTTGTGCTCGACGCGCACCGTGCCCAGCGCAAAGCCCAGCACGTCATCCCCCAGCTTCCATGTCCCGCCCGCGCCACCGTTCACGTGACTCACCAGATTTTCGTCGCCATGCTTGCCCAACACGCGCTCCAGACCGCCCGCGACCTGCCACGACCAAGGCTGCAACAGCTCGTTGCGCGGCGTGAGTGAGCGAATGGTCGCGAGGTCCAGTTGCTGCACCTGCCACTTATTGTTTTCGTACTGGCGCAGCTTCAACTGAAGAATCTCGATCTGCGCGCCGAGCGGGAAGCCGTAAGCGTTGTCGTTCAGGTCGTGATAGGCCATGCGCAACCCATATTCCGCGAAAGCCTTGTCGTCCCGCGTACCTGCGCCTAACTGCCAGGTGCGCGATTCGTGGCCGTCTTCAGGCAAACCCGGACGCTCGATATCAAGCGCAGGCGGCGGGTTGGTGCTGATTGCCCGCAGCAGGTCGTAGCTGCGTTGCGACCTTGCAGAGTCGCGCTCCTCGCCGTTAGCGCGGTAACGCTCCAGTCGATAGGCTGCGTCCTGAATCAACGCCCGGCGCTCTTTTGGCACCGCGAGGTATTCCGCCGTCTGCATTTGCTTCTGGTCGGCGCTCACCTTCAGCACCCACTGTTTCTCATCGTGATTCAACGGTTCGGCGCGGCTCAGCAGTTCGCGCTCCTTGGAGGGGCGATAGTCGATTTTTTCGACCAGACCGGCTTCTTTAACAGCCCGCACAGTGTCGGTGGGAATGGCCGTGAGCTGAAATTGCGGCGTCAGGTTCAGGCTCGGGCGCGCGACCTGCAACAGCTCCAGCAGCCGGTACGAACAGTTTTCATCGAAGAAGAAATAGCCGAAGCGAATCTGTTTGAGTTCCCACACGTGCTCGACCATGCGCCGCGTTTCTTCCGGCGTCAGGTTCAGGCGGTATTCCCACAGGTCGCGGTTTTCGAGACTACGGTACTCGGAGAGTTTTTCCTGATACGGCACTAGCGCGAACAGGCCGGGGTAGCCGCCCATCAGGCCTTTCCAGGCGTAGAGAATGCTGTTGTCGGAGCCTTCGATGTAGGCGCCGAAGTTGATAGCGTAACTGAGCAGGGCAGTCTTGTTCGCCTGCACATTGGCCTGGTCGATACGCAGCAGCGTGTGGCCGAACATCGACGACGGGCTGTTGAGGTATGCGGCGGGGAAGATCATGACCGTGCTGTCCGGCGCCACATCGGAGAACCACTTGTTGAACGCTTTGCAGTCCACGGCGGGCAGGTCAGTGAGCTTCAGCTCGTCCCGCAGAAAACGCGTGCGCGAGGGATAGACGCATTGCGGGTGCAGGTCTTCCTTGCCTTGCACGACCGGGCGATAGATCGCTTCGAGGGTCGCGGCCAGTTCGGCTTTCGGGTCATGGGCACCATGGGTGGCCAGGAAGAATTTGGGGTCATCGACATAACTGCGCCAGCCACCCAGCTTGCCGGATTCATAGTGGCCGATCGCGATCCAGAACCTGGAATCGGCGAGGTGCTGCAAACGTTCGTTATCGACGTGAGGCGCGGCGGACAGCGGGGCGCAGACACAGAGCACCAGCCAGGCAAGGCGTTTGAGCATAGAGTGGCAACTAATCAAAAAGAGGCGGAAGGCGTTAAAAGCCTGCCTCCCGACGGGGAGGCAGGTGGCACGACTTTAGGCTTGGGTTGCGTATTTGGCCAGAGTCGGATCGTTCTTCAGGACGTCGATGGTGTTGGTGTGCACGTCTTCAGCGGTGGCGTCGGCCTTGTTGAAGATTTGGGTGTAGTGCTCGTGGGTGACGGCGGCGAAATGCGCACGGTCTTCCGGTGCAACGCCCAGCACGACCGCGTAGGTGGTCAGTGCTTCGCCTTGGCCCATCGCCATGTCTTTGGAGAGCTCGTCCATCATGCCGTTCATGGCAAACCAGGATTTGCCGCCGTACGTCAGCGCGCTGTTGGTGGAGCAGCCGTTGGTGCCCGAGGTCATGCCGAAGGTGGCGTTACCAGAGGTGCCGTTGGTGGTGGAAGCCAGGAAGTGGGCCGGGGTGCCGCGTTGCCCTTCGAACAGCATGTTGCCCCAGCCGCAATCTGGGCCACCAGGAGCTTGAGCCATGGCGTTCAGGGATGCAGCGGCGAGGAGAGTACCAAGAAGAATCCGTTTCATAGCGTTAGTCTCTGTTGTTTCAACCAAGGGTCGGAGTCCTGACCGATACGGGCGTCAGGTCGGGCCGGCTATTCGATTTGTTACCGACCGCGCAGCTTGGAGTTTAGGCACGATATGAACGTTCCGTGGTTTATTGCAGTTTGTTGTCTGTAGCCCCCGGCCTTTGGGGCTTGTAGGTCGCTTCCTCAACAAGAAAACGATTGCGCGAGTTCTTGCCTTGCCAGTCTGGTGCGGCGAGCGCCAGAATGCCCCCATCTGCCCCGCCTGATGTAAGGATGTCCGATGCCCGATTCTGTAGCTGCCAGCCTGCGACTTGCGCCCGAGGCGCTGACCCGCCCCTTTTCCGCTGAACAGTTCAGCTTCACGACAACCAACGATCTGGAACCCTTTCGCGGCGTACTCGGCCAGGAGCGAGCAGTCGAGGCCTTGCAATTCGGGGTCGCCATGCCGCGCCCCGGCTACAACGTATTCGTCATGGGTGAGCCCGGCACCGGCCGCTTCTCATTCGTCAAGCGCTACCTCAAGGCCGAGGGCAAGCGCATGCAGACCCCGTCGGACTGGGTCTACGTCAACAACTTCGACGAGCCGCGCGAGCCTCGCGCCGTGGAGTTGCCACCGGGCAGCGCCAGTTCGTTCATCGCCGACATAAACGGACTGATCGACAACTTGCTGTCGACTTTTCCTGCAGTCTTTGAGCATCCGTCCTACCAGCAGAAGAAAAGCGCCATCGACCGTGCCTTCAATCAGCGCTACGACAAGGCACTGGACGTGATCGAGCGCTTGGCGCTGGAAAAGGACATCGCCCTGTATCGCGACAGCACCAACATCGCCTTCACGCCCATGCTGGAAGGCAAGGCATTGGACGAGGCCGAGTTTTCACAATTGCCGGAAGCCGAGCGCGAGCGTTTTCACACCGATATTTCGGCGCTGGAAGAACGTTTGAATGAAGAGCTCGCCAGCCTGCCGCAGTGGAAGCGCGAGTCCAACAACCAGATGCGTCAGCTAAATGAAGAGACGATCATTCTGGCCCTGCAACCGCTGCTGGCGCCGCTCTCGGAGCAGTACGCCGAGAATGCCGCCGTTTGCGCGTACCTGCAGGCTGTGCAGGTCAACCTGCTGAAAACAGTGGTCGAGCAACTGGTCGACGACAGCAAGACCGACGCTCAGGCGCGCAAGCTGCTGGAAGAGCAATACTGCCCGAGCCTGGTGGTCGGTCATTCAGCCAGCGGCGGGGCGCCTGTGGTGTTCGAGCCGCACCCGACCTACGACAACCTGTTCGGGCGTATCGAATACAGCACCGACCAAGGCGCGCTGTACACCACCTACCGCCAACTGCGTCCGGGGGCTTTTCACCGGGCCAATGGCGGTTTCCTGATTCTCGAAGCCGAGAAGATGCTCAGCGAGCCGTTCGTGTGGGATGCCCTCAAACGCTCGCTGCAATCGCGCAAGCTCAAGATGGAGTCACCGCTGGGCGAGCTGGGACGTATCGCGACCGTGACCCTGACGCCGCAGACCATTCCGTTGCAGGTCAAAGTCATCATCATCGGCGCCCGCTCAGTGTATTACACGCTGCAAGACCTCGATCCGGACTTCCAGGAGATGTTCCGGGTGCTGGTGGATTTCGACGAAGACATCCCGATGGTCGACGAAAGCCTGGAGCAGTTCGCGCAGTTGCTGAAAACGCGCACCTCGGAAGAAGGCATGGCGCCGTTGACCGCCGATGCCGTGGCGCGTCTGGCGACCTACAGCGCTCGGCTGGCGGAGCATCAGGGGCGTTTGTCGGCGCGTATCGGTGATCTGTTTCAGTTGGTCAGCGAGGCGGATTTCATTCGCAGCCTGGCCAACGACGAGCGCACGGATGCGGGCCATATCGAGCGCGCACTCAAGGCCAAAGCCACACGCACCGGTCGCGTCTCGGCACGGATTCTCGACGACATGCTTGCCGGGATCATCCTGATCGACACCACAGGCGCAGCGGTCGGCAAATGCAACGGGTTGACCGTACTGGAAGTCGGCGACTCGGCCTTCGGTGTGCCAGCGCGTATTTCCGCGACGGTCTATCCGGGCGGCAGCGGCATCGTCGACATCGAGCGTGAGGTCAACCTCGGTCAGCCGATTCACTCCAAGGGTGTGATGATTCTCACCGGGTATCTGGGCAGCCGTTATGCGCAGGAATTCCCGCTGGCGATTTCCGCGAGCATCGCCCTCGAACAGTCCTACGGTTACGTGGATGGCGACAGCGCTTCGCTGGGCGAGGTCTGCACGCTGATCTCGGCGTTGTCGAAAACGCCGCTCAAGCAATGTTTCGCGATTACCGGCTCCATCAACCAATTCGGTGAAGTGCAGGCCGTGGGTGGCGTCAACGAGAAGATCGAAGGCTTTTTCCGACTCTGTGAAGCCCGGGGTCTGACAGGCGATCAAGGCGCAATCATCCCGCAGGCCAACGTCGCCACGCTGATGCTCGACGAGCGTGTGCTGCAAGCCGTGCGTGCGGGGCAGTTCCATGTCTATGCCGTGCGTCAGGTGGACGAGGCGCTGAGCCTGCTTGTCGGAGAAGAGGTGGGCGAGGCGGATGAAGAGGGGCAGTTCCCGGAAAATTCGGTCAATGGCCGGGTGGTGGATCGTCTGCGCGATATCGCAGAAATGCTCAGCGAAGAAGACCTGAAAGAGCTCGAAAAAGAGGCGCCACAATTACAACCCGAACTGAAAAGTTGACGGTTTGACGTCAATGAAACAGGGCGTTTGATGGCAAAATGACCATTCGGCGCCCTTTTTGTTTTTACGCTTTTCCTGTGGGGTATTTCTTCGATATTGTCGTGTTGCAGCAGTTGTCAAAGGGACTGACGCGTTTCCTTCGCTGTTCCAAGGGAATGAATACTGCAATCAATGAGGAGCTCGCCATGCCGCGCAGCCTCTGTCTTACTCGCCAATGTCTGGGTCTTGAGACCCGTATCGAATGTATGGTTCGCCCTCTGTCCGGCGATAACGGTATGTGGACTTTGCTGTTCGCCGCCGGGATGTCCGGAGAACAACCTTCCGCGTTAAAGGCTCAGGGCCCGTTTCATGGCCCGGTCGCCGCCGAGTCCGTATTGGACGCGATTGCCGAAAGCCTGACCCTTCATGGTTATCAGACTGCGGAAGAAATACCGATCTGGAGTCTTCATCTGCAGGGTGAGTTACGACGGATCAACGGTGACACTGCTCACGGTCAGCGAACCTCTCCGGTCAACTGACACGCTCTGACACATCGACGAACGCCCCGTGGTATGCCTGATCATCAGGGTTGTAGCGTGGAGTTCGCCGATGGCTATTGGCGCAAGCTCACTCCAGTTAATTGTTTCATTTCTTGTCCTCAACGCTTGTGTCGACAAACCTTGACCCTATACTCGCGGGCTTTCAATTACCTGTGAGCTTCAATGGAACGGTTTATCGAAAATGCCATGTACGCGTCGCGCTGGTTGTTGGCGCCGATCTACTTTGGCCTGTCTCTGGGACTTTTGGCGCTGGCGCTCAAGTTCTTTCAGGAAATCTTTCACGTCATCCCCAATGTGTTTTCCCTGGCAGAGTCCGACCTGATTCTGGTGCTGCTGTCGCTGATCGACATGGCGCTGGTGGGCGGTCTGCTGGTCATGGTGATGATCTCGGGTTACGAGAACTTCGTGTCCCAGCTCGACATCGACGAAGACAAGGAAAAGCTCAACTGGCTCGGCAAAATGGACTCGTCTTCCCTGAAGATGAAAGTCGCCGCGTCCATCGTCGCGATCTCTTCCATTCATCTGCTGCGGGTGTTCATGGACGCCAAAAACATCGAAACCCAATACCTGATGTGGTACGTGATCATTCACATGACCTTCGTGGTATCGGCGTTTGCGATGGGCTATCTGGACAAGCTGACCAAGCACTGATCCCAGGCCGCTGGCATTTTCAACTGAACAGAAAATGACCAGCGGCGCCTTCTGTTCCTTGTACTTCAGCCAGACTGGGCAAGACTTCTTTTTCGCTCACTCAACGCCTGCATCAACGAGGACTCTCTCATGAATCTTCAGGAACTCACGGCTCACGCCAGTGCCGGCCACATCGACGAACTCAACCTTATCTCCATGGAAGGCGGCATTTACCTGCTCGAAGCGCGCATGCACGGCGCTGCGCATCCGCTGAACGATGCCCAGGGAAAAACTCTGCACCTGCGCTCGGTCGAACACGCGAGGGACGTGCTGCAACCGGTCTCGCGTATGCCATTCAATCTGGTGCACGCCGTGGTTCACGACGAGATGTGTGGCATCCGCGACACCGAGGAACAGGTCGTGCGCGTTCCCATCTCTATTCGCTCGGCCTGGTAGCCGCGGGTTGGCTGCCTAGGGTGCGGAGGGCAGATGTGCTAGGCTGCTCGGCCTTTTAGTTCAGGGCGCCTGCGGGCGTTCATCAAGCGGAGCAGCAGCATGTCCGAAGTCAATCTGTCCACCGACGAAACCCGCGTCAGCTACGGCATTGGCCGCCAACTGGGCGACCAACTGCGTGACAACCCGCCACCGGGCGTCAATCTGGACGCCATCCTGGCCGGTCTGACCGATGCGTTCGCTGGTCAGCCAAGCCGTGTCAGCCAGGAAGAAATGGCGGCCAGCTTCAAAGTCATTCGTGAAATCATGCAAGCTGAAGCCGCCGCCAAAGCCGAAGCCGCTGCAGGCGCTGGCAAGGAATACCTGGCCGAAAACGCCAAGCGTGAAGGCGTCACGACGTTGGATTCCGGTTTGCAGTTCGAAGTGATCACCCAAGGCGATGGCGCTCAGCCAACCCGCGAAAGCAACGTGCGTACTCATTACCACGGCATGCTGATCGACGGCACCGTCTTCGACAGCTCCTACGATCGTGGCGAGCCGGCCGAATTCCCGGTTGGCGGCGTAATCGCTGGCTGGACCGAAGCCCTTCAATTGATGAAAGCCGGCAGCAAATGGCGCCTGCACGTGCCGAGCGAACTGGCTTACGGCGCTCAAGGCGTTGGCAGCATCCCGCCGCACAGCGTGCTGGTGTTCGACGTCGAACTGCTCGACGTCCTCTAAAACAGCGGCAAGCTGCAAGTGCTGAGCTTCACGTTAAAAGCAGTGCGTCGTTGACTGGCCCTGATCGTACAGTCGACGACGAAGAGCTTGCGGCTTGTCGCTTGCCACTTGCAGCTGATCAATGAAGTTCGCACGCCGGGCGCAACGCTCGTGCATAGCAGAACAGGAACAGGCTGCGCACCATCTCCTTTTGAATCCCCGGTTCGCATGAGCTGAGGCTGTTCACGTCCAGATCTCCTTGATCTCGCAATTCATCCAGCGCGTCTTCTTCCAGCACGGCGCACACCTCCCCGGTTTCGCGATGCAGGATACGCAGGTAAGGGTGTGGCCGATCCAGCCATGCGTCGATCAGATAGGTCATGTTCGTTCTCCTTGAAATGATTCAATGAGAATAATTCCTATCTGAAGAATAGCAAGGATCTATTTGAGATTAATTCGCATTTTGGTGGCGGGTGGATTCAGGGCATTCTTTCCGGCGAGCGGGAAACCTGTAGGGGTGAGCTTGCTCGCGCTGGCGCTGAGTCCGTTGATGAATACGTGATTGGCATTCCCTATCGCGAGCAAGCTCACTCCTGCAGGGATCTCTACCGGGCATGAAAAAGCCCGTCACGAGGACGGGCTTCTGGTGAGGCGGTGCGCGCGTCAGTGCGTGCGGGCGACGGCGAATTCGCTCAGTTCGATCAGCGCATCGCGGTACTCGCTGGCAGGCAGCACATCCAGGCAGGCGATAGCGCGAGCCACATAGTCACGGGCCAATTGTGCCGTGTAGTCCAGCGAGCCGGATTGCTCGACCGCTTCACGGATGGCATCCAGGTCTTCCAGGCCGCCTTTCTGAATCGCCTTGCGCACCAATGCTGCTTGCTCAGGCGTGCCTTCGCGCATGGTGTAGATCAGGGGCAGGGTCGGTTTGCCTTCTGCCAGGTCGTCACCAATGTTCTTGCCCATGGTCTCGGCGTCGCCGCGGTAGTCGAGCAGGTCGTCGACCAACTGGAACGCGATGCCCAGATGGTCGCCGAACGTGCGTAACGCTTCACTCTGGTCATGGTTTGCATTGGCCAGGGCGGCGGCGCTGTGGGTCGAGGCTTCGAACAGCATGGCCGTCTTGCCGCGAATCACTTCCATGTAGGTTTCTTCGGTGGTGCTGGCGTCCCGAACCTTGGACAGTTGCAGCACTTCGCCTTCCGCAATGACGCGAGTGGCTTTCGAAAGGATCTTCATGACCGGCATCGAACCCAGCTCGACCATCATTTCGAACGAGCGGGAATAAAGGAAGTCGCCGACCAGAACGCTGGGTGCGTTGCCCCACATGGCGTTGGCAGTCGAACGGCCACGGCGCATACCGGACATGTCAACGACATCGTCGTGCAACAGGGTCGCGGTGTGCAGGAATTCGATGGTGGCCGCCAGCAGGCGCAGGTTGTCGCCACCGCTGCCGAGTGCCTTGCCGCACAGGAGCACCAACAACGGACGCAGACGTTTGCCGCCAGCTGAGGTAATGTAGTCGCCGATTTTCGAGACCAGCGGCACGCGCGATGTCAGCTGCTTCTTGATAATGTGGTCGACGGCTGTAAAGTCGTCCGCCACAGCGCGGTAGAAGGCTTGGGGTTGCATCAGCGAGACGTGCTCCAGAAGGGTTGCGCGGCATGCTAGGTCGCAGGCCCCACCCTGTCAAGGCGTGACGTAACGCCGCTTGCAAGGCGTTCGCGGCTTGCGTACAATCGCGCACCCTAACTTTCCTGGGCAGCACCTGCCTTACGCAATTGCATGACGAGCCTTTCCAGCCCCATGCAGCCATGCCAGCCGATACTCTTCTTATAAAGCGCTGGGTGAGCAGGATTTTCGGAGAAATACCATGTCGTACGCAGTAATCGTTACCGGTGGCAAGCAGTACAAAGTCGCCCCAGGTGAATACCTGAAAATTGAAAAGCTGGAAGTCGCTACTGGCGAAACCGTGACCTTCGACCGCGTTCTGCTGGTTGCCAACGGTGACGACGTCAATATCGGTGCTCCAGTTGTTGCCGGTGCTACCGTTGTGGCTGAAGTGATCTCCCAAGGTCGTCACGATAAAGTCCGCATCATCAAGTTCCGTCGCCGTAAGCACCACATGAAGCGTATGGGCCACCGCCAGTGGTTCACCGAGATCAAAATCACCGGTATCCAGGCCTGAATTTCAGCCTGATACCCTAATAGGAGTATTGAACTCATGGCACACAAAAAAGCTGGTGGTAGTACCCGTAACGGTCGCGACTCAGAAGCCAAACGTCTTGGCGTCAAGATGTACGGTGGCCAGGTAATCATTCCGGGTAACATCATCGTGCGTCAGCGCGGCACCCAATTCCACGCTGGTTACGGCGTTGGCATGGGCAAAGATCACACTCTGTTCGCTAAAGTCGAAGGCGTGATCAAGTTCGAAGTCAAAGGCGCCTTCGGTCGTCGCTATGTAAGCATCGTGCCTAAGGCTCAAGCCGCGGCATAATCTTGCAGTCTCGGGTGGTTCGGGTGCGTTCTCGCGCTCTCGCCGTCCGAGCAAAAAAGCCCTGTCGATGACAGGGCTTTTTCGTTTGTAGAAGCTTTGGTTTTTGGTGAGTCTCTTGCAAAGCTGTTTGTGTGGGCCGTTGTGGTGTGAAGTCGCTGGTTTTTGATCGGTATCGCAACGCTCATCTTTGCAAGAGCCTTATGAATTTATGTTGTTTGCTCGTCTTTGTGACGGGAGGCGTGCGTTATGAAATTTGTTGATGAAGTATCCATTCGGGTGAAGGCCGGTGACGGCGGCAACGGTTGCATGAGCTTCCGTCGCGAAAAATTCATCGAAAACGGTGGTCCCAACGGTGGTGATGGCGGTGATGGCGGCTCGATCTACATGATCGCCGACGAAAACCTCAACACCCTGGTCGACTATCGCTACACCCGTCATTTCGATGCCGAGCGTGGTTCGAATGGCGGCAGCACGGATTGCACCGGCCGCAAGGGTGAAGATCTGGTCCTGCGCGTCCCGGTCGGCACCACTGTGATCGACGCCAGCACCCAGGAAATCATCGGTGACCTGACCAAGGCCGGTCAGCGCCTGTTAGTGGCTCATGGCGGCTGGCACGGTCTGGGCAACACCCGCTTCAAATCCAGTACCAACCGTGCACCGCGTCAAACGACGCCGGGCAAGCCGGGTGAGCAGCGTGACCTGAAGCTGGAAATGAAAGTGCTGGCGGACGTCGGTCTGCTGGGCTTGCCGAACGCGGGCAAGAGCACCTTCATTCGCTCGGTGTCGGCCGCCAAGCCGAAAGTCGCCGATTACCCCTTCACCACGCTGGTGCCGAACCTGGGCGTGGTCAGTGTTGACCGCTGGAAGAGCTTCGTCGTCGCCGACATCCCGGGCCTGATCGAAGGCGCATCCGATGGCGCGGGGCTTGGCATTCGCTTCCTCAAGCACTTGGCGCGTACTCGCCTGCTGCTGCACCTCGTCGACATGGCGCCGCTGGATGAAAGTGATCCTGCCGACGCGGCGGAAGTGATCGTCAACGAACTGGTCAAGTTCAGCCCGGCGCTGTCGGATCGCGATCGCTGGCTGGTGCTGAACAAGTGCGACATGCTGTCGGAAGATCAGCATGAAGCGGTCAAGGTGCAGATTGTCGAGCGTCTGAACTGGACCGGCCCGGTGTACATGATCGCGGCCATTGCCAAGCAGGGCACTGAGCGTCTGAGCCACGACATCATGCGTTATCTGGAGGATCGTGCTGATCGTCTGGCCAATGACCCGGCCTATGCCGAAGAGCTGGCTGAGCTGGATCAGCGCATTGAAGACGAGGCCCGCGCACAGTTGCAGGCGCTGGACGACAAGCGTGCACTGCGCCGCAGTGGCGTCAAGAGCGTGCATGACATGGGCGATGATGATTGGGATGAAGATTTCGAGGACGATGAAGACGGTCCGGAAATCATTTACGTCCGTGAGTGATCGACTGAAGTAAACTACAACGCCGCTGAAATCAGCGGCGTTTTAGTATCTTGGATTTGTACTCTCTGGCTTAAGGTTGAAAGATCATGCGGAGCAAGGTGACAGGTGCCCAGCGTTGGGTTGTGAAGATCGGAAGTGCGCTGCTCACGGCGGACGGCAAGGGTCTTGATCGCAACGCGATGGGTGTTTGGGTCGAGCAGATGGTGGCGCTGCATGAAGCGGGCGTCGAGCTGGTTCTGGTTTCGTCTGGCGCGGTAGCGGCCGGGATGAGTCGACTGGGCTGGGCTGCGCGACCGAGTGCCATGCATGAGCTTCAAGCGGCGGCGGCGATTGGTCAGATGGGTCTGGTGCAGGCTTGGGAATCGAGCTTCGCTGAGCATGACCGTCATACCGCGCAAATTCTGCTGACCCATGACGACCTGTCCGACCGCAAGCGCTACCTCAATGCGCGGAGCACCCTGCGCACGCTGGTCGAACTGGGTGTTGTGCCGGTCATCAACGAAAACGACACGGTCGTGACCGACGAAATCCGCTTCGGTGACAACGACACGCTGGCAGCGCTGGTAGCCAACCTGGTCGAAGCCGATCTGCTGGTCATTCTCACGGATCGTGACGGTATGTTCGACGCCGACCCACGCAATAATCCTGAAGCCCAATTGATCTACGAAGCCCGTGCCGATGATCCGGCGCTGGATGCCGTAGCGGGCGGTACGGGCGGGGCGCTGGGGCGCGGTGGCATGCAGACGAAGCTGCGTGCGGCGCGTCTGGCGGCGCGTTCGGGTGCGCACACGGTGATCGTCGGTGGCCGCATCGAGCGCGTGCTGGCACGCCTCAAGGCGGGTGAGCGGTTGGGTACGCTGCTGTCGCCCGAGCGCGAGATGTTGGCGGCGCGCAAGCAGTGGCTGGCCGGGCATTTGCAGACTCGCGGCACGCTGGTGCTGGATGATGGAGCGGTCAAGGCCCTCACTGAAAGCCACAAGAGCCTGCTGCCTGTAGGGGTGAAGGTGGTGCAGGGCAGTTTCCGTCGTGGCGAGATGGTGGTGTGTGTTGCGGCGGACGGTCGCGAAGTCGCTCGCGGGCTGAGCAACTACAGCGCGCTTGAAGCGCAGAAAATTATCGGTCTGTCCTCCGACTCCATCGTGAGGGAGTTGGGTTATATAGCTGAGCCTGAGTTGGTTCATCGCGACAACCTGATTCTGGTGTGAGTCAGGCTCTCTGAACAGGAAGCTGCAATGCGATTCGTAAAAGGAATGCTGGGTGCGCTGCTGATGTTGCCCGTGCTGGCGTCGGCTGAAGAGATTGGTCAAGTTTCGACGGTGTTCAAATTCGTCGGCCCCAATGACCGGATTGTAGTCGAGGCGTTTGACGATCCCAAGGTCGATGGCGTGACCTGCTATCTGTCGCGCGCCAAGACCGGTGGCCTGAAGGGTGGGTTAGGGTTGGCAGAGGATCGCGCGGAAGCGTCGATTGCCTGTCGCCAGGTTGGGCCTATCCACTTCAAGGGTGAGCTCAAGGATGGCGATGAGGTGTTCAAGGAGCGCACATCGCTGGTGTTCAAGACCATGCAAGTCGTGCGTTTCCTCGACAAGAAGCGCAATACGCTCGTGTATCTGGTCTACAGCGATCGTGTGATTGAGGGCAGCCCGCAGAATGCGGTGACCGCGATTCCGATCCTGCCTTGGGCGCCCGCGCCAGCGCCGTGACGAGACTGCGTCAACTCGGTAGGAGCGAATTCATTTGCTCTTGCCGTTGTTTTGGTCAGGATGTGCTGCCAAATCGCAGGCAATAAAAAACCGACCTGAGGTCGGTTTTTTAACAAACAGTCGCTTAGGCTGCAGCTTGGTTCAGAGCCTTGACGTGACCGTTCAGGCGGCTCTTATGGCGAGCAGCTTTGTTCTTGTGGATGATGCCTTTATCGGCCATACGGTCGATAACTGGCACGGCCAGAACATAAGCAGCTTGCGCTTTAGCAGCGTCTTTGGCGTCGATGGCTTTCACTACGTTCTTGATGTAGGTACGAACCATGGAACGCAGGCTGGCGTTGTGGCTGCGACGCTTCTCAGCCTGTTTTGCACGTTTTTTGGCGGAAGGTGTGTTGGCCACCGTCGAGCTCCTCGAAAGACTTGGGAAATAGCTAACAAAATAGGCCGCGAATCATGCCGATGAGTTTGATGCTTGTCAAGGGCAGTTGATGCGTTCCGCTGAGTGGTCGCCGTGTGATGCCGAGGTGATTTCTTTCCGGCGTGCGACCTGTAAACTCGCGGGTTTTGGCTCAGTGCTGTTTTGCGGCGCGGAGTATCGCATAAATGGAACGCGCTATGGCGCTTCCTTTGGTCGGGCGCACAACCTTTCGATGAATCTACTCAAGTCACTCGCCGCCGTAAGCTCTATCACAATGCTTTCGCGGGTTCTGGGCTTTATCCGCGACACCATCATTGCCCGTGCTTTCGGGGCAGGAATGGCAACAGATGCCTTCTTCATCGCCTTCAAGTTGCCCAACCTTCTGCGCCGGATTTTCGCCGAGGGTGCGTTCTCTCAAGCGTTCGTCCCGATCCTTGCGGAATATAAAAGTCAGCAGGGAGAGGAGGCGACCCGCACATTTGTCGCTTATGTCACGGGATTGCTGACCCTGGCGCTTGCTTTGGTCACGGTGCTGGGCATCCTTTTCGCACCGTGGGTGATCTGGGCGACTGCGCCAGGCTTTGCCGACACGCCGGAAAAATTCCAGCTGACCTCCGATCTGCTGCGGGTGACCTTTCCTTATATATTGCTGATCTCGCTGTCGTCGCTGGCGGGGGCCATCCTCAACACCTGGAACCGGTTCTCTGTTCCGGCCTTCGTGCCGACGCTGCTTAACCTGGCGATGATCTTCTTCGCACTGTTCCTGACCCCGTATTTTCATCCGCCGGTCATGGCCTTGGGATGGGCCGTGCTGGCGGGCGGCTTGCTGCAGCTGCTGTATCAACTGCCGCACCTCAAGAAGATTGGCATGCTGGTATTGCCAAGGCTGAACCTGAAGGACGCAGGCGTCTGGCGCGTGATGAAACAGATGCTGCCGGCGATGCTGGGTGTGTCGGTCAGCCAGATCTCCCTGATCATCAACACTATTTTTGCGTCGTTTCTGGCCGCCGGTTCGGTGTCGTGGATGTACTACGCCGACCGCCTGATGGAGTTGCCGTCGGGCGTGTTGGGTGTGGCGTTGGGGACGATCCTGCTGCCGATTCTCTCCAAGACGTACGCCAGCCGGGACCGTCAAGAGTATTCGCGCATTCTGGACTGGGGCCTGCGCCTGTGTTTCGTGCTGGTACTGCCTTGCACCCTGGCGCTGGGATTGCTGTCCGAGCCGCTGACCATCTCGTTGTTCCAGTACGGCAAGTTCGATGGCCACGATGCCGCCATGACTCAGCGTGCGCTGATTGGTTACGCCGTCGGGCTGCTCGGCATCATCGTGATCAAGGTGCTGGCCCCCGGCTTCTACGCTCAACAAAATATTCGCACGCCGGTGAAAATCGCTGTCTTCACCCTCATAGTGACTCAGGCGTTCAACGTTTTATTCGTCTACGGCGTGCACTTGGCCCATGCGGGACTGGCGCTGGCGATCAGCATGGGCGCGTGTCTGAACGCGCTGCTTCTTTATTGGCAGCTGCGCAAACAGGATTTGTATCAGCCGCAGCCGGGCTGGCCGGTGTTTCTGGTCAAGCTGCTCGTGGCTGTTTCCGTGATGTCTGCGGTCCTGCTGGGCCTGATGCATGTCATGCCGTCGTGGTCCGATGGGCAGATGCTCGAACGTTTCATCCGGTTAGGCGGGCTGGTTGCAGCCGGAGTCGTCGCTTATTTCGGGATGTTGCTGCTGTTGGGTTTTCGCCTCAAGGATTTCGCCCGCAAGGCGATCATGTAGGATCAATCGTCGGTTTTTGCCGGTTAACGCCGATTGTTGCTGTTTGGCTGAATGTGTCGCCTGTCGTTGACGGCAGTGTGTGGTTATAATCGGCCACTTTATGAGCAAGAAGCGCGTTATGCAGCTGGTTCGAGGCCTTCACAACTTGCGCCCCCAGCATCGGGGCTGCGTCGCCACCATTGGCAATTTCGACGGCGTTCATCGTGGTCACCAGGCTATCCTGGCGCGACTGCGCGAGCGCGCCGTGGAATTGAGCCTGCCCAGTTGCGTCGTGATTTTCGAGCCGCAGCCGCGTGAGTTCTTCGCGCCGGAGACGGCCCCCGCGCGCCTGGCTCGTCTACGAGACAAGCTTGATCTGCTGGCAGCCGAGGGCGTTGACCTGGTGCTTTGCCTGCCATTCAACCAGCGATTGAGCAAATTGAGCGCTGCCGAGTTTGTCGACACCGTGTTGATCGGCGGTCTGAACGTCAAGCATCTGGAGGTCGGTGACGATTTCCGGTTTGGCTGCGACCGGGTAGGCGATTTCGCGTTCCTGCAAAAGGTCGGTGCCGAAAAAGGCTTCACGGTCGAAGCGGCGCAGACGGTAGAGATCGAAGGCGAACGCGTCAGCAGCACCAAGGTGCGTAATGCCCTGGCTGCCGGCGATTTTGCCCTTGCCGAACGTTTGCTTGGTCGTCCATTCGAGATCACCGGCCGTGTCCTGCATGGCCAGAAGCTGGCGCGTCAGTTGGGTACGCCCACTGCCAACGTGCAGCTCAAGCGCCGCCGCGTGCCGTTGACCGGGGTTTACCTGGTCAGTGCGCACATCGACGGCAAGGTCTGGCCGGGTGTTGCCAATATTGGCGTGCGGCCAACCGTGGCGGGGGATGGACGCCCTCACCTTGAAATACATCTTCTGGATTTTGCCGGTGATATCTATGGCCGGCGCCTGACGGTGGTCTTCCACCAAAAGCTGCGTGATGAGCAGCGTTTCGCCTCGCTTGAGGCGCTTAAGACGGCGATCAATGCGGACGTCGCTGCCGCCCGTGCCCATTGGGGCATGGTCAACCGCTAACCTAGAGCCTGAAATGACCGATTACAAAGCCACGCTTAATCTTCCGGACACCGCCTTCCCGATGAAGGCCGGCCTGCCCCAGCGCGAGCCGCAAACTCTGCAGCGCTGGGACAGCATTGGCCTGTACCAGAAGCTGCGTGAAATTGGCAAGGATCGTCCAAAGTTCGTACTGCACGACGGTCCTCCGTACGCCAACGGCAATATTCACATCGGTCACGCGGTCAACAAGATTCTCAAGGACATGATCGTCCGTTCGAAGACGCTCTCGGGCTTTGACGCGCCTTACGTTCCGGGCTGGGACTGCCACGGTCTGCCGATCGAACACAAGGTCGAAGTCACCCACGGCAAGAACCTGCCCGCAGACAAGACCCGCGAACTGTGCCGCGCCTACGCTGCCGAGCAGATCGAAGGCCAGAAAGCCGAGTTCATTCGTCTGGGCGTGCTGGGCGATTGGGCCAACCCGTACCGCACCATGGACTTCGCCAACGAAGCCGGAGAAATCCGTGCGCTGGCTGAAATGGTCAAGAACGGTTTCGTGTTCAAGGGGCTCAAACCCGTGAACTGGTGCTTCGATTGCGGTTCGGCGCTGGCTGAAGCGGAAGTTGAATACCAGGACAAGAAGTCGTCGACCATCGACGTGGCCTTTCCGGCCGCCGATGCTGACAAGCTCGCTGCCGCTTTCGGCCTGTCCAGCCTGAGCAAACCTGCCGCTATCGTGATCTGGACCACCACCCCGTGGACCATTCCGGCGAACCAGGCGCTCAACGTTCACCCTGAGTTCACCTACTCGCTGGTCGACACCGGCGAGCGTCTGCTCGTGCTGGCCGAAGAGTTGGTGGAAGCCAGCCTCAAACGCTGGAACCTCGAAGGCACAGTGCTGGCCACTGCGCCGGGCGCGGCGCTGGAGTTGATCAACTTCCGTCATCCGTTCTATGACCGTCTGTCTCCGGTTTACCTGGCTGACTACGTCGAGTTGGGCGCGGGCACGGGCGTGGTCCACTCCGCTCCGGCTTACGGCGAAGACGACTTCGTGACGTGCAAGCGTTACGGCATGACCAACGATGACATCCTGACCCCGGTTCAGAGCAACGGCGTGTACGCGCAGTCGCTGGAGTTCTTTGGCGGTCAGTTCATCTGGAAGGCCAACCCGGCCGTCGTCGAAAAGCTTCAGGAAGTCGGCGCGCTGCTGCACACCGAAACCATCACCCACAGCTACATGCACTGCTGGCGCCACAAGACTCCGCTGATCTACCGCGCCACCGCGCAGTGGTTCGTCGGCATGGACAAGCAGCCTGTGTCGGGCGATACCCTGCGTAATCGCGCCGTCAAAGCCATCGAAGAGACGAAGTTCGTACCGACATGGGGGCAGGCTCGTCTGCACTCGATGATCGCCAACCGTCCTGACTGGTGCATCTCTCGTCAGCGCAACTGGGGCGTGCCGATCCCGTTCTTCCTGAACAAGGAAAGCGGCGAGCTGCATCCACGCACCGTCGAGCTGATGGAAGAAGTGGCCAAACGCGTCGAAAACGAAGGCATCGAAGCCTGGTTCAAGATGGACGCGGCTGAATTGCTGGGCGACGAAGCGTCGCTGTACGACAAGATTTCGGACACGTTGGACGTCTGGTTCGATTCGGGCACCACGCACTGGCACGTCCTGCGCGGTTCGCATCCGATGGGCCACGACCAGGGTCCACGCGCCGACCTGTACCTGGAAGGTTCCGACCAGCATCGCGGCTGGTTCCATTCGTCCCTGCTGACGGGCAGCGCCATCGATGGCCACGCTCCGTATCGCGAGCTGCTGACCCACGGCTTCACCGTGGACGAGAACGGTCGCAAGATGTCCAAATCCCTGGGCAACGTGATCGCGCCGCAGAAAGTGAATGACACGCTGGGCGCCGACATCATGCGTCTGTGGGTGTCGGCCACCGACTACTCGGGCGAGATGGCCGTTTCTGAAACCATCCTGCAACGCAGCGCTGACGCGTACCGTCGTATCCGTAACACGGCGCGTTTCCTCCTCTCCAACCTGAGCGGTTTCAACCCGGCCACTGACATCCTGCCGGCCGATGAAATGCTCGCACTGGACCGTTGGGCCGTGGACCGCGCATTGCTGCTGCAACGCGAGCTCGAAGAGCATTACGGCGAATACCGTTTCTGGAACGTCTACTCGAAAGTGCACAACTTCTGCGTGCAGGAGCTGGGCGGTTTCTACCTGGACATCATCAAGGATCGCCAGTACACCACCGGCGCCAACAGCAAGGCCCGTCGTTCGTGCCAGACTGCCTTGTTCCACATCTCCGAAGCGCTGGTGCGCTGGATCGCGCCGATCCTGGCGTTTACCGCTGACGAGCTGTGGCAATACATGCCGGGCGAGCGTAACGAGTCGGTCATGCTCAACACCTGGTACGAAGGCCTGAGCGAGTTGCCGGAAGGCTTCGAGCTGGACCGCGCCTACTGGGAGCGGGTCATGGCGGTCAAGACAGCCGTCAACAAAGAACTAGAGAACCAGCGTGCGGCGAAAGCCATCGGTGGCAACCTGCAGGCTGAAGTGACGCTGTACGCCGAAGACGACCTGACCGGTGATCTGGCCAAGTTGGGCGATGAGCTGCGTTTCGTGTTGATCACGTCCAAAGCCAGCGTGGCGCCGTTTATCAGCGCTCCTGCTGATGCCGTCGTGACTGAAGTCGCGGGCTTGAAGCTGAAAGTGGTCAAATCCGGCTACACCAAGTGCGCCCGTTGCTGGCACTTCCGTGAAGACGTTGGCGTGCACGCCGAGCATCCGGAAATCTGCGGTCGTTGTGTGGACAACATCAGCGGCGCGGGCGAGGTTCGTCACTATGCCTAATGCGTCGGCTGGCCGTCTGGGCCGCTTGAGCTGGCTGTGGTTGAGCGTGCTGGTGGTGGTCATTGACCAGGCCAGCAAGTTCTACTTCGAGAACGCGCTTAGCCTTTATCAACAGATCGTGGTCATCCCCAGCTATTTCAGCTGGACCCTGGCCTACAACACCGGCGCGGCGTTCAGCTTTCTGGCCGACAGCTCCGGCTGGCAGCGCTGGCTGTTCGCCCTGATCGCCGTGGTGGTCAGTGCCGTACTGGTGGTCTGGCTCAAGCGGTTGGGTCGCCACGAGACCTGGCTCGCGATTGCGCTGGCATTGGTGCTGGGTGGTGCATTGGGCAACCTCTATGACCGTATCGCCATCGGTCACGTCATCGACTTCGTGTTGGTGCACTGGGATACCCGCTGGTACTTCCCGGCCTTCAACTTTGCTGACAGTGCGATCACTGTCGGCGCGATCATGCTTGCTCTGGACATGTTCAAGAGCAAGAAAACCGGAGAACCCGTTCATGACTGAACACGCCATTCAAGAAACACGCATCGGTCAGAACACGGAAGTTACGCTGCATTTCGCTCTGCATCTGGAAGACGGCAACACCGTCGACAGCACCTTCGACAAAGCCCCGGCAACCTTCAAGGTCGGCGACGGCAACCTGCTGCCAGGTTTCGAGGCGCTGATTTTCGGCTTCAGGGCGGGTGACAAGCGCAAGGTCGAAGTGCCGCCGGAAAACGCTTTCGGTCAGCCCAATCCGCAGAACGTGCAGATCATGCCGCGCTCGCAGTTCCAGAACATGGAGCTCTCCGAGGGTTTGCTGGTGATCTTCAATGATGCGGCCAATACTGAATTGCCGGGTGTGGTGAAGGCGTTTGACGACGAGCAGGTAACCGTCGACTTCAACCATCCGTTGTCGGGCAAGACGCTGACGTTCGAGGTCGAAATCCTTGAGGTGAAGGCGCTCTGAGCATCGCCAGAGCGTCCGGCCCCGACCCCGTTCGGGGCCTTTTCGTTTTTATGTTTCATTGCGCGTAGACACGAGGCACATCATGCAAATCAAACTCGCCAACCCACGTGGCTTCTGTGCCGGAGTGGACCGTGCGATCGAAATCGTCAATCGCGCGCTGGAAGTGTTTGGCCCGCCGATTTACGTGCGCCATGAAGTGGTTCATAACAAATTTGTCGTCGAAGACCTGCGCAGCCGTGGCGCGATCTTCGTCGAAGAGCTGGATCAAGTGCCGGACGACGTGATCGTCATCTTCAGTGCCCACGGGGTTTCCCAAGCCGTGCGCAGCGAAGCGGCGGGCCGTGGCTTGAAAGTCTTCGACGCCACTTGCCCACTGGTGACCAAGGTGCACATCGAAGTCGCTCGTTACAGCCGTGACGGCCGCGAGTGCATTCTGATCGGCCACGAAGGCCACCCGGAAGTCGAAGGCACCATGGGCCAGTACGACGCCAGCAATGGTGGGGCGATTTATCTGGTCGAGGACGAAGAAGACGTTGCCAATCTGCAGGTGGTCAACCCGGAGAAACTGGCATTCGTGACCCAGACGACGTTGTCCATGGATGACACCAGCCGGGTGATCGACGCCCTGCGCGCGCGCTTTCCGGCCATTGGCGGTCCGCGCAAAGACGATATCTGCTACGCCACGCAAAACCGTCAGGATGCGGTCAAGCAACTGGCTGACGAATGCGACGTGGTGTTGGTGGTGGGCAGCCCGAACAGCTCCAACTCTAACCGTCTGCGCGAGTTGGCCGAGCGCATGGCGACCCCGGCTTACCTGATTGACGGGGCCGAAGACATGCAGCGCAGCTGGTTCGATGGCGTTGAGCGCATTGGCATTACGGCCGGGGCGTCCGCACCCGAGGTGCTGGTGCGCGGCGTGATTCAGCAGTTGCAGGCCTGGGGTGCAGTGGGCGCGGATGAACTCTCGGGGCGCGAAGAAAACATTACGTTCTCGATGCCCAAGGAACTGCGGGTCAAACAGATTCAGTAATACGGTCAGGCGCAGGGTTCGGTGGTGAAACCGCTGCTGCGGAGCGTCACGCGCCCGGTGACGGCAATCGCGATCTGGTAGTGACTGGCGGCGGTGTCTCTCAGGCACACCCCCAGCGTGCCATTGGTGTTGTTGAGCAGCCTCCCCGAGCTGTCGAATCCTATGCGTCGGGACACCCGTCCATTGCCCACCACCGTTACGTTCCTATGCCCGCTGCGCTCGGCCACTATCACCTCATCGTCATCCCGGAACTGGTTACGGTTAGTGTCCACGAACACCTGCCAGCCTTCACCCCACGAGCGGTGTTGCGCCTGCATGATCACGGGCTGACTCCGTAGAATCGCCTCGACCCTGGCCAGACGCAGGCCGCTGACCAACTGTTGGGCAGTGTCGTGACGACGCTGTGAGTCCACCAGGGCGCTAAACGAGGGAGCGGCCAGCGCCGCCGCGATGCCGATCAACGCCAGCCCAATCAGCAGCTCAATCAACGTCAGTCCTGCCTGCCGCATAGTCGTCTCTCCCTGACCCCATCGCGCCCTAGGAAACCCCCATTCCAGATGCCTGGCAAGTTCATCGATTGTCAGTCGGTGTGTCAGCAAACAGGCGTTACACACCCGTCGGGCAGCCTTCAAATGATCGGCTTCACTGGTGGCTGCGCACGAGTGATAGGGGTGTTCGATGAGTCGCGTTTCGAGGCAAGCGGGTATGACGTTGACTGAGGTGCTGGTCGCGCTGTTGGTGCTGTCCATTGGCATTCTCGGCGCGGCGATCGTGCAACTCAACGCGCTGAAGCAGACTGACAGCGCGATGCGCAGCAGCCAGGCCAGCTTTGTCGTCAACGACCTGTTAGAGCGGGTCCGCGCCAATTCCGATGTTGATTACGGTCTGGGTTCACTCAGCCAAGCCCCCAGTTCGGGGGACCTCAACAACCCCCGTGATCAGGATTTGTTTGATTTTGCCGATCAGTTGCGCCGCATGCTGGGCGACGATGTCGAGGCAACTGTCGTCCATGCCGGTGCCCGACTCAGGGTCGCGGTGGACTGGAATGATTCGCGAGCCCAGGGCGAAGACGCAGTGCGACGCACCTTGACCCTGGACAGTTTGGTCCGACCCGCTCGGAGCGCAGGACCATGATCGCGCAGACTAAAGGATTCGGGCTGGTCGAAATCATGCTGGCGCTGTTGATCAGCTTGGTGATGTCCTTGGCGCTGGCGCAAGTATTCACCACCGCCAAAAGCACAAACCTCAGTCAGAACGCGTCCGCCAGCCTGCAGGAAGACGCCCGTTTCGTTCTCGCCAAAATGGTCCGGGAGATTCGTTTGGTCGGGATGTTCGGCTGTCTGGGTCGCGTGCAGGATTTCAGTGTCGGCGGCAGGTTTTCCGACGCTTTCAACACCCCCGTTCAGTGGGACGCCCGGCAGAAATCTCTTACGGTGATGACCGCTCCCGTGGGCGCGGATAGCCCGTGGCATGAGTGGATCGTGCACACCGACTGCCTCACCTCGGCCACGGCATGGTCCCGCGGCCATGCCCCGTCGCTTCAAGCTGGGGAAATCGCGTTGCCGGTTCAGCGGCATGTGTATCGACTCAACGAACAGCGCCACGAACTGACCCTCGATGGTCAACCATTGTTGAGCAACATTCGCGCATTCAGCGTGCTGTTCGGCGTGGCGGACTCGGCGAGTGAGCCGGGTATCGCTCGCTATACCCATCAGCCTGACCCCGCACGCATTCGCAGCGTGCGCCTGACGTTAACCCTGTTCGATCCCGCTGACCGGACGCAGGAGCAGACCTTCAATCTGGTGGCTGCTATTCGCAACCGCCTCGGCTAAGGAACGGGCCATGAACACACAGCGCGGAGTGGTGTTAATCGTCAGCCTGGTCTTCCTGCTCCTGCTGACATTATTGGGCACCTCGTCCATGCAGAACGCCACACTGCAGGAAAAAGTCGCAGGTGGTCTGGCATTGCGCGATGCCTCATTTCAAGCGGCAGAGGCGGTGTTGCGAACGGCCGAGGCGAGCGTGCTGGCGCCCGGATTCTCCCAGCCCGAATGCCCTACGCCTGCAGCCTGCCTGCCGCCCTCGGAAGCATTGACGCTCTTGGCCGCAGGTGAAGGAGGGGCATCCGGGGTGAGATGGATTGCTAGCGAAGGCGGCTTCTTCGGCATCCAGCATCTCGGCGAAACCGAAGACCCCATCGGCATGCCGCCCCCCGATCAACCCCAAAAACTCTACCGTGTCACGGCCATCGGTCTGCACGGCACCTCGCGAACCGTACTGGAAAGCGTCCACACCCACGAGCGCCGCATCCTGTGGCGCCAACGGCAATGAAGGGCGCACGAATGACCGAACGAGGCTTCACCCTGATCGAACTGCTGATCGCCGTCGCCCTGATCGCGATTCTGGCCGCCATCGCCTACCCGTCCTACACCGAACACCTGCGCAAAACCCGCCGGGCCGAAATCGCAGCCTTGCTGGTTGAAGAGGCCCATCGGCTGGAACGGTTTTATTCACGGGCAGGGCAATACACCAACACCCAAGGCCCTCCGGTGCGGGAGCATGAGGTGTCGGTGGGAAATGGGTTTTATGCGATTGAGGCTGAGCGTTCGGAGCAGGGGTTCAAGTTGGTGGCGACCCCGATGGCCGGGACGCTGATGGCGGGGGATAAGTGTGGCGGGTTTGTGCTGGAGAACACTGGCAAACGCGACAATGTGGGGATGTCGGGGGATGCCAGTGTGCAGGGGTGTTGGGGGCGGTGATGTTATTTCCAGCATTCAGCGGTGGTTGGGGTTTTGGTTCCCGCCTGATCAATTGTCATCGTGCCGCATGTGTCATTGGTTTGCGTGCCTTGCGGCGCAATCTGCAAGGTATAAGTCGTTGAAGAGGATGAAGCCGTCACGAAGGTGAGCTGGTATTTCGCGTTCGTGGAGTTCAATACCGTGGTTTTATCGTCGGCCACTAGCCCGATCGTTTTGAGCGTCGCGCCAGCGTACGTGTTGTTCTGAGCGTAAAACCGCTCGGTCCTCGCCACCGCATCGTTAAGCATGGCAAGCCCTTCGGACCGATACCCCCGCTGTACGTATTTGGTGTACGACGGATAGGCGATAGCTGCCAGGATTCCGACGATAGCAACGGTAATCATCAGCTCTATCAGGGTAAAACCGCGCTGTTTTGAAGAACTATTAGTCATAATCCATCGTTTCTTATGGTGAAGGAATCACACGCCAGGTTTGGCGGCCGTTGTACTGAAAGCCGGTAAACATATCGATAGCGCTGCTCGCGCCATCACTGCGGTACATCGTAGAAAGCCCCGACGGTCCGACTCCGGAGATGATGCTGAATCCTCCTGCAACGGTATCGAATCCGGCGATGATAGTGCCGCCCACAGTGTCTCCACTGTCAATGACGCCATTGCGATTGAAGTCAAAGACGGAGTACGGATTCAACCCGCCAGTATTAGGGTCCAGACTGAGTGTCTTACCCTGAACACCCGCTTCGCAGACACCAGAGATGGGAGTGCGCGTGGTAACCGATAACACGCTACCCTTGATTACCAACGGGTCTACCACTCGCTCACCCGTCGCCGCAGTGCCTGTTTGCAAGTCAAGGTACCAACCGTACTTGCTGGTCCAGTCGACACCATTACGAGTGATCGTCCGCAAGTTAGTCGCGGTGCCAATAGTGCCGTTGACAGCAGACACAGTCTGGGCCTGTAAGCTGGCTCTGCTCAACGGTTTACTCGCAGTCGCTCCCGCAGGCGTGGTTGCTGTTTGCCCTTGGTTCAGCGGATCCCAGATACCGTAGACCGACTGAAGATCGGTGGTGGACTTGTCACCTGACGTGAAGTAACGGCCTGTTCCGAAAATGACCAGGGCGCCATCGCTCGTGGGATGAGGTGCAACCAGCGGCTGAGTGGTGATCGACTGAGCTGCTGCGCCTGCAGTGGGTGCGGCCGCGGTGAATAAAGGTTTGCCACTGAACGAAACTTTATAGCTGCTCGCCGACGTGTCCTCTGTCAACGAACCTGGTTTGATCAGATCGAAGCGCCAGAGATTACCCAGCAGATCCCCCGCGTACGCGTAGTCCGCGATACCGTCTGAATTCGTATCGAGGATGACAGGGGTGGAAAGGCCATTATCGACCTTAGGATCGCTGTCGGGCACCTTGAGTTTGGCAATTTGAACCCCTGTCTGCGCATTAAGGATAAATAGACTGGCGTTGCCGTTATTGCCGTTGTATCCGCTGCCAAACACTGCGCCCCATTCACCGGAGTGCAGTTTTACGATGGAGGGCGTCGAGAACGTGTACCCCAGGTCCGTGTCGGACTGGGCTGTAAACTCCCAAAGCAGTTTGATGCTGTCCGGGTCAGTCACGTCGAGCGCAAATACCTCTTTACCACCTGCGCCGAGCGTGCCAATCAGTACGGTATGCCAGCTTGTGTCACTTTTGAAGTAGACGTCCGATGTGACCATGCTGCCATCAACAAAGAAACGGTGCTGGGAGGAGTCAGTGTTGTACGTTTTATTCGTTAATGCGGGGAGGTTTTCCACGACGGCAGAAGGAATGAAGGCAAACGTCTCTGCGCCAGTGGCGGCGTCAAACGCATGCAGCATACCGTCGTTGGCACCGACATAGACTTGTGGGCGTCGGCTGCTCGCTTTGGTCTGAAAAGCTGCGTAACTGGTGGCCCCGCTCAAAAAGTCTCCCATCGTTGTAATGAAGGTAGATGAGTCGACCACCAGAGGGGCGGAATCTACGATGTCCCCCAGCAGTTTAAAGCGTCTACGGAAAGTACTCCCTTCCAGAGAGCGGTCACCCCTGAGGAATGATACCTGGCTACTGGAGAGCAATCCGTTAGCCGTGGTTGTCGTTGAAGAGTTCTGCCAGTTTTTACTTGCGAAGCTGCGATTGGCAAGGTTGGCGTAGCTAAAGTCCACCAAGTCGTTTCCGGCGGCGTTGGCTATCTTGATATTCCGTTTGTCCGCCGTCGGAACGTTATCCGCAGCCGTCCACTCCAGTGTGGTGCCTCTGGTGTTATTGGTTGAATCATAGGTGCTTGTCGATTTGGTAAGGTCGCCACTCCAGAGAGTGACGTTGAAACTTCCGTTGTACGTGACAGCTGAGCCGGAGTTGGATAGCGGTGCAGCAGATGGCGGCGCTACAGAGCTGTTTTTTTGCAGAATCTGGCTGAACGCTGCCTGCAATTGAGCTTTGAGCGTTGAGGCACTGCTCACAAGGAAGTAATTGTCAGGTGTACCGGCTTTGTTCGAGTCCCATTGGCCCGCAACGGGTACGCTGTCTTTTGTATTATTTTTATCGCCGAATCCACCCCATTTAGCGGCATACCAGAGGGGGTCCAAAAGGTTCGTCACTGATCGTGAAGAGGACGGCGTGAAGTTACGAGTCTTGAAAGTCGCGCCGTTCACCACGGTGCTGCCCGATTTCATGCCAGGGAGCAGTGTGCCTGTACCTGTGCAACCCGCCGAACAGGAGTTTGGCAACTGACTGTTTGGAGTATCCAATGCGTAATGCTGGTTTCCGCTGCCTCCGCCCGTGACCTCCAGGTAGATACCGTCTTGCGTCGTGCCGGAAATGGTGTAGCCCATGTGCGATTCGTATCCCGCTTGGGCATAAACCGTTTCCAGCCTGACATCCAGTGTGTCGACTGTTCCTGTTCTAACGACAGACACGGTATAGAGCACAATGGCGTCCATGTCGTAGTCGCCGCCTTGTCCGCTGTCGTCGAACACGACGCGGAAGACAGCCTGGGCGCGCCCCCCGTTCACGTTGGGATTAGCAGGTTGTCCCGGCATGTTGTAAAGGGAGTCGATATAAAAGCCAGTGATCTGCTCGGTGACGCCATTTGTATTGACCACCTTGCCATAAGGCAGGACTGTGATCGTGCCGCTTCCCACGGGCATTTGAATACGAGGAAGTGTTGAGGACAGTGCGATTGAGAACGTCTGGACTTTCTGGCTACCCAGCGAAGTAATTGGGTAGGTGTTTCCAAAGTAGGCGACTGCACCCGCGTTGAACGTGCCCTGTTTGGCGGGCTCTTCTGGCAGGCCGCGAATGTTGCCAAAGCTGGAAGCGCTCTTGGCGGTTGGCGCCAGGTCGTCATAGGTCGGGTTTGGTAGAAGCGGGTTGGTGCCGCTGTCATAGCTGCTTGGCGTCTGCCCGATGTTTATGTTTTTGTTTCCAGCACCGACGTCACTGTTCCAGATCTTTTGTCCAAGCGTACCGGCCTTGAAGTCTTGCAAAACAGGGGTAGCGGACGGGGGGCTGACGGTAGGGTATGCACTGCCCGGGAGATCAGAATCGTAGGTAGGGTTGATGTCGCTAAACAGCGTCATGAACGGCTTGGAGCAGCTGGGATAAGTCGGGTTGGTTGCGTTTTGGTCTGGAGTCGCAGAATAGGGGTCGAACCAGCTGCTCAGGCCGCTGAGACCCAAGGTTCCATCGCTCAGCCCTGACAAATATCCGGAAGTGGGTGGAACTGCCTTACCGTCACTGCCCACTCCGCTGAAATAGCGAAGGGTTTCGAACATCATTTCGGCCAACGGGTTACCCCAATCTTGGCAAGTGCCATTCGTGATGGAGTTACCTTGTGTCGAGCACGCCCCTTTTGAAATCTTCAGGTTATCGAGCGTGCCAATAATCCCGCCCTTGGTGTAGCCGGAGCCTACAGAGTTTTTCGTGCCGAAGATGCCAGTCGATGTATCGACTTCGTTGGCAAAACTGCTGATAGCCTTGCGAACCGCGCCGCCCTGAAGGTTGTTCGAGTAGGTGCCTGTCATCAAGCCAAAGTACATCTGGTTCCCTTCACCGTAATCGTGAAGGATGCCGGTCGGCTTGTAGTTGCCATTAGGGTAAAGCTTGCAGTTGCTCTCCAAGGGTATTTTTTTATCGGAGGTGTCTTTTTTGCACACTTCGACCCGAACGATGAAGTCCTGTATCTGACTGGTGAGATCGACTTCCTTGAACGCCGTGTCATTCGCCTTGGCGCCACCCTGAGTCACCTCTCGCGAAACCCAGCCGGATATTCGAAGGTTGGCAACGCTTGGGACAACTCGCAGGAGTGGTCCGGTCGACGTCGACTGCGTGTTATTGGCGAACAGTGCCCGACTGCCAGTGGGGGGATTGGAAAACGGCGTGTAGTCATTCAAGTTGTAGCCATCAGCGTCGGCGCTTGAACCGTTGTATTCCTTACCCCATGTGTGAGCGTCGGTCGGAATGTAGGCGCGCTCCAGGATGGTCTGGCTGCTCGTATCGGTGCTCCGATAACCGCCGTACAGTACTTTTCGCAATGCATCGGCACGCGAGGTGGTCAGGTAGTTGAGGTAGTTCCCGCTCCATGCCCCAGCCTTGCCTGTGCACTTTTTAGTGTTGCCGGCGGCGTCGGAAACCACTATATCGGCAGCGCTGAAATAAGAACCGCCGTAGCTGTAGCACACATTGGAGTCGAAGTAGCCCAGATAAGTAATCGAAGGCTTGTAGCGAATTTCAATTGAGCCGTCGCCGTCCAGATCGGACGCATCGTTATACGCAGGAAAAAACAATTTGTGGTCGCGCCCCACGATCAACATGTTCAGCGGCGGCACTGAGTCGTTGACGAACAACGGAACCTGCGCGGGCACCTGGCTCACGGCCGCCTGGGCCGAAGGACTGGACAGGCCCAAAGCTGCCATCAAGGCTGCAACCAGCTTCACTGCGTTGGCCGACTTCTTGACGGCCAGGGACTGGCGAATGTTCATTAGTAATACCGTGCAATGACAGTGCGCAGGATGACGCGTTGATCGGTTGTGTTCTCGGTGCAATAACTGGTGGCGGACGCGCATGCATTGATTTCGTAGTGGTGCGGACCGCAACCCATGGCAGCACAAGTACCTTGGCTGTAACCCACCAGGTTGCCCAGATCGACTACATACCATTGCACCTTGACGTCGTAGTTGGTCACCAGCTTGGTCGTATTTGTGCCGTTATCGGCTGTTCCGAAACGTGTGACGGTGTCTTTGCCATCGGTTACCGCCAGATCTTTCAGGCTCCAGCGCAAGCACGAGGTCTTGATACAGGCGGCATCGAGGGAAGGCGCTTTGGTTGTGCTGATACTGTTTTCGCCGATCCTTAAAGCACCTTCCGCCGCATTGAACAGCGTTTTCTGATTTTTAAGATTGCCAGTGATGCGTGACTCCAGCGATACACCGCGCATGCTGGACAGCGCCAGCAGGGTGATGATCAACAGCATCATGATCGCAACGAGCAATGTTGCCCCGGCTTGATGGCAGCGGATTGTCGCCGGTGCACTCCCCATAAAAAGTCTCATTGCATCTGATTCCTGATCATGGTCGTACCCTGGACGATCTGGTAGATCTGATTGGTCTCAACGGGGCTTGAGCCAAATCTGTTTTTCCACTCCGTTAAGGCTTGTGATGCAGCCGCTGTGTCTCTCAGAGAAGAACTCCCGGGGCTCATCATCAGAATCGTGTAGCGCACTGCGCCAATCGTCCCGCCCGGCGTCGTGCTATAGCCGCTGACTGTCTTGAGATCTGACTGGCCCGAGCCATAGTCGAAATTCAACGCCGCGACTCCTGTCACCAATTGTTGAGGCGTGCTTCCCGATGAACACAGGATTGAGCTGCTCCCTGAGTCGTACGAAATCTTCTCAACGACAATTGGGTTGTTCTGACCGTAAGGGGTAATGATCGTGTCTTGGTCTCCGCCTGCGAGGGCCGTGCCCTGGCAATTCACATCGCCTTTGTTGGCCGCCTGGTAGCGAATGCACAGTGCGTTCGCGCCTGCAGCGACCACCGCTGCACCTTCGGGAAAGGTGCAGCCTTGCCCGGAGCCAGCAGGGAAGGTTCTGATCGGCTTGCTGCGGTAGCCAGCCTTGGAGAGCTCCTGGTTCAGCAGTGCCAGCGCAAAGCGACTGTTTTCCTGATTACCCATCTGGCCTTGTTGGAACAGATAGCTCTTCTGATTGTTAATGAAGATCTGCGTCACGCCCAGAATCAGAATCAAGCCGATCACCATCGCGACCATCAGCTCGATGAGTGACAGGCCGCGTTGTGTGCCGCGCGAGGGGGATAAGTTGGCACTACATCTCATGGCAGACGGGTCCTGATGCGGTAGGTACACGTTGTATTCGTACCCGATACGTCCTTGTCCATGCACTCGGCTGCATTTTTCACAGTCCAGGCCAGTTGAATTTCGATTTCACTGTTGGCGGCAGTACCGCACGCGGAAGTGTCGCGAGGGGAAGCGCTGCGACAAATATAAAAAGAAGTATTAAGCAGTTTGTCGGCACCTGGTAATGCGCGGCTTGCTTGGTCTTGCCAGCATCCGATTTGACCCGCGAGTGTCGCCGGTGTTGGATTGCAACTACCCGGCTTGGCCGGAAAGTCGGAGCCAGGCGCAGTCACGCAACTGTTCGCCGTAGTACAGCTGCCAGACGTGCGAATGATGTCCACCAAATCATCCGCTAGCATCATGGCGGTATTCCGCTGCACCGAGTCTTGTGTGTACGGAATGGCCTTACTTTGTAGACCCACCATGCCCAGAACGCCGATTGCCGTGATGAGCAGACTTACCAGCACTTCGATCAGGCTGAATCCGGCGCTACGACGGGGAAGGAAAGCGTTCATCAGCATCCTCCCGGTTTGGCCGTGACCGGAGGGTTCACGCGTCCACTGCTCAACAACGTCACATACTGCGCTGCGACAGCGGTGTCGGTCGGGTAGAGCACCTGAAAGCAAGCCGTCGTCGACGCCGTGCCAGTCGGGGAGAAGTAGAGACTGTTAACGGTTGAGTTGATGGTGGTCCCAGCCTGAAGTCCCGTTGAGCCAACTTGCCTTAGCTTGGTGCCTTTTCCATCTGATCCCAATGCCACGATGATGTTGGTCGTGCCTGTAGCAGCACTTATATTCACGAAAGTGCCTCGGGTAACCGCCTCGGCCCGGGCGTACTGCAGCAAATCATAGAATTCGTCGGAGGCAGCTCTGACGCTGTTGCGATGCAGCACTCCTGAAAAACTCGGCACCGCAATCGCAGCAAAAATCCCCATGATCACAACGACCACCATCAATTCGATCAAGGTAAACCCGCCGCTTTTGCCCCCAAGAGGACCTTGCCAGCTGCGACGCGAATTCGGGCGCGTAATGCCAGAGCTGAAATCCATCGAGGAAATTCCATTTTTCGTTTGAAATATGGTGATACTACTAAGGTTCGAAGTCGCTATGTAGTGGATGGTCGGAGATATTCGGCGGACCAGTGGCACGGTGGTGTTTTCGAGCCTTTATGGAGTCGGTTTGTCTGCACCATGGCAGGCGGAAACCGGCGTTTATTTTCTCTTGATGATCGGGTTCTGCATGTCCGGGCAACACGTGGTAATCGTCGGTGGTGGTGTCATTGGTCTATTGACTGCCTTCAATCTCGCCGCCAAGGCGCAAAGCGTCGTGGTGCTGGAGCGGGCTGGGGTTGGGCAGGAGTCTTCGTGGGCGGGTGGCGGCATCGTTTCGCCGCTTTATCCCTGGCGCTACAGTCCGGCAGTGACGGCGCTGGCGCATTGGTCTCAGGATTTTTATCCACGTCTGGCCGAGCGCCTGTTGGCGGCCACCGGCATCGACCCGGAAGTCCACATGACCGGCCTGTACTGGCTGGACCTGGACGACGAGCCGCAAGCGCTTGAGTGGGCGCAACGCTTGAACCGGCCTCTGCGCCCGGTGGACATCTCGGCGGTCTACGATGCGGTGCCGGTGCTGGGCGGCGGATACTCACGCGCCATTCACATGGCCGACATCGCCAACGTGCGCAATCCTCGGCTGGTGAAGTCGCTCAAAGCCGCTTTGCAGGCCCTGCCTAACGTGACGATCCATGAGCAATGCGAAGTCAGCGATTTCGTGCGCGATGCCGACCGGATCATCGGCGTGAGCACCTCTGCAGGCGATATCCTGGGTGATAGCGTGGTCTTGGCGGCAGGCGCCTGGAGCGGCGATCTACTGGGCAAACTCGGTCTGGAGCTGCCTGTTGAGCCTGTGAAAGGCCAGATGATTTTGTACAAGTGCGACGCGGATTTTCTGCCGAGCATGATCCTCGCCAAAGGCCGCTACGCGATCCCCCGCCGCGACGGGCATATCCTGATCGGCAGCACGCTGGAATATGAAGGCTATGATAAGACGCCGACCAACACCGCGCTCGAAAGTCTGAAAGCCTCGGCGGTGGAGTTGATCCCGGCCTTGGCCGACGCTGAAGTAATGGGGCATTGGGCGGGCCTGCGACCGGGCTCGCCGGAGGGCATCCCGTTCATTGGGCGAGTGCCGAATCATGAAGGGCTGTGGCTGAACTGCGGGCATTTCCGCAACGGCCTGGTGCTGGCGCCTGCATCGTGTCAGCTGCTGGCCGACTTGCTGACGGGCAATGCGCCGATCATTGATCCTGCGCCATATGCGCCTGAGGGACGCCTGTCCCGCTAACCTTTTCACGACAGTTGTTGCATCAAGAACGATCATTCCCACATTGGGAATGATCGGACCCAATTTGGGACCTTTCTCAGCGTTACTCCAACCCCAGCTTCTTCAATCGATACCGCATCGACCTGAACGTCAGGTTCAACCGCTGCGCCGCTGCCGTTCTGTTCCAGCGCGTCTCTTCCAGCGCCTGAAGGATGAGCTTGCGTTCGATGCTTTCCAGGTAGTCTTCCAGATTGTCGATGTCGGCGAGGCTCGGGCCGTCTTGTTCCGAGGTGCTGACCGGCTCGGCGAGGCGCAGGTCGTCGGCGTTGATCTGGTCGTTTTCGCAAAGGGTGTAAGCCCGTTCGAGCATGTTTTCCAGTTCGCGGACGTTGCCGGGAAAGCGGTAGCTCCTCAGCGCGCTCAACGCCTGAGGCGCCAGGCGGGCAGGGGGCAGGGTGGCGTTTTCAGCGAGACGACGAAGGACGTTATTGGCGATGTCTTCAATGTCTTCGCGGCGTTCGCGCAGTGGGGGGACGCGAAGTTCGATGACGTTGAGGCGGTAGTAGAGGTCCTGTCGGAAACGCTGGGCCGCCACTTCGACGCTGAGGTCTTTGTGGGTGGCGCACAGAACGCGAACATCCACCACTTGTTCCTGCTGGCCCCCGACCGGGCGTACGGATTTTTCCTGGATCGCGCGCAGCAGCTTGACCTGCATGGCCAATGGCAAGTCAGCCACTTCGTCCAGAAACAAGGTGCCGCCGTTGGCCACCTGAAACAGTCCCGGCTTGTCTTCGTGGGCGCCAGTGAAGCTGCCTTTTCGATGGCCGAAGAATTCGCTTTCCATCAATTCGCTTGGAATCGCGCCGCAGTTGACCGGCACGAACGGCTTGTCGATGCGCGGGCCTTGTTCATGGATCAGGCGCGCCACCAGTTCTTTACCGCTGCCGGATTCGCCGCTGATGTAAATCGGCGCCTGACTGCGTGCCAGCTTGCTGATCTGTTTGCGCAGCGCCTGCATCGGCGGGGAAGTGCCAAGCAGTCGGTTGTCGATGCTGTTTTCATTGAGCGGCGATTTGTGCAGACGCAACGCGCTGCCCACCAGTTCGCGCAGTCGTCCCAAATCCACGGGTTTGGTGAGGAAGTCGAAGGCACCGGCCTTGAGCGCATGAATCGCGGTGTCGAGGCTGCCGAAAGCGGTGATCATCGCCACGGGCACCTGCGCGTGACGTTTCTGAATGTGTTGCACGAGTTCCAGGCCGTTGCCGTCGGGCAGGCGCATGTCGGTCAGGCACAGGTCGAAGGGCTCGCGGGCCAACCAGTCTTGTGCTTCCTTGACGTTCCGCGCGCTGCGGGTGTCCAGTTTCATCCGGCCCAGCGTGATTTCCAGCAGTTCACGAATGTCGGGCTCGTCATCGACGATCAGGATTTTTTGCCGTTGGCTCATGTTCAACTCAATTTGAACGGATGGGCGAAGGTGACCCGCATACAACTGCCGCCACCTTCCCGTGGTGTGTAATCCAGGTTCGCCTGATTGCTTTCGCACAATTCTCGCGAAAGGTACAGCCCCAGCCCCGTGCCTTTGCTTTCCGTGGTGAAAAACGGCTCGAAGATTTTCGACAGGTGCTCGGCCGCGACGCCGGGGCCATCGTCCAGCACTTCAAGGCTTGGCAGGTCGCTGTGGGCATCATGAAACAGCCTCAGCCAGACCTGCGCACGCTCATGCAATTGGCCGCTGTAGCGCAGGCCGTTCTGCACGAGGTTGGTCATGACCTGCTGGAGTTGTTCGGCGTCCATGCGGGTAGTGAGGGTGCCGAAACCGATCTCGACATGCAGGGACTGATCGGTCGGCAGTCGACTGCGGAAGTCGGCGACGAAGTGTTCGAGCCACTGCCGGAGGTCGAGCAGGTGCGGTTCGGTCTGACGTCGGCGGGACAGCTGCAAGACGTTCTCGATCACCAGATTCATCCGTCGCGATTGATCTTGAATGATCTGACTGAGACGCCGGTCCGGCGCCGCCAGTTCCTCGGATTCATGCAGCAGCTGGGCGGCGTGGCTGATCGCGCCCAGGGGGTTGCGAATTTCATGGGCAATGCCAGCCGTCAGCCGACCCAGGGCGGCGAGCTTGAGTTGCTGGGCCTGCTGGGATATTTGCGAAAGATCGTCGAGAAACACCAGGGTGTGGCGCTGGTGCCCGCGAGTCAGGGCGATGAAGCCGGGGCGCAACACGGGGCCGATCGCCGACGTGGTCATGCTGCGCGGGATCATCGACGAGTTGATTTGCCATTGCCGCAGCCGCTCCACCAGTTGGGGCGAGTACAGATCGATGGCCTCCCCCAGCAGGCGCTCGTGACCCAACAACGTGAGCGCGCTGTGATTGGCCAGCAGCACCTTGTGATCGGCGTCCAGCACCAGAATGCCCGTGCGCATGCGTTCAAGGATGAGCGCGTTGAGCTCTTCAAGGTTGTCGACATCGGCGGCACGTTGTTCGGCGATGTCTTCGCTTACCTGCAAGCGTCTGGCCAGGGTCTGCACCAACAGGGCTGCCGCGAAACACAGCGCACCCAGGGAGCCGGCCTGAACGAAGTGATTGGCCGCAGCAGGCTTGTGATAGCTGATGTAGAAGGTCAGGTAAATGATGCCAATCGCGGAAATGGCGGCGATCAGCAGGCCTGTGCGCTTGCGCAGCAAGACATTACTGATCGCGACCGACGCGACGATCAGGTTGCCAATTCCACTCGGCGCGCCACCGCCCGCGTAGAACAGCGCGCAGAGCATGATCGCGTCGGTTGTGGCCAGTGTGAACAGTTGCCCTTGACGGGTCGGTCGTTCAAGCAGCACCACCACCAGGATGTTGAACACCAGATACAGCCAGCAGCCGGTGCGAAACAGTTCGATATCCGCCAGCTCCAGCAGTTCGGCGTCCAGGCTGCTGGAAATCAGCAGCACCAGCAGGATGCCAATGCTCAGGCGATAGAGGTGATACAACCGCAGGATGCGCTGGGCCTGAGGGGTGGCCAGCGAAAGGGTTTCAGCGGTCACGGGCGGCAGGGCCCTGAAGCCGATGGGCTTCGGTGCAATACCATTGCTGACCTTGGCTCAACGCGCGATCGCGAGGAACGTGAACGCCACATTGCGCGCAACGCACCATCGGCGCCGCGTCGATTTCAGGCGCGGCGGGTTTCGGGCGAGGGGCCGGACCTTTGGTCAAGCGTTTGAAGAACCAGATCGCCGCCATGATCAGGGCGACCCACATAATCAAGCGAATCATGTTTACCAGCTTAGTCAGTGAAGATGTCGCAGTGTAGCCAAGGCGCTGGCGGGCGCACAGTGAGCAACACCGTTCCAGTGTGTCGGAAATGAAAAAGAGGTCCCGTAGGACCTCTCTTTGTGTGACGCAAACGCCGCGACTGAATCAGTCGAACAAGCCAAAGGTCATGTAGCTGAAGATCGAGCGGCTTTTCGGGGTGCCGTCATCGTCAGTGTTTTTCTTCTCTTCGCTCTGGTTCTCAGGCAACAGCTCTGGCGGAATGGCGTCCTTCGCGTCCTGGTACTGCTTGATCACGTCCTGGTTGGCGCGGGTCTCTCCCGGTGGAAGCGGCGGACGGCTTTCGATCAGGCCCAGCGTTGCTTTCGACAGCCACGAACGGTTGTCCGGATCGGGGGTGCGAGCGCTGAATTTGCCATCGGCCAGCTGTGGGTGGTCCGGGTAGTTGGCTTTCAGGACTTGCAGGCTGGTGTCGGCCAGATCGTCCAGGTGCAGGCGCTGATAGCCTTCGACCATCACCGCCAGGCCGTCGCCGACCGATGGGGTTTCCTGGAAGTTTTCCACCACGTAGCGGCCACGGTTCACCGCAGCGACGTACGCTTGACGAGTCAGGTAGTAGTCGGCCACGTGGATTTCATAGGCGGCCAGCAGGTTGCGCAGATAAATCATGCGCTGCTTGGCGTCCGGCGCGTAGCGGCTGTTCGGGTAGCGGCTGGTCAGCTGGGCGAACTCGTTGTAAGAGTCGCGAGCGGCGCCAGGGTCGCGCTTGGTCTGGTCCAGCGGCAGGAAGCGCGCAATGATGCCCACGTCCTGGTCGAACGAGGTCAGGCCTTTCAGGTAGTAGGCGTAGTCGACGTTCGGGTGCTGCGGGTGCAGACGAATGAAGCGCTCGGCGGCGGATTTCGCAGCCTCGGGCTCACCATTCTTATAGTTGGCGTAGATCAGTTCCAGCTGGGCCTGGTCGGCATAACGACCAAACGGGTAGCGGGATTCCAGCGCCTTGAGTTTTTCGCTCGCGCTGTTGTAGCTGTTGTTGTCCAGATCGGCCTGCGCCTGCTGGTACAGCTCGACTTCGCTGAGGTTTTCGTCGATGACTTCTTTCTTCGAAGAACAGGCAGCGGTAAGTCCGAGGATGGCTATCAGCAGCAGGTGTTTCACTTGCATGGCGGCTTGCGTCCCTATAACGGCCTGCTGTCTTGCGCAGGACCGTCCTGTTATGATGGGCGCCCCGTGGAACCCCCGGGACAAAAGACGCCGTATTTAACCACAAGCGCACAGCCGAAACCAAAGGCCAGTGCCACCTCCTAGTTTGAGCATGTCTGAGATCATTGAACTTCGCGCAGAGGTGCCGTCCGAATTGGGCGGTCAACGCCTCGACCAAGTCGCCGCCCAACTCTTCGCCGAGCATTCGCGCTCGCGCCTTTCCGCCTGGATCAAAGACGGCCGCCTGACTGTGGACGGAGGCGTACTGCGCCCGCGTGACATCGTGCATGGCGGCGCCGAATTGGTCCTCAAGGCCGAGCAAGAGGCCCAAGGTGAATGGGTGGCCCAGGACATCGAACTGGACATCGTCTATGAAGACGACCAGATTCTGGTGATCAACAAACCGGCCGGGCTGGTTGTGCACCCGGCGGCAGGCCATGCCGACGGCACCCTGCTCAACGCGCTGCTGCACCATGTGCCGGACATCATCAATGTCCCGCGTGCGGGCATCGTGCACCGTCTGGACAAGGACACCACCGGTTTGATGGTGGTGGCCAAGACCATTCAGGCACAGACCCAACTGGTCACCCAATTGCAGAAGCGCTCGGTCAGCCGGATCTACGAGTGCATCGTGATCGGCGTGGTCACCGCTGGCGGCAAGATCAACGCCCCGATCGGGCGCCATGGCCAGCAGCGTCAGCGCATGGCCGTGATGGAAGGCGGCAAGCCTGCGGTCAGTCATTACCGCGTGCTGGAGCGTTTCCGGTCCCACACCCACGTGCGGGTCAAGCTGGAAACCGGTCGTACTCACCAGATTCGCGTGCACATGGCGCACATCAACTTCCCGTTGGTGGGCGATCCGGCCTACGGCGGTCGCTTCCGCATTCCGCCAGCGGCCAGCCAGACCATGGTTGAATCGTTGAAGCATTTCCCGCGTCAGGCCCTGCACGCGCGCTTCCTGGAGCTGGATCATCCGACGACCGGTCAGCGCATGGGCTGGGAGTCGCCACTGCCAGAGGACTTCAACTGGCTGCTGTCGCTGTTGAAGCAGGATCGTGAGGCGTTCATCGGATGAGTGAGTTCGTGGCGGACTGGCTGATTCCCGACTGGCCTGCGCCGGTGGGGATAAAAGCGTGCGTCACCACTCGATCGGGCGGCGTCAGCGTGGCGCCGTTCGACAGTTTCAACCTTGGGGATCATGTCGATGACGATCCTGATGCCGTTGCGCAGAATCGTTCGACACTCACGACCGCTTTGAACATCCAGCCCGCATGGCTCAAGCAAGTGCATGGCATCAACGTGGTCGAGGCTTCGGCTGCTCATGTGATGCAAGCGGATGCCAGCTGGAGCAAGACGCCAGGTATCGCCTGCACGATCATGACGGCTGACTGCCTGCCTGGGCTGTTTTGTAATCGACAGGGTACGCAAGTTGCGGCGGCCCATGCGGGTTGGCGCGGCTTGGCGGCGGGTGTGCTGGAAGCGGCGGTCGACAGTTTCGTCGATGCGCCTGCTGACATCCTTGTCTGGCTAGGGCCAGCCATCGGTCCTCAAGCGTTCGAGGTCGGCCCGGAAGTGCGCGAAGCCTTTATGGCGTCGCACCCCGAAACGGCCGAAGCCTTCGTGCCGAGCGTCAACGACGGCAAGTTCATGGCCGACATCTACCAACTGGCGCGCCTGCGTTTGGCGGCCCATGGTGTGACGGCGGTGTATGGCGGCGGGTTGTCGACCTACAACGACGAGCGTTTTTTCTCCTATCGTCGCGGCGCACGCACAGGTCGGTTTGCGTCGCTAGTGTGGATCGAATCCCCGCCGTCTGCCTGACTCACTTCTGATTCATTCTGTGGGAGCGAATTTATTCGCGATAAGGTTGTATGGCCTACGCATCTCCGTTGCCTGACCGACCTTCGCGAATAAATTCGCTCCCACAGGTTTTGTATTCCAGTCCGACCATCTTCGATTTCCTCTCCTAAACCCTTCTCGCCAGCTAATGTTGTTCTGTGTCAAGCGCCCGCCGCTTGAATCCTGTTAAATCGGCCACATCTAAGGGCTATCTGGCAGGTTTTCTTTATTAAGGTGTGTTCATTGCTCCGGCCTGCCCATTAGGAAGGTGACCAATGCGTATTGACCGTTTAACCAGCAAACTTCAGCTCGCTTTATCCGATTCCCAATCGTTGGCGGTGGGCATGGACCATCCCGCCATCGAGCCCGCGCACTTGATGCAGGCGTTGCTCGAACAGCAGGGTGGTTCGATCAAACCCCTGCTGCTGCAAGTCGGCTTCGACATCAACAGCCTGCGCAAGGCGTTGAGCAAAGAACTCGACCAACTGCCGAAAATTCAAAACCCGACGGGCGACGTGAACATGTCGCAGGACTTGGCGCGTCTGCTCAATCAAGCGGACCGTCTGGCCCAACAGAAAGGTGATCAGTTCATTTCCAGCGAACTGGTACTGCTCGCCGCAATGGACGAAAACAGCAAGCTCGGCAAGTTGCTGCTTGGCCAGGGCGTGAGCAAAAAAGCGTTGGAAAACGCCATCAGCAACCTGCGCGGCGGTGATGCGGTCAACGACCCGAATGCCGAAGAGTCGCGTCAGGCGCTGGATAAATTTACCGTCGATCTGACCAAGCGCGCCGAAGAAGGCAAGCTCGATCCTGTCATTGGCCGTGACGACGAAATTCGTCGGACGATTCAGGTCCTGCAACGCCGCACCAAGAACAACCCGGTGCTGATCGGCGAGCCAGGCGTGGGTAAAACCGCGATTGCCGAAGGTCTCGCTCAACGCATCATCAACGGCGAGGTGCCGGATGGCCTGCGTGGCAAGCGTTTGCTGTCGCTCGACATGGGCGCGCTGATTGCCGGTGCCAAATTTCGCGGCGAGTTCGAAGAGCGCCTGAAAGCCGTACTGAACGAGCTGTCCAAGCAGGAAGGCCAGATCATTCTGTTCATCGACGAGCTGCACACCATGGTCGGTGCGGGCAAGGCCGAGGGCTCGATGGACGCCGGCAATATGCTCAAGCCAGCGTTGGCGCGAGGCGAGTTGCACTGCGTGGGCGCGACGACCCTCAATGAATACCGCCAATATATTGAGAAGGATGCGGCCCTCGAACGGCGCTTCCAGAAAGTGTTGGTGGATGAGCCGAGCGAAGAAGACACCATCGCGATCCTGCGCGGCCTGAAAGAGCGCTACGAGGTTCACCATAAAGTGGCGATCACCGACGGCGCGATCATCGCGGCGGCCAAGCTCAGTCACCGTTACATCACGGATCGTCAGTTGCCCGACAAAGCCATTGACCTGATCGACGAAGCCGCCAGCCGCATTCGCATGGAAATCGACTCCAAGCCCGAAGTGCTGGATCGCCTGGAGCGCCGCCTGATTCAGCTGAAGGTTGAGTCTCAGGCACTGAAGAAGGAAGACGATGACGCCGCGATCAAGCGTCTGGAAAAACTTCAGGAAGAGATCGTCCGACTGGAGCGCGAGTACGCTGATCTCGAAGAAATCTGGACCTCCGAAAAAGCCGAGGTCACCGGTTCTGCGCAGATTCAGCAGAAGATCGAGCAGTCGCGTCAGGAACTGGAAGCCGCGCGTCGTCGGGGCGATCTCAACCGTATGGCTGAATTGCAATACGGCGTGATTCCCGATCTGGAACGCAGCCTGCAAATGGTCGATCAGCACGGCAAGCCGGAAAACCAGCTCCTGCGCAGCAAAGTAACCGAGGAAGAAATCGCCGAGGTCGTGTCGAAGTGGACCGGGATTCCCGTGTCGAAAATGCTCGAAGGCGAGCGCGACAAGCTGCTGAAAATGGAAAGCCTGCTGCACCAGCGCGTGATCGGGCAGAACGAAGCGGTGGTGGCCGTGGCCAATGCCGTGCGGCGGTCGCGCGCTGGGTTGTCTGACCCGAATCGCCCAAGCGGCTCGTTCATGTTCCTCGGCCCGACCGGCGTGGGTAAGACCGAACTGTGCAAGGCGTTGGCCGAGTTCCTGTTCGACACCGAAGAGGCAATGGTCCGCATCGATATGTCCGAGTTCATGGAGAAACATTCCGTGGCTCGCCTCATTGGTGCGCCACCGGGCTACGTCGGCTATGAAGAGGGCGGCTACCTGACCGAGGCTGTGCGTCGCAAGCCGTATTCGGTGATCCTGCTGGACGAAGTCGAGAAGGCCCATCCGGATGTTTTCAACATCCTGCTGCAGGTGCTGGAAGACGGACGCCTGACCGACAGCCACGGTCGCACTGTCGATTTCCGCAACACGGTGATCGTCATGACCTCCAACCTGGGGTCGGCGCGCATTCAGGAGTTGGTGGGTGACCGCGAGGCGCAACGTGCGGCGGTGATGGACGCCATCAGCACGCACTTCCGTCCGGAGTTCATCAACCGGGTCGACGAGGTGGTGATTTTCGAGCCGTTGGGTCATGACCAGATTGCCGGTATCACCGACATTCAGCTTGGCCGCCTGCGTCAGCGTCTGGCAGAGCGCGACCTGAGCCTGGAGTTGACGCCGGAAGCCCTGGAGAAACTGATCGCGGTCGGTTACGACCCGGTGTATGGCGCACGGCCACTGAAGCGTGCGATTCAGCGCTGGATCGAAAACCCGCTGGCTCAGTTGATCCTGTCCGGAGGTTTCATGCCAGGCACCAGCATCAAGGGCACGGTGGAGAACGACGAAATCGCATTCGTCTGATCGCCTGCTTCTATATAGAAGGGGATGGGAGGGCGCGCCAAGAGGTGCGCCCTTTTTCATGCGCGCCCGGAAACAGGCTCGATCCCGCGATTTTCGGCCCTCGAAGGCCTTCTCGAAAAAAAGTCGCAAATCATTGTCTTAAAAGCAATTTAGAGGGTTGACACCTGTTTCTGGGAATGTAGAATAGCGCGCCTCAGAGACGTGAACGCAGCGATGCAGACAGGTCGAAGAGGCTGAAAATGCAGTAGATTCAGGGTTGTAGATGCGAGATTCGTTTCGCAAAGAAGTACTGAATTTGTTGTGTCGAAGCGCGTCAAACGCTGCATCTGAAATTGAAATTCCGTGATAGCTCAGTCGGTAGAGCAAATGACTGTTAATCATTGGGTCCCAGGTTCGAGTCCTGGTCACGGAGCCAATTTCCAGAGGTAGTACCGTCGGGGTATAGCGCAGTCCGGTAGCGCGCCTGCTTTGGGAGCAGGATGTCAGGAGTTCGAATCCCCTTACCCCGACCATTTTTTGGGTCGTTAGCTCAGTTGGTAGAGCAGTTGGCTTTTAACCAATTGGTCGTAGGTTCGAATCCCACACGACCCACCATTTTTGGCCTGGCTTCATCGGGTTGAATCTTAGGGAGTGACGTCAGTTACGTCACCCGCTTCAGGAACACCTTACGGGGTGTTTCTCTGTTTCATCGGGGTATAGCGCAGTCCGGTAGCGCGCCTGCTTTGGGAGCAGGATGTCAGGAGTTCGAATCCCCTTACCCCGACCATTTTCGCCCCAGCAGTACCCGGGCAGAAAATACAGGCTCTGGCGTCATTCGCGTCTAGCCAACAAAAAAGCGTCCTTCGGGGCGCTTTTTTCGTTTCTGGCATTCCTGTTTCCCTCTCCATTCTTGATGACGAAGCATCATCTGATGATGGCGGCTGAATGGCCGATTTGAGCGCTTGTACGTTTACGCTATATGAAAATATATACAGCGATCGGTATCATGGGCGCTCGTGTGACGTTGGGTGATCAAGGCCCTCGCTCATGTTGAAAAGTGCGACGTGGATCGTCTGCGCCCTGCACACACCTCATAGAGAGACTGAGCCATGAGGCCGAACCCTAACGAGCGCATTTACCCCTACACCGCCTGGGTGCTAACCCGGAGCTTTGCTGTGCTTGAAGTCGAGCTCGCGGGTCCGACGGCTGACGGGCAGTACGAGCGAACGATCAAGGGCAAGTGGTACGCCCCAGACACACTTTTTGAGTCTCACGAGGCTGCGGTGGAAGCGGGACGTGCTCGTATTGACACGGCCCGCGCAGAAATTGCTCGCCGGGCTGCAGTGCTGGAAGAAAAGAGCGCGCTGCTCGATAAGATGTCCGGTCGCTGATCGTTGTCTGCCGCAGGCCTGGCGCAATGCCAGGCCAGGTTCGACATAAAGTCGATCGCTCTTGCAGCCCATTATATAGGTTCAGATTGATTACGCCCCGGGCGATGAGTGGCAATAAGCTGCTCTTGAATCTGTATGAGAGGGCGTAGCATACAAGGTGGCTTAATGTTTTTTAAATACCTAAGCCAAAATGCGTCTCTGCTTATCTATCTGATTTATTGAGGAATTTATATAGTTTTTATTCATGTTTGTAATGCGCGTGAAACACTGCACACGAAAGTATTAATGCTATTTAAATACTGTCCCGCTTTGACATGAACTTGCTGGTCAACTAAATCTAACTGCGGACGCGGTGAGGATTCGCTTTTGTTGTTATGGGAAAGGCAGTTCCCATATAAAAGGATGTTGACGTGAATAATCGGTATGTTTCTGCAGTAGGGAATCGGTCCGGCCTTTGGGTTATTGGGGGATTAAGCGCGGCAGGGCTGGCGCTGGGGCTTATTTCAAGTCCGGTCATGGCGGCATGCACTCCGGTGTTTCCTTCAGCAGGTGCAACGATCACCTGCACCGGCGCTAACGGTGGCTACTCCTCCTCTCTGAACAACATCACCTTCGTGATCAATGCCGGGGGCTCGGTCAACAGTCCGCTGCTGGGCATTGGCACGGCGCTCCAACTCTCCGGCAACAATGTCACCTTCAATAACGCTGGCACAGTCGACCCATCATTGCTTGGCCTGCTGTCGGTGCTGAGTTCAGGGGTGAAAGTCGGCAACTCGGGCACCAACGCCATCAATATCTCCAACGCCACCGGCGGGGTATTGAGGGGCACGACCGGTTTGCTGGGCCTCAGTTTGCTCTCCCTCGATGGCATGGCGCTGAACGTGCAGAACGGCGCGGGCACGACCACCATCAACAACGCGGGCACCATCAGCTCAAGTGGGTTATTGGGCGTGACGTTACTGGGCGGTGACGCGCCGGTCGTGGCGGCCTGGGGTGGTGCGCAGATCAGTATGACCAACGCTGCCACGGGGAAAATCATCGGCCGAGTCGCCTTCGAAAAACCGACGACGGGCGGCAATACGTTCTACAACGCGGGCGAAATCGTCGGCAGCGTATCAATGGGGCAAAACAGCACCAACCTATTCACGGCCGTCACGGGGTCCAGCGTCAGCTCAGGTGGCGGTGTCGGGCTGAATCTGGCGGGCCTGGTGGGCGTGAACCTGGGGTTCGCGGCGACCGGCATCATCGACGGCGGCGCCGGGGGCAACAACACGCTGGTGTTGAATAACCCGACGAATACTGGCAGCAGCGGCACAGGCACGATCAGCAGCGCGAATTACATCAACTTCAACAGATTGACCCTCAACAGCGGCACATGGACCTTGCAAGGGCCGGTGGTCAGCAACACTTCCATTCTCAACGGCGGCCTCGCTCAGTTCGACAACGCGGCGGCATTCGGCAGCGGGCTGCTGACGTCCAATGGCGGGTCGATACTGGCGCTAAACAACGGTTTGACGCTGGGCAATCAAGTCACCCTCGGAACGGGCGGTCTGACCGTGCAGGGTGCCAACAATCTCACGCTGGGCGGCGTGGTTGGCGGGACCGGTCCTTTGACCAAATCCGGCACCGGGACGTTGAGCCTGAGCGGCACCAACACTTACACCGGCGGGACGTCGTTGGGCGGCGGTGGATTGTCGCTTGGCAATGGCGCCGCGTTGGGCACCGGCCTGTTGACGGTAACGGGCGCCAGCAGCCTCGACAGCAGCACGGCACTGACCGTCGGCAACAACATCAGTCTTGGGGCCAACTTGTCCGTTGCAGGCACCAATGCGCTGGCGCTGGGCGGCATCCTCTCGGGCACGGGCCAACTCACCAAGAACGGCGCCGCGAACCTCACGCTCAGCGGCGCCAATACGTGGCAGGGCGGCACGCAGCTCAACGGCGGAAGCCTGAAGCTCGGCAACGCCACGGCCTTGGGAACGGGCGCATTGACGGTCAGCGGCGCAGCGACCCTGGATAACGCGGCTGCCTACTCCTTGAACAACGCCGTGCATCTGGGCGCGGACCTGAGCATCGCGGGCCTTCAAGCGCTGACCTTGGGCGGTGTGATCGACGGCACCAGTGCACTGATCAAAAACGGCGCGGCCAACCTGACCCTCAGTGGCAACAATGCGGGCTTCACCGGGCCGCTGAGTATTCTCGCCGGGACCGTCACCACCGCCAGTACAGGCGCCTTGGGCAACAGCGCTGGGGCGAACATCGCGACGGGCGCGGCGCTCAACCTCGGCAACAACGCCAGCCTCGGTTCGCTGACCGGTACCGGTGGCGTGAACATTGGCACAGGCAATACGTTGACACTCGGCGGAACCAGCGCGAGCAGTACGTTCGGCGGTGTCATCAGCGGCGCGGGTGGGCTGACCAAATCCGGCTCCGGCGTTTTGGGCCTGACCGGTGCAAACACCCTCACCGGCACCACGCTGGTGAGCGGCGGCACCCTGAACGTGGGCGGCAGTCTGGCCAGCGACAACGTCATCGTAAACAGTGGCGCGACCCTCGCCGGTACAGGTTTGTTGACCGGGGCGGTGAACATCGCCAATGGTGCGCACCTCGCCGCGACCTCGGGCGGCACCTTGAACGTGGGTTCGCTGGTGCTGGGCAGTTCGGCGAATCTGGATGCCGGATTAGGCGCGCCTTCCAGCACCGGGCTGATCAAGGTCAACGGCAGCCTGACCCTCGACGGCAACCTCAACGTGACCGATGTCGGCGGGTTTGGCACCGGGGTGTATCGGCTGATCGACTACACAGGCTCGTTGAGCGATCTGGGGCTGAACATCAATTCCATCCCGGCCAACGTCAATCTGGCAGACCTGACGGTACAGACCGGGGCGAACGGACAGGTCAACCTGGTCGTCGCGGGTTCGAACAGTAGCGTCCGATTCTGGGACGGCGCGCAAATCACCGCCAACGGCATCGTCGATGGCGGCGCCGGAACATGGGCGGCGGGCACTACCAACTGGACGAGCGTCAACGGTACTCAGAACCAGGCGTGGGCGAGCGATTTCGGTGTGTTTCAGGGCACGGCGGGCGCGGTCTCGGTGGTGGGGAATCAGAGCTTCAACGGTCTGCAATTCGTCACCGATGGCTACAGCCTCAATGCGGGCACGGGTGGGCGGCTCACGGCGGTCAACGGCAGCACCGGCAATACCTCGATTCGGGTCGATCCGAACGTCACGGCCACAGTGGGCGTCGGCATCGTGGGGTCGGGCACGCTGAACAAACAGGACGCCGGGACACTGGTGCTCAATGGCGCCAATACCTACACCGGTGGCACGCTGCTCAACGGCGGCAAACTGGTGGTCGGCAACACGACGGCGCTCGGTACAGGACAACTGACAGCCGCCACGGGAACGACGCTGGACAGCAACACCGCGATCAGCCTCGGCAACGCGATCAATCTGGCCGGTAATCTGGCAGTCGGCGGCACCAACAATCTCAACTTGAGCGGCGTCATCAGCGGCGCCGGTGGCCTGATCAAAAACGGCCTGGCCAACCTGACGCTGGCAGGCAACAACACCTTCAGCGGCTTGCTCGACGTGCAGGCCGGGAGCGTGACGACCCAAAGCGCGAACGCCCTGGCGAATGTGTCAGGCGCGAACGTCGCCTCCGGCGCTCAATTGAATCTGGGCAATAGCACCAGCCTCAACGGCATCAGCGGCGCGGGTTCGGTGCAAATGGGCGCGGGCAACGCGTTAACCATCGGCGCCACCAATCTGGACAGCGTTTTCAGCGGCGTACTCACGGGCGCGGGCACGTTGATCAAGGCAGGCACCGGCACGCTGGCACTTTCCGGCAGCAACACGATGAGCGGGGCCGTGCAGGTTAACGCCGGGACCTTGAACGTCAACGGCTCGTTGGGGAACAGCACCGTCGCGGTGGCCAACGGCGCGACGCTGGGTGGCACGGGTTCATTGTCAGGGGCGGTCAACGTTGCCGACGGCGGGCATTTGAAAGGCTCGACCGGCAGCGCGTTGTCCCTTGGCTCTCTGGTGCTGAGCAACAACGCCAACCTCGACGTTGGTCTCGCTGCACCCGTCAACGGCGGCGGCACCCGGCTGTTCAATGTCGGCGGCAATCTGACCCTGGACGGCAAACTCAACGTCACGGACATCGGCGGTTTTGGCGTCGGCGTGTATCGGTTGATCGATTACAACGGCAGCCTGACCAGCCTCGGCCTGGACATCGGCAGCTTGCCGGTCGGCGTCAATCTGGGCGATCTGGCGGTGCAGACGGGCGTCAATGGCCAGATCAATCTGGTGGTCTCGACAGGCACCACGCCCGGCACGATCCGGTTTTGGGACGGCAGCAACACCACTGGCAACGGTTCGGTGGACGGCGGCAGCGGCACGTGGAGCAGTGCGGGCAATAACTGGACCTCCGCCAATGGTGCACTCAACCAGCTATGGGCCAGCGACTTCGCGGTGTTTCAAGGCACGGCGGGCACGGTCACGGTCGCAGGCCCCCAGACCTTCAACGGCCTGCAATTTTTAACCGACGGCTACGTCCTGAACGCTGGCGCCCTCGGCGAACTGGCGGCGGTGAACGGCAGCAGCGGCTACACCGCCGTGCGCGTCGATCCCAACGTGACAGCGACCCTCAATGTCGGCATCACCGGCGCCGCCACGCTCAATAAACTCGACAGCGGCACCTTGGTGCTCAACGGCCTCAGCACCTACGCGGGCGGCACACAACTCACAGGCGGCACGTTGGTGGTCGGCAACGACGGCGCACTCGGCGTCGGCGCGCTGACGGCCGAGGCGGGCACGAACCTCAACAGCGTCAACGCCGTCACCCTGAACAACGTCGTCAACCTGAATGGCAATCTGGGCATCGGCACGCCCTCCAGCCTGACGCTCAATGGCCTGATCGGCGGCGCAGGCGGCCTGACCAAAAATGACACCGGCGTGCTGACCCTCAACGGCCTGAACACCTTCAGCGGCGGCACCACCCTGAACAGCGGCACGCTGGTGGTGGGCAACGGCGTGGCGCTGGGAACGGGTGCGCTGTCGGTGGTCGGCAACGCGACACTGGACAACAGCGCAGCGCTGGCCCTCGGCAACGCCATGAACCTCGGCGCCAACCTGACCGTGGCTGGCAGCAACGACCTGACCCTCGGCGGCGCCCTCAATGGCACCGGCAGCCTGATCAAAAACGGCGGCAGCCTGTTGCGTTTGACGGGCACCAATGGCCTGACCGGCAACACGCAAGTCAACGCAGGTACGCTCAACGTGACCGGCTCGCTGGCCAGCGCCAATGTCGGTGTCGCCAGTGGCGCGACCCTGACCGGCAATGGCGCGTTGCTGGGTGCCGTGAACATTGCGGACGGCGGCCATTTGAGCGCCAGCAGCGGCAACACTTTGTCGGTCGGTTCGTTGCTCTTGAACGGCAATTCCAATCTGGATGTGGGCCTCGGCGCGCCTTCCACCGGCGGCACCCGGCTGATCAACGTCAACGGCAACCTGACCCTCGACGGCAAGCTCAACGTCACCGACGTTGGCGGCTTCGGCGTCGGCGTCTATCGGCTGATCGACTACAGCGGCAGCCTCACCGACCTGGGGATCGACATCAGCAGCATCCCGGCGAACGTGAACCTGGCAGACCTCGCCGTGCAGACCGGTGTCAACGGCCAGGTGAATCTGGTAGTGAACGGTGACACCGGCACCATTCGCTTCTGGGACGGCAGCCAGACCGTGGCCAACGCGGCGGTGGATGGTGGTAGCGGCGTCTGGGGTTCGGGCACCAACTGGACCTCGGCCAACGGCTTGCTCAATCAAACCTGGTCGAGCGACTTCGGTGTATTTCAGGGCACAGCGGGCACCGTCACCGTTGAGGGCAATCAGAGCTTCACCGGCCTGCAATTCGTCACCGATGGGTACAACCTGGTTTCTGGCACCAATGGCCAGTTGACCGCGCTCAACGGCGCGAACGGCAACACAGCGATCCGGGTCGATCCCAACGTCACGGCGACCCTCGGTGTCGGTATCGGTGGCGCAGGCACGCTGAACAAACTCGACAGCGGCACGCTGGTCCTCAACGGCGCCAACGGCTACAGCGGTGGCACGCAACTGAATGGCGGCACGCTTGTCGTCGGCAGCAACACCGCGCTTGGGGTCAGCCGACTGACCGCTGCGGACGGCACCACGCTGGACAGCAACACCTCGGTGGCGCTGGGCAACGCGATCACGCTGTCAGGCAACCTCACCGTCGCCGGCAGCCAGGCGCTGGCCTTGAACGGCGACATCAGCGGCGCGGGCGGCCTGATCAAAAACGGCTTGTCCAACCTGAGCCTGGGCGGCAATAACAGCTACCTAGGGCCCATCGCGCTGAATGCCGGTGGCCTGATTCTCGCCTCAAACACGGCACTGGGCAGCGGTGCCCTGAACGTGTCCGGCAACGCAACGCTGGACACGGCCAACCCGACCACGGCGATCACCGCGAATAATGCGATCACGCTGGCAGGCAATCTCGGCATTGGCGGCACCTCGGACCTCACCCTCAACGGCGTGGTCAGCGGCTCCGGCAGTCTGACGAAGAATGGCGCGGCGCAGTTGATCCTCGACCGTAGCAACACGTACAGCGGCGGCACGAACCTGAATGCCGGGGGCCTGCTCCTTGGCAATGGGGCCGCCCTAGGCACCGATGCGTTGACCGTCGGCGGGACATCCACGCTCGATACCCTCGCCGCGGTGACGGTGAACAACGCCATCAACCTGAACAGCAACCTCAGCCTGGTCGGCAGCAATGACCTGAATCTGGCAGGTGTCGTCAGTGGCGCGGGCGGGCTGATCAAGTCCGGCAACAACACGCTGACCCTCAGCGGCACCAACACCTTCAGCGGCCCGCTGGACATTCATTCGGGCACGCTCAGCACCACCAACGCGGCCAGTCTGGGCAACACCTCCAGCGCCAACGTCGCGTCCGGCGCGTTGTTGGACCTCGGCAGCAGCCTCAGCCTCAACAGCCTGTCGGGCGCAGGTGGCGTGCAGCTGGGCAGCGGCAACACCCTGAGCCTCGGCGGGAACAACGCTACCTCGACGTTCGATGGCGTGATCAACGGCGGCGGCAACCTGATCAAAGCGGGCAGCGGCAGCCTCAACCTGACCGGCGTGAACGGCCTCAGCGGCGATGCGCAAGTCAACGGCGGCACGCTGAACGTGGGAGGCTCGCTGGCCAGTGCCAACGTGGCCGTCGGCAGCGGCGCGACACTCACCGGCGTGGGCTCGCTGGCGGGCGCGGTGTCGGTGGCCAACGGCGGGCATCTTGCGGGGTCGACGGGCAACACCTTGTCGATGGGCGCACTGACCCTCGCCAGCGGTTCGCAAATGGACGTCGCACTGGGCGCACCGACTGCAACCGGCGGCCCGGGCCTGTTCCGCGTCGGCGGCAATCTGGTGCTGGACGGCGACCTCAACGTCACCGACGCAGGCGGGTTCGGCGTCGGCGTGTACCGGTTGATCGACTACACCGGCAGTCTCAGCGATCTGGGGCTGAACATCGCGACCCTCCCTGCAGGCGTCAACCTCGCGGACCTGTCGGTGCAGACCGGCGTGAACGGGCAGGTCAACCTCGTGCTGTCCTCGCAGTCCAGCAACCTGCTGTTCTGGGATGGCAGCAACACGGTTGCCAACAACGCCGTGGATGGCGGCAATGGCACCTGGAGCGCGACGAATACCAACTGGACCTCGGCCAACGGCACGGTCAATCAGGCGTGGGGCAATGACTTCGCGGTGTTCCAGGGCGCGGCGGGTACGGTCACGGTAGACGGCAACCAAAATTTCGGCGGTTTGCAGTTCTCGTCGAACTACAGCCTGATTAACGGCACGAACGGGCAACTGACCACCGCCGATACCGGAAACGGCTACGCGGCGGTGCGGGTCGATCCCAACGTTACCGCCACTTTGGGCGTGAACCTCGCAGGCACCGTCGCGCTGAACAAACTCGACAGCGGCACACTGGTCCTCAGCGGCAACAACAGCCACAGCGGTGGCACATTACTCAACGGCGGCACGTTGGTCGTTGGCAGCGACAGCGCCCTCGGCAGCGGCGGACTAACGGCGGTCACTGGCACCACGCTGGACAGCAACGCGCCTGTCACGCTCGGCAATGCGGTGAACCTGAACGGCGACCTGGCCATTGGTGGCAGCAACGGGTTGACCCTCAACGGCATCGTCAGCGGCGCCGGAGGCCTGATCAAAAACGGCCTGGCAAACCTGACCCTCGGCGGCAACAACAGCTACCTCGGGCCGACCGCGCTGAATGCCGGTGGGCTGATTCTGGCGTCCAACACGGCCCTGAGCAGCGGACCATTGAACGCAGCGGCGAACACCACGCTGGATGCGAGCACCAACGTCATTGCAGCCAACGACGTGACGTTGGCCGGTAGCCTCAACATTGGCGGCACGGCAGATCTGGCGCTCGGCGGCATCGTCAGTGGCGCGGGCGGTCTGACCAAAAACGGCGCCGCGCAACTGACGCTGAACGGCGTCAACACTTACACGGGTGGCACCACTCTCAACAGCGGAGCGCTGAACCTGGGCAATGGGGCCGCATTGGGCACGGGGGCGCTGAACGTCGCGGGTGCTTCGACCCTCGACAACAGCAGCGCCATGAGCGTCGGCAACGGGATCAATCTCGGCGCCGATCTGACGGTCCTCGGCAGCCATAACCTGACCCTGACCGGGCCGATCAACAACGGCCTCAATAGCATCGGCAACCTGATCAAAGACGGCACCAGCACACTGGCTCTGGCGGGGGCTAATGGCTTCACCGGCAACACCCAAGTCACCGGCGGAACACTGGACGTCACCGGCTCGCTGGACAGCAGCAACGTGGCCGTCGGCAGCGGCGCGACGCTCACTGGCACTGGCTCGCTGCTGGGCGGGGTGAACGTTGCCAGCGGCGGTCACCTGAACGCGCAGAGCAACCAGACGCTGAATGTCGGGTCATTGAACCTTAACTCGGGGTCGAATCTGGACGTCGGCCTGGCCGCGCCTTCCACGGGTGGCACACGGCTGATCAACGTCAACGGCGACCTGAGCCTGAACGGCAATCTGAACGTTGTCGACATCGGCGGGTTTGGGCTGGGTGTTTATCGCCTGATCGATTACAGCGGTGTCTTCAGCGGCGCGGGCCTGAACATTGGCAGCATCCCCGGCAACGTCAATGCGTCCGACTTGCTGGTGCAGACCGGCGTCAATGGCCAGGTCAATCTGGTCGTCTCCGGCGCTGGCGGCAACCTGCAGTTCTGGGATGGCAGCCAATTGACCGGCAATGGAGCCGTCGACGGCGGCGCAGGCACGTGGGATGCCACGAACACCAACTGGACCAACGCCAATGGCAACGTGAACACCGGCTGGGGCGGCGGTTTCGCGGTGTTCCAGGGCAGCGCAGGCACCGTCACGGTGAACGGCACGCAGAACGTGACCGGGCTGCAATTTCTCACCAACGGCTACGCGCTGGTCTCGGGCACCAACGGCCAGCTCAATGCGGGCAGCGGCACATTCGCTGTTCGAGTCGATCCGAACGTGACCGCGACCCTGGGACTCGGCATCGACGGCGCAGCGACCTTGAACAAACTGGATGCGGGCACGCTGGTGCTCAACGGCGCCAACACCTACAGCGGCGGCACCTCGCTTGACGGCGGCACGCTGGTGGTGGGCAACAACGGGGCATTAGGCACCGGCACGCTCACGGCAGCTGACGGCACCACACTGGGCAATAACGGCAACGTAACGCTGGGCAACGACGTCGAATCGAACGGCGCGCTGAGCGTGGACGCGACTAACACCTTTGTCCTCAACGGCGATATCAGCGGCACGGGCAGCCTGATCAAAAACGGCGCCGGGTCGCTCTTGCTCAATGGCAATAACGCCTATCAGGGCGGCACCACCCTCAACGTCGGGACCTTGGTGGCCGGTAGTGACAGTGCGCTGGGCATCGGCGCGCTGACGGTGGCGGGCGCTTCGACCCTCAGCAACATCGGCGGTGTGAACCTCGCCAACGACGTCTCGCTGCTGGCGGACTTGATGATCGCGGGCAGCGGCAACCTGACCTTGAGCGGGACCGTCGACGGCGCTGGCACACTCATCAAGAACGGCACTTCTGATCTGAGCCTCGGAGGCAACAACACCTGGACTGGCGGCACCGACCTGAACGCGGGCCGCTTGATCGTGAACAACGCTCAGGCCCTGGGCACTGGCGCGCTCACTGTCGGCGGCGTGTCGACCCTCATCAACAACGCAAGTGCGCCTGCCACTGCTTTGGCCAATAACGTCAACCTGGGCGCCAATCTCACGGTGGACGGGGTCAACGACCTGGCATTGTCCGGGGTGATTTCCGGCGTGGGCGGGTTGATCAAAGAAAGCCTCAACGACCTGACCCTGAGCGGCACCAACACTTTCACCGGTCCGCTGAGTGTCGTCGCGGGCAATGTCTTCACGGTGGGCAACAGCGCACTCGGCAACGCGTCCGGCGTGAATGTGGCGGCGGGCGCGGGCCTGAATCTCGGGGGCGATGCCAGCGTCGGTGGGCTTGCCGGTGCGGGCGATGTCACCATTGGCAACGGCGCGACGTTGACGGTGGGCAACCACAACCTCGCCAGCGTGTTCGATGGTAGCCTGAACGGTGCAGGTCAGTTCACCAAATCCGGTCTCGACACCCTGACACTGACCGGCATCAACAGCCTGACCGGCGACACCCTCGTCAACGGCGGCACGCTCAACGTCAGCGGTTCGCTGGCCAGTGGCAGCGTGCAAGTCAGCAACGGCGCGGCGCTGGCGGGCACTGGCTCGTTGGGCGGTGCGGTCAACATCGGCAGTGGCGGGCATCTCGAAGCAGCGCAGGGCGGCACCTTGTCAGTCGGTTCGCTGATCATGGCCGCGAACTCGAATTTTGATGTCGGGCTCGGCGCGCCATCCCCCACCGGGTTGGTGAGCGTCGGCGGCAACCTTACGCTGGACGGCAACCTCAACGTGACGGACGTCGGCGGCTTCGGCGTGGGTGTGTACCGTTTGATCGACTACACCGGCAGCCTGACAGACCTCGGTCTGGACATCGCCCGTATTCCCGCGGGCGTGAGCCTGGCCGATCTGCAAGTGCAAACCTCGGTCGGTAATCAGGTGAACCTGGTGTACGGCAACGCCACCGCCAACATCAATTTCTGGGACGGCGTGCAGACCGCTCCCAACAACAGTGTCGATGGCGGGGCGGGCATCTGGGGCGCCGGAAACACCAACTGGACCACCGCTGATGGCAGCCAAAATGGCCCGTGGGCCGGTGAGTTCGCCGTGTTCCAGGGCACCGCAGGCGATGTCACCGTGCAGGGCAATCAGACCTTCAACGGCATGCAGTTTTCCACGGACGGTTATCACCTGCTCGGCGGACAGGGCAACAGCTTGACGGCGGTCGCTGCACTGAATGGCAACACGTCCATTCGCGTCGATCCGGGCGTGACCGCGATCATCGACACCCTGATCGACGGCACCAGTCCCATCGCCAAACTCGACACCGGCACCCTCGTTCTCAACGGCGCCAACACCTACAGCGGTGGCACCTCGCTGCAGGGCGGCACGTTGGTCGTGGGCAACGACAGCGCACTGGGCAGTGGCGTGTTGATTGCCGCCAACGGCACCACGCTGGACAACAACACCGCTGCGGCGCTCGGCAACGGGATCACGCTCAACGGCGGCCTGAACCTCGGCGGCAGCGACGACCTGACCCTCAATGGCGCAATTTCCGGCACGGGCGGCTTGATCAAAAACGGCCCTGCCGCGTTGACCCTTAACGGCGACAATCTGTACCAGGGCGCAACCACGCTAAAAGCAGGTTCGTTGATCGTCGGCAGCGACTCCGCATTGGGCAGCGGCCCATTGAATACCGCTGACGGCACGACGCTGGACAGCTCGACGGCAGTCATTCTGGCCAACGACGTGAACCTGGGCGGCGGGTTGACCGTCGCGGGCACCTCTGACCTGACGCTGTCAGGTGTCGTGGGCGGCAACGGCCGGCTGATCAAGAACGGCGTTTCCCGACTCGTCCTCAATCGTCTCAACACGTACACCGGTGGCACCCGGCTGAACGGTGGCACGCTCGTATTGGGCAACGCAGGCGCATTGGGAAGCGGGGCGCTCACCGTGGGCGCGGCCTCCACGCTGGACAACACGACACCGCTGAGCCTCGCCAATGACGTCGCCCTGGCCGACAACCTGACCGTCGGCGGGAGCCAGAACCTGACCCTCGCCGGTGTGATCAGCGGCGCCGGTTCGTTGATCAAGACCGGTCTCGCCGACCTGACCCTCAGCGGCAACAACACCTTCACCGGCCTCATCAATATCCTGTCGGGCAGCCTGACCACCGTGGGTGCTGGCGCGCTCGGCAATAACGCGGGAATCAATCTGGCGAGCGGCGCGGCGCTGAACCTGAGTGGCTCCGCCAACCTCGGCGGGCTGAGCGGCGATGGCAGCGTCGATGTGGCCAGCGGCAACACGCTGACCGTCGGCGGTGGCAACGCCAGCAGTGTGTTCGACGGCGTGCTGAGTGGCCCGGGCACCTTCGTCAAGGACGGCGCTGGCACCCTCAGCCTGACCGGCGCCAACACCCACAGCGGCGATGCCGTGATCAAAGGTGGCACCCTCAACATTCGTAATCTGCTGGCCAGCCGCACCGTCGCGGTGAAGAACGGCGGCACGCTGAGCGGTACCGGGTCCGTCCTCGGCGACGTCACCGTCGAAGACGGCGGGCACTTGGCGGCGAGTACCCCCGATACGCTCACGCTGGGTTCGCTGGCCTTGGCGCCGAACGCGCTTTTCGATGTGAGCCTCGGCGCACCGGTCGCCGGTGGCGGCAATGCACTGGTCAACATCAATGGCAACCTGACGCTGGACGGCACCCTGAACGTGACGGACATCGGCGGGTTTGGCAGCGGTGTCTACCGTCTGATGCGCTACAACGGCGCGCTGACCAACTACGGTCTGGCGATCGGTACGCTGCCCAGCGGTGTGAGCCAGAACGACCTGCAAGTGCAAACGGCCGTGGCCAATCAAGTCAATCTGCTGGTAGCGACGTCCGGCACCACGGTGCAATTCTGGGATGGCGGCCAGACCACGCCCAATGGCACGGTGGATGGTGGCAGCGGCGTTTGGAATGCCGGGTCGAGCAACTGGACGTCCGTGGACGGTCTGGATAACAACACCTGGAAAAACAGCTTTGCGGTGTTCATGGGCGCACCCGGCACCGTGACCGTCGAAGGCAGCCAATCCATCACCGGTTTGCAGTTCGTGACCGACGGCTACGTCCTCGATCAAGGGGCGGGAGGCGAGTTGAACGCCGTGAATGGCAGCACTGGCACGACAGCGGTGCGTGTCGATCCGAACGTCACGGCGACCCTCAACACCGTGATCAATGGCAACGGCACGCTGAACAAGCTCGACAGCGGCACGTTGGTGTTGAACGGCGCCAATGGCTACACCGGTGGCACTTCTCTCGACGGTGGCGCGTTGGTTGTAGGCAATGACACTGCGTTGGGTTCCGGCGTACTGACGGCGGCGGACGGCACTGCGTTGGGCAACAACGCTGCAGTCACGCTGGGCAACGGCATCGTGCTCAAGGGTGCGCTGGCGGTGGGAGGGCTCAGCCCGTTCACCCTCGCGGGCAACATCAGTGGCGCGGGTAGCCTCATCAAAAATGATGCAAATACCCTGACGCTGACGGGCACCAACAGCTGGCAAGGCGGCACGCAACTGAACGCCGGGGCGCTGCTATTGGGCAACGACGGCGCTTTGGGTTCGGGCGCTCTGAATGTCGCCGGTGCCGGGACACTGGACAGCAGCGGGGCATTGAATCTGGCCAACGGGATTCAATTGGGCGAATCGCTGACACTTGCAGGCAACCAGGCGACCACACTGAACGGGGTGATCAGCGGCACCGGCAGCCTCATCAAAAATGGCACGGGTGCGTTGCTGCTGAGCGGCGCCAACACTTACAGCGGCGGTACAACGCTCAACGGCGGCAGCACCACCGGCGACACCACCAGCCTGCAGGGTTCGATCCTCAATAACGCCGCGCTGACCTTCGCTCAAAACGCCAATGGCACCTACGCGGGCAGCCTGTCCGGCAACGGCTCGCTGATCAAAAGCGGCACCGGCGAACTCCTGCTGACCGGCAACAGCGGCTTCACCGGCACCACCGACGTGCAAGCCGGTGCGCTGCGGGTCGACGGCAGCCTGAACAGCGCCAGTGTCAACGTCGCCAGCGGCGCGACCCTGGGCGGCGGCGGGCAAATCAACGGCGCCGTTCAGGTCAATTCGGGCGCGACACTGACGGCAGGCAGCAGCGCGACGCCGTTGTACCTCGGCTCCCTCGCATTGGCGTCCGGCAGCACGCTGGACTTTGCCTTGGGTCTGCCCGGCAGCTCGACCACTGCTGTCAATGTGGGCGGTGATCTGACCCTCGGCGGCACCCTGAACATCAGCAACGCGGGCGGATTCGGCACCGGGGTCTATCGGCTGTTTCGCTACGGCGGCAACCTGACCAACAACGGCCTGAATTACGGCACGTTGCCAATGGGCACGGCTGCCGGGGACCTTAGCCTGCAAACGTCAATGGCCAACCAGGTGAACCTGCTGGTGGCCAGCGACGCCAGTGAGCTTCAGTTCTGGAACGGCACCAAAACCAGCGCGGACGGTGCCATTGGCGGCGGCGACGGCGTGTGGGGTGCCGACACCAACTGGACCGATGCCACGGGTACGCTGAGTCTGCCCACCAATGCGCGCTTCGCCGTGTTTGGCGGTTGGGGCGGCGTGGTGACCGTCGAGGGCAATCAGAACTTCACCGGCCTGCAGTTTCTGGAGGATGGCTACACCCTCACCTCAGGAAGCGGCGGCACGCTTACACCGACCAATGGGACCGATGGCAGCCCGGCACCGGTGCGCGTGGATTCGGGCGTAACCACGCAGATTGCCGCGTCGCTGGTGGGCGCTGCCGGTATCGAAAAACTCGACGCCGGTACGTTGTGGCTGACGGGGCCCAACACGTATAGCGGCGGGACCACGGTCAGCGGCGGGATGCTGGCGGGTAACACCAGCAGCTTGCAGGGCACCATCCGCAACAACGCGCGGCTGCTGTTCGCTCAGGTGGCGAATGGCCGATTCAATGGCACCCTCAGCGGCACCGGCGAGTTGATCAAGCAGGGCGCGGGCACCTTATTGCTGACCGGCGCGCAGCCATTCAGCGGCTCGGTTGCCGTGAACGAAGGCACGTTGCAAGTGGGCGCCTCTGACAGCCCTGCGACACTCGGCGGGCAGGTGGCCGTTGCCGATGGCGCGGCGTTAGTGGGCAATGGCAGCGTCGCGGGCCTGAGCAACAACGGTCTCGTGCAATCGGGTGGCGAGACCGGCAATCTCGGTGTGACCGGCAACTTCACCAATGGTCCGACCGGCCGCCTGCGTCTGTTGGTCAACGCTGCGTCGTTCAGTCCGTTGGCGGTCGGCGGCGTTACAACGTTGGGCGGTACGTTGCAGGTTGTGCCGCTGGCACCGTTCACCGGCAACACCCGCTACACGCTGCTGACCTCCGCAGGTGGTATCAACGGCACCTTCAACACACTGGACCTGCCGAATTACGCGTTCCTCGACACCTCCGTCAGCTACGCGCCAAACGCCGTGAATCTGGACGTCACCCGCAATCAGACCCCTTTCACAGACGTGGCCGATACCCCTAACCAACAAGGTGTCGCTGGTGCGGTGGGCGGCCCTCGGGGTAACAGCTTGCAGAACGAAATCCTCAACATGAGCAGCAGCGGTGCCCGGGCGGCCTTCGACAATTTGTCCGGCGAGATTTTTGCCAGCACCACCAGCGCGATGATCGAGGACTCACACTACGTTCGCGACGCCCTCACGGAGCGTATGCGCCAACCCGGCTGCTATCGCGAGGACGATCCGCGTAACGCGCTGGTGACCAGCGAAAATCGCCTGAGCAGCGCGGGGTGTCAAAACGAAATGGTCGGCTGGATGCGCGTGTTGGGATCGTGGGGCGAGGCGAAGGGTGACAGCAACACGGCCAAACTCGATCACAACGTGTCAGGCTTCATGCTCGGCACCGACAAACAGATCGATGATCAATGGCGCGTCGGGGCGGCCGCCGGTTACACCCGCAGCGACCTGAATGCCCATGATCGCCACTCCACCGCGAGCGTCGACAGCTACCACCTCGCCGCCTACATGAACTACCAGCTCGACGCACTGGCTGCGCGCTTCGGCGCGGTTTACAGCTGGCATGACATCGAGAGCAAACGCGACGTCAGCGTGGGCAATTACAGCGATCGCCTGAAAGCGAAATACGATGCGCGTACGGCTCAGGTGTTTGGTGAGGTCGGCTATACGATTCAAGCGGGCGGTGTCTCGTTCGAGCCGTTCGCGGGCCTGGCCCATGTCGATTACGACAGCGACAGGGCGAAAGAGAAGGGCGGCATGGCGCGGCTGAGCGCTGACTCCGATCAGAACATGACCTTCTCCACCGTCGGCGTGCGTGCGGGCAAACGCATTCAGTTGGGCAAGGATTCGGAAATCACCCCTCGTGGCAGCATCGGCTGGCGACATGCGTACGGCGATACCAAACCCGACGCCGACCTGACTTTTATCAACGGCGGCGCCTCCTTCAGCACCCAAGGCGTGCCGATTGCGCGGGATGCAGCGGTGGTCGAAGCCGGGCTGGACTTCCAGGTAGGCGAAGACAGCAAATTGGGGATTGGCTATTCAGGGCAGCTTTCGAAAGAAAACAAAGACCACGCCATGACCATCAGCTTCAGCATGGGGTTTTGAATCCGGGGGTGGCCCCGTCAAACGCTCTCCAACGGGTCCACCCCATTTATCGTGTCTCTGTTTTCACTGACCCCAAGACGCTTCGATCTGCGCTTTCAGATCGTTAGGGATCGGGGCGAAGTCCAGCTTGCGCGCCTGTTCCTGGCCGTTCTCCAGCGTCCAGCGGAAGAACTCTTTTACGGTCGTCTGGCGATCGGCGTCTTTGGGGTGCTTGTACATCACGATGAATGTGGCGGCGGTGATGGGGTAGGCGTTGTCACCCGGCGCGTTGATCATCGACAGGTCGAAGTCCTTCGCATTCTTCCAGTCCGCAGTGTCGGCGGCTGCCTGGAACGACTCGGTGCTCGGCGCCACGAACTTTCCGGCGGCGTTCTGCAAGAGGCCGAAATTCATCCCTTGCTGCTTGATGTAGGCGTACTCGACATAGCCAATCGAGTTCGGCATTTTCTTCACGTACGACGCCACGCCTTCACTGCCTTTGCTGCCAATCCCGACCGGCCATTTGACGGACGTTCCCGCACCGATCTTGCCTTTCCATTCAGGGCTCACCGTGGACAGATAAGTCGCCCAATTGAACGTGGTCCCCGAATCGTCCGAGCGGTATACGACGTTGATCGCACTGTCCGGCAGCTTCAAATCCGCGTTCAGTGCCGCGAGGGCCGGGTCGTTCCACTTCTTGATCTTGCCCAGGTAAATGTCTGCCAGCACCGGGCCGCTCAGCTTCAGCGCGCCGGTCTTGATCGACGCCACGTTGATCACCGGCACCACGCCGCCAATCACCGACGGGAATTGTTGCAGACCCAATTTTTCCAGCTCGGCGGAATTGATCGGCATGTCGGTCGCGCCGAAATCCACGGCGCCTTCCTTGATCTGCGCGATGCCAGCGCCCGAGCCGACGCTTTGGTAGTTAACCTTTACACCAGTCTTCTGATCGTAATCGGTCGCCCATTTGAACAGGACCGGGTAGATGAACGTGGAACCGGCGCCAGTGACTTCCTGGACGGCGCCAGCAGTGCCTGGCATGGAGAGGGTCAGTGCAATGCCAAGACCTGCGGCCAGCATCATTCGGGAAAGTTGCAACATGGATGACTTCCTGTGATCGAGCGACATCGGGGTGTGATGTCTTAATGGGATCACAGTCATCCGCACATTTTTATGACAGGGCGTTACCGAAGACGGTGATGGCATTCGAGATGCGCATTTCCAAGACCCGGTATAGACTCCAGACAGTCTTTTCAGGGTCGGCCGGTCATATGAAAGCGCCAATTCCTCCATACGAAAAAGAGCGCCTTGAGGCGCTGCAGCAACTGGAAATACTCGACACCCCGGCCGAGGCCTCCCTCGACCGGATCACCCGACTGGTGGCGCGTGTTCTCGACGTGCCCATCGCGCTGGTGTCGTTGGTGGACGCAGACCGGCAGTGGTTCAAATCCCGAGCGGGCCTCGACGCCACGCAAACCCCCAGAGAAATGGCTTTTTGCGCCCACGCCATTCTGCAAACCACGCCCTTGGTGGTGCCGGACGCCGCCCAGGACGAGCGCTTCTGCGACAACCAGTTGGTCACCGGCGCCCCCCATATCCGTTTCTACGCAGGCGTGCCCATTCGCACCAGCAAGGGCTTCGCTGTCGGCACCCTCTGCGCGATCGACGAGCGCCCGCGGCAGCTCACTCAAGACGAGCTGGACACCCTGCGTGACCTTGCCGACATCGTCAGCCGTGAGGTGCAGTTGCGGGAAAACCTGATGATGGCGCGCTTGCAGAAAACCCGTTCGGACGCGCTGATGAAAGCCAGCGAAGCCGGGTATCGTTCGATGTTCGAACTGGCCTCGGTGGGCATCGCGCTGGTGGCGCCCGACGGCGGCTGGATCAGCGTCAACTCGGCGTTGTGCGACATCATCGGCTACACCCCGGATGAGCTGAAACGCCTGACGTTCCAGGACATTACCCACCCTGATGACTTGAACACCGACCTCGAATTGCTGACCCAATTGATCGACAACAAAATCGATCGCTATCAATTGGAGAAGCGCTATCTGCACAACGACGGCCACCCCGTCTGGATTAACTTAAGCGTCACTAAAAAGCTGTCCGAAAAAGGGCACCTGGAATATTTCATCTCGATCATCCAGAGCATTCAGGCGCGCAAGGAGCTGGAACAGGAGGCGCGCCACGATGCGCTCACCGGCCTGTTCAACCGTCGTGCGCTGGACGCCATTCTCCCCATCGCCCAGGCCCGCTCAGATCGTTCAGGCTTGCAGCTGGCGTTGATGTTCATCGACCTCGATGGCTTCAAAGGCGTCAACGACACCTACGGCCACGACGCGGGGGATGACCTGCTGCGCACCGTCTCGGCACGCCTGCAAAGCTGCGTGCGTCGCACTGACAGCTTGATCCGTCTGGCGGGTGACGAATTCATCGTGATTCTGGAAGGGATTGTCCCGGGCGTGGATGAAGCGAGGGAAGTGGCGAAAAAACTGATTGCCGCGATTGCCGAGCCGATTCTGCTGAAAGGGGGCGTGATCCGCACCAACGCCAGCGTGGGTTTCTCCATGTACGAACCCGGCTCTGGCAAAGCCCCTGACGAACTGATGCGCGAAGCGGACCGCTGGATGTACAAGGCCAAACATTCGGGGAAAGGTCGGGTGATGCCGTGAGTCGGTATCTGCTTGCCCAAGGTTTGGAACATTGGCACAACGCGATGTGCCTTTGATTCTGGCCGAGGGCCGTGGGAGCTGGCTTGCCTGCGATCTGTCGCGCAGCGGCAGCAAAACCTGCTGGCTCGATTTTCCTGAAACACCGCATCGACCGGATTGACGACTGCTTCGCAGCCGATCGCAGGCAAGCCAGCTCCCACGGCCTTCGGCCAGAATCAAAAGCTCTGATCGCGCCACCTTGGCAGCTTCTACGCCTTTGGCAGAAGCGGGTCCGCCGCATATGCGCGGCAGACACCAGACAAAAATCAATGCAACTTCATCCTCGGCTCGGTCCCGCGCCCGATCCGGCTGCCGAGCATCAGCATCAGCGTACGGAACATCCCGTACAGCGCCATTTGGTGCATCCGGTACAGCGACACATAAAACATCCGTGCCAGCCAGCCTTCCAGCATCACGCTACCGGTCAGGTTGCCCATGAGATTGCCCACCGCCGAAAACTTCGACAGCGAAATCAGCGAGCCGTAGTCCTTGTAGCGATACTCCGGAAGCTCACCGCCTTCGATGCGCAACTTCAGCGACTTCACCAGCAACGACGCCTGCTGATGCGCCGCTTGAGCCCGTGGCGGGACGTTGCGATCCGTGCCTTTCTGCGGACAGGCCGCGCAGTCACCGAACGCAAAGATGCTGTCATCGCGCGTGGTTTGCAGGGTCGGCCGCACTTGCAGCTGATTGATGCGATTGGTCTCAAGTCCGGCGATGCCTTCCAGAAATGCCGGAGCACGAATGCCCGCTGCCCAGACCTTCAACGTCGCCGGAATCACCTGACCCGTTGCTGTCACCAGACCCTCCGCCGTCACTTCGCTCACGGCCGAGTTGGTCAGCACCGTCACGCCCAGCTTTTCCAGCGTCTTGTGCACCGGGCCACCGATACGTTCCGGCAGCGCAGGCAGTACGCGAGGGCCGGCTTCGATCACCGTGATGCGCAGGTTTTCCGGCTTGATCTGACCCAAGCCATAAGCGGCCAATTCGTGAGCGGCGTTGTGGAGCTCAGCGGCCAGTTCAACCCCTGTCGCACCGGCGCCGACAATCGCTACGTTGATTTCTTCGGTGGCGGCCAGTTCGTTGGCGTGGGCGCGCAGATAGCGGTTCAACAGCTGCTGGTGGAAGCGTTCGGCTTGCTTACGGGTGTCGAGAAAAAGGCAATGTTCTGCCGCACCCTTGGTGCCGAAGTCATTCGTCGTGCTGCCGACAGAAATCACCAGTGAGTCGTAATCCAGGCTGCGCGCCGGGACCAGTTCGTTGCCGTTTTCGTCCTGTGTGGCCGCCAGATGAATCTGCTTGTTCTCGCGGTCCAGGCCCATCATCCGACCCAGTTGAAACTGGAAGTGGTTCCACTTAGCCTGCGCCACGTAGTTCAGCTCGTCCTCGTAAGAATTGAGCGAACCGGCCGCGACTTCGTGCAGCAGCGGTTTCCAGATGTGGGTCAGATTGGCGTCCACCAGCGTGACGCTGGCCGTGCCTTTCTTGCCGAGGGTTTTACCCAGACGGGTAGCCAGCTCCAGACCACCGGCGCCTCCGCCGACGATCACGATACGATGAGTCATGGGGATATCTCATAAGGCTTAAGGAATTCTCTTGTGGCTCTATCCGAGCGAGCGCCAGGCAGCTCATAGCGTCAGATAGCTCAGTAAACGGCTCAACAGGCCCAGCCCGATCACCACGACAAGCACCACCCCAAGGAGCAGCCAGGGCCGAAAAGGCCGGCGCTCGACTTGGTGCTGAGGCGCTTGAAGGTACTCTTCGACACGCTTCTGGTCGTCAGGGTTCAGGCGGCTGGTCATAAAGCCTCGTCAGAACGTTGACCGGCGTCATGCGACGACGGCCTGCCATGCGGTAACTTCGTCGAAGGCGCCTCGCAAGCCGACATCAACGAGCAATGGCTCTTTGTAACATTCGCGTGGGAATTGCGCTATTACAGGCTGATGCCCACGTCGAACACGACGCTGCGGCCCAGATTCGTGCGCAGGAAATCCGGTGCGTCAGGGTGCGCGAACAGCACCCGCGCGAACGTCGGACCCACCAGCGAGAGCGAGCGCCACCCTTGTCGCAGGTATTCGGTCGGGGGAGGGAAGTGGCTGTTGAGGTCGAGCACTTCGCGTTTTAGGCTGGCGAACGCGATGATGTCCAACTCACTCAGATCCAGCCCGCGTTCCTTGTAATTGTGGGCCTTCTTGCGCAAGGTCGGCGCCAGGCGTCGCAGCAGTTCCGACGCCGGAATGCGCTTGGGCTTCGCCTCGCGCCGCACCAGTTGGCTCAAGGAAAACGCACTGCGCCGCCGCTGCAATTCCTCGCGCCACTCATCATTGAGCCGCCGCCCCTCATCGAGTACGAAAAACACCTCAAAACACGCATCGCGAAACAGTACGTCCGGCGGTTCTTGCCCGGCGGGCAGGAAATCGTCGGTGCGGTGAGGAATGTTCAGACCTTGCAGCAAACGCTGGCACACCCAGCGCTCACGTTCCCATTTACGCGCATTGGACAGGAACGCATTGGCCTGCTCGGCCTGGATCGTCAGTAGACGGAGGTAATCAGAGTCGTCCATGGGGGAGAGCTTAGCGCTCTGGTGTGAAGATGAAACGTCCTGTGGAACATAAAGTTGAGGGCGCTGGCTCTGGTTTTTGATTCTGGCCGAAGGCCGTAGGAGCAAGCTTGCTCGCGATCTGGCGCGCAGCGGCAGCAAATTCGGTATACACGGTGTGTCAGTCCGTTCGGGGTGCTCAGGTTTTACTGCCGCTTCGGTCGGACGCGACCCGGGCAGAGGCCTATCGCGTGGGCTTGAAATCAGGACTACAAATCCCGCTGCTTCCTGAACTGCCCCGGCGGCATCCCGTGGGCGTGACGAAACCGCCGTGAAAAATACGCCTCGTCTGCAAACCCGCACAGCCGGGCCACTTCGCCCACAGGCTTGCTGCCGTTCAGCAACAGGCTGCGGGCCAAGTGCATGCGGCGTTCCAGCACCAGTTCGCTGAAGGTCTTGCCGACTTCCTTGCGCAGCCAGTGGGTCAAGTAGTTGGGCGACAGGAACGCCGCTGAGGCCGCTTTTTTCAGGCTCAGGTCCGGGTCGCTCAGGTTTTTGCGCACGTATTCGGACATCCGCGCCAGCGCATCGCGACGGCTGCGTTCGGCGGCGTTGTCGTCTGCCAGCAGCTTGATCGGTTCGGCGTACAGCGCGCAGACGGTCCCGATCAGTTGCAGCAAACAGCCCTTGAGCATCTCCCGCGTGCCGAACTGACGGTTCTGGTCCAGGTCGCGCATGCGGTCAAGCAGACGTTGTATCTCGGCGAAATCTTCTGCATCGAGGGTGAAATCCAGATGCTCCTGAAACCGGAAGGGCGACAGTTCAGGCGCCAGCGCAATGGCCACGTCTTCCAGGTCCAGCGGGTCGCATTGCAACTGCGGCAGCAGGAAGGTCTGGGCGAAGTTGATCAGCAGGAAATTGCCCTCGGGCGGGTGCGGGATGAGGTGCAGTTTGTGCGGCAGGATGAACGCCAGCGTGTTGCGCGGAAAGGGCCGGACGACACCGCCGATGTGCTGCACCGTATCGCCACCCAGATTGATCTGAATCTGGAAATACTCATGCCGGTGAGGCGCGGTTTCCGGTTTGCCCTCGGTCTTGCCACGGATATAGAAATCCGGCCGCTCGCTGCGTTGCTGCATGCCGAAAGTGGGGACGCGATTGGCAGAGTCCATCGGGGTGTTCCTCAGTCGTCTATTTTTATTGTCAGTTGTCCTACGACACGATTCAAAACCTTTCTGTTTTCGCTGGCCAGTTTTTTTGTCCAAAAAGAACGCAATACGTCAGAAAAGTGAAAAGGCTCTATCTCGGTATTTTCCGGCGCATACCCTCCAACATTTACCTTATCTGACTCCTCAAGGTTTCTTGGACTAATAATTAGGGACACTCTCTGAAATCCGAAAACGTTCTAAGCAGCGTCTTGTTTAAAACCAGTCGTACGATAAGTTAAAGGCACGCTTCATCACTCGATTCCAATAAAAACAACGAGGAATTCTCATGTCGAGCCACCCTGACATTCAGGCGATCGATGCTGCCGCGACGGCGCCTATGGCTGCCGCACCCGCACGTCCCGCCTCCCATCGCCGCTGGTTCATGCTGTCATTGTTGTTGATCGCGACGATCATCAACTACGTGGACCGGGTCAACATTTCCATCGCCGCGCCGTTCATGGCCAAGGACCTGGGCCTCGATAAAGTCCAGATGGGCCTGATCTTCTCGGCCTTCGCCTGGACCTACGCCTTCGCTCTGGTGCCCGCCGGTTTCATCGCCGACCGTTTCGGTTCGCGACTGACGTACGGTGCGTCGCTGATTTCCTGGTCTGCTGTCACCGTGTGCCAAGGGATGGCGGGGGGATTTGCGTCGCTGTTCGGATTGCGTCTGGCGATCGGCGCCATGGAAGCACCGGCGTTCCCGGCCAACAGTCGTGCCGTCACGGTCTGGTTTCCGGCGCGGGAGCGGGGGCTGGCCAGCAGCATCTACGTGTGTGGCCAGTATCTCGGCACCGCGTTGTTCACCGGTTTGCTGCTGTGGCTCGCAACCACCTACGACTGGCGCCACGTGTTCTACAGCACCGGCATCGTCGGCATCCTGTTCGGCGTTGCCTGGCTCTACCTGTACCGCGATCCGCTGAGCTGCAAGAAGGTCAGTCAGCAAGAACTCGACTACATCGAGGCAGGCGGTGGCCTGGTCAAAAGCAGTCAGGACAAAAATAAATTCAAGTGGGGGCAGATCGCGGAGCTGTTTCAGTATCGCCAGGTCTGGGCGATCTGCATCGGCAAATTCGCCAACACGTCGGTGCTGTATTTCTTCCTGACCTGGTTCCCGACGTACCTGATCGAAGAACGTCATTTGACCATGGTCAAAGTCGGGATCTTCGCGGTACTGCCATTCATTGGCGCTACGGTCGGCGTGTTACTGGCGGGGTTCGTTTCCGACTGGCTCATCCGTCGCGGGATTTCATTGTCGTTTGCCCGCAAACTGCCGCTGGTGGTGGGCTCAGCGCTGGGCATGTCGATCATGCTCGTTAACTTCACTGACTCCAATGAAGTCTGCATCGCGTTGCTGACCATCGCCTTCTTCGCACAGGGCATCGCATCGGCGTCCTGGGCTGCCGTCTCGGAAATCGCACCGAAAGAACTGATCGGCCTGACCGGCGGCGTCACCAGCCTGGCGGCGAATATTGGCGGCATCGTGACCCCCATCGTCATCGGTCAAATTCTGCATGTCACGGGCGGTTTCGCCTGGGCATTCTGGTTCATCGGCGGGCTCGCCTGCATGGGCACGCTGTCTTACTCGCTGTTGCTGGGCCGGATTTACCGCATCCAACTCAAGGCCAGCTAACCGCTACGAATGTGTGTGTGACCTTCTGCCGAACTAGGCAAGGGCGTGCGCGAGTACGCCTTTTTTATGCCCGCGACATTGAGTTTTTTAGTCCAGCGCCAACACGGTTTTGTCCAACTTCCGGACGTTTTGATCCCGTAGTCTCTGGTTCAAACGGTTATCCCTGTAGGAGTGAGCTTGCTCGCGATAGCGGCGTATCAGTCGATGCGGATGACACCGTCAGAGGGCATCGCGAGCAAGCTCACTCCTACAGGGGGTCATAAAAACCGACGATCACGCCCCTCCGGGCCCAAGGGAATCTCCATGAGCAATTTTGTCTTCGAACCCGCCCGCATCCCTAGCTTGCCTGTCAGTGGCAGCGACGCGCGCTTCCCTGTCGCGCGCGTGTTTTGCCTGGGGCGCAATTATTACTGGGGCGATGCGCTGAATGCTGTGCGTGAAGTTCCGGCTTTCTTCATGAAGCCCGCGACCTCGGTCATCGATGCGACCGGCGAGCTGGATTTCCCGACCCAGACCGAGCAGTTCTGCCACGAGATCGAACTGGTGGTTGCCATCGGCAAGGACGGTTTCGAGATCAGCGAAGCACAGGCCCTCGACCACGTATGGGGTTATGCCGCAGGCCTGGACCTGACCCGCCGCGACCTGCAAATGGCCGCAAAAGCCGTGGGCAATCCGTGGGAACCCGCCAAGGCATTCGACGGTTCGGCACCCATCACCCCGATTCGCCCGGCGAGCCCTGACAGCCACCCGAAGCAGGGCGCGATCTGGCTCAGCGTCAATGGCGTGGAGCGTCAGCGCTCGGACCTGGACAGCCAGATCTGGTCGGTAAGCGAAATCATCAGCCAGCTTTCCCACTCCGTCGGCCTGCGCGCCGGGGACCTGATCATGACCGGCACCCCGCCCGGCGTCGCAGCACTCCAGGCGGGTGATGTGATCAACGCGGGCATCAGTGGCATCGGCGAGTTGGAAATGCGCGTCGGCAGCCGTCGCGCTGACTGACCCGCTCTACGAGCATCCAGACGAGCAACAGGAGAACAACAATGACTGCACAATCCCCCTCGAAAATTGCCTTGGTCACCGGCGCAGGCAGCGGCATCGGTCGCGTTGTGGCGTTGGGCCTGCTGGAAGATGGCTACAAAGTGGTGGTGACCGGACGCCGCCTTGAACCCCTGGAAGCCTTTGTGGCGCAGGCCCGCGAGCAGGGCGGCGAAGCGCTGGCGGTGTCCACTGATGTGCGCGATCCGGCCAGCGTCGACGCGCTGTTCGCGACCATCGAAGAGGTCTACGGCCGACTTGATGTTGTATTCAACAACGCGGGTGTTAACGCACCCGCCGTGCCGATGGACGAGTTGCCGGTCGAGACGTGGCTGAGTGTGATCGACACCAACGTGACCGGGGTTTTCCTGTGCAGTCGCGGGGCGTTCGGCCTGATGCGCAAACAATCGCCGCAGGGTGGCCGAATCATCAACAACGGCTCGATTTCCGCCCACGTTCCGCGCCCGTTCACCGCGCCATATACCGCCAGCAAACACGCGGTTCTGGGTCTGACCAAAAGCCTCGCGCTGGACGGTCGTGAATTCAACATCGCGTGCAGCCAGATCGACATCGGCAATGCGCTGACCGAGCTGTCGGTGCGCATGACCAAAGGCGTGCGCCAGGCGAATGGGTCTATCGCCGTGGAGCCGATGATCGACGTCAAACACATCGCCGATGCCGTGCGTTACATCTCCGCACTGCCGCTGTCGGCCAACGTGCTGAACATGACCGTCATGGCCACCAATATGCCTTTCGTGGGCCGTGGTTGATCCTTTTGCCTCCCGTTGCGAGCGAGACTTCGATGAAACCTGAAATCCTGCAACTCAGCCCGATCCTGATTCCCGACATCAACGCGCGGCTAAACGCGCTGTACACCGTGCGCCCGTATTTTCAGCAGTCCGACAAGGCCGCCTACCTCGCCGAACACGGCGCTAACATTCGCGGCGTCGTCACGGGCGGCCACACCGGCATCACCCGTGCGGTGATGGAGCAGTTGCCGAAGGTGGAAGTGATCGCGGTCAATGGCGTCGGCACCGACGCGGTAGACCTGGCCTATGCCCGTGATCGCGGGATTCGGGTCACGGCCACCATTGGTGCGCTGACCGAGGACGTCGCGGACCTCGCCATTGGCCTGTTGATTTCGGCCTGTCGCGGATTGGGCACTGGCGACCGCTACGTGCGGTCCGGCGAATGGGCCAGAACCGCCACGCCGCTGGTGCCGCTGCCTCTGGCCCGCCAGTTCAGCGGCATGCGTGTGGGCATCGTCGGCCTGGGCCGGGTAGGGCGTGCCGTCGCCACGCGGGCTGCGGCGTTCGGATGCCCCATCCGTTACACCGACCTCAACCCGATGAGCGACGTGTCCTACACCTTCGTCAGTGATCTGGTGGAACTGGCCCGCCAAAGCGATGCGCTGATCGTCGCTGCGGCGGCGGACAAGGCCAAGGGCATCATCAATGCTCAAGTGCTGGAGGCGCTGGGCGCGGAGGGGTATTTGATCAACGTCGCGCGGGGCAGCCTGGTGAACGAGCCGGACCTGATCGCCGCGCTGCAAGCGGGTTCGATTGCCGGGGCTGGGCTGGACGTGTTCGTCGACGAGCCCAACGTGCCCGACGTGCTGTTCGGCCTGGAAACCGTGATTCTGCAACCCCACCGCGCCAGCGCGACCGTGCAGACGCGGACGAAGATGGGCGAGATGGTGTTGGCCAGTCTGGCGGCGGTGCTGGAAGGCCGTGAGCCCGTGGGCGCGGTCGCCTGAGTTTGCGTCCCCCCCCTGTAGCAATCCGGCAAGCCGGACTGCTACAGAACCCGCCTGAAATCAAAAACCCGCCGTGCCCAACGCCAGTTCCGCCACCAGAAAATCAATGAACGCCCGGGTCTTCATCGGCACGCGGCGCGCTGACGGGTACACCGCGTTCACTGAAATTGCCGGGGCTTCCCACTCGCACAACACCGCCTTCAATCGCCCATCCGCCACGGCCCTTTCGACGATGAAATTCGGCAGCAACGCGATGCCCATTCCCCCCACCGCCGCCTGCGCAAGAATGTCGCCGTTGTTCGCGTGCAACGGCCCACTGACCGTGACGCGCTGGGTTTCCTTGCCGTTGCACAGTTGCAGGCTGATCCCGCTTTGCAGGTAGCCGTAACTGAGGAACTGATGATTCGCCAGATCCTTCGGCGATTGCGGCACGCCGTGTTTCGCGAGGTAGTCAGGCGAGGCCACCATGAGTCGCGGCGCCGGAGCCAGCGAGCGGGCCACCATCGACGAATCCGGCAGGCTGGCAATCCGGATGGTCACGTCAAAGCCGCCTTTCACCGGATCGACCTGCTGGTCGCTGAGCACGACTTGCAGCTCGACATTCGGGTGCAGTTGATTGAACAAAGGGATCAGTGGCCCGAGCCGACTCAAGCCGAACGACATCGGCGCGTTGACCCGCAACACCCCGCGTATTTCACCCATTCCCGTGCGTGCACGCTGCTCCGCCTCGTCCAGCGAGGCGATGACATCGCGACAGGCGTCGTAGTACTCGGCGCCAGCTTCTGTCAGGTGCAGGCTGCGGGTGGTGCGTTGCAGCAGTTGCACACCAATCGCCTCCTCCAAGGCCTGAATCTGTTTGCTGACTTTTGAGCGCGGTACATCCAGCGCCCGGGCCGCTGCCGCAAAACCGTTGGCGCCGACGGTGGCGACAAACGCGCGCATGCATTCGATGCGATCCATGAGTGTCCCTGATATGGAAACAATGAGTCTCGATTCTATGGGATTGTTCCGAAGTCAGCCAGTCCGTAAATTTACTCCCAAGCCAGCAAGCACACAGCGCCAAGCGCTTCAGCGGCTAACCCAACAGACCATTATCGAATCCAAAGGAAAACGCCATGTCTATCCGCGAACTGCTGAACCCAACCAATTCCGCATTGATCCTGATCGACCACCAGCCACAGATGGCATTCGGCGTGCAGTCGATCGATCGTCAAACCCTGAAGAACAACACCGTGGGCCTGGCCAAGGCGGCCAAGATTTTCAACGTGCCGACCATTTATACCTCGGTCGAAACACAGAGCTTCAGCGGCTACATCTGGCCGGAACTACTGGCGGTACACCCGGACCAACAGCCCATCGAGCGCACGTCGATGAACTCCTGGGAAGACAAGAAGCTGGTCGAAGCCGTGAAGGCGACCGGTCGCAAGAAGCTGATCATCGCGGCGCTGTGGACTGAAGTCTGCCTCAACTTCCCGACCCTCGACGCGCTGGCCGAAGGCTATGAGGTCTACATCGTCACTGACGCTTCAGGCGGCACCACCAAAGAAGCCCACGACATGTCCGTACAGCGCATGATTCAGGCCGGCGCGGTCCCGGTGACCTGGCAACAAGTCTTGCTCGAATTCCAACGCGACTGGGCGCACAAAGAAACCTACGACGCCGTCATGCAACTGGTGCTCGAACACAGTGGCGCCTACGGCATGGGTGTTGATTACGCCTACACCATGGTTCACGGCGCGCCACAGCGTAAAGCCAGCTAACTCAAACAACTCGGTAAGTCTTCCCACCCGATGGCGCGAATCAACCCGCGCCATCGGGTGTTTTTGCGTCGGACTAGACTGTTGTTATCCGAACGTACAAGAGCAACGGAGATGATCGGAGCACAGGTCCTCACCGCGCAGACCATGATCCTCGCCTGGTTGTTTTATCTGCCGGTGCTGGGGTGGGCGATCTGGCGCTGTCCCTGGCTCGAACTCTTCACCGACGCACGACGTCAGCACCTGCTGTTCGGCACAGTCTTCGCGCTGTTTTTACTGTGGCTGATGCGCCGCGATTTCGACACCGGCGTCTCCTTTCACTTCCTCGGCATGACGGCGGTGACGTTGCTGCTGGACTGGCCACTGGCGATCGTCGGCGGGTTCATTGCGCAGCTTGGCTTGTTGGCGTTGGGACGACAGGAACTGGCGCCGCTGGGGGTGAACGGCCTAGTGCTGATCGGGCTGCCGGTGCTGATCACTGAAGGCTGCTCGCTGATCGTCGAACGTGCCCAACCGAAAAGCCCATTCACCTACATCTTCTGCTCCGGCTTCTTCGCCGCCGGACTGGCCGCGCTCGCTTGCCTGCTGGTCGCGATGGGACTGCTCTGGTACGACGGCCTGTTCGCCATGCCCGAGTGGCTGGAGGATTTCATCGGCTACATCTGGCTGATCGTCTTTCCCGAAGCGTTCATCAACGGCGTGATCATCACAGCGCTGGTCGTGTTCTGCCCGGAATGGCTGGAGACGTTCAACCGCACGCGCTATCTGTCCCCGCCGTCAAAGGGCGACGACCGCTAACGCGGATGCAGCGGTGTTCTTGATTCTGGCCGAAGGTCGTAGGGGCTGGCTTGCCTGCGATCTGACGCGCAGCGGCAGCTAATCCTGCGAGCACGTTGGAACTGGCACAACCGAACATCTGAAACCCTTGTTGGAGGCCAGAAACACTCCGGTGTTGAGGCGGGCTCAATGCTGCTTAGGATCAAACTCACCGGAAAACAACTCATCCTCCGCATCCGGCGCCACCGGAATCGCATGCTCTTCCGACGCCCACGCGCCCAGGTCGATCAACTTGCAACGGTCCGAACAGAACGGCCGAAACGTGTTCTCGGGCTTCCACTCGACAGGGGCCCCGCAGGTTGGACAATCGACGGTCATTGGTTGGCTCATGATTGGCCTCCACGCAAAGTTAGGTAAAAGTGATGCAGTCGCTCGACCTCGCTTTTCAGCCAGGCCGGGTCTCGGTCATTGACGATCACATCATCCGCGCGACTCAGCCGTTCTTCACGACTCGCCTGCGCCTTGAGGATTGCCCGGACCTGCTCTTCATTGGTCTTGTCGCGCAACACCGTGCGCTCGATCTGCACCGCTTCCGGCACATCGATCACCAACACCCGCTGCACCATCTGATGCTGCGTCGTCTCCAGCAACAAGGGCGACACCAGAATCGCGTAAGGCGATTCGGCACGGGCCAGGTATTGACGGATTTCCTCACGGATCAGCGGATGCAACAGACCTTCAAGCCAGACACGCTGCTGCGGCTCCTTGAAAATCAGCGCCCGCAGCGCGCCTCGGTTCAGCGTGCCGTCGGCTTGCAAAACACCTTCACCGAAGTGCTCGGCAATCTGCGCCAGCGCAGGACGCCCCGGCTCGACCACCCAGCGAGCGGCGTTATCGGCATCCACCAAATGAATGCCCAGATCCGCGAAGCACTGCGCTGCCGCGCTCTTGCCGCTGCCGATGCCGCCCGTCAGGCCAAGAATCCAGGGTGTCGCGGGTTGCTGCGCGTGAGGAGAAGTCATCTGAAACCGGCGATCTGCAAATACGAAGACGTTATTTGATCACCCCACAGCAACGCGATCCACCCCGCGATGGCGAGATACGGCCCAAACGGGATCGGCGTGCTCGTCTCGACATTGCGCACACGCAGCAAAATCAGGCCCAGCACCGCGCCGACAATCGACGACAACAAAATCGTCAACGGCAAAATCTGCCAACCACCCCAAGCGCCCAACATCGACAGCAACTTGAAATCGCCATAGCCCATGCCTTCCTTGCCCGTGATCAGCTTGAACAGCCAAAACACCGTCCACAACACCAAGTACCCCGCGACCGCACCCCATACCGCATCGCTCAGCGAAGCAAACAGCCCGAACGCATTGACGATCAACCCCAGCCACAACAACGGCAACACAATCGCATCCGGCAACAACTGGTGATCGGCGTCGATCAAACTCATCGACAACAACCCCCAACTCAACACCAACACCGCCCCCGCTTGCCAACCGAAGCCGAAGTGCCAGGCGATAAACGCCGACATCACACCGCACGCCAGCTCGACCAAAGGATAACGTTTACTGATCGGCGCCTTGCAGCTCGAACACTTTCCGCCGAGGGCGAGATAGCTCACGACAGGCAGGTTTTCCCATGCGCGGATCTTGTGGGAACAATGCGGGCACCGGGAGTGGGGGAGCAGGAGGTTGAAGGTTTCCGGGGTGGGTTCTGGAGGGAGTTCCAGGACCTCACGGGCTTGGGTTTTCCAGTCGCGGAGCATCATTTTTGGGAGGCGGTAGACGACGACGTTGAGGAAACTGCCGACGAGTAGGCCCAGGATTAACGCGCAAACGGCGAAGGCCAGCGGAGAGCTGGCCAGGAGGTTGGGGAGGGACATGGTTAGACGACTTGTCCGAGCTGGAAGATTGGTAGGTACATTGCGATTACGAGGCCGCCGACGATTACACCTAGAAACGCCATGATCAGCGGTTCCATAAGACTGGTGAGACTATCGACCATGTTGTCGACCTCCTCTTCGTAGTAGGTCGCCACTTTATCAAGCATTGAGTCCAGAGCACCGGACTCTTCACCGATGGCAGTCATCTGCACCGCAAGTGTCGGGAATACGCCAGTGGAGCGCATCGAAAAATTCAACTGCATACCCGTTGATACATCTTGTTTGATTTTGTTGACGGCATCTCTGAAAATGACGTTGCCCGTCGCGCCTGAAACTGAATCCAATGCCTCGACCAACGGTACTCCTGCGGAGAATGTGGTCGACAATGTTCGGGCATACCGGGCAACAGCTGACTTATACAGCAGAGGTCCAATTACTGGGATTTTCAGCAACACTTTGTCCAGCCAGTTTCGAAACCTCTCGGAGCTTTTGTACGCTTTCTTGAAAGCAAAAAAGAGAGCAATAATAGCGCACAGTACTACATACCAATACTCCTGAACGAACTCGGAGAGATGGACCACCATTAAGGTAAAGGCAGGTAGTTGTGCGCCAAATCCTTCAAAAATCGACTGGAATTGCGGGACAACCTTGATCAGTAGAATTGCGGTTACGACAAAAGCCACGATCACTACCGCAATTGGATAGCTCATGGCTTTTCTTATCTTTGATTTCAACGATTCTGTTTTTTCTTTGTACGTAGCTACCCGATCCAGCAATGACTCAAGCGCACCCGCCTGCTCACCAGCATCGACTAGACTGCAATAAAGATCATCAAAGTATTCAGGCCTTTGTCTGAGGGATATAGCAAGGCTATGACCCGACGCCACGCTCTGCTTTACGTCATCAACTAGTTTTCGCATGCGAGGGTTTTCTGAGCCATCGCTGATAATGTCGAATGATTGTAGTAAGGGCACGCCGGCTTTCATCATTGTTGCCATTTGACGAGTGAAAAAAGCGATATCCAGAGGCTTGATTCGTTTTCCGGAGCCGAATATAGAAACGCTTTTTTTACGAACTTTAAGCGGATTTATTCCTTGTTTTCGTAGCTGGGCTTTGACCAAAGCAGGGTTGTGGCCGTTAAGCTCTCCGCTAACCTTAGTGCCTTTCTTGTCAACGCCTTCCCAAGAATAAACACTGACCTTTACTGCTTTAGCTGCCATGGTTAATCCTTGGTTACTCGGTTGATTTCCTCAAGGCTCGTCAGCCCTTGCATGGCTTTTAAGAGCCCAGAGGTGCGCAGGTCTTTGAATCCGTCCTTACGCATTTGCTGTGAAATGTCAATCGAGTTTCCTTCTTCCATAATTATGCGTTCAAGTGCTGGCGTATTCTTGACGACTTCGTAAATTCCGACCCTTCCTTTATACCCAGCATTGCAATGCTCGCACCCCACAGGTGAATAAAGCGTAAATTTTCCTATCTCTTCTGCTGGGAACCCTTCAGCGATCAATGTTTCTTTTGGAACTGTGATTTCTTTCTTGCAAAATGTGCACAGCTTACGTGCCAGCCGTTGAGCAATAATAAGGTTAATGGCGGTGGCGATGTTAAAAGCAGCGACGCCCATATGGTGCAAGCGCGTTAGTGTTTCTGCGGCGCTGTTTGTGTGTAATGTTGAAAGGACCATATGCCCCGTTTGGGAGGCTTTGATGGCTATCTCCGCCGTTTCCAGGTCACGGATCTCGCCCACCATGATGACGTCAGGGTCTTGGCGCAAAAATGCACGCAATGCCTGCGAAAAGTCCATACCTTGGCGAGGGTTCACGTTGACTTGGTTGATGCCCTCCAGATTGATCTCTACTGGATCCTCTGCGGTCGAAATATTTATGTCTGGAGTATTCAAAATATTCAGGCCCGTATAGAGCGACACCGTTTTGCCAGAGCCAGTCGGGCCCGTTACCAAAATCATCCCCTGCGGCTTACTCAAGGCCTCGAGGTAAAGCGCTTTTTGGTCTGGTTCATACCCCAAAGCATCAATCCCCATCTGCGCACTAGTGGGGTCAAGTATCCGCATCACAATTTTTTCGCCCCACAGTGTGGGAAGCGTGTTCACTCGAAAGTCGATGGCGCGGTTTCGCGAGATCCGAAGCTTGATACGACCGTCTTGGGGCTTTCGGCGCTCAGAAATATCCAGCCCAGCCATTACCTTGAGGCGAGCAGCAATCCGACCTGCAAGTTGTGTGGGTGGTTTCGCAACCTCATGGAGAATGCCGTCCGTACGCAACCGAACTCTGAAAATCTTTTCGTAAGGCTCGAAGTGAAGATCAGAAGACCCTAAGCGAATAGCATCCATCAACATCTTATTGACGAACCTCACCACCGGAGCGTCTTCGGCATCGACGTCTCCCAGCATCGTTTCCTTTGTTTCTGTGTCGTTCTCCACCTCCATGCTGAGATCGACGTCCGCCATTTCTCCTAGGCCAGCATGGGTATCAAACAATTTGTCGATGGCAACGGTGAGCTTGTCATCCTCAACGAGGATGGCTTCAGTATTCAGGCCAGTACTGAACTGAATGTCCGTGATGGCTTGATGATTGGTGGGATCTGAAACTCCTACGAACAGCTTGTTTCCGCGGCGCCAGAGGGGCAAAGCGCAATGTTGGCGAACGAGCTTCTCGCTCACGAGCCCCTTAGGCTGGCCTTCCCTATCTAGGGTCGATAAGTCTAAAAAAGGGAGCCCAAACTGGTCTGATGCCATCTCGGCCAGCAGCAAGCTATTAACCAGCTTGTTCTGGACCAGATAGCTAACCAGCGAAAGCTTGTCCTTTCGCGCTTGCTGATAGGCCTGCTGGGCAGTCTTTTCATTGAGCAACTCAGCGACAACGAGTTGTTTGGCCAAACCAGTTAGGACGACATCAGTCATTAAAGCCACCAGACACTTACAGTGAGTGGTTTATAGCGTAGTCGGGCTTGGCTGCCAAATGAATGGCAGCCAAGTGACAAAAAATGTCACATAGTGCTTAAAAAGGGAGAGCGAGGACGCCGGCTTGGCTGTCTCGAGCTAGTCTATGCGTCTGTCCTTTAGCTGGCACGCCTTGTGCTTAACAAATGGGTGGCATCTGATCAATTGACGCTTGGAGAAGTCGTGATGAATTCACAGAAAGGTTTTACACTGATCGAGCTTATGATTGTGGTTGCAATCATCGGTATTCTAGCCGCCATCGCTCTGCCTGCTTATCAGGACTATACTGGGAAATCTCAACTGGGCGCTGCTCTGGCTGAAATTACCCCGGGCAAGACCCTTGCAGAAACCAAAATTAACGAAGGTTCATTGACTGCTACATCTACAAACCCTGCAGACTTTGGCTTGACTGCTTCTACTACTCGTTGCGCTACAACCGTATCTGTTGCTGCCGATGGCACGGCAACCCTCGTCTGTGCCATTAAAGGTAACCCGGCTGTAAACAGTAAAACCGTTACGCTTACTCGCACCACTGCTGGTGTTTGGAGCTGTGGTAACACCACTAAGTATTCCGTTTCTGGCTGTACCGGTAGCGGTAGCTGATACGACTGCGTTCAGCGGTTAGCCTGAGCAGATTTCGGTATCGTATTCAAAAACCCGATCCTCACCGGTCGGGTTTTTTGTCGTTCGCACGAACGTTCTTATGAGAGAGCCGTTTAGGCATGGCAACAAGTCGGATCTCACGGAGTATGTTTTTTTTATTTTGGTTGTTAATGGTGTTGTCCGTCACGTTGCCTGTGTTTGGAACCCATGACAGGCAGCGTGCTTTTCAGTGCATGATCGCTGTTTTTTTATCAATAGTGCTGTTGATTCACCGTAAATCTCTCTCTCTCTTGACTACCAATGGCGTTAGGGGACACGGCATCGCCCTTCTTCTAATGGCGCTGGCAATTGCCTCGGTTATGGGTTCGCATCAACCAGCCTGGGCACTCGCCGAGTTGGCGTTGGTCGTCTCCTGTGTGGGGATCTGCCTGGCCGTGGGGCTCGAACGACAACATAATGGCCCCTCGCTGGACAAGCGTTTGATAGGGCTGGTGTTGGCGATTTGTGCATTCAAGTGTGTTCAGTTTGCAGCCGCCTCGCTTGCGGGGTTGTCGAGCGACCTTTCAACGATCGATGTCGACATGCTACTGGAGGGTTTCGCCAATCGGCGCTTCTACGGGCAGTTCCAGACGTTCACGTTGCCGCTTTTGGCATTGCCTCTGCTTGCCGGTGAGTACGGGAGCAAGTCGCGCGTGTGGATATTTACGCTGCTGGTGGCTTGGTGGATGATCGCAATCACGGGCGCCACCCGAGGAACCTGGCTGGGCATGGCCGCCGCGGGCTTCGTCATGTTTTGGTGCGGCGCACAGGGGCGTCGCTGGCTACGCTGGCAGGGGCTGACGATGCTGGCGGGGCTTGTGCTCTATTACCTTGTATTCGTCGTGCTGTGTAAGTGGCTGGGTATCACGGTGATTAACTCTGCGTCAGAGCGTATGACCACTTCACTGTCTGCCCGCGACATTATTTGGCTGCAGGCTTGGGAAATGATCAAAGCCCAGCCGCTGTTGGGCGCAGGTCCAATGCAGTTTGCCGATCTCTACAACCCGGTTGCGGCCCACCCCCATCAGGCCATTTTGCAGTGGGCCAGTGAGTGGGGCATTCCTTCGACGCTTTTGGTGGTGGGGCTGGTCGCTCGCGGATTGATAGCAACATTTGTTCTAATCAGACAAAAGTGCTCTCCAGAGATGCCTGTTCATCTTCTACGCTTATGCCTGTTCGCCAGCCTAATCGGTGCGCTGACGCAATCGATGGTCGATGGTGTGATTGTCATGCCTTACTCGCAGTTGTGTCTGGCCATCGCCGCCGGGTGGCTGCTGGCGATTCACGAAAGGCCCGCGCAACCTCAAGGTGCTTTCAAGTTTTACGGGCTTTGGGTGACGGGCGTCATGATGGCTGTGAGTTTTTTTGCCTTTACGGTGATACGCGACTTTCCTCATCTTGAAGATCGTAAGGAACAATTTCGCCACGATTTTGGAGGTAATTACCAGCCACGATTTTGGCAACAAGGCGTAATCGCCAGCCAGCCTCAGTAGCGGTTGCCGCGAAATGAGAGTCCTGCTAGCTTTCTGTCCCAACGCCGAAATAGCTCAGTCGGTAGAGCAGCGCACTCGTAACGCGAAGGTCGCAGGTTCGATTCCTGTTTTCGGCACCATCTTTCCGCCATCCTGCTGGATGGCGATGCTCAGCTCGGAATGCGTGAAGTTCTCGCTTACTGCCGCTATGGTCTTACGACCTTTTTCAGCCGTTAAAAAAGAAGGTCGAGTGGATTTTTTCTCTAGATTGATGTTTTTGCCATCGTTGGTCTGTGTACCGACCCCATTCCAACTTTCCATCCGCCAGGTTCAAGCGTAATGGATCTGGTGCAGCGTCAGGTCTTATTTAAGCGTTTCACGCCTTTGATGATGCAGTGGGGCGTCACCGGGTACTCGGCTGCCGTCTCCTTAGGGCTCTCTGTACTGTTTGCCCGGAGCATGGGGTCTAGTGCTTTCGGTCACTACACCTACATCTATGTGTTGGCGAGTGTTCTTTTCCTGGCCCAGGATGCAGGATTTAACACGCTTTTACTGCGTGAGCGTGCTGCGCCTTCCGCGGCCCTTCAATCTCGTTGCGATCAGCTCCCCACTATCGCGTTGTTGCATTTGGTGGTGACGACGTCATTGCTCATTGTCATGACTGGCGCCTTTTACGGCTGGAGTGACGCTCTATCGTTGATGTCCGGTATCTTGTGCTTTGCGGCGATCACGCTGATGCAGTGGCAGTCATCGTGGTTCAAGGGCGCGGGGAAGTTTGAGCGGGACGCGTTGTTTCTTTTCATTAGCCGCAGTGTCAGTGCGGTATTTGTGTTAATTGCCGTACTGATGCTAGGAGCGTCTCCGGTGGTTATTTTCCTTGCTTGGAGCGCAGGCTTGCTGCTGACATTGGCGTTTCATTTCAGACACTTTCCCTCACTGGTGAGCATCGATTGGACATTCCCGACGTGGGCTTATCGCAGCGCATTGAGTTTTTTTGCAGTGGGGCTTGCTTCTACACTTTACCACCAGATCGATATCATCATTTTGAGAAGCCTTCTGGGCGAGATTCCAGCGATCGGTCACTACGCAGTCGCAACGCGGATTCATGATGGGCTCTTGTTACTTGCAATGCCTGTTGTGTTGATGTTGTTTCGACGTATGAGAGTGTTGGCCATGCAGTCCGGAGCCGCCACTCGATTTAGCCGAAATGCCGTTGTCGGCGCATTGCTGATCGGGATTGTGTTGGCGACGGCTGGATGGATCGTTGGACCCTGGATTGTCGGAATGCTGTTCGGGAATGTATATGCCGACGGTGCTAACAAATTGATTCAATTGTTGTTTCTAGCACTGGTCTTCGCATTGCCGAACTACGTTCTTGAGCAGAATGCGATCGCGACGCAACATGAGCGGCTGCTCGCGATTAGTTTCTTTTTTGCTATTGCTGTTAATGTTGCTCTGAACTTTTATTTGATCCCTAACATGGGCGTGGAAGGGGCCGCGTGGGCGACAATTTTGACAGAAGTGTTACTTTGCGGACTCTTGACCTACGGGCTAAGACGAGAAGTGTTCGCTTGAAACCCCTTCATATTGAGCTACGAGAGGTTTCGGTTCGCCCTTTCTGGAATGCGTTGCCAGAAGGGAGGTATCTGGCATCGGATTCTTTAGGAGCCGCGGGTTGAGCTCAAATGCTTAAGTGAATAGCATTACCCTCAGGCGACTTTTTTATTGCTCCCAATTTCTTATCGTTTCGATCTTCTTATAGCCCGGTTAGCAGGTTTCTCTGTGCATCTGCGCCCCCGCTCCTTCATTAGAAAGGGTTGTGCTGGTGTGTTACGCGCGAATACGATCCGCATCTCCTGCTGCGATTTTTTAAACGGAACTGAGCGCGGACTGTATGGACATCTTTGATTTGATCGTCGGGGTCGGGATGGCCGGTGCCTTTAGCCCTATTCTCATGGAAACCCACCGCAGCGAAGGCCCTCCCTCTTGGATTCGACGTCACCGAATCATGGTCCGCATCGTGATGCTCATATTCATGAGTCCGATGTTTGCCTTGTGTGCTGTGGGCATTCTCGAGTGGCTGAACACACCTGGCCATTCTGTTCAGCGGTGGCACGTCTTGGAGATAGTGGGTGCAATCTACTTAGCTTGCCTGTTATTGGCCTTTTGCCTCAGGGATCGAATAGCGAAGAACGCTATGTTGGTGGAGATAGATGAAGTCGCCAAGGTTAGCCATCCAACAGCTTTGGATACTCATGCGCTGAAGGCATCGATAGCTCACGACTGGATCGTTTGCTTCAGGTGTGATGAGTATTCTCATGATCGCCTAATGGAAAGAGCTGCGATCCACAAGCTCAAGGTGCATGTGAACGCGCCAGACATCGTAGCGCTCGGCCCATTTGAATCGGAACAGCACGCTGAAGAAATCATCCGCCGCTTTCGAGAAAATTACGGAATGACGGGCGAAAAAATATACGTTTCAGATACAACCGAAGTCAGCTAGGCGCTGCGATCGGGCGGGAGGGGCTGAGGTGCGGTGTTAGCTTTGACCAGTCTGAAAGGCATTTGCAGACATGAAAAGCCCGATCTTCAGACCGGGCTTTTCTCGTTACGGCGTCAGTAAGGGTCGTGAAGTTCGTGGTCACCGTAGAAGCTGGCGGCCAAACTCGGAATCGGACCTTAAAGCGTCCAGTAGCTCAAAACCCTGTCCTTGCCGAAATGAATGCTCAAGCTATTCCCGTGGTTCTCGACGTCGCCATTCACCTTGCCGGCGGCGGTTGACGCGGCGTTGGAGGCTTGGTTGGCGGAGCTGGCCACGCCCAGTGCACTGCCGACGGCACCTGCGCCAGGGATGTAGCCGACCAGGTTCGAGGCGGCGCTCAGGTTGCCGGTTTTATCGTAACTCCAGCGGTAGCTGCCATCTGAGTAGGTGGTCTGGTTGTCGGGCACGCCGTAGATGGCCTGGACTTGGGCCTGGGTGGTCTTGTGCGGAATGAGGTGGCTTTGGACGTAAGAGGCGCTGAATTTGTCTTCGCCGCCCATGGAGGCGCAACCGGAGATGAGGGTGATGGCCAGCGCGCACAGCAGTTTTGTTTTCACAGAAATTCTCCTTCCCTGAGTGGTAATCCAATTATTAGAATTTGTTACAAATTTGAATAATTCGCGATTCTAGCGAGAGAAGTGGGTTTTTCAACTGAGAAAAGGTGCGGCAGTTCGCATTTTCTGCCGTGCAGCGGGCCGTTCGTCTTGAACATGATGCTTGGGGGATGCAGGGCGCCGGTGGGGGCGACGCCCGATGGCGACGTTATTGCTTCAGTCAAATGCTCAAGCGCATCGACAAATCCACCGCCTTTATATCCTTCGTCAACGTCCCGATGGAGATGTAATCCACACCCGTTTCCGCAATCGTGCGCAAGGTCGCGTCCGTGATCCCGCCGCTGGCTTCAAGCTTGGCGCGACCCGCTGTCAGGCGTACGGCTTCGCGCATGTCGTCGAGGCTCAGTTCGTCGAGCATGACGATGTCGGCGCCGCCCTCCAGCGCCTGCTTCAACTCATCAAGGCTTTCGACTTCGATTTCCACGGGTTTGCCGGGGGCGATTTTGTGGGCGGCCGCGATGGCTTGGGCGATGCCGCCGCAGGCTGCAATGTGGTTTTCCTTGATGAGGAACGCGTCGTACAGGCCGATGCGGTGGTTGTGGCAGCCGCCGCAGGTGACGGCGTATTTCTGGGCCAGGCGCAGGCCGGGGAGGGTTTTGCGGGTGTCGAAGAGTTTGACCTGGGTGTCGGCCACCATGTCCGCATAGTGCTGGGCGCGGGTTGCGACGCCGGAGAGCATTTGCAGGAAGTTGAGCGCGCTGCGTTCGCCAGTCAGCAGCGAGCGGGCAGGGCCTTCGAGGTGGAAGAGGGCCTGGTTGGGTTTGACCCGATCGCCGTCGGCGACTTGCCAATGCACCGCGACGCGCTGGTCCAGCTGACGAAACACGCTGTCGACCCACGCTGTACCCGCGATCACTGCGTCGTCGCGGGAGATGATGGTGGCCTTGGCCAGTCGCTCGGCGGGAATCAGTTGGGCGGTGATGTCGCCACTGCCCACGTCTTCGAGCAACGCACGGCGCACGTTGGCTTCGATTTCGGCGGTCAGCGAGGCAAGACGTAGATTCGGCATATCGGACTCCACTTACTAAGTGCCCGGAGTATAAGGCAGTCGTCTGTACCAACCCACCTGTCTCTCACCCCTCAAATGAATGCATGACCTGCACTTTGTCGGTTTTTTCGCCGTTGATGCGATGGAACGGGATTTCCGTGGTCTATCGGCTCACGTAAGCCTTTGCCCACACCTATATTCCTGGAAGGGCGAAGACACCGCTGGCTAGCGGGCAAATTTTGAAAGATACTTCGCCTTGTATTTGACGTCATAGGTTTGACGTTCTGCCTGTACACCCCAGGGACTACACATTGCGCGATCCGTCCATGTGGAGGTTAAGCCTCCACTGGCGATCAGGTTATGGCTGTTGCAGTGGCTGATTTGGTTGAGTTTGACGAGGGGTCCTTGATGCAGAACGACGGTAAAGTAGTGCCTTTGAGCAAGTCGGGTCCGGATCAGCCGGGGTCTTCGCCTGTCGCTCGGCTGCCCGTCGTCCTCCTGCAAGTGCGCGACAAGGCCGCGCAGCAGCTGAAAGAAAGCCTGCAAACCCTGTTCGATAACGCCGACGACACGCTGTTCGAGATGGCTGATCGGGCGCATAACAATGCCGAGCAGAACATCTTCTTCGAGGCCATGCGCGACCTGCGGCTCAAGCGAAAGAGCATCGAGCGCAATTTCCTCGACAAATTCTTCGAATCATTTCTGCGCCTTGGCCAGTACGAAATCTCTGAGCCGATCCTCAACGAGCCTGTGTCCTTCGACAAACTTGCGCTGGTCCACAATGACGACCTTGAGCGTACGGTGGCCGTCGATGCGATGGTGACCAAGGTGGTCAACCGCGACGGCGTGGCCCTGAGTCAGTTGACCACGCGCCTCAACGAGCTGATTCCTCAGCCGGTCACCGACGAAACCAACCCGCTGGGTCCTACACTGCTGTGCGATTTCTTCTTGCAGGCGGGTCGGAATCTGGGCGTTGAAATCAAGGTCAAGCTGATCATCCTCAAGCTGTTCGAGAAGTACGCGCTGGCCGACGCCGATCAGTTGTACGAAGCCGCCAACCAATTGTTGATCGCCGCCGGTGTGTTGCCGGATTTGAAAGTGCTGCCGTCGCGTCGCTCGACGGACCGTTCTTCCAGCGCTGCGCCGACGGGCGAGGCGCAACGGGCTGACAGTGCCGCGCTGGTTCAGGCTGCCGAAAAGCTCGACAAGAGCGTGCAGGAAGTGTTTTCGGCGTTGCAGGAATTGCTGGTGCATGTGCGTGGCAACCTGACGCCGCGCCCTGCCAATGCCTCCGCCGACAGTCGGCCGATTTCCAGCCCGGACCTGCTGCGTCTGCTGTCCCATTTGCAGCAGCACGTGCCGCGCGCCGAGGTGCCGGATGATTTTGATCTGCGTGCTCAACTGGAGCAGTTGATCAGCCGCGTCAGTGCGCGCAGTGGCAAATTCCGCACCGTGGGCACGGTCGATGAGGACGTGATCAACCTGGTGTCGATGCTGTTCGAATTCATTCTCGACGACCGCAATCTGCCGAGTTCGCTGCGCGCACTGATTGGCCGCTTGCAGATTCCGATGCTCAAAGTCGCCGTCATCGACAAGAGCTTTTTCAGCCGTGGCAGCCACCCGGCGCGCCGTCTGCTCAACGAAATCGCCTCGGCGGCGTTGGGCTGGGGCGGGCGTGACGACAGCCAGCGGGACTCGCTCTACACCCGTATCGATCAAATCGTGCAGCGCCTGTTGCATGACTTCGTTGACGATCCGGCGATCTTCACCGAGCTGTTGGTGGATTTTCTCGCCTTCACCAGCGACGAGCGTCGTCGCAGCGAATTGCTCGAACAGCGTACCCGCGATGCCGAAGAGGGCCGGGCGCTGGCAGAGTTGGCGCGTCAGCGGGTGCAGCAAGCGCTCAATGATCGTCTGCTCGGCAAGACCCTGCCTGAAGTGGTCGTGCGGCTGTTGCAGGAGGCCTGGAGCAAAGTGCTGCTGCTGACGTGCCTCAAGCACGGCGAGCAATCCGGCGAGTGGAAGGCCGGTTTGCAGGCGATGGACGATCTGATCTGGAGTGTCGAGCCTCACGACGAAGCCGATGCTCGTCAGAAGCTGTTGGAGCTCGTGCCGGGGCTGCTCAAGTCGTTGCGCGATGGCCTCAGCAGTGCGGCGTTTGACCCGTTCGCCACCAGTGAGTTTTTCAGTCAACTCGAAGCGTTGCATGTGCAGGCGTTCAATCACGTTGCGCGTACGCCGGAAGAAATTGCAGCCGCCGAGCAGCTTGAACCTGTCTATGACGAATCCTCCGACGGGCCTTCGATGATGGCGGTGGTCGAAGAAATCGTGCTGGTCGCGCCGGGCGAGCAAGTGCTGAGCGAGCCTTCACTGCATTTGCCGGAGAACGACGAAGGCTTGTTGCAGGTCGACAAGCTGCGTCTGGGCAGTTGGGTCGAGATTCAGGAAGACGAAGACCACAAGCTGCGCTGCAAGCTCGCGGCTATCGTGGAGCCGAGCGGGCGTTACGTGTTCGTCAACCGGACCGGCATGAAAGTGCTGGAGAAGACGCGCATGGGGCTGGCGGTCGAGTTTCGTCGCGGGACCATTCGTGTGCTGGATGACTCGCTGTTGTTCGACCGGGCGCTGGAGTCGGTGCTGGGGAATCTGCGCAAGCTCAAGGGCTGATGAGGCGGACTTGTCCCTGTAGGAGTGAGCTTGCTCGCGATGACGGATCTTCTGACGCTAAAGCTACTGCGGATGTAAGTGCCTCTTCGCGAGCAAGCTCACTCCTACAAGGGGGCAGGTGATTCATTCGGATGCATGTTGCCTGTTCCCGACTCCCACATCCCCTCTCATCGCGGGCATACTGGCCGCTGTCGATTCACGCTTTAAGGACCCTCCATGCAATTGGACCCCGCCACGGGCTGGTGCCACGGCGCGCACTTTTGTCCTTCGCCGAATTTCAATGCTCGCCCCGAAGCGGAAATCTCGCTGCTGGTGATCCACAACATCAGCCTGCCGCCTGCTCAGTTCAAGACGGGCAAGGTTCAGCAATTCTTTCAAAACCGGCTGGATGTCACAGAGCACCCTTACTTTGAGGGCATCGCCGAACTGCGGGTTTCTGCGCATTTTCTGATCGAGCGTGATGGCGAGCTGACCCAGTTCGTCTCTTGCCTTGATCGTGCCTGGCACGCTGGGGTTTCCGTGTTCGAGGGCCGCGAGACGTGCAACGATTTCTCCATCGGCATCGAGCTTGAAGGCACTGACGATCAGCCTTTCACCGATGCGCAATACGAAACGCTGAGCGCGTTGACCCGGCAGTTGCAGCTGGCCTGGCCTGCGATCACGACGCAACGGATTACGGGGCACAGCGACATTGCGCCGGGGCGCAAAACCGATCCGGGCCCGTGTTTTGACTGGTCGCGTTTTCGTTCGGCATTGCAGGACTGAATCAAGGAGCAGGTGATGAGTTTTCTGGTGTTGCTGTTGGCCGTGTGGATCGAGAAGTTTTCTGCGCTGCGGCAGCGTGTTCAGCGTGATGCCTCCTGGCTTAATCAGTTGGGGCGGCTTGAATCCAATCCCCGTACGGCTAAACGTCCTTGGTGGATTCTGACGCTGACGGTGCTGCTGCCGTGCCTCGTGTTGGCGCTGGTGCTGGTGATTGTCAGCTCGGTGGCCTACGGCTGGCTGGCACTGCCGATTCATCTGTGGGTGCTGATCTACAGCCTGGGGCGCGGCGATATCAAAGCCAACCTCGGATCGTTCCGCGACGCTTGCCGGCGAGGGGACCAAGAGGCTGCGGTGCTGGTCGCGGATCGTGACTTGGGCGTGCAGGCCGAGAATGAAGAAGATCTGCTCGGCGGCGTGCAAACCTATTTGCTGTGGCAGGTCTATCAGGGCTTTTTCGCCGTCATCTTCTGGTATTTCGTGCTGGGGCCTGTGGCGGCTTTGGCATACCGGCTGCTGGCACTGGCCTCCGAGCGCGGCAAGACGCCTGCGCTGATTGAAACGGCCACGCAGTTGCGCCACGCCTTCGATTGGGTGCCGGTGCGTTTACTGGCCGCGAGCTTTGCGTTGGTGGGGAATTTCGTCGCGGTCAGTCGCGTGATGCTCAGCGAATTGCTGAACTGGAATATCAGCGCATCGGCCCTGATCACAAAGGTCGGTTGCGTGGCGGGCGAAGTGCCTGCGCCGGTGGTGGGCGTAGAGGGGGTGAACAGCCTGGACGTGCTCTGGGAATTGCTGATCCGAGCGGCCATCGTCTGGTACGCCGGATTTGCGCTGTTCACGTTGTTTGTTTGAAGTTTTTGCAAAAAATGTCGTCTGACACCGAATCCTGTAGGAGCGAATTCATTCGCGAAGATGTTTCAGGCGACAGAGTTGCGCCGAATGTAACGGTCAATCGCGAATAAATTCGCTCCTGCAGGTGCTCACATCGTTGTCTGAAAGTTGTGACCTCTTTCGAAACATCCATCCTCTGCCAAGGAGACCCCGCATGTCCCATCCGCGTATCGCAAGCATCCTGATCACCAACGACGACGGCATTGACGCACCGGGGCTTGAAGTCCTGGAAGCGGTGGCGCGGGAGTTGGCCGATGAAGTCTGGGTCGTCGCACCGGAGCAGGATCAGAGCGGGATCTCCCATGCCCTCAGCCTTCATCATCCCTTGCGAGTGAAAGCCCGAGGCGAGCGACGTTTTTCGGTGTCAGGCACACCGGCGGATTGCGTGGCCATTGGTATCCGTCAGTTGATGGAAAAACCGCCGCAGCTGCTGCTCTCGGGCATCAACAAAGGCGCGAACCTCGGCGTCGAAACCATGTTCTCCGGCACCGTCGGCGCGGCGATGGCCGGCCTGCTGATGGGGGTGCCGTCGATTGCCCTGAGCCAGTTTTTCACCCGTCGCGATGCGGTGAAGTGGGGCACTGCCCGCGCGTTGGCGCCTGACGTGATTCGCCGATTGATCAGCCTGGAATGGGCCGCTGACGTTTGTATCAACGTCAATTTCCCGGACGTCGAGCCGCAAGAGGCCGGGTCGTTGCAGATCACCCGCCAAGGCATCGGCCGCATGGACGGCCTGAACATCACCCAGCGCACCGACATGCGCGAGCAGGGTTACTACTGGCTCAACATCGACCGTCACGAACGGTCCGATTTCGACGACAGCGAAACCTTCGTCGTGACCCATGGCGGGATCTCCGCCACGCCGTTGCGTTTCGAGCGCACCGATCACGATGTAATGGAACGCTTGAAAGACAGCCTTCCTCAATAGTGCGCAGTTTGCTGGCGGCAGCGATCTTGAAATCGCTGCCGTCGGCAAGCCGGACCCAGACAGCCCGTTCACTCCGTCTGGATAATCGATCCATTCGAGCGATTTCTGTCCTATTCAAACACGGCCATTCACGTCGCTACTTATTGCGAAGTTATGTAATAGATGGCTCTTCGCTACTTGCTGATAAAGTCTGACTTTCTTGCTTAGTAACAAACCTTTGCTATAGCTAAAGCCTCTCAGTTCATCTTAATGAGGCAACGGAATGTCAGTCGCAAAGAAAATGAGCGTGGGACAACTGACCATGTTGACGGCCGTCAACATGTTGGGTTCCGGCATTGTGTTATTGCCCACCAAACTCGCCGAAGTCGGCGGTATTTCAATTCTCTCCTGGCTGATCACGGCCACCGGCTCACTGGCGCTGGCGTATGCGTTCGCGCGTTGCGGCATGCTCAGTCGCAAGACGGGGGGCATGGGCGGGTATGCCGAGTACACGTTTGGTAAATCCGGGAACTACATCACAAATTACACTTACGGCCTCTCATTACTGATTGCCAATGTGGCCATCAGTATTACGGCGGTGGGGTATATCCAGACGCTGTTCGATATAAAGCTGGGCGCGGTGCAAGTCGGCCTCGCGACGATCGCATTGTTGTGGATTACCACTTTTGCCAACTTCGGCGGCGCGAGCATTACCGGCAAGATTGGCGCTGTGACGGTGTGGGGCGTCATCGCCCCGGTGGTGCTGGTCTCGACCATCGGCTGGTTCTGGTTCGACAGCAGCATCTACGCGGCGGGCTGGAACCCTCACGACAAAACCTGGTACGAGGCCGCGGGCGCATCGGTGGCAATCACACTGTGGGCGTTCCTCGGGCTGGAGTCGGCGTGCGCCAACGGTGACGCTGTGGAAAACCCCGAGAAGAACGTACCCATTGCCGTGCTGGGCGGAACGCTGGGCGCAGCGGTGATCTACATCGTGTCCACCAACGTCATTGCGGGCATCGTCGAAAACGCCGAGCTGGTCTCCTCCACCGCGCCTTTCGGTCTTGTGTTCGCCAAGATGTTCAACCCGCTGATCGGCAACGTGGTCATGGGTCTGATGGTGCTGGCCTGCATCGGTTCGCTGCTGGGCTGGCAGTTCACCGTCGCGCAGGTGTTCAAGAGTTCGGCAGACACCGGTTACTTCCTGCCGATCTTCGCCAAGGCCAACAAACACGGCGTGCCGATCATCAGCATGCTGATCCTGCTGGCAATGCAGACGGCCATGGCCCTGCTGACCATCAGCCCCGACCTGGCCAAGCAGTTCGACACCCTCGTGAACCTCGCGGTGGTCACCAATCTGGTGCCGTACATCCTGTCCATGGCGACGCTGATGACCCTGCAAAAAGTCTCGAACGTGCCCGCCAACAAGGCACTTATCACCAACATCGTTGCCTACATCGCTGCGGCCTACAGTTACCTCGCGCTCTACAGTTCCGGCGAGCAGGCGCTGATGCTCGGCGGCGTGGCGACCATCGTCGGCTACACGCTGTTCGGTTTCGTCAACACGCGACTGATCAAACTGGAGGCCCTCAACAATAGCGTTCCGACCCAGACCGTGTCGGCGCAGCACATCGTAGGCGAGCCGATCCCCGTGAACAGCTTGCCGCTTAACACCGTAAATCAGGCCACATTGGAGACTCAACCATGACGGAATACAGACACCTGCTCGGCATGCTGGCGCTCCTGGTTACCAAGCAGCCCGACAAACGCAGCGTGTTCGGCCGGGCCTTGATCCAGCTGATCAGCGATGTCGAAGAACGCTCCATCAGCGTGCTGACCTCGGAGAGCCTGAGCGACGCCAAGTCGATCCTCAGCACCGACCCGGCGATCCAGTGCGTTCTGCTCAGTTGGGAGATGGACGACAGCCCGGACCACCAGGAATGCATCGACCTGCTCACCACCCTGCGCGAGCGCAACACCCGGGTGCCGGTGTTTTTGATCAGCGACCGCAGCACCGCGTCCAGCGTGCCACTGATCGTCATGCAGCACGCCGACGACTTCATCTGGCTGCCGGAAGACACCAGCCGCTTCCTCAGCGGGCGCATCATGGCCGCCATCGAACGCTATCGTCAGGCGGTGTTGCCACCGATGTTCGGCGCGTTGCTCAAGTTCGCCCGCAGCTACGAATATTCCTGGCACACACCGGGGCATGCGGGCGGCACGGCGTTTCTGAAAAGCACTGCGGGCCGGGCGTTCTACGAGTTTTTCGGGGAAAACTTGCTGCGCTCTGACCTTTCGATTTCGGTCGGCGAACTCGGCTCGTTGCTCGACCACAGCGGCCCCATCGGCCAAGGTGAGCGCTATGCGGCCAAGGTTTTCGGCGCCCATCGCACGTACTACGTGACCAACGGGTCGTCGATGTCCAACCGCGTCATCCTCATGGCGAGCGTCACGCGTGATCAGATCGCTCTGTGCGACCGCAATTGCCACAAGTCCGCCGAGCACGCGATGACCCTGTCGGGTGCGATTCCGACCTATCTGGTGCCGACCCGCAACCGTTTCGGCATCATCGGCCCGATCCTGCCGCAGACCTTGAGTGCCGAGGGCGTAAAAGCCGCCATCGCTAACAACCCATTGGTAAAAAGCCACATCGACCCGACGCCGGTGCACGCCATCGTCACCAACTCCACCTACGACGGCCTGACCTACAACGTCACCCGCGTCGAAGAGCTACTGGGGCAGAGCGTCGATCGGCTGCATTTCGACGAGGCGTGGTACGGCTATGCGCGCTTCAACCCGCTGTACAAGGACCGCTTCGCGATGCACGGCAATCCGGACGATCACGACCCGACGAAGCCGACCGTGTTCGCCACGCAATCAACCCACAAGCTGCTGGCGGCGCTGTCTCAGGCGTCGATGATTCACGTGCGCAACGGGCGCAATCCGATTCCTCACGGGCGCTTCAATGAGTCCTACATGATGCACGCCTCGACCTCGCCCAATTACGCGATCATGGCTTCGTGCGACGTCAGCTCGGCGATGATGGAGGCTCCCAGCGGACAGATTCTGACCAACGAATCCATCGAAGAAGCCATCGCGTTCCGCCAGGTGATCTCGCGCATGCAGAGCGACATGCTCAGCAACGATGACTGGTTTTTCTCGTGCTGGCAGCCGCCGTCAGTGCCGGTCGGCGCGACCTCGATTCCGTTTCACGAAGTCGATCCGCTCAAGCTCAAGACCGACCCCAATTGCTGGGTGCTGCACCCGAATGAGGTGTGGCACGGCTTCGGCAACATCGAAGACGGCTACTGCATGCTTGACCCGATCAAAGTGTCGATCCTCAGCCCCGGCATGGGCGACGACGGCAACCTGCTCAATTTCGGCATCCCGGCGTGTGTGCTCAGCGCGTACCTCGGGCGGCAGGGGATCGTGGTCGAAAAAACCACTGATTTCACGATTCTGTTTTTGTTCTCCATCGGCATCACCAAAGGCAAGTGGGGCACGCTGGTGAACGCGCTGTTGGACTTCAAGCGCGACTACGACACCAACCTGGAACTGGAGCTGTGCTTGCCCGATTTGCTGACGGCCAACCAGCAGCGTTACACGGGGATGGGCTTGAAGGACTTGTCCGAAGAAATCTTCGCGGCCATGAAAAAGAACAAAACCACAGCGACCATGGCCCAGGCGTTCGGCACGCTGCCCAAGGCGGAGTTCAGCCCGGTGGAGGCGTACGAAAAACTGGTCAGAAACGAAGTCGAGCAAGTGACGCTGGAAGAGGCCGCCGGCCGCATCGCCGCGACAGGCATCGTGCCTTATCCGCCCGGCATTCCGCTGCTGATGCCGGGCGAGCACGTAGGGGCCACCGACGGACCGGTGCTGGCGTATCTCCGGGCGCTGGAGAGTTTCGACAAGTCGTTTCCGGGGTTCACTCATGACACCCATGGGATCGAGAGCGAGGCGGGGGTTTATCGGTTGTTGGTGTTGAAATAGAGGCTTGAATCTGTGGGAGCGAATTCATTCGCGATGGGGCGGTGCGAGCGACACATTTCCGTCGCCTGAATGATCGTCATCGCGAATGAATTCGCTCCCACAGTTGATTTGTTGTGCTACGACTACCTCAATTGCTTTGAATCTTCTGCAACGCCTGCTGGGTCAATGACACACACTCCCGCGCCCCGTCATCGTTATGCCGCGCCAGTGCCGATTCGGCGCGGTGGACGGTGGTGTCGACGTCGCTTCTCACGGCATCGCTGAGGTTGGGCTTGGCGACTTTTGCATCTCGAACTTTGCTCAGATTCATCTGGCACTGGCTGTTGTCATCGTTGGCAGTCGCCGTGAAGGGCAGGGCGAATGCAGTCAGGAGCAGGCCGGTGAGCAGGGAGTGTTTCATGTTGTTTTCCGCAGAAAGGTAGGTAAGGGGTTCGTGATCTGTACGAACCTGCTGCATGAGACAGCGGATTTCGGATTTCTGCCAGATGGCTAATCGCTTTAACTGCAAAACCCTCAGGACTTCCCGCTGGACGGCAAGCCACTGCGCTACCATGTCGCGGCGTCCTGATTCGTGACGCTCCGAAGCCAGCCGCCGAGCCGCCCCGATGGACATTGACCTCGCCCGTACCTTCCTCGAAATCGTTCGCCACGGCAGCCTGATGGCCGCCGCCGAAAAGCTGCATGTCACCCAGACAGCGATCACGGCGCGGGTGCAGAAACTGGAAAGTCACCTGAATTGCACGCTGTTCATCCGCAATCGTACCGGCGCCAAACTGACCCCCGACGGCGAAGCGTTCGTGGTGTTCGCCAATCAACTGGTTCAGACCTGGGACGCTGCACGGCGCGAGTTGCCCTTACCGGATGGCTACCGTCACGTGCTGCGGGTGGGCGCCGAAATGAGCCTGTGCAACCCGTTGATGCTCAGTTGGGTGCGCGAGATCAGGAGCTCGATCCCCGAGTACGCGCTGCATTCCGAAGTGAAGGACGGGGATGCGCTGATGAAAGACGTCGAGCGCGGGGTACTCGATGCGGCGCTGGTCTACCAGCCCGCGTATTGGCCGGGGTTGCAGGTCGAAGAGTTGCTTGAAGAAAAGCTGATTCTGGTGCGGGTCGTCGGCAAATCCGAGCCCTACGTGTACATCGACTGGGGCCCGGCGTTTCGTCAGCAACACGATGCCGCGATGCCGGAATATTCCCGAGCCGCTGTCGCCTTCAACCTGGGCCCATTCGCGTTGCAGTACATTCTGGACAATGGCGGCGCCGGTTACTTTCGGACACGGGTGGTGCAGTCCTACATTGATCGCGGAATCATGGAACGCGTGCCATTGGCCCCGGAGTTCAGCTATCCGACCTATCTGGTCTATTCGCGGGAAAACCCTTCATCGACGCTGCAAAAAGCGGTCGAATTGCTGCGAGAGATTGCGCGCGAGAAGGGTGATTGGTCCCAGCGCTGGGACCCGTTGATTTGAGGCCGTGCGTCAGTCGATCAGGCTGATGATGCCGATCACTTTGCGATCCGCGTCGAGGACCGGCAGGTACATGCGGCCTTGTCCGCCCAGCATCTTCATCACGTCGGCCACCGAATGCTCAAGCGACACGCCTTGCGTGCTGCGCTCGATGATCTGCGCTGTATCGATGTCGGTCCGGTTGCGGTGCTGCGCGTGAGCCTCGGTCTTGTGCAGAATCGCCTCAAGGTCCTCCCGCGACACGTCGACGAAGGTGCCGACGTCATCCAGCGCCTTGTCCAGATCGGCGCTGTTGAAGTGGCTGACTGACGACTCAGTGGATGGCGCGGGCGTCGCATTGGCCTGCGCGCGTGGGTAACGCATTCGCGTCAGGTTGTTGTAGACCAGCGCCGTCACCAACAGGCAACCGGCGTTGAGCATGATCGGCAGCAGCGCTTGCCAGTCCGGACCGGTAAGCGCCTGGCTCGATGTGACGACGCTGAACGCAACGCCTGCCGCCGGTGGATGCAGGCAGTGGCAGACGCACATGCTCAGGATCGCCAGAAAGATCGCCACGCCGATGGCGGTGATGCTGCCGCCAAACAGGTGAAAACACAGCAGCCCGACCAACGCCGATATCAAGTAGCTGCCCATGATCGCCCAAGGTTGCGCCAATGCACCGGTGGACACGGCAAACAGCAAAACCGCAGAAGCGCCGAGAGGCCCCAGCAGATGCAGCGTTGCCTCGATGCCGAACAGTTGGCGGCTGAGCAACACGGTGACGAGAATGCCAAGACCCGCACCCAACGCTGCACGGGACCATTCAGCAGGGTGGGTGTTGAGGGAGTGAGGGATGAAGCTGCGCAGAAGCGTTTTCAAAACGAGCGATTCCGGGGTGAAAAAGGAGTTCGCCGGTCGCGGCTGAACTCCTGCACAAAAGGGGCAAGTGCGATTGATTTTTCAAAGGGCGGCAGACAGTGGGGCATTGTTGCGGCAATGACCCGGTCGCCTTGAAGCGGGGTCGATTGTGGTCAGAAAACCCCACTTAGACAAATGCGAAATAATGCAGCTTCACTTCAGCAATTTTGAATTATTGGCGATTTTCATACGCGGATACGACCACGGCTCAAAGAAGTTGAACTGAAGCGGTGGGTGCAACCAGGGATGTCTGAGAGACGAGGGGAGGCGTGGGGGATAAAGCAACAGGCCATTGACCTGGCGGGCATCGAGGTTTGATCTCGTACCTGCCGGCATCAATGGCCTGTGGTTACAGACTGCGCGACTGAGCCTGTTGACGGGTTCGTTGGGCCGGGCGCGCGGCTTCGATTTCCAGCAAGTGGGTGTTCAACACGTTCGTCAAAAACCGGAACTGATCGTTGAACCCCACCACTTCGTTACTGAAGTGGTTTTCCGCTGCGGGCATCATGAAGGTATCGAAACGATTGTCTTCGACAAGGCCGTGGCGGTCTTTGCGGGTGATGACATGTTGTGAGTAGTAGTTCTTGCCGAACTTGGGAAAACTAACGTGCAAGGTGACGGCTCGGGTCATGTCGATAACTCCGCATCAAGCTGAAAAAGCAAAGGTAAAAGCTGCTGATAAGTGTCAGCTACTTGGCCTTAGTTGGCCGGTGCCATAACACGATTGACCTTTTCGTCCGCCGTGGCTTGCACGGGTTCCAGCGCGAAAAGTTTGAGGGCGACGACGTAGCTGGTGAAAGCTGTCAGCGTCAAGCAAGTCAGAAGATGAATAACCATTTTTCCTGCCCTCGGTCGTGTTTGGGTGTGAGGGCGATGTTACGCCCCTCAGTTTTGAGCGGAAGGCAATCGCGGGAATGTTGGTTATCGATGGGAATGATGGTTGGCGAAGGAACTTGGCCTGAGGCAGGCCCTGTGGGAGCAGTCGGAGGTTACGACGGCCGCGATGCGTCATGTCTGACACACCGCGTTCACTTATCTGCGGATCCCCGGCGCTTGATGGGCAATCAGGCTCGGATCGTCTCGCTATAGCGATAGGTCGCCACGCAAGCCAGTGCCAGGCCGCTGAGCGCGACCAGCCCACCGACCAGGCCGATATTGGCGACGCCCAACTGGCTGATCACCATGCTGCCCAGCAACGCGCCGCCACCGATGCCGATGTTGTAGATGCCCGAGTGCAGCGACATCGCGACGTCTGTGGCGTCCGGCGCCATGGCCAGCACCTTGGCCTGCATGACCAGGCCGAAACACATGATCGCCATGCCCCAGACCACGCTCAGCGCCGCAACCCACGAGGCCTTGCCTGACATCGGCAACAGCAAAATCAGACACAGCGCCAGCGCGCCGATGGCCGCAATCAGCAATCCGCGTGGATAGCGGTTGTTGTAGCGACTGAACACGATCGAGCCCAAAACGCCTGCACCGCCGAACAGCAAGAGGACGATGGTGATCATGTCACCGCTCATCTTCCCGACGATCTGTGCGAAAGGTTCGATGTAGCTGTAGGCCGTGAACTGCGCGGTGATCACCAGCGCCGTCAGCACGTACAGCGACACCAGCGCCGGGCGTTTGAAGAGGATTGGCAGGCTGCGCAGCGAGCCCGAGTTCTGGCTCGGCAACAACGGTAGCGATTTCATCAACACCAGTACGGTCAGGGTCGCCGCACCGCCAATGGCCAGGAATGTTGTCCGCCAGCCCAGCGTTTCGCCCAGCACCCGTCCCAGCGGAATGCCCAATACCATCGCCAGTGATGTGCCGGTCGCAAGCAAGCCCAACGCCTGCACCTGTTTGCCCGCAGGCGCCACGCGCACGGCAAGCGACGCCGTGATCGACCAGAACACCGCATGGGCCAACGCAATCCCCACGCGACTGACCAACAACATCCCGAAGTTCGACGCCACACTCGACATCACATGGCTGGCGATGAACAGGATGAACACGAACATCAGCAACTTGCGCCGCTCGATGTTGCGCGTCATCAGCATCATCGGCAGCGACGTCAACGACACGATCCACGCGTACACCGTCAGCATCAGACCCACCTGAGCGGTGGTCATGTCGAAACTGTGGCCGATGGCGCTCAACAACCCGACCGGCACGAATTCCGTGGTGTTGAAAATGAAGGCCGCGAGGGCCAGCGCGATGACGCTGAGCCAGCTACCCGTTTGAGCATCGGTCGTGTTCATGAAAGGACGCATCAGCCTCAAGGAAAAAATCCGACAACAAAGCCGCCAGCCTCACACGCAAAACGCCGACAAGCAGAAACGCCGCGCAGGGTGGTAAACCGAGGCGGTGTAGGCAGTCAGCAAACTATTATGGGTATGGGGGGTACGACCAGATGAGGCGCAGTGTACGTGGTTGTTAACGTTGTCACAACGGGGTGACCCCTGCGTCAAAATGGCCCACTCGCAGGTTCGCTAATCAATCATTCGCCCTTCATTGCATCTTGCCGCTCACTTGACGCGCCCTCGATGCTGAACTTATCTGGATAACTATAGGGAGTCACGACTCGATGCAGCTGTTCGCATCGGTATCTAAATGGATGTAAATATCTCGGGTATATCCCGCAGGAGTATTTCTGATGAAACGGCCCATTGGGGCTAGTGTCAGCAATATTCTCTATTTGTCTTGCGTATCTATGTTGTTATTGCCAGCCACGGAGATTAATGCCGCCTGTTCGCTCACCCCGAGTGCAGGCAATGACAGCTATGTCTGCGACAGCGGTACAAGTGCGGGAGTGACCGACTTACAGGGCAGCAACACCCTGAACTTCCCCGCTGGGGGCACCGGCACCATTAACGGCGATGTGCAGTTGGGGCCGGCAGCAGATCAAGTGCTGATGGATTCCGGCACGATCCAGGGCCGCCTCGACATGGGGGATGGCGCCAACGTGCTGCGTATCGGCGCAGGCACCGTCACCGGCGCCGTCCAGCAAGGGGCGGGGCCGGATATCTTCCAGATGACCGGCGGCTCGATCCTCTCGCTTTCCCAAGGCGACACCCGCGACACCTTTTTCATGAGCGGCGGCACCATCGTCGGCGCGTTCGAAGATGGCGATGTGGCGACCATGACCGGCGGTACGATTGGCCGCGTCGACATGAAGCTCGATAACAACATCTTCGACATGTCGAACGGGCGAATCATCGGCAATCTGGTGACGGGCTTGGGCCGGGACATCATCATCGTGTCGGGAGGCAGTATCGGCGGCAACGTCAGCGTAAGTGGCGGCAACGACAACGTCACGGTCACCGGCGGCGTCATTTCAGGTGAGATACGCACCAGCCTTGGCAATGATGTGTTTGTCTGGAACGGCGGCGGGCAGATCAACTCCGCCGTGCTGATGGGCGATGGCGACGATACCGCGCGGGTGGCGAACCTCACTGAAAGCCAGCTTGCGGCCACGCCGTCACTCGATGGTGGTCTTGGCGCCGATACCCTGACCTTCAGCAACACCCCCTCAGGCAACCCCGCCCGTTACGTGGGTTGGGAAACCGTCAACCTCAACGACGGGTCGCGCCTGGACCTTGGCAACGGCAGCTTATTCCTCGGCGACAGTGCCAGCGCCACTGGTACCTTCAACATTGATGGCAGCAGCATACTGACCTCGATACAAGGCGCGGTTCGTCCCTATCAAGCGGATCAACTGGCCACCCTGAACAATGCCGGGGTCATCGACCTGACCCGAGGCAGCTCGGTCGCCGGTGACACCTTCAGCGTGTACGGCAACTACGTCGGTGCGGGCGGTCAGTTGTGGGTGAAGACGGTACTCGGCGATGACCAGTCGGCCAGCGACAAACTGGTCGTCTCCCAAGGCTCGATCAGCGGCCATACGCAACTGAGTGTCACCAATCTCGGTGGCCTCGGCGGGCTGACCCAGTCCAACGGTATCGAAGTCGTTCAGGCGCTCAACGGGGCCACCAGCACAACCGACGCCTTTGCCCTGAAAGGCTCGCTGTCCGCAGGCGCTTATCAGTACTACCTGTTCAAGGGCGGCGTGACGGCGGGGACTGAAAACAATTGGTATCTGCGCTCCTCGGTGGCGGCCGTGGGGCTGTTTTCCGTCCCGCCTTCGGCGCCCGTGGCAGTCGTGCCGCCTGTGACCACCCCCGTCGCCGCAGCGCCGCCCACCGTGAGCGCCGACGAACCGCCCGTTGAAGCACCGACCGCTGCCCCTGTGGCGCCGCCTGATCCGCCGGCTACGTCTTCAACCGCGCAGGCCGCGACCTCACCCGAACCCGCCGCCACTACACCGCCGGTTCCGCAGGCCGTCCCGGGTGAAGCGCCCATTGCGTTGTATCGGCTCGAAGTGCCTGTCTATTCGGTCATCGTGCCCGCTGCGCAGATGATGACACTGTCTGCCCTGGGGACCTTTCACGAGCGGCAAGGCGATCAAAGCCTGCTGGCTGAAACCGGCATGGTGCCCGCCGGGTGGGGGCGCCTCTATGGTGATGACCTCAAGAAAAGCTGGTCAGGCACTGCGTCTCCCCGTTTCGATGGCTCGACGCAGGGCTACCAGATCGGCCACGACCTCTTTGCCTCCGCCCTCGACGCCGGTCAGACGCAACGCCTCGGTTTCTTCGTGGGCCAAAGCCGTTTGCGCGGCGACGTCCAAGGCTTCGCCGAAGGCTTCCAGCACCGCAAGGCCGGCCATCTTAAACTCGAAGGCGACCACGTCGGTGCGTACTGGACATTGGTCGATCCGAGCGGCTGGTACCTGGATGCCGTCGCCATGGGCACCCGCCTGAACGGCACCAACCGCTCCGACCGCGGCGTCAAACTCGACACCGATGGCCACGCCGTCACCCTGTCACTGGAAAGCGGCTACCCGCTGCCGATCTCGGAACACTGGATACTCGAACCCCAAGTGCAAATTATCCGCCAACGCATCGACCTGGATAAACAGAACGACGGCATCTCCGACGTCGCCTTCGACGCCCAAACCTACTGGACCGGCCGACTCGGCGCGCGCCTCAAAGGACGTTACGTCGTCAGCGGAACTCCCGTTGAGCCGTACCTGCGTGCTAACGCCTGGCACACCTTCAACGGCCGGGACACCGTCACCTACAACGGCGTGGACCGTATCAAGAGCGAGCATCGCGCATCCTCGGCCGACATCGGCGCGGGCGTTGTGGCGAAGCTGTCGACCAGCGTCAGCCTGTATCTGGCCGTGGATTACAGCGCAAACCTGGACAGCGAGGTGTTGGAGGGCAGCAGTGGAGAGGTGGGGGTTAGGGTCAGTTGGTAACCGTTTCGCGTGTCTGCCGTTCAGGCGCGGCAGCAAGCGTGGCATCAGCGTCCGTCCCGGTAAGGATCATTCGAAAAGTGCCCACCAGAGGCCTCAGCGTCACCCGATGCCACGCCGCCCACAGTGGCATGGTGAAGGTCAGCCATGGCAGTTCCCGGAACACGACCCCCGGATGCGCCGACTGGTTGAGGCTTTTTTGAGTCATCGCAATGCCCAATCCTGCCGCCACCAAACCTAACGCCGTATAAGGCTCGGCGGCCTCCAGACGAATCTCCGGCGTGAAACCGGCGCGGATGCACGCGGCGACAAAGTCATCATGAGGATTCTGGCTCTGGCTCGACTTCACGCCGATCCAGTCGAGGTTTTCCAGATTGGCCGGGGTCAGCCGCTCGATGCTCGCCAGCGGATGATCGGCGGGCAGTGCGAGCAGCATCGGGTCTTCCAGCAATTGGCGGCACGTCAGGTCCGGGTCGTCATCGACAGGAGGCTCGCTGACCAGCGCCACGTCCAGGCTGCGCTGGCGCAGGCCTTCCAGTTGATCCGCCGAACTGAGGTTGTACAGCGCGACGTGAACCCCCGGCCGAATGGCGCGCACTTCACTCAGTGCCTTTGGCAGCACGTTGGCGTGCATGGCGTTCTCGATGTAGCCGATGCACAGACCGCCTTCTTCACCGCGTCCCAGGCGCTTGCCCAGCGACTCCAGCCGATCGGCGTGTGTCATCAATGCCCGAGCTTCGGTGAGGAAAGTACGTCCATCCACTGTCAGACGAATCCGCTGCTGAGTGCGCTCGAAGAGGATGAGACCCAAGCGCTCTTCCAGTTGCGCGATCTGACGGCTTAGGGGCGATTGCGAGATGTGCAAACGCTCAGCGGCGCGACCGACATGCTCCTCTTCGGCAACGACGACGAAATAACGAAGCTGGCGCAAATCCAACATGGCGATGCTCTACAGGTCTCAAGTGTTGCTTATTGTGTCTTGGACGGTCTCGTCTTGGCAATCTAGGATCTGCTCAACGGTCGCAACAGCGGCCCACAATTGATCCGGAGAACCACCATGAGCTTGAAAGACAAACTCCCTGGCGTCATCGGTTTTGGCACCGCTCCACTGGGCAACATGTTCCGCAACATCCCTGAAGCAGAAGCGGCGGCGACCGTCGATGCCGCTTGGGCTGCTGGCGTCCGCTACTTCGACACCGCCCCGTTCTACGGCGCGGGCCTGTCGGAAATTCGCCTCGGCGATGCGCTGAAAAAATACAACCGAGACGAATACGTGCTCAGCACCAAAGTCGGCCGCGTCATCCTCGACGAACTCGACAACAGCGCCCGCGACCTCGGCGAAAAAAGCGGCGTGTTCGAACACGGCCTGCGCAACAAGATCGTCAACGACTACAGCGCCGACGCCACGCTGCGCTCCATTGAAGACAGCCTCAAACGCCTGAAAACCGACCGCCTCGACATCGTCTGGATTCACGACATCGCCCAGGATTTCTACGGCGACGAGTGGCTGCGCTACTTCGAACAGGCCCGCACCGGCGCTTTCAAAGTGCTGACCCGCCTGCGCGAAGAAGGCGTGATCAAGGCCTGGGGCCTGGGCGTGAATCGTGTCGAACCCATCGAACTGACTCTCGGCCTCGACGAAGCCAAACCCGACGGCTTCCTGCTCGCCGGACGCTACACGCTGCTGGATCACGAACGTGCCCTACAACGCCTGATGGGCGAGGCGCGCGCGCAAAACACCGACATCGTCGTCGGCGGCCCCTACAGCTCAGGCATCCTCGCGGGCGGCACCCACTTCGAATACCAGAAGGCCAGCCCGCAAATCATCGCCAAGGTCGAGTACATCAAACGCATCGCCCAGGCCCACAACGTCGACATCAAAGCCGCCGCGCTGCAATTCTCGCTTGCCAACCCGGCCGTCGCAGCGGTAATACCTGGAGCCAGCCGCCCTGAGCGGATCGCAGAAGACATCGCCGCGCTCAACGCCGTCATCCCCGCAGCCTTCTGGAAAGACCTGCGCGACGCCCGGCTGATCGCAGTCGACGCCCCTGTTCCGGCATAACGACCCACACGCTCTTGAACGAAAACCCGCGACGGCTCCACACAACGCCGTCGCCGGTCAAACCCCAAATTCTGGAGAAACACCATGGCACACGCATCTGCAACCCTCGACATCCCGGCTTCGGCCAATACCGTCTGGCAACTCGTCGGCGGCTTCGACTCGCTGCCCGACTGGCTGCCCTTCATCCCCAAAAGCGAACTCAGCGAAGGCGGCCGCGTCCGCACCCTGCAAACCCCGGACGGCGACACGATCATTGAACGGCTTGAAGGGTTTGATAATGATGGGCGGTGGTACAGCTATTCGATTACCCAGGCTCCGTTTCCTGTGACGGGGTATCGGGCGACTCTGCGGGTTGAGAATGGGTCTGATGCGAGTACGGCTCGGGTGACCTGGTCGGCTGACTTCACGCCGAATGGGGTTTCTGAAGAAGAGGCTGTGGAGTTGTTTGATGGGATTTTCACCAGCGGTCTGGAGGCGATGAAGGCGAATTTTGCGGGGTAGTGTGAACAGCCGGTTGGTGAATGATCTCTATCCGGCCTCCGAACGTCAGTAGCGTCGGAGGGTATTTGAGGACCGTATTGGCCAACGTCATGGTGCTTTTCAAACTCAGCCGAGCGACTCGTCAAAGTAATCGCTGTCGAGCCTAGGCACCTTGAAAAGCTGCGAGCTGACACCGACCTCGTGATCCAACATCAAGTTGACCAGGCGCTTACCGTCGACCAGCACAAGCCCTTCGACCGATAGCGCGAACTCAACTGCTTGGGCAGTGAAGCCGGAGGTGGTGATGAACACCCCGCGTTTGGCTTTCTGTCCAGCGAGGGCGCCATAGAACGCTTGAAGGTCGGGGCGGCCGACGGTGCTCTGCCACCGTTTGGCCTGTACGTAGACTTTTTCCAGCCCCAGTGCGTCTAGCGAGATTACGCCGTCAATGCCGCCGTCGCCACTACCGCCGACTTGCTGCAGCGCCTGACGATTCGCGCCGTAGCCCAAGCTGTGCAGCACATCGAGTACGATGTGCTCGAAGCGCGTCGGGCTCGCTTGCAGCAGGCTGTCCAGCAGGTCGCCCGCGACGCTGGTACGCAGCTCGAGGATGGCTTGGTTCAAGCGCTCCTGCGGGCTGCTGGTTGCGAGATCGGCGTTGGCAATTGGCACTGGCGTGTCGTTGTTTTCATCCAGCGAAGCGGCATCCGGCGCTGTCTTCAGCTTGACGCTCATGAAGTTCACGGCCAGATGCTCGACCTGTTCTGCGCTCAATGGGGCGGGGTTGGACTGAGCGAATGCGCGGCCAGTGTCGGTCAGCTGCCAGTAGCCACGCTTTGCGCTGCTCGAATAGCCAGCGCGCTTGAGCCGATCATGTGCCCAGCCGGAGCGGTTCTTGTAAGTAGCCTGGCCGCTGGCGATGGTCTCGTATCGTTGCGAATCGCTCAGGCCAAGTGTCAAGGCAGCTGCTTCATGGGCCTCGCTCGCAGTGGAACCGGCCGGGTGGGCGGCGAGGAAGCGCAGGATGGGCTCGATGAACTGGTCGTAGGTCGGGACTGGCATGGTTCGTCATATTCCAGATAAAGGCTTAGCCCAACTTAGCGGCTTGGCGACCGCGCTTTGCCTTGGGCGCGGTGGCGCGTTGAGCCTTGATGCGATCCAGCAGCGTGCCGGCTGTTTCGTCATTCGTATCCTGCGGGACCAACTCGCCACGGAAGGCCTTGATAAGGATGCTCTGTGTGAGTTGGTCGATACGGCTTTTTGCCGAGGCAATTTTGGTTTCCAGTTGGTCAGCATAGGCGAAGAGTTGTTCGACGCTGCAGACGATTTCGCTCTGCTCAACAAGAGAAGGAAGCGGTATTTTTAATACTTCCAAATCTCCTTGAGAAATTTTCCAAATACCAGCGGTTGTCCGTGCGGTGGATTCAATTTGCCCTCGAACTAACTGGCTATTCCAAACAGTGGCTAAGAATTTTGGAAGCAGTTTTTGTGTGTCAGGTCGTACTCGGATCATAGTATCTGGATAGGCAACGTTATCGGTTACATGGCGGGCTAAGCCACCGCGCCCTACTAGCGCTTTCGAGCCATTACCACGAGAAATGAGGAAGTCGTCATTTTTGACGATGTATTGCTCAAAATTTATTCCAGTCCAATTTCCTGCTTTGGACTCAAAAAAATCAATGCTGTTTTTTTTGACCGCGGATAGTCGTAGAACTCGCTGACCTATACCATCTTTGACAGATTTTCCGTTGCGAAGTGGCTCCGCAACCAGCTTGCCCAATGGCTCTAGTGCATAAGTGCCGCTTAATGAATCATAGCTCTCTCTCGTAAGCCGCCCGGAAACAGCAGCGGCCAGGACGGACTGGCGGAAGCGTTTGAGTAGTGCAGGTATGCCGTCGATACGGGCTTTCAGGGTGTCGACTTGGGCCAGCAGTTCGTCGAGCTTGGTGGCTATGCGGGTTTGCTCAGCAAGTGGAGGTAGCCCTATCTCTAAATCATATGCATCCTGTCTATTAAGGCCGGGGATGGCGGTCGATTTATTAAGGTCACCAAGCCTAAGAGTCTTCAAAAGATAAAAGCAAAATTTGGGATCGAGGGATTTGAATGAATCGACATAGTAGGTTGTATCAATAGGCGAGCAATTTTTATCCGAAAAGCAAATCTCTCCGACGCTGCCCTTTCTTCCAATGATGATTGTGGGGGCAGCGGACAGCCATGTCGAGTGCTGGCCGACAATTCCATTCGACCCGTAGACCGGAAACTCTCCACCATCTCGTACAGTCGCGGGTAATGCTTTTCCGTATTTAAACTCAGAAATATCACCAAGCTTTACTAGGCTCCAGCTAGCGGGAGATTCACTCATTCTCCGATCCTCACTTCCAGCCCCATCACCTCAGCCATCAACTGCTTCTGCGCCACAACCTCATCCCCAGCACCCAGCGCCTTCATCAGTTCTTCCAACTCATGCAGTGCCTCAGTCAGCTCAGCCATGGCCTCGCCCGCCAGCACTTCCGGAGCAGGGAGGTCGGCGGCATCCAGGCTGCTGTCGTCCTTGAGCCAACTGATATCCAGCGAGTCACCACGGTCATTGCGAATGTAATCGCGAGTAAAGCAACGGAAGCGGCTTGCCTCACCAATACCTTCGACGTTTTCCGCACGCGGGCTTGCGCCGTTGGTATCGTCACCAAAGGCATCTTCGAACGGCTTGAGGTGTGCAGGACCAAAGGGCGTGCGCTTGCCAAAACTGGGCATATTGCTGCGCAGGTCATAAATCCACACCCGCTTGGTGCAGCCTTCTTCCTGACGAGGGTTTTCCGCAGTGCCTTTCTGGAAAAACAGCACGTTGGTCTTCACGCCTTGTGCGTAAAAGATGCCCGTAGGCAAACGCAGGATGGTGTGCAGATTGCACTTGTCCATCAGGTCGCGACGCACCTCAGTGCCAACACCCGCCTCAAATAGCACGTTGTCCGGCAACACGACGGCGGCACGGCCACCGGGCTTGAGACCTCGATAAATGTGCTGAAGGAAGGCCAACTGCTTGTTGCTGGTCTTGTACGTCAGATCATCACGAGTCGGGCCGCCGCCGCCCTTGGCAGTGCCAAATGGTGGGTTAGAAAGAATGACATCGACTTTGGGCAGGTTAGCTCCGGTCTGACCTAGTGCGTTGCCTAGGTGCACGACGCCTTCCTCATCCCCCACCATCCCGTGCAGCAAGGTGTTCATCAACGCAAGACGACGGGTGCCAGGCACCAACTCCACGCCGACATAGGCCTGAGTGCGTTGGAACTCGATCGCTTTGGCTGGCAAAGCGTACAGGTCGCTCGTTTGGGATTTGATGTACGCATCCGCAGCAATCAAAAAGCCCGCAGTACCCGCGGCCGGGTCTTGGATGGTCTCGCCCGGCTGCGGCTTGATGCAGCGGATGATGCTATCGATCAGTGGGCGCGGCGTGAAGTACTGGCCCGCACCGGACTTGGTCTCGCTGGCGTTCTTTTCCAGCAAGCCTTCATACAGGTCACCGAGGCCGTCCTCGCGAGCGCTAAACCAGTCGATACCGTCGAGGCTCTTGACCAATTGCTCGAGGTGGCGTGGTTGCTGCAGACGAGTCTGTGCGTCGGCATAGATGGCGGCGATCAACGGGTCCGGGTTTTTGCCAAGGTCCAGCAGCATCTGCCGGTAGTGATCGAGCAGGGTAACGCCGGACTTGCCAGCCAGGTCTGGCCAGCGCGCGCCTTCGGGTAGCTTGTGGCCGAAGTTCTCGTTGTTTTGCACCTGCTCGTATTCCATCTTGATGAACAGCAGCAGCACGAGCTCTGTGACGTAGTCGCTGTAGTTGATGCCGTCGTCGCGCAGGACGTCGCAGAGGTTCCAGAGTTTCTGGACGATGTCGGAGTTGGTCATGGGGTACCTGTGGTGATGTGTGTAAAGCGCCAGATTGCGCTGGCGCAAAAATAGGGTTGTCCGGGGTCAGTCGTGCGGAGCGTGTTGTTCAGCCTTTAGCGTTTGGCCGATTGAGGTCAGGCGGTAGCGTTGCTTGCTGCTGTTGGGTTTGTCTGGAATGGTCATCTCGACCATGCCCAGTGCCAGCAGCGGGGACAAAACCAACTCACGGAACTTGGTGCGGTTGTTGCGCCCGACGAAGGTCATCAGCTCTGGCACGGTGTGGGCGCCTGTCATGCTGTAGAGCAGCGTTAGCTGCTCTTGCTGCAAGGATTTACCTTCTAACGCCAGCTCAGCCCCTACTTGGTCCCTACTTGGTCCCGACTTAGTCCCTACTTGGTCCCTACTTGGTCCCGAAAGAGGCCCGCTTTCAACGACCCGCTGAATGACCACCTTGAACTGGTTGCCTTGCCGATCATCATCCAAGGTGATCATGGGCCACGCATCGATTGCGCGCGGGATGCCAGTACCCAGGCCGCGATAGGGCAGGATGTGTACAGCATGGGAGGTCAACGTCGGGTTACGACGGTTTGACAGGCCGAATCGGATCTTCTCGGTATCGAGTACGTCGGGCAGGTGTCCAGGGCTGATCAGTTCGATGCGGTCGGCGAAAATCATGACCCGTATAGAGGCGCTGACAAAGTAGTCGCGGTGGATCAGGGCATTGACCAGCAATTCTTCGAACACTTCCTCCGGTACTTCCAGTTGACCGAGGCTATTGAAGCCCTGCTGGTGCTGCACATGGCGCAGGTTGCGTTTGATAAAGGCCAGGCTGCGTCGGTACTGCTCTTGAAGATTGCCGTCGATATCCTCGCTGTCGAGGTAGTGGCGGTCATGCAGCTCAGTGCCCGGAAACGCGACGGCTTTGATATCGAACGCGGGGCAGAGACGTTGCGGAGCCTTGCCGAACAGTAGCATTCCAGCCAGATTGGGTATGCCGCCGCTGGCGAGGCCGAGGTTTTCCAGGATGCGGATGGTGTCGAAACCTGTCTGCTCTAGACTTTGCCGGAAGCGTCGTTCGAAGTAGTCGGCAAGCGCTTTGGCGTCGATATCTGCCACGCTACTGCCTATCACCGGAACCGCGTCGGCGCACACTAATCCGGCCTGCTGGAACAGGCGCTGCAGCTCTTCACGAGCCGTGACTCTGCGTTTGTCTGCGCCGTTCTTCACCCAGATGCGACCTTGGTTGTCCACATAGGGTTTGTTCAGCCCTGGTTCGACAGTTACCACAATGACCAACCCTTGTTCGGTCTGAATGTTACTGGACAGGGGATTGATGGCGGGGCGGATATTCTGCGATGCCGCATTGGAGAGCAGTTGGTTGAGGCGCGCAACATCGGCACTGTCCAGCCCGCTCACCTCGCCGGAATCCTCCACGCCAATCAGCAGATAGCCACCGGACGTATTAGCAAACGCCACCAATTCGGCTGCCAAGGCATCGATATTGTTGAAGTCGCGCTTGAACTGATGGCGGCTGTCCTCACCACAGGCAAGGATTTGGTGAAGCTCGGCAAGGGTCATTAAGCGTCTCTGGATGTTGCGGGCGATGAGTCGAGTAGCGGGTGGCATTATCCCTCATGAACGAGTACTGAGGCCAATCCAGCTCGCTGGATTGGCCTCATCCCGTTTGTGACCACAGATTGTCGTTCAGGGCATCCAGCACCGCCCCCAGATTGCCGCCCAGCAGTTTATTCAGCCGCGTGCTGCCACCATCGTTCCTGAAGGCTTCGCCAATCTGCTTTTCGTCAATAACAACCTCGTGCACCAGTTGGTTGGCGAGATGGTCTAGCCATCTACGCTGTACTTGAGTCCAAGGCTGCAGGGCGTAAATCGTCTCCATTGCCTTGGCTACGCGCTGCCTAAATGGCAGCAGAGCCTCTCCAAGGGCCGCGCGACGGATGAACCCTACGATACTGGCGGCGACTTCCTGGTTAGTCTGGTTGCGCCATGCGCTCTGCAGGTTTACTTCGCTGTAGCCGTGCTCGTCGAGCAGCAGCCGCACCTGGCGCAGTTGCTCACGGGTCAGGTCCCGCGGGCGGTTGACCACTACGCCGAGGGCCACCGACTGGTTCAACTGATTTTTGATGAAGTCGTTGAAACTTTCCAGATAGTCGGCAGGCTTCTCGTAGGCGCCGTAATTCTGCTCACGGGTCACGAGTTGGTCTGTGTGAGCGGAGATCACTGGGTAGTTCAGCGAACCCATCAGGGTGTTCACCGTATCGAGCTGGCGAAGCAATTGGGAATGTTGCCGGATGAACTGCGCAGCCTGCTGCGGACCCATCTGGCGCAGATGCTGGTGCAGTGTGTCAGGCGGTACGCCCCAGGTATCTTCCAGTTCTGCGAGCTTATCTTTTAGCACTGACTTGCGTTCGGCTTCATGGTTGGCCTTGCGCAGAATACGCATAATCCGTTGACTGAGCTGGTCTAGCACGTCGTGGGCATGGCTGGTCTCTGGCTGATTGCCTGGAGCATCGAGGCTGGCAGGGTTGGTCAGTTCGCTGACCAGTTGTTCGAGACTAACGCTTGGGTCTTTTACTAGCGGCTTCATCGTATCGACTGGTTCGAGGGCAGCGTACAGATCAACCGGATCGTAGATCTTGAATACCGTCTTGCCGATGTCATCGCAGCGGCGGGTTGCGCGGCCTTTCATCTGCTCGTAAAGGATGCGCGAACGCACCCGGCGCATGAACACGAGGTGACAAATGCGCGGCACGTCGATACCGGTGGTTAATAGGTCAACCGTGATCGCAATGCTCGGGTAGCGCTCGTTCTTGTACTGGCGGATCAGCTGTTTGACCTTGTCACTTTGCCCGGTGATGATCTGCACTGCTGCCTGGTTGTAATCCTCGCCGTGAACGTCCTTGAAGGCTTCGTCGAGGAGGTTTTTGACCCGCTCGGCATGGGCCTGATTCACACAGAAAATCATCGTTTTTTCGTCGCCCGAAGGGTCAAGCTCTTGGGCTAGCTGTTCGCAGATCACCTTGTCGAAACCGGGCGTAATCACGCGCCGATTGAAGGACTCGATTTCGAAGTCGAGCTCATCCTCAAGCTCGGCAACATCTACTTCACCAGTGCTCGTATCGATGACGTTGACACTCTCGCCCTTGGCAAAGTGGATGCCATTTTTGTTAAGTAGTGTCTGGTAGCGGATCGGCGGTTCGTGATCGATCAGCCAGTCGTCAGCCACGGCCTCTCGGTAGCTATAGGTAAATATCGGAGCACCGAAAACTTCGCTGGTGTGCTTGGCGGGCGTGGCAGTCAGTCCGATGCGGCAGGCATCGAAATAGTCGAGCACGCGACGATACTGCGACAGGTATTGGTTGAAGTCGCGTATGGCCAGCTCGCCTTCGGTCATTTCCTGATCGAGGGTATAACCGCGGTGGGCTTCGTCAACGATGATGCAGTCAAAGGCATCAATGGGCGGCGGAGTGTCCGACTGGAAGATGCGTTTAACCATGGCCTGAACGGTAGCGACCTGAACTCGCGTTGCCGCTTCTGCAGCCATGTCACCGAGCTCTTTCACATCGTAGATCTGGGCCAGGGTCTGGTTCTGTTCCAGCGTTGCCTCGTTAAAGGCTTCGATGGCTTGCTCTCCCAACGCGCTGCGATCCACCAGGAATAGAATGCGGTGAAAGCGCTCAGCCTTCAGCAGGCGGTACATCAGGCCAATGATCGTGCGCGTTTTTCCGGTGCCGGTCGCCATGGCCAGTAGACAGTTGCGGCGATTGGCAACCAGTGCTTGTTCGACGGCCCGGATAGCGTTTTCTTGGTAGTCACGCAACTTGAGATAGGCAAAGCTTTCTTGCTCCAGCTTCGCCTCTGATGCTTGCTGGCTGCGCGTGAGCAGGTCGAGTAGGCCGTTTGGCGTGTGGAAGTCCTGTAGCGGTCGCCGCAGGTTCGCTGGGCTACGCAAGTCGCGAAACCAAATGCCGGACAGTTCGGCGAGCTGCTTGATGAACGGGCGACCATTGCAGGCAAAGGCAAACGGGACTTTGAAGTGGCCGCCTTGTCCATCCATCCAGCCAGTTTCCTGCCCTGCGGGTTGTAGATCAGTGGTCATGATCAACTGCCGTGAATAGCGCTCTGCTTGGGGGATGCGGTCCGCAATGTTGATGCGCTTTCGTTTGGCTTCAACGATGGCAACGGGTGTAAGGCCAGCGAACAGTACGTAATCAGCGTCTTCATTGGTCTTGCTGGTTGGCCATTCAGCGATGGCTTTGTTTTTTCCTTTCTCGGGTCGAGCACCCTTTTTGTAGGTAAGCTCGAGCGAGTTAGCCTCCCAGCCAGCGTCTTTCAGCTGTTGATCAATGAGAATACGGGTCAGGTCTTCGTTGAGGTCAAACTGGCTGCTGGCCTGCTGGGTTTTACGCGTGACCTGCTGCGCGGCTTGAGGCTGATCTGCAAGCTGTTGCTGCAGTACTTTCAGTCGTGCCTCGAAATCTGCTCGGGCTTTGGACAGCTCTGCCTCACGCTCGAGAGCGATCTGTTCGTAGACGCCTGCCTCTTCCTTCATCTGCCCGACAAGACTGGCTTGTTCTTGCTTCTCTTGCGCGAGTAGCTTGGCTAATTGCAGGTTGCTCTCCAGTTGCTGATGACTGTCACCCAACTCTGCGCGAAGTTTCTCAATCTGACCCTGTAGCTCTCGCAGAGGCTCACTCGGATCAGTCGGAACCAAGAAAGACCCTAACTTGAGCGTGCTGCCGCCCTTGCCGAATGATTGGTGGTACCAAATCGCCAAAGCGCGAGCGACCTTCAGCCCGTCCAGTGCTTCGCGATGCTGTGTGCGGAATTCGTGGGTCGCCTTGTTGCCTTCAATGCGCAACGTATGGAACAGGTTGCGGATATTGCCGTCGAGCTGGATTTCACGGCTCAGGCGAAACAGCAGATCAGCTTGAGATGTGGTGGCGTCGAACTCGATACCCGCCCTCACTGCCAGATCTTGGGCAAGCGCCTCGCCCAACTGTCGTAGTTTGATGAGCGTTGTGTTGGGGTCGCTGGAAAATACGCGCTCTGCCGCGTTGGCAAGCTGGAAGAAGACTGGATCGTGCTCTTTAAAAAAAGCGAAGTTGCTGCTCTCTGGCATGTTCCTTCCCTTGAATTCGTGATCAGCCATCTGGAGAGTGGCGGAGCTGTAGGGGCATAATGCCAGACGAAACGTGGCACGTGTATGGCCGTGTCGTCGTACCAACGTTGCCCGCGATTGATCGAAATAGAGGGGTTGCGTTTGGCTAGGCGTGATCCGCGATGGATTTCCAGATGATTTTTGAAGCGCTCAGGGCTCTTTGATACTGAATTCCAGGCACAAAAAAAGACGTCCTAAGACGTCTTCTCTGTCAGATTTGGTGGAGCCGGGGGGATTTGAACCCCCGTCCGCCAGTACTCCGCTTTCGGGCCTACATGCTTAGCCGTGTCTATTAAGTTAACCCTCAGCGACCCGACGGGCAGGGTGCTTTGGGCGAGCTGTGTAAGTTTTAGCCGATTCGTCCACAGCGTACTGCACGGCGATCCTGTTCTGTATGACAATCATTTTGGGTTTACAGGCATCCCCTGATGATTGCTGGAGCCGAAGCTACCAGAAGGAAGGCTAGCGCCGCTTACGCAGCGAGAGCTTGTTCCCCGTAGGTTTCGTCATTGGCAACTATAGAAAGTTGCAACAGTGGATTTACGACTTCTGTTACCAAGTCGGCATGCCCCTAGAGTTTCATCACCGGCGTCGAATCCTAATCGGCCCCAATTCTGCTGCTCTAGCAGTCAGGCCGCGGAGTGTACCCGAATCAATGGGATACGTCGACTCCGGGCCTCAAGCCGCGTCACCACGCCAGCCCAAAGGCTGGCTGCAGTGCTCGTAGCGTCTTACTTGGCGTTGCCGCCGTCGGAGCCGTCGCCGCCGGTTTTGAGGGTGGTGATTTCTTTGGTGGTGAGCTCGATGCACTTCTTGTCATCACCGGCTTTTTGCGCAGCGGTGGCAGCGGTCAGGGTTTTTTCCAGCTCGTCTTTGGTGTCTGCGCTCATGTTGGTGCTCGTGGATGTATGAGCATCCTTGAGCGTTTGCAGGTTAGCGCCACACAGGTCGTCGGCAGCGAATACCGGGGAACCCAACAGTGCAGCGGTAAGAAACAGACCAGTCAGTGCTGTGCGCTTCATGTGTATCTCCTTGAGCCTGTTGACTCGGTGTGGCCGCTCAATCGGGGCCGTTCTCCGAGATGGAGGAATAAGCGCCTGTCGTGTGTGGCGCTTAAAGAGATGGACTGTCGGTCAACGCAGGGGTTCTATTTATTTTACGAATGCTGGGAAAAAGCCATGTTGCGACATGTTTCAGCGAAATGGGGCGAACGTCGCCCCATTTGTGTGCATCAAGCGCTTCTTGGCCGGGTGACGCGATCCACGAGGTAGACCAGACCGTGGTAGTCGATTTCTCCATGTTGCGAGAGGCCGATTTCGCAGGTGCGGCTGGTTGAGATGCCTTCGGTGCAGTACTGGACGGCGTCTTTCAGGGTGCGCAGCGAGTGGGCGTTGAGCTCAGGTGTGGTGAAGCCTTTGTCACCCGCGAACCCGCAGCAGTGGATGCCTTCAGGGATGACCACCTTGACGCTGCACATGCGGGCAAGTTCGATCAGTGCCTGGCTCTCTCCCAGGTGTTGAGTGCTGCAGGTGACGTGGACGGCGATGGCTTCCTGTTGCGGCGTGAACTCCAGTTTGTCGAGCAGGTGCGTGCGGATGAAGCGCACGGGGTCGTAGAGGTCGAGCCGGCTGTCTTTGAGGTCTTGGACCAGTCGCAGTGTGCATGGGCTGGTGTCGCAATAGATGGGGTCGAGGCCGCCACGGCTGGCGTTGGTCAGCGCGGCGAGCAGTTGTTGGCGCTTCTCTTCGGCCTGGTCGGGATAGCCTTTCGACGCGAACGGCTGCCCGCAGCAGAGGCTGTCCTGATCGTCCGGGAAGATCACTTGGTAGCCCGCTTTCTCCAGCAGACCGCGTGTTTTGTCCATCAACGACATTTGTTCGTGGTCGCTTGCGGCAGGGCCCATGACGCGTGAGACGCACGCGGCGAGGTACACCACGCGAGGGCGCTGATCTTCCACGGGCGGGGTGAAGCGAATGGCGTTTTCCGGCTGCGGCATGGCGGGGGTCCATTGCGGGACGCGACCCGACGACGCCTTGGTCAGCGCGGCAGAAACCTTCGCCAGCCGTGGCGCCCCCAGCAGCATGCGAGCGCCATTGGCGGCATGCAACGTGAAGCGTGCGCCCTTCAGTGCGGTGGTGAAGTGCTCGGCCAGCCAGCCAGCGGTTTTGCCGTGAGTCGCTTCTTGGGCTCGCAACTTTTTCACCAGCTCGCCAGTGTTGATGCCCACCGGGCAACGCTGCGCGCACAAGCCGGTCGCGGCGCAGGTGTCGATGCCTTGGTAGTGATAATCGCGCTCCAGTTCGGTGGTGTCGGTGCCGGCGCGTTTTTTTGCCTGAATGTCGCGCCACATGACGATGCGCTGGCGCGGGCTGAGGGTCAGTCCTTTGGACGGGCACACCGGTTCGCAGAAGCCGCACTCGATGCATTTGTCGACGATTTCATCGGCAGCGGGCATGGGCTTGAGGTGCTTGAGGTGAATCTGCGGGTCTTCACTGAGCACGACGTCCGGGTTGAGAATGCCGTTGGGGTCGAGCAGCCGTTTGAGCTGCCACATCAATTGGTAGGCGTCGCTGCCCCACTCCAGCTCGACGAAGGGCGCCATGTTGCGCCCAGTGCCGTGTTCGGCCTTGAGCGAGCCGTTGAATTCGACCGCGACGAGTTGCGTGACGTCGTCCATGAACGCCGAATAACGGGCGACTTCCTGAGGGTCGTTGAAACCTTGGGTGAAGACAAAATGCAGGTTGCCCTCCAGCGCATGGCCGAAGAGGATCGCCTCGTCGTAATGGTGTTTGTCGAACAACTCGATCAGCCGCCGCACGCCAATGGCCAGTTGCTCGACGGGGAAGGTCACGTCCTCGATGATCACGGTGGTGCCGGTTTCACGCACGGCGCCGACGGCAGGAAACGTGTCTTTGCGGATCGCCCACAGTCGGGCGTTTTCGACAGGGTCTTCGGTGAAATCGACCTGCTTCTCGACCGGAAAATGAGCGATGGCCGCCATGATCTGCGCCAGTTGTTCGTGCAGCAGAGGCTGTGTCGCGGCCCGGGCTTCGATGAGCAAGGCGCAGGCGTTTTCCGACAGCTCGCGCACGAACGGCGGCATCCCCGGTTTGTTTTGCACTGAGCGCATGCTGCGTCGGTCGAGCAGTTCGACGGCGGACACTGGCTGGGTTTTCAGGACCGTCACGGCGTTGCAGCAGGTTTCCACATCCGGAAACACAATCAGCGCCGAGGCTTTGTTCGGGTGATCGGGCACGGTGTCGTAGGTGACCGCGCTGATGAACCCCAGCGTGCCTTCGGAACCGACGAGCAGGTGGCTCAGGATGTCCAGCGGCTTCTCGAAATCGACCAGAGCGTTAAGCGATAAGCCGGTGGTGTTTTTCAGGCGGTATTTGTGGCGGATCCTGGCGGCGAGTTCGGTGTTGGCGCGGGTCTCCCGGCCTAGTTGAGCGAGACGTTCCAAGAGGTCAGCGTGACTGGCGCGAAAGGCCGCAACGCTCTGCGGATTTTCGGTGTCGAGGCGCGTACCATCCGCCAGCACCAGACGAATCCCCGCCAGCGTGTGATAGGTGTTTTGCGCGGTGCCGCAGCACATGCCACTGGAATTGTTCGCGACGATGCCGCCGATTTTGGCGGCGTTGATCGAGGCCGGGTCCGGACCGATCTTGCGCCCGAACGGCGTGAGCCAGGCGTTGGCCTGAGCACCGATTACGCCCGGTTGCAGGCGAATCTGCTCCCCGCGACCGCGGATTTCCCGGCCGTTCCAGTTATCGCCGAGCACCAGTAAGACGGAGTCGCTGATGGCCTGACCCGACAGGCTCGTGCCAGCTGCGCGAAAGGTGACAGGAACTCGGTCAACCTGCGCGAGCTTGAGCAGTGTCACGACTTCGTCTTCGGACTCAACGCGGATGACCAGCTTGGGAATCAGCCGATAAAAGCTGGCGTCGGTGCCGAAGGCCAGCGTCGACAGCGGGTCGTCGAACCGGCGTCCGGCAGGGATCAGGCGCTTCACATCGGCCAGGAAGGAGGCGGGGAGGCTCATGCGGTCTTCCTCATCTGCCGCGACGTCTGACGCGCCGCGTGCGTGGGCTGTATGGGTCGAAACTTACGAAATCAGCGATTCACGCACGAGGGAATCGCGGGTGATTTCACTGATGGACTTGGCGCCGGTCAGCACCATCGCGACACGCATCTCTTTTTCGAACAGGTCGAGCAGGTGCTTCACGCCCGCTTCACCGTGAGTGGCGAGGGCATAGAGGAAGGCGCGACCGATCAGCACAGTGTCGGCGCCAAGGGCGATCATGCGCACCACGTCGAGACCGCTGCGGATGCCAGAGTCGGCGAGGATCTTGATCTCGCCTTTCACCGCGTCGGCAATGGCAGGCAAGGCACGGGCGCTGGAGAGCACGCCGTCGAGCTGGCGGCCGCCGTGGTTCGAGACGACAATCCCGTCCGCGCCGAATTTCACGGCGTCGCGTGCGTCTTCGGGGTCGAGAATGCCTTTGATGATCATCGGGCCGTCCCAGAATTCGCGAATCCATTCCAGGTCTTTCCACGAAATGGACGGGTCGAAGTTATTGCCGAGCCAGGCGATGTAATCGGTGAGGCCGGTGGGGTTGCCTCGATAGGCTGAAACGTTGCCCAAGTCGTGAGGGCGGCCGTTGACGCCAACGTCCCACGCCCATTGCGGGTGAGTCATGGCTTGCAGCACGCGGCGGATCGGGCCGCTCTTGCCGCTCATGCCGGAATGCAGGTCGCGGTAGCGGGCGCCGGGGACGGGCATGTCCACTGTGAACACCAGCGTCTTGACCCCGGCGGCCTTGGCGCGCTCTAGGGCATTGCGCATGAAGCCCCGGTCTTTCAGCACATACAGCTGGAACCACATGGGGCGGTCGATGGCCGGGGCGACCTCTTCGATCGGGCACAGTGACACAGTGGACATCGTAAACGGGATGCCTTTGGCGGCAGCGGCACGTGCGGCCTGGACCTCGCCGCGACGGGCATACATGCCACAGAGACCGATCGGTGCCAGCACCACTGGCATGCTCAGGGTTTCGTTGAACAGCGTGGTTTGCAGGCTCAGTTCGGACATGTTTTTCAGCACGCGCTGACGCAGTGCGATGCTCGCGAGGTCCGAAACGTTGTGCCGCAGGGTGTGTTCGGCGTAGGCCCCACCGTCGGCGTAGTGAAACAGGAAGGGCGGCAGCTTGCGCTGGGCAGCGGCGCGATAATCAGTAGCGGCAGAAATGATCATGGTGTCTCGCAACGTTGAGTGAGCGGAACTGCAACCGGGCGTGAGCCTCCACGCCCGGCGCTTTCTTCGTTAATGAACGAGCATGCCTGTGAACCAGTAAGCCTGAGCGTACGTGATGCAGCCAACGATGGCAGCGAAGAACAGGCTGTGCTTGAGGGTGAAACGGAACAGATCCGATTCCTTGCCCACTAGCCCGGTTGCCGCACACGCCACGGCGATGGATTGCGGAGAAATCATCTTCCCGGTCACGCCACCGCTGGAGTTCGCGGCCACCATCAGCACGTCACTTACGCCCACCTGGTGCGCGGTGGTCGCTTGCAGCGAGCCGAACAGCGCGTTGGACGAGGTATCCGAGCCGGTCAGGAACACACCCAACCAGCCGAGGAACGGCGAGAAGAACGGGAACGCGGAGCCAGTGGCGGCCAACACCAGCGCCAGGGTCGTCGACATGCCGGAGTAGTTCATGACGAAGGCGAACGCCAGCACCATGCCGATGGAGACGATGGCCCAGCGCAGTTCGATCAGCGTTTCTTTAAAAGTGGTCAGACCAGTTTGGACGCCGATGCGCAGGACGATCATCGCCAGAATCGCAGAAATCAGAATCGCGCTGCCGGATGCCGCCAACAAATCGAACTTGTACACAGCGGGCATGGCGGTCGGGTTGGCCACGATGGGCGCCATCTTCATGACCAGTTGGTCCAGGTGTGGCACCGGGAAGTTCATGGTCAACGCTTGCAGCGCGCCGCCCGCGGCGAAGAGTGCCTTGAAGGGTTTCAGTGTCCAGATCGTCACGACCACGGTCAGGATCAGGAACGGCGACCACGCCTTGAAGATCGTGCCTGCGGAGTAAGGGGATTTACGGGTCGTACGTGGCTGACCAAAACCGCCGGGGCCACCGCTCATCACCGCTGCGCCGCCGCTTGTGCTGGCAACTTGCGCGTCGCTGGCGTGGGCCGGTTGCCAGATTTTGAGGAAGAACGTCAGGGCGACCAGGCTGACCAGCGCTGAGGTGATGTCCGGCAGTTCAGGGCCGATGAAGTTGGACGTCAGGTACTGAGTGACCGCGAAGCTGCCGCCTGCCACCAGTGCTGCTGGCCAGGTTTCCTTCACGCCTTTGACGCCGTCCATCATGAACATCAACCAGAACGGTACGAACACCGACAGCAACGGCAATTGACGGCCTGCCATGGCGCCGATCTTGAACGCGTCAATGCCCGAGACTTGGCCCGCCACGATGATCGGAATCCCCAACGCGCCAAAAGCCACGGGCGCCGTGTTGGCGATCAGGCAAAGGCCCGCTGCATACAGCGGGTTCAGGCCAAGGCCGACGAGCAAGGCAGCGGTGATCGCTACAGGTGCACCGAAACCTGCGGCACCTTCCAGGAAGGCGCCGAAGCAGAAACCGATGAGCAAGACCTGCAAGCGCTGGTCGTCGGTGATCGACATGACCGAACTGCGAATGATCTCGAATTGGCCGCTTTTAACGGTGAGTTTGTAGAGGAATACCGCCGCGATGATAATCCAGGCGATGGGCCACAGGCCGTACAGAAAGCCGTAGACCGCCGAAGCGATGGCCATGTCTGCGGGCATCTGGAAGCCGAAAATCGCAATCAGCACAGCCAGCAACAGGGTAATGGTGCCCGCGATATGCCCTTTGAGCCGGAAGACGGCCAGTGCCAGAAAGAAGAATGCAATCGGAATGACTGCAACCAGCGCCGACAAGCCCAGGCTGCCGAGTGGTGTGTAGAGCTGTTGCCAGGTTTGCATGTGTGAGGCCCCTAGTTGTTTTTTGATTAGGCCCGGTGTCCATGTCTCACGTGCGCGGCTCCTGCAAGCGACGACTGTCGTCCTGCCGGTGCTGACGAACGAATCGCACAGCTCACCAGCTCAAGCCCTTCTCCACCAGAACGGCTTGCGACGTATCGAAGGTCAGTCCGACGCGTCGGCATTGTAAATTGGTAATACCAATTTACAATGTCTTGGCGCTAGGTTAAAAGCCTTGGCATTGATGTGTCAATTTGTGACCGTAGAACTTTTGTAGCAGCTATCCCGGTTTTTTCCTGAAACGGTGATTTCTCCTACATCTGCCGGGTGAATGTCTGACTGCAATCGGCGAGAATGTGCCCCCCCGCTGGCATGTCGGACGGGGGCAGCTGGAGAGGTGGAGTGAGCGGTATGGGCTTTGATCAGGTGCGTCAGCGCCGATTGTCTGACGATATTGTCGAGCAACTCGAACGAATGATTCTCGAAGGCACGCTCAAGGCGGGTGGGCGTTTGCCTGCCGAACGCGCGTTGGCCGAGCAGTTCGGCGTGTCTCGCCCGTCGCTGCGCGAGGCCATTCAGAAGCTCACCGCCAAAGGGTTGTTGGTCAGCCGGCAGGGTGGGGGTAATTACGTCGTCGAGAGTCTGGGTTCAACGTTCAGCGACCCTCTCCTGCATCTGCTGGAAAGCAGCACCGATGCGCAGCGTGATTTGCTGGAGTTTCGGCACACGCTGGAGGCGTCTTGCGCCTATTACGCGGCCGTTCGGGCGACGGATGTTGACCGCACGCGTCTGCGCGAGGCATTCGATGCGCTGCAGGATTGCTACAGCCGGGTCGATGAAGTCAGCCGTGCGGAAGAAGGCGCGGCGGATGCGAATTTTCATTTGGCTATCGCCGAGGCCAGCCACAACGCCGTTCTGCTGCACACCATTCGCGGGTTGTTCGACCTGCTCAAGCGTAACGTCGTGACCAACATCGGCGGGATGTACAAGCAACGCACCGAAACCCGCGACATGCTGATCACCCAGCACCGCGAGTTGTACCTGGCGATCATCGAAGGTCGAGCGGACGATGCCCGCGAGGTGTCGAGCCGTCATTTGCTGTACGTGCAGGAGGTGCTGGAAGAGGTGCGTCAGCAGGTGCAGCGCACGGCACGGGCTGAGCGACGGAACGGGATTTGATTCGGTTTCACGGCTGGACCAGATAACACTGTGGGGGCGAATTCATTCGCGATGCGAGTGTACATCCGACAGACCTCTATCGAATGTACCGTCCCTATCGCGAATGAATTCGCTCCTACAGGTGGTGCGTGTACGTCAGTCGGGCCTTGGCAGCCCGGCAAGGATTACTCTTCCTTGCCCTTGTTCCGCACCGCGCGTTGCAGCTCGCGATTGGAGTCGCGTTCACGCTCGGTGTCGCGCTTGTCGTATTCCTTCTTACCTTTACCCAAGGCGATTTCGCACTTGATCAAGTGCGCCTTCCAGTAAATCGAGAGGGCGACAGCGGTGTAGCCTTTTTGCGCGACGGAGGCATTGAGCCGTTCCAGCTCGCGCTTGTTGAGCAGCAGTTTACGGGTGCGTGTCGGGTCAGCGATGACGTGGGTGCTTGCAGTCGTCAGCGGTGTGATATGGCAGCCCATCAGCCATGCCTCACCGTCCTTGAGCAGCACGTAACTGTCTACCAGCTGCACCTTGGTGGCACGCAGGCTTTTTACTTCCCAACCGGCCAGGACCAGACCGGCCTCGAACTTGTGTTCGATGAAGTAATCGTGTCGCGCCTTCTTGTTCTGCGCGATGGTCCCTGTGGGGTGTTTCTTGAGCTTGGCCATAGGCGACGCATTATAGGGATCAACGGTGCTCTCGGCTATGGGGATGCTGCGTGCTTGAGCGCGTTGAGTGAATCCCGGACAATGCGCGATCTTTTTTGGGTGCGGGACGTGTCAACGATGTCGACGGACAAGGTTTCAGTCCATGGTAGCTGGGCGAGTCGCTGGGTTTTTATCCTGGCTGCAACCGGCTCTGCCGTGGGTTTGGGCAGTATATGGAAATTCCCCTACATGGTCGGCGTCTACGGCGGCGGTGCGTTCGTGCTGGTGTTCCTGGCGTGCATCGCGCTGATCGGCATTCCGGTGATGATGGCCGAGACCCTGATCGGTCGCCGCGCCCGCCAAAGCCCCGCCAACGCCTTGAAGGTGCTGGCGCGGGAGTCGGGCCACTCGGGTAAATGGTCTTGGGGCGCGTTCGCCGGGATGATCACCGCGCTTCTGATTCTTTCTTTTTACAGTGTGGTGGGCGGCTGGTCGCTGGAGTACATCGTCGATGTGGGCAAGGGCGATTTTCAGTCGGTCACGCCCGATGGCGTTGGCGCGTTTTTCGGTGAGCTGATCGCCGATCCGTGGCGCATGGTGGCGTGGCACACGCTGTTCATGGTCCTGTCCGCGATCACTATCGCGAAGGGCGTGAATGCGGGGCTTGAGCGCAGTCTGCGCATCCTCATGCCGCTGCTGTTCGTGCTGATGGTGATCCTGTTGGGCTACAGCCTGACCACCGGGCATTTCATGGAAGGCGTGCATTTCATGTTCGACTTCAAGCCCGAGCAGATCATGGAAGGCTTGCTGCCAGCGATGGGGCACGCATTTTTCTCGCTGAGCGTGGGCGTCGGTTCGATCATGATTTACGGCGCCTACATGACCAAGGAAGCCTCGATCAGCGCGACGGTCGTAGGCGTGGCGCTTCTGGACACCTTCGTCTCGTTGCTGGCGGGTCTTGCTTTGTTTCCAATTGTTTTCGCGGCGGGCCTGAACCCGAGCGAGGGCCCAGGCTTGATGTTCGTCACCTTGCCCTACGCGTTTGGTAACGTAGCGTTCGGCACCGTGATGGGTGTGGTGTTCTTTATCCTCGTCGCGGTGGCGGCCTGGAGTTCGGCGATTTCGCTGCTGGAACCGATGGTCGCGTACCTCGTGGAGCGCACTAAAGTGCGCCGTGGCTGGGTCACGTTCTGGTTGTCGTTCATCTGCTGGTTCGTGGGACTGGGCACGGTGTTCTCGTTCAACATCTGGAAGCAGGCCAAATTTTTCGTGAACGAAGGCGGCGCGTTTCATCTCTACCAGTGGGGCGCGACGGCGGGCTTGGACTTCTTCGGCGTGATCGATTTCTTCACGTCGCGAATCATGCTGCCGCTGGGTGGTTTGTGCTTTGTGATCTTCGCAGGTTGGGTGATGGGCCGTGAGGCCGTGCGCGATGAATTGTCCGTGCGCAGTCCGGTCTTGTTCGCTCTGACGTTCTTTTTGATGCGCTATGTAGCGCCGATCGGCATTCTGATTGTGTTTGCCGCTCAGCTTTGGAAATGACGCTGACATGACTACGCATATTCAACGTTCGGCCCTGTTGCCCTATCCCGCACAGGCGCTGTACGACCTGGTCAACGATGTGGCTCGCTATTCGGAGTTCCTGCCATGGTGTTCCGGCGCCACGGTGCTTGAGCAGAGCGACACGGCCATGCGCGCGCGGGTTGAAGTCGCCAAGGGTGGCTTGAGCCAGCATTTCGTGACGCGCAATACGTTGACGCCGGGGCAGGGCATCGAGATGAACCTTGAAGAAGGGCCGTTCAGTCAATTGCATGGCGTCTGGACCTTCAAGGCCCTCAATGAGAAGGCCTGCAAGATCAGCCTCGACCTGTCCTTCGATTACTCCGGTTCCATCGTGCGCGCGACGCTTGGCCCTCTGTTCAATCAGGCGGCGAACACGCTGGTCGATGCGTTTTGCCAACGCGCCAAAGAGTTGTATGGCTGAGCCAATGATTCGCGTCGAAGTGGTGTATGCCACTGCCGAACGTCAGGCGCTGATCGCTCTTGAGGTGCCTGCGGGGACGACAGTGTTCGGAGCGGTCGAGGCGTCGGGGATTGCCGAGCAGTTCGTCGGGCTGGACGTGACCCACTGCCCGATGGGCCTTTTCGGCAAGGTGGTCAGCGATCCTCAAACGCGACAGCTGGAGGAGGGTGATCGGGTCGAGATCTACCGTCCTTTGCTCGCTGACCCAAAAGATGTGCGTCGTTTACGTGCCGAGAAGGCGGCGAAGGCGAAAAAAGAGCAGAAATCGATTTAAGTTTTGCATCGCCCCGATTCGTCAGACGTAAAAAAGCCCGGCATTGCCGGGCTTTTTTGTACCGCCGTTTTGAGTCCGGCGGTGAGGATCAGCGTGGATTGGTGTCCAGCGGTTCCTGAGTCGGGACGGGCACGGTCTCGACCTTGTCGACGTCGTTCTGGATCTGTTCCAGCAGGGAGCCAGGCTTCGGCGGCTCTTCTTTCTTCGGCTGATCGCCCGTGTTTTCGGGGGTGACGTTGGTGTCGCTCGGCTTTCCGAGGATCGCTTCGTCGCGAGACACGCCTGGCTTGAAGTCGCCGGAAAGGCTCGCCAGTTGATCATTACCGTTGAAGATCAGGCTGATGCGCTCCTGTTGGCGTTCACCGCCACCGGGCTGCAAGCTGTACAGATAGTCCCAGCGATCAGGGTGGAAGGTGTCGGTCAACAAGGGGTTGCCCATGATAAACCGTACTTGCCGTCGGGTCATTCCGGGGCGCAACTGGTCTATCATGTCTTGCGTGACGACATTGCCCTGTTGGATGTCGATTTTATAAACCCCGGGGAATGAACAACCGGCGAGTGCGAGCAGTCCCACGAAGGTGAAACTGGTTAGCAAGAGCTTGGTGTTTTGCATCGGTGGGCGACTTCCACTATCTTGGCTGGGACAACGTAAACCCCGATCATACCTGCATTAAGAGAAGCTGCGAAGCAGCGTCTGCGAGAAAGCTGACCATGGTTGAAAATAGCGAACTACGCAAAGCTGGACTTAAAGTGACTCTGCCACGGGTCAAAATCCTTCAAATGCTCGATTCTGCAGAGCAGCGCCACATGAGCGCGGAGGACGTCTACAAGGCACTGATGGAGGCCAACGAAGACGTCGGTCTGGCGACGGTTTACCGTGTTTTGACTCAGTTCGAAGCAGCCGGATTGGTGGTTCGCCACAACTTCGACGGCGGTCACGCCGTGTTCGAACTGGCCGACGGAGGCCACCACGACCACATGGTCAACGTGGAATCTGGCGAGGTGATCGAATTCTTCGACGAAGAAATCGAGAAGCTGCAAAAAGCCATTGTGGTGAAACACGGCTTCGAGCTGGTGGATCACAATCTGGTGCTCTACGTACGCAAGAAAAAAGCGTAAGTTTTTTTCGGATACAAAGACAAAGGCGACCTTAGGGTCGCCTTTGTTGTTTTCGGGTTCGGTGCCGATAGTAAACACGGCTTCGTGCTGGTCCCCTGTGGGAGCGAATTCATTCGCGATGCGGTGGAACAGCCGATAGAAATCTGTCGGCTGTACAGGCCAATCGCGAATGAATTCGCTCCCATAAGGATTGCATTGCCAACAGAGGCCTCTCACCGGCAGGAAATCGTGCCGTCTATATCAAGACTTCGACGCGACCACCATTTTCTTCGCATGGGCCAACGACTCTTTCGTCAGGTCGATCCCGCCCAGCATCCTCGCGACTTCTTCCACCCGCTCGTTCTTGCTGAGCTTGGAAACCGCCGTGCGCGTGACCGCTTCATCGCGAACCTTGTGCACGAACAGGTGCTGATGCCCCTGCGCCGCCACTTGCGGCAAGTGCGTCACGGTCATGACCTGCCCGCGCTCACCCAAGCGACGCAGCAGTTGCCCGACTATCTCGGCCGTAGGGCCACCGATACCCACATCGACTTCGTCGAACACCAGCGTCGGCACCCTAGAGGTTTGAGCCGTGATGACCTGAATCGCCAGGCTGATCCGCGACAGCTCGCCACCCGACGCGACCTTCGCCAACGCCTTGAGGGGCTGGCCGGGGTTTGCGCTGACCAGCAATTCCACTTGCTCCAGACCGTTAGGTGACAGCTCTTTGTCGGCATTGGTCTTGAGTTCGATGTTGAAGCGGCCACCCGGCATGCCCAGGCGTTGAATCTCATGCTCGACCGCATGGGCGAGTTCAGGCGCTGCGCGATGACGCAGGTCGCTCAGCTCGCGCGCTTTCTCCTGGTAATGGCGGGCGTACGAACCGAGTTCATGTTCGAGTCGCTCAATTGCCTCGTCATTGGCGTTAAGCGTTTCGATCTCATCCAGCAGCTTTTGATGCAGCGCAGGCACCTCGGTGGGTTGCACGCGGTGTTTCCTGGCCAGCGTGTAGATCGTGTCCAGACGTTCTTCAATCTGTTGCAGGCGTGCCGGATCGGCTTCGAAACGATCGAGAAAACGATTGATTTCGCCTACCGCTTCTTCGACCTGAATCTGCGCGCTGGAGAGTAGGTTGGTCGCCTCGTTCAGCGCATCAGGGGAGTTGTTCACGCTGGTCAATCGATTCAGGCTGGCGGTCAGGGCATTCAGTGCGTTGCCCGAATCACTTTCGCTGCACAGCTCGACCACCTGACGACAAATGCCCAGCAAGCTTTCGGCGTTGGTCAGGGTCGTGTGTTCCTGTTCCAGCTGTTCCAGCTCGTTCTCGCCCAGGCTCAAGCCTTCAAGCTCTTCGAGCTGATAACTCAGTAGCTGGTGCTTGGCGCGCTGTTCATCGCCGGAATTGGCAAGGCGTTCCAGCTCATGACGCGTTTGGCGCCAACGCTGTGCCGCAAGCTGAACCTGCCGCGCCAGATCGGTAGCGCCCGCGTATTCGTCCAGCAGCCGACGGTGCGTATCAGTTTTCAGCAGCGATTGATGTTCATGCTGGCTGTGGATATCGATGAGCAATTCGCCCAGCGCCTTGAGGTCGCCTTGAGGGCAGGGCGTGCCGTTTATATAGGAGCGTGAGCGGCCTTCAGCGGTGATGACCCGGCGCAAAATACACGGCCCATCGGTTTCCAGATCACGCTCGGACAGCCAGACGCGGGCTTCCGGAATATCGGAAACGTCGAACGTGGCCAAAATGTCGGCCTTATCAGCGCCCGGTCTTACTACGCCGCTGTCGGCACGATCCCCGAGCGTCAGGCCCAGTGCGTCGAGCATGATCGACTTGCCGGCACCGGTTTCCCCGGTGATCACGCTCATCCCGCGATCCAGTTCGAGGTCGAGGTGTTCCACGATGGCGTAGTTATGTATGGACAGGTGCACCAGCATAAGGGCGGCTCCCAAGCGATTTGTCTGGTTATTTATACAGTGTTTTACTTTGGGCTGACAATGCCCGGTCTTAGCTCGATTTCGCAGGTCTTCCGGAATTTTTAGCACCGATGCGCTGATTTGACAGGTTGAAACGCGATGCGAGTCATGTCGGAAGATTTGTAGGGTTATTCACCTTCTCCTTCGCTCAAAGCCCTTGAAGCCGAAAATTCTGGCCCCATATAGCCGGGCAGAAGCGTGAGTTAGGCTCACGGCCGTTATTGGAGGAGAGAACTATGGCTGACGAACAGAACCCGGATATGCAGGCTCAGGATCAAGCTGCCGACGCAGCGCACTCCGGCGAAGATTTGGCAACCCGCGTGCAAGTGCTGGAAGAGCAACTGGCCACGGCGAAGGACCAGTCTCTGCGTGTCGCTGCGGATCTGCAAAACGTCCGCCGTCGTGCAGAGCAAGACGTCGAGAAAGCCCACAAATTCGCGCTGGAGAAATTCGCCACCGATTTGCTGCCGATCGTCGACAGCCTGGAGCGTGGCCTGGACCTGTCCAACCCGGACGACGAAAACATTCGTCCAATGCGTGAAGGCATCGAGCTGACGCTGAAAATGTTCGGCGACACCCTCAAGCGCTACCAGCTGGAAGCCATCGATCCGCACGGCCAGCCGTTCAACGCCGAGCATCATCAGGCGATGGCGATGCAGGAAAGCGCGGACGTCGAGCCGAACAGCGTGCTCAAAGTGTTTCAGAAAGGTTATCAGCTCAACGGTCGCCTGCTGCGCCCGGCCATGGTCGTGGTCAGCAAAGCGCCGTCGCCTGTTGCACCGTCAATTGACGAGCAGGCTTGAAATCAGCTGAGTGGGCCCCATCTAAGGGCCATGGTTTAAAGAATTACCGCAATTTGTAAACGCAGTTGCGGCAACCAAATTCAAGTTTCGGGAGAGTCAAACATGGGCAAGATTATCGGCATCGACCTGGGGACCACCAACTCCTGCGTCTCGGTTCTGGAAAACGGCGTCGCCAAGGTTATCGAAAACGCTGAAGGCGCGCGTACCACCCCTTCGATCATCGCGTACGCCAATGACGGCGAAACGCTGGTCGGCCAGTCGGCCAAGCGTCAGGCGGTCACCAACCCGCACAACACCCTGTACGCGGTAAAGCGTCTGATCGGTCGCAAGTTCGACGAAGAAGTCGTTCAGAAAGACATCGGCATGGTTCCCTACAAGATCGCCAAGGCTGACAACGGCGACGCGTGGGTTTCGGTCAACGACAAGAAGATGTCGCCTCCTCAGATTTCCGCTGAAATCCTGAAGAAGATGAAAAAGACCGCTGAAGACTACCTCGGCGAGTCCGTCACCGAAGCGGTCATCACCGTTCCGGCCTACTTCAACGACAGCCAGCGCCAGGCGACCAAAGACGCCGGCCGCATCGCGGGCCTGGACGTAAAACGCATCATCAACGAACCGACCGCCGCTGCTCTGGCGTACGGTATGGACAAAGCCAAGGGCGACCACACTGTCATCGTTTATGACCTGGGTGGCGGTACCTTTGACGTGTCGGTCATCGAGATCGCTGAAGTCGACGGCGAGCACCAGTTTGAAGTGTTGGCCACCAACGGCGACACCTTCCTGGGTGGTGAGGACTTCGACATTCGTCTGATCGACTACCTCGTTGACGAATTCAAGAAAGAAAGCGGCATGAACCTCAAAGGTGACCCGCTGGCGATGCAGCGTCTGAAAGAAGCTGCCGAGAAGGCCAAGATCGAGCTGTCTTCCAGCCAGTCCACCGACGTCAACCTGCCGTACATCACTGCAGACGCGACAGGTCCGAAGCACCTGAACGTGAAGATCTCCCGCGCCAAGCTGGAATCGCTGGTTGAAGACCTGGTTGCCCGCACCATTGAGCCTTGCCGCATCGCGTTGAAAGACTCCGGTATCGACATCGGTGCGATCAACGACGTGATCCTGGTCGGCGGTCAGACCCGTATGCCGCTGGTTCAGCAGAAAGTGACCGAGTTCTTCGGTAAAGAAGCTCGTAAGGACGTCAACCCTGACGAAGCCGTTGCCATGGGTGCTGCGATTCAAGGTGCGGTACTGGCCGGCGACGTGAAAGACGTTCTGCTGCTGGACGTCAGCCCGCTGACCCTGGGTATCGAAACCATGGGTGGCGTGATGACTGCGCTGATCGAGAAAAACACCACGATTCCTACCAAGAAATCGCAAGTGTTCTCGACTGCCGACGACAACCAGAGCGCCGTGACCATTCACGTGCTGCAAGGTGAGCGCAAGCAGGCTGCATCGAACAAGTCCCTGGGCAAGTTCGACCTGGCCGAGATTCCACCAGCGCCACGTGGCGTGCCTCAGATCGAAGTGACCTTCGACATCGACGCCAACGGCATCCTGCATGTCGGCGCCAAAGACAAGGCCACTGGCAAGACTCAGTCGATCGTGATCAAGGCCAACTCGGGTCTGTCGGATGAAGAAATCCAGCAGATGATCCGCGACGCTGAAGCGAACTCGGAAGCGGACAAGAAGTTCGAAGAGCTGGCCGCGGCCCGCAACCAGGGTGATGCACTGGTTCACTCGACTCGCAAGATGGTCGCTGACGCAGGTGACAAGGTCACTGAAGAAGAGAAGACCGCGATCGAAGCTGCTGTGGTTGCCCTGGAAGCTGCTGTCAAAGGCGACGACAAGGCTGCCATCGACGCCAAGGTCGAAGAGCTGTCGAAAGTCTCCGCTCCAGTGGCGCAGAAAATGTACGCCGAGCAGGCTGAAAAGCCGGAAGCTGGCGCGCAGGCGGCCCAGGAAGAGCACAAGGCTGACGACGTGGTCGATGCCGAGTTCGAAGAAGTCAAAGACCAGAAGTGATGATTGAGGTGAGCCGTCATAAAAAGACGTCAGCTCACTTGATCATCGGTTGACCGCTCTTGAGTGGTCGCTGGTAGGATGTCGCCGCGCGGGAGCTTGCTCCCGCGTTGGCGTGTCTGGAACACCCGAAATTTCAGGGCTTGTGCACTTCGATTCACGGGCCCCGTGGCAAAGCCGGATGCTCCTGCAAACCGGCTTGTTCTGCCGCTTTACTCGGTCGATCGAAGGCCGTTGAACCAAGACCAGGATCGTTGAATTGACGTGAGTTGGGTCCGGGCCTGAAAGGGGCTCAACGAGTTCGGCAAACTCAGGAGGGTTATGTCGGACGTCCTCAAGAGTGCAGAAAACTTATGTCAAAGCGTGACTATTACGAAGTATTGGGGGTGGAGCGCGGCTCCAGCGAGGCGGACCTGAAAAAGGCGTACCGTCGTCTCGCGATGAAGTATCACCCCGACCGCAATCCGGGCGACAAAGCCTCGGAAGATTCTTTCAAGGAAGCCAACGAGGCTTACGAAGTGCTGTCCGACGCCAGCAAACGCGCGGCCTATGACCAATACGGCCATGCCGGTGTCGATCAGGGGATGGGTGGCGGCGGTTTCGGTGGCGGCGGCGCGAACTTCTCCGACATTTTCGGCGATGTGTTCAGCGACTTCTTCGGTGGTGGCCGTGCGGGCGGTGGTCGTGGCGGTGCCCAGCGTGGCAGTGACCTGCGTTACACCCTCGAACTGAATCTCGAAGAAGCCGTGCGTGGCACCACCGTCAGCATTCGCGTGCCGACTTTGGTCAATTGCAAACCGTGTGATGGCAGCGGCGCGAAAAAAGGCTCCTCGCCTGTCACGTGCCCAACTTGTGGCGGCATCGGCCAGGTACGTATGCAGCAGGGCTTCTTCTCTGTTCAACAGACCTGCCCGCGTTGCCACGGCAACGGCAAGATCATCTCCGACCCTTGCGACTCCTGCCACGGCGAAGGCCGTGTCGAAGAATACAAGACGCTGTCGGTCAAGGTGCCAGCAGGCGTCGATACTGGCGACCGTATTCGTCTGTCGGGCGAAGGCGAGGCGGGTGTTCAGGGTGGGCCTACGGGTGACCTCTACGTTGTGATCAACGTGCGCGAGCACGCGATTTTCCAGCGCGACGGCAAGCACCTGTATTGCGAAGTGCCGATCAGCTTCACCGACGCGGCATTGGGCGGCGAGCTGGAAGTGCCGACGCTGGACGGTCGCGTCAAATTGAAGATTCCGGAAGGCACCCAGACCGGCAAGCAATTCCGTCTGCGTGGCAAAGGCGTCGCGCCGGTGCGTGGCGGTGGTGCAGGCGATTTGATGTGCCGCGTTGCGGTGGAAACCCCGGTCAACCTGGGTCGTCGTCAGCGTGAACTGCTCGAAGAATTCCGTGCGTCGCTGGAGGGTGACAGCTCTCACTCACCGAAAGCCAGTGGCTGGTTCGAAGGCGTGAAGCGTTTCTTCGGCGATCTCTAAGGAGCAGGGCATGCGACGTATTGCTGTGATGGGTGCTGCCGGGCGCATGGGCAGGCATCTGGTCGAGGCCGTTCAGGAGCGCGCACCGCTCACTGGGCTGACGGCGGCCATCGTTCGTCCGGGCAGTACCATGATCGGTGCTGATGCTGGTGAGCTGGCTTCGTTGGGGAGAATCGGCGTGCAACTGACGGGTAATCTGGAGCAGGTCGCGGACGAGTTTGACGTCCTGATCGACTTCACCCTGCCAGACGTCATGCTGAAAAATCTGGCGTTTTGTCGCAAGGCTGGCAAGGCCATGGTGATCGGCACCACGGGATTGAACGCTGAGCAGAAACACGTGCTGAGCGAGGCGAGCCAAGAGATTCCGATCGTCTTCGCCTCCAATTTCAGCGTGGGTGTAAACCTGTCGTTCAAGCTGCTCGACCTGGCTGCGCGGGTGATGGGTGACGACGCCGACATTGAAATCATCGAAGCGCATCACCGCAACAAGGTCGATGCGCCATCGGGCACGGCGGTCAGCATGGGCGAGGTGGTTGCCAATGCGCTGGGGCGTGATCTGAACAAGGTCGCGGTCTATGGTCGTGAAGGGCACACCGGCGTTCGTGAGCGCGAGACCATTGGTTTCGCGACGGTGCGTGGCGGTGATGTGGTCGGAGATCACACCGTCCTGTTCGCCGCCGAAGGTGAACGACTGGAGATTACGCACAAGGCTTCCAGTCGCATGACGTTCGCCAAGGGAGCCGTACGTGCAGCGCTCTGGCTCGATGGCAAGGCGCCGGGTCTGTACGACATGCAAGACGTGCTCGACCTGCGCTGATCGATCGCGCCGATCTCGGCAACAATGCGGGCAGGAAGGGGGTTTTCCCTGTATCCTGCCCGCAGTTTCACACCGCTACGCGATGTCCTGTCGCATTCCCCAGCCTTTAAGGCGTTTTAGCGGTGGATTAAAAAACACTTTTTCTGTAAGCTACAGCTTTAGTGTGTCCACTAAAAGCGCGCAGATAATTCGATGAAAAAAGCGGGGTGACGTGTCCAAACGTCATTCCGCTTTTTTACAACCTGCGATCGCCCTTTCAGGCTTTATTACGGGAGGTCTTCTTGACTAAGCCAGCCATACTCGCCCTTGCTGATGGCAGCATTTTTCGCGGCGAAGCCATTGGAGCCGACGGTCAAACCGTTGGTGAGGTGGTGTTCAACACCGCAATGACCGGCTATCAGGAAATCCTTACCGATCCTTCCTATGCCCAGCAAATCGTCACCTTGACCTACCCTCACATCGGCAACACCGGCACTACACCGGAAGACGCCGAATCCGACCGCGTGTGGTCGGCGGGCCTGGTGATTCGTGACCTGCCACTGGTAGCGAGCAACTGGCGTAACAAGATGTCCCTGGCTGACTATCTGAAGGCCAACAACGTCGTTGCCATCGCCGGTATCGACACCCGCCGCCTGACCCGCATCCTGCGTGAGAAAGGCGCTCAAAACGGCTGCATCATGGCCGGTGACAACATCTCCGAAGAAGCGGCCATCGCAGCGGCTCGTGGTTTCCCTGGCCTGAAGGGCATGGATCTGGCGAAAGTCGTCAGCACCCAGGAAAGCTACGAATGGCGCTCCAGCGTCTGGAGCCTGAAAACCGACAGCCATCCAGAGATCGCTGCAGCCGATTTGCCATACAACGTTGTGGCCTACGACTACGGCGTCAAGACCAACATCCTGCGCATGCTGGTCGAGCGCGGCTGCCGCGTGACTGTGGTGCCTGCGCAAACCCCGGCCCGTGAAGTCCTCGCGCTCAATCCGGATGGCGTGTTCCTGTCCAACGGTCCTGGCGACCCTGAGCCTTGCGACTATGCGATTCAGGCGATCAAGGACGTGCTGCAGACCGAGGTTCCGGTGTTCGGCATCTGCCTGGGCCACCAGTTGCTGGCCTTGGCCTCCGGCGCCAAGACCGTCAAGATGGGTCATGGCCATCACGGTGCCAACCACCCGGTTCAGGATTTGGACACCGGCGTCGTCATGATCACCAGCCAGAACCACGGTTTTGCGGTAGATGAAGCCACCTTGCCGAGCAACGTCCGAGCGATTCACAAATCGCTGTTTGACGGCACCCTGCAAGGCATCGAGCGCACCGACAAGGACGCGTTCAGCTTCCAGGGCCACCCTGAGGCGAGCCCGGGCCCGAACGACGTCGCGCCGCTGTTTGATCGCTTCATCACTGCCATGGCCAAGCGCCGCTAAGCGGCTGACTGTCGACCATAGCGAGCAGGTGACTGCGGTGGGCCGGATCAAATCCGACAGCCTGCCCGGCACCTGAGAATGTTCAAGACGGCTTGCCGACTGACACAGGATTCGAGTGACAACCCATGCCAAAACGTACAGACATTAAAAGCATCCTGATTCTTGGCGCTGGCCCGATCGTGATCGGCCAGGCTTGTGAATTCGACTACTCCGGCGCCCAGGCCTGTAAAGCCCTGCGCGAAGAGGGTTACCGCGTCATCCTGGTGAACTCCAACCCGGCCACCATCATGACTGACCCGTCCATGGCCGACGCGACCTACATCGAGCCGATCAAATGGGCAACCGTTGCCAAGATCATCGAGAAAGAGCGTCCGGACGCACTGCTGCCGACCATGGGTGGCCAAACCGCACTGAACTGCGCATTGGACCTGGAGCGCGAAGGCGTTCTGGAGAAGTTCGGCGTAGAGATGATCGGTGCCAACGCTGACACCATCGACAAGGCAGAAGACCGGTCGCGTTTCGACAAGGCCATGAAAGCCATCGGCCTTGAATGCCCGCGTTCCGGTATTGCTCACACGATGGAAGAGGCCAATGCGGTCCTCGAAAAGCTCGGCTTCCCGTGCATCATCCGTCCGTCCTTCACCATGGGCGGCACTGGCGGCGGTATCGCGTACAACCGTGAAGAGTTCGAAGAAATCTGCGCTCGTGGTCTGGACCTGTCGCCGACCAAGGAGCTGCTGATCGACGAATCCCTGATCGGCTGGAAAGAATATGAGATGGAAGTTGTCCGCGACAAAAAGGACAACTGCATCATCGTCTGTTCCATCGAAAACTTCGACCCGATGGGCGTGCACACCGGTGACTCGATCACCGTGGCGCCTGCGCAGACCCTGACCGACAAGGAATACCAGATCCTGCGTAACGCCTCGCTGGCAGTCTTGCGCGAGATCGGCGTTGAAACCGGCGGTTCCAACGTGCAATTCGGTATCTGCCCGGACACTGGCCGCATGGTCGTGATCGAGATGAACCCGCGGGTTTCCCGCTCGTCGGCTCTGGCTTCGAAAGCTACAGGTTTCCCGATCGCTAAAGTCGCCGCCAAGCTGGCCGTGGGTTACACCCTCGACGAACTGCAGAACGACATCACCGGGGGCAAGACTCCGGCCTCGTTCGAGCCGTCCATCGACTACGTCGTCACCAAGCTGCCACGCTTCGCCTTCGAGAAGTTCTCCAAGGCTGATGCGCGCCTGACCACTCAGATGAAGTCGGTCGGTGAAGTCATGGCCATCGGCCGTACCTTCCAGGAATCCCTGCAGAAAGCCCTGCGCGGTCTGGAAGTGGGCGTCAGCGGCCTCGATCCTAAGTTGGACCTGGCTGACCCTGAAAGCGCTAGCATCCTCAAGCGCGAACTGACCGTTCCAGGCGCCGAGCGCATCTGGTACGTCGCCGACGCATTCCGCGCTGGCATGACCGTTGAGCAAATCTTCGGCATGAACATGATCGACCCTTGGTTCCTAGTGCAGATCGAAGATCTGATCAAGGAAGAAGAGAAGGTCAAGACCATGGGCATGTCGGCCATCGATCGCGACGTAATGTTCCGTCTGAAGCGCAAAGGCTTCTCTGACGCACGTCTGGCCAAACTGTTGGGTGTGACCGAGAAGAGCCTGCGCGCTCATCGTCACAAGCTCGAGATCTACCCGGTCTACAAGCGCGTCGACACCTGCGCCGCCGAGTTCGCGACCGACACCGCGTACATGTACTCCACGTACGAGGAAGAGTGCGAAGCCAACCCGTCGACGCGCGACAAGATCATGATCCTGGGCGGCGGTCCAAACCGTATCGGCCAAGGGATCGAATTCGACTACTGCTGTGTACACGCGGCACTGGCACTGCGCGATGACGGGTATGAGACCATCATGGTCAACTGCAACCCGGAAACCGTATCGACCGACTACGACACCTCCGATCGCCTGTACTTCGAGCCAGTGACCCTGGAAGACGTGCTGGAAATTGTCCGCGTCGAGAAGCCGAAAGGCGTGATCGTCCAATACGGCGGCCAGACCCCGCTGAAACTGGCCCGCGCGCTGGAAGCTGCGGGCGTACCGATCATCGGCACAAGCCCTGACGCCATTGACCGTGCGGAAGACCGCGAGCGCTTCCAGCAGATGGTTGAGCGTCTGAACCTGCGTCAGCCGCCAAACGCCACTGTGCGCAGCGAAGACGAAGCGATTCGTGCCGCCGCCAAGATCGGTTACCCACTGGTGGTTCGTCCGTCCTACGTACTGGGTGGCCGTGCGATGGAAATCGTTTACCAGGAAGACGAACTCAAGCGCTATCTGCGTGAGGCGGTTCAAGTGTCGAACGACAGTCCGGTGCTGTTGGACCACTTCCTGAACTGCGCCATCGAGATGGACGTGGATGCGGTCTGCGACGGCACTGACGTCGTGATCGGCGCAATCATGCAGCACATCGAGCAGGCCGGCGTTCACTCCGGCGACTCCGCGTGCTCGCTGCCGCCGTATTCGTTGCCTGCGCACATCCAGGACGAGATGCGTGAACAGGTCAAGAAAATGGCCCTTGAACTGGGCGTTATCGGCCTGATGAACGTTCAGTTGGCGCTGCAGGGCGAAGACATCTACGTCATCGAAGTAAACCCGCGTGCTTCCCGTACTGTGCCGTTCGTGTCCAAGTGCATCGGTGTTTCCCTGGCAATGATCGCTGCGCGCGTGATGGCCGGCAAAACCCTGAAAGAACTGGGCTTCACCAAGGAAATCATTCCGAACTTCTACAGTGTGAAAGAGGCGGTATTCCCATTCGCCAAATTCCCTGGCGTTGACCCGATCCTTGGGCCAGAGATGAAGTCCACGGGTGAAGTCATGGGTGTCGGTGACACCTTCGGCGAAGCGTTCGCTAAAGCGCAAATGGGCGCCAGCGAAGTGTTGCCGACCGGCGGTACCGCGTTCATCAGCGTGCGTGACGACGACAAGCCTCTGGTGGCTGGCGTTGCTCGCAGTCTGATCGAGCTGGGCTTCGACGTTGTTGCAACCGCTGGCACTGCGCGTTTGATCGAGGCTGCTGGCCTGAAAGTGCGCCGCGTGAACAAAGTGACCGAGGGCCGTCCTCACGTGGTCGACATGATCAAGAACGACGAAGTCACCTTGATCATCAACACCACCGAAGGTCGTCAGTCGATCGCGGACTCCTATTCCATCCGTCGCAACGCCTTGCAGCACAAGATCTACTGCACCACCACCATTGCTGCGGGCGAGGCCATCTGTGAAGCGCTGAAGTTCGGCCCTGAAAAGACCGTGCGTCGCTTGCAGGATCTACATGCAGGATTGAAGGCATGAGCATTACTAAATATCCGATGACCGTCCAGGGCGCCAAGGCCCTGGAAGACGAACACGCTCACCTCACTAAGGTCGTCCGTCCGAAGCTTAGCCAGGACATTGGCACGGCTCGCGAGCTGGGTGACCTGAAAGAAAACGCCGAATACCATGCTGCTCGCGAGCAGCAAGGCATGGTCGAGGCGCGTATCCGTGACATCGAAGGTCGCATGCAAAATGCCGTGATCATCGATGTCAGCACGATCGCCCATACTGGCAAGGTCATTTTCGGCACGACCGTGGAGCTTGCCAACGTGGAGACTGACGAGCAGGTGACTTACCAGATCGTGGGTGAGGACGAGGCCAACATCAAACTGGGCAAGATTTCAGTCGGTGCGCCGATTGCCCGGGCGATCATTGGCAAAGAAGAAGGCGATGTCGTTGCGATCAAAACACCGAGCGGTGTGATCGAGTACGAGATCGTTGAGGTCAAGCACATCTGACTCGTGGCTCGCATGCTGCTCTCTTCGAGTGGCGTGCGGCAGAGGCAGGTGCCGTTCAGAGGCGCGCAGGTCGCGCCTCCTGACGGGTTTCGCCATTACTTGTAACGGTGAATGTTGGACAGCTGTTTGTTAGGCTGCGGGTTCTTGCGGTAGATCAGCGCCATTTTGCCGATGGTCTGTACCAGCTCAGCACGACCTTGCTTGCACAGTTCTTCGATCACGGCGCGACGCTCGTCGCGGTCTTCCAGCTTGATCTGAACCTTGATCAGTTCATGATCGACCAAAGCGCGGTCCAGCTCGGCCAGGACGCCTTCGCTCAGGCCATTGCCGGCGACCATCAGAACCGGCTTCAGGTCATGTCCAATGGATTTGTATTGTTTCTTCTGCTCGTTATTGAGCGGCATAATCTGACCCTTTTCGTCTGATTCTGTAAAATTGGCGGGCATTTTACCCGAGGGGCCGTGGCTCCGCCCAGTTAATCACGACCCTTTCATCATCGAGGTGCCCCGTGGCGCAGCGTTCCAAGAGCAGCCAGAACTGGCTGAGAGAGCATTTCAACGACCCTTTCGTCAAGCAGGCGCAGAAGGATGGCTACCGCTCGCGGGCGAGTTACAAGCTTTTGGAGATCCAGGAAAAGGACCGTCTGATCCGTCCCGGCATGACCGTGGTCGATCTGGGCGCGGCGCCTGGGGGCTGGTCCCAGGTGACCAGTCGTCTGATTGGTGGTCAAGGTCGTTTGATTGCGTCCGACATTCTGGAAATGGACAGCATCCCCGACGTGACCTTCATTCAAGGGGATTTCACTGAGGATGCCGTGTTCAAACAAATCCTCGAGGCGATCGGTAATACGGAAGTAGACCTTGTGATTTCCGATATGGCCCCCAATATGAGTGGATTGAGCGCTGTGGATATGCCACGCGCCATGTTCCTTTGTGAGTTGGCGCTCGACCTGGCGGGTCGGGTTCTGCGTCCAGGTGGCGATTTTTTGATCAAAATCTTCCAGGGCGAAGGTTTTGATACTTACCACAAGGACGTTCGGAAAATGTTCGACAAGGTGCAGATGCGCAAACCTTCGTCGTCCCGTGACCGGTCGCGTGAACAGTACCTGCTGGGCCGTGGTTTCAAGGGCGGTTATGAGGCCCCAAGCCAATTTGAGTGAAGGCAATAGCTTTTTTCAAATGGCTTTATTCATGAAGCGTAACGAACATCTTGTAGTCAAAGTTTCACAAAGGGTTACAGACGCCGCCTGCCACACCTGTAGGATCTGTAGTAAGTTAGGCCGGTGAATATCATGCGAGGCACGCTCCTGCGTGGAGCTTGCTTCAGAGGGTAGCTAATTGAACGATATGGCAAAGAATTTGATCCTGTGGTTGATCATCGCTGCGGTCCTGGTGACCGTGATGAACAACTTCTCCAGCCCGAACGAGCCGCAGACCCTCAACTATTCCGAGTTCATCCAGCAAGTGAAGGATGGCAAGGTCGAGAAAGTTGCCGTTGACGGTTACGTCATCACGGGCAAGCGCAGCGACGGTGACACCTTCAAGACCATTCGTCCGGCGATTCAGGACAATGGCCTGATCGGTGACCTTGTCGACAACAATGTCGTGATCGAAGGCAAGCAGCCTGAGCAGCAGAGCATCTGGACTCAGCTGCTTGTCGCGAGCTTCCCGATTCTCGTAATCATTGCTGTCTTCATGTTCTTCATGCGCCAGATGCAAGGCGGCGCGGGGGGCAAGGGAGGGCCGATGAGCTTCGGCAAGAGTAAGGCGCGCCTGCTCTCCGAAGACCAGGTCAAGACCACCCTGGCTGACGTCGCGGGTTGCGATGAGGCCAAAGAAGAAGTCGGCGAGCTGGTTGAATTCCTGCGCGATCCGGGCAAATTCCAGCGCCTGGGCGGTCGTATTCCGCGCGGCGTGCTGATGGTGGGTCCACCGGGTACCGGTAAAACGCTGCTTGCCAAGGCGATTGCTGGCGAAGCGAAAGTTCCTTTCTTCACCATTTCCGGTTCTGACTTCGTTGAAATGTTCGTGGGTGTCGGTGCAAGCCGTGTTCGCGACATGTTCGAACAAGCCAAGAAACACGCGCCATGCATCATCTTCATCGACGAAATCGACGCCGTCGGTCGCCATCGCGGCGCTGGCATGGGCGGCGGTCACGATGAGCGTGAGCAGACTCTCAACCAGTTGCTGGTAGAGATGGACGGCTTCGAAATGAATGACGGCATCATCGTGATCGCCGCGACCAACCGTCCTGACGTACTCGACCCTGCGCTGCTGCGCCCGGGCCGTTTCGACCGTCAGGTCGTGGTTGGTCTGCCAGACATTCGCGGTCGTGAACAGATTCTGAAAGTGCACATGCGTAAAGTGCCGATGGGTGACGACGTCAATGCTGCCGTCATTGCTCGTGGTACGCCTGGTTTCTCCGGTGCAGACCTTGCCAACCTCGTCAACGAAGCCTCGCTGTTCGCGGCTCGCGTGGGCAAGCGCATCGTCGAGATGAAAGAGTTCGAGCTGGCCAAAGACAAGATCATGATGGGCGCCGAGCGTAAATCGATGGTCATGTCCGAGAAAGAGAAGCAGAACACCGCTTATCACGAAGCCGGGCACGCCATCGTCGGTCGCGTCGTGCCTGAGCATGATCCGGTCTACAAAGTGTCGATCATTCCACGTGGTCGTGCATTGGGCGTCACGATGTTCCTTCCTGAAGAGGACCGTTACAGCCTGTCCAAGCGTGCGTTGATCAGCCAGATCTGCTCGCTCTATGGTGGTCGTATCGCGGAAGAGATGACGTTGGGCTTTGACGGCGTCACCACGGGTGCTTCGAACGACATCATGCGCGCCAGCCAGATTGCCCGGAACATGGTCACCAAATGGGGCCTGTCCGAGAAAATGGGCCCATTGATGTACTCCGAAGACGACGATGGCGGTTATCTGGGTCGTGGTGGTGGCGGTCAGAACTCCAGTCTTTCGGGTGAAACCGCTAAGATGATCGACTCTGAAGTGCGCAGTATCATTGACCAGTGCTACGGCACTGCGAAGCAAATCCTCACCGACAACCGCGACAAGCTGGATGCGATGGCGGATGCGCTGATGAAGTATGAAACCATCGATGCTGAGCAGATCGATGACATCATGGCGGGTCGCACGCCTCGCGAACCGCGCGATTGGACAGGGGGCACCGGCACTTCCGGGACGCCAACTGCACCCGTCGGTCCGCGTCCGGAAACACCGATCGGTGGTCCTGCTGCTGAACACTAAGGCCTGACATGACTTCTGCGCTGTACCCGACCCGGTTGCCTTGCGGCAACCGGGTTCTTGATTTATCCCGGACCCACGTCATGGGCATCCTCAATATCACCCCTGATTCGTTCTCTGACGGTGGTCGGTTCGCTCAGCGCGATCTTGCCCTCCGTCATGCGGAGGCTATGGTGGCGGCTGGTGCGACACTTATAGACGTCGGCGGCGAGTCCACACGTCCGGGTGCTGCTGCGGTTTCTGCCAACGAAGAGCTGAATCGTGTCGCACCGGTCGTCGAAGCCATCAGTCGTGAGCTTGATGTGGTCATCTCGGTCGACACTTCGACACCAACGGTCATCCTTGAGACGGCTCGGCTGGGCGCGGGGCTCATCAACGATGTGCGCTCGTTGCGGCGAGAGGGTGCACTGGAGGCGGCTGCCGCGACCGGGCTGCCCGTGTGCCTGATGCACATGCGCGGCGAGCCAACGGACATGCAGGACGATCCTCGTTACGACGATCTCATCGGTGAGGTGACCGCCTTTCTCGGTGAGCGAATGGACGCCTGTGTCGCGGCGGGTATTCCTGCAGAGAAGATCATTCTCGATCCAGGCTACGGTTTTGCGAAGAATCTCGATCATAACCTGAGCCTGTTCAAACATATGGAGGCGCTGCATGTGCTGGGGCGGCCTCTGCTGGTGGGTGTGTCACGCAAGAGCATGATTGGCAAAGTGCTCGACAAGCCTGTTGATCAGCGACTCTACGGTGCACTGGCTCTGGCTGCGATGGCCATGATTCAAGGTGCAAGAATTTTACGCGTGCACGATGTTGCGGAAACTGTCGACGTGGTGCGGATGATTGCCGCTGTCGAATCGGCAAAATAAGAAGGTTGGAGCCCCCATGACCCAGAAAAAATACTTCGGAACCGACGGCATTCGCGGTCGTGTCGGTCAATTTCCGATCACTCCCGATTTCATGCTGCGGCTTGGTTGGGCAGCTGGCATGGCGTTCCGCAAAATGGGCGCTTGCCGGATTCTGGTCGGCAAAGACACGCGTATTTCGGGTTACATGTTCGAATCTGCCCTGGAAGCCGGGCTGTCAGCCGCGGGTGCAGATGTGATGCTGCTCGGCCCGATGCCAACGCCTGCCATCGCCTATCTGACGCGGACGTTCCACGCCGAGGCAGGGATAGTGATCAGCGCCTCGCACAACCCGCATCACGATAACGGCATCAAGTTTTTCTCGGGTCAGGGCACCAAGCTGCCAGACGAAATCGAGATGATGATCGAGGAATTGCTCGATACGCCGATGACCGTGGCTGAGTCAGAAAAGCTCGGCAAGGTGTCGCGTATCAACGACGCGGCTGGCCGTTACATCGAATTCTGCAAAAGCAGTGTGCCGACCAGTACTGACTTTGCCGGTCTGAAATTGGTGGTCGACTGTGCGCACGGGGCAACCTATAAAGTGGCGCCCAATGTCTTTCGAGAGTTGGGCGCGAAGGTCACCGTGCTGTCGGCGGCGCCGAACGGCCTGAACATCAATGATGATTGCGGTTCGACCCATATGGGCAATCTGCAAGCGGCGGTTGTCGCTGAGAAGGCGGATCTGGGGATCGGCTTCGACGGTGATGGTGATCGAGTGCTGATGGTTGATCACACCGGTGCGATCGTCGATGGTGACGAGCTGCTCTACATCATTGCCCGCGATCTGCATGAGCGCGGCCGCCTGCAAGGTGGCGTGGTCGGGACTTTGATGAGCAACCTGGGGCTTGAACTTGCCCTCGCGGATCTGAACATTCCGTTTGTGCGTGCCAATGTTGGCGACCGTTACGTCATCGCCGAACTGCTGGAGCGCAACTGGCAGGTGGGTGGCGAGAATTCCGGTCACGTCGTTTGCTTCCAGCACACCACCACGGGTGATGCGATCATTGCCGCGCTGCAGGTGCTGCTGGCGCTCAAGCGCACCGGGCAAAGCCTCGCAGAATCGCGCCAGGGCGTGAGGAAATGCCCTCAGGTATTGATCAACGTGCGGTTCGAGGGTGGGAATGTCGATCCAGTCGAGCACCCGGCGGTCAAGGAGGCCTGTGAGCGCGTGACGGCGGCCATGGGTGGGCGTGGGCGCGTGTTGCTACGCAAGTCCGGCACAGAGCCTTTGGTGCGTGTGATGGTCGAAGGCGAGGACGAAACGCTGGTTGCGGGCTACGCCGATGAACTGGCAAAACTGGTTGCTGAAGTTTGCGCCTGATTACGGCTTGCCAGTGTTGAAACTGTTGGGTAACATCTGCGCCCACTTTGACCGACGAGGTACAGCATGCGTCGCCCTATGGTAGCTGGTAACTGGAAAATGCACGGTACCTGCGCCAGCGTCGCTGAGCTGGTAGAAGGTCTGGCCAATATGGCCATTCCTGACAGTGTCGACGTTGCGGTATTCCCTTCGAGTCTGCACGTCAGCTTCGTTGTCGAGTGCTTTGAAGAGCATTCGATTTCTGTAGGTGCGCAGAACTGCGCGCACGAAGCGGGTCAGGGTGCACTGACCGGTGAGATTTCACCGACTCAGTTGCAGGATGCGGGTTGCAAGCTGGTGCTGGTAGGGCACTCGGAGCGTCGCCAGATCATGGGCGAGAGCAACGAAGTCCTGAACCGCAAGTTTGCAGCTGCGCAGGCAAGTGGCTTGACCCCGGTGCTGTGCATCGGTGAAACACTTGAGCAGCGTCAGGCTGGCAAAACGCTTGAAGTTGTCGGGCAGCAGCTCGACAGCATCATCGAAGAGTTGGGTATCGATGCTTTCGTGAATGCGGTCATCGCTTACGAGCCGGTCTGGGCCATTGGTACCGGACTGACAGCCTCGCCGGAACAGGCGCAGGAAGTGCACGCAGCCATTCGTGCGCAGTTGGCAAAAGAGAATTCTGAAGTCGCGCAAGGTGTGCGTCTTCTATATGGCGGCAGCGTGAAGGCGGCCAATGCGGTCGAGCTGTTCAGCATGCCGGATATCGATGGGGGCCTCATTGGAGGCGCTTCCCTGAATGCAGATGAGTTCGGTGCGATCATTCGCGCCGCGGGAAACTGAAAAAATGCTGGAAACAGTCGTAGTCGTTCTTCATCTGCTGGGTGCGCTGGGCGTTGTTGCTCTGGTATTGCTGCAGCAGGGTAAAGGTGCGGACGCTGGCGCGTCGTTCGGAGCAGGTGCATCAAATACTGTCTTCGGAGGCCAAGGTTCCTCTACCTTTCTTAGTAAGTTTACTGCTATACTTGCCGCCTGTTTCTTCATAACCAGCTTGGGGTTAGGTTACTTTGCTAAAGAGAAAGCTCACCAGCTGACTCAAGTAGGTTTGCCAGATCCAGCGGTGTTGGAAGTTAAACAAAAGCCGGCAGCAGATGATGTTCCGGTCCTGGAAGGGCAACAGAAACCAGCCGCTGCTCCAGCTGATGTTCCTGCCGCTCCAGAACAGAAGTAACACAGGATTCGCAGTCGATATTGGGGCTGCAAAAAGAGTTGTAATGCCGAGGTGGTGGAATTGGTAGACACGCAACCTTGAGGTGGTTGTGCCCATAGGGTGTAGGGGTTCGAGTCCCCTTCTCGGTACCAATTAACAAGTCAGCCCGCAGTAGCGGGCTTTCTTGTAGGTGGATGTGTCGGATTGACCCAAATCGGGATCGGTCGTATACTTCCGCCCCAGCTTTGTCGCGGGGTGGAGCAGTCTGGTAGCTCGTCGGGCTCATAACCCGAAGGTCGTTGGTTCAAATCCAGCCCCCGCAACCAGTTTTAGCGGAGCCCCTTTTCAGGGGCTTTTTGTTAACTGGACACTTTATTACGCCGCTGTTCAACGGCGTTTTTCATGAGATGGGCGCTTTGCCCATTTTTTATTTGCACAGCATGCACGAGGGGGTTCAGGTGTCGAGCAAGCTAGAACAGTTGCAGGCCTTGCTGGCCCCGGTGGTCGTGGCCCTTGGCTATGAATGCTGGGGTATCGAGTTTTCGGCCCAGGGTCGTCACTCAATGTTGCGCGTTTATATCGATAAAGAGGGCGGCGTGCTGGTGGACGATTGTGCCATCGTCAGCCGTCAGATCAGCGGTGTTCTGGACGTAGAAGATCCGATCAGCTCCGAATATACGCTCGAAGTTTCTTCTCCTGGCATGGAACGCCCGCTGTTCACGATTGAGCAGTTTGCAGCCTTTGCCGGGGAACAAGTGAAGATAAAGCTGCGCTCGCCCTTCGACGGTCGACGTAACTTTCAAGGCCTTCTCCGCGGGGTGGAGGAGCAGGATGTCGTGGTGCAAGTGGATACTCACGAATACCTGTTGCCGATCGATCTGATCGACAAAGCCAACATTATTCCCACGTTTGACTGAGACGCGGATCCCGCGGATCCAATGGCTTGCGAAAGGCGAGGCGTACGATGAGCAAAGAAGTACTGCTGGTTGTTGAGTCGGTATCCAATGAAAAAGGCGTACCGGCCGGTGTAATTTTTGAAGCGCTGGAAATCGCGTTGGCCACGGCCACTAAAAAGCGTTTTGAAGACGAAGTTGACCTGCGTGTGGAAATCAATCGCCACACGGGCGCTTACGAGACGTTCCGTCGCTGGACAGTCGTCGAAGAAGAAGACCTTGATGATCCGGCCATCGAAACCTGGCCGAGCAAGGTTGCCGAGACGCACCCCGGTGCGAACGTCGGCGATGTCGTAGAAGAAAAGATCGAGTCTATCGAGTTCGGCCGTATCGCTGCCCAGACTGCCAAGCAAGTCATTGTGCAGAAAGTACGCGAAGCCGAGCGCGCTCAAGTCGTGGACGCTTATCGTGAGCGTCTGGGCGAAATCATTTCCGGCACTGTTAAAAAAGTTACACGTGACAATGTCATCGTCGACTTGGGTAACAATGCCGAGGCGCTGCTGGCGCGTGAAGACATCATCTCCCGGGAAACTTTCCGCGTCGGTGTCCGCGTCCGTGCATTGCTCAAAGAGATCCGCACTGAAAACCGTGGTCCTCAGTTGATCCTGTCGCGTACTGCGCCAGAGATGCTGATCGAGCTGTTCCGGATTGAAGTACCGGAAATTGCCGAAGGTCTCATCGAGGTGATGGCTGCCTCCCGTGATCCTGGTTCGCGTGCAAAAATCGCAGTTCGCTCCAAGGACAAACGCATTGACCCGCAAGGCGCGTGCATCGGCATGCGTGGTTCGCGTGTCCAGGCTGTTTCCGGCGAGTTGGGCGGCGAGCGTGTGGATATCGTGCTCTGGGACGATAACCCGGCGCAGTTCGTCATCAACGCCATGTCGCCTGCCGAAGTGGCAGCGATCATCGTTGATGAAGACGCCCACGCCATGGACATCGCTGTCGGTGCGGACAACCTGGCCCAAGCGATTGGTCGCGGCGGCCAGAACGTGCGTCTGGCAAGCCAGTTGACTGGCTGGACCCTGAACGTGATGACCGAATCGGACATCCAGGCCAAGCAGCAAGCGGAAACCGGCGACATCCTGCGTAACTTCATCGAAGAGTTGGAAGTCGATGAAGAGCTCGCGCAGGTTCTGGTGGACGAAGGCTTCACCAGCCTGGAAGAGATTGCCTACGTACCGTTGGAAGAAATGCTCAACATCGACGGCTTTGACGAAGACATCGTCAACGAGCTTCGTGCTCGCGCCAAGGATCGTTTGTTGACCAAAGCCATCGCTACTGAGGAAAAGCTGGCAGACGCCCATCCGGCCGAAGACCTGCTCTCGCTTGAGGGTATGGACAAGGATTTGGCGATGGAACTGGCGGTGCGCGGCGTAATTACCCGCGAAGACCTGGCCGAGCAGTCTATTGACGATCTGCTCGACATCGACGGCATTGACGATGATCGTGCCGGCAAGTTGATCATGGCCGCCCGAGCCCATTGGTTCGAGTAAGTAAATGCGGCCTGAGGAGAGAAGTGCATGACGCAAGTCACGGTGAAAGAACTGGCCAAAACGGTCGACACACCGGTAGAGCGCCTGTTACAGCAGATGCGTGAGGCAGGTCTGCCGCACACCGCCGCCGAGCAAGTTGTGACCGATAACGAAAAACAAGCCCTGTTGACGCACCTGAAAAGCGGCCACAAGGCTAAAGTGGAAGAACCGCGCAAGATCACTTTGCAGCGTAAAACCACCAGTACCCTGCGCGTTGCTGGCAGCAAAAGCATCAGCGTTGAAGTACGTAAAAAGAAAGTCTTCGTACAGCGTAGCCCGGAAGAAATCGAAGCCGAGCGCAAGCGCGAGCAGGACGAGCGTCGTGCGGTAGAAAATGCCGCGCGTCAAAAGGCTGAAGAAGAAGCCCGTCAGCGTGCCGAAGAAGAAGCGCGCCGCCAGCCTGCTACTACTCAGGAAACTGCTGACGCTGTTGCTGCTCCGGCGCCAGCGGCCGAAGCCGCTCCGCAAGTGGCTGCAGAGCCTGTTCAGGAAGCGCCTGTCGCTGCCCCTGCACCGGCTGCCGATATTCGCAAGCGCGAGGAGCCCCGTCGCCCTGATAAACCACGTGCCGACGATAACAATCGTCGTGGCGGCGGTGGCGATGGCGAGCGCAAAAACGCTCCGCATCGTGCTTCGGTCAAGGAAAAGGCGCCTGCGCCACGCGTTGCTCCACGTACCACCGACGAAGAAAGCGATGGCTTCCGTCGTGGTGGTCGCGGCAAGGCGAAACTGAAGAAGCGCAACGCTCACGGCTTCCAGAACCCTACCGGTCCTGTGGTTCGTGAAGTGAAGATCGGCGAGACCATCACTGTGGGCGACCTCGCTCAACAGATGTCGGTCAAAGCTGCTGAAATCATCAAGTTCATGTTCAAGCTGGGCACGCCAGCCACCATCAACCAGGTTCTGGATCAGGAAACTGCCCAACTGGTCGCTGAAGAACTGGGCCACAAAGTGACCCTGGTCAGCGATACCGCCCTGGAAGATTCCCTGGCTGAGTCCCTGAAATTCGAAGGTGAAACGGTTCCTCGTGCGCCGGTCGTGACCGTCATGGGTCACGTTGACCACGGTAAGACCTCGCTGCTCGACTACATCCGTCGTGCCAAGGTTGCCGCTGGCGAAGCCGGTGGTATCACCCAGCACATTGGTGCGTACCACGTTGAAACCGAGCGTGGCATGGTGACGTTCCTCGACACCCCGGGTCACGCCGCGTTTACCGCAATGCGTGCCCGTGGTGCCAAGGCGACCGACATCGTGATTCTGGTGGTTGCTGCCGACGACGGTGTCATGCCTCAAACCATCGAAGCCGTTCAGCATGCTGTCGCAGCTGGCGTTCCGTTGGTCGTGGCGGTCAACAAGATCGACAAGCCGGGTGCTGACCTGGACCGTATCCGCAGTGAACTGTCGGTTCATGGCGTAACGTCCGAAGAGTGGGGTGGTGATACCCCATTCGTACCGGTATCGGCAAAAGTCGGTACGGGTGTCGACGAACTGCTGGAAGCGGTTCTGCTTCAAGCTGAAGTTCTTGAACTGGTCGCTACGCCATCGGCCCCAGGTCGTGGTGTCGTGGTTGAATCGCGTCTGGACAAGGGCCGTGGTCCAGTGGCCACCGTTCTGGTTCAGGACGGTACGCTGCGTCAGGGCGACATGGTCCTGGTTGGCTCCAACTACGGTCGTGTCCGCGCCATGCTTGACGAGAACGGCAAATCCATCAAGGAAGCCGGTCCATCCATCCCTGTCGAGATTCTCGGCCTGGACGGTACACCGGATGCTGGCGACGAGATGAGCGTAGTTGCTGACGAGAAGAAAGCCCGTGAAGTGGCTCTGTTCCGTCAAGGCAAGTTCCGCGAAGTCAAGCTGGCCCGTGCTCACGCCGGCAAGCTGGAAAACATCTTCGAGAACATGGGTCAGGAAGAGAAGAAGACGCTCAACATCGTCCTCAAATCCGACGTCCGTGGCTCCCTCGAAGCTTTGCAGGGCGCTTTGAATGGCCTGGGCAACGACGAAGTGCAAGTGCGTGTAGTGGGCGGCGGCGTCGGTGGTATCACCGAAAGCGACGCCAACCTGGCGCTGGCTTCCAACGCTGTTCTGTTCGGCTTCAACGTGCGTGCTGATGCTGGCGCGCGCAAGATCGTCGAGCAGGAAGGTCTGGACATGCGTTACTACAACGTCATCTACGACATCATCGAAGACGTCAAGAAAGCCCTTACCGGCATGCTTGGCAGCGACGTCCGGGAGAACATCCTGGGTATCGCCGAAGTTCGCGACGTGTTCCGCTCGCCGAAATTCGGTGCGATCGCCGGTTGCATGGTCATTGAAGGCGTTGTGTTCCGTAACCGTCCGATCCGTGTACTGCGTGAAGACATCGTTATCTTCGAAGGCGAGCTGGAATCCCTGCGCCGCTTCAAGGATGACGCTTCCGAAGTACGTGCCGGCATGGAATGCGGTATCGGCGTCAAGAGCTACAACGACGTCAAGGTCGGCGACAAGATCGAAGTCTTCGAAAAGGTCCAAGTGGCTCGCAGCCTCTAAATCGCGAGCTTCAGGAACTCTGGCGAACGTCGCATGAAAATGCTCAGCGCACGTCATGGGTTCTAAACGCAACGCCCGGTCCGGCTTCTGCCAGGCCGGGCGTTTGCCGCTTTCAGACCGGACGGCTTTTGCCGAAGGTCAGTACAGGTAACAAGACATGGCAAAAGAATACAGCCGTACCCAACGTATCGGCGATCAGATGCAGCGCGAGCTGGCTCAACTGATCCGTCGTGAAGTCAAGGACCCGCGCGTAGGTCTGGTCACCATCACTGCTGTCGACGTCAGCCGTGATGTGGGACACGCGAAGATCTTCATCACCGTGATGGGCCAGGACAACGCTGAAGACATCAGCCAGACCATCAAGGTCTTGAATTCCGCAGCGGGTTTCCTGCGCATGCAGCTGGCGCGTGAAATGAAGCTGCGCAGCGTGCCTCAATTGCATTTCCACTACGACGAAAGCGTTGCCCGTGGCGCGCACCTGTCGGCGTTGATCGAGCGCGCGGTGGCCGAGGACGGTCAGCACGAACCGGCTGCCAAGCAAGACGGTTCGGAGGAATAACGGCGTGGCTCAGGTCAAGCGTATTCGCCGCAACGTCAGCGGCATCATCCTGCTCGACAAGCCGCTGGGTTTCACCTCCAACGCCGCCTTGCAGAAGGTGCGCTGGTTGCTCAATGCGGAAAAGGCCGGCCACACCGGTAGCCTCGATCCCCTCGCCACCGGCGTGCTGCCACTGTGCTTCGGAGAGGCGACCAAGTTCTCCCAATACCTGCTCGATTCCGACAAGGGTTACGAAACCCTGATGCAGTTGGGCAAGACCACCACCACGGCGGACGCCGAAGGCGACGTGTTACAAACTCGTCCGGTGACCGTTGGTCGCTCCGATATCGAAGCTGTATTGCCTGATTTTCGTGGGCAAATCAGTCAGATACCGCCGATGTACTCTGCCCTGAAGCGTGATGGCCAGCCGTTGTACAAGTTGGCTCGCGCAGGGGAAGTGGTGGAGCGCGAACCGCGTTCTGTTACTATTGCGCGCCTGGAATTATTGGCGAGCGAAGGCGAGACCGCGCGACTGGCCGTTGACTGCAGCAAAGGCACCTATATCCGCACCCTCGTGGAAGATATCGGTGAAAAACTGGGCTGTGGCGCGTATGTTGCCGAGCTGCGTCGTACGCAAGCAGGGCCGTTCACACTGGCGCAGACTGTTACGCTGGAAGAGCTTGAAGCGGTTCACGCCGAAGGTGGCAACGAAGCGGTTGATCGTTTCCTGATGCCTTCCGACAGCGGTTTGCAGGATTGGCCTCTGCTGCAATTTTCCGAGCACAGTTCGTTTTACTGGCTGCACGGTCAGCCAGTCAGAGCCCCGGATGCGCCGAAGTTCGGCATGGTACGGGTGCAGGATCACGAAGGACGCTTCATCGGAATCGGTGAAGTGAGTGAAGACGGGCGGATTGCGCCGCGTCGTTTGATTCGGTCAGAGTGACCGAAACCCGTTGTGACAGGGTTTCCTGCACGGCGGTGAAGGGTGGCTGTTAACAGGCATGGTCACGCCTCATTTTTTAATACGAGAGTTTGCTCTCGGCCTGTTGAAATCGTCTCTCTGGAGCGGTTTCCTGATAAAAGGATTGCCTCATGGCTCTCAGCGTTGAAGAAAAATCTCAGATCGTAACCGACTACCAGCAAGCTGTTGGTGACACTGGTTCGCCAGAAGTGCAAGTTGCACTGCTGACCGCCAACATCAACAAACTGCAAGGTCACTTCAAGGCCAACGGTAAAGACCACCACTCCCGTCGTGGTCTGATCCGCATGGTAAACCAGCGTCGTAAGCTGCTGGACTACCTGAAAGGCAAAGACCTGAGCCGTTACAGCGCTCTGATCGGTCGCCTGGGTCTGCGTCGCTAATCAGCGATTGCGCTAGAGGTTGGTTGTCTGTCGTGCGTCAGAGGGTTTCCCGCTGGCGCATGGCAGGCTCCCAGCCTCAAGTTTTATCTGGATACATGTTTTATACGCTTGGCTGTACACCTGGACTGCCGCAGGGGCCGATTCCCCTCACTGCCCACGAATTCGCAAGAAACCAGTTCCCCCAAGAGCCACAAAGAAGGTAGGAAACCGTGAACCCGGTAATCAAGACGTTTCAATTCGGTCAATCGACCGTCACGCTGGAGACAGGCCGCATCGCCCGTCAGGCTTCTGGTGCAGTATTGGTCACCGTTGACGACGACGTCACCGTACTCGTGACTGTAGTCGGCGCCAAACAAGCTGACGCTGGCAAAGGCTTCTTCCCGCTGTCCGTTCACTACCAGGAAAAAACCTACGCTGCGGGCAAGATCCCTGGCGGTTTCTTCAAGCGTGAAGGCCGTCCCTCCGAGAAAGAAACACTGACGTCGCGTCTGATCGACCGTCCGATCCGCCCACTGTTTCCTGAAGGCTTCATGAACGAAGTGCAGGTTGTCTGCACCGTCGTTTCCACCAGCAAGAAAACCGATCCGGACATCGCTGCGATGATCGGTACTTCGGCTGCCCTCGCAATCTCCGGCATCCCGTTCGACGGCCCGATTGGCGCCGCTCGCGTGGCATTCCACGAAAGCACCGGCTACCTGCTGAACCCGACTTACGAGCAACTGAAAGCATCGAGCCTGGACATGGTCGTTGCCGGTACCGAAGAAGCGGTGCTGATGGTTGAATCCGAAGCCAAAGAGCTGACCGAAGACCAGATGCTGGGCGCGGTCCTGTTCGCCCACGACGAATTCCAGTCGGTCATCAAGGCTGTCAAAGAGCTGGCCGCTGAAGCTGCCAAGCCAACCTGGACCTGGGCTCCTCAGCCAGAAGCCACCGCACTGCTGGGCGCTATCCGCTCCGAGTTCGGCGCTGCGATTTCCGAGGCCTACACCATCACCGTCAAGGCCGACCGTTACGCTCGCCTGGGCGAGTTGAAGGATCAGGTTGTCGCCAAGCTGGCCGTTGAGGAAGGCAGTCCGTCGGCTTCCGAAGTCAAAGCCGCTTTCGGTGAGATCGAATACCGCACCGTTCGCCAGAACATCGTTGATGGCAAACCGCGTATCGACGGCCGCGACACCCGCACCGTACGTCCGCTGAACATCGAAGTCGGCGTTCTGCCGAAGACTCACGGTTCTGCACTGTTCACCCGTGGCGAAACGCAGGCGCTGGTGGTAGCGACCCTGGGTGCTGCCCGTGACGCACAGCTGCTGGACACCCTGGAAGGCGAGAAAAAAGACCCGTTCATGCTGCACTACAACTTCCCTCCGTTCTCGGTGGGCGAGTGTGGTCGCATGGGTGGCGCTGGTCGTCGCGAAATCGGTCACGGCCGTCTGGCTCGTCGTTCGGTTCAGGCCATGCTGCCTGCTGCTGACGCGTTCCCGTACACCATCCGTGTCGTATCGGAAATCACCGAGTCCAACGGTTCCAGCTCCATGGCTTCGGTCTGCGGCGCTTCGCTGGCTCTGATGGACGCGGGCGTTCCGCTGAAGGCACCGGTTGCCGGTATCGCCATGGGTCTGGTTAAAGAAGGCGAGAAATTCGCTGTTCTGACCGACATCCTGGGTGACGAAGACCACCTCGGCGACATGGACTTCAAAGTGGCCGGTACCGCCAAAGGCGTTACCGCGCTGCAGATGGACATCAAGATCAAAGGCATCACCGAAGAGATCATGGAGATCGCCCTGGGCCAGGCCCTGGAAGCTCGCCTGAACATCCTTGGTCAGATGAACCAGATCATCGGCCAGTCGCGTCCTGAGCTGTCGGAAAACGCTCCGACCATGATCGCGATGAAGATCGACACCGACAAAATCCGCGACGTCATCGGCAAAGGCGGCGCGACCATTCGTGCCATCTGTGAAGAAACCAAGGCTTCGATCGACATCGAAGACGACGGCTCGATCAAAATCTTCGGCGAAACCAAGGAAGCGGCTGAAGCAGCACGTCAGCGCGTTCTGGGTATCACCGCAGAGGCAGAGATCGGCAAGATCTACGTCGGTAAGGTTGAGCGCATCGTCGACTTCGGCGCATTCGTCAACATCCTGCCTGGCAAAGACGGTCTGGTGCACATCTCGATGCTGAGCGATGCTCGCGTTGAAAAAGTCACCGACGTGCTGAAAGAAGGCCAGGAAGTCGAAGTGCTGGTACTGGACGTCGACAACCGCGGTCGCATCAAGCTGTCGATCAAAGACGTCGCTGCAGCCAAGGCATCGGGCGTTTAACCGCTCGCTTCCCCATGCTGTAGAAAAGGGCCCTTAGGGGCCCTTTTTTTTCGAGCGGAATTAAGAGGTTATGGCGCAAAGCGCAGGTTGTTGCTTGGGTGGAACATGCATCTTGCAAGCGGAACTTTTAATAAACGGGCAATCTGCACGATCCACGGGGAGCTCATAATTTTCAAGCCATTGATATATATAGGAAAAATACTTGAACACAGATTGGCACAGCGCTTGCGATATACCAGTAACCCTGCCGCCAACGAGGTTGGCGCAGATTCTGAGAAAAACAGGAGTTACTCGTATGAAGAAGTTCGCTATCGCTGCTGCTACCGCCACTGCTCTGACTCTGACCCTGGCTAACGTAGCCATGGCTCAAACCTCTACTCAAGCTCCGATGATGGTTGCCGCTGGTGAAATGACCAAGGCAAAAGAAACGACCTCTGATACCTGGATCACCACCAAGGTCAAATCTGACCTGCTGACTGAAAAAGGTATTCCAGGCTCCGACATCAAGGTTGAGACCAACAAAGGTGTGGTTTCCCTGTCGTCCACCGTCGCTGTGACCGACGCGCAAAAGAAAACCGCTGTTGCGATCACCAAGAAAATCAAAGGCGTCAAAGCCGTTTCGGCTGATGGTCTGAAAGCCGAATAAAACGTTTCGAAGAACCGTACGAACGGACGATTGGCGGCCAGGGAGGTCGCCGGTTGGTCGATTGAAGGTTCATGCGAAGGCCATACGGATGTGGCCATTACAAGCCCTGGCATTTATGCCGGGGCTTGTTTTATTCAGCGCCCACCCAGTCAGAGCCCACCAAGCCCGCGCGTAACCCCGCAAATGCGCTTGAGCGCACCTTTCACAACCGATCATTCCCCGAGCCTGTCTCCTGACGCATTTCCTGCGTATATTTGTGTCCGGTCGGATACAAGGCCGTTGCCAAGACCGCACCCGATCAAAACTTTCACCAGGATTTGCCATCCTTTCGTCGTCCTGACGGGGATGGGCCGTGGGCACCTTCACGTCCGCGATGCTGATTTGCGCTGCCCCCGATACCTCATAACAAGGCAAAACGTCGCAATGGATAATGTCCCAACTGCCCTCATGCGAGGGCTCCGGGCGGACCCTCCGCCCAGCGTGTGGTTGTGGCGCTCCGGCGCTGTGATGCTGACATTGGCCATTTTCCTTACGGACTGGCTCAGCTCGCTCGACGTCGCCATTGCCGTGCTTTATGTGACCGTCATCCTGATGTCCGAGGACCTGTTATCTCAAAGGGGGCTCGTCATTGCCACGGTCGGGTGTGGTGCGCTGACGTTGCTTGCTTACCTGTTGACCCATGGCCTTGAGTGGTCACGCGGCACTGTGTGGCTGATACCGGCGTTCGGGCGCTGCCTGGTCAGCCTCTGCGCCATTGCGATCACCGGCTTTCTGGCCCTGAAAAACAAAGCCTCCAAAGAGGCACTGCAAACGCAGGTTCGCTTGCTGCACCGCAGTGAAGTTCTGCTCGCGGGTGCTCAGCGTTTGAGCCTGACGGGCAGTATTGGCTTGAAGATGCCGAGCGCCGAAATGTGTTGGTCCGACGGCGCGCGGCGCATTTTTCAGGTGGATGAGGAGCTGAACCCCTCCTTGGAGTACGTGTTCAGTCGCGTTCATCCCGAGGACATTCATGGCTTCAAAGGCTTGATTCATGAGGCGTACGTTCAGCACGCCCCCGTTGATACCGAGTTTCGTCTGATCATGCCGGACGGCTCCTCCAAGTTCCTGCGAATGCTGGCTCAGCAGATCCATGACGCTTCCGGTGATTGTGAATACGTCGGCGCGTTGATGGATGTCACTGCGACCAAACTGGCTGAAGAAGCCCTGCACCGCTCCCAGGCTCAGTTGGCGCACGTCACCCGTGTGACGATGTTGGGGGAGATGGCGGCGTCTATCGCCCATGAGGTCAACCAGCCGCTGTCGGCGATGACCACCAATGCCGAGGCCGGGTTGCGTTGGCTTGATCGCGAGGTCCCGGATGTGGCGGAGGTGCGAAGTGCCATTGAGCGGATCAAGGGTGAGGCCCATCGTGCCAGCGAAGTCATCCGGCGTATTCGTGTTTTGTCACGCAAGACGGACCCCCGGCATGTCTCCACGAATTTGCAGGATGTCCTGGTCGAATCCATCGCGCTGGTGCGCAGGGAGCTCATGCGGCATCGCGTGATTCTCGACCTGAAGCCGGTGCAGGGGAGTGTGGAAGTCAAAGGGGACCGGGTGCAGTTGCAGCAGGTCATTATCAATCTGCTGATGAACGCCATGCAGGCCATGGCAGGCATGCATGGCAAGAACAGGACGCTGGCCGTGCACTTGACGGCTACGCCACAAGCCGATGTTTTGCTCAGCATTCAAGACAACGGGCCGGGTATCTCGGCCGCGAACCTCGCCAGCTTGTTCATTCCGTTTTTCACCACCAAGCCGGAAGGGATGGGCATGGGGTTGTCCATATGCCGTTCGATTATCGAAGCCCATGGCGGACGCATCTGGGTCGAAAGTGAGTTGGGGCATGGCGCGACGTTGAGTTTTTCGCTCCCCGCCAGTGAGCCCATTCGCTCATGAGTGCGGCTGAGATCACTCCGGTCGTTTTCGTCGTGGACGACGATCCTGCCATTCGGGTGGGGGTCGACAGTTTGTTGCGGTCCATGGGCATGCGGGTGCACACCTTCGCATCCGGGGCCGAGTTTCTGCAGCACCCGTTCGAAGACGTGCCTTCTTGCCTCATTCTCGATGTGCGCCTGCAGGGCGAGAGCGGCCTGGATTTTCAGGTGCGCCTCACGGAAATGAAGGTGCCGCTGCCCATCGTCTTTGTCAGTGGGCACGGCGATATCGCCATGTCGGTCAAAGCGATGAAGGCAGGGGCGCTGGACTTTTTAGTGAAACCTTATCGCGAGCAGGACTTGCTCGATGCCGTGACGCTGGCGTTGCAGAAAGACGCCAGGCGGCGCGAGGCGGGCAAGACGAGCAGCCAGTTGCAGGCTCGCCATAAAACGCTGACGGCTCGTGAGCAGGAGGTCATGGCGCTGGCCGTCACGGGACTGATGAACAAGCAAATCGCTGCAGAGATCGGGCTGAGCGAAATCACGGTCAAAATTCACCGGGGGCATGCCATGAAAAAAATGCAGGCCCGGACGTTCGCCGATTTGGTGAAAATGTCGCAAGCCCTCGAAGCGCGCTGATTTCCGCAGCCTGAGTCACATCAGCCGCCGCCCCTCGTATCCTTTCAAAATGCCGATCTTTCATCCGAACGGATGACCTCATACGTGAGTATGAGCGGGCCAACCTGATGGCTAATCGGTATTACTCATCAGCAGTGCTATTTTCCCCGCCGTTCCTGGAAATCCGTTTTCAGGCCGCCATCAATTCGTCAACCCAATGCCTAAAGCGCACCTGGACGATAAGGGGATACGCACGTGCTTTTGAGGACAATCAGCATTGGAACCCGCGCAGCGATCGGGTTCGCGATCATCACGCTGGCCATGTTGTTCGTCGGCGTCTTCAGCCTGATGCAAATGGCCAGATTGGACAGCGCGACTAATCGGGTCAATGACGTCTGGATGCCTGGCATCATCTCGGTTCAGAAGCTGTCGCTGAGTATCAATACGCTGCGCCTTGAAGGGCAGCGTCTTCGTGGCTCGAACGACCCTCAGGTGCGTGACAAGAGCAAGGCGTCGATCCGTCGCGTAGAAAAGGATCTCGACGATCAACAGGCTGAGTATCGCGCTCGTCAGGTGGGCCCGGATGAAGCGGTTTTGCTGGATTCGATCAAGGTGTCGCTCGACCGCTACATACCGGCATTGGACGAGGTGATTTCCCTGATCGACGCTCAGGTGCCTGATCAGGATCAACTTGAGCGTCTGAACACGACGCTGGCCACTCTGGGCGCTGACCTGACCCGCCACATGGATCAACTGGTGAAGGTTAACGAAGCAGGCGCGAATGCCGTTGCCCGGCAGAGCCGCGAGCTGTACGGCAATATGCAGTTGATCGTCGGTCTGGTCCTGACGCTGTCAGTGGCGGTTACGGTGGCGTTGGCCTGGCTGTTGACTCGCAGTATCGTCGGGCCGATCCGGGAGGCGGTGGCCGCGGCCCAGATGATCGCCCGTGGTGATCTGAGTGGCCGCATCGATGACGCCGGGGCGGACGAGCCAGCCGCGCTGCTCCAGGCCATGGGCGACATGCAACAGCACCTACGCTCGACCATCGAAGGCATCGGCGTTTCGGCCAGTCAACTGGCCGCTTCAGCTGAGGAAATGAGCGCCGTCATGGGCCACAGCTCCCAGGGTTTGCAGCAGCAATGTGCGCAGATCGAACAGGCAGCAACGGCAGTCACGGAAATGAGCAGCGCTGTTGACGAAGTCGCTCATAACGCCATCAGCACATCGGAATTGTCGCAAGCGTCCGATCATCAATCGCAGAAAGGCCACGAACAGGTCAGCGAAACCATCGCGCTGATTCAAGGGCTGGCGCAGGAGGTGCTGCAAGCTTCCGCTGAGGCCGAGAGTCTGTCGCGCTATACCGATCAGATCAGTTCAGTGCTGGGCGTGATTCACAGCATTTCCGATCAGACCAACCTGCTGGCGCTCAACGCGGCCATCGAGGCGGCCAGGGCCGGGGAGGCGGGGCGCGGGTTTGCGGTGGTCGCCGATGAAGTTCGCTCGCTGGCCAGGCGCACGCAGGCCTCGACCCTGGAGATCGCGACCATGATCCAGAGCATTCAGTCCGGGACCGGCGCCACAGTGTCTGCGCTGCAAAGCAGCGCCGCTAAAGCCGGGCAAACACTGGACCGCGCACGTGCCGCGGGGCATGCGCTGGAGCAGATCACGCTGGCCATTTCCAAGATCAACGAGCGCAATCTGTTCATCGCCTTGGCCACCGAGCAACAAGCGCTGGTGGCGCGGGATGTGGATCGCAGCCTGCTGACGATTCGTGATCTGTCGACCCAGTCTGCCGCCGGTGCCACACAAACCAGCAGCGCGAGCGGCGAGCTGTCGCGGCTGGCCATCAACCTCAACGGCATGATTGCCCATTTCGCGCTATGAGCGACGTGACATGACCGATTTCGTCGCAACGAATAACCCTCAACGCATTACCTGTTTGCTCCCGCCGGAACCCGAGCCCGCTTCGGCCAAGGCGGGCCATGACCCCGTTCAGGCGTGGCCGTGGGTGCTGCTGGCCGTGGCGATTGTGGGATTGCTCTGCGGTTTGCTGGGGTTGCTGTACCAACAGGCGCAGCGCCAGGCGATGTCGGACGTTGGCAACCTGAATCGCATCCTTGAGTCGCGGCTGAACGGCACTTTCTATGAAGCGCAAAGCGGCCTGCAAAGCATCGCGTCGCGCATGGATGAGGGGCCGCTTCATTCCGAGGGGAGTCCGGCGGTTCAGGCATGGCAGTTGCGCGGGCTGGTGCGCAGATTCCCGGCCGCGGGCCATTTCGATGTGCTTGGGGCGGATGGGCGGTTTTTGTTCGACTCCGACGGCAGCAGTTCAACGTCGCCGTCGTGCACCCAGCAATTTCGCGACTCGCTCCAGCACAAGACGCCTGCCGATTTGAAAGCCATGTCGATGGTGTTGGGCAGCGATGCGCGCAGGGAAATGTTGTACATGGCGGTGCCCATCCTGGACGCCCAGCAGCGGCTGACGGGATGGATTGCGGCGAGTCAGCCGCTGAAAAATATTCTCGAAGCCATCAACCAGCTGGACGTCGGCCCTCATGGCGTCATTACGTTGCGTCGAGCAGATCAGTCGGATGCGGTGTTACGTGTGCCCGCGGCCAAGCCGCATGTCTCTCCATACCCTGCCGACGACATCGACCGGCTCATGACGGAGGGCGCCCGAGAGGGCACGGTCGTCATGCGGTCTCGGGTGGACGGGGTCAGACGGCTGTACGGCTTCAAGCGGATCGGCAATTTCCCGCTGGTGTTGGTGGTGGGTCTGGCGGGGCAAGACTATTTGCTGGGATGGAAGTACACCGCCATTGCTTCTTCTTTGGTCTGTGGTGCGTTGTACCTGCTGATTCTCGGGCTGACCTTGCGCTTGCGGACCAACCGAATTCGTCGCCAGCACGTCGTCGATGAACTGCGCGACAGTGCTTACCACGATGATCTGACCGGGTTGCCCAATCGGCGTTACCTGCTGGAGCGGGTGAACCGCGCCATCAAGGATTGCGGGCGCGGCCAGCGGTTGACCCTGATTTATCTGGACCTGGATCACTTCAAGGTCATCAATGATTCGCTTGGGCATGTGGCGGGCGACTCAATCATTCAGCATCTCGCCCAGCGTCTTGTGGCGCTCAAGCCCTCGGTGGACACCGTCGCGCGGCTCAGCGGCGACGAGTTTCTGGTGCTGGTGGACGAAGACGACCACATGCTCCTGAACGAGTTGGTAGGGCGCATGCTGCGTGCGCTTCAGCAGCCGCTCGAATTGGCGGGCTACAACCTGTCGATGACCGCTTCAGCGGGCATCGCATCCCACATCGCCCATGGCCATGATTTCGGCTCACTGCTCAAGGCCGCCGATACCGCGTTGACGCAGGCCAAACGCAACGGGCGTAACACGTGGGTGTTCTACGAGGCTGCCATGGGGGCGCGGGAACTGCGTTATTTGCATGTCCAGACCGAACTGCGTCAGGCCTTCGAACAAAAAGAGTTGCAGGTCCACTACCAGCCCCAGATCGAGCTAAAAACCGGCGCCGTTATCGGGGCCGAGGCCTTGTTGCGCTGGAACCACCCCGGCGAAGGACCGATTGCTCCTGACGAGTTCATTCCCGTGGCCGAATCCAGCGGGTTGATACTTCCGATCAGCCGCTGGTTACTGAGCGAGGTCTGCCATCAAGCGGTGGCGTGGCAAGCGGCAGGTTTCGGCGAACTGACGGTGGCGATGAATTGCTCCGCCGTCCAGTTCCGTCAAGGCAGTATGGTTCAAGAGGTCCAGAGGGCGCTGTATGACAGCGGCCTGAAACCGGAACTGCTGGAGCTTGAGCTGACGGAGTCGATCCTGATCGAAGATTCCGCACGGGTGCTGGAAACCGTTCAGGGGCTGAAGGCGTTGGGCGTGCGCATGTCCATCGACGACTTTGGCACCGGCTATTCCAGCATGGCGTATTTGAAACGCTTTGCTGTGGACAAGCTGAAAATCGATCAGTCCTTCGTGCGGGGTCTGCTGAAGAACCCACACGATGCCGCCATCGTGCAGGCGGTGATTACGCTGGGGCACAGCTTCGACATGAAGGTGATTGCAGAGGGCGTGGAAGACGCTGCCATTCTCGCGGCATTGACAGCGAAGGGGTGCAACGAAGCACAGGGTTATCATTATTCCAAGGCACTCTCAGCGCCGGATTTCGACCTCTTCATGCAAGGTCGAATCGAAGCCAACTTTCTTGCGGAGCGTTGGGTGTAAGTGACATGCCCTCGCCTTGGCGCGTTTAATCTCTCATGGAATGGCTTTGATCTATTGCGGTCATACATTTGTATACTTCACCCACGTGGCCCGGCTGGGTAACGTGGTTTCCCCATTTGTCTCCTCATACGATTTACATCGGCATAGGTACTCCGTTTGTCCAGTTCTTCTCTGGTCGCCGTTGTCGATGATGACGCCGCCGTTCGCGATAGCCTCGACAGTCTTGTTCGTTCTCTGGGTTTTCAAGTCGCTGTCTTTTCTTCGGCCGAGGAGTTCCTGAGCACTGCTGAGTTGATTAACGTCGGCTGCCTGATTACTGACGTGCAAATGCCAAACATGAGTGGTGTTGAACTCCACGAGTACCTGACGGCAAAGAATATTCATATTCCCACCCTCTTCATCACGGCTTTTCCCGAAGAAACAGTGCGCAAGCGAGCCATGACCGGCAGTGCGCTGTGTTTCCTGGCCAAGCCTTTCCAGGCGCATGTGCTGATCGACCACTTGAGTCGGGCACTGAGCTGAGCCCCACGCCTCACACCGCGAGTGGCCGTGCTTCGGGGCAGTCAGCATCGGTGCGCACTGTCCTGGTTCACGTTGGTCGATATCACTCCACGACGTGGTGCGCGAGGCCGGGTAGGGGCAAGGACCTGGGCGTGAACCGCACCTTGGCGGGCGAATAACGCGGAACGCGTCGCAACTTAGAAATCTGACGCCTGTCGCCAACTCTTTGAAGTTAGAACAAAAAACCGTGACGGCCGCGCTTCAAAAAGTGGCGTTGAACCGCGTGAGTTAGATGGCGCGAGTAAATATTGACGCCATTTAATTAACGCGCGCTATCGCGCTGCTTAATCCCATGAAAAGCACTATCAGTGAGCACAGATATTGCATACTGCCATTACTTGCCGAAATGGGTGAAGATTCGACTCACTTTCTCTGCCAACAATCGGGTTGAGCGAATATTCGCTCGCGGCGGACATAAGTGAGTTACACGATGGGTTGCACAGATATTCCGGGCCATGCCTGAAACTCTTTTGCCGTGAGATTGAAAAGCAATGCCCACGATTCCCTTGTTGATTTGCGACGACTCCAACATGGCGCGCAAACAGCTGATCAGGGCCTTACCTGCCGATTGGGGGGTGTCGGTCACGACAGCGACCAATGGACATGAAGGCCTTGAAGCCATTCGCCAGGGGTTGGGTCAGGTGGTGTTACTCGACCTGACCATGCCGGACATGGATGGGTATCAGGCGTTGGCCGCGATTCGTGCGGAAAATCTTCGGGCCAAAGTCATCGTGGTGTCGGGCGACGTTCAGGAAGAAGCCGTGCGCCGCACGCTTGAACTGGGCGCCCTCGCGTTTCTCAAGAAGCCCGCCGATCCGGTCGAGTTACAGCTGACCCTCCAGCGCCTCGGGCTGCTGGATCATCCCGTCAAGACAGTTGCTGTTACGCCCAAGATCGAACAGACAGCCATCAGCTTTCAGGACGCCTTCCGCGAAACCATCAACGTTGCCATGGGCCGTGCCGCTGCTTTACTGGCGCGCGTGCTCGGCGTGTTCGTGCAACTGCCGGTGCCCAACGTCAATATGCTAGAGGTGGGGGAGTTGCACATGGCGCTCGCGGACGCCCAGGCCAGTGATCGGCTCACAGCGGTGTGTCAGGGTTACATCGGCGGGGGGATCGCCGGGGAAGCGCTGCTGATGTTTCACGACTCGGAAATCGGCGACATGGCGCAGTTGATGAAGATCCAGGACAGTGATTATTCCGAAAAGGAAATGCTGCTGGACCTGTCGTCGATCATCATCGGCGCCTGCCTGAGCGGCATTGCCGAGCAGATCGACATCGCGTTCTCCCAAGGGCATCCGCAGGTGCTCGGCGCTCAGAGTGGCATCGACGAGCTGATTCGCATCAACCAGCAACGCTGGAAGAAAACCCTGGCCGTGGAAATCAGTTACAGCCTGGAAGGCCACCATATTCACTTCGACTTGTTGATGTTGTTCACCGAAGACTCGGTAGAGCGGCTGTCGCGCAAACTCGCCTACCTGATGAGCTGATTCATGAACGATCGTATCGACATCAAAGAGCTGCATTGGCTGCTGACCATCACCCAGAGCATCGACGTCGGCGTGGTGGTGCTGGATCACGAGTACCGGGTCCAGGTGTGGAACACCTTCATGGAAAACCGTTCTGGCGTGTTGCCCTATGAAGCCGCCAACCGCTCGTTCTTCGAGCTGTTCCCGGAGGTGAATCGGGACTGGATGAAGAACAAGATCGACAGTGTGATTACCCTGGGAACTCCTGCGTTCACGATCTGGGAACAGCGGCCGTACCTGGTGCGTTTCAAGAGCTACCAGCCGATCACCGGGCAAGAAGATTTCATGTACCAGAACACCACGATGTTCCCGCTGCGCTCCACAAGCGGCGAAGTGTCTCATGTGTGCCTGGTGATCTACGACGTCACCGACGTGGCGACCAACCGCCTGCAATTGCAGCGCGCCAACAGCGAACTGCAAAAGCTGTCCAGTACCGACCGGCTGACCGGGCTGTACAACCGGGGTCATTGGGAAGAGGCGTTGCGGCTGGAATACGCCCGCCACGTGCGTTACGGCTCGTCGGCGGCGCTTGTGATGTTCGACATCGATCACTTCAAGCGGGTCAACGACACCTACGGTCACCAGTGCGGCGACAAGGTGATTCAGCGTGTGGCCGATGTGATTCGCGAGCACATTCGCGACTCCGATATCGCCGGCCGTTACGGCGGCGAAGAGTACGCGGTGCTGTTACCCGACACCGATAAATACGGCGGCGGGATGTTTGCCGAGCGATTGCGATTGGCGGTGGAAGCACAGGAAATCCTGCACGAAGGCGAAGTGATTCGCTGCACCATCAGCCTCGGCGTTGCCGACATGAACACCCCGCTCAGCGAACACAAGACCCTCATCGAATGGGCCGATCAGGCGCTGTATGCGTCGAAGAAGAACGGGCGTAATCAGGTGTCGTTGCATGAGGTGTGAGTCACTGCGACGCTCCCTACCCAAGCCAATGCCCCGGATGTAAACGGAACCTGTGGGAGCGAATTTATTCGCGAGACATAAGCACAGGCGACAGATGTGGGTCGGATGTACCACCGCCTCGCGAATGAATTCGCCCCCACAGAAAAGAGCCGCGTGTGCGCAGGGCTACGACAACTCCGCAAAATCACTCAACACATCATCGCGCAGGGCGATGAAACGGGCGTCGCTGCGGTTGCGCGGGCGGGGCAGGTCGATGTCGACGATGCGCCGAATGCGCCCCGGATGCGGCTGCATGACCACCACCCGATCCCCCAGGTAAACCGCCTCGTCCACGTCATGGGTCACGTGCACCATGGTGATCTTTTCCTGCTGCCAGATGTTCTGCAGCTCACGTTGCAGGCGTGTGCGCGTCAGGGCATCCAGCGCGCCGAACGGCTCGTCCAGCAGCAACACGCTCGGGCGATTCACCAGTCCGCGCGCGATGGCCACGCGTTGCGCCATGCCCCCGGAAATCTGGTGCGGGTAAGACTCGGTGAAGTCCTGCAGGCCCACCAGATGAATATGCTCGCGCACAGTGTCGCGTTTCTGCGCAGGCGTCAGGGGCGCGTTCTTCAACCCTACAGCGACGTTCTGTTCAACCGTCAGCCACGGAAACAAACGGTGATCCTGAAACACGATTCCGCGCTCCAGCCCTGTGCCCTTGATCGGCTTTTCGTCCAGCAGAATGCGTCCGTCAAACTCCTCATCCAGACCGAGGATCAGCCGCAACAATGTCGATTTTCCGCAACCGCTGGCGCCGACGATGGTGATGAATTCGCCGGGCGCGATGTCCAGCTGAATGTTGTCCAGCACCTGCAATTGGGTGTCGCTGCTGGCGCCGGAGAAGCGTTTGCTGATGTTCTCCAGACGCAGCCCGTTGCCTTGCTGGGTGGGGAGAGGGAGCGCTTGACTGGCGGACATTGGGGAATTCCTTTGAAAGTGTGAAAAGGGAAAACTAGCGCGGCGTGATGCCGTAGAGCCGTTGCATGCGTCGTTCGAGTCGGCGGGCGAGGACGTTCAGCCCCCAACCGACCAGACCGATGATCACCATGCCGAACAGCACAAGGTCCATCATGAAATGCTCGCTGCCGTCGATCAGCGTGTTGCCGATGCCGTCGCCGGACACCAGCAGGTATTCGGCGCCTATGGTGGCGAGCCACGAGTACACCAGCGCCAGGTAAATCCCGGTAAAGATCGAGGGCAACGCGGCGGGGAGCATGACGCCGATCACAGTCTGCCAGCGGCTGAAGCCGTACACCTTCGCCACCTCCAGAAACGCATTCGGCACGTTACGCAAACCGTCGCAGGTGTTGACCACCACCGGCACCAGCGCGGCGAGGGAGAGGAACACGACTTTCGCGACGTCGCCCAATCCGAACCACACTGAGATCAGCGGAATCCAGGCGAACAGGGAAATCTGCTTGAAGGTGTTGAAGCTTGGGCCGACCACGCGCTCGAAAATCCGCGAAAAGCCCAGCAAGCAGCCGAGGATCAACCCGAGCACCGTGCCAATGAAAAACCCGCTGAGGTTGCGCGCCAGACTCGACGAAATCGCCCGCCAGAATTGGCCGGAGGTCACCTGATCCCACGCCGTCACTGCGACCTTTTGTGGCGAGACCAACAGGCCTGAATCGCTCCAGCCCTGATTGGCCGCGAGCCACCAGATTGCGACGCCGACCACGGGCACGACCCAGCCGCGATAACGGTGTTGGCGAGGAACGTGTGTTGCCGTCAACGAACTCATAGCACCCTCACTGGCGTCACTGCCCGACCTTTGTTGAGACGACGCTCAATGACTTCGAACGCCCGGTCGATCAGCAGCCCGACCGTGCCGACCACGACCACCGCCGCCATCACCAGATCCAGCTGAAACAGCTGACGCCCGTAAGCGATCAGGTAGCCCAACCCTTCGCTGGAAGCCAGCAGCTCGACGACCACCAGCGACAGCCAGGCTTTGGTGAATCCCAGTCGCAGGCCGGTGAAAATGGGTGCGACAGCGGAAGGCAGCACGATGTCGGTGACGATCTGGCGCCGACTGAAGCCGTAAGCCTGTCCCACTTCCAGCAGGCGTTTGGGCACCTGATGAAAGGCCTGCAGTGTGCAGAGGGTGACCGGGACCAGCGCGGCGTGGGCGATCAGCACGTACTTCAGCGGCTCGCCGATGCCGAACAGCAGCAGCGCGAAGGGCATCCAGCCCAGCACCGGAATCTGCACCAGCGCGTTGAACGTCGGCAGCAGGTAATCCTCGACGGTTTTGGACAGGCCCATCATCAGACCCAGTGTCACGCCAAGGCCCGAGCCGATGAGAAAGCCCACCAGCACCCGTTGCAGACTCGCCGACGCGTTAAGCCACAGGTCGCCCGTGCTGAACAGATCCGTCAGTGTTTGCCAGACGTATGCCGGGGGCGGCAGGACTTGCTCGGACAGCCAGCCACGCTCGGTGCCCACGTACCAGAGACCGAGCAGTGCGATGGGCAGCAGCCAGGGCAGGGCAAGGTTCACGGCACGGGTTTGCCACGCCGGGGATGAGCGTTTGGCGGCCGCCACACGCCGTGGGGCGCGGGCGGGAAAGTTAGGCAGGCGTTCGACCGGCGCCAGCTTTTTCGCGGGCGCCCGGTCTTGGTCGAGTAAAGGTGCGGTGGCTCTGGCCATGACCTCAGCCTCCGTTGTTGACGGTTTTATCCGATGACGCCGTGGCCGTGTTCGCCGTGGCTTTGCCGTCTGCGCCGTAAGCGGTCCAGTAGCCTTGCAGCCCCTTGGCTTTCAACGCTGTTTCCAGGTATTTGGTTTCGAACCAGCCGTCGATGGTCACCGGACGTCGGATCATCTTCTCTTCCTTGGCCTGATCGGCGACGGCCTGATAACGCGCCTTGAGGAAGTCATCCACCAGCGGCGAGGCGCTGTCGCGCAGGGTGATGTGGCCGAAGTCCGCTTTGAGCGAGGCCAGCGGCTCATTGGTCTTGGCCCACTCGTTCAACACGGCGTCGCGGTTGCTTTCGTCGGACTCCCACTTGGCCGCATCGACCAGCGTGTTGACGACTTTTTGCACGTTGTCCGCGTGTTCCTTTTCATAGGCGCCGCGAACCACCAGCGCGCACTGCCGGGTGTAGCGCACGTCGTTGTTCGGGTTATCGAAAATGATGTCCACCAAGCCCTGATCCCGCAGCTTGAACAGCTCACGGCCGCCGAACGCGGCATCGACGCCCTTTGACGCCAGCGCGGCCTGACTGCTGCCGCTGTCGAGGTTGATCACTTTCAAATCGCGTTCGGTCAGGCCGTGGTCCGCCAGCAGATTGATCGACACCAGATGGCCGTTGGTACCACGGAAGACCGCGACTTTCTTGCCCTTGAGGTCTTCAATCGTCTTGATGTCGGAGCCCTTCGGCACCGCGAGATACACGTTCGAGCGCACGCCGATGGCGGCCAGCAGCTTGGTGTCCAGACCGTTGGCGCGACCGACGACTTGCGGCAGGTCGCCTTCGTAGGCGAAGTCCAGTTGCTGGTTCGACAGCGCTTCGTTGACCGCCGGACCCGCGCCTTTGAAGAAGAACCATTGAATCTCGGTGCCCGTGCCTTTGAAGGCTTTTTCCAGCAGTTGCTGGTTGCGCACGATGCCCAGCGGCGAGCCGCTGAAGGTCACGGGATCACCGCCCCCCGCGCTGGCCACGCCGATGCGCAAAACGTCGGCCTCGGCCAAGGGCATCATCAGCAGCGCCGCCAGTGCGGTAGCTACGCTTTTTGTGCTGAATACAGATGTTCGCTTGGCCTTTGCCATGACGGTTCTTCCTTAAAAATGGGGGGAGCGGGAATCAGGCGGCCAGGTGCTTTTTGTCGGCTTCTGTTCGCGGGGAGAGGGTGTCGGGCGTCGGCTTGATCGCCTGGCTGGAGCGCCCATCGACGCCCACCGGAATGTCGCCCGCCACGGTGGTGCGGCGCACGATGCGCTGTTCCTGGCCGTAGTCGTTGATCGCGATGTGCTGGGTGGCGCGGTTGTCCCAGATCACCACGTCGCCTTCGCTCCAGCGCCAGCGCACGGTGTTGTCGACCTGGGTGATGCGGTCGTGGAACAGGCGGATCAGCTGTTTCGAATCGTTGCTGCTGACGCCCTGAATGTGTTTCACGAAGTGGCCGAGGATCAGGCTGCGCTCACCGGTTTCCGGATGGACGCGCACCAGCGGGTGCTCGGTTTCGTAAATCTCGGCGGTGAACTGTTCGCGGTAACGCTTCACGCCCGCTTCGCCAGTGTCCTTTGGCGTCACATAGTCGTAGACGTTGGTGTGCAGGGCACGCAGGTTGTCGGCCAGCGCTTTCAGCGGCTCAGGCAAATCGGCGTAAGCGGCAGCGGTGTTGGCCCATACGGTGTCGCCCCCGTACGGCGGAATGACCACGCCCCGCAGGATCGAAACTTTTGGGTAGTCGGCGACGAACGTGACGTCGGTGTGCCAGGAGTTGGCGCGGGTCTCGCGGGAATCAAGGTTGAGAATCGCGTGGCTCTGCTCGGCGGAGCGGACGGTTGGGTGTGGCACTTGATCGCCGAAACGACGGGAGAAACTTTCGTGCTGGTCGTCGTTGAGGAACTGTTCGCGGAAGAACAGCACCTTGTGTTTCAGCAGTGCCTGATTGATGAACTCGAAGTCTTGCGCGGAAATGTCACCGGAAAGTTTGATGCCGCTCAACTCGGCGCCAATTTTCCCCGCCACGGGTTTGATCTGAATCGCCATGTCCTGAACTCCTGTTTAGGTTGCTGTGGCTCAGATCATAAAGATATAAATCAGCGATCCGCTAATCACTAATTGTCATAAATATAGAAGGAGAGTTTATGCGAGGTGTTTATGAAGATAACCAGACTTCATAAGCTTATTCAAAAGTTGGGCGCGATGAGTTCTGGCTCACCGCGGTAGAAAACTGTGGGAGCGAATTCATTCGCGAATACCTTACAGCCGATAAAGATGCGTGGGCTGTTACGACGCTTCGCGAATGAATTCGCTCCCACAGGGAGATTCATGTTCATGCCCTGACCCGGGGTGTCGCTTGGTTCAGCGATCAGGTTTGCGGCACATCGTCCTGCACATCCGGGCCTTTCAACGTTCCCAACGACTTGCGCAGCCGGCTCGCCAGCGAGCTGCTGCCATGCACGTTGTGGTAGTGAAAAACCGCCGTCGCGCGCAGGGCGTCTTCGGCAACGGGGAGGTTGGTGTGCAGCGAACGATAGCCCCAGAACAGGTACAGATGGCCCGGCTGCATGGCAATCCGGGTAAACGCCTGAGCGTCGCGGCGGAGTCGGTTTTTCAGGTAGCGCTGTACCCAGCGGTTGTCCACCAAAACCTTGTCGACGAGGTTGCGCAGGTAGCTTTGGCGCAGCGGCCGACGATTGGGCAGCATCAGCAGGTCGCCGCGCTCTCCCGTGTCCGGCATGCACACCGGCAGGATCGTGGTCAGGACGAACGAGTCGTAATGGAAAATCAGCGATTCGCGACGCCCGCCGTTGCCCGTGAGGCAGCGCAATGTCTGAGTCAACGTCGTGTCGCTGGAACGCTCTCCCGTGGCGCCTGCAACGATGCGGCGACAGAGGTCGATGAAATTCCGTGAATTTCCCCAGTCGGAGAGCGGTGTGCCCGCTACGGGCTGGCGGCCAGAAAGGGCGACATAATCGTTGCCCGCTTCCTCAACGGTGGCCTGTACGAGTGCTTGTAGCTCCATCAATTGCGCCGGACTGGCCCAGTCCGGGAGAACAGCGTATCCGTCACTGTCGATGGCCTTGATCAGGCTGCTGACCTGAGCGTCCGAGAAGGTCGAGTAAGGCATCGCGATAACCTCGTTGCGGGTATCTGAGTCGTTTGATGCCCTCGGACCCAATGCCAGAGATGTACCGATTCAGCGGGCGAGTCGACAGACTAGCAGCTAGCACAGGATTATCTACGTGCGTGGATTAAATATTTCAAAATGTGTGTTTTTTCGAGGATAACGTCGTTTTTCTGTCCGTTTTTGAAACAGATCGACGCAAAAAACCGTTTTGCAGAGCGCTCTCAGGGCGTAACGATTTTGTGTCACATTCTGTGTCGCCGCATGAGCTCAAAGGCTATTCCGGGCCAAAAAACGGCTCTTCAAGCCCTTTGACGCCGGGTTGCAGCGCGAACACCCCACCGGCCAGTGGCTGATCGGAAAGGTCGCCACCGGGACGGATCGAGGTCACGAACAACGTGTCCAGGTCACGGCCTCCAAACGCACACATGGACGGCTTTTTCACGGGAACAGACAGTGATCGATCCAGCGTGCCCGCCGGGGTAAAACGGTGGATGACCCCTTCGTCATTGCCGCAGATCCAATAGCAGCCGTCAGCGTCCACAGCGGCGCCATCGGGGCGACCGGGATAGAGGTTCATGTCCACGAACAGACGACGATCACGGGGCATCCCGGTGTCGATGTCGTAATCGAACGCCCAGATTTTCTGCACGTTAGGGTGAGAATCCGAGAGGTACATGATCTTCCCGTCGGGGCTGAAACCCAGGCCGTTGGGAACAATCAGGTCAGTGATTCGAGGCGTGAGCGGTTCGCGCTGATCGCGGCTGTAGCGATACAGCGCGCCGACCGACGACGCAGCGGCCATGTCCATGACCATCGTGCCCGCCCAGAAACGGCCTTGACGGTCACAGCGCCCGTCGTTGAAACGCATATTGGGGCGAGGGCGTTCGACGTCGATCAGTCGTTCGGACGTGAGCGTTCCATCCTCTGCGGGGCGAATCCGAAACAGGCCATCTTCCATACCCGCGAGCCAGGTGCCGTCGCCGTAACTGGCGATGCAGGCGAGCATCTGCGGCGCTTCCCAGCTGTCCGTGCGCTGGTCATCCAGCCGATAGCGATGGAGTTTTTTCGCTGGAATGTCCACCCAATAAAGCGCGTTGTCACGGGCGCTCCAGACCGGGCACTCGCCGGTGGCGTTGCGCGCGTCGAGGATCAGCTCAGCCTGCATCGGGAATATTCCAGAAGGTTGAAGAAGGGGCGAACGGCCAACGTCGGGCTGGCCGTTGCAGGGGGAAATCACTGATCGCCGAAAGGTCCGGACGCCACGAACGCGCCGCCCTGATACACCATCGCTGGGTCATCGGCAGCCGGCGCCGGTTGCGCCTCGACCTTGGCGCGGAACTGTTCGGAGCTGTCTTTGGGTTGGTAGTCCAGGTGATTGGCCAGACGGTTGTCCCACCAGACCTTCGCGTTGTTGGACGCGCCGTACACCACGGTGTGACCGACATTCGGCGTGAACAGACCGCGCTCGATCAGCTGGGTCAAGTCGTCGTAGCTCAGCCAACTGCTCAGCATTCTGCGGTTCTGCGCTTCCGGGAATGAAGAGCCGATCCGGATACTCACCGTTTCGATGCCGTAGCGATCGAAATAGAAACTGGCCAAGTCTTCCCCGTAGGATTTCGACAGGCCGTAGTAACTGTCTGGCCGCTTCACAGCGCTGGCGTCGATGGTTTCGTCCTGGCGGTAGAAGCCGATCACGTGGTTGGAGCTGGCGAAGATCACCCGTTTCACGCCGTGCCGACGCGCCGCTTCGTAGAGGTGATAGGTGCCGCAGATGTTCGGGCCGAGGATGTCTTCGAACGAGTGCTCAGTGGACACACCGCCGAAATGCACGATGGCATCGACGCCTTCGACCAGTTGATGAACGGCGGCTTTGTCCGCGAGATCGCAACGCTGCACTTCTTCGTGAGCGCCAGCAGGGGCCATGTCCGCAATGTCGGAGAGGCGAATGATCGTGGCGTAGGGGCGCAGGGTTTCGCGCAACACTTTGCCGAGGCCGCCAGCCGCGCCGGTGAGCAGCAGGCGATTGAAAGGGGAGTGGGCGTTGGATTCGGTCATCGTGAGAAGCCCTTGTTTACGATTTGTTGTTATTGATGTCGTAAGTTGTCGTATGACATAGCGAGGGATTATCGGCAGGGGTAACGAAATTTGTCAAACCGCCTGCCGGTTGCTCCGTTCTCTGGTTGTCGTACTGGTCTCTTTCCGACATGAAATCCGGACTAGGCAAAGATTCAGCAAACCATTCTTCCCAATCAACGTCGTCGATTTCGTCGTCTACATCTTCGCCCATCCTCCCATCCTCCCCGTTTAGCGCGTCCAATCGCGAAGCGGGAAGAGTAGTCGGCTGCGCATTTACTGTCTTCTTCATCCAGTTGCTAACCCCCATTTTCTCTGCTAATTTCAAAAATGTTAACGATGACATTTCCGCTTAAACAATAAAAACAACGGGATTTTTCGCTATGACAACTCGCCTCAAGAAAGGCTTTTCCACCGTTCTTTGCTCCCTCGCCGTGGCTGTGGCGTGCGCCGGTTCCTTCTCCGTTCAGGCGGCTGACGCCAAAAGCCGCCCGCTGAAAATCGGTGCCTCGTTCCAAGAGATCAACAACCCCTATTTCGTGACCATGAAGGACGCCCTTCAGGACGCCACCGGCAGCATCGGTGCGACGTTGTTGGTCACAGACGCACGCCACGATGTTTCCAAGCAGATCAGCGACATCGAAGACATGCTGCAAAAGGGCATCGACATCCTGATCATCAACCCGACCGATTCGGTGGGTGTGCAATCCGCCGTGAAGCAGGCCCATGACAAAGGCGTCGTGGTGGTGGCGGTCGACGCTCAGGCGGACGGTCCGCTGGATTCCTTCGTCGGTTCGAAGAACTACGACGCGGGTGTTCAGGCCTGTGAATACCTGGCCACGAACATCGGCGGCAAAGGCGGCGTCGGCATTCTCGACGGCATCGCCGTGGTGCCGATCCTCGAACGCGTTCGCGGTTGCAAGGACGCACTGGCCAAGCACCCGGACATCAAAATCGTCAGTATTCAAAACGGCAAGCAGGAGCGTGATCAGGCACTCAGCGTGACCGAGAACATGCTTCAGGCGCAGCCGAATCTGAAAGGCCTGTTCAGCGTCAACGACAACGGCTCACTCGGCGCTCTCGCTGCCATCGAATCCAGCGGCATGGACGTCAAGCTGACCAGCGTCGACGGCGCGCCGGAAGCGGTAAAGGAAATCCAGAAGCCGAACAGCAAGTTCATCGCGACCTCCGCTCAATACCCGCGTGACCAGGTGCGTCTGGCCCTGGGCATCGCACTGGCCAAGAAGTGGGGCTCGCAAGTGCCCAAGGCCATCCCCGTCGACATCCTGCTGGTGGATCAGGCCAAGGCGAAGACCTTCAGCTGGTGACGGAACCGTCGCTGTTCGCCTGACGTTTTTCAGGTCGGGCGAACAGCACGGGTCTGAGCAATTTCTGCTTTGACGAGGTGCCCATGAGCTGCCTTCTGCAACTGGAAAACATCTGTAAAAGCTACCCCGGCGTGCACGCGCTCAAGTCGATCAACCTGTCGGTCGAGCGCGGCGAGATTCACGCGTTGCTGGGGGAGAACGGCGCGGGCAAATCCACGCTGATGAAGATCCTCGCCGGTGTCGAGCATCAAGACAAAGGCAGCATCCTCATCGACGGCGCCGAACAGCATTTCGCGACCTACAACGAAGCCATCGCGGCGGGCATCGGCATCGTGTTTCAGGAATTCAGCCTGATCCCGTACCTCAACGCGGTGGAAAACATTTTCCTTGGTCACGAAATCGTCAACGGTTTCGGCCTGCTGCGCAAAGGCGAGATGCGCGAGAAAGCCATCGCGCTGTTCGACCGGCTCGGGGTGAAGATCAACCTCGATTGCTCGGTGCAGCACCTGAGCGTGGCCGAGCAGCAGTTCGTCGAGATCGCCAAGGCGCTGGCCCTCGAAGCGCGCCTGCTGATTCTCGATGAGCCGACCGCCACCCTGACGCCGTCCGAAGCCGAACTGCTGTTCGACATCATGCGCGAGCTGAAAAATCAGGGCGTTGCGGTGATCTTCATCTCCCATCACCTGGAGGAAATCTTTCAGGTCTGCGACCGCATCAGCGTCTTGCGCGACGGCGCCAATGTCGGCGCGCTGACCGTGGCCGACAGCGACATCGACACCCTCGTCGAGATGATGGTCGGGCGTCGTCTGGAAGCCAGTTTTCCGCCCAAACCCACCCAGCCGCGCGGCGCTGTAGTGCTGCAAGTGCGCGACATTCAGCTGACCCGCAACGGTCCGCACAACAGCTTCAACCTGCACAAAGGCGAGATTCTTGGTTTTGCCGGTCTGGTCGGTTCCGGGCGCACGGAGCTGGCGCTGGGCGTGATCGGCGCGCTGCCGGTGGTGAGCAAGGAGGTGCTGTTGCGTGGCCAGCCAGTCAACCTCAGCGACCCTGCCCATGCGCTCGCCAATGGCATCGGCCTGCTGCCCGAGAGTCGCAAGAGCGAAGGGCTGATCGTCGATTTCAGCATTCGCGAAAACATCTCGCTGAACAACCTGGGCAAGTACGAAAGCGCCGCGCACTTGCTCGACCGGCACAAGGAAGATGCCACCACCACCGAGCTGATGAAGCAGCTGTCGATCAAGGCGCCGACCTGCGAAAGCCGCGTGCTGAACCTCAGCGGCGGCAATCAGCAGAAGGTGGTGATCGCCCGCTGGATCAATCACCACTGCGACATTCTGATCTTCGACGAGCCGACCCGTGGCATCGATGTGGGCGCGAAAGCGGAGATCTACACCCTGATGCGCAAACTCACCGAACAAGGCTTCGCGATCATCATGATCTCCTCGGAACTGCCGGAAATCATCGGCATGTGCGATCGCGTGGCCGTCTTCAACAAGGGCGCCATCGTCAACGTGCTGCAGGCGAGCGACATCAATCCCCAGGAAGTGATGCGCCATGCCACCGGGAGTCTGAACAGTGAACACGTCCATTAAAACCATGACTGCACAACCCAACCGCATGAAGCTCAACTTCGCTCAACTGATCCGCTCACCGGCGTTTTACCCCTTCGTCGGGCTGGTGGTGGTGACGGTCTTCATGATCTTCGCCAGCGACAAATTCCTCACCGGCGCGAACCTGGAAAACATCGCGAGACAGGTGTCGATCAACGCGATCATCGCCGTGGGCATGACCTGCGTGATCCTCACCGGCGGCATCGATCTGTCGGTGGGGCCGGTTATGGCGCTGTCCGGCACGCTGACCACGGGCTTGATGGTCGCAGGCGTTCCGGCGCCGATTGCGATCCTCATCGGCTTGCTGATCGGCGTGGGTTTTGGCGTGGGCAACGGCATCTTTGTCGCTTACCTGAAAATGCCGCCGATCATCGTCACCCTCGCGACCATGGGCATCGCCCGCGGCCTGGGTTTGATGTACACCGACGGCTACCCGATTTCCGGGATGCCGGACTGGTTCGCCTGGTTCGGTCGCGGCACGTTATTCGGCATTCAGGTGCCGATCCTGATCATGCTGCTGACCTACTTCTTCGCGTGGGTGCTGCTGCAGCACACGCGCATCGGGCGCTACGTCTACGCCATCGGCGGCAACGAGGAAGCGGTGCGCCTGTCCGGCGTGCGGGCGTCGCGCTTCAAGCTGCTGGTGTACTCGATCAGCGGGCTCACGGCGGCGATTGCCGGTCTGGTGCTGTCGTCGCGTTTGATGAGCGGCCAGCCGAATGCCGGGGTCGGTTTCGAGCTGGACGCCATTGCCGCCGTGGTGTTGGGCGGCGCGTCGATTGCCGGTGGTCGCGGCGTGATCATCGGCACGCTGGTCGGGGCCATGCTGTTGGGTGTGCTCAACAACGGTTTGAACATGCTCGGCGTGTCGCCTTACGTGCAGAGCGTGATCAAGGGCGGAATCATTTTGCTGGCGATTTTCATCAGTCGGCAGCGGCATAAATAAACCGATTTTGAACATTCATACCGGCTCCCACACAAGAGCTGCGTACACATGACTTCTCTGAACAGGTGAACCGACATGGAACAAAACACAAAAACCACCATGCAAGCCGTCGTCTGCCACGCGCCAAAAGACTACCGTCTGGAGCGCATCACCAAACCGGTGGCGCGCATCAACGAGTTGGTCATCCGCATCGGCGCCTGCGGCATCTGCGCCAGTGACTGCAAATGCCATTCGGGCGCGGCGATGTTCTGGGGCGGCGAAAGCCCGTGGGTCAAGGCGCCTGTGGTGCCAGGCCACGAGTTCTTCGGCTACGTGGATTCAGTGGGCGAGGGCGCTGAAGAGCACTTCGGCGTGAAGGTCGGCGACAAGGTCATTGCCGAGCAGATCGTGCCTTGCGAGAAGTGCAAATTCTGCAAATCCGGCAAGTACTGGATGTGCGAAGTGCACAACATTTTCGGCTTCCAGAAAGACGTGGCCGAGGGCGGCATGGCGCAGTACATGCGCATCCCGAAAACCGCCATCGTGCACAAGATTCCCGAGTCCGTTTCGCTGGAAGACTCCGCACTGATCGAGCCGATGGCCTGCTCGATTCACACCGTCAATCGTGGCGACGTGCAGCTCGACGACGTGTTGGTGATTGCCGGGGCGGGCACGCTGGGTCTGTGCATGGTGCAAGTCGCCGCGTTGAAGACGCCGAAGAAACTAGTGGTCATCGATATGGTGGATGAGCGTCTGGAACTGGCGAAGAAATTCGGCGCCGACGTGGTGATCAACCCGAGCCGCGACAACGCCCGCGAGATCATCAATGGCCTCACCGACGGCTACGGCTGCGACGTGTACATCGAGACCACTGGCGTGCCGGTCGGTGTGACCCAAGGCCTGGACCTGATTCGCAAACTGGGGCGTTTCGTCGAGTTCAGCGTGTTCGGCGCCGAGACCAGCGCCGACTGGTCGATCATCGGCGACCGCAAGGAACTGGACGTGCGCGGCGCCCACCTGGGGCCGTATTGCTACCCGATTGCCATCGACCTGTTCGAGCGAGGGCTTGTGACCTCCGAAGGCATCGTCACCCACGACTTTGGCCTGGATGACTACGCTGAAGCGTTCGAACTGGCAAATTCGACCAAGTCGATCAAGGTGCTGCTCAAGCCGGTGGCAGGCGCCTGAGATCGGGGCGCGCCTTACACCGCTTCGCGAATGAGTTCGCTCCCACAGGAGAATGGCGATCCTCCCGTGAGAGCGAATGTGCCCGCAATTACATCGGTACGAATGTGCCCGTCAGGTTGGAACGCGATCCCCCTGTGGGAGCGAATTCATTCGCGATGACATCGGTACAAGCGCCGAAGATCCTCCGATTTACCCAATAACAAGAGAGCGCACGAAGATGAAATACGTCATTGGGGTCGACATCGGCACCCAGAGCACCAAGGCATTGCTGGTGGATGCTCAGGGCCGGATCGTCGCGCAGCACAGTCACGGCTACAAAGTCGATACGCCCAAACCGCGCTGGGCCGAGCAGTGGCCGCAGGTCTGGCTCGATGCGGTGGAAATCTGCGTCGCCGCCTGCATGACAAAAAGCGGCGTGCCGAAAGACAGCGTCAAATCCCTCTGCGTCAGCAGCCTGTATGGCGGCTCCGGCATCGCCGTCGATGCGCAGATCAAACCGCTTTACCCCTGCCTGATCTGGATGGACCGCCGCGCCGAAGAACAGGTTGCGTGGGTCAATCAGAATGTCGATCTCGAACGCCTCTACGCGATTACCGGCAACTCGGTGGACAGCTACTACGGCTTCACCAAAATGCTCTGGCTCAGAGACAAACAACCCCAAATCTGGGCCGACACCTGCTACCTGCTGCCGCCTAACAGCTACATCAATTACTGCCTCACGGGTGAAGTCGCGGTGGATCACAGCTCGGCGGGCAACATCGGCGGCGTCTACGACGTCGAAGCGCGAAGCTGGTCGGCGGAGATGCTCGACGCACTGGGTATTCCTCAGTCGATGATGCCCGAACGCCTCGTGCATTCCGGTGACGTGGTCGGTGACCTGCTGCCGGAATGGGCCGAACGTCTGGGCCTGCAAGCCGCCATCCCGTTGCTCGGCGGCGGCGTCGATGCAGCGATGGCGACCTTCGCGGCGGGCGTCACCCAAGCGGGCAACCACGTCGCCATGATCGGCACCAGCATGTGCTGGGGCTACCTCAACCAGCAGGTCGATGCGCGCCATGGTCTGGTGAGTTTTCCCCACGTCTTCAACGGCGCGAAAGACCTCTACATCTTTGGCGGCGCGATCACGGCAGGGGCTTCGGTCAGCTGGTTTCGCGAGCAGTTCTGCCAAGCCGAAGAACAGCAGGGCCGCGAGACCGGCGAGGACAGCCACGCCATCCTCGAACGTGCCGCGACGAAGATTCCCGCAGGCAGCGACGGCGTGCTGTTCCAGCCTTATCTGATGGGCGAGCGCAGCCCGGTATGGGACCCGAAAGCCAGCGGCAGCTTCGTCGGCCTGACCCTGTTCCACAGCCGCATTCATCTCTATCGCGCAGTGCTCGAAGGCGTGACCTTCGCGTTGCGGCACAACATCGAGGCGGGCACCAAAGGCGCGCAATCGCTGGACCCGCAGCTGATCGTGGTCGGCGGCGCGAGCCATTCGGACCTGTGGATGCAGATCATCGCCGACGTCACCAACTTCCCGGTCTACACCATCGTGCAGGAGGTCGAAGCTGCCCTCGGCGCGGCGCTTCTGGCTGCCCACGCGGTGGGGTTGGTGGACGACGCGCAAGTGCACAAAGGCTGGGTTCAACTGGAACGTCGCGCCGAACCGCAGGCGGAAAACGTCGCGCTGTACTCGCGGCTTTTCGCCGATTACGTGGCGCTGTACCCGGCGCTCAAACCGATCATGCATCGCCTTCAGGGAGCGTGAATGTGAACACCGCACAGTTTGATTTCAGCGGCCAGCGCGTGCTGGTGACCGGCGCCACCAGCGGCATCGGTCGCGAGGTCGCGCAGCAACTCTTGGCCAGTGGCGCCGAGGTGTATGCCTTGGGGCGCGACGCGACGGCGTTGCTGGACATGGCCGATCAGGGCTGCCACGTGTTGCGAGTGGATGTGGCAGACCATGCACTGCTGGCCTCGCTGCTTGCGGAGTTGCCGGTGATGAACGGGCTGGTCAACTGCGCGGGCATTTCCATCCTCGAAGCGGCGACCGAGGTCAGCGCAGCGGCCTTCGATCAGGTCATGGCGGTTAATGTGCGGGCGTCGGCGATGGTGGCCGGAAGCGTGGCCAAGGCGATGATTGGCGAGGGTGTGAAAGGCAGCATCGTCAACGTGTCGAGCCAGGCGTCATTGGTGGCGTTGGACGATCACCTGAGTTACTGCGCCTCCAAAGGCGCGATGGACGCCATGACCCGTGTGCAGTGCGGCGAGTGGGGCAGGCACGGGATTCGGGTCAACAGCGTCAACCCGACCGTGACCCTCACGCCGATGGCGCAAATGGCCTGGAGCGAGCCGAGCAAGCGTGACCCGGCCCTGGCCGCGATTCCGTTGGGGCGGTTTGCTGAAACGGCGGAAGTGGCGGCACCGATCCTGTTTCTGTTGAGTGATGCGGCGTCGATGATCAGTGGGGTGTCGTTGCCCATTGATGGGGGGTATACCAGCCGGTAGACGTTTTGACCCGATTGGGAGGCCGGATGCTGATCCTGTGGGAGCGAATTCATTCGCGAGACGGGTGTACAGCCGATACATCTGCGTCGGATGTACTGGCCTGTCGCGAATGAATTCGCTCCTACAGGTTTTGTGTTCGGCATAGTTTGGCGGGGAAACTCAGCCCGCCGCGCCATTCTCCAATTCCCCGACAATCACCACCTTCGCCTTCGGCAAGAACCGATCCTGAATCCGCTCCAACAGCAGCTTCACTGCACCGCTCCCGGCCCGCGACGCATCGTGAGCGATACAGGCAATCGGAATGCCGAAAATGTCCGCGAAGGGCAGCCGGTCGATGCCGCAGATGGGCAGGCTGTCGTGGGCGATGCCGCGATCTCGCAACGCACGCATGGCGCCGAGGGTGATCAACTGGTTGAAGCCGAAAATCGCATCTGGCGCGGCGTGTGTGCTGAGGTAATCCAGAGTGCTCCGGTGCGACGGCTCAAGGGTGTAATCGCCCGTGAACACATCCAGCTGCACGTCTTTGCCACTCTCGGCCAGCGCCGCTTTCACGCCCTTCAAACGTTCTTCGGAAATCCGCGAATGAGCAGGGCCCGTCAGCACCAGCAACCGTTGTAATTCCGGGCTCTTCGCCAATAGATAGCGCGCGCCTTTCAGGCCGCTGTGGAAGTTATCCAGCACCACATGGCTGAACGGGCTGCCATGCAGTGCGCGGTCCAGTTGCACCACCGGAATGTCGCCGTTGCTCAAACGGCTCAGGTATTGAGGCTGGTATTCGGGCTCGTCCGACACCGGTGACAACACGATGCCCGCCACGCGATAACTGAGCAGCGTGTCCACCGCCTTGCGCTCCAGCTCTTCCGAGCCATCGGTGTCCACCAGCATGATCGTGTAGCCGTGCTTCTTCGCCTCGCGGGAAATGGCCTTGATCATCTCGCTGTAAAACGGGTTGTCCACCGACGCCGTGATCACGCCGATGATCATGCTTTCGCTGCGTTTCAGGCTGCGGGCGAAGGCGTTGGGCACGTAGTCAAGCTCGTGGGCGACTTCGAGGATGCGTGCCAGCGTGGCGGGCTTCACCAGATCGGGTTTGTTCAGCGCACGGGACACGGTGACCGGGGTCATGTTCACGCGGCGGGCAATGTCGGAAATGGTGACAGGGGTCTTTTTGCTCATGAACTTCGGGCAGCCTTGGATCGGGACAACACGCGGGTGACGTCGGCAGTGTCTGATTGCGCAAGGCTAGCACGATGAGGGGCGGCAGAGGTCACACGACTGGAAGGAATGTTATCGTTTTCATCGCTGGCCTGACCGGTTCATCCGGACTGTTGGCCGCATCACGATGCTTTCCTGAGGGAAAGCTTTTCGACGTTTTGTATGCAATCTGTCCATAATGTGTGTCCGTTTCTTTCGATTGGAGGGTTCATGACCTCGCCCGCATCGCCGTCTTCCCGTGACTTCTTCATCGCCGCTGCGGCCTTGTTGATCACCATGGTCGGCACTACGCTGCCTACCCCGCTGTACGCGATCTATCAGGAACGTTTGGGGTTCGATGCGAGTTGGTTGACGATCATTTTTTCGATCTACGCCGCCGGTGTGATCGCGGCCTTGTTGGCCGTGGGGAGTTGGTCCGATCAGTTGGGGCGTCGGCCGCTGCTGTTTGCCGGGCTGTGCATGGGGGCGATCAGTGCGCTGATTTTTCTGTTTTCCGACTCGATTGGCGGGCTGCTGATCGGGCGCCTGTTTTCGGGTTTTTCAGCGGGAATCATGACCGGCACCGCGACGGTTGCCGTGATCGAGCTGGCGCCGAAAACCTGGAAAAACGCCACGCTCATGGCGACGGCGGCCAACATGCTGGGTCTGGGACTCGGGCCGATGCTGGCGGGCTTCACGTCGCAGCACCTGGCTGATCCGCTGCATCTGATTTTCTATGTCCACCTTGCGTTGTTGCTACTGGCAACACTCGGCATCGCGCTGATTCGGGAAACGGTACAGCGTCCCCCGCAACGCCGATTGACCATCCAGAAACCCTCGGTTCCGGCCTCGGTGCGCGGGGTGTTCATCTCGGCGTCGATTGCCGGGTTGGCGGGTTTCAGCGTGGCCGGGCTGTTCACCAGCATGGTGCCGTCGGTGATGATCCACATCATGGGTATCCACGGTGGTTTGCTGATTGGTGCGGTGAGTGGGCTGTTTTTCGTGGCGTCGATCATCGGTCAGGCATCGCTGCAGTGGCTCCCCAAACCGTCGCCCATGACGCTGGGCTGTGTGGGTCTGATCCTGGGGATGATCTGCCTGGGACTCGGCATCGCCACGGCGCAGGTGCTGCTGTTGGTGGGCGCGGGTCTGTTTGCGGGCATTGGGCAGGGCATGATCCTGCGTGCGGGCATGGGCGCCGTGACGGCCAGCAGCCCGCCGCATCAGAAGGCCGCAGTGACGTCGGCGTTTTTCGTGGTGCTGTACATCTCGATTTCCGTGCCGGTGGTCGGCGTCGGGTTCAGCGTGCGGGCGTTTGGCTTGCCCCATGTCGGCGAGTTTTTCGCGTCGCTTGTGGCGTTGGTGGCCGTGGTCGCGATGATCTGCATGAAGCGTGTGCAGGCCCGCCAGACCGCTGTGGCCTCCCTTGGAGGGTGAGCGATGGGCGTTAAAGTTGGCCTGATCTCAGACACCCACGGGCTGCTGCGGCCTCGAGCGTTGGAGGCGTTGCAGGGGTGCGACTACCTGATTCATGGCGGCGACATCGGCAAGCCGGAGATTCTTGAGGCATTGAGGAAGATCGCGCCGCTGACCGTCGTGCGAGGCAACAACGACACCGACGACGCTTGGGCTGCGGACGTACCGTTCGAGGCGGTGCTGCGGATTGGCGACGTCGGGATTTACGTCACCCACATCCTCGCCGACGTGCCTGAAACGCTGCCGCCGGACATCCGGGTCGTCGTCACCGGCCACTCCCACAAGCCGCTGCAACAGCTGCGTCACGGTGTGCTGTTCATCAACCCCGGCAGCGCAGGGCCTCGGCGCTTCAAATTGCCGATAACGGTCGGCGTGTTGCACATCGACGGGCTTGAGGTGCGCGGGGAGTTGATTGAGCTGGATTTGGGCCAGTGAAAAATGAAACCTGTGGGAGCGAATTCATTCGCGAGACGTGTGTACAGCCGATAAATCTGCGTCGGATGTACTGGCCTATCGCGAATAAATTCGCGCCTACAGGGAAATCACTCAGATGATGAACCCCAGCCCGCCTTCAATCACTTCGCAATCGGGTCCAACCCACTCGCCTTGATCGCGGGTGCAGCCGCCGACGAACTCAGAAACTCCAGAAACTGCCTGGCCTGTTCCGGGTGTTTGCTTTTGGCGACCACGCCCGCGGAGTAAAGGGTCATCTGCTGCGCTTGATCGGGGATCAGGCCGATGATGTCGATGCCGTCCACCGGCTTCAATTCGCTCAGTTGCTGGAAGCCGATTTCCGCGTCGCCGCGTGCGACCACTTCACCCACCGGTTCGGCCGGGATCATGCGGCTCTTGCTTTGAATGCGGTCAGCGATATGCATCTGATTGAACAGCACGCGGGACAGGTAAACGCCACTGGCGCTGTCGGAATAAGCGATGCTCTTGGCGTCTAGCAGGGTCTGCTTGAAGGCTTCCATGGTGCTGATGTCAGGGTGCGGCGCGCCATGTTTCACGGCCATGGCGATGTAGGATTTGCCCAGGTCCACGCGGCTTTTCGGATCGACCTGGCCATCTTTAATGAGCTTGTCCAGCGCAGCGCCCACCATCAGCACCACGTCGGCGGGTTCCTGGCGAGCGAGGCGGTTCGGGATGGCCTGTGGGGTCGCGCCCATCGACGGCGCGACCTCGCCTTGCAATTTCACGCCCACGCGTTGTTCGTAGTCCGGGGTGACAGCTTTGAAGGCGCCCATGATGCCGCCGGAGCTGAGAATGGTCAGTTGGACAGGGGCCGGAGGGGTGGCCGCCTGGACGAAAGCCGCTGGAATAAAAGTGACGGCGGCGCTCAACAGATAAGGCAGAATTTTTTTCATGAAAATGAACCTGACAGTTTGAAAAGTGGCTCTGACGAAATAAAAGCAGCGCGGGCAGTATGTGGCAATTGTGCGATGAGTAAATCCCTTTGTTGCGATCACCGTTTCACAGACGGCATTTTCGGGCGCAGGTTCATTCGCCCGAGACGGGCTGAAAAACGCTGCTTCGCCGCGTTTAAGCTCAAGAAACCACGGGCCAGGCCGATGCTGAGGACGATCCCCTTCATCTCTCTGGAAGTTCGTCTTTCATGTTCAATAAACGTCTGAAGCAAGAGTTGGCCGCGCTGCGTGAAGAACTTTCATCGGTGGAGCAGGTGAGGAGCAGTCTGGACAGCGAAATGCTGTGCATGCGCCTGGACGCGCAGGGTCGTATCGAGTCCGTCAATAACAACTTTGAAAAGGAAATGCATTACCGCAGCGCTGATCTTGTCGGGCGTTCCATCGAAGAGTTGGCCCCCGCTCACGTCAAAAGCCTTGATATCTTTCAGCGCGTGAAATCCGCCATCAGCCGAGGCGAGCATTTCAGCGGCGCCTTGCGTCTGCTGCGTGGCAATGGCCAAGAAGCCTGGCTGCGTTCGATCGTGCAACCCGTACGCGATGGCAGTGGAAAGGTGGCGTATTTCACGATCCACTCCAAAGATCTGACGCGCACCATCGAAAACTCCCGCGAGCACGAAAACCTGATCGAAGCGCTGCAGCGCTCCACCGCCGTGATCGAGTTCAACCTGAATGGCGAAGTGCTTGCCGCCAACGAGCGTTTCCTGGGTTCGATGGGCTACTCGCTCACGCAGATCCAGGGTCAGCACCACCGCATCTTTTGCGACCCCCAAGAATCCAGCTCTCCGGAATACCAGACATTCTGGGACAAACTGCGCCGTGGCGAATTCGTCACCGGTCGTTTCAAACGCGTGGACAGCCGGGGGCGTGAAGTCTGGCTCGAAGCGTCGTACAACCCGATCACCGACGCCCATGATCGCCTGTACAAAGTGGTGAAATTCGCCACGGTCATCACCGATCAGGTCAACCGGGAAAATGCGGTGGCCGAAGCCGCCAACATTGCCTTCAGCACCTCGCAGCAAACGGACAGCAGCGCGCAGAAAGGCGCAGCGGTGGTTCAGCAGACGGTTGAAGTCATGCGAGAGCTGGCCGGACACATGGAACAGGCCGCTGATCGCATCTCGGCGCTGGACAAGCAATCCCAACTGATCGGCTCCATCATCCAGGCCATCAGCAGCATCGCCGACCAGACCAACCTGCTCGCCCTCAACGCTGCCATTGAGGCGGCCCGGGCCGGCGAACAAGGCCGTGGGTTTGCCGTGGTCGCCGACGAAGTCCGCCAGTTGGCCTCGCGCACCAGCAAAGCCACCGAAGAAATCGTCGGTGTGGTGAAGCAGAACCAGGTACTGGCTGAACAGGCCGTCAACGTGATCATCAGCGGTAAGCAACAAGCGCAGCAGGGCCTGGAGCTGGCAGGTGAGGCCGGGTCGGTGATCGTGGAGATTCAAGACGGTGCGCAACGGGTGGTGAGCGCGGTGGGGCAGTTTGCCAATCAACTGTCGAGCTGATTCGTCAAAACGGTTAAAGCGCTGCCGTTTTTATTAGAAATCGGCGTTTCGTCTTTAAAATCGTTAAAAAGCCGCGTCGGATGCGTACATCCGACGCGGCTTTTGGGCTCAGACGCGGAAATGGCTGACCAGCATTTGCAGCTGATTGCCCAGTCGGGCCAGTTCGACGCTGGACGCGGCGGTTTCTTCGCTGGCAGCGGCGGTCTGTTCGGACACGTCGCGGACGTTGAGAATGCTGCGGCTGATTTCTTCAGCGACCGAGCTTTGCTGTTCGGCAGCGGCGGCGATCTGCTGGTTCATCGCCTGAATGCTGGACACCGTCTGGGTAATGCTTTCCAGCGACGAGCCTGCCTTGCGGGTCAAGGTGACGCTGCTGTCCGTGAGTCCACGGCTGCTGAGCATAATGTCCGACACCTGACGGGTACCGCTTTGCAGGGCGGCGACCAGGCTTTCGATTTCTTCGGTCGACTGTTGCGTACGCTGTGCCAGGCCGCGCACTTCGTCTGCCACGACCGCGAAACCACGACCGGCCTCACCCGCGCGTGCGGCTTCGATGGCCGCATTGAGGGCCAGCAAGTTCGTCTGTTCCGCCACGGACTTGATCACGTCCATCACTTTGCCGATCTTGTCGCTTTCCTGCTCCAGTACGCCCATGGCGTCGGAGGAACGAATCACTTCGTTGGCGAGTTTTTCGATCTGGGCGATGGCTTCGCCCACGACTTTGTCGCCGTCACGGGCTTGCTTGTCAGCATCCGAAGCAGCGACAGACGCCTGTTCGGCGTTGCGCGCGACCTCGTGCACGGTGGCCGACATCTCATGCATGGCAGTGGCCACCTGATCGGTCTCGACCTTTTGGCTGTTGACCCCGGCGCTGGTCTGCTCCGTCACCGCCGACAGCTCTTCGGCCGCGCTGGCGATCTGGGTGACGCTGTCGCGAATGCCGCCAATCAGGTCACGCAGGGTGGTGCCCATCCGTTGAATCCCGGTTTGCAGCACACCCAGTTCATCACGGCGAGTCACTGTCAGCGTATGGGTCAGGTCGCCGGAGGCAATGCGATCGACCACGGCTAATGTTTCCTGGAGCGGTCGGGTGATCTGGCGGGTGATGATCAGCGCCGCCAGTGCACCGAAGATCAGGGCGAGCAAGGTGCCGCCAATCTGCAGCGTGCGAGCCTGTTGGGTGTCCGCCGCGCCAAGCGAGGTTTGCAGATCAACCAACTGCTGGCTCAGTTTGACGATGGCTGCGCCTTCATCGGTCATTTCTGCCCGCGTCGAGTTGATGGTGTCGTTCGCCACCTTGAAGCCCTGTACCGAGCTGCGATAGCCGATCAACGCGCTTTCGAGCTGTTTCAGGCGATCGCCCTGAGTCGCGCCGAACGTGGCGTTGAGCTGATCCAGCCCGCTGATTGCAGCATTCAGTTGGCGTGCAGCGGCGTCTTCGGTTTTGGCGGTGGGGTTGCCGGTGTAGCCGCGCACTTCGTAGCGCACCAGCATGACGTCTTCTTTGGCTTTGATCGCTGCCTGGTACTGAGCAAAGCGGCGTTCGTCGGTCGGATCGAGCTTCATCACGTCATCGTTGATGGCGGCGATCAGCTCTGCGGCCTTCACCGCATCGGTTCCCATGTCAGCGCGGACTTTGGCGCTGGTCTTGTACGCCTCGCGCATTTTGCTGAATGACGCGTCGTAGGCACGAATCTGCTCGCCCAGCGCCTTGATCGGCGGGACGTTCAGCGGATTGACGAACGTGCTTTGCAAAAATTGTTGCTGCGCTTTGAAGGCGTCAAGAGCGGTCTGCACGTTCTGCGCCACGGCTTCGTCGCCATTGCTCAGCATGTATTGCAGACGCGTGATGCGCATGTCGGTCAGTTTGTTGTTGAGCTTCATGATGTCGGCAACGCGATCGCTGCGGAAGGTCATGTTGCCCAGGCTGGTCCAGCCGATGAGGGCGAGCAAGGCAGTAAAAACAAGCACGATGCCGAACCCTAAGGCCAGCTTTTTATTAACGCTGATATTCGCGAACCAGCTCTTCATCTCAATTCTCCACAGTCCATTTTTCGAGTCGTCAGCTGGAGAATTGTTGTTATGGAGCCCAGCGAAACAGTCAGGTGCAAGGTTTCATCGGCCGAAAGCCGGAAATCTGAAACGGATGCGGGGAGATTGAAGGTAATTTCCTACACAGATAGGTAAAAAAACTACGGTTCAGAGGGGGGGCTGGAAAGATTAAGCCCGGCAGAAGCCGGGCTGGGGAGGGCAGTGCGGCTATCAGCTCAGGCGATTGGCACCTACACGGTCAGCGCCGTCAGCAGCGATGCGACCCAGTTGAGTTTTTTCTGAGCCATTCTCGGCGACGCGGTTGGCACCTACACGGTCAGCGCCGTCAGCAGCGATGCGGCCCAGTTGAGTTTTTTCTGAGCCATTCTCAGCGACGCGGTTGGCGCCTACACGGTCAGCGCCGTCAGCAGCGATGCGACCCAGTTGAGTTTTTTCGGAACCGTTCTCAGCGACGCGATTGGCACCTACGCGGTCGGCGCCGTCAGCAGCGATGCGACCCAGCTGAGTTTTTTCGGAGCCATTCTCAGCGACGCGGTTGGCGCCTACACGGTCAGCGCCGTCGGCGGCAACGCGATTGATGTGAGTATGGGACGAGCCGTTTTCAGCGACGATTGGCGCGTTGATGTGTTTGGCGGCCGGCAATGCGAAAGCGCCAGTTGCCAGTACGGAGAAGGCCAGACCAAGGATCAGTTTGTTGGTTTTCATGAGGGTTGCTCCAATTCGTCTAAGTGGTAACTCGGTATGGAGGCAATGTTACGCGGCGCGGGATTATTAAGAAGTCAATACGATTGGTAGCGATCATCGCCGGTATTGATAGTTGGGGTATGACCATCCCCGAAAGCTAATGGGCCATCTTTAGAGGAACGCAGCTACGTCACTGGTAGAGCCATTTTATTGGCGTTTTCAGACCATTCCTTCTGAGTGTGACCGGTAAGTCATTGCTGCCGAACGCTGGCGTCAACATTCCCTCGTTCGGGTGTATCAGGCATGAAATATTTCAACTGTTGAGAGCGCAGCGGAAAACATACCGTGTTCTGGCTCCAACCTCGGTCGACGGGGGCGGGATTTCTCCAACCAGAACGGAAGTAGCGTTATGAAACCTGTTCAGCGATTCACCACACTCGACAGTTTCAGGGGGATCTGCGCGCTGCTGGTCGTGTTCTTCCACCTGCACGTTGTCGACACCTTCATTCAATTGCCCTTCTTCCGACGTGATGAGGTTCTGCTCAATTTCTTCTTTGTCCTCAGTGGGTTCGTTCTTGCTCACACCTATGGCATGAAGCCAAACCTCTCATTCAAGTCCTTCGTCATTTCGCGGGTCTTTCGCCTCTACCCGCTGCACTTGTTCATGCTCGCGTTCTTCATTCTTTTCGAAACGGCGCGCTGGATCGCTTATCACCAAGGTTTTGGCCTGAACAACAAGCCGTTCACCGGGACATTCGCGCTGGATGAGATCCTGCCCAACCTCCTGCTGGTTCAAGCATGGACGAGCTACACCGAAACCATGTCGTTCAACTACCCCTCCTGGACGATCAGCATCGAGTTCTACATCTACATGCTGTTCGGGGCGCTGTGCATGTTCTCCATGCGTAATCGCTTTTTGCTGTTTGCCAGCGTTTCGGTGGTCGCCTTTATCCTGATCTTTTCGGAAAACGCGCCGTTGGTCGATCGCGCGATGCTCGGGTTGTCGTGCTTCTTCGCAGGCAATATCACGTACTTGGTGTACTTGCTGATTCGCGATAAATGGTCCCTCAAACCGTGGCTGGTGACGGTGTTGGAATGCGCCATGATGTACGCCACGTACTGGATCGTGATGAACGACTTCGACAATCGCTCACCCATCGGGAGTCTGGCGTTCTGCGTGTTGGTGCTGCTGTTCGCGTTCGAAGGCGGGCAGGTGTCAGCGCTGCTGAAAACCGGTGTTTTCGTGCTGCTCGGCAAACTGTCGTACTCGATCTACATGACCCACGCAGCCGTCATTTTCTTGCTGTCGACGGTCTTCATCATTGGCCAGAAACTGACCGGTTTCGAGATGGCGCCGATGATCGCGGGGCAGCGCTTCATGGACACGGGGTCGATGTTGGCGAACAACCTCTTTGTGGTGGGCGTGACGGTGCTGACCGTGGTGGTGGCGGGCTTCGCTCACAACTACATCGAAATGAAGGGCTACGAACTGGGCAAGCGGGTGTTGGGCAAACCTGCGGCCAAGGCGCCGGTGGACAAGCCGGAGTCGGCGAACGGACTCAAGCCGCAGATTGATCGGGTGGCGTGATTTCTTCTACAAAGGTTTCGCGGTGGGCTGGGCGCGCAACCACTCCACCATCCCCAGCCCCGCTGCCCGCCCGCTGGCAAAACAGGCGGTCAGCAGATAACCGCCGGTGGGCGCTTCCCAGTCGAGCATCTCCCCGGCGCAGAACACGCCAGGCAATGAGGTGAGCATCAAGCGTTCATCCATCGCCTCGAACGTCACGCCGCCCGCCGCGCTGATCGCCTCGTCAAGCGGGCGGGGTTTGATCAGCGTCAGCGGCAGGCATTTCACGGCATTGGCCAATAAGGTCGGATCAGCGAATGCTTCGGCAGGGGCCAATTCCCGCAGCAACGCCGCCTTGACGCCGTCGAGCCCCAGCTGGCTGTGCAAGTGTTTGGACATCGAGCGCGAGCCGCGGGGTTTGCTCAGTGCTTTCTGCACGTCGCTCAGGCGCTTGCCTGGCAGCAAATCGATCTCGACGGTAGCGACGCTGCTGCGATTGATCGCCTCGCGAATCTGCGCCGACAACGCATACACCAGACTCCCCTCGACACCCGTCTGCGTCAGCACACACTCGCCCAATCGCAGCGTCTGGCCCTGCAAACCCATGGCGATGTTTTTCAGCGGGGCGCCTGCGAATTTGCTGCGCAGCACTTCGCTCCAGGCGGGCACTTCAAACCCACAGTTTGCGGCTTGAAGGCGGGAGGTCTGCACACCTTGCTGTTCGAGCAGGGGCATCCAGGCGCCGTCCGATCCCAGTCGCGCCCAACTGGCGCCCCCCAAGGCGAGCAATGTCGCGGCGGGACGGATCGCGATCTCGCCCTCTGGACTATTGATGCGCAGGCTATGTTCCGCATTCCAGCCCAGCCAGCGATGCCGGGTGTGGATCACTACGCCGCCATCGCGCAAACGCTTGAGCCAGGCGCGCAGCAGAGGCGCGGCTTTCATGTCGGTGGGAAATACGCGGCCGGAGCTGCCAACGAATGTTTCGATGCCCAGCCCATGAATCCACTCGCACAAGTCGTCGGCACCGAAGGCCCGCAACAGGGGGGCAATGTTCGGAGCGCGTTCGGCGTAGCGCGACAGAAACGCCGGGTACGCCTCGGAGTGAGTGATGTTCATGCCGCCAACACCGGCCAGTAGAAATTTGCGTCCGACCGAAGGCATGCCGTCGTAGAGATCGACCTTGAAACCGGCCTGGCTCAGCACTTCGGCGGCCATCAACCCGGCCGGGCCACCCCCGATGATGGCGACGGCGTGTGCGGAGGAAGAAGAGGCTGAAATCATGGTCAACGTGCGGATCATCGAAGTGGGTCGCGCATTCTACCCGAGGCCTGTGACGAACGAACGGCCTGTGGAAAACTTTTGAGCGAAAAACGTACAGCGCTCTGCGAGGCTTATGAAATGTGGGCTCTGTGGCCTTGCGCTCAGGTTATCCACAGGTGGTTCCACAGCGGATGTGGGTAAATACTGACGGTACGGGTTGTCTCAGATTTCTGTAGGAGCGAATTCATTCGCGAGCGGTGATGCACCCACACATCTTCTTCGGATGTACCGCCGCCTCGCGAATAAATTCGCTCCTACAGCGAATGTGCAGTGGCAGGCGAGTGGGTCATAAGCCTTCCGACACCCAGACCCGCTGCGCGCTGTGATGCAAAATCCCGTGCCGCCGCGCCAGTGCTTCGCGATCCTTGCTGTACCCGCCGCCAATCACGCCCATCACCGGAATGTCTCGGCCCAGGCAATGGCGCATCACTGCTTCGTCGCGCCGGGCCACGCCGTTGTCGGTCAGCTTCAGGTAGCCAAGCGCATCGTCCTTGTGCACATCGACCCCTGCGTCATAAAGCACCAGGTCGGGCTGGTAGAGCGGCAGCAGGTAATTGAGCGTGTCATCGACTACTTTCAGGTATTCATCGTCGCCCATGCCCATTGGCAGCGGAATGTCCCAATCGCTCTGGGCCTTGCGCGCGGGGAAGTTTTTCTCGCAGTGCAGGGAAACGGTGATCGCGTCCTCAGTGTGTTCGAGAATCCGAGCCGTGCCGTCGCCCTGGTGCACGTCGCAGTCGAAGATCAACACGCGGTCGACGCGACCGCTCTGCAGCAGGTAATGGCTGATAATGGCCAAGTCGTTGAAGATGCAAAACCCGGCGGGGTAATCGTAATGCGCATGGTGCGTGCCTCCGGCGAGATGACAGGCGAGCCCATGCTGCAGGGCTTTTTCTGCCGTGAGCAGCGAACCGCCAACGGCGCGCACCGTACGTCGGGCCAGGTCTTCGCTCCAGGGCAGGCCCAGACGGCGCTGATCCTCGCGGGAAAGGTCGCCGTCCATGTACCGCCGAATGTAGGACGGGTCATGGGCGAGCGCGAGAATGTTGTCAGGGCAGACCAGCGGGCGGAACAGTTGAGCATCCGTGGTGAGGCCGCTGTCGATAAGGTGGTCGTGCAGCAGACGGAATTTGTCCATCGGGAAGCGATGGTCGGGCGGAAACGCCGGGCTGTAATCTTCGTGGTAGATAAGCGGCAGGGACATAGTGCGTACGCATGGGGTTCGAGGGGGAATCTTGCCAGTTATGCCTGTTCTGGCACAGCGGTTTGGCCGGGACGGCCACGGTTGCACTGGCAGGTTATTCTGGCGAGCCATTTGAGAAGCGGGGCAGGGGAGATGTTCAATGGAGCCGATACTTGAGCTCAACAGCGCACGCTTGTTGATGCGTCAGTGGCGGGACGATGATTTGCCGGCTTTCGCGCAGATGTGCGCCGATCCACAGGTGATGCGTTATTTCCCGCAACCGCTGACGCGTCTGGAAAGCGCCAAGATGATCGGGCGTATTCGCGGCCATTTCGCTGAGTACGGCTTCGGTCTGTGGGCGCTGGAGCGCAAGGACACCGGGCAATTCATCGGCTTCACCGGGCTGAATGTGGTGGGCTTCGACGCCCCGTTCAGCGGCGTCCAGCATCCTGCGGTTGAAATCGGCTGGCGACTGGCTCGGGAACATTGGGGCCTTGGTTACGCCAGCGAGGCCGCGTGGACGGTGTTGGGCTGTGGGTTCGAGCACGTCGAACTGGACGAGATCGTCTCATTCACCGCCGTCAGCAATCTGCCTTCGCAAAAGGTCATGCAAGCCATCGGGATGCAAAACGATCCGGATGATGATTTCGACCACCCCAACCTCCCGGAAGGCCACCCGCTGCGGCCCCACGTGCTGTATCGCATCAATCGCCAACAATGGCTCGCCACGTTGTGATGGGCGGGAACCCCGCCGCAAACATCTGTATCATTCTGCCCAACCTCCACGTTCACCGTCGCTCGGCGTCGGTGGCTGGACCGGCGTGAAATGACTGTGTGTGAGGAACCTCTGAATGAGCCATGTGCTGGATGATCTGGTGTCGCTGTTGAGCCTGGAGCCGATCGAAGAAAACCTCTTCCGTGGGCGCAGCCAGGACCTTGGCTTTCGCCAGCTGTTTGGCGGTCAGGTGCTGGGGCAGTCGTTGTCGGCGGCGAGCAAGACGGTCGAGGATGAACGCCACGTTCACTCGCTGCACGGTTATTTCTTGCGTCCGGGCGATGCGCAATTGCCTGTGGTTTATCAGGTTGATCGCGTGCGCGATGGCGGCAGTTTCAGCACCCGCCGTGTGACGGCCATCCAGAAGGGCCACCCCATCTTCACCTGTAGCGCGTCGTTCCAGTACGACGAAAAAGGCTTCGAGCATCAGAGCCAGATGCCGCAGGTGGTCGGCCCGGAAAATCTGCCGTCGGAACTTGAGTTGGCGCGTCAACGCGAGCACCTGATTCCCGCTCACATGAAAGACAAGCTGCTGTGCCCCAAGCCCATCGAGTTCCGCCCTGTCACCGCCCTCGATCCTTACAACCCGCAGCCCACCGAAGCGGTGAAATACGTGTGGTTCCGCGCCGACGGCACGCTGCCTGACATCCCGGCCCTGCACCGCTACATGCTTGCCTATGCGTCGGACTTCAATCTGCTGACCACGTCGCTGCTGCCTCACGGCAAGACGGTCTGGCAGAAAGACATGCAGATCGCCAGCCTCGACCATTCGCTGTGGTTTCATGGCGAACTGCGGGCCGATGAGTGGCTGCTTTACGCGATGGACAGCCCGTGGGCCGGCAATGCGCGCGGGTTTTCCCGTGGCAGCGTCTACAACCGCGCGGGTCAGCTCGTGGCCTCGGTGAGTCAAGAAGGTTTGATCCGACACCGCAAGGATTGGGCATGAGCCTGTCGCAGTTGCGCCATTGGGTGTTCGACATGGACGGCACGCTGACCATCGCCGTGCACGACTTTCCGGCAATCAAGCGCGCCTTGGGTATTCCGCTGGAGGACGACATCCTCACCCATCTGGCGGCGCTACCCACCGAAGAGGGTGCGGCCAAGCATGCGTGGCTGCTTGAGCATGAGCGAGAGTTGGCCGTGGCGTCGAAGCCTGCGACCGGTGCCGTCGAGTTGGTGCGTGAGTTGGCAGGGCGTGGCTATCGGCTGGGCATCCTGACGCGCAACGCACGGGAACTGGCCCACGTCACGCTGGAAGCCATCGGCATCGCCGACTGTTTCGACGTCGAAGATGTGCTGGGGCGGGACGAAGCGCCGCCGAAGCCTGATCCGGGCGGACTTCTGAAGTTGGCCCAGGCCTGGAACGTCGAGCCTTCGCAGATGGTGATGGTGGGCGACTACCAGTTCGACCTGGCGTGCGGCAAAGCAGCGGGCGCGCATACCGTGTTGGTCAACCTGCCGGAAAACCCCTGGCCGGAACTGACCGATTGGCATGCGGATGATTGCGTGGCGTTACGGGCGATGCTCAGCTAGCGCGAAAGCTGCTTGAAATACACACAACCTGTAGGAGTGAGCTTGCTCGCGATAGCGGGGTATCAGCCACCGTGTGTATGACTGACGCTCCCTGATCGCGAGCAAGCTTTTGGCGGGGGCGGCGATCAATTCCCTTTGAACAACGCCGCCTGTCCCTCTGGCGAGGTGAACATCGCGTCGCCGTTGTGGCCCACACCTTTCACTTCCACCAGCCGTTGGTTCATCCCTTCAGGATGACGCTTGGTCAGGTAATCGAAGAAATTGTGCCCCCGCACCAGGCGAAACGGCCCTTGCGCCTCGGCACCGCAATCCTTGTCCAGCGCCGGGTGATTCGGGTCGGTGTCCTGATCGCCCAGCAGGTAGGTGATGTCACGCTTCACGTACGCCGCTTCCAGCTCCGCCACGGTGTCCTTGCCTGCATAGGCCGGCAGTTTGTTCATGCCGTATTTCCAGGTGTCGAACCCCGGGCAGCTCGCCGTCGTCACCGGCAATGGCCGGGTCGCGTCGAAATAGGCGTAAGACGACGGGTTGGCGATCACGTAACGCAACTTGATGCCTTCCTTCTTTAGCAGCGCGTCTTCCTTGCCGCCGATCATCGCGTAGCGCTGCACCACCTGCGCACCACCCGAGTGACCGGCGATGACGATTTCTTTCAGGTTCGGAAACAGCTTGCTGTCGCTCAGGCGCTTGAGGATATGGTCGATGACCACGAATGAACTGACGGGCTTGGCACCCAGCGACTTGTCGCCCGCCATCCAGTCGTTGGCGTGCCAGCGCAACACCGTTTCCGGCAAGTGGTGCGCGGTGATGTCCTTCTCATCGAGGAACTGCGGCGCGATCAGCAGGGTTTTAGGCCGCTGCTTGGACTGGTTGGCAGCCCGCTCGACGCTGCGCAAGTACGTCTGAGCGTTGCGCAGGCGACCATGAAAAATGATGACCACCCGCTGAATATGCGGGTTCGGGCTAACCCAGCTCTGGCTCAGGCCCAGCGTGGCTTGAGACGTTCCATTGATCAGCAGCCGGTCGGGGCTGATGGATTTGACCGCCTGATCCGCAGCATGAGCCGTCGCGCTCATCAGGGTGCCCAACAACAGGATCGAAAGCGGTTTCATCATGTGATCAGAGGCTCTTGGCGGCGAAGGTATCGCATTGGTTGATTTGTCCCTGGGCAAAACCTGTCTTGAACCAGCGAACCCGCTGGGCAGACGTCCCGTGAGTGAACGAGTCGGGTACTACACGCCCTTGGCTTTGTTGCTGCAAACGGTCGTCGCCGATGGCATTCGCCGCATTCAGCGCCTCTTCAATATCACCCGGTTCGAGCCAGTTCAAACGCTTTTGCGCGTTGTTGGCCCAAACACCGGCGAGGCAATCCGCCTGCAACTCCTGACGCACCAACAGACCGTTGTCACCCTCCATGCGCATGCCACGCTGGCGGGCGGCGTCAACTTTAGCTGAAACCCCCAGCAAGGTCTGCACATGATGGCCAACTTCATGCGCAATCACGTAGGCCTGGGCAAAATCCCCTGCGGCTTTGAAGCGCTGGCTCATCTCGCGGAAGAAATCCATGTCCAGATAAACCTTCTGATCGGCCGGGCAATAGAACGGGCCGCTGGCGGATGACGCAAAGCCACACGCAGACTGCACCTGACCCCGGAACAGAATCAGAGTCGGGTTTTTATACTGCCGACCACCCTGCTGGAAGATCTGACCCCATGTGTCTTCAGTGTCACCCAGAATGGCTCGCACGAAATCCGCCTGCTCGTCGTTGGCCGGAGGCGCCTGTCGCGTCTGAGGGCTGACAGAGGTGGTCTGTTGGCTGCCGACCTGACCGGCGATCTGCCCGAGAATCTGCATCGGGTCCTGCCCGGTCAACAGCCCAATGGCGACGATGATCACAATCCCGCCAAGCCCCAGCCCCTTGCCCCCGATGCGCATCCCACCCCCGCCACCGGAGTCATCGCGTGCATCGACGACGTTGTCACTGCGACGTCCCTTTTTCCAGAGCATGGAAGAATCCTCTTTTAGTCGTGTAGGAAGTGTAGACGCCGGGGGAGGTACGGCGTCTGACTGCTGGGACTAAGAGGGCGAAGCGGGGGGAATGGTTCAGGGGGTGCTCGGTGATTGCGGAGCATTTCCTAACCTTGCTGACTATCGAGAGCTTTCAATGGCGTAACACAGTGCAGCTAGGGCGCCGCCGTTGATGAAAAGCCAGATATGAAGTCCCCAGATATGTCGCCTCAAACGGAAGGGGATCCTGAGGTGAGCGTCTTGGGTAATGTCACCTCGGCGGTACATGATTCTCGGCATGTACATAATTGCGAAAATGATGCTGAGTCGCATCTGTCGACCTATCACGCCGCCTTGCCACAGGTTTCGGGTGTTTGTAACACCTTGGCAGTCGGACAAATGCTCTTCAAGTACATCAATATTCTTGTACGTGAACCATCCCATTGCCATGAGATTGATCCACGAGGAAATGAGCCAAGCCAAGCCCAGGACGACAAAAATCGGCATTACGGCCTCCATTCGTAGATCATTTCGCCAATGTGTTCACCACCCCACTCACCTGCAGAGCCTGCAGCGTATCCGCCTATAGCAGACGCGACGATACCGCATCCAATCGCGCCCAAACCGCCGGTTGGTACTCCGAACACGACCATGCAAAGCGGTGTAAGGGTGGCCATTCCAATAGTGCCCCCTATCAGGCCGCCGCTAATGCCGCCGACCAGCTTCGACCCTTCGACATACTTCGCCTTCCTGCACATTTCCTCCCGCTCCATCGAACATGCTTCCTTGATCTCCAGATGCGTTGACCACGCATTCAACCCGATCCCGATCGGCGTCCCCATCCTCAGCAACCTCGAAGCCTTGGCAATATGCGCCAGCCGTTGCGAATAGCCACGTATCTCGGGGTTGTGCAGATAGCTTTTCGTCGAAACCCCCAACATTTTCTTGATTGACCCGTTATTGCGCATACCCGTGCCCCAGTGGGCGATGCCTTTGAGTTGGGTGGCGAGTTTGACGAAGTGCACGCGGCGTTGGTTGATGAATTCCTGCCGTGCGATGGGGGTGCCGCGTTTGAGGGCGAGTTGATACAGCTGCTCGATGTCTTTTAACGTGGCTTCAACACCTTTGAGGTGCTTTTCCCAGCTCCCGGTGGCGGCACCGATGCCCAATGATCCGTAGCCCAGCATGTGCTGTAACAGGTCGTAATTCTTGACGATGTCCTTGTCCGCTTGATGCTGAAAGAGCGAATGGTGAGTGCCGTATGCGAGTCGCATCATCTCCGCCTCCTCAGGCGTCACTCGCGACGTCGATTCGTCGGCGACGACCATGAGCTGCCCCGGCATGACCATCGTGTTGCGGACGTGAGCGTTAAGCTGGTCGAATTTCGCCCCACCGCCGACCTGCGCCTTGATGACGGGGTAGTGCTGAACCTGATCGTTGATGAACACATACGGCTTGCCTGCGACTGCCATTTTCCTGTCCCTGAACGTGCATGAAAGCGCGAGGATAGGAAAAGGGCAGCGGGCTTTTCGAGGGGCTGGGGCGGGGTTACAGAGAATTCAGAACGGCCCTACTTTGGGCGTGATTCTTTCCTACAAGACTGGGTCATAAAGTGGGCTGCGCGAGGTGTTTTCCTCGCGCGAACCACGCGGTTATCGCTGACCGCGCATCATCAACAGCGCCACGATAACGCCAAGGGCGGCGAGGGTCGTGGCGATGATCCCGAGCGAACCCAGCCCGTAATGATGAATGCCCAAGCCGCCAAAAATGGCACCAAGGCCGATCCCAGCGTTGGCCGCCGAGATGTTCATTGACGCTGCCAGCGCTTGCGCCTTGGCGCCAGCCGTCATCACACGCACCTGGCAGACCGGGAACAGCGCGGTGTAGGCGACGCCCCAGATGATCAGCGACGCGACCAGCCAGGGCGTGTCCGCCGCCAGCGTCACTGCTGCGAGCATTCCGAACCCCAGCACCAGCAGAAACAGCACCATCGCCCCCAACGGCCGACGGTCCACCATGGCGCCGCCCAGATGGTTGCCGATCATGCCGACGGCGCCGAAACCCATCAGCCACCAGCCGACATGACTCGACGGAATATTCGCAAGACGTTCGAGGATGTCGGCCAGGTAGGTGTAGGCCGTGAACATCGCGGTAAAGGTCAGCACCGACAGCAGGATGTGCGCCAGGAACCGAGGCTGACGCAAGATGGCGGTCTGTTTCTCGCCTTCGTCCGCAACGGGGGCGCTGGGCAGTGTCGGCATCATCAGGTGCATCAGAATGCCGATGATCAGCGAGAGTCCCGACAGCACCCAGAAGCTGCCACGCCAGCCAATCAGGTCTGCTGCCACGGTGCCCAGCGGGATGCCGAACACCAGCGCCGCCGAGATGCCGAGGTAGACCTTCGACACGGCTTTGCCCGCGTTGCCGGGACCGGCCAGTTGCCCGGCGGTTTCGCTGGCCGTGCCCCAGAACACCGGAAGCGCCAGCGCTGGAATGAAGCGGGCGATGGCCAGCACCCAAATGTTGGTCGAAACAGCCGCCAAGGCGTTCGACAAAGCGAAGACGATCAGAATCAGTGTGAACAGTTTTTTGCGCTCCACGCGAGCCAGCTTGGCCGTCAGCACTGGGCCGAACAACATCACCGTGAAGGCAAACAGCGTGACGACCTGACCGGCAACGGTGATCGAGACGTTCAAATCCTGCGCGAGCGCAGGCAGAAGTCCGACGATGACAAACTCGGTGGTTACGATGATGAAGGCCGCGATGGCCATGATCAGGATCTGCACGCCGGATCGCGAGGACTCGTACGGCAGCGCGTCGGCGTTGGCCGTTGAGGGGGAAGACATGGTGAAACTCCAGAAAAAAGTATGGCGCTAGCCTATTGGAGAATTTATGGTCTATTCCGGTCATTTTTTCTGAAATGATGTGAAACAGGTTCACTAATCGCGGGGTCGCTGATGTTTTCTTCCGAACGCCTCAAAGGCATCGACGTGTTTGTCATCGTCGCCGATCTGGGCAGTTTCACCGCCGCTGCCGAGCGCCTCAATCTCAGCAATTCTGCCGTGAGCAAAAGCATCGGTCGGCTGGAAAACCGACTGGGGACGCGGCTGTTCAACCGCACCACTCGACGCCTGTCTTTGACTGATGCGGGACTGACGTTTTACCAGACCTGCACCGCCGTGCTCTCGGACCTTGAAGAAGTCGAGCAGGTGCTGCATTCCGAGCATGATGAGCCTCAGGGCAAGGTGCGCATCGATTTGCCCGCGGCCTATGGACGGTTGCACGTCCTGCCTTTGATTCTGGACTTCGTCAAACAGCACCCGAGATTGATGCCGCACATTTCGTTCGCGGACCGCTTCGTCGACCCCGTGCACGAAGAAATCGACATCGTGGTGCGGATTGGCGGGCCAGACGCGTGGGCGTCCAGCGTAGGACATCGCTATTTTGGCAGTCAGCGACTGGTGTTCTGCGCGTCCCCCGAATACCTGGCCCAGTTCGGCATACCGGCGTTTGAGCACGACCTCGAAGCGCATCGGTGCCTGGGCTATTCGATGCATGCGGGCACGATCAGCCCTTGGTATTTCAAGGGGCGGCAATCCGGCGACATGGAGCGCAGAATCATGCACCCCCACGTGGCCGTGGGCGATGGGGAAGGGGTGGTGATGGCAGCGCTGGCGGGGTTGGGTATTACGCAGTTGCCCACGTGGCTGGTGCAGCGTCATCTGGATTCGGGGGCGTTGGTGGAAGTCCTGCCAGACCTGGCTACCGAAGGTATGCCGATGAATCTGGTCTGGCGCAGGAACCGGGAAAATCTGCCGAAAGTGCGGGCGCTGCTGGATTATCTGACTGCCCGACTGACGCCGTCGGGCAGCACGCGGTCAGCAACCGTCGATTAGCCCTTGGCGCTTGATCCGACGTCTCGCGGTCAAGCGCTCCTACAGGCAAACGCGCGTCATCACACCCGCGCGGTCTGCTTCTCGGACACTTCCACAGGCGATGCATCGGCGAAATGGTTCACCTGCCGCAGCGCTTTGAAACCCAACATCCAGCTGCCCACGACGCCCAGGGTGCACAGCCCGCCGAGGATCGCGGCAGGCACAGCGCCGAACAGTGAGGCGCTGCTGCCTGCACGGAATTCGCCCAGCTCGTTGGAGGAACCAATGAACAGCATGTTCACGGCGTTCACTCGGCCGCGCATGTCGTCCGGCGTGGAGAACTGCACCAGCGTCGAGCGGATGTAGACGCTCACCATGTCCGCTGCACCGGCGCACATCAGCGCGATCAGGGAGAGCCAGAACAGCGTCGACAGGGCGAACACCAGGTTAGCGACGCCGAACACCGCCACGGCAATGAACATCACCATACCGACGTGGCGATCGAACGGACGCGCCGCCAAATACAGGCCGGTGGTCACTTCGCCCAGGCTCATCGCACTGCGCAACGCGCCCAGCCCTTGAGGACCGAGGTGCAGCACTTCGTGGGCGTAGATCGGCAGCAACGCCACTACGCCGCCGAGCAGCACGGCGAACAGGTCGAGGGAAATGGTGCCGAGAATGATCGGGCGAGAACGAATGAAGGCGATCCCGGCGGTGAAGCGTTTCCAGGCGGTGGATTCAAGGATCTGCTTTTTACCGGCGTACAGCACCGGCACGCGAATCAGCAACAGCACGCCTGCGATGAAGCTTGCCATGCACACGGTGTAGGTCAGCCCGCCACCGCCTGCCGCGTAAAGACCGCCGCCGACCAAAGGCCCGGCGATGGTCGCGATGCGCATGATCATGCTGTTCGTCGCAATCGCCGACGCCAGTTTTTCCCGAGGCACGACTTGCGGCAGCAGGCTTTGCAGCGCCGGACCGGTGAACGCCCGGGCACAACCGAACAGGGCCAGCGTCGCGTAGATCAGGCGGGTGTCCTGGTGGTGGGTAACGGAAAACAGCATCAGCATCAGGCTGCACGTGGCCTGCACGGTCCAACTGATGGTCAGGATCAGTTTGCGGTCGTAGCGGTCGATCAGGTCACCGGCTGGCATCAGCAGCAACAGCATCGGAATGAACTGCGCCAGTCCCACATACGCCAGCGAAATCGGGTCGCGGGTCATGTCATAGACTTGCCAGGCCACGACAACGGCTTGAATTTGCATGGCGAAGACGGCGGCAAGGCGGGCGGTCAGGAAGGCAAAAAAGCCGGGCTGCTTAAGGGCACTTCCAGAAACGGCGTCGGAAGGTGAGGCGGACGAATCGGAACTCAAGGCAGGACATCCATCGAAGCGAAAGACGGCCGACTGTTATACACCGCCAAGGAGGTATATGCCGCTTACTGTCAGAAATTTAATGATGGATGGTAGGGAATAGGCGCGTTTTGTGGGCTGTCGCGAAAGGCTCATCGCAGATAATCGTTCCCACGCGGAGCATGGGAACGATCAAAGCAACGATCAGGATTACCGACGAACCAGCAACACACCCGATTCCATATGGTGGGTGTACGGAAACTGGTCGAACAGTGCACAGCGCTCCACCCGGTGGGTGTCGTGCAGTTGGGCGATGTTGGCGGCCAGGGTTTCCGGGTTGCAGGAGATGTACAGAATGCGTTCGAAACGTCGGGTCAGCTCGCAGGTGTCCGGGTCCATCCCGGCGCGGGGCGGGTCGACGAACACGCTGCCGAAGTCGTAGCTTTTCAGATCGACACCGGCCAGACGGCGGAACGGACGCACGTCGTTCAGCGCCTCGGTCAGCTCTTCCGCCGAGAGACGCACCAGCGACACGTTATCCACACCGTTGTCAGCCAGGTTGCTGAGGGCCGCGTTGACCGACGTCTTGCTGATTTCGGTCGCGAGCACCTTGCGCACGCGGGTCGCCAGCGGCAGGGTGAAGTTGCCGTTGCCGCAATACAGCTCCAGCAGGTCATCGTCCCGGTCGCCCAGTGCGTCGTACGCCCAGCTCAGCATTTTCTGGTTCACCGTGCCATTGGGTTGAGTGAACGCGCCTTCCGGCTGGCGGTAGCTGAACGTACGGCCGGCCACTTCCAGTTCCTCGGTCACGTAATCACGACCGATCACCAGGCGCTGGCCTTTGGAGCGCCCGATCACGCTGACGTTGAGGTCCGCCGCCAACTGCTCGGCTTCAGCCTGCCAGGCGTCATCCAGCGGGCGGTGATAGCACAGGGTGATCATGCCGTCGCCTGCCAGCGTGGTCAGGAAATCCACCTGGAACAGCTTGTGATTGAGCGTCTTGCTGGCTTCCCAACGGTCCCGCAGCACCGGCATCAGCGCGTTGATCTGCTGGCTGGCGATGGGGAATTCGTTAATCAGGATCGGGGTGTATTTGTCGCCTGGCGCAAACATCGCGTAGTGACGCACGCCCTCGTCGCGCCATAGCCGGAACTCGGCGCGCAAGCGGTAATGCTCGCGCGGAGAGTCGAACACTTGCGGCTCGGGTGCATCGAAGGGCTGCAACAGCTCGCGCAGGCGCTGGGCCTTTTCATCGAGCTGTCGGGTGTAGTTGGCAGGGTCGAACGCAGCACTCATGGATAAAAGCCCAACTTGATCACAAACAGAATCGACAGTACGACCAAGGCCGAATTCAGCTCACGGGCCCGGCCCGACAACAGCTTGATCACGGTCCAGGAAATGAAACCGAAGGCGATGCCGTTGGCGATGGAATAGGTGAACGGCATCGCCAGCGCGGTCAGCACCACCGGGGCGGCTTCGGTGATGTCGTCCCAGTTGATTTCCGCCAGACCCGAGGTCATCAGCACGGCAACGAACAGCAACGCCGGAGCGGTGGCAAACGCCGGAACGCTGCCCGCCAACGGGGCGAAGAACAGCGCCAGCAAGAACAGCACAGCGACGACGATGGCGGTCAGACCGGTGCGGCCCCCGGCACTGACGCCTGCTGCCGACTCGATGTAACTGGTCGTGGTTGACGTGCCCAGCAGCGAACCGGCCATGGCGGCGGTGCTGTCGGCGATCAGGGCGCGGCCCATCTTCGGCATGTGGCCGTCCTTGCCCATCAAACCTGCGCGCTTGGCGACGCCGATCAGGGTGCCGGAGTTGTCGAACAGGTCAACGAACAGGAAAGAGAAGATTACGCTGACCAGACCGATGTTCAGCGCGCCCGGAATGTCCAGTTGCAGGAACGTGGGGGCCAGCGATGGCGGCATCGACATCACGCCACCGAACGGCGAAAAACCGAGGACGATGGAGATAACGGTGACCGCCAGAATGCCGATCAGCACCGCGCCGCGCACTTTCAGGGCATCAAGGGCGACGATCAGGGCAAAACCGAGCGCGGCGAGGATTGGCGCAGGCTTGGCCAGATCACCCAGGCCGACCATGGTCGCCGGGTTGCTGACGACGATGTCGGCGTTGTGCAGGGCGATCAGCGCCAGGAACAAGCCGATACCGGCGGCAATAGCCGAGCGCAGCGGCAGCGGGATGCTGTTGATGATCCACTCGCGGATGCGAAAGATCGACAGCAGGAAAAACATCACGGCCGAGATGAACACCGCACCCAGCGCGACTTGCCAGGTGTGACCCATGTGCAGCACGACGGTGTAAGTGAAGAAGGCGTTCAGGCCCATCCCCGGCGCCAGCGCGATCGGGTAGTTGGCGATCAGGCCCATGACCGTGGAACCGATGGCGGCCGCCAGGCAGGTCGCAACGAAGATGGCGCCCTTGTCCATGCCCGTCGCGCCGAGGATGCTCGGGTTGACGAACAGGATGTAGGCCATGGCGAGGAACGTCGTGACCCCGGCCAGAATTTCGGTACGCACATTGGTGTCATGTGCCTTGAGTTGAAACAGCCGCTCCAGCATGTATGGCTCCCCGGTGGCGCAATGCGCCTTTAATGAATCGACTAGTGACAGCAAAGCACAGCCGTTGAAACGGCTCGTATAAATTCACTGCACAAAATCTGCCAGTCGCAAAAAAGCCGCGCATCATACCAGCAGCTTTGCGGGATGGGGGCGGGAGCCCGTCGGGGGACGGTATTTGTCAGGATTGCCCCTCCGTTCGCCGCCGCGTTGAGGCTCAAACCGTCTGGCCGTCGATGATCGAGCGCCCCGACGCTCACTCATCACATTCCCTGAACGATTGCGAAACACCACACGTCGTAAACCAGAGACGCAGATTCACTGCGCTGATGCGTAACAACCGTGAGGCTTTCCCATGAGTGCGACGAACCCACAGGCCTTCGCAGAGCATTCCATTGCCCTGACGCTCAACGGCCAACCCCGGCAATTGAACGTGCAACCCTGGACCACGTTGCTTGACCTGCTGCGCGAACAGCTCGATCTGGTCGGCACCAAAAAAGGCTGCGACCACGGCCAATGCGGGGCGTGCACCGTGTTGCGCGACGGCAAGCGCATCAATGCCTGCCTGACGCTGGCGATCATGTGCGACGGCGCCGAACTCACCACCATCGAAGGGTTGGCCGAAGGCGACACCCTGCACCCGATGCAGCAGGCGTTCATCAAACATGACGCCTTTCAGTGCGGCTACTGCACGCCGGGCCAGATCTGCTCGGCCGTTGGGTTGGCCAACGAAGGGCGCGCGCACACCGAAGACGACATCAAAGAGCTGATGAGCGGCAATCTGTGCCGTTGCGGCGCCTACAGCAACATTCGTGCGGCCGTCGTTGAGGTGCTGCCTCAACTCGACGCCGCACCCGGTCAGGGAGGGCGCCAGTCATGACCCCGTTCAGTTACAGCAAGCCAGCCGATGTGGCTCAAGCCATCAACCTTGCGGGACCCGCCAGCCGCTTCATCGCGGGCGGTACCAACCTGCTGGACTTGATGAAGGAGAACATCGCCCACCCCGAGCACTTGATCGACATCACCGGACTGCCGCTGAAGGACGTCCGCGAGACGCCCGAAGGCGGCGTCATGATCGGCGCGCTGGTCAGCAATGCCGACCTGGCCTGGCACCCGTTGATCGAAACCCGTTACCCGCTCCTGTCACAGGCCGTACTCGCTGGCGCGTCGCCTCAGCTGCGCAACATGGCCAGCACCGGCGGCAACCTGTTGCAGCGCACCCGTTGCTACTACTTCTACGATTCGACAGTCCCCTGCAATAAGCGCGAGCCGGGTTCTGGCTGTCCTGCGAAACAAGGCTTGAACCGGATTCACGCGATTCTGGGCGCCAGCGACGACTGCGTGGCGACTCACCCGTCAGACATGTGTGTCGCGCTCGCGGCGCTTGAAGCGGTGGTTCATGTCGAAGGGCGCGCCGGGAAACGCACGATCGAATTCGCGGATTTTCATCGCCTGCCGGCCGACTCTCCCAAACGGGACAATCAGTTGGCGGACGATGAGCTGATCACTGCCGTTGAACTGCCCCCTGCGCAGTTTCAGCGGCACAGCCATTACCTGAAAATCCGTGATCGCGCGTCCTACGCGTTCGCGCTGGTCTCTGTGGCCGCCGCGCTGGAGCTCGACGGCGATGTTATTCGCGAGGTGCGATTGGCTTTGGGCGGCGTGGCGCACAAGCCGTGGCGCGACAAAGAGGTCGAGCGCTCGCTGATCGGCCAACCGGTCTCACGGGAAAACTTCGTGGCGGCCGCCGACGCCATGCTGCGCGACGCTCAGCCGCTTGAGCACAACGCCTTCAAGATCAAACTGGCACGTCGCGCTATCGTCCGTGCGCTCAGCGACGCCGCCGTGGGAGGGAATGCCTGATGAACGCCAAAATGTTTCCACCCGGTCGCGTCTCGCCCGTGGGCCAGCCACTGGACCGAGTCGATGGCGTGCTGAAAGTGACAGGCCAGGCCCGTTACGCGGGTGAATACCCGGAAAAGGGCCTGCTTCATGGGAGCGTGGTCTCCAGCACCATCGCCCGAGGGCGCGTGATCAACATCGACACGTCGCAGGCGCTGCAAGTGCCGGGCGTCGTGGCTGTGATCGATCACCTCAATCGCCCGCACGTCGCCAGCTATGACAAGGATTACGAAGACGCCGACTCGGCAGAGGGGTCGCCATTTCGGCCTCTTTATAACGATCGCGTGCTCTACAGCGGCCAGCCGTTGGCGCTGGTCGTGGCCGACTCGCTGGAGATTGCGCGCCATGCCGGTTCGCTGATCCGCATCGAGTACGAGACCGAGGCTCACCAGACGAGTCTGCTCGCCGTCCAAGGCAGCGCTCATACGGCCCCGGCGGAAACCCCGAAACCGAGGGGTGATTTCGACGCAGGAATGGCCAGCGCGGCGTTCACCATGGACGCCCGTTACAGCACCCCCAACGAACATCACAACCCGATGGAGCCCCACGCCTCGACCGTGCTCTATCAGCCCGACGGCAGCCTGCACATCCACGACAAGACCCAAGGCCCGCAGAATTGTCAGGACTACCTGCACAAGGTGTTCGACCTGGACAAGTCGAAGATCCGCATTTTCGCCGCGTTCGTGGGCGGTGCGTTCGGTTCAGGTTTGCGTCCGCAATACCAATTGCCCTTGGCGGTGATGGCGGCGCTGCAGCTCAAACGCTCGGTTCGTGTGACCTTGACCCGCCAACAGATGTTCACCTTTGGCTACCGCCCCAACACCTTGCAGCACCTGCGACTCGGTGCGACCAAAGAGGGCCGGCTGGTGGCAGTGGGGCACGACGTCATCGGCCAGACCTCGCGCTTTGAGGACTTCACCGAACATGTCGTCGAGTGGAGCGGCATGCTGTACCAGTGCGACAACGTACAACTGACCTACAAACTCGCGCCGCTGGACGTCTACACCCCGCTGGACATGCGGGCGCCGGGCGCGACTTCGGGCATGGTCGGGCTGGAATGCGCGATGGACGAGCTGGCCTGCGCTGCCGGAATCGATCCTGTGCAACTGCGCGTGATTAATTTCGCCGAGCGCAATGGCAACGAGGACAAACCCTATTCCAGCAAGGAACTGATCGCCTGCTATGAGCAAGGCGCAGAGCGCTTCGGCTGGCATCGACGCAATCCCGAACCGCGCAGCATGCGCAACGGCCGGCAGTTGGTGGGCTGGGGCATGGCGGGCGGGGTGTGGGAGGCGATGCAGATGAAGGCCAGCGCCAAGGCCAGCATCGACGCCAATGGCAAGTTGACCGTGAGTAGCGCTACCACCGACATCGGCACCGGGACGTACACCGTCATGGTGCAAATCGCGGCCGAAGCCGCCGGGGTCAAGCATGACGACGTGACTTTCGTCCTGGGCGACTCTTCGTTGCCGACCGCGCCGTTGCAGGGCGGCTCGTTCACCGTGTCATCAGTGGGCACGGCGGTACAGCAGGCATGCCGAGGCGTGCGCACCAAACTGCTGGACGCTGTGCGCATGGCCCATCCGCAATTCGCGGTGGTGGACATGGAAGACATCGCGTTTGGCGACGGCTACCTGATCATCCAGGATCAGCGATTTGCCTACGCCGACATCGTCCGAGAGTCGTCCCACGAGACGCTGGACGTGCAGATCGACGCCGAACCCGACGAGAAGCGCAATGGCTACGCCACCGCGACGCACTCGGCAGTGTTTGTCGAGGTGCTGGTCGATGAAGACTTGGGCAACATCCGAGTGAATCGCGTCGTCAGCGCGGTGGCGGCGGGGAGGGTGGTCAATCCCAAAACGGCGCGCAGCCAGATTCTGGGGGGCGTGGTGTGGGGCATCAGTCAGGCCATGCAAGAAGAGACTCAGACCGATCACACTCTGGGCCGGTTCATGAATCACAGCCTGGCGGAATACCACATCCCCGTGAACGCCGACATTGGCGAGATTGACGTGCTGTTCGTTGAAGAGAACGACGAGATCGTCAACGAGTTGGGGTCCAAGGGCGTCGGGGAAATTGGCATCGTCGGTGTCGCGTCCGCGATTGCCAATGCCATCTATCATGCAACGGGCAAGCGCGTGCGCGAGTTTCCGATCACCTTGGATAAAGTGCTCTGATCATCCGCAAACCCTGTAGGGGCTCGCTCCTACAGGCACTCGTCATGCTGCTGTCAACCTGCCATCTTTCTCAATGTCGCCACAGTGCAAGCACAGGTCGCGCTGGTGCGTTTCGTGGGCAGGGCGGCTGCGTAATTTGCATCAACGCGGCAGCAACGCATTGTCGTGGGTCTTCAAGGTTTAGAAACAAACTGCCAAAAAGAGCTGATTAAAAATAACGAGCCGACCCGAGGAGCACGCATGAAGAAGTTTATTCGTCAGATCAGTTGTGGTGTGTTGATGCTGAGCAGCACGGCTTTGATGGCGGCCGAGCCAGCCAAGTGTCAGAACGTGCGGATGGGCGTGGTCAACTGGACTGACGTGATCGCGACCAGCGCGGTGGCTGAAGTGTTGCTGCAGAACCTGGGTTACGACGTGAAGCAAACCAGTGCCGCGCAACAGATCGTTTTCGGCGGTTTGCGTGATGACCGTCTTGACGTGTTCCTGGGTTACTGGAAACCGGCGATGGACAAGAACATTGCACCCTTCGTGTCGGCCAATCAGGTCAAGGTGTTCGACACCCCGAGCATGAACGATGCCCAGGCCACGCTGGCCGTGCCGCAATTCGAAGCGGACGCGGGCCTGAAAACGTTCGCAGACATCGCCAAATTCAAGGACAAGCTTGGCGGCAAGATCTACGGGATCGAGCCAGGCACCGGTGCCAATGCCAACATCAAGGGCATGATCGAAAAGGACCAGTTCGGCCTCAAAGGTTTCCAGCTGGTTGAATCGGGCGAAGCCGGGATGCTGGCCGCTGTGAAACGCGCCGTGGATCGCAAGGAGTGGGTGGTGTTCGTGGGTTGGACTCCGCACCCGATGAACATCAACATGAAGATCGCGTACCTGACCGGCAGTGAAGATGTGTTCGGCCCGAACGAAGGTGCAGCGACAGTCTCCGTCGTGACTGCGCCGGATTACGCGACCCGTTGCCCGAACGTCAACAAGCTGATGAGCAACCTGAAATTCACCGCGGCGCAGGAAAGCCAGATGATGGTGCCGATCATGGACCGCAAGGCCCCGAACGACGTCGCCAAGGCCTGGCTCAAGGATCACCCGGAAGACACCAAGCGCTGGCTGGATGGCGTGACCACGTTTGACGGCAAAGACGCAGCGGCGGCTGTGCAAGTGGCTGTCAACAAGTAAGCGCAGTGAGTCGGCGCTGTTGATGTCACCCTGTAGGAGCGAATTCATTCGCGATGTGGCCGTCCATCCCATGAAAATGCGTTGGATGTACTGGCCAATCGCGAATGAATTCGCTCCTACAGGTTTTGTGTTCATACCAACCCTGTCCCCCGGCGTCAGACGGGCTGGAGCCGCGGATGCCTACTGAATATCCCCTCTCGCCAGAAATGGCCCTCTTCATTGAGAAGACCCTGAGTTTCAGCGTCGACTCGCTGGAAATTCCCGCTCAACGCCGCGCCTACTCGCGCATGTGCGAGGCCTTCACCCCCACCCGTCCGGCCGACCTTGAGGTCAAGGATTTCCAGCTGGCCGGGGTGGACGTGCGCTGTTACCGGCCCCATCGCATTTCTGTCGAACATCCCGCCCCATGTGTCATGTACCTGCACGGCGGGGGCTGGGTGGTCGGGGATCTGGATTCCCATGATTTTCTGACTGCGACCTTGGCGGTTGACCTCAACGCGGTGGTCATCGCGGTCGATTATCGGTTGGCCCCCGACCACCCGTTCCCGGCCGGTTTCGAGGATTGCCTGGAGGTCTGGCACGCTTTGCAGATTCAGGCGCAACGGCTGGACATCGATCCTCAGCGCATCGCCATTGCCGGAGACAGCGCTGGGGGAAATCTCGCCGCGGCCGTGTGCCTGGCCCTGCGCGATTCGGGACAGCGGCAGCCCGTAGGGCAAACCCTGATTTACCCAGGACTGGGCGGGGCCGACGACCTCCCATCGCGCACGGAATGTTTCGATGCGCCGTTGCTCAGTACAGTGGATCTGGGGTTTTACCGGCAGTTGTATTTGAGCGAGGGCGAACGTTCACCGTATGCAATGCCCCTCAATGCGACGGACTTCCGTGGCCTGGCGCCAGCGTTCATTGCCGTCGCCCAGTTCGACCCCTTGCGCGACGACGGCGTGTGTTACGAACGGGCCTTGCGCGAAGCAGGCGTTGCTACCGAGTTCGACCCGGGACTGGGGCTCGTGCACGGCAGCCTGCGGGGCAAGGGGCAGGTGGCGGAAGTGGACGCGCTGTATCGACGGTTGGTCAGCGCGCTGTTGGGGTTTTTGCGTCGTTCGTTGTGAACTCCTGCACTCTCACGGCCTGCGCCGCGCAGATGCGAAAGCACATTTATCCCGCGTCTGATCCGCTTTCTCCCCTTCTGCACTGCCCTCCCGGGTGAGGCAACTCGTCACGCGACAAATGACCACGCGGAGCATGTGCCGAAATGGGACTACTCTTTCAGCGTCGGCTGACCTGAATCAATTTCTCACACTCCAGCGATTGACCGGGCGGCTTGACATCACTCCCGCGTGGTCGTTTGCCTGAGCGCGAAATCAAAAAGAACAACGGCACGCCGTCGTACTCAATACACCGTGGGGGCAGTCGCTGAAGGCCCCGTGTGTCTGCAGCCGGTTTCACCTGATTAGAGGAAGACCTATGTTCGGTTTAGAGGCACTCGATCTCGCCCGAATTCAGTTTGCGTTCACTGTTTCGTTCCACATCCTGTTCCCTGCCATCACCATCGGTCTGGCGAGTTTCCTCGCGGTGCTCGAAGGTTTGTGGCTCAAGACCCACGATGACACCTACCGAGACCTCTACCATTTCTGGTCGAAGATATTTGCCGTCAACTTTGGCATGGGCGTGGTCTCCGGGCTGGTCATGGCGTACGAATTCGGCACCAACTGGAGCCGATTCTCCGATTTCGCTGGCGCGATCACCGGGCCGTTGCTGACCTATGAAGTGCTGACCGCCTTCTTCCTAGAAGCCGGTTTCCTGGGCGTGATGCTGTTTGGTTGGAACCGCGTTGGCCGTGGCCTGCATTTCTTTGCGACCGTGATGGTGGCCATTGGCACGCTGATTTCCACCTTCTGGATTCTCGCCTCCAACAGCTGGATGCAAACCCCGCAGGGCTTCGAAATCATCGATGGCCGGGTGATTCCGGTGGACTGGCTTGCGGTGATCTTCAACCCGTCATTCCCCTATCGCCTCATGCACATGGCCATTGCAGCGTTCGTCGCGACTGCCTTCTTCGTTGGCGCCTCGGCCGCCTGGCACTTGCTGCGCGGCCGTGACAACCCGGCCATCCGCCGGATGCTGTCGATGGCGATGTGGATGGCGCTGATCGTGGCGCCGATTCAAGCAGTGGTGGGCGATGCCCATGGCTTGAACACGCTGGAGCACCAGCCTGCCAAGATCGCGGCCATCGAAGGACATTGGGAAAACGTGGGCAACGAGCCGACGCCGCTCATCCTGTTCGGCATTCCGGACATGAAAGAAGAGCGCACCAAATACGCCATCGAGATTCCGTACCTCGGCAGCCTGATCCTGACCCACAGCCTGGACAAACAGATCCCGGCGCTGAAGTCGTTCCCGCCTGAGGACCGCCCCAATTCGCTGATCGTCTTCTGGTCGTTCCGGGTGATGGTGGCGCTGGGCATGCTGATGATCTTCGTCGGCCTGTGGAGCGCCTGGCTGCGCTGGCGTGGCGGGCTGTACACCAATCGCCTGTTTCTGCGGCTCGTGATGTGCATGGGGCCTGCCGGGCTGATCGCGATGCTCGCGGGCTGGTTCACCACGGAAATCGGTCGCCAGCCCTGGGTGGTCTACGGGCTGATGCGCACCGCCAACGCCTCGTCTAACCACAGCGTGGGGCAGTTGACCCTGACCCTGGTGCTGTTCGTCGTAGTGTATTTCATGCTGTTCGGCACCGGCTTCGGCTACATGATGCGCCTCGTGCGCAAAGGGCCGAAGACCCATGAAAGCGCCGACACGCCACACGGCGGCCCCGGCCAGAAACGCACTCCAGCACGTCCTCTCTCCGCCGCCGACGAAGGCAGCGAAGAAGGCCACAAAGACAGCCTGCGGGAAGGGAACTGAGCCATGGGTATCGATCTTCCACTGATCTGGGCCGTGATCATCATCTTCGGCATCATGATGTACGTCGTCATGGACGGCTTCGATCTGGGTATCGGGATTCTCTTTCCCTTCATGAAGGATAAGACCGACCGCGACGTCATGATGAACACCGTTGCGCCGGTCTGGGACGGCAACGAGACCTGGCTGGTGCTGGGCGGCGCAGGATTGTTTGGTGCGTTTCCACTGGCCTATTCGGTCGTATTGGAGGCCTTGTACCTGCCGCTGATCCTGATGCTTATCGGGCTGATTTTTCGCGGTGTGGCCTTCGAGTTTCGCTTCAAGGCGACCGACGCCAAACGCCATCTTTGGGACAAAGCGTTCATTGGCGGCTCGCTGGTGGCGACGTTCTTCCAGGGCGTGGCGCTGGGCGCGTTCATCGACGGGATTCCGGTGGTCAACCGCGCCTATGCGGGCGGCGGGCTGGACTGGTTGACGCCGTTTTCGCTGTTCTGCGGCCTGGCGCTGATCGTGGCCTACGCCCTGCTTGGCTGCACTTGGCTGATCATGAAAACCGAAGGGCCCTTGCAAAAGGCGATGCACGATCTGGCGCGACCGCTGGCACTGGCAACCCTGGTGGTGATGGGGATCGTCAGTCTGTGGACGCCGTTGACGCACCACGAAATCGCTGACCGCTGGTTCAGCCCTTCGAACCTGATCTGGTTCATGCCGGTTCCGGCGTTGGTGCTGGTGACGATGTACGGGCTGTTCAAGGCGGTGGAACGCAACGCGCATTACACGCCGTTCCTGCTGACGCTGGTGCTGATCTTCCTTGGCTACAGCGGGCTCGGTATCAGCCTGTGGCCAAACATCATCCCGCCGTCGATCTCGATCTGGGACGCTGCCTCGCCACCGCAAAGCCAGGGCTTCATTCTGGTGGGCACGCTGTTCATCCTGCCGTTTATCCTCGGGTACACCTTCTGGAGCTACTACGTATTCCGCGGCAAGGTCACCCACGAAGACGGCTACCACTAAGGGGACATGACGATGAGCACCAAGGGGTCTCTGGGGGAGGACGACGGGGCGGAGAAAAAGCCGCTCTGGCAGCGAGTGGGCTGGCTGGTGGTGATTTGGTCAGGAAGCGTGCTGGCGCTGTTCATCGTCGCCACGTTGTTGCGGATGTTCATGACAGCGGCGGGGATGAAAACCCATTAGATCAGTCGCGCCTCTTCAACCTGTGGGAGCGAATCCATTCGCGAAAGGGCCGTGCGGACGCTGAAATGTGTCGTCAGGAATACCGTTTCGCGAATAAATTCGCTCCCACAGGTGTTCGGGAACACCGCAAAATTCGGGTCTGACGCTGTTGCAACTGTGGGAGCGAATTCATTCGCGAAGGTGGGTCAGTCAACGCAGCTTCATCGACCGAACGGGCCTCTCGCGAATGAATTCGCTCCTACAGGAGGGGGCGATCATCCGCGAGGAGGGCGATCACCAAGGCCGATTGTTTACTTCCGGGCCTTGAGAATCACGAACTTCGGCGTAGCCGCCACCTGTTCCACGCCCCGAAACAGTCGCGCCAGCTTGGCGTGATACCCCAAATGCCGGTTGCCGACGATGTACAGCGCGCCGCCGGTGACCAGCGCCGAACGCGCCTGCTGAAACATGCGCCAGGCCAGAAAATCCCCCACCACCTGCTGCTGGTGAAACGGCGGATTGCACAGCACCACGTCCAGCGAATCCGGTTCCTGCCCTGCGAGGCCGTCAGCGGCACGAATCTCCACCTCACGCTCACCCAACGCCAGTTGCCAGTTTTCCTGCGCGGACTGCACCGCCATGAACGACTCATCCACCAGCGTGTACTGCGCGTCGGGGTTGGCCAGCGCACTGGCAATCGCCAACACGCCGTTGCCGCAGCCGAGGTCCGCCACGCGAGCCGAACCGAGGCCGGTCGGCAGGTAAGGCAAGAAGGCGCGGGTGCCGATGTCCAGACCGTCGCGGCAGAACACGTTGGCGTGGTTGATCAGTTCGATCTTCGGTTCGTCCAGCGTGTAGCGGGTCGGGAACGGGGAGGGCTGAAAGCCTTTCGGCTCGGGTGCGCAGAACAGCAGGCGCGCCTTCTTCACCGCCAACGACGCCTGCACCTGCCCGATGTAATCCTCCATGAGCTCACCCGCCGAGCGCGGCAAGTGTTTGATCATGCCTGCAGCCACTACCTTGGCGTCCGGCGCCAGTTGGCCTTGCAGGCGAATCAGTTGTTCCTCCAGCAAAGCCAGGGTTTTCGGGACGCGGATCAGCACCCAGTCGAACGGGCCTTGCAGCGGTTCACTGGCTGGAATCACCGGCACGGCGTCGTAGGCCTGACCATTGCGCACCAGGTTCTTTTCCAGCGCCTGTACGCCGAGGAATGAATCCGTGCTGCTGAACACTGCCGCGTGGGGCGCCAGGCTGGCGGCCAGTGCGCCAAAGTTGTCGTTGAGGATCAGCACGCGGGTTTGCAGCGTCAGGCCATGCTCGGCAAGGTGGTTGAGCAAGTATTCGTCAGCAGCGTCGAACGCCTGCAGCGGTTCATCCGACTGCTCCGGCTGGCGAATCAGGTCGAGCTGGGCGAAAGGCGTGGTAAGCAGGGGCATGTGCTGGGAATTTCCGTTCGTTGGCACGCGATGGGCGGCGAAGCGCAGGTGACCGATGCACCATTGCCACCTGACTCGCGAAAGCCGCGATTTTACGTGTTTTTCTCGCGGCCTGGCACCCGGCCTTTTCAGTAAAACCGAGTGGGTATCGGGCGCCTCACGACTGAAATACCCCATGCAGAGCGGCTTGAACCACCGCCGAGGTCTTGTTGCTGACCCCCATTTTTCGAATCGCGCTACCAATGTGGAAATTCACGGTGCGGATTTTGACGTCCAGAATCATCGCGACTTCGGCTGCGGTCTTGCCTTCTGCCGACCATTTGAGGACTTCGATTTCCCTAAGCGTCAATCCGCTGTGCAGCAAAGCGACGGCTTTGCTCATCTGTATCAGGTCCAGTCTCAAGTGTTCCATCACAAGCCTCCATGACCGATCAAAATTGAATGCCGTTTTAATGGGAGTCTAGGTAAGGAATCCTTAGGTGATTTCTATCGTCGGCCGCACGGCTGACGAGTGGGGGACGCTTTCTTTTTAGGCGAATTTGGCAACGCGCATGTAATCAATCGGTTACGTGTCGCTCTTTTCAATTCGCAACGCTGATCGCGATAGCTTCAATCGCGAAATGCTCTAACAAGCGTCGGTGGCACAGACAGGGATACCACTACAAACCCACGGTGTTTATCGAGGCCGGTTTGCGGGAAACTGGGCGCACTTGATTGAGTGACAGGAGCCAGGAGCGCCCATGACCGCCAGTGCAGAGAAATTCACCCGGCAGACGCTGCTCGACGTGACCCCCTTGACCCCCAGCCTGTTCACCCTGCGCACGACGCGCGATCCGGGTTTTCGCTTCGTCGCAGGACAATTCGCACGTCTGGGCGTGACAAAGGCGGACGGCAGCACGGTGTGGCGGGCGTATTCGGTGGTGTCGTCGCCCTTCGACGAGTTTCTCGAATTCTTTTCCATCGTCGTGCCCGGTGGCGAGTTCACCAGCGAGCTGAGCCGGTTGCGCGAGGGCGACACGCTCATGGTTGAAAAGCAGGCGACGGGCTTCCTGACGCTGGATCGCTTCAACGATGGCCGGGACCTCTGGATGCTCTCGACGGGCACGGGCGTGGCGCCGTTTCTGTCGATCCTGCAGAACTTCGAAGTGTGGGAAAAGTTCGAGCGCATCATACTGGTGTACAGCGTGCGTGAGGCCGCAGAGCTGGCGTATCAGGAACTGATCGCCGAACTCACTCAGCGGGAATACCTGGCCGAGTACGCCCACAAGTTTCAGTTCATCGCCACGGTGACGCGTGAAGCGCATCCCGGCGCGCTCAATGGCCGGATCACGACGCTGATCGAAAACGGTGAGCTGGAAAAGGCGGCGGGGGTCGAGCTGTCGCCTGAACATTCACGGGTGATGATCTGCGGCAACCCACAGATGATCGACGACACCCGCGCCTTGCTCAAAACCCGCGACATGCGCCTGGCCCTGACCCGCAAGCCGGGGCAGGTGGCGGTGGAGAATTATTGGTAGGGATGTACGCACGGTCTTTGAGGCGAACGATATTTTGTGGGAGCGAATTTATTCGCGATGCGGTGTATCAGCCGATGAAATTCCATCGTTTGTACCCACGTCTCGCGAATGAATTCGCTCCCACAGATGATTCAGCAGGTCGTGTGACCGATGTCAGGCAATGTTGAGGGGTTAAACCAACCGATCAGGATTCACCGGCAGTGGCGCGGCAGGCTTGTTGTTCTGCTCTTTCAGCAGGTCACGAATCTCGGTCAACAGGGTTTCCTGTGGGGTAGGCGCAGGCGGAACCGAAGGGGCCTTGGCTTCTTCACGTTTCAGGCGGTTGATGGCCTTCACGCCCATGAAGATTGCGAACGCCACGATGATGAAATCGATCACGGTCTGAATGAATTTGCCGTAAGCCAGCACTACCGCTGGTGCCGTGCCCTCGGCACCTCTGAGGGTGATCGCCAGGTCACTGAAGTCCACGCCGCCAATCAGCAGCCCCAGGGGCGGCATGATTACATCGCCGACGAACGACGAAACGATCTTGCCGAATGCCGCGCCAATAATGATACCGACGGCCATATCGACCACGTTTCCTTTGACGGCAAAGGCTTTGAACTCGCTTAGTACGCTCATGGTGTATTCCTTTGTTACAGATGAGGGTGGTGAATGCAGTGTATGTCAGCTACCTGCATCTCGCGTAATCCATTCAATCGACCGGTTCTGGTCGCGTTAGTTTTGCCGAAAGTGTCGATTCAAGGGTCTTGTGTTTGTAAGTTGCTGATTTTAAGAGAATTTTCCATATTCATTTCTGCGAGTGACGATTGCGCCTTAATCGATGGGAGGTGCTTTAGCCTTCTAGGGCGCCCATGAATGCGCTCAGAAAACCCAAATGGAAGTGAATCTATGCCAGCCTCGATTGTTTCAACCGCATTGTCGAAAACGACCCGTCTGTCCCTTATCGCCACTAGCCTGTTTTTGGTCTCAGTCTCCGCCTCGGCTCACACCCTCACCCGTGATAACGGCGCGGCCGTCGGTGACAACCAGAATTCGCAAACCGCAGGCCCCACCGGCCCGGTTTTATTGCAAGACGTCCAATTGATTCAGAAGCTGCAGCGCTTTGACCGCGAGCGCATCCCGGAGCGTGTCGTTCATGCACGCGGAACCGGGGCTTACGGCGAGTTCACCGTGACGGACGATCTCGGTGACTTGAGCAAGGCCCAGGTATTCCAGAGGGGCGAAGTCACCCCGGTGTTCGTGCGTTTTTCTTCCGTGGTGCACGGCAATCACTCGCCCGAAACTCTGCGCGACCCAAGAGGCTTCGCTACCCGGTTCTACACCCGCGAAGGCAACTGGGACTTGGTCGGTAACAACCTCCCGACCTTTTTCATCCGCGACGCGATCAAGTTTCCGGACATGGTCCACGCCTTCAAACCTGACCCCCGAAACAATCTGGACAACGATGCCCGACGCTTCGACTTCCTGTCTCACGTGCCCGAGGCCACACGGACTCTGACTGAGCTGTATTCCAACTACGGTACGCCGGCGAGCTACCGGGAGATGGACGGCAACAGCGTGCATGCCTACAAGCTGGTCAACGCGAGCGGCCAGGTGCATTACGTGAAGTTTCAGTGGAAAAGCCTGCAAGGCATCAAGAATCTCAGGCCCGCTGAAAGCGCCAAGGTTCAGGCAAGCGACTTCAGTCACATGACCCGTGATCTGGTGAGCCAGATCCGCCAGGGCAATCACCCGAAATGGGACCTGTACGTGCAAGTACTCAAGCCTGAAGACTTGCCAACGTTCGATTTCGACCCCCTCGACGCGACCAAAATCTGGCCCGCCGTTCCCGCCCGTAAAGTTGGGCAAATGGTGCTGAACCGCAACCCAAGCAATGTGTTTCAGGAGACCGAACAGGTCGCGTTGGCACCGTCGAACCTAGTGCCGGGCATCGAACCATCGGAAGATCGCCTACTGCAGGGAAGAGTATTTTCCTACGCTGATACCCAACTCCATCGCCTGGGGGCGAACGCACGTCAGCTGCCCGTCAATGCGCCGAGGGTTCGGGTCAATAATGGCAATCAGGACGGCGCCCTCAACAGCGGCCGAACCATTTCCGGTGTGAATTATCAGCCAAGCCGTCTGCATCTTCGTCAGGAACTGCCCGAGGCGCGCTACAGCCAGTTGCCGCTTGAAGGCACGACCCAGCAAGCGCGCATCCAGCGCGAACAGAACTTCAAACAGGCCGGTGAGCTTTACCGCTCGTTCAGCAAGCAGGAGCGCAAGGACCTGATCCAGAGCTTCGGTGCTTCACTGGCCACTGCCGATGAAGTGAGCAAGCACATCATCCTTTCCTTCTTGTACAAGGCCGATCCATCTTACGGCAAAGGGGTGACCAAGGTGGCGCGGGGCGATCTTGTCCACGTCAAACGTCTGGCCGCCCAGCTCTCGGACTGACCTGCGAATCGGGGGCACTACGTCCCCGATCAGCAACGTCTCGGGGCTCACAAACTGCGTTATGATTGCCGACTTTTGATCATCGGGAGGGGTTATGGCCAAGGCCAAACGCATGTATGGCTGCACCGAGTGCGGCGCGACCTTTCCCAAATGGGCCGGGCAATGCGGCGAATGCGGCGCCTGGAATACGCTGACCGAAACCATGATCGAAAGCGGCGGCGCGGCGGCGCCAGCGGGCCGTGGCGGCTGGGCCGGGCAGCAGGCACAGATCAAGACCCTCGCTGAAGTCAGCGTCGAAGAAATTCCCCGTTTTTCCACCAATTCAGCCGAACTCGACCGCGTGCTCGGCGGCGGTCTGGTGGACGGCTCGGTGGTGTTGATCGGTGGTGACCCCGGCATCGGCAAGTCGACGATCCTGCTTCAAACCCTCTGCGCCATCGCCGAGCGCATGCCCGCGCTGTACGTCACCGGCGAGGAATCGCAACAACAGGTCGCCATGCGCGCCCGCCGTTTGAGCCTGCCCCAGGACAAGCTGCGGGTCATGACCGAAACCTCCATCGAAACCATCATCGCCACGGCCCGCGTCGAACAGCCGAAGGTCATGGTGATCGACTCGATCCAGACTATCTTCACCGAGCAGCTGCAATCCGCACCCGGCGGCGTGGCACAGGTGCGGGAAAGCGCGGCGCTGCTGGTGCGTTACGCGAAACAGAGCGGGACGGCGATCTTTCTCGTCGGCCACGTGACCAAAGAGGGTGCACTGGCCGGCCCTCGCGTCCTCGAACACATGGTCGACACCGTGCTGTATTTCGAGGGCGAATCGGACGGACGTTTGCGTTTGCTGCGGGCGGTGAAAAACCGTTTCGGCGCCGTCAACGAGCTGGGCGTGTTCGGCATGACCGACAAGGGTCTGAAAGAAGTCTCGAACCCGTCAGCGATTTTTCTGACCCGCGCGCAGGAAGCGGTCGCAGGCAGTGTGGTCATGGCGACGTGGGAAGGCACTCGCCCGATGCTGGTCGAGGTGCAGGCGCTGGTGGATGACAGTCACCTCTCCAATCCGCGTCGCGTGACGTTGGGGCTGGATCAGAACCGGCTGGCGATGCTGTTGGCGGTCCTGCATCGTCACGGCGGAATTCCTACGCACGATCAGGACGTTTTTCTCAACGTGGTGGGCGGGGTGAAAGTGCTGGAAACGGCATCGGACCTCGCGTTGATGGCCGCGGTGATGTCGAGTCTTCGCAATCGGGCCTTGCCGGGGGATTTGCTGGTGTTCGGGGAAGTGGGGCTGTCGGGCGAAGTGCGGCCTGTGCCGAGCGGCCAGGAGCGTTTAAAGGAAGCGGCCAAGCACGGCTTCAAACGCGCCATCGTACCCAAGGGCAATGCCCCAAAAGAATCGCCGCCGGGGCTGACCGTGATCGGCGTGACCCGGTTGGATCAGGCGTTGGATGCGTTGTTTGAGGAATAAAGGACGATCAATCCAGCTCGTCAGACGTACGTAATACCTGTGGGAGCGAATTCATTCGCGAGACATCAGTGCAATCGATAGAAATGTGTCGAATGTACCGACCAATCGCGAATGAATTCGCTCCCACAGGGTTCAAGGTTATTCAGGTCTGGCAGCGTCACACTTCAATCAACGCCGCCAATTCCCGCTCCAGTTCAGCATGATCCGCCAGGTTCAGCTCGATCAGCCGCCGTAAATGCGTCACCGAATCCAGCCCGATGTGCTCACACACGAACCCCAGATGATTATGGTCGTCGTGGGTCAGCCGCACTTCCATTCGCACATCGATATCGACGTTGAGGTGAATGTCGACAATGAATGGCTCGTCCGGATTGCCCTGCCACGGCGATGGCCGTTCGATGAGCAGCCCTTTGAGCGACAGGTCGATCAGGTGCACCGGCCAGCTTTTCGGGCCTTGGGTCAGTTCGGTCTTGGCATCGAACGAGATACGTTTAAAACGTCGACGGTCTTCGTGGGCATCTGTCATGACGCGACTTCTCCTAGGCTCTGGCGGCCAGGTTTCGTGGACCCGAGCGCCGATCATTCCGCCCCGAGGGCGACAGCTGCTCTGACTATAGGCCAAATCCCGCGCTAGACCATCGTGGGGGGTGGCCTTTCGCTCCAGCAGCGCTAAACTCTGGGTGCTGCTCAAAACACGTCCACTCTGCTGGAACTCAAAAATGAAAAATAATAATAGTCTGCTGCGCCATGTGCCCTGGCTGATCGTTGCGATTCTCGGGGCCTGGGCCCTTGGAGTGGTTGCATTGCGTCGGGGAGAAGCAATCAACGCACTCTGGATCGTGGTCGCCGCGGTCGCCATCTATCTGGTCGCTTATCGCTACTACAGTTTGTTCATCGCCAGCCGCGTCATGCAGCTGGACCCGACTCGGGCCACCCCTGCGGTGCTGAACAACGACGGTCTGGACTACGTTCCGACCAACAAACACATCCTTTTCGGTCACCATTTTGCAGCCATTGCAGGCGCAGGTCCGCTCGTCGGTCCGGTGCTGGCGGCGCAAATGGGCTACCTGCCCGGCACCCTCTGGCTGATCGCCGGTGTGGTCCTGGCCGGTGCGGTGCAGGATTTCATGATCCTGTTCCTGTCCACACGCCGTAATGGCCGGTCGCTCGGCGACATGGTCCGCGAGGAAATGGGCCGTATCCCCGGCACCATCGCCTTGTTCGGCTGCTTCTTGATCATGATCATCATCCTCGCGGTGCTGGCGCTGATCGTGGTGAAAGCCTTGGCCGAAAGCCCTTGGGGCATGTTCACGGTCATGGCGACGATCCCGATCGCGATGTTCATGGGCGTCTACATGCGGTTCATTCGCCCGGGCCGCATCGGTGAAATCTCCATCGTCGGCGTTGTGCTGTTGCTGCTGTCGATCTGGGTCGGCGGTCAGGTGGCGGCCAGCCCTGAGTGGGCGCCGCTGTTCACCTTCACCGGCGTGCAGATCACCTGGATGCTGGTGGGCTACGGTTTTGTTGCGGCGATGTTGCCGGTCTGGCTGGTCCTCGCCCCGCGCGACTACCTGTCCACTTTCCTGAAAATCGGCACCATCATCGCGCTGGCCATCGGCATCCTGATTCTCGCGCCTGAGCTGAAAATGCCGGCCTTGACCCAGTTCACTGACGGCACCGGCCCGGTCTGGAAAGGCACCCTGTTCCCGTTCCTGTTCATCACCATCGCGTGTGGCGCCGTGTCGGGCTTCCACGCGCTGATCTCTTCGGGCACCACGCCGAAGCTGCTGGATAACGAAGTCAATGCCCGTTACATCGGCTACGGCGGCATGCTGATGGAGTCGTTCGTGGCCATCATGGCCATGGTCGCTGCCTCGGTCATCGAGCCAGGCGTGTACTTCGCCATGAACAGCCCGGCCGCCATCGTTGGCAGTGACGTCAACGCTGTCGCGCAAATGGTGAGCAGTTGGGGCTTCGTGATCACACCGGATCAACTGGTGGCGACCGCCAAAGACATCGGCGAGAACACCATCCTGGCCCGTGCCGGTGGCGCGCCAACATTGGCCGTGGGTATCGCGCAGATCCTGCACCAGGCGTTCCCGGGCCAGAACACCATGGCGTTCTGGTACCACTTCGCGATTCTGTTCGAAGCGCTGTTCATCCTGACCGCTGTCGATGCCGGTACCCGTGCCGGACGCTTCATGCTGCAAGACCTGCTGGGCAGCTTCGTGCCCGCACTGAAACGCACCGAGTCCTGGACCGCCAACGCCATCGGCACCGGTGGCTGCGTGGCCTTGTGGGGTTACCTGCTTTATCAAGGCGTGATCGATCCGCTGGGTGGCATCAACACCTTGTGGCCGCTGTTCGGCATCTCTAACCAGATGCTGGCCGGGATTGCGCTGATGTTGGCGACAGTCGTGCTGATCAAAATGAAACGTCAGCAATACGTCTGGGTGACCATCCTGCCAGCCTCTTGGCTGCTGATCTGCACCGTGACCGCAGGCTTCATCAAGCTGTTCGACCCAAGCCCTGCCGTTGGCTTCCTGGCCCTGGCCAAGAAATACAGCGCAGCGGCAGATGCAGGTCAGATCCTCGCCCCGGCGAAAAGCGTCGAGCAGATGCAGCACGTGATCTTCAACGCGTACACCAACGCGGCGCTGACCTCGCTGTTCCTGTTCGTGGTGTTGAGTATCCTGTTCTACGCGATCAAAGTCGGTCGCGAAGCGTGGGTCAAGAAAGAGCGTACCGACAAGGAAGCGCCGTTTCAGGCCTTCCCTAAAACCCATTGAGTACGCTGTGAGGCGAGGAGCTGCACATGTTCAATGACCTGAGTCGTCTGGGTAAATATCTGGGTCAGGCTGCGCGCTTGATGGTCGGCATGCCGGACTACGACAACTATGTCGAGCATATGCAGAACACCCACCCCGACAAACCGGTGATGTCGTACGAGGCGTTCTTTCGGGAACGCCAGGACGCGCGTTACGGTGGTAAGGGCGGGCCTAAGTGTTGTTGATCCGCTGATCGATTAACACGTTCCTTGTAGGAGTGAGTTTGCTCGCGATGATGTTGTGCCAGACACGTTGATGTATCTGACACAATGCCATCGCGAGCAAGCTCACTCCTACAGTCATTTTTGTGCTGGAGATTTTTGTGTTCACACCCATCCCCGTCACCGTTCTGAGCGGTTTCCTCGGCGCGGGCAAGACCACGTTGCTGCGTCACCTGCTCAAGGAAGAGCACGGCTTGAAAATCGCCGTGATTGAAAACGAATTCAGCGATGCCGGGGTCGACACCCAGTTGCTCGGCAGCGAGCCGGTGCAGGTGATGACCCTGTCCAACGGCTGCGTGTGCTGCACCATCCACACCGACCTGACCAAAGCGCTGGTTTTGCTGCTGGAGCGACTGGACAGCGGCGAGATCAAGTTCGACCGTCTGGTGATCGAATGCACCGGCCTCGCTGACCCGGCGCCGGTCGCACAGACTTTCTTCATCGACGAAGAACTGCGTGAGCGTTACATCCTCGACGGCATCATCACTCTGGTGGACGCGGCTCACGCCGACACCCATCTGGAACAGACCATCGCCCAGGCCCAGATCGGCTTTGCCGACCGTCTGCTGGTGAGCAAGACCGATCTGGTGGACGCGGCCACGTTCAAAGCCCTGAGCGAGCGGCTGACCCGTATCAACCGCCGGGCGCCGATTCGCGTGGTCGAGCACGGCAAGATCGATCTGGCCGAACTGCTGGATGTGCGCGGTTTCAACCTGAACGCCGACGTCGGCGGCATGGTCCTGCGCCCGGCAGCCCCCGCAGGTCGTGGCATCGACCGCATCAGCAGTCTGGTCTTGCGCAGCGACAAGGCGCTGGACATCGACAAGCTCAGCACCTTCATGAACGACCTGCTGGAAGAGCACGGCAAGCAATTGCTGCGTTACAAAGGCGTGCTGAATATCGCCGGTGAAGACCGCAAGCTGGTGTTTCAGGGCGTGCTCAAGCTCTATGGTTTTGATTTCGACGTGGAGTGGGGCACGGACGAGAAGCGTGAGAGCGTGATCGTGTTCATTGCCGACGATCTGCCAGAAGACAAGATTCGGGAAGGGTTTGCGAAGGTCGCGGCGCAATAAGGCAGTACGCCGAACCCTGTGGGAGCAAATTCATTCGCGATTCGGTCGTACAGCCGATAGATGTGTATTGGATGTACCGTCCAATCGCGAATGAAGTCGCTCCCACAGGTTTGATCGCCGACCGTCAGACATAAAAAAGCCCGGCTCAAGCGCCGGGCTTTTTCACATCAAGCAACCGCTATCAAGCGCCGTAAACCGGCAGCTTGGCGCAGATGGCTTTGACTTTCTCGCGAACGCCGTCGATTACGGCTTCGTTGTTCAGGTCAGCCAGGATGTCGCAGATCCAGCCTGCCAGTTCCTTGCACTCTGCTTCCTTGAAGCCGCGAGTGGTCACAGCCGGGGTGCCGAAGCGCAGACCGGAGGTGACGAACGGGGAGCGTGGATCGTTCGGCACGGAGTTCTTGTTCACGGTGATGAACGCACGACCCAACGCAGCGTCAGCGTCTTTACCGGAGATGTCCTGCTTGATCAGGGACAGCAGGAACAGGTGGTTCTCGGTCCCGCCGGACACCACGTCAAAACCGCGCTCGATGAACACAGCGGCCATGGCCTTGGCGTTTTTCACCACTTGTTGCTGGTAAGCCTTGAACTCAGGCTGCAGTGCTTCCTTGAAGCAGATCGCTTTAGCCGCGATGACGTGCTCCAGAGGACCGCCTTGACCGCCTGGGAAGACAGCGGAGTTCAGCTTCTTCTCGATGTCGGCATTGGCGCGCGCCAGGATCAGGCCGCCACGTGGACCGCGCAGGGTCTTGTGGGTGGTGGTGGTCACGACGTCAGCGAAAGGCACCGGATTCGGGTAGACGCCCGCTGCGACCAGACCGGCCACGTGGGCCATGTCGACGAACAGGTAGGCGCCGACTTTGTCAGCGATAGCGCGGAAACGCGGGAAATCCAGCACCTGCGAGTAAGCCGAGAAACCGGCCACGATCATTTTTGGCTTGTGCTCGACCGCCAGACGCTCGACTTCGTCGTAGTCGATCAGGCCGTTGCCGTCGATGCCGTATTGAACGGCGTTGTACAGTTTGCCGGAGGACGAAACGCTGGCACCGTGGGTCAGGTGACCGCCGTGGGCCAGGCTCATGCCCAGAATGGTGTCACCAGCGTTCAGCAGGGCCAGGTAAACGGCGCTGTTGGCCTGCGAACCGGCGTGCGGCTGGACGTTGGCGTAATCAGCGCCGAACAGCTCCTTGGCGCGGTCGATGGCCAGTTGCTCGACGATGTCGACGTACTCGCAACCACCGTAGTAACGCTTGCCTGGGTAGCCTTCGGCGTATTTGTTGGTCAGCACCGAGCCTTGGGCTTCCATGACAGCCGGGCTGGTGTAGTTTTCCGAGGCGATCAGCTCGATGTGCTCTTCCTGGCGCTTGGCTTCTTGTTCCATAGCGGCATACAGGTCGGAGTCGTACTTGGCGATAGTCAAATTACGGCTGAACATGGCGGTCCTCGGGGATCGGGCAGTAGAAAAGGGGGGCATTCTACAACATCGCGTTTTATCTGGCATATGAAAGGCGGTCATGCGGCAGATGAGCGGATTACAGCTTCGAGCTTTAAGCCTCAAGCTGATCGCGTAACGGCTTCTGTTTTTGCCATGTGCTTTTATTTGCTCCGACCTTCAAGCCATATAGTGCGAGCACCGCAGGCCTGCTTCTGCTCGCAGCTTGCAGCTCAAAGCTCGCGGCTGCTTCTAGTCCAGCATGAAGAGCGCGTCATTGCTGAACTGGGCTTCGAACCGCGCGGGAGGCATCGGGCGGCCGAACAGGTAGCCTTGCACCTCATCACAGCCGTGCTCGCGCAAGAACTCCAACTGCTCGTAGGTTTCCACGCCCTCTGCGATCACCGCCAGGTTGAGGCTGTGGGCCATCGCGATGATGGCGCGGGCGATCTGCGCGTCTTGTTCACCCGAAGGCAAGCCGTCAACGAACGTGCGGTCGATTTTCAGCACATCGATCGGGAACTGCTTGAGGTAGTTCAAGGACGAGTAGCCGGTGCCAAAATCGTCCACCGCAATGCTCAGGCCCAGACGCTTGAGCCCGGCGAGAATCTGCATGGCCTCGCTGACCTCGCGCATCAGGATGCTTTCCGTCAGCTCAAGCTCCAGACAGGCCGGGGACAGGCCGGTCTCCTGAAGGATGTTGGCGATGCGCATGCCGAGCTGTCCATCGGAGAACTGACGTGCGGAAATGTTGACCGAGACTTTCGGCACGCGGACTTTCGCCAGGTGCCATTCGCGCAATTGGCGACAGGCTTCTTTGATGACCCATTCGCCGACTTCGACCACCAGCCCCAGTTCTTCGAGCACCGGAATGAAATCGCCGGGCGGCACCAATCCGCGGGTCGGGTGGCGCCAGCGGAGCAGGGCTTCGGTCCCGGTCAGACGCTTGCCGTCGCCACTGAACTGCGGCTGGTAATACAGCGTGAACTCTTCCTGCTCCAGCGCATGGCGCAGATCGCTTTCCAGCTCCAGACGCTCCAGAGCGCTGGCGTTCATGTCCGCCTGATAGAACTGGAAGTTGTTCTTGCCGCGCTCCTTGGCGTGATACATCGCGGTGTCGGCGTTCTTCATCAACTGGCTCAGCTCATTGCCATCCTGAGGACTCAGGGCAATGCCGATACTGGCCGTGACGAAGAACTCGCGGCCTTCCAGTACGAAGGGCTTCACCAGACTGGCGAGGATCTGTTCGGCCACATGGATGGCGCGGGTCAGCGCCGCCTGCTGCGTGGCGCCGGGTTGCAGCAGCAACGTGAATTCGTCCCCGCCCATGCGCGCCACTGTGTCGTCTTCGGCGACGCACCCCAGCAGCCGCGCGGCCATTTCCTTGAGCATGCGGTCCCCGGCGGCGTGACCCAGGGAGTCGTTGATGGGTTTGAAGCGATCCAGGTCGAGAAACATCAGCACGACCCAGGCGTGCTGGCGCTCGGCATGCTGCAAGGCCGTGTGCAGACGGTCTTGGAACAGCGTCCGGTTCGGCAGGTGCGTTAGGGCGTCGTAATACGCGAGGCGATGAATGCGCTGTTCGCTGGCCTTGCGCTCGCTGATGTCACTGAAGAAGCACACGTAGCTGGCAAGGTCGCCTTCATCATCGAATACCGCCGTGATGCCGACCCATGCCGGATAATGCTCGCCGTCCCGACGCTTCAGCCACAACTCACCCTCCCAGCTGCCGCGCTGGTGCAACTGCTTGAGGATGTAACCCATGTGGGCTTCCTGTTGGTCCTCGACGGTCAGCATCATCGGCAGTTGATCGAGTACCTGGGAAACGGCATACCCGCTGACCCGACTGAATGCGTCGTTGGCCTGCACGATGTAGCCCGCAGGGTCGGTGATCAGGATCGCCGAGGTCGAGTGTTCGAACACCGTCGCCGCCATGCGCAGGTCTTTTTCCGCCCGGCGCTGCTGACTGATGTCACGGCCTACGCCGAGAATGCCTTCGAAGGCACCGGCCTCGTCCCACAACAACACCAGACGTAACTCAACGGGGATTTTGCGTCCATCCGCCCGCAGACAGTCGAACAGGTACAGCTGCGTGGTCACTTCGTTGCGCAGCTCCGTCAATGTCTCGGGCTTGTTGAGCGCCTTGCCGATGCGGTTCAGCAGGGCCTGAAGACTCGCCAGTTGTTGAGGGTTGGCGATGATCGAATTCCAGCCGTTCTGCAGAATCCAGTCGGCGCTGTAGCCCAACACGGCGTTGACCGACGGGCTGACGTAATTGGGGCGCAGCTTCTGATTGGTGGAGAAAATCACGTCGCTGATGCTTTCCGCGAGCATGCGATAGCGCTGTTCGCTGTCACGCAGAGACTGGCTGGCCTCGATCTGTTCGGTGATGTCCTTGGCGACGCCGATGATGCGCGTCACACGACCATTCTGGTCTGGCGCCAGGGCTTGTTCGCGGATATCAAAGCGCCGCCAGCGACCTTGGCGATCCCGGAAGCGCAACTGGCATTCCGTGAGGTCTCGACGGCCTTCTTCAGTGCGGGTCAGGCGCAGTTGTTCATAAGGGTCGGTGTCATCAGGGTGCAGCAGAATTTCCCAGAAATACTCGCCCATCTGCTGCAAGTCTTCCTTGCTGTAGCCCAGGGTCTGGCCCAGATGGTGGTTGCTGTAGATCATGCGACGGCTGACGACGTCCTGCACGTAGAGGTGATCGGGAACCGTGCGCACCACGTCCGACCAGAAGCTTTCGCGCTCCAGCAGCGCCAGCTCGGTCTGTTTGCGGTTGGTGATGTCGTTGATGTTCAGGATGACGGCGTTGAAGTCCTCTGGCTGCTCGGGCAACCGAACCACCAGCCAGAGGTGATGATCCTGGCCATCGGCGTTGGGCAGCACAATCTCCAGTTCCAGTTGAGGCTGGCGATCCAGCACCGCACTGATCAGTTGCACACCGATGCCGTTGCGCGACCGTGGGCAACCCTCGATCAGTTGCTGCCAGACACGCGCCGAAGAGTCGGCATTGAGCAGCGTGGCCGCAACCTGGTTGACCTCGGTAATGCGTAGCTGATGCAACAGGCCGCTCAACTGGTCCGGATGGTTGATCAGGCGTTTGTGCAATTCATCGCTGGTGGTCAGTTGCAGGTGCTTCAAATAGTCCGGCAGACCGGACAAGTCCAGCACGCACAGCGCGACGCCGGTGCCTTCAAAGATGTCCTTGTAGCGGCGACGACTCTCGTGCAATTGCAATTGGCGGCGACGCAGGCTGCGCAGGGCCAGCAGCGGAAGGATCGAGCACAACAGCGCGATCAGGCATTTGGCGACGAGCGGGGCGATCAGCGCCTGACGGGTTTTGCTGGCGTCGAACAGACCGCGCAATTGCCAGTCGCTATTGGTCAGGGGTTCGAGGAGGACTGTCTGGGCCGCGCTGTCGGTCCGATTGTCGTCCGCAGGCTCCGCCTCATAGATGACGTGCTCGGTGGTGCGGTTCTCCAGCCGCCACGTCGCGCGAAAATCCTGATCACTTTGCCGAGTCAGGTTTTTCATCACCTGCGGGTCGAGTCGGATGGCCCAATGGCATTCTTCCCGGTTTCCTGGCTGGCGTACGAACAGGTAGAGCGTCGAGCCGTCCAGTGAGTCAGCGTAATAATAGGTGCGACCGTTGATGCGCTCGCGCTGTTCAGTCAAAAAACTGACATCTGCACTGTTGTTGGCGCTGTCGCTGAGAATATTGGCGTCTTCATCAAGCCACGCCACGCTGCGCATTCCCGGCAGTGCCAAGCGCAGGCGTTCCAGGGTTGCCGACCGTTGATCGGCCACGGGCGGTTCGCCTTTGGCATCGTCCAGAATGTTGAGGGCCACCTGCGCACTGAGCGCCATGTTCAAGCTCAGACGGTCGGCCAGCTGAATGCTGTAGTCCACGCTACGCTGGCGTTGGCGGTCCTGAGTCTGCTGAAATTGTTCGACCAGTTGCCATATCAACAGCGCGAGCATGAGCAGCACCAGCACTGCCAGCGCACCTTTGGGCGAGCTTCGAAAAGCTGCGGCCGTCGCGCTTTTGGGTGAGCGCAACGGGGAAGTGGGTGTTGGTGTGGACAAACTGGTGATCCTGACTGCTGGACTGAATCAGCGTGTGCGAAATGCACTATAAGCCTGACGCCCAAATGGCGGCTAGCATGCCCTGAGTTGTGGCTAAGTGCCAGCCCTTAAGGCCCGCACGGTTTGCCCTCTCGACTGCATTCGGGTAGCTTTGCGCCACGCGCGATGTGCCCGAATCTGCAAGCCGGTTTTCTGCAAATGGCTGCAATGCTTGCAAACTTTGCTCCAGCTTGACGACCGATACTCGGAAGTTTTGTCGCAACGCTTCTGTTCGTGCCTTATTCATTCAAGGCCCGGATGCGTCGCACGACAAGTCGCAACGCTAAATAAACGTTTTTTTTGCGACGAGGCACCGGGTTTGCGCGGCAAACCGGGCTCGCGCCTTTATTCACAGTCCTAACCAGGTTTTCATTCCATGGCTCAATACGTCTTCACCATGCATCGGCTGAGCAAAGTTGTTCCGCCGAAGCGGGAAATCCTGAAAAACATCTCCCTGTCGTTCTTCCCGGGCGCCAAGATCGGTGTCCTCGGCCTCAACGGCTCGGGTAAATCCACACTGCTGAAAATCATGGCCGGGGTCGACACCGAGTTTGATGGCGAAGCGCGCCCGATGCCGGAACTGAACGTCGGTTACCTGCCGCAAGAGCCGCAACTGGACCCGACCAAGACCGTGCGTGAAGTGGTCGAAGAAGCCGTCAGCGTGATCAAGGACGCTCAAGCGCGTCTGGATGAGGTCTACGCGGCGTACGCTGAGCCGGACGCCGACTTCGACAAACTCGCGGCCGAACAGGCCAAGCTCGAAGCCATCCTGCAGGCCAGCGATGGCCACAACCTTGAGCGTCAACTGGAAGTCGCCGCCGATGCGCTGCGTCTGCCAGCCTGGGATGCCAAGGTCGAACACCTGTCCGGTGGTGAAAAGCGTCGCGTGGCCCTGTGCCGCCTGCTGCTGTCGGCGCCTGACATGCTGCTGCTCGACGAACCGACGAACCACCTGGACGCCGATTCCGTTGCCTGGCTCGAACATTTCCTGCACGACTTCCCGGGCACTGTGGTTGCGATCACGCACGACCGTTACTTCCTGGACAACGTCGCCGGCTGGATTCTGGAGCTCGACCGCGGCGCGGGGATTCCTTACGAGGGCAACTATTCGGGCTGGCTGGAAGCCAAATCCGATCGTCTGGCCCAGGAATCCAAGCAGCAATCGGCCCACGAAAAAGCCATGAAGGAAGAACTGGAGTGGGTGCGCAAAGGCGCCAAGGCTCGTCAGTCCAAATCCAAGGCCCGTCTGCAACGCTTCGAAGAAATGCAATCGCAGGAATTCCAGAAGCGCAGCGAAACCAACGAGATCTACATCCCGGCCGGTCCACGTCTGGGCGACAAGGTCATCGAATTCAAGAACGTCAGCAAGGGCTACGGCGATCGCGTGCTGATCGACAACCTGTCGTTCTCCATGCCCAAAGGCGCCATCGTCGGCGTGATCGGCGGTAACGGTGCCGGTAAATCGACACTGTTCCGTATGCTGATGGGCAAGGAACAGCCGGATTCGGGTTCCATCGAAATCGGTGAAACCGTGCAACTGGCGTGCGTCGATCAGAGCCGCGACGATTTGGACGGCAGCAAAACCGTGTTCGCGCAGATTTCCGACGGTTCCGATCAGATCAAGATCGGCAACTACGAAATCCCGTCGCGCACCTACGTCGGACGTTTCAACTTCAAGGGCGGCGATCAGCAGAAGTTCGTGAAGGACCTGTCCGGTGGTGAGCGCGGTCGTTTGCATTTGGCGCTGACGCTGAAAGAGGGCGGCAACGTTCTGCTGCTCGACGAACCGTCCAACGACCTCGACGTCGAAACCCTGCGTTCCCTGGAAGAAGCCCTGCTGGACTTCCCGGGCGCCGCCATTGTGATTTCTCACGATCGGTGGTTCCTGGACCGTGTGGCGACTCACATCCTGGCGTACGAAGACGACTCGCAAGCAGTCTTCTTCGAAGGTAACTACACCGAGTACGAAGCCGACCGCAAAAAACGCCTCGGCGATGCTGCTGCCCAGCCGCACCGTGTGCGACACAAGAAACTGGCCTGATCCCTTGGGGTCGGTGTCATAAAAACGGAGCCTTCGGGCTCCGTTTTTTATGGGAAAAAATCTGCGGCACTCATTTTTCGGCAGGTGCCAGGGTTTCACTGGGAGCGAATTAGTCGCGAAGAATAGGCCAGACGATAGATACGCATCGGCTGTGAGCCCTTATCGCGAATGAATCGCTCCCACAGGGTTATCCATCGCCGCGTAATTCGGCGCCCATGGCTCACCCTTACTCAAACATCTGCATCGATCCGCACCACTTCAATCACCTGATCTCCCGCCGGACGCTTCCACGTCACCTCATCCCCTTCGTGCGCGCCCAGCAACGCCTTGCCCAGCGGGGAGGCCCAATTGATCAACAGAGCCGCCGCGTCGGCCTGATCCTCTCCCACCAACTGCACCCGTTGCTGACGATCCTCCTCATCGGCGAACGTCACCCAACAGCCAATCTGCACCTTGTCGGTGGTGTTTGCCGCCGAGACCACCTGCGCGCTCTGCACCCGTTGATTGAAGTAACGCAGGTCACGCTCGATATCGGCCAGACGCTGTCTGTCTGCCGCCTCGCCCAGTGCCGACTGCGTGCCGTGCTCTTCCTGCAACGCCGCGACGTGGGCTTGCAACTGAGCAAGCCCACGGGCGGTGACGTAATTGGGATGTGTGCTGACGTGACGCTCCACCGGCTGGCTGGCCTGCGCAGCGGCATGGTCTTCATTGACGAAGGCCCGACTCATGGCGTGCTCCCTTTCGTGACTGACTGCCTACGCGTTGGGCCATGTTGGCATCCCGTAAGTTTCGCGAAATGCCTGGCAGCGACACAGGCATCAGTGGGAGCGATAGGCCTTGGCGGCGTCCTGGGTTTTCTGTTGGTCCCAGGCTCGATCACGATCATTCCAGATGCTGTCCCGGCCCTGGTCCTGAACATTGCGATTGGCCAACTGGCCCTGACATTGATTGAAACCGTCGCTCCAGCCTTGCGCATAAATCGTATCGCGCAAGTAACGCTGCACATCCTTTTTGTATTGCCCCTTCATGGGGTCGATGGATTGACGACCGCTGCCGCAACCATCCTGAAACCCGTCAGCGAAAGCAGGCGGATAGCCTTCAGACACTAACTGGTCGTGGGTAGACTGACATCCGGCCACCACTAAACAGCACCACAGCACAACCCAGCGCGTATTCATTTCCGTATTCCTCGACTTATGTAAAAAGTCTAGAAGCGGATTCGTAAGTTATTTGTAAAAGGCGTGTGATAAATCCATTAACCGATGCTCGGTCAGCCCTGATTAGTTCCCGATTTCCGCCTGACGGCCGCCATGGGTGAAAAAACTTCTGGTAATTTTTTTCTAGACAACCTGAAAAACAGCCAAGGTTGTTAAACTGCCGAGCTGCGTAAAACGGCTTAGGAAGATTGATGAACCTTAGAACGATCCTTATTCTCGGCGCCCTCAGCGCATTTGGCCCGATGGCCATCGACTTTTATCTTCCTGGCTTCCCCGCGATGGCGTTGGCATTCGGGACTGACGAGAAGCACGTCCAGATGACCCTGGCGTCCTACTTTCTCGGGCTGAGTATCGGGCAACTGGCTTATGGCCCGATTGCTGACCGTTTCGGGCGACGCATCCCGCTGCTGTTCGGAGTAGGGCTGTTCACGCTGGCTTCTCTGGCCTGCGCCTTTGCCCCTGGGCTTGAATGGTTGATCGCCGCCCGCTTCGTACAGGCCTTGGGCGGCTGCGCGGGAATGGTGCTGTCTCGCGCAATCGTCAGCGACAAATGCTCCCCGGTGCAGTCCGCCAAAGTATTTTCGCAACTGATGCTGGTGATGGGATTGGCGCCCATTCTGGCACCGATGCTCGGCGGCCTGCTGGTGAACGTCTACGGTTGGCAAGCCATCTTCCTGACGCTGACCCTGTTCAGCGCACTCACGGCGCTCGCCGTTGCGCTTGGATTGCCGGAAAGCATGCCCCCCGGGCATCCGCGCTTACCACTTTCGGGCGCATTGGGGTCTTATTGGGCGCTGTTCGGCGACCGGATCTTTCTGGGCCACGCCTTGACCGGCGGGATTGCGATGGCCGGTATGTTTTCTTACATCGCGGGATCTCCTTTCGTCTTTATCAAACTGTATGGCGTTCCTGCTGAGCATTACGGCTGGTTGTTCGGCACCAATGCCGCAGGTTTCATCCTGGTGGCGCAAGTCAATGCCCGCCTTGTGGGGCGTTTCGGTCCGGCATGGCTGCTGTCCCGTGCGGTCTGGCTTTATTGCAGCGCAGCCGTCGTGCTGCTGACGATTGCCTCGCTGCACACTCAACAACTGTGGCCGTTGTTGATTCCGCTGTTCATTTACATTGCCAGCCTGGGCTGCATCATTCCCAATGCCTCCGCGTGCGCAATGGCCGGACAAGGCAAGCGTGCCGGAAGCGCGTCGGCTCTTCTCGGTTGCCTGCAATTCAGCGTGGCAGCGGGTGCTGCGTCGTTAGTGGGGTTTCTCCACGACGGCACAGCGGTTCCAATGGCGACCGTCATCACGCTGTGTGGTGTGTTGGCGGTAGGGTTGGCGATGGTGACCCGCCGCGCTCAGCAAAAACGTGATGCGGCGATGCCTCACGCCGACGTCCGCATTTGAACCCTGCACTGCGACGCACGGCGCGTCGCAGTCAGGCGGCCCTGATCCAGAGTGTCGGACGTCTCCGAACCTGTTTGATCGTGTCCGGTGCGTAGAAAAATCGAAACTAATAGGTTGCCTTTTACTACTTTAAAAAAGACATTTCTTACAGCTCCGCTTCTGTAAAAATAAAACAGCTGATTTTTCAATCAGAGAATCTCGTGGTCAGAGTTAGACTAATGGATGTTTTTTTTGAGAGGTATCGGAGAGTTTGTTGTAGGCAATTACCGTGGTCGTCGGATGAGACGTTTGCGTGAATCGGCCTGAAAGCCCCGCGAGTCGTGCATGCTGACGCTTGGTGAATGTTTGTTGGGCACGCCACACAGGGGAGCCTTTGCGTCACTTTTTGCTGACAATACTGACAAACTTCAGTATCAAGTATCCGCGAGCCGATTCTCTCGGGTGATGCAACGCTTATACTATGCCACCACTGTGAATCCGATTTAATGACAAGACATTGAACCTGTTGTGGTCGCGCGGACGAATCTGTATTGCCACACGACTTCTGTTGCACAGAGTTTTCAAGATATGACGTAAATCAAGGCCATCATTCGGTCATGGCAACACTGTTGGCTGCTTACGATATGTGGCGACCCGGCCACCGTTATACGAATGTTTCAACAGGGAGTGAAAACATGGAACATGCACCTTGCATCAGCCAGATTGCCGCACTGCTGGCGGACCCGAAACGCAGCGCGATCATGTGGGCATTGTTGGATGGGGCCTCTCGGGCGGCGGATGAACTGGCACTGCTGGTGGGGCTATCCACGTCATCGGCCGGCGCGCATCTCGCACGGTTGGCGTCCGGTGGCTTGCTCAGGCTGGAAACGCGAGGCAAAAAGCGATATTTCCGGCTGGCTGCACCGGAGGTCGGCACCGCAGTTCAGGCGTTAGCCAGTGCATCGGTGATCAGCGCGGAAGTCATCAGCCGCAGCGTCGCACAGCCGTTGCCGCAGCTGCCTTTACGTCGAGCCAGCGTGTGCTCCGATCATTTGGGCGGAGAGTTGGCGACAGCGCTGTATCAACGGTTACTCGGTGCTGGCTGGATCGAGCAATGCGATCAACGGCTGGAAGTCACCAGTGTTGGCATTTCCCGGTTCGCCGAGCGGGGCATCTTCGTTCCAGCGCTTGCTCTTCGGCAGCGCGAAACCGTGTGCGCCTGCATCGATTGCAGTGATGTGCACCCGCATCTTGGCGGGGCATTGGGAGCCGGGCTGCTGCAGCTATTCATGCAGTTGGGCTGGTTGCGTGCTACGGAAGAGGCGTGCACGTTGCAGGTTTCTTCAAACGGGCAACGGGAAATCAGCAAGATAGCGGCAGCGGCTTGATCAGGCGGAAGGAGGGAAACGCTTTCAAGGGGCGGCAGGCTAACGATCAAACCGTGGGGGCGACACGATTCGCCCCCCACGAATTACCCGTTCAGGGTTTTACCAGCCGTGCATCCAGGCTGTTCTGAGCCAGGCGTTTCGCCTGGTCTTGCGTCATCCCCAGGTGTTCATGCAGCGCGTGGAAGTTTTCGGTTACATAGCCGCCGAAATACGCCGGGTCATCGGAATTGACGGTGACCTTCACGCCTCGTTCCAGCATGTCAAGAATGTTGTGCTGGCTCATGTGGTCGAATACGCACAGTTTGGTGTTGGACAGCGGGCAGACGGTCAGCGGAATCTGCTCGTCGATGATCCGTTGCATCAATCGCTCATCTTCAATCGCCCGTACGCCGTGATCAATGCGCTGAATTTTCAGCAGATCGAGCGCTTCCCAAATGTATTCAGGGGGGCCTTCCTCTCCAGCGTGCGCCACGGTCAGGAAGCCTTCGCTGCGCGCGCGGTCGAACACACGTTGAAACTTGCTCGGCGGGTGACCCATCTCTGAACTGTCGAGACCGACGGCAACGAAGGTGTCGCGATAGGGCAGGGCCATGTCGAGGGTTTTCTGGGCGTCGTCTTCACTCAGGTGCCGCAAGAAGCTCAGAATCAGGCCGCTGCCAATACCGAGTTGCTCTTTGCCATCTTTCAGTGCTTTCGAAATCCCGTTGAGGACCACTTCGAAGGGGATGCCCCGATCAGTGTGGGTCTGTGGATCGAAGAAGGGCTCGGTGTGAATCACGTTCTGCGCTTTGCAGCGCTGCAGGTACGCCCACGTCAGATCATAGAAATCCTCCTCGGTGCGCAGCACATCCGCGCCTTGGTAATAGAGGTCGAGAAACTCCTGGAGGTTGTTGAAGGCATAGGCCTTGCGCAGCGCTTCAACATCCGTCCAAGGCAGGGCGATCTTGTTGCGTTCGGCCAGCGCGAACAGCAGTTCAGGCTCCAGCGAGCCTTCCAGATGCAGGTGCAATTCAGCCTTGGGTAAGGCGTTCAGCCAGTCGTACATGTGCTTTTTCTCATCAGGTGCAATGGCCGGCATTCTACAGAGTCATGCGCATCGACTGGTTAAAAACCTGACCGAAAGGTTCAGGTCCGGACGGCAACGATCATGCTCCCGTACGGAATCGGGCTGCAGTGCGTGACACACGTGTCTTGAAACCTTTATTTACAACAAGCACTCTCATCGCCGTGAGCACTAATCACTCCATGGATGTGCGGCCTCGGTCGCGAGGACAAGAGGCAACGATGGGCACGATTCTCAAGCAAGAAAAGTTTCTTCTGTTAGCGGCGATCGCGACCTGTTTCGCCTACCCGTTCGAGCACCAGTTGCTCAGCCACGGCAACACCGTCGCGCTGATCGCGGGAATTGTCCTGGTAGCCTTTATCGTCTGTGCTTCGATGCGCGTGGCGCACCACGCCGAACTGCTGGCGGAAAAGGTCGGGGACCCTTACGGCACCATGATCCTGACCCTATCGGCGGTCCTGGTCGAGGTCGTCATTCTGGCGATCATGATGAGCAACGAACCCTCACCGACGCTGGTGCGGGATACCATTTATTCGGCGGTCATGCTCGACATCAACGGCATTCTCGGTCTCGCCGCGTTGATGGGTGGGCTCAAGCATGGAGAACAGTCTTACAACGATGACTCCGCACGCTCCTACAGCGTGATGATTCTGACCGCGATGGCCGTGTCGATGGTCGTGCCCGAGTTCATCCCCGAGTCGAACTGGAAGGTGTACTCCGGCTTCACGATCGGCGCGATGATCCTGCTTTACGCGCTGTTCCTGCGCATGCAAGTGGGGCCGCACAGTTACTTTTTCAGCTACAGCTATCCCGATAAGAAGCGTCGCAAGGATCAGCCGGAGCACGCCGTCGAAGAAGTGAACCTGTCGCTTTCCATCGGCATTCTGGTGTTTGGTGTGGTGATCATCGGCGCGTTGGCGGAGGTCATGTCCAAGACCGTAGACCTTGGCCTGGAAGGCAGCGGGGCGCCGCCAGTCATGACCGCGATTCTGGTGGCCGCGATTTCCGCAGCGCCCGAAATCCTTACCGCCTTGCGTGCCGCGTTGGCCAACCGCATGCAGTCGGTGGTCAACATCGCGCTGGGTGCGTCATTGTCGACGGTGATCCTGACGGTTCCCGTGATGGAAGCGATGGCGCTGTACACCGGCCAGCCATTCCAGATGGCAATGACGCCGGTGCAAACCGTGATGATCTTCGTCACCTTGATGGTGAGCGCCATCAACCTCAACGACGGCGAAACCAATGCCATCGAAGGCATGACTCACTTCGTGTTGTTCGCAACGTTTGTGATGCTGTCGTTGATGGGCTTATAGATGATCTGTAGCAGCAAGGCTTGCTGGCGATAGCGTCTTCAAAATCACTGCCGCCGGCAAGCCGGACTGCTACAGCGTGTCACCTCACCCTTTGATCAACTCCGCTGCCGCCTGCCGGTGATCGGCGATCAAACCTTTCAGATCCAGCCCCTCGACCTGCCCATCGATCACCCGCCATTCGCCGCCAATCATCACCCGGTCCGCACGATCAGCCCCGCACAGCAGCAAGGCTGACAGCGGGTCATGGCTGCCGGAAAAACGCAGCTCATCCAGCCTGAACAGCGCCATGTCGGCCTGTTTCCCTACGGCCAGTTCGCCAATGTCGCTGCGGCCCAGCAGTTGCGCCGACCCTCGCGTCGCCCAGCCTAATGACATCTCGGGGGTGATCTTCTCGGCGCCATAACGCAATCGTTGCAAGTACAACGCCTGCTTCGCTTCGAGAATCATGTTCGATCCGTCGTTGGACGCCGAGCCATCGACGCCCAAGCCAATCGGAGCGCCCGCTGCGCTTAGGTCGAGCGTCGGACAGATCCCCGACGCCAGGCGCATGTTCGAACTCGGGCAATGGCAAATACCGGTTCCCGCTGCGCCCAGCCGGGCGATTTCCTGCTTATTGAAATGAATGCCGTGAGCGAGCCAGGTCCGCGGTCCGAGCCAACCCACGCTGTCGAGATAATCCACCGTGCGCAGGCCAAAGCGTTGTAGGCAAAAGTCCTCTTCGTCCAGCGTCTCGGCCAAGTGAGTGTGCAGGCGAACGTCGAGTTTTTCAGCCAATGCAGCGCTTTCGGACATGATCTCGGTGGTCACGGAAAATGGCGAGCAGGGCGCCAGCGCGATCTGGATCTGCGCACCTTCGCCACGCTCGTGATAACGCTCGATCAGCCGCTGACTGTCCTCCAGAATCACCTGCCCCTGCTGGACCGTTTGCTGTGGCGGCAGGCCTCCATCGGCCTCGCCGAGACTCATCGACCCTCGCGTCAGCATCGCTCGCATGCCCAACTCCCGCACAATCTCGACCTGGACATCGATAGCCTGCTCCAGACCGTCCGGAAACAGATAATGATGATCGGCGGCAGTCGTGCAGCCGGACAGCAACAGTTCGGTCAGTGCAACCTTGCTCGCCAGCGCCAGCTTTTCCGGCGTGAGTCGTGCCCATACCGGGTACAGGGTTTTCAGCCATGGAAACAAAGGCTGATTGACCACTGGCGCCCAGGCACGGGTAAGGGTTTGGTAGAAGTGATGGTGGGTGTTGATCAGCCCCGGCAACAGCACATGTTCGCGGGCATCGAAGACCTGATCGCACGGCTGGGCAGGCGATTGGCCCGAGGCGAGCATTTCGACAATCATACCGTTCTGCACCACCAGCCCACCTCGGGCATCGAGGTCATTGGCGGTAAACACGGCGAGGGGAGTTTTCAACCAGATGCGGATAGCGGGCATGGGCCGGCTCCTCTGAAAAGTGGATTCAGGTAGCCAGCTCAGTTTTGCCCTGTCTGCTGATCCAGGGTCGCCGCGCCGTTGGATCGGGCGCGAGGCGAAGGGGAGTTTAGGTGCGTCCGTTGAGGCGATGCAAGATGCCGTGTGTGGAATCTTCAGCAGCACATTGCCTGCGGCGTTATTGAATTCACCGCCGCCGGCAAGCCGCACGGCTACATAAGCGAAGCGATTACCAAGGAATCGATTCCCCTTTGTAATTCACGAAATGGTGCCCACCTTTCCCGGCGAACCATTCCAATTGCTCAACCATTCCGCGAACGCTGGTTTCCACGTCGATGTCGGCGCCTTCGCCGCCCATGGCGGTACGGACCCAACCCGGATGCATGGACAGCACGGTAGGTTTGTTGTCGCCCAGTTGAGTGACGAAGGTGTTGGTCATGGAGTTGAGCGCCGCCTTGCTCGCTTTGTAGAGCGCCATTTCGGGGGCGTCAGGCATGGTCACGCTGCCCAGGACCGAGCTCATGAAAGCAATGACGCCCGTGTCCGGCCGGATTTGGTCGACGAAGCGTTTGGCCAGCCGAATGGGTGCCACGGCGTTGGTCAGGAACAACTGGCCCAGTTCGCCCGCGGTGGCATCGGTAGGAGAGGGGTGCAACGGGCCCATGATGCCGGCGTTGACGAAGAGAAGGTCATAAACCTGACCCTTGAGATTGTGAGTGAGGACCTCCAGCGAGGACTGCTCATCCATGTCCAGCGTCTGGATATGCACGCGGGGGTGGCTTTCAGGTCATCGGCCTTGAGCGCATCACGAACGGTGGCCGTAACGTCCCACCCTTGTTCAGTCAGACGTTGCACCAGCCCAAGGCCCAGGCCACGAGAGGCGCCAATGATGAGCGCAGTTTTTTTGGCAGACATGAATGTCACTCCTTGAAGAACTAAACGGGCAGGGTTAGCAGAGTGGACCGCACGCAGAGCCAGGAATTTATTTTTCCGGCGTAACGGTCCGCTGACTCTGGCGATCCCTGTGGTGGTGGCCGAACCTCCAGCGGTTGTCGCGAACAGAACAGTGTTGCAGCGTAGTGTCAATTTGGTTCAGTTTTCTTGTACAAAAAATGACCAAATCCCGCTGAGCAAGATAGCTTCGGCATTGTGGACAACGTTGCACGTGTTATCCACAGGTTGCTCCACAGTTAATGTGCGCAAGCTCAAACAGTGGGTATAAGGGCCGTGCGCGTAGGACCCCGTCGCGATAAGGCGTGCTAACCCCCTGTTTTTTGGCCGTTTTACGCAGTGGATAAGGGAATTGTGCGAAAAATGATCAGAATCGTGCGCGCTATATAAATCAAGGCCTGCAGCTGGATATGCTCAGTTTGTCCACAGCCGGATGCACAGTAGATGTGGGCAACGATCTGTGCTCGCTCCTCAAGCCCACGCATGTCATTCAGCGCCATCCTCGCGCAGAACAATACGCCCGCGACTGATGTCGGACAGCTGACGTTGAAACGTCTGAATGTGATCCGGGCCCAGTGCGACCGAGAGATCCACACCTACCGCCGTGAACTGCTCGTCCTGTAGCAGCCCGTTGAGTTCAGCCAGTCGCAGCTTGACCAGCGTCAGTTCGCTGAAGGTGCAGTCGAAGTGGAGCAAGACACGGTTGACCAGCGGCAGGCGCTCCGCTTGTTGCAGGCATTTGTTTGCACCGCCACCGTACGCTCGGGCCAGGCCGCCAGTGCCCAACTGAATGCCGCCGTACCATCGAATCACCAACACCACGACTTGATCGAAATCCTGCGCCTCGATGGCCGCCAAAATGGGGCGCCCCGCCGTGCCGCCGGGCTCGCCGTCATCCGTGCTGCGGTACTGCGCGCCTAGCTTCCAGGCCCAGCAATTGTGCGTGGCATTATGGTCACTGTTTTGCTCGATGAAGGCTTGAGCGTCGGCGGGGCTGCTGATAGGCGCAGCAAAGGTGATGAAGCGGCTTTTGCGAATTTCCTCGCGAAATTCGCAAGGGCCGATGAGGGTCGAAGGCATGACGGTTCCAGCTGAAATCAGGACGTTTCGTACATTCAGATCGGAGGCGTCAGCCCACAACCTTTGAGAATGATGCGAATCAGGTTGGTGCCGGCATCGTCCATGTCTTGCTTGGTCAGGCGCGAGCGTCCGGTCACCTGGCAGATTTGCGTGGCGAAATCGGCGTAATGCTGAGTGCTGCCCCACAACAGGAAGATCAGGTGCACCGGATCGATCGGGTCCATTTTTCCGGCATCGATCCACGCTTGAAACACCGCGGCCCGTCCCTGGAACCAGGCCCGGTAATCTTGACTGAAATACTCATTCAGGCATTCGCCGCCGCTGATGATTTCCATCGCAAAAATGCGCGAGGCCTGTGGCTGGCGGCGGGAAAACTCCATCTTCGCGCGAATGTATTGAGCCAGCGCCTGAGCGGGATCGTCCTCGACCTTCAGGTTATTGAACGTGCTGTCCCACAGCTGAATGATGCTGCTCAAGACCGCGATGTACAGCCCCAATTTGTTGGTGAAGTAATAATGCAAGTTAGCCTTGGGCAGCCCGGCGTTCTGCGCAATGGTGTTCATGCTGGTGCCTTTGAACCCGTGACGAGCGAACTCGTCTTCGGCAGCCTTCATGATCGCTTCTTCATTCTTTTGACGAATTCGGCTCGCCGGTTTGGCGGCGCTGACGCTGTGAGCGGGGACTTCAAGGGCCATGTGCGGTTCCAGACGGATCATTGGGTGCGACGGGGTGAACAGATAACGCACCAAAGGCGATCCGACAAGCGTTCATGGTGGAAATTAGTGCCCAAGTGCCTCCATTTCCTTTTCAGCGCGAACCTCCTTGCTTTCTGGCAGCACGAGGCACATGACGATGGCGGTCAGGCCGCCGCTGGTAATCGCAGAGTCGAACAGGTTTCGCACCAGCATCGGTAGATGTTGCAGCAATGCCGGTTGAGCGGCGATGCCCAGCCCAACGCCGAACGAAGTGGCGATGATCAACATGCTGCGTCGATCCAGCGGGGCTTGCGCGAGGATGCGCACGCCCGCAGCGGCAACGCTTCCGAACATCACCAACGTCGCACCACCCAGCACAGGTTTTGGAATTTGCTGAAGAATCGCACCGATGACTGGGAAAAGACCGAGCAAAAAAAGAATCGCTCCGATGTAGAGACCGACGTAGCGGCTGGCCACGCCCGTCAGCTGAATCACCCCGTTGTTCTGCGCGAACGTGGTGTTGGGGAACGCACTGAACGTCGCGGCGATCATGCAGCTCACGCCATCCCCCAATACACCACCTTTGAGACGTGCAATGTAGGTCGGGCCTTTGATCGGTTCGCGGGAGAGCATGCAATTGGCAGTCAGATCGCCGACGGTTTCGATACTGCTGATCAGATAAATCAACGCGACGGGCAGGAAGGCCGCCCAATCGAAGTTGAAACCGAACCGAAAGGGCATAGGAATACTGACCAACGCGACATCGCTTATGGAATGAGGGACCAGCTTGCCGCTGAACCAGGCTGCGACACTGCCCACTGCCAACCCGATGATAATTGCCGACAGCCGCACCCAAGGCGTACTCGAACGATTGAGCAAAATGATCACCAACAACACGAATGCGCCCAGCATCAGATTGACCGGTTCGCCAAAATCAGGAGCATTGAAGCCGCCGCCCAGGTCGGTCACACCCACCTTGATCAGGCTGACGCCGATCAGGGTGATGACGATCCCGGTCACCAGCGGCGTGATGACCCGGCGCAACTGGCCAATGAAACGGCTGAGCACGATCTGCACGACAGCGCCGAAAAAACACACGCCGAACACCATGGCCATGATGTCTTCGGGGCTGCCCCCACGTTGCTTGACCATGAATCCTGCGGACAGCACGGCACCGAGAAACGCGAAGCTGGTGCCTTGCAAACAAATCATCCCGGCGCCGATGCCGAACGGACGACGCGCCTGAATGAAAGTGCCTACACCCGACACCATCAACGCCATGCTGATCAAGTAAGGCAGGTAGGCACCCAGTCCCAATGCGGACCCAATGATCAGCGGCGGCGTGATGATGCCGACAAATGCCGCCAGTACGTGCTGAGCAGCAGCCAGAATGGCCGGCGCAGGTTTCGGGCGGTCGTTGAGGCCGTAGATCAGATCGTTATTGTCTGGCGCTTCAGGTTGCATGCTGGACTCTCGGGTTTTGTGTCTGGCCTGTTCGATAAGTCTGGCCCCGGCGAAACATCGCGAACCCGCAGGCGTGAGCAGACTCGTGATCGGGAGCGTTCAGCTATCGAACCTCTATTGAAAGCCTCGTTGCAAAAACCTGTCCACATGATCAGATACGGTTTCTTTTTATTTCGATAAACCTATAAAAATCAGACGATTAAAATTTTATTGGCGATTTTTAAGGGGATGCATATGGCTTCGGTTGCGGCGTTGCTGCCTCATCGTGTGGCGGCCAGGCTCTCTAGAAAGCTTTCCAGCACCAAATGCGGGCGGCGACCTTTGCGCGTCACCGTCACCAGACTCAAATCGTAAAAACGCGACAGAGGTTTCAGGGCTCGCAGCCGACCCTGTTGCACCCAGAACGTTGCATAGTGATCTGGCAAGTAGCCAATGTAACGGCCGGTGAGGATCAGGAACGCCATGCCCTCTCGGTCAGACGCGCTGGCAGTGCATTTCAGCGCCTGATAGTGCGCCTGGATATCTGCCGGCAGGCGAAAGGTCGGCGCGATCGCTTCCTGGTCGGCCAGACGTCCATCGCTAAGTTGCGCGTCGTCTACATAGAAGAGGGGATGACCAACGGCGCAATACAGCAACGAGCGCTCGCTGTAGAGCGACTGATATTCAAGGCCTGACAGCGCGTTGGCTTGGGGAACTACACCCACGTGCAAGCTGCCATCGAGCACGCCTTGTTCAACTTCGTTGGGCGCGACCATACGGATATTGATGTGCACGTCCGGACCGAGCTCCTTGAGCTCCGACAACGCATGGGTGATCCGCATATGGGGGAGGGTGACCAGGTTATCGGTCAGCCCAATGTTCAGCTCACCCCGTAAGTGTCGGTGAAGGCCGTTCACCTCTGTGCGAAAACTCTCAAGTGCGCTCAAGAGTTGTAGCGATGACTGATACACCTCACGGCCTTCTTCCGTCAGCGAAAACCCTGCCCGGCCACGTTGGCAGAGGCGCAATCCGAGCCGTTGCTCAAGATCACTCATCTGCTGACTAATGGCAGAGCGGCCAATGCCCAAGCTACTTTCGGCGGCAGAGAACCCACCCGCTTCGACTACGCTTCGAAAGATTCGCAACAGGCGGATATCGAAGTCGCTGACTTGCGCCAAAGGATCGGAACGGCGTGTGCTCATTGTTTAGTGGTCCATGAACTAAAGATCATAAAAGCGGGGTTTTAGCGACTTTATGCCCGTGGCAACGTAGCTGCAACCCGGCCCGGCTTCAGGGCTTTTGATGACCGACCACCCACGTCCTTGTGAGGTTATTCCAATGAACATGCCCGAATCGTCCGATATGTCCTTGGCCAGTCAGCTCAAGCTCGACGCGCACTGGATGCCCTACACCGCAAACCGCAATTTCCAGCGCGATCCCCGATTGATCGTTGCGGCAGAGGGCAGCTATCTGACAGACGATAAGGGCCGCAAGATCTACGATGGACTTTCTGGTCTGTGGACCTGTGGTGCCGGGCATACGCGCAAGGAAATTCAGGAAGCCGTCTCGAAACAGCTGGGCACGCTGGATTACTCGCCGGGCTTCCAGTTCGGCCACCCACTGTCTTTCCAGCTTGCCGAAAAGATCACAGACCTGACGCCGGGTAACCTGAACCATGTGTTCTATACCGACTCGGGTTCCGAGTGCGCCGATACTGCCGTGAAAATGGTGCGAGCCTACTGGCGCCTTAAAGGGCAGGCGACCAAAACCAAAATGATCGGTCGTGCCCGTGGGTACCACGGCGTGAACATTGCGGGCACCAGCCTGGGTGGCGTGAACGGTAACCGCAAGATGTTCGGTCAATTGATGGACGTTGATCATCTGCCTCACACGTTGCTCGCGAGCAATGCCTATTCTCGAGGCATGCCAGAGCAAGGCGGGATCGCATTGGCCGACGAAATGCTCAAGCTGATCGAGCTGCACGACGCCTCGAACATCGCAGCGGTCATCGTGGAACCTATGGCGGGCTCGGCGGGCGTGATCGTTCCGCCGCAGGGCTATTTGAAGCGCCTGCGTGAAATCTGCGATCAGCACAACATCCTGCTGATCTTCGATGAAGTGATCACTGGCTTCGGTCGTACTGGCTCGATGTTCGGTGCCGACAGCTTCGGTGTGACCCCGGATTTGATGTGCATTGCCAAACAAGTCACCAACGGCGCGATTCCGATGGGTGCGGTGATTGCCAGCAGCGAGATTTACCAGACGTTCATGAATCAAGCGACGCCTGAGTACGCCGTGGAATTTCCTCATGGCTATACCTACTCCGCGCATCCGGTAGCGTGCGCTGCAGGTCTGGCGGCACTGGATATCCTCCAACGCGAGAATCTGGTGCAGCAGGTGGCCGAGACAGCCCCGCATTTCGAAAACGCGCTGCACGGTTTAAAAGGCAGCAAAAACGTGATCGACATCCGCAACTACGGTCTGGCTGGCGCCATTCAGATCGCCGCACGGGATGGTGACGCGATTGTCCGTCCGTTCGAGACCGCGATGAAACTGTGGAAGGCGGGTTTCTACGTGCGCTTCGGTGGCGACACCTTGCAGTTCGGGCCAACCTTCAACAGCAAACCCCAGGATCTGGACCGCATGTTCGACGCAGTGGGCGAAGCGCTCAATCAGATCGACTGAGTCTTCTTTCAGTTCTTCACAGGCGCAGCTTCGGCGATCAAGGCGTCTGAGGTTATGGCGCGGCACCGCGATAAAGTGAGTGGCTATATATAGAAGACGGCATGGCCGCGGCTGACAACTGGGTGAGCGATGGCCGTGGGTGGGCCATCTACACGGCCTCTTGCAGCTCAAAACGTGAAACTTCCAGCTAATTTCAAATTAGGGGTTGACGCCCCTCCGGATGTGTCTATAATTCGCCCCACTTCCGGCGCAGTCGGAACCGAAAACTCCTTGAAGATCAAAGAGTTACAGGTTCAGGATAGCGAGGAAATGCTTCGGTTCTGGTGTTCGAATCGACAGCGGTGAAAAAGGTGGTTGACAGCAAGTTGTAACGCTGTAGAATTCGCCTCCCGCTGACATGAGACGCCAAGTCG
>NZ_JBSKHU010000006.1:0-561985 GCF_057128705.1 Pseudomonas salicis
AGCCGTTCGGACAGCTGTCGAGCGCCGTGTAGCGGGGTTTCGATGGCGACGTCGTAGACGCGGGAGGTGAGGATTTTCTTCACGTACTGTTCGAGCATCGGAAAGCATCACTGGCGAAAGGGGCAAGAGCCGGAAGTCTACCCCGCGACCCGACGCACGACCACACCAAGAGTCAGGCTTTACCGACAGCATGTCGCTATAATGCCCGCCCTTTTTGTGTCCTTTGGCCCCCGTGGAGCCCCGCATGACCCAGGATCAACTCAAACAGGCCGTTGCACAGGCCGCCGTCGACTTCATCCTTCCGAAACTCGACGACAAAAGCATCGTGGGCGTCGGCACTGGCTCCACCGCCAACTGCTTCATCGACGCGCTGGCGCAGCACAAAGGCGCGTTCGACGGCGCGGTCGCCAGCTCCGAAGCCACCGCTGCACGCCTGAAAGGCCACGGCATCCCGGTGTATGAGCTGAACACGGTCAGCGATCTGGAGTTTTACATCGACGGCGCCGATGAAAGCGACGAGCACTTGAACCTGATCAAAGGCGGCGGCGCAGCCCTGACCCGCGAGAAGATCGTGGCGGCCGTGGCGAAAACCTTCATTTGCATCGCCGACGGCAGCAAGCTGGTGCCGGTGCTGGGCGCGTTCCCGCTGCCTGTGGAAGTCATCCCGATGGCCCGTAGTCACGTTGCGCGCCAATTGGTGAAACTGGGCGGCGACCCGGTGTATCGCGAAGGCGTGTTGACCGACAACGGCAACATCATTCTCGACGTGCACAACATGAACATCACCAATCCGGTGGAGCTGGAAGCACAGATCAACGCCATCGTTGGCGTGGTCACCAACGGCCTGTTCGCGGCGCGTTCGGCGGACTTGCTGCTGTTGGGCACTCAGGAAGGCGTGAAAACCCTGACCCGGTAATCACGCTTCATTCGTAACCACCGGTCGGGTTGAAACGCCGAACCTGTGGGAGCGAATTTATTCTGGGCGGCAATCCGACGAGACAGCGGTACAACCGATAGACATGTGTCGGCTACGCGCCATTCGCGAATAAATTCGCTCCCACAGGAGTTCGTCTGCATCGCGATGTGTGAGCCTGACGCGAATTCGCTCTCACAGGCTTAACAGCGTGACTGGGCACCTGTTGGATCACGACTTTTTGAACACATAAAACAGATTCGGCTCGCTCACCAGATACAGCGTCTCATCATCCCCCATCGCGATCCCCTCCGCCTGCGGCACGCTCTTGCTCAGGCCCATGCTGCCTTTGCTCAACGAGACATTGCCCACCGGCCGGCCTTCGGTATCCAGCTCCAGAATCTGCCGCGACTCATCGGAGAGCGCCAACAAGTGGCCGCTACGCTCATCAAATTGCAGGCTGGAGAGGTCACGGACAAACAGCCCCGCGTCCCGGCGTGTGCTAGAGGTCACTTCCAAGGGGCTTGGCGCGCTCGCATCAAGGTTGGGAAAACCGCGCACTTCGAGGATCTGCACGGGCTTGCGCTCCTTGGCGACAAACAGGCGCTTGCCCCTGTTGTCATAAGCCAGCCCTTCGAAACCGCTGTTGCCCCCGGCACCCATACCCAACGTCAGTTGCTCGGCGTCGGCAGAATCGAGAAACAGGGTGTCGTCGTCCACGTGGACCTTGATCAGACGCTGTTGGTATTCATCGCTGATGACGTAGATGCCGGGGCTGATGTACTCCACCGCCTCGGCATCGCCAAAACCCGTCAGCGGAATTCGCCTGAGGATGTGGCCTTCCAGGCTTAGCTCTACCAGTTCAGGGTCTTTGTTGGTGACGGTGAACAGGGTTTTGCGATCAGGATCGAAGCTCAGGGCCGAAACGTTATCCGCCAGCCCTTCAATCGCTCGTGCCTCAATCACCACTTCGTAATCGTCCAACCCCAGCGCTTGCGCATCGCTTGACTGCCAGAAGACCTGCCAGTTGAACCCAATTCGCTCGATGACCCGGTACTCGCCAACAGCGCGCCAGGTGATCGCCAGCGCCATAACGACCAGCAACGTCAACAGGACGGTTTTGAGAGGGGACAGACGACGCATGGATGACGCTCGGATTCAGACGGGGCCGCTTTAATATCACGGTAGCCTGAAACCAGACTGAAAAACGGACGCCTTGACGGTTTGATGGCCTGTAGGAGCGAATCTATTCGCGATTGGCCGGTGTATCCGATCGAGATAGGTCGGATGTACCGGCCTTTCGCGAATGAATTCGCTCCTACAGATGTGTGCCGCACCTGTCTGACTACTGCTTCTTGAAGGAATAAAACAGGTTCGGTTCGCTGACCATGTAAATCGTGCCGTTTTCGTCCATCGCAACACCCTCAGCGCGAGGGATGGTGTGGGCCAGGCCGTTGAGGCCTCTCACCAGCGCTATGAAGCTGACCTTGTTGCCCTTCTCGTCCAGCTCCAACAGCAAGTGGGACTCGGCAGACAGCACCAACAGGTGCCCGGTTTTCTGATCGGCGTACAGCGCCGACAGGTTGCGGACGATCAGGTTGTCGTTCTCGCGCTTCTGCTTGTCGCCCTTCAACACAGCACTGCCGTCGGATTTCCAGCTGAACAAAGCAGGCGGGCGCTCTTCGCCGAGCATGATCTGCTGATTACGCGGGTCCCAGGCCACCCCTTCGAACGCTTTATTCTGATCGGCTGAAGGCCCCAGGTCGTATTTCGGGAAGTCTGCGATGTTCAGGGTCTTGGTCTCCGGCGTCACCGTGACCATGGTCATCAGATGCTGGCGCTCGTCGACAATCGCGATCAGGCCTTTGCCCAGCACAGCCACGCCTTCGGGGTTGCTCCAGCCCACCAGTGGAATCTTTCGCAGCACATCCCCGGTCAGGCTCAGCTCGGCCAGAAAGGCGTTTTTGCCCATGACCGAGTACAAGGTTTTGCTGGACGCGTCATAGGAAAGATCAGACGCCTCGTCCTTTTCCAGCCCTGCCAAGGGTTTGCCATCGATGACAGCGTGATAGTCAGGCAGCCAGATGCTCGCATTTTGCTCAGCGGCGGAAGCGGTCTGTTCGCGCAGCCACAGCAGGCCGCGATCATCCCAGTGCCAGGCGTAGGACAGCCCCACCAGAATCGCCACCAGGGCGATCAGCAACCAGAACCAGGAGAAACGTCGACGCGCGGGAGTGCTCAGCGATTGATCAGTAACAGCCATTGAAACGATCCTGAAGAAAAATCCATGGGCACAGCGATGTGACGCTGCGGTCGGCGGAGGATTATCCAGATAGGCTGTGAAAAAAACGGCAATCTGGACATTTCCCGCGCTTATAAAAAAGGCCGCTTGCGGGGTCACAAGCGGCCTGTTGGCCGAGCCTGTCGGGTATCAGCGCACGTCGCTTTCGAAACGGCTCTGACCCGGCAGTTCGAGGACGATCTGATCGCCCACGTTGAACGGCCCGACACCGGCTGGCGTGCCGGTCATGATCAGGTCGCCCGCTTGCAGCGAGAACTGCGACGCCATGTGCTGAATCATCGGCACGATGGGGTTGAGCATCTGGCTGCTGTTGCCGTCCTGTCGCACTTCGCCGTTAACGGTCAGGCGGATGGCGATGTCGGCGAGGTCAGGGTAGACGTCTGCCGAGACGAATGGGGCGATCACCGCCGCGCCGTCGAACGACTTGGCGATTTCCCACGGCAGGCCTTTTTCTTTCAGCTTGGACTGCACGTCACGCAGGGTCAGGTCCAGCCCCGGTGCAAAACCGGAAATGGCATCCAGCACTTCTTCGCGGCTCGGGTTCTTGCTCAGCGGCTTGCCGATCAAAACCACGATTTCGGCTTCGTAATGCACCGAGCCCCGATCCTGAGGGATGCTGAAACCGCCTTCGATCTCGACCACGCAGCTGCCTGGCTTGATGAACAGCAGCGGCTCAGTCGGCACCGGGTTATCCAGTTCCTTGGCGTGTTCGGCGTAGTTGCGGCCGATGCACACCACTTTGCCCAGCGGGAAGTGAACCTTGGTGCCGTCGAGGTATTTGTGCTGATAGCTCATGAGCGTTCCTTTAATACAGCGTCTATTCAGTCAATCGTCGCTTACTGCGCGAAGATTTTGCCAGGGTTCATGATGCCGTTCGGGTCGAACACGGCTTTCACCGCTTTCATGTACTCGATTTCCACGGGCGAGCGGCTGTATTCGAGGTAATCGCGCTTGACCAGCCCGACCCCATGCTCGGCAGAGATCGAGCCGTTGTACTTCTCGACGGTCTCGAACACCTTCTTGTTCACCGTCGCGCACCGGGCGAAGAACTCCTCTTTGGGCAGATCGCCCGGTTTGAGGATGTTCAGGTGCAAATTGCCGTCGCCGATGTGGCCGTACCAGACGACCTCGAAATCAGGGTAGTGCGTACTGACGATGGCGTCGATTTCATTCAGGAACGCCGGCACCTTCGAGACCGTGACCGAGATGTCGTTCTTGTACGGCGTGTAATGGGAGATGGTTTCCGACAGGTATTCGCGCAATTTCCACAGATTTTGCAGCTGCTGCTTGCTCTGACTCATCACGCCGTCGATGACCCAGCCCTGCTCCACACAATGCTCAAAGGTCGCCAGTGCCTGACTGGCGATCTCTTCGTTGCTCGCTTCGAATTCCAGCAAGGCGTAGAACGGCGTCTTTGTTTCGAACGGCTCGGGCACGTCGCCTCGGGCCAGAATATGGGCCAGGCCCTTGTCAGAAAAGAACTCGAACGCAGTCAGATCCAGCTTGCCGTGGAAGGCGTGCAGCACGGGCATGATCGAATCGAAATCCGGCGTGCCCAGCACCATGCAGGTCAGGTTTTTTGGCTCGCGGTCCAGGCGCATCGTCGCTTCGACGACAAAACCCAGCGTACCTTCCGAGCCGATGAACAGCTGACGCAAGTCGTAGCCGGTGGCGTTCTTGAGCAAGTCTTTGTTCAGTTCAAGGATGTCGCCCTTGCCCGTCACGACTTTCAGGCCCGCGACCCAGTTGCGGGTCATGCCGTAACGGATGACCTTGATCCCGCCGGCGTTGGTGTTGATGTTGCCGCCGATCTGACTGGAACCCGACGACGCGAAATCCACCGGGTAATAAAGGCCGTTCTCTTCGGCGAAGTTCTGCAATTGCTTGGTGACCAGGCCCGGCTGGCAACGCACGGTGCGGTCGGTGGCATTGAATTCGAGAATCTGATTCATGTAGTCGAAGGAAACGACCACCTCGCCGTTCATTGCCACGGCAGCGGCCGACAACCCGGTACGACCACCCGACGGCACCAGCGCAAACCTGTGCGCGTTGGCCCAACGGACGATGGCCTGGACCTGTTCGGTGGTCTTGGGGAACACGATGGCGCTGGGCGCCGGGGCGAATTGCCGGGTCCAGTCCTTGCCATAGGCTTCGAGAGAATCGGCATCGGTGAGCACTTTTCCGGGCTCGACCAGGGACTTAAGTTCTTCTATCAACGCAGACTGTGTCATCAAGGAACTCTCGAACGATTCATGGTGATCCTGAGAACGGCTCACGTCGCAGGAACGGGTATTTAGCGGGGCACATATGCTAGCATACCGCCCCCGCAGAGACGTGCCTGAGGCCGACCTGCGAAGGCGCCGTTGCGCCGTGAGGCCAGCTTGCGCTGTCCAATTCCCTGCCATTTTCTCCGGGACACAGGTTTACGCAGATGAGCAAGACTTCCCTCGACAAGAGCAAGATCAAGTTCCTTCTTCTCGAAGGCGTCCACCAATCCGCAGTCGACGTCCTCAAGGCCGCCGGTTACACCAGCATCGAATACCACACCAAGTCGCTGCCGGAAGCCGAGCTGAAGGAAAAGATTGCCGACGCTCACTTCATCGGTATTCGCTCCCGCACCCAACTGACCGAAGAACTCTTCGACAGCGCCAAGAAACTGGTCGCGGTGGGCTGCTTCTGCATCGGCACCAACCAGGTCGACCTGGACGCGGCCCGCGAGCGCGGTATCGCCGTGTTCAACGCCCCGTACTCCAACACCCGTTCCGTGGCCGAGTTGGTGCTGGCAGAGGCGATCCTGTTGTTGCGCGGCATCCCTGAGAAAAACGCTTCCTGCCATCGCGGTGGCTGGATCAAGAGCGCGGCGAACTCGTTCGAAATCCGTGGCAAGAAACTGGGCATCATCGGCTACGGCTCGATCGGTACTCAGCTGTCGGTTCTGGCCGAGAGCCTGGGGATGCAGGTGTTCTTCTACGACCCACTGACCAAGCTGCCACTGGGCAACGCGAATCAGGTGGCCAGCCTGACCGAGCTGCTGGGCATGGCGGACATCGTGTCGCTGCACGTGCCTGAGCTGCCATCCACTCAGATGATGATTGGCGAGAAAGAAATCCGTGCCATGAAGAAGGGCGCGATCCTGATCAACGCTGCGCGTGGCACCGTGGTCGATCTCGACGCGCTGGCCAGTGCGATCAAGGATCAGCACCTGATCGGCGCCGCCATCGACGTGTTCCCGGTCGAGCCACGCTCCAACGACGACATCTTCGAAAGCCCGCTGCGTGGCCTGGACAACGTGATCCTGACCCCGCACATCGGTGGCTCGACCGCCGAAGCCCAGGCCAACATTGGTCTGGAAGTGGCCGAGAAGCTGGTCAAGTACAGCGACAACGGTACGTCGGTGTCCTCGGTCAACTTCCCCGAAGTGGCCCTGCCGGCTCACCCTGGCAAGCACCGCCTGCTGCACATCCACGAAAACATTCCGGGTGTGCTCATGGAGATCAACAAGGTGTTCGCGGAAAACGGCATCAACATCTCCGGTCAGTTCCTGCAGACCAACGAGAAAGTCGGTTACGTGGTCATCGACGTCGACGCCGAGTACTCGGACCTGGCGCAAGAGAAGCTGCAACACGTCAAAGGCACCATCCGCAGCCGCGTGCTGTTCTAAGGGGCGCGCTGGAATGAAAAAAGGAGACCTTCGGGTCTCCTTTTTTATGGCTGCCAATCGGACCTGTAGAGGCACCACTGACAGGTAGGAGTGAGCTTGCTCGCGATAGCGGTATGTCATGCAACATTAATGGGGATGACAGAACGCTTTCGCGAGCAAGCGCACTCCTACAGGGGTACGAGGTTATTTCACAGTAATCGTGATCTTCTGCGATTCAACCACCGGACTGACCGGCACGTGGTTTTTGTCACCGACCAACAATTGCAAGGTGTGCTGACCCGGCGTGAGGTTCAGTTCGGTTTCGGTCTGGCCTTTGCCGAAGTGGCGGATGTTGTCGGTGGTCGGCAGCGGCGCATTCATGTCGGGCTGGTCTTTCACGTCGATCAGCAGGTGATGGTGCCCGGTCTCCGGTACGTCAACGCCCGCTGGCGCTACGCCCATGCCCTTCAGACCAAACTGGACTTTGAACGTACCGTTGACCACGGCGCCGTCCTTGGGCGAGATGATGTAAACCTCAGCCCCGGCCGGCGAAGGAGTGCGTGGCACGTCGGCCGCCTGAACCATGAATGTCGAGCCCAGCAGCAGGCCTGCGAGGGCAGTTCTTGCGAATAAGGTTTTCATGAAGCTCTCCCGTTTCTACTTTTTATAAAGCGCTCAACGTCGGACCTGTCAGCCGGGACTCGGTTCAAGGTCTGCGGACAAACGCTCTGGCACGGCGTTTACCTTAGTCCGAACAGCGGCAGAGGGCGCGGGGAGAGTGGCTGTGTGTAGAAGATTTCATGTTGGATGCTTCTCACAGGCACGATTAACGCTCGATCCTGTGGGAGCGAATTCATTCGCGATGCGGTTTTACAAACGACACATTTTCATCGAATGTAACGGCCTCTCGCGAATGAATTCGCTCCTACAGGGGGAGCGTGTTTATCCATCACTGAGCAGGACGCCCTACAGCTCAAACGGCTCATTGCCCCGGCGCCGGAACCAGCCGGTCAGCGACAGTCGATCACGCCGGGCGGGCAGGACTTCGTGGGGCATGTCGCCTGACAGAAACAACACCAACGAGCCGCCCGCAGGCTGGACATCCCGCTCGTTGCCATCCTTCAAGAACATGCGCAGCTGGCCGCCATCTTCGGGCTGCCAGGAAGGGTCGTTCAGGTAAATCACCGCCGAGACCATGCGCTTGTCGTCGTCCCGAAAGCGGTCGACGTGCCTGCGATAAAACGCGCCCGGCGGGTAAAAAGCGAAATGGCCCTCGAAATCCTCCAGCCCCAGGAACAAACCGCGATTGAGCGCCAGGCGCAACTGATCCATCACTTCCAGATACCGGTCGCACGGTTCGGCCTGCCCCGCTTCCAGCCACTGAATGTGATCGCCGCGAATCCCCTCTCGAACCTCCTGTGCAGGACCACGCCCCACCGCCGCCGGAGCCAGCTCGCCTTCGGCCGCGCGTTTGCGGCACTCAAGCGCCAGCTCGCGGGTCAGCGCTTCGGGCAAAAAGACGTCCTGCTGCGACCAGCCATGTTCGGCCAGGTCATCGACGATTTTCATCAGCAGGGGATCATCAGGGGATATGTGCATGCCGCGCATAGTATCCACACGCCGAACAATCCAACAGAGCCCGCGGTCTGCCAGCCACAGAATATTTTCAGGTCGGTAAAAACTTGCATCCGCTTTATCCGAAAGATCGCCGAACCCACGGATTTTCTTGGGGTCTGGCAACTTGTTAACTCGACAAATCCCCGCCGCCCCGCCGAGAATAGCGGCCTGCCGACAGGAGTCTCTAATGCGCCGTCTGTTTTTCCTGCTGTTGATGTTCTGCACCATGCCCGTTTGGGCAGACGGCCACGACCAGCTGTACAAGGTCGCCGGCTGGCCGGAACAGCGCGCGCATTTCAACGACGCCCTGAAAGCCGCACAACAGCGCTACAAAAACAGCCTGCCGCCTGCGGTGTACGACGCCCTTGTCAGCAATAGCAACCAACGGTTCGCGCCACAGGCCATGGACCAGCGCGCCGAGCAGAAGCTGCGCCAGACCTTGCAGGACCCGAACCCCGCGTTGCAGTTTTTTCAGTCGCCGTTGGGTCGCAAGATCGTCAACGCCGAGTTGACCGCCACCCGCCCTGATCAACTCGCCAAGAACGCTCAGGGCTTGCCGAAGATGCAGGCCAGCGATAACCGCATGCTGATCATCGGCCACTTGTCCAGCGCCCTCCCCGCCAAGGAAGCGGGCGCGGAAGTGAGTCTGGCGATTGCGGGCGTGGCCGCTGATAGCCTGAGTTCGATGATTCCGGGCTTGATGGGCGGCGGCTCGACACAAGGCATGCTCGAAGGCCAACGCCAGCGGCTCATGGCGCAAATCGCCAACGACATGAGCAACACCCTGCTGTACGTGTACCGCGACCTGTCTGACGATGAACTGGACGAGTTCTCGACCTTCGCGGAATCGAACGAGGGCAAGGCTTACTACCAGGCAGCGCTGGCGGCGATTCGTGCAGGGTTGGCGGTTGGGCAAAACGTGAATTGACCGCGGGTCGCGGCCCTCTTCCTCACCCCATCCGCTGCGTCAAAAACCCGAAAAACTGTGCTCTCAATTCCGGCAGCTCATTGGCCAGGTGGTGTCGTGCTTCGTGCAGCATGAAGATTTGCGGGTGGTCGAACTTGTCGTTGAGCACCGCTAGGTTGTGGCTCCAGTCCACGGTCATGTCGGACTCGCCCTGAACGATCAATGGGCTGCGGTTGCTGCGGGGGGCGTTTTCGATGCGTTCGATCCACTTGGCCAATGCTCCCACCCATACTGTTGGCAAGCGTCGAGGCTGCAAGGGATCGGCCATCAGAAAGGGCAAAAATGCAGGGGCATTGGAGTTCTCGCTGAAACGCCGGTCGATGCCTTTGACGAACGCCCGCAGCAGGTAATAGCTGACCTTGGACCAGGTCCAGCCGCGAGGACGCACCAGCGGCGCCAGCAGAATCGACTGCCCCTGAATCGGGCTGTCGTCGCCATGATTGAGCAAATGGTCGATGACGATGGCCCCGCCCGTACTCTGTCCGCACAGGTGCCACGGCTTGGGCAGTTGCAGGATTTCAGCCTCGACGAACAACCGGTCGAGCACCACCTGATATTCCGAAAAATCGGTAATGCTTGCCCGTGTCCCACTGGACAACCCATGGCCCGGCAAATCGCAGGAAATCACCGCAAAGCCAAGCTCCAGGGCCCATTCAATAACGTGTCGATACAGGCCCATGTGGTCGTAGAAACCGTGCACCAGCACCAGCGTTGCCACGGGAGACTCGGGGGTCCAGAGCTGGGTGACGATCTCGTAACCGCCGATCTCGAAACGTCCGAGACGGCTGTTGACCAAGCCGTCACGCCCCAGCCCTACCAGGCTGTAGAAGCGCTGGTAGGCAAGCTCCTCTTCCGTGAGCGCCAGCTTTGCGCTCAACGGTTGCAGGCCAGCGCGCAGGTGATCGGGGTCGAACGTGTTGGGCATCGGCAATCCACATCAGGCAATAGGAATTCACAGTGACGCATGCCTGCGAGTTTCTTCCGTCCTCACAGGCGTGGCAAGCTACGTCACCCACATCGAAGCCACCTCATGACTGCTCATCCGCTCGTTCGTCGCCGCACGCTGTTCCTCGCGCTGATCGCCTTGGGCTGTGTGGCAGCCTTGTGGCTGGGCTACAGCTGGTTTGAGGGTCGATACGTCCGAGCGTTCAGTGATCAAACGGCACTGTTCGCAGGAGACAAGCTTAGCCTGCCTGCGGCGATTGCAGGGCCGGGGCGTATTCGGGTCGTGCATTTCTGGGACCCGGCCTGCCCCTGCAACGTGGGTAATCAAGAACATCTGAGCGAATTGGTCGAGCGCTTCTCCGGCGAAGGCGGCGTGGATTTCTATGCCGTGCAGAAGCCAGGTACCCACGGAATCTTGCCCTCGACGCTGAGCGCGATCAAACCTTTGAATGATTTGCCGGGGGCTGAACGAATCACGTCCAGTCCGGCTGTGGCGATTTGGGACCGGCAGGGCAACCTTGCGTATTTCGGGCCGTACAGCGAAGGGCTGGTCTGCAATGCGCAGAACAGCTTCATCGAGCCGATCCTTCAGGCGCTCAAGGCAGATCGACCGGTGAATGCCACGCACACCATGGCGGTGGGGTGTTATTGCCCTTGGGCGTCTTCTGACTGAACCTGCTTTAGCCGCACATTGATCCCACAGTGGTCATGCATCCGCTCTGAAATCAGTGACCAGCCTTGTAATCGATCACGTACGGCAGCTTTTCATCCGCGGTTTTGGTCAGCACCTTGCGTTTGACCGACTTGAAGCCGCCCAACTGCTTGGCTGTCATGCCCTCGCCAATCGGTTTGCTCAAGGGCGGCTTGACCATTAACTCGCTCGCCGCCTGCAACGCTCGATGGTAGCCGCTGCGTTCACTAAGGTTGTAATCCGCCAGGACCAGACGATGGCGCAGCCAGTCTGCCCAATAAAACTCCAGAAACTCCGATGAGACGCCGCCTGACTTGGGTTTGTCGTACGCCGCGCCGCGCACGAAATAGACGAGGCTGCGCAGGACGTCGTTGTGCATCGCTTGCAACCCGAGGTGTTCTGGCAGTTGATCAGGGGAAATCGACTGGCCGTTGCCGTCCTTGAGCCAAACCTTGTGCGCTTTCTGCATGCGCGTCCAAAAAGCGGCCATGTCAGGGCTGTCGCTGAACACATCGGTGATGCGCACCTTCATCTTCATCTGCGGCCCCGCGCCGGGCTGCTCCCACAGTGTGCTGAACGTGTGGTGACCGTCCGTGAGATAAAACCGCCCTTCGGGGCCGACCACCACGGTTTTCATGTCTTTGGGGTGGGCGTTGGGCTCGTCTTTGCAGGCGTAGCTCTCGGGGTTCAGCGGGTCAGCGCTTGCGTTGATCGCCTTGGCCTCGTGCTGACCGTTGCTTTCGCAGATTTCGTCGAACAGCTTTTGGCGATCCTTGGCGAAACGTTCGAGCTGGTAATACACCTGATCGAATCCGATCACCGCTTGGGTCGGGTGCAGTTGGTCGAGGCTGACCTCAACGACGTCTCCGGGTTTCGGGCCGCTGAAAGCGAAGACAGGGGCGCAGGCCAGGGCGAGCAACAGTGTCAGCGCGCAGGTTTGAATTCGCATGGTTCAAGGCTCTTGCTGAGTTGGGGAGGAGCTTACTCCATCCGGCGCCCTCGCTCCGTTGCAGCACCGCTACACAGCCCCGCGACAAATCTGTAGCCTTCCCCGCTTCTCTCTGTTTTTTCGAGCCTTCGGATGAAACACAGCCTTTCCGTGATCGCCATCGTGATCGTTCTGATCACAGGCGGTGGAACCTGGTATGTCCACAGCAAGCAGCCTGTGCGCGATGGCGAGGTGGCTCTGGCGCAGCTTCATGCGCCGGTCAGCGTGCGCTACGACGAGCGCGGCGTGCCGCACATCAAGGCCGAAAATCAGGACGATCTGTATCGCACGCTGGGATACGTCCACGCGCAAGACCGGCTGTTCCAGATGGAAATCCTGCGTCGGCTGGCCCGTGGCGAGCTCGCCGAAGTGCTTGGCCCCAAGCTGGTGAACACCGACAAACTGTTTCGCAGCCTGCGAATCCGCGAACACGCTGACGCCTACGTTGCTCGGCAGGACAAGAACACCCCCGCCTGGAAAGCCTTGCAAGCCTACCTCGACGGCGTGAACCAGTTTCAGGCGACCCACCCCAAACCCATCGAGTTCGACGTGCTGGGCATCGAGAAGCGGCCATTCACCGCTGAAGACACCCTGAGCATCGGCGGTTACCTGGCCTACAGTTTTGCCGCTGCCTTTCGCACCGAGCCGTTGCTGACGTACGTGCGCGATCAACTGGGGCCGGATTACCTGAAAGTCTTTGATCTGGACTGGCAACCTCAAGGCGCCTTGCACCCCTCCCCGACGTTGAGCAGCAAGGACTGGAAAGGCCTGAGCGATCTGGCGCAACTGAGCGCGAAGGCGCTGGAGGACGCAGGCCTGCCGCAGTTCGAGGGCAGTAACGCATGGGCGGTGTCCGGCAGTCGCACCCAAAGCGGCAAACCCTTGCTGGCGGGCGATCCGCACATCCGGTTCTCGGTGCCTGCAGTCTGGTATGAAGCGCAGCTGTCGGCGCCGGGTTTTGAGCTCTACGGGCATTTTCAGGCGCTCAACCCGTTTGCTCTGCTGGGCCACAACATGGATTTCGGCTGGAGCCTGACCATGTTCCAGAACGACGACGTTGACCTGATCGCGGAAAAGGTGAACCCGGAGAATCCCAATCAGGTCTGGTATCACGGCGCCTGGGCAGACATGACCTCGCACCCCGAACAGATCAAGGTCAAAGGCGAGTCGCCGATCACCTTCACGCTGCGCCAATCGCCCCATGGCCCGATCGTTAATGACGTGCTGAGCGCCAGCGGCATCCAGGACCACGCCGACACGCCGGTCGCCATGTGGTGGTCTTTCCTGGAATCCGAAAACCCGATCTTGCAAGGCTTCTATGAAGCCAATCGCGCCGACACGCTGAACAAGATGCGCGGCGCTGCCGAAAAGATTCAGTCGCCCGGCTTGAATGTGGTTTACGCCAATGCCAAAGGGGACATCGGCTGGTGGGCGGCGGCGCAGTTGCCTGTGCGCCCGAATGGCGTGAACCCGGCCTTTATCCTCGATGGCAGCGGCGAGCAGGCCGACAAGCTCGGCTTCTACCCCTTCAGCGCCAATCCTCAGGAAGAGAACCCGGCTCGGGGTTATATCGTCTCGGCCAACTTTCAACCGGTGTCGCCAACGGGCATGGAAATTCCGGGCTATTACAACCTCGCGGAACGGGGCCGTCAGCTGGACAAACAGCTGAGCGACACCTCGGTGAAGTGGAACCTGGACAACAGCAAGGCGCTGCAACTGGGCACGACGACGGATTACGCGCAGCAGATTCTCACGCCACTGATTCCCGTGTTGCGTCGGGTCATCAGCGATCCCGAAGAGCATGATTTGATTGAGCGCCTGGCGGCCTGGAAAGGCGATTACCCGGTGGATTCAGTGGGCGCCGCGCTGTTCAATCAATTCGTCTATGACCTCAGCAATCAGACGTTTCGCGACGAATTGGGCGACGGGATGTTCGCAACTTTACTGTCGACGCGGGTGATCGACCTGGCGCTGCCAAGGCTGGCCGCCGATGCGAACTCGCCTTGGTGGAACAATCGAAACTCCAACGAGCCGGAGAGCCGCGACAACACCGTGAAGGTGGCCTGGCATGCCACGGTTTCTCACCTGAAATCGCTGTACGGCCTGAATCCGGATGAGTGGACGTGGGGCAAGGCGCACACCCTGACCCACGAACACCCGCTGGGACGCCAGCCGCCGCTGGACAGGCTGTTCAACGTCGGCAAGTTCGCCGCGCCGGGCACCCACGAGGTGCCGAACAACCTGTCGGCCAGCATCACGCCCGCGCCATGGCCCGTGACCTATGGGCCATCGACCCGCCGCCTGATCGACTTCGCCGACCCTGCGCATGCGCTAGGCATCAACCCGGTCGGACAAAGCGGGGTGTTGTTCGACAAACACTACGCGGATCAGGCGCAGGATTACGTCAACGGCCAGTACAGGCCGGAGCGGTTCAGTGAGATAGATGTGGCAGGAAATAGCAAAGAGATGTTGAGGTTGGTGCCTAAAAGCTGATCACCGTAGGAGCGTGGCTTGTCCCGCGATCGGCGGGGAACCCGTCGTAAACCCTGTGCACGCAGTGTACCTGACACGGCCAGTGCGTAAGGATTCACGACTGCTGCGCAGCCGGTCGCGGGACAAGCCACGCTCCTACAGAATGATCGCCGCATCAATCAGGCACCGTTAAAACGCTGCCTGATTGCTCCATTCAGACCGACTCAACCACCTTCGCACGACGCACATCCGGTTGTTTCCAGCCATCTGCTGCCGCTTCTTCGATGGCCTGCTGAATGGCCTTTCTGCGGTTGTTTTCAGCGCGGCGGCTGAAGAACCACACCATGAACGTCGCGATCGAAACGGCCAGCAGAATCAAACTGGCAATGGCGTTGATCTCAGGCTTCACGCCCAGACGCACCGCCGAGAACACTTCCATCGGCAGCGTCGTGGAGCCGGGGCCGGACACGAAGCTCGCCAGTACCAGATCGTCCAGCGACAAAGCGAATGACATCATGCCGCCCGCTGCCAGCGACGGCGCGATCATCGGGATGGTGATCAGGAAGAACACCTTCCACGGACGCGCGCCGAGGTCCATTGCCGCCTCTTCGATGGACATGTCCAGCTCACGCAGACGCGCCGACACCACCACCGCCACGTACGCCGCACAGAACGTCGTGTGGGCGATCCAGATGGTCACGATGCCGCGTTCCTGCGGCCAGCCGATCAATTGCGCCATGGCCACGAACAGCAGCAACAGCGACAGACCGGTGATCACTTCGGGCATCACCAGTGGCGCCGTTACCAGGCCGCCGAAGAACGTGCGGCCCTTGAAACGCGTGACGCGGGTCAGCACGAACGCGGCCATGGTGCCGAGGGCGACCGCCGCAATCGAGGTGTAGCAGGCGATTTCCAGCGAGCGCATCACGGCACTCATCAGTTGGGTGTTGTCGAGCAAGCCGACGTACCACTTCACCGACCAGCCACCCCAGACCGTCACCAGTTTCGAGGCGTTGAACGAATAGATCACCAGGATGACCATGGGCGCGTAGATGAAAATCAGGCCCAGTACCAACATCAGGTTCGAGAATCGGAAGCCTCTCATGCCTTGCCCTCCAGTTCTTTGGCCTGGCTACGGTTGAACAGAATGATCGGCACGATGAGGATCAACAGCATCACCACCGCCAGCGAAGACGCCACCGGCCAGTCGCGGTTGTTGAAGAACTCTTGCCACAGGACTTTACCGATCATCAGCGTCTCGGGACCGCCCAGCAATTCCGGGATGACGAACTCGCCCACCACCGGGATGAACACCAGCATGCAGCCAGCGATGATGCCGTTCTTGGACAGCGGCACGGTGATTTTCCAGAAGCTGTTAAAGGTGCTCGAACCCAGGTCCGACGCGGCTTCCAGCAGGCTCTGGTCGTGCTTCACCAGGTTCGCATACAGCGGGAGGATCATGAACGGCAGGTACGAATAGACCACGCCGATGTAAACAGCGAGGTTGGTGTTGAGGATCTGCAAGGGCTCGCTGATCACGCCCAGCCACATCAGGAACGCGTTGAGCAAGCCGTTGTTGCTGAGAATGCCCATCCACGCGTAAACGCGGATCAGGATTGCGGTCCAGGTCGGCATCATGATCAGCAGCAACAGCACCGTCTGCATTTCTTTGCGGGCGATGGAGATGCCGTAGGCCATCGGATAGCCGATCAACAGGCACAGCAAGGTGCTGAAGAACGCCATCTTCAACGAACCGAGGTACGCCGAGATGTACAGGTCGTCACCGGTCAACAACGCGTAGTTGGCGAAGTTGAGGACGATGTCGAGCTTCTGCTCGGCGTAGGAGAATATCTCGGTGTACGGCGGAATCGCGACGTCGGCTTCGGCGAAACTGATCTTGATGACGATCAGAAACGGCAGCGCGAAGAACAGGAACAGCCACAGGAACGGAACCCCGATGACCGCCTGACGGCCAGTGGGTGTTATGCGATGGAGCGCACGTTTGATTTTTCGGATTTTCATGAGCGCAGTACCACGCCGCTGTCGTCTTCCCACCAGACGAACACTTCGTCGTCCCAGGTAGGGCGCGCGCCGAGGCGTTCCGAGTTGGCGACGAACGACTGGACCAGCTTGCCGCACGTCAACTGCACGTAGAACACCGAGTGGCCGCCCAGGTAGGCGATGTCGTGGATCTTGCCGCGCGACCAGTTGTATTGCGTGGTCGGTTGTTCGGTGGTGATCAGCAGCTTCTCGGGCCGGATCGCGTAGGTCACGCGCTTGTCTTCCACGGAGGTGCTGACGCCGTGGCCCACGTAGATCTCACGCTCAAGCTCCGGGCTGTGAATCAGCGCGTGGCCTTCCATGTCCTCGATGACTTCGCCGTCGAACAGGTTGACGTTACCAATGAATTCGCAGACCAGACGGCTCGTCGGGGTTTCGTAGATGTCCACCGGGCTGCCGATCTGCGCGATCCAGCCCAGGTGCATGATCGCGATGCGCTGGGCCATGGTCATGGCCTCTTCCTGATCGTGGGTCACCATCACGCAAGTCACGCCGACGCGTTCGATGATTTCCACCAGCTCCAGCTGCATTTGCGAACGCAGTTTTTTGTCCAGCGCGCCCATGGGCTCGTCGAGCAGCAACAGTTTCGGTTTCTTCGCCAGCGAACGGGCCAGCGCCACACGCTGACGTTGGCCACCGGACAACTGGTGCGGCTTGCGCTTGGCGTACTGGGTCATCTGCACCAGCTTGAGCATCTCGGCCACGCGGGCCTCAACCTCGGCCTTGGGCAGCTTGTCCTGCTGCAAACCGAACGCGATGTTCTGCGCCACGGTCATGTGCGGGAACAGCGCGTAGGACTGGAACATCATGTTGATCGGACGTTCGTACGGCGGCATGTCAGTGATGTCGACGCCATCGAGGAAGATCCGGCCCTCGGTGGGACGCTCAAAACCGGCGAGCATGCGCAGCAGCGTGGATTTGCCTGAGCCGGAACCGCCGAGCAGGGCGAAAATCTCGCCCTTGTTGATCTGCAGCGACACATCGTCCACAGCAACCGTCTCGTCGAACTTTTTCGTGACCCGATCGATTTTGACCAGCACCTGTTTAGGTTGCTGACCACCCTCAAGGGCTTTTTTGTAGGCGCCGGAGGCAACTGCCATGGGTGAAACTCCCAACTGTGCTTGCGCCCGGCCGATATGACCGGGCGCGAGGTCTTTATTTACCGGATTTGATCTTGGTCCAGCTGCGCGTCATCACGCGCTGGATTTTCGGTGGCAACTCGGAGTTGACGTACAGCCGCTTCTGCACGTCCGCTGACGGATAGACCGCTTCGTCTTTACGGATTTCCTGATCCATCAGCTCGCCCGACGCCGGGTTCGGGTTGGCGTAACCCACCTGGTCGCTGACCTTGGCGATCACGTCAGGCTTGAGGATGTAGTTGATGAAGGCGTGAGCAGCTTTCACGTCCGGCGCGTCGGCCGGGATCGCCAGCATGTCGAACCACAGGTTGCCGCCCTCTTTCGGAATCGCGTAAGCGATGTTCACGCCTTTGCCCGCTTCCGCTGCACGAGCCTTGGCCTGGAACACGTCGCCGGAGAAACCCGCTGCGATACAGATGTCGCCGTTGGCCAGGTCGGTGATGTATTTGGAGGAGTTGAAGTAGGTCACGTAAGGACGCACTTTGAGCAACTTGTCCTCGGCCTTCTTGTAGTCTTTTTCGTCGGTGCTGTTAGGATTCAGGCCTATGTAATTGAGCACGGCAGGCATCATCTCGTCAGCCGAATCGAGGAACGCGACGCCGCACTTCTGCAGCTTCTTGATGTTCTCGGGTTCAAACAGCACGGCCCAGGAATCGATGGTGTCGACGCCCAGCACTTCCTTGATCTTGTCGACGTTGTAACCGATCCCGTTAGTCCCCCACAGGTACGGCACGGCGTACTGATTGCCCGGATCGTTTTTCTCCAGGCGCTTCATCAGTTCGGGATCGAGGTTGGAATAATTGGGGAGTTGCGATTTGTCGAGTTTCTGAAACGCACCGGCCTTGATCTGTTTGCCAAGGAAGTGGTTGGAAGGGACGACCACGTCGTAACCGGTGTGACCGGCGAGCAGTTTGCCTTCCAGGGTTTCGTTGGAGTCGAAGACGTCGTACTTGGTCTTGATCCCCGTGGTGTTTTCAAAATCCGCGAGGGTCGTGGTGCCGATGTAATCGGACCAGTTATAAATGCGGACGGTGGATTCCGCGTAGGCGCCGACGGCGAGCGTCAGGCCGGCTCCGAGTAATAAGCCCTTTGAAAACAAAGAAATAGACACGTGTGCAGTCCCTTTTAGTAGGTGGGCATGTTGCCCTGGCCGACGACAGTAACGACTGCCTGTGACAAATCCGGCGCGCAACTTACCTTCGTTGAACCCATCTCGCAAAAAAACTTTATTTCAGCCCGCAGTGGGAGCTGTAGGAGTGAGCTTGCTCGCGATTGCGGTGTGTCAAATACACGAATGATGACTGACGCACCATCTTCGCGAGCAAGGTGGGGCGCCACCCCGGTCACTCCTACAAGGCTGATCACGTGCCGTTATTCATCGACACGTTTCAGTCCGGCTTACTTGCCCGATTTGATGTTGGTCCAGCTGCGGGTCATCAGACGCTGAGTCGCTGCAGGCAGGTCAGCAATCGCATACAACTTGGCCAGCACGTCGGCAGGTGGATAAACGCCTGGGTCCGAAGTGATTTCTTTATCGACGAACTCGGTCGCAGCCTTGTTGCCGTTCGGGAAGTGAACGGCGTTAGTGATCTCGGCCATCACTTTAGGTTGCAGGATGAAGTTCATGAACTTGTAGGCGCCTTCGACGTTTTCGGCGTCTTTAGGAATGGCGACCATGTCGTAGAAGCTGCCAGCACCTTCTTTCGGAATGTTGTAGCTGACCTTGACCTTGCCACCGGCTTCTTCAGCACGGGCCTTGGCCTGGTACACGTCACCCGAGTAACCCACGGCGACACAGATGTTGCCGTTGGCCAGGTCCGAGATGTACTTGGACGAGTGGAAGTAGGTAACCGAAGGGCGGATTTTCTTGAACAGCGCTTCAGCTTTCTCGATGTCTTCTTTCTTCTGGCTGTCGGTCGGCAGACCCAGATAATGCAGCGCCACTGGCAGCATTTCGGTCGGCGAATCGAGGAAGCTGATGCCACAGCCTTTCAGCTTGGCGGCGTTCTCTGGCTTGAACAGCAGGTCCCAGGAGTTGGTCGGTGCTTCGGCGCCCAGAGCAGCCTTGACCTTATCGGGGTTGAAGCCGATACCAATCGAGCCCCACATGTACGGGAAGGCGTGCTTGTTGTCCGGGTCGCTGATGGACACGGCTTTCAACAGCGCAGCGTCGAGGTTTTTGTAGTTAGGCAGCTTGGACTTGTCCAGCTCCTGATAAACACCGGCCTTGATCTGCTTGGCGAGGAAGTTGTTGGACGGGACGACGATGTCGTAGCCCGACTTGCCTGCCAGCAATTTGGCTTCGAGGGTCTCGTTGCTGTCGAAGACGTCGTACACCACTTTGATGCCCGATTCCTTTTCGAAGTCGGCGATGGTGTTTGGCGCGATGTAGTCCGACCAGTTATAGACGTGCAGAACTTTGTCATCGGCGTGTGCCGCTGCGGCCACTGCGCCCATCAGGGACAGGGCGAGGAGGGTTTTGCCAAATTTCTTCATGCGTACAGCTCCAATGTTTTTATGTTAGCGGCGACTAAAACAACCGTTAGTCTGGCAATTTCCTGGGCGGGCTTACAAGCAGAGCGGCCTGCCTTATTGCTTAGCTTTCAAAGATTTCATCTGCACCCGGCGAAACGCTCTCTGTAGGAGTGACCGGAGTGGCGCCCCGGTCACTCCTACAGAGGGAATCGTTTACAACCGCTGCAATTCGGCCAGCGTCAGGTCCAGGCATTTGCGGGCCTTTTCCACCAACTCATCGATCTCGGCGAAGCTGATCACCAGCGGCGGCGAGATGATCATCGTGTCTCCAACCGCACGCATGATCAGTCCGTTATTGAAGCAGAAAGTGCGACAGATCATGCCCACGCCCTGATCCACGTAACGCGCGCGAGTGGCTTTGTCTTTCACCAGTTCGATGGCGCCGAGCAGGCCGACGCCCCGCACTTCACCCACCAGCGGATGATCGCTCAGCTCACGCAAACGTCTTTGCAAATAGGGTGCCGTTTCCGACTTCACGCGCTCGACAATCTTTTCTTCGCGCAGGATGCGGATGTTTTCCAGCCCCACTGCCGCAGCCACCGGATGACCTGAATAAGTGAAGCCGTGGTTGAAATCACCGCCCTCGTTCAGCACCTTCACCACTTCGTCACGCACGATCACACCGCCCATGGGGATGTAGCCCGAGGTCAGGCCCTTGGCGATGGTCATCAGATCAGGTTTGAGGTCGTAGAAATCGCTGCCGAACCACTCGCCGGTGCGACCAAAGCCACAGATCACTTCATCGGCCACGAACAGGATGTCGTACTTGGCAAGTATCTCTTTGATCTTCGGCCAGTAGGTGTCAGGCGGAACGATCACACCGCCTGCGCCTTGAATCGGCTCGGCGATGAACGCACCGACGTTGTCCACGCCGAGTTCGAGGATTTTCTTTTCCAGTTGCTCAGCCGCCCAGATGCCGAATTCGTCCGGGGTCATGTCGCCGCCTTCACCGAACCAGTACGGCTGCGGGATGTGGACGATGCCCGGAATCGGCAGGTCGCCCTGCTCATGCATGTAGGTCATGCCGCCCAGGCTCGCGCCTGCCACGGTAGAGCCGTGGTAGCCGTTCATGCGGCTGATGATGACTTTCTTGCTCGGCTTGCCCTTGATCGCCCAGTAGTGGCGCACCAGACGCAGCACGGTGTCGTTGCCTTCGGAGCCGGAACCTGTGAAGAACACATGGTTCATGCCTTGCGGAGCGATGTCGGAAATCGCCTTGGCCAGTTGCAATGCGGGCGGGTGAGCGGTCTGGAAGAACAGGTTGTAATACGGCAGCTCGCGCATCTGTTTGCTGGCGGCTTCGGCCAGTTCTTCACGACCGTAGCCGACCGCTACGCACCACAGACCGGCCATGCCGTCGAGGATCTTGTTGCCTTCGCTGTCCCACAGGTAAACGCCCTTGGCGTTGGTGATGATGCGCGGGCCTTTCTCTTTAAGCTGTTTGAAGTCGCTGAACGGCGCCAGGTGATGATCACTGCTGAGGGCTTGCCATTCGCGGGTTTGCGGGTTGTTGGAACTCATGAAACCACTCCATTAGCTGCGTATCGCGTGTGGCGCCATCGGCCTTCTCAGGCTCGATGGCGCCCGTGATCTTCAGACGGCGAAGAGCAGGAATTCCCGCTCCCACGAGCTGATCACACGCTTGAAGTTTTCGTGCTCGGCGCGCTTTACGGCGACGTAGCCGGTCACGAAGGTCTTGCCGAGGTATTTCTCGACCGTCTTGCTGTTTTCCATCCGCTCCAGCGCGTCTTCGATGGTCAACGGCAGGCGCAAGTTGCGGCGCTCGTAACCGCGGCCCACCACTGGCGCACTCGGATTGAGGCCTTCGACCATGCCAATGAAGCCGCACAGCAGGCTCGCGGCAATCGCCAGATACGGGTTGGCGTCAGCGCCGGGCAGGCGGTTTTCAACGCGGCGGTTTTGCGGGGTCGCATCCGGTACGCGCAGGCCGACGGTGCGGTTCTCCTCGCCCCATTCCACGTTCACGGGCGCCGAGGTGTCGGGCAGGAAGCGGCGGAACGAATTGACGTTAGGCGCGAACAGCGGCAGTAGCTCGGGGATCAGCTTTTGCAGACCGCCGATGTGCTGCAGGAACAGCTCACTCATCGTGCCGTCTTCGTTAGAGAAGATGCTCTTGCCGGTCTCGATGTCGATGATGCTCTGGTGCAGGTGCATCGCGCTGCCAGGCTCGCCGGTCATGGGCTTGGCCATGAAGGTCGCGGCCACGTCATGTTTGAGCGCGGCTTCACGCATGGTGCGTTTGAACACCAGAATCTGGTCGGCGAGATGCAGCGCGTCACCGTGACGGAAATTGATTTCCATCTGCGCGGTGCCGTCTTCGTGAATCAGCGTGTCCAGGTCGAGGTTCTGCAGCTCGCACCAGTCGTAGACGTCTTCGAACAACGGGTCGAACTCGTTGGCGGCTTCGATGGAGAACGACTGACGACCGGTTTCCGGACGACCCGAGCGGCCCACCGGCGGCTGCAACGGGTAATCGGGGTCGTCGCTGCGCTTGGTCAGGTAGAACTCCATCTCCGGCGCCACGATGGGCTGCCAGCCTTGATCGGCATAGAGCTTGAGAACCTTCTTCAAGACGTTGCGCGGGGACAGCTCAATCGGGTTGCCCTGCTTGTCGTAGGTGTCGTGAATCACCTGCGCGGTGGGCTCAATGGCCCAAGGCACCAGAAACACCGCATTCTGGTCAGGACGGCAGAACATGTCGATGTCCGCAGCGTCCAGCAATTCGTAATAGATGTCGTCTTCGACGTAGTCCCCGGTCACGGTCTGCAGCAATACGCTTTCCGGCAAGCGCATGCCCTTCTCGGCAATGAACTTGTTGGTCGGGGAGATTTTGCCGCGCGTGATACCGGTGAGGTCGGCGATCATGCACTCGACTTCGGTAATCCTGTGTTCTTTCAACCAATCGGTGAGCTGGTCGAGGTTGGTACTCATAAATACCTCAGGGGTTCATTACTCTGGCGACCATCATGATCGCCAGGCGCTTTGGACGCTTACGCGTCGCGTTGTGTTGCCCGCTTTCGACAGGCATCGCCAAATGCCTGAAGAATTGAAAGATAGTCGGGGTTCTGCGTGACCTGCCACTCCGGATGCCATTGAACGCCCAATGCAAACACGTCAGATGAAGCAAAAGGCGCGCCCGGCGGTACGGAAATGGCTTCGATCAAGCCATCCGGGGCCGTGGCTTCGACGCGCAGACCCGGCGCAAGACGTTCGATGCCCTGCCCGTGAATTGAATTGACACGAATTTCTTTCGCAAGTCCCAATCCGGCGAGAATTCCGCCCTGTGCGATGTGCATCGGGTGGCTCGGAGCGTATTGAATTTCAACGGGTTCGTTCTCAGGTTCACGATGATCCATGAACGTTCCAGTCTCGTGAACCTTTTGATGCAGACTACCGCCAAATGCCACGTTCATCTCCTGAAACCCGCGGCAAATGCCCAATACAGGCACGCCAGCGGCCACAGCAGCACGAATAAGAGGTAAGGTGGTGCGATCGCGTTCAGGATCATGAGCAGTACCCGGCGCGCTGGCGGGCCCACTATAGTGATGGGGTTCGACGTTGGAGGGAGAACCGGTGAAGAGCAAACCATCGACCACCGAGAGGATATCGGCCGGGTCGAGGAGCTCTGCCAGAGACGGCAGAATCAGCGGCAGGCCCTTGGCAGCGACGGCGACTGCCCGGACGTATTTATCACCACTGATGTGATAGGCATGCGAGCCAATTTGCTGAGTACAGGCAGTGATGCCGATCAGCGGAAGGCGAGACATGTGACCCCCGGTGTTATTGCTGTTATGGGTTGCGACCGAGCTTAGCCTTGTTCATTTTTTTACACAACAACCCCGTAAAAAATAAAACACGCCCCGCTCAAGTTCGCAGCTCCTATCGATTCCAACGGTTAAAAACCGCCCTAAAGTGCGGCAAAAATGGCCTCACGGCGCCCTTTTAGGGCAAAACAGGGCTCTCTTGACTTCATCAGGGCTTTCGGATTGACTGAACCCCGTAATGCTCGATGATTGATATTTTCAACAACAAAGGTGTTGCATCATGTCGGTACCCCCGCGTGCCGTTCAGCTCAACGAAGCGAACGCGTTCCTTAAGGAACATCCTGAGGTTCTATACGTTGACCTTCTGATTGCAGATATGAATGGAGTGGTGCGCGGCAAGCGCATCGAACGCACCAGCCTCCATAAGGTTTACGAAAAAGGCATCAACCTCCCAGCTTCTCTTTTCGCACTGGATATCAACGGCTCGACGGTGGAAAGCACCGGCCTGGGTCTGGACATCGGTGACGCTGACCGAATCTGTTATCCCATCCCCGACACTCTCTGCAATGAGCCCTGGCAGAAGCGTCCTACCGCACAACTCTTGATGACCATGCACGAACTGGAAGGCGAGCCGTTTTTCGCTGATCCACGTGAAGTGTTGCGTCAGGTGGTGGCCAAGTTCGATGAAATGGGCCTGACCATCTGCGCGGCGTTCGAGCTGGAGTTCTACCTGATCGATCAGGAGAACGTGAACGGTCGTCCACAACCGCCACGCTCGCCGATTTCCGGCAAACGCCCGCACTCGACACAGGTCTACCTGATCGACGACCTCGACGAATACGTCGATTGCCTCCAGGACATTCTGGAAGGTGCGAAAGAGCAAGGCATCCCGGCCGACGCCATCGTCAAGGAAAGTGCCCCGGCGCAGTTCGAAGTGAACCTGCACCACACTGCCGACGCACTGAAAGCCTGCGACTACGCGGTACTGCTCAAGCGTCTGATCAAGAACATCGCCTACGACCATGAGATGGACACCACCTTCATGGCCAAGCCTTACCCAGGTCAGGCGGGCAACGGTCTGCACGTCCACATCTCGATCCTGGATCGCGATGGCAAGAACATCTTCACCAGCGAGGATCCCGAGCAGAACGCCGCATTACGTCATGCGATCGGCGGTGTGCTCGAGACCCTACCGGCGCAGATGGCGTTCCTTTGCCCGAACGTCAATTCGTATCGCCGGTTCGGTGCTCAGTTCTACGTGCCCAACTCGCCAACCTGGGGGCTGGATAACCGGACGGTCGCGGTTCGTGTGCCGACCGGTACAGCCGATGCCGTGCGTATCGAACACCGCGTGGCCGGTGCCGATGCCAACCCGTATCTGCTGATGGCTTCTGTTCTGGCGGGCATCCACCACGGCCTGACCAACAAGGTCGAGCCCGGTGCGCCTGTCGAAGGCAACTCGTACGAGCAGCATGAGCAGAGCCTGCCGAACAACTTGCGCGATGCCTTGCGTGAGCTGGACGACAGCGAAGTCATGGCCAAGTACATCGATCCGAAGTACATCGATATCTTCGTTGCGTGCAAGGAAAGTGAGCTGGAGGAGTTCGAGCACTCCATCTCCGACCTTGAGTACAACTGGTATCTGCACACCGTGTGAAGGCTGTGTGAAATAAAAAGAACGCCCCTGAACCGCAAGGTCAGGGGCGTTTTTTATTTTAGACGGCAGAAACAAGGTCTGGATGGATAGGCCATCTGTGCCAGTTTTCGCGAATGAATTCGCTCCCACAAGGGTTCTGTGTATTTCTGAAATATCGCGGCGCATAGAGGGATCATGTGTATTTCTGAAATATCACGGCGTTGCACGATCTGTGGGAGCGAATTTATTCGCGAAGGCGGTCACCCGGGCGCCACGAATTCATGCCTCGCGTACAATGCCCCGGACCTCAACGCCGAGACGCTTCGATGACCCGCCCCGCCACACCTCGTAAACCCCGCGCACGTAGCCAGGCCCGGATCGATTCGATCCTTGATGCCGCCCGTACGCTGCTCGCGTCGGATGGCGTGGCGAGCCTGTCGATCTACAGCGTGGCCGAGCGCGCGGGGATTCCTCCGTCGTCGGTTTACCACTTCTTCGCCAGCGTGCCTGCTCTGTTGGAAGGTCTGACGGCAGACATCCACAGCGCCTTCCGCGACAGCCTGCAACAGCCCATCGATCACGCTCTGCTCAGCACTTGGCATGACCTGTCTCGACTGGTCGAAACGCGCATGCTCAACATCTACAGCGAAGACGCTGCCGCTCGCCAGCTCATCCTCGCGCAGCACGGCCTGACCGAAGTTACCCAGGCCGACCGCCAGCACGACATCGAACTCGGCAACCTCATGCACGAACTGTTCGCCAAGCACTTTCAGCTCCCGGCACTGCCTGACGACGTCGACGTGTTTGCTCTGGCACTGGAACTGGCCGACCGCGTCTACGCCCGCTCAGTCCAACTGCACGACAGCATCACCCCGCGCATGGCCGAAGAAGGCCAGCGGGTATTCGATGCTTATTTGGGGCTTTATTTGCCGCCGTTTTTGCCGAAGTCAAGTACGGTTACTTGATCTCTGCGATGAACCCTCTTAGCGAGCTCAGATTATCGTCCGGCCCTCCGTCTCCCGATGCGTAAATCGTTTCGTCGGTTGAAGAGTGAATGAGCAGATTGCGCATGAACGAAACCTTGGCCTCCCCTCCGGATGGAATATCGGGGTTGAACGTCAGCCATCCGTCTGGCGCGAAGGACGTATCGACTCTGCCTTCATCTGTGAAACGCACCACGAGCATTGCGCGGGCATAACCTGAAGACCTGTCCTCGACGCCACCACCGATCACAAGCTTGCCGTTGAATTGAACACTTGCGCCGCCGTAGATGAAGTCGGTATCCAGACAGGCTCCGGGCACTGCGGGGTTAGGCACCCGAAACAGTACAGGCTTACCATCGTTGAATCTCTCGACCTTCTGGCCGTTGACGTCTACCCGCACGACGAGACCCGACACGCCGTTATCCATGACATTACCGCCCACAAAGTATCCACCGTCCTGGTGACGCACGACGTAGTTGAACTCCATCTGAAATGGGTTACCAGGCAGGCCTAGATCGGCAGGACGGAACAACACAAAGCCTTCATTGCCGAAACTTTCATCCAGTTGGCCATTAAATGAATAGCGGGCGAGGAACAGCTCAAATCCCGACAGCCTATTGCCGATGGTTCCGATCACTGTCACTCCTCGGCCCCTCCCGTCCCAGACCATTCCGACCGGCCCCGTAGCTTTGTCTTGGTATTTGACGACCACCATCCCGCCTTCACCAAATGCGCTATCCAACTGCCCATTCTCCATGATGCGCATCAAGGTGCCCGAGCTGCCAAACCGTTGACCAATCAAACCGTAAAGCCTGCCGTCTTCAGCTCCAGCCAGTACACCTGCGCTGCCAGTGGTCTGAACCTCGCTATTGCGGTGGGCGGCGTCTGTGGGGGCTTTGCGCTCGCCTACGATGGGCGGGCGAACTCTATGCACAACTTTGCCGCCGGTGCCAAAACCTGTATTCAGCGTTCCATCAGCATTGAAACAAACCAGTCCCAGCGCGCCCTCCAGTTGCAGCCCGGCGATGACACCTTCGTCGGTATTTGAACCTCGCGGGACGAGCCCGGCGGGTTTGAATGGGTATGTCCAACTACCGGGCAGCTCCTCGCTCCGCCATCCATCCGGGCCGCCAAACCCATTGTCTGCTGACCCGTCTAGCCCGAGTCGCGCCACGAATACTGATGGCAGGTCGTAACTGCTATCTGTCACGTACAGCTTGTCTCTGGTCGCGTTTAACGCTGTGATCGTTTCATGCTTCTTGTTCGATGACACATCGAATGGAACCTCGAAAACCTTCGAGACAGCTGCTTTTTTACCTTTGTTCATGATCGTTCTCCGTCCATGCCATGAGGCCAAGTCCCCTTGAGTCCGATCAATTCGCAAAGGCGCATCAGGCCTCTTTCACCACGGCGATACATCCGTCAGACGAAGTCAGGCTATGAGGTATTCGCAGCGCTGCCTAGCTGGCAGAAATGACAGGAGGCGCCGTGCCAGCACCTCACCAAACAGCCCGACGTGCCTTGAAAAACGGCTTGTCCAGAAGCAAAAAACCCCGAAGGGCTCGCGCCCGTCGGGGTTGTTCACAACGCATCGATCACAACTTGGCGATCGACACCTCGGTGGATTTTACGAAGGCAATCACTTCGCTGCCGACGACCAGTTCCAGCTCTTTGACCGAGCGGGTGGTGATCACGGAAGTGACGATGCCGGAAGCGGTTTGTACGTCGATTTCGGACAGGACGTCGCCGGTGACGATTTCCTTGATGGTGCCTTTGAATTGGTTACGAACGTTGATGGCTTTGATAGTCATGATAGGTCTTCCTTTGTGAGATCAGTGCCGAGTGCAGTATTGCATCCGGATTAGTTGGCCCAACGCAGTTGCGTGGGCAGCGGTGAAGTCGGTTCGGGTTCGGGCGGGCTGCCAGGCAGCGACAGGACGCGGTTGAGCACTTCGGTTTCCAGGGCTGCCAGTCGATACGAGCCACGGGCGCGCGGTCGAGCGAGGTCCACTTGCAGATCAAGGCCAATGCGGCCTTCTTCGATCAGCAACACGCGATCGGCGATGGCAACCGCCTCGCTGACGTCGTGGGTCACCAACAGTACGGTGAAGCCATGCTTTTGCCAGAGGTCTTCGATCAGTTGCTGCATCTCGATCCGGGTCAGGGCATCCAGCGCGCCCAGCGGTTCGTCCAGCAACAACAGGCGAGGCTGGTGAATCAAAGCGCGAGCCAAGGCCACACGTTGCTTCTGACCACCGGACAACGCCGCTGGCCATTCATTGGCACGCTCGGCCAGGCCCACGGCGGCCAAGGCTTCCAGCGCCTTGTCACGCCAGTCGCCGCTCAGACCAATCCCAACGTTGTCGATGATGCGCTTCCACGGCAGCAAACGCGCTTCCTGAAACATCAGGCGGGTGTCTTCCCGCGCATCGGCCAGCGAGGCGTTTCCGGCGAGCAATTGGCCGCTGGTGGGCCGATCAAGCCCTGCAAGCAGGCGCAGCAAGGTGCTTTTGCCGCAACCGCTGCGACCGACCACGGCCACGAATTGCCCGGCCGGGATGTGCAAATCGATGTCTTTCAAGACTTCACGCGAGCCGAAGGTTTTCTTCAGCTTGCGCACTTGCAGGGGAATCCCGCGCAACAGGTTTGCCGGTTGTTGGAGATTGCTCATCGTGCGCCACCTTTTGCCACTTGATACGCCGGGTGCCAACGCAGGCAGACCCGCTCCAGACCGCGCGCCGCGAGGTCTGCCAATTTGCCGAGCACCGCGTACAGCACGATCGCCAGCACCACTACATCTGTCTGCAAAAACTCGCGGGCGTTCATCGCCAGGTAACCGATGCCGGAGCTGGCCGAGATGGTTTCGGCCACGATCAGCGTCAGCCACATGAAGCCCAATGCGAATCGCACGCCCACCAGAATCGAAGGCATCGCCCCCGGCATGATCACGTGACGGAACAAGCCGAAACCTGACAGGCCGTAGCTGCGGGACATCTCCACCAGCGCCGGGTCGATATTGCGAATGCCGTGGTAGGTGTTCAGGTAAATCGGGAACAAGGTGCCGAGTGCGACCAGAAAAATCTTCGCGCTTTCGTCGATGCCGAACCACAGGATCACCAACGGGATCAGCGCCAGGTGCGGCACGTTACGAATCATCTGCACCGAGCTGTCGAGCAGGCGTTCGCCCCATTTCGACAGGCCGGTGATGAAGCCCAGCGTCAGGCCGATGCTGCCGCCGATGGCGAAGCCGATGCCCGCACGCCAGCCACTGATCGCCAGGTGGGTCCAGATTTCGCCACTGCGCACCAGCGTCACACCCGCTTCGATGACCGCGCTTGGCGCAGGCAGGATTCGGGTGGAGAGCCAACCGGCGCTGACCGCCAGTTGCCAGATCGCCAGCAACAAGACCGGTAGCAACCAGGGCGCCAGTCTGTGAGTGATTCTTTCCACGCTCATGGAGTTGTCTCCTCTTAATGCCGAGGCTTACTGCGCTTTCGCGACAGCAGCAGGTGGCGTCCAGATCACATCGGCGATGCTGAGCGGTTTAGGGATCAACTTCAGTTGATAGAAGGTGTCGGCGATTTTCTGCTGGGCTGCGACGGTTTCAGGGGTGATGAACAGCGCCCCGTAACCTTGGCGTTTCACCGAGATTTTGGTGATGTCTTCTGGCAGGCCGAGCAGCGGCGCGACTTGTTTGGTCACGTCATCGGGGTTGGCCTTGGACCACTCGCCCACCGCACGGACTTCTTCGACCAGCGTTTGAATCACTTTCGGATGCTGCTGTGCGTAAGGCTTGGTCGCCAGATAGAACTGGTTGTTGTCGACGATGCCAGTGCCATTGCGCAGGGTGCGTGCCTGAAGCTGTTGTTCGGCGGCGGCCTGGTACGGGTCCCAGATGACCCAGGCATCGACCGCGCCACGCTCGAAAGCGGCACGGGCGTCAGCCGGTGGCAGGTAGACGGTCTGGATATCGCTGTATTTCAGACCCGCCTCCTCCAGCGCGCGCACCAGCAGGTAATGCACGTTAGAGCCTTTGTTCAACGCGACTTTTTTGCCCTTGAGGTCTGCCACCGATTTGATCGGGGAATCCTTGGGCACCAGCAGCGCTTCGCTGGTCGGCGCAGGCGGCTCGGAGGCCACGTACAGCAGATCGGCGCCTGCGGCCTGTGCGAACACCGGCGGGGTTTCGCCGGTCACGCCGAAGTCGATGGAGCCGACGTTGAGACCTTCCAGCAACTGAGGGCCGCCCGGGAATTCAGTCCATTGCACTTGGACGCCCTGCTCAGCCAGTTTCTTTTCCAGCGAGCCTTTGGCTTTGAGCAGGACCAGCGTGCCGTACTTCTGATAGCCGATGCGCAAGGTATCGGCTTGAGCTTGAGTTAAAACGCCGAAGGACACCGCCGCAGCAAACAGAGCGACCAGGCCTCGACGCAAAATGACAGTGCGCATGGCACGCTCCTTTGCTTGTAGCTTTTAGGTGGCACCTGCTTGTCCGATGGCGGGCAAGTAAGGTGTGGATGGGATTCATTGCCAGCGATTTCGCCAGGACGGTGAAACCATAACAGGGGTTGTTTATTCTCTAAAATCATATTTCTTCATTTGGTTAGCACCAAATTGAATATAAAGAATCTTCCGGACGACGCGTACTGTCTGTAGGAGCGAATTCACTCGCGATGCAATGTCCCTGGCGAAAAATGTGTATCGACGGGACTGGCCATTCGCGAATGAATTCGCTCCCCCAGGTCCATCATTTCATCCAGAGGAATGGATTCGAGGCCTTAAAAAAAAGGGCCGATAGATCGGCCCGAATGTCGTGGTTGAAACAGAATTTCAGCGGTTGGGCTGTGGGGTCAGACGCAGGTATGGCGTGACGGCCTTATAGCCTTTTGGAAAGCGTTGCTTGATCTCTTCTTCATCCTTGATCGACGGCACGATGACTACGTCGTCGCCATCCATCCAGTTCGCAGGCGTCGCGACTTTGTGGCTGTCGGTCAATTGCAGCGAATCGATCACCCGCAGGATTTCATTGAAATTGCGCCCGGTGCTGGCCGGATACGTGATGGTCAGGCGCACTTTCTTGTTCGGGTCGATCACGAACAGGGAGCGCACGGTCAGCGTTTCACTGGCGTTGGGGTGAATCAGGTCGTACAGGTCAGACACCTTGCGGTCGGCGTCGGCCAGGATGGGGAAGTTCACGATCGTGTTCTGGGTCGTGTTGATGTCGTCGATCCATTTCACGTGGGATTCAGCCGAGTCAACGGAGAGCGCAATCGCCTTCACATTGCGCTTCTCGAACTCGTCTTTGAGTTTCGCGGTGAAGCCCAGCTCAGTGGTGCATACGGGCGTGAAGTCGGCAGGGTGGGAGAACAACACACCCCACTTGTCACCCAGCCACTCGTGAAACTTGATGCGGCCTTCACTGGAATCCTGTTCGAAGTCGGGGGCGATGTCGCCAAGTTTGAGGCTCATGCAGTCAGCTCCTTTGTTGTGTGTGTTCTGGAGATACTCTGCCTGTGAATTCACGGAAACTGAAAGACCGAGTGGTCATGTCGTACGATTTTTTGGCTATATAAATAAGTAAAAACCCTTTATTACAGGCATAAAAAAGCCCCGCCGAAGCGGGGCTCTTTTCAACTGACCCGGCTTATTTGAAAGCGTAGGTGTAGTTGAAGATCAGACGAGTCTGGTCTTGGTCAGCGATGTGGGCGTTCTGCGCGTTGGTACCCGAGAAGTCGCCACGGTAGTTAGCACGACGCAGGGTAGCGCCGAAGCCTTTGAGTGGGCCTTCCTGGAACACGTAGTCGATACGCATGTCGCGTTCCCACTCGGAGCTGTCGCCCAAGTTGCCACGCTGCGACTTGATGTTGGTACCTTTCAGGTAAGCGAATGCCGCTTTCAGACCTGGAACGCCCAGACGTGCGAAGTCGTAGGAGTATTGACCGAAGTTAGTGGTCTCACCGGCACGTGCGAACTGGTTGATCATCGAGTCAGTGAACAGGTAGAAGCTGGAACCGCCTTCACCGTCTGGACGGCCACGGCCGTCAGCCACGTTACCGTTGCTCATCCACACGAAGCCGCCGTCGTCGCCCACGTCTTGGTGACCGAGCATCAGAGAGTGGCCACCAAGGGTGTACGTGAACATGGCAGACCAGGTTTTGTTGTCAACTTCGCCAGCGTGCTTGGCATAGCCGCCGTTGTTGTTGAAGACATAACCGGTTTCGCCGTTCTTGCCGTCGGAGCTGCTGTCGAAGTAACGCAGGTCAGTCTTGAAGGACTGGTCGTCAGCGATTGGCAGAATGTGCACCAGACCGAAGAAGTTCTGCTTGTAGTAGTCTTCCAGCTCGGAGTGGTAAGCCTGCAAGGTCAGGTCTTTGGTGACTTTGTAGTCGACACCGGCGAAGGTGAAGCTGTTGGAGCCCTTGGTGCCGCCTGCAGTCGCCAGACCGGCGTAGTTGCTGGATGCACGGCTTGCGCCTTGGGTGATCTTACCGGCGGTCAGCGTGAAGTTGTCGATGTCCTTCGACTGGATGATGCCACCCTGGAAGGTCTGCGGCAGCAGACGACCATCGTTCGCCACCAGAATTGGCAGGTTAGGCTGCAGAGCAGTACCTACTTTCAACTCGGTTTTGGAGATCTTGGCCTTGAAGTTGGCGCCAGTACGCGACCAGTCATCAACCGACGAACCATCGGTGTCAGTCGGGAAGAAGGTGTTCGAGGTGCCAGTGCCGTGGTGAGTGATACCACCACCCAAGTGAATACCGACCAGGCTCTGTACATCCAGACCGAAACCAACAGTGCCTGGGGTGTAGCCAGAGATGAAGCTGAAGATCAGACCTTCCGCAGTTTCACGCTGGTCGGATGCCTTGGCGGCGCCGAACTGCTCGCGGTTGTCGTTTTCGAAATACATGGTGCGGGAACTGACTGTGGCTTTGCTGTCTTCAAAAAAACCAGCTGCACCAGCCTGAGTGGCCATTACACCTACGGATACGGCCAAGGCCAGGGTGGACTTCTTCATTGTGTATCGCTCCTCTTGAATCTAATTTTTGTAGTTCCTTGGTATCGAGACCGAAGGCTCAAGACCGCGGATGCGCGATTAGCGCTGGACCTGACTCGGCGAGTCAATGGCCCCAAGACTAATTGACTAGACCGCGTTAACAGCTGGCTGCAAGGTAAGGGAAATCCTTTAAACCTAAAAAGACTTTGTAGACCTGCTTTTATGCCGCGCAGTTATATGTCACAAGTCGTTTCAGCCGTCCGTTGCGGAGTGTATCGGCGTCTTTACCTAATTCCCAAAAAATATTTACATCCCGTTCGTCAGATCGATTGGTTTCTGCACATCGTACGACCGGAACTCGACTGCCCAGTCATGGTCGCCGTGCGAAACAGGATGAGAATAAGGTAGATAAGCCGTTGAAAATAAAGACCTTGATAACCACGTAGACGCAATTGTTACAGTTGTCACCATGCTATCTGTCTAATTTTTTAATATTGCGTCTCTGACTCGTCAGTTAACAGGCACACCTGCCACCTAGCGCGCTACAAGATCACTGATAGCCCTTCCCTCAGGTTTCAGCCGGATGCAGGCAAGCGCTCCGCAGCTTCCTTCAGACGAGCGGGCAGATCGTATTTACAGAATGTGACATTTCGATGAACGGTCAAAGTGTATCCGCATCTTTTCCGAATTTCGCTGTCAGGGGTCGGTCCAAGCTCTACTTTCCTCTCTAAGCTCATGCCAAAAGGTTATTTATTTGGCGTTTCTTAGATCATTTACGCTTCGCCTCATTCAGTCCCTCGGTCTGACTTGATCCGGAGCCTCACCATGAAACTGCTCAAACCCCTTCGCTTGTTGGCGGCCCTGTCGCTGGCCGGTTCTGCCCTGCTCGCCCAGGCTGCGGATTTCACCGTTGCTTACCAGACCACCGTGGACCCGGCCAAGGTTGCCCAGGCCGATGGCGCGTATGAGAAAGCCACGGGCTCAAACATTTCCTGGCGCAAATTCGATAACGGCGCCGACGTGATCACGGCCATTGCTTCGGGTGACGTGCAGATTGGCTACCTCGGCTCCAGCCCGCTGACGGCAGCGGCGACGCGCAAAGTTCCGGTGGAAACCTTCCTGATTGCCACCCAGATCGGCGCCGCCGAAGGGCTGGTGGCGCGCAATGGCGCAGGCATCAACAGCCCGCAGGATCTGGTCGGGAAGAAGATCGCCGTCCCATTCGTGTCAACCGGGCACTACAGCCTGTTGGCAGCGCTGAAGCACTGGAACATCGACCCAACGAAAGTGACCATCCTGAACCTTGCGCCACCGGCCATCGCCGCCGCCTGGAAACGCGGTGACATCGACGCCACGTACGTATGGGACCCGGCGCTGGGCGTCGCCAAGGAAACCGGCAAAGTGCTGATCACCTCCGGCGAACTGGCCAAAATTGGCGCACCGACCTTCGACGCCTGGATCGTGCGCAAGGACTTCGCCGACAAGCATCCTGAAATCGTCAAAGCCTTCGCCAAGACCACTCTCGACGCCTACGCCGATTACCGCAAAGACCCGGCGGCCTGGATCGCCAACGCCAGCAACGTCGACAAGCTGGTGAAGCTGTCCGGCGCCAAAGCCACTGACATCCCGGGCCTGCTGGAAGGCAACGTCTACCCGCTGGCGGCGGATCAGGCGAAAGAGCTGGGCGCACCGACCACCGAAGCCATCGGCAAGACCGCTGCCTTCCTGAAAGAGCAAGGCAAAGTCGATGCGGTGCTGGCGGATTACACGCCGTATGTCAGCGCGAAGTTTGTTACCCAATAACGCCACGCAACTGACTGTAGGAGCGCGGCTTGTCCCGCGACCTGCCGCGAAGCGGCAGTAAATCGACTAAATGCGGTGCCTCAGGCGTGTTGCATTTGGAGGGTTTACGACTGCTTCGCAGCCGGTCGCGGGACAAGCCACGCTCCTACAGAGGACGTGTCAGTTCCTTATATAGAAGCGGAGTCATCGCCATGGCCTTGTTAAAGCTGGAGCGCATCTGCGCACAGTATCCCGGTGCGGCCGAGCCGGTACTGTCCGACATTTCCCTGAGCCTCGGCCCGCAACAGCTGCTGGTGGCCCTCGGCCCTTCCGGCAGCGGCAAGACTTCGTTGTTGAACCTGATCGCAGGCTTCGTCGAGCCAAGCGCCGGTCGCATCACCCTCGACAACGTTCCGGTCAAAGGCCCCAGCGCGGAACGTGGCGTGGTGTTTCAGGACGATGCCTTGCTGCCGTGGCAGGACGTACTCGCCAACGTCGCGTTCGGCTTGGAGCTTGCTGGCGTCCCTCGCGCGCAACGTGAAGCCAAAGCCCGTGACATGCTGGCGCTGGTCGATCTCGCCGGGTTCGAAAATCGCCGTATCTGGCAACTGTCGGGCGGCCAAAAACAGCGCGTAGGCCTGGCCCGCGCATTGGCTGCCGACCCACGGGTCTTGCTGATGGACGAGCCGTTCGGCGCGCTGGATGCGTTCACCCGTGAACAGATGCAAGAGCTGTTGCTGCAAGTCTGGCAGCGCAGCGCCAAACCGGTGTTTCTGATCACCCACGACATCGAGGAAGCCGTGTTCCTCGCCACCGACCTGATCCTGTTGGCGCCGAATCCGGGGCAAATCGTCGAGCACCTCAAGCTCGACTTCGGCCAGCGCTACAGCACAGGCGAATCGGCACGGGCGATCAAGTCCGATCCCCGTTTTATCGAAACCCGCGAACACGTGTTGGCTCGGGTGTTTTCTCAACGTCAGGCCATTCAGGAGCAACGGGCATGAGCAGATACCAATCCGCGCCGCTGGCCGATGCTCTTACACCGACGTCGCTTCCTGCGAAAGCCGGAGCGCGGCGCCTTTACATCAGCACACGCGCCATCAGCGTCCTGACACTGGTCGCACTGCTCGCCGCCTGGTGGGTGGTCACGGCATTCGAATGGGTCGAGCCGCTGTTCCTGCCGCCGCCCTCTGCGGTGCTGGAAAAAGCCTGGTTGCTGATGACCAAGGGTTACATGGAGTCCACCCTCTGGCAGCACCTCGGCGCCAGCTTGCAACGCATCGGACTGGGTCTGGTGTTCGCGGTGCTGACGGCCATTCCGGTCGGCATTGCCATCGGCCATAACCGTATCGCGCAGGGTATTTTCGACCCCCTGATCGAGTTCTACCGCCCGATCCCGCCGCTGGCGTATCTGCCGCTGATCGTGATCTGGTGCGGCATCGGCGAGTTCTCCAAAGTGCTGTTGATTTACCTGGCGATCTTCGCACCGATTGCCATCGCCACGGCCACCGGCGTGCGCACCGTGGACAGCGCCAAACTGCGTGCCGCGCAGTCGCTGGGTGCCACGCGCTGGCAGCTGATTCGGCATGTGATTTTGCCCAGCGCCCTGCCCGACATCCTCACCGGCGTGCGCATCGGGCTGGGGGTGGGTTGGTCAACGCTGGTCGCCGCCGAGCTGATCGCGGCCACCAGCGGCCTGGGTTTCATGGTCCAGTCCGCTGCGCAATTTCTGGTCACGGATGTCGTGGTACTGGGGATTCTGGTGATCGCGTTCATCGCATTCGCTCTGGAAATGGGCTTGCGCGCGCTGCAACGCAAACTCGTGCCGTGGCAAGGCCAGAATCATTGATTACTGACAAGAACAGACACTGACTACGCCGACACTTCGGCGCACATTGTGAGAACCCGCATGAGCCTTCACATCACCCCTATCAGTTCGGCATTGGGCGCGCAGATCAGCGGCGTCGACCTGAGCCGGGACCTGACCGCCGATCAACGTAATGCCATCGAGCAAGCGCTGCTCGACCATCAGGTGCTGTTTTTTCGCGAGCAGCCGATCACGCCTCAACAGCAAGTGCGCTTCGCTTCCTTGTTCGGTGATCTGCATGTGCACCCGATTTACCCTAACGTGGCTGAGCAGCCGGAAATCATGGTGCTCGACACGGCGCTGACGGATGTACGCGACAACGCCATCTGGCACACCGACGTGACCTTCTTGCCGACGCCCGCCCTCGGTGCTGTCCTGAGCGCGAAGCAATTGCCCGCCTACGGCGGTGACACGCTGTGGGCCAGTGGCATTGCAGCGTTTGAAGCGCTGTCCAAGCCGCTGCAAACGTTGCTCGATGGGCTGACGGCTACTCACGACTTCACCCGATCCTTTCCTGTGGAACGCTTCGGCAGCACGGCCGAAGACCTCGCCCGCTGGGAAGAAACCCGCCGTAAGAACCCGCCACTGTCGCACCCGGTGATCCGCACGCACCCGGTGAGCGGGCGCAAGGCGCTGTTCGTCAACGACGGGTTCACCACGCGCATCAACGAGCTGGAAGCGGCGGAAAGCGAGGCGATTCTGAAACTGCTGTTCGCCCACACCACCCGCCCCGAGTTCACCCTTCGCTGGCGCTGGCAGGAAAACGACATCGCCATGTGGGACAACCGCGTGACACAGCACTACGCCGTGGACGATTACCGCCCACAGCGCCGGGTAATGCATCGCGCCACGATTCTGGGCGACGCGCCGTTCTAGCTCATCAGCCCTCTTCGAATCCCACGCGGTACGTCAGCTCACGAATCAGCGCCATTTCCTGTGCCTCATACGCGGCCTTCAACGCCGCGTATTCTGCGCCCAGCTCCTCGATTGCCTGGCCGGGAAAGCGGTCCGGAACGGCCAAGACCCGCGCCAGGTAATCGTCCTTCAGCGTCTGGAAGCGCTCGGCATAGGCCCCGCGTAGGTAATCCACCCAAAAGTCGCGCTGGGCGGCATAGGCCATGAATGGCTCGCCGTATTCCCCTTGCTGTACACGGGCCAGCGCAGCGTCCAGTTCACCGGGACGAATGCTGGCGTGCACCTGATACAACATGTTGCTCGGCGGCAATGGCAGGTCCAGCTCCGAGGCCCAACGCAGGCGATAGGCCAGACGCACTTCGGCCTCGTCGCGACCGGCAGCCTGCTCACGGGCAACGGCGTCGAGCTCGTGCAGTCGGTACAGGCGCCGGGTCAGTCGGTACAGTGATTGCCCGCGCAGTTCGGCTGGCACGTTGCTCAGCGACTGCTCGATGAACATCTGAATCTCGATCTGATTAAACACCAGCCACGCGCCGTCGGAGCAGGTTTGAAAGCCCGTTTCAGGCTGCACGAGGGCCTCTTCGGCGATGCCGTTGTACAGCAGCCGGTTTTCGAGATTCCGGTCCGCCGCATCGAGCACGCGCCACACCCGCTCTGCAAACTCGACACGTGTCTGCGCATTACGATAAGGCGCTGATTGCGTAAGGCGCCCGATCAGCGCCATCAGGTTCGGCGCATCGCCTCCTTCCTCGATGCGCTGCCACAATGCCTGATGGGCCTGGTTTTCGTCGACCGACCCGAGGAGCCATTGCTCGACGTCAGGCATTTCCTCAGGGGGTGGAGGCTCTGGGCTGTACAGACCGCCGGAAGAATCGGAGTCTGATTCGTAGGTGTCGGAATCCGAGTCATGGCGCTCCGGTGATAGCTCAAGAATGTCGTCGGGAAAGTCCATCGCAAAGGTATAAGACCCGCGATAGCGCTCAGAAACGTGCGCCCTGCGCATCGTTTCATGGGTCAGCGGATTGCCGCGCAAGGCGATTTCGGTCTGCCCGATGTCATTGCGCGGGTTCCGCAAAACGCGCTCGGGCAGCTCGGTCAGTTGATTGTTGTCCAGCGTCAGTCCTTCCATGGGGAGCAGGACGTCCACCCAGTCAGGCCACTGCGTCAGCCCCGAGTTGTCGAGAGAAAGCCAGGTCAGACGGCCTCGCATCGCGGAAACATCGGAGATCGCGCCCAGTACGTTTCCGCTCAGATCCAGTGCATTGAGATGAGGTAGCCTCGCGAGAAACGTCATGACCTGCTGATCGATAAGACGGCCCTGATCCCGGATGCTCAAGGTGTTCAGTTGCGGCAGGCGCGACAATGCGGACGGCAGCGCCGGCAGAGGCTCCACGGCCCCGGTCAACTCCAGATTCGTCAGTTGTGGAAAGCGCGTCAGAAATCGATTCAGCTCAGCCTCGCTGGCCCCGACCCGGATCAATTGCAGGCTGCGCACGCGCACGTCAAAGAACGCTGGCAGTTGCGCAGGAAAGTCCGCCAGCGCAATGCCCTGGACAGTCAAAACCGTCTGCGTCTGGCCTTCGCCGTAGAGGCGCGAGTACTCCAGCAGGGTTTCGCCGATGGCGCGCCGAACCTCTACCGCTTCTTCAGTCAATGGCCGGGTCGAGGTAGAAGCCTGGGTCCAGCTGTCGATGGCCTCTCGCAATTGCGTGCGCTCTTGCCTCATCTGATAGATATGAGCGGCCAGATGAGGGGGTACGTCAAGCTGGAATCGAAACCGGTTGTTCAGCCCTTCGTTGAGCCGAATGCGGGTCATCGTCAGCCGGGAAAGTGGATTGCCTTGCAGCGAAACCGTGGTCGATCGATCGGTCGAGGCTTGCAGGCTGGACATGTCCCACGGCACTTCCATGATGCGGTTATTGCGCAACGACAGCTCGGTGATCGACGAGGACGCCAGCCCGTCTAGCCACGCAGGCCAACGCTCGAGCCCCACGTTGTCCAGCCTCAGTGTGCGCAAATGCAAGCCAGTGAGCGTGGTCGGCTCGATAAAGCTGATGGTGTTACCGCTCAGGTCCAGCGTTTCCAGATGTTCGAGCCGACTGAGAGACTGCACTTCCAGCAGACTGATCGACAGGCTCTGATTGACCAGCCGCAAGCTGCGCAAGGCCGGAAACGACTGAGCGACCAGGTACGGCAGCTGAAAGACCAGCGGGTCGTTCGCCATCGTCGAACGGCTGATTTCCAGCGCTGTGACGCCCGGGAATCGCACGAAAAACGCTTCCAGGGCAAGACGCTGATCTACCCATCGGGCAATTGGCGGTGACACCGTTGATACCGGTCGATTGATGGCGATCTCGATCAGGTCCATGCGAGTCACGCGTTGACTGAAAAAGTCAGGGAGCGCTGGCGGGAAGTCGCTCAGCACCACGTTTTGCAAACGCAATGTCGCGCCGTTGGACGTGACCTCGGGCAAGGCTGTTTCGGCCCAATGCCGCCAGATGGCATCATGAATGCGCGTTCGATTCGCCTGCCGCTCGGGCGCTTCGGGCGCGGACACTGAGCTGTCGCCCCAGGCGTTCAAACTGACGTCCAGCGCAAGACGCTCGTCAAGCACCTCAATCAGCCGCTGGTGAATCTGCTGACGATCCAGGCCTGCGGCCTCTAACGCAGCCAAAATGTGCTCGGCAGAGGCGTCGCCGTTCGACGCGCCGGTGGATCGAATGAGGTCCAGCAAGGTGTCCCGCGCGATAAACCCTTGCAGGGCCCCTCTGCCACTCAAGGGATAACCCAAGCGCCCGTCCGCCAGCCGCATCGGCGAGGGTCGGCCCGGCGTGGCGGGCTGCATGTTCAATAGCGTGCGCAGCGCAGGCCGGGGGAGCAACGGACCGTTCTGAACAGCGAGTTTGAGTTTCGGGCCATCCCAAGTGCCGGGAAATCCCAACGCGGCGCGCGGTGCATCGGGTAGCGCGTGCAGAACTGCCGCGTAAAAATCATCGCGCCCATGCAGCTCCAGTCCTCGCTCGTCATAGGCTTCAAAGCCGTCGGCATGCCGAACCAGAACCTTGCGCAGCGTCGATTCCACAGGGCCAATGGCGTCAATCAGCGGACCAGCGAATCGACGGTCGTGCAGCTCAAGACGCAACTCCGCGGACCAGCCAGGCAACGTCTCCAGTGAGTGAAGAATCAAGACGTCGCTGTCGGGGTTGCGCACCGATTCGAGGTAAAGCCCTTCGTAAGCGCGCGCCAATCTGACCTGCTGCTGATAGACACGAATCTCTTCGGCAACGCGCACGGGCACCTGCCCGTTGGCCAACGCTGCACGCTCAGCGGCCGACGCAGCGCGGACCACTTCATCCACGATGGGACCTGGCAGGTCGGGGTAGCGGCGGGTGATCAAGCCCCCTTCGGCTTCCTGCGCGGAAGACAGCGCACGATAACGTGATGCAAAGGCTGCCGCCTGGTTGATCCCGGCCCCCTCGCCCCGCTGCTCGCGCGACATGTCCTCATCCAACTGGAAACGGCGCATCGTGTCTTCAAGCAAGGCCGGAGGGCGTTGCCCCTCTGCCAACGCTCTGCGCAGCACGGTTTCGTGGGTGTCGCTGATCTGCAAAATGCGTTGCGCCGTCACGTCGGAAAACGCATCGGCGGTATGACCCAATCGGCGAAACAGCTTCAGACCCTCCCATTCCAGAGGGCGATCTGCCGGGTGCATCCAGGCGCCTGCGCCATTGCTGCGCAGCGGGGGTTCATAGCTGATGGCTTTGGTAGGATGCTCGATCCGCAACGGCTCATTCGCGGACGACCTTTTTACCGAGTGCACCTTACCCTCGAGAGAAACCCAGGTTTTGTTCTGGTAGTGATAGACCCCGTAAACGTCAGGCTTCAGCCCAGCGGGCAGCACTGTGTCATGGGCAAAAGGTCTGATATCGGGTTTCCACAATCGGGTTTCACCATTGGGCAATTCGACCTCTTCCAGTTCTTCGATGAACGAAGGCGTCTCGACCGTGAGGGTTTCTGCCGCCGGAGTGCCGCTGCCGTGAGCAGCCCCCAGTGCGGCCATGAGTGCTACGTTTTCCGCCACGTCCATGAGGCAACGCCAGCCCTGTTCCCACTCGCCGCGCGTCCAACTGTCCACGCCTTCGAAAACCTCGACCCCCAACTGCGCGGCCGCGACGGCCATCATCACGGCGCCGACCGGCGGGACGACGAACCCCACCGCGTTCAACGTCTGTAGCGCGATGTTTTCAAAATAGTGAACACGCTGCTCGAAGGTTTTCTGGTCTTCATCCGCCGTAGGCACCCCATGAAACAGCGCGTCGTCCTTGAGGATCGCGGCATTTTGCTCAGTGACAGCCGTCAGCAGCCCGACCTTGAACTCATGCTCCCGCAGATGGAGCTTCGCGTTCACGTCGACCTGCGGCTCGTACCAGTTTCGGTCGTTGTTCCACACCACAGGCCGCAGGCATGACTCCAGCTTTGCGAACAGTTCTGCCTGGTGACGGGCGGGAACGAAACGCTGGAAAAACGCCGAATAGCCTTCCATCAACAATCTGTCGCGCAGCGCAGCGGTGAACACAGCGCTGGATGGGTATTCCTTGAGCGGGCAGACCGGATCATTCGGGATGTAGACCACGACACTCTGCACGGTGTCTGCGCTGTCGCGGGGTTTGCTGATCGTCACGATGCCTGTCAACTCGACGTCCCACAGGCGCAGGAAGCTGCAGGTCATCGGCTCGCCTTCGAGCGTGGCTTGCGTGACGTTTGCGGCCACCTCTAATAAAGGAGCGTAAAGACGTTGGCTGATATGCCCCTGCATCAAGGCCAGGTGGACCTGAATGCGAAGGGCCGACTCTTCCACACGCTTGAGCAAGCCCCGTCGATTGAACGTGGCGGCATCGGAAGCATCGCCGGGCACGGAAACAGGGTTCAGGAACGCGCTGATTTTTTGCTGATACTGCCCGCCGAGATCCAGTTCCCGGGACAGGGCCGCGAAGGCTTCAGGCGCAATCGCCAGTGGGGTTGTCGGCAATGCCAGTCCATCGACCGGGTAGCGGTCGTAAACCGCCGCCTTCTGTCGCGCATCGAGGTCCATTCCACCGGGTTCAGTTTCCCATGCCTCGAAGTTTTGCAACGCGGCATGCAGCAACGTTTGCGTCGCTGCCTTAAGTGATTTCTGGTATTCGACCAGCGGATCTCTGGACACGGCTGCAAATGAATCGTCGATACGAATCCTGCGTGCGTGAAACAGCCAGGTTGTGCGGACGTCCACCTCCAACCCGAATCGCTCTTTAAGCGCGGTAACGAGCAAGGGTTCGGCAAATGCCTCAAGGGAAGGAAAGTCTTTCAACACCTCGTTGAGTTCTGCTTCTCTTGAGCGGTGCAGCACGTAGTCATCCCGCAATGCCTTGACGACGTCAGGCATGGATTGGCGGGCCTGTTCAAACCAGGTGAGTCGCGTGGCGCCCGCCTTGCGCAATGTGCTGTGAAGGTCCGATGGGGCGCTCGCCAACCAGTCGGGTATTTTGCTTCGGATGGTGTTCAACTGCTGAAACATCGTTAAAGCCCTGAAACTTATATGGAATTTCTGAGCGTATTCAGAAAGGCGTCCATAAAAAGCTCAAAAACCTGATAGCAATCAGGGGGCTTCACGGCACATTTGGAATGGATAGCAGCTTTAAATACTACCTATTGCAGATTTCCCACAATTGGGTGCATCGATGGCGCGGCAGTTGCCGCGACGTGCATCACTTTGGCTCTCTGACCTTCGAAAATGCGCGAATAGCGTGCAAAAATGATCAAGAAATAATCAATCTCGAACGCTGTTCAAATCGCGCGCGAACCGTACCGGCCATTTCCGACGTTGGTCGAAAGGCCTGAAAACGGGGCTTCTATGGTTATTTCGAAATTTCCTACAGGCTTTTCTCAAAACTGGCACGCGCTCTGCAATAGGTTAAGCATCACCAGTTTTGGGGACCTTGGTACAGGCAGGCCGGGGATTCCCCTCTTTTATTCCTCTCGGAGACTGACCTCCAGTCTCCAGCGCCCGTCCTGAGTTGCGCCGTGCCACTCACCGCGCAACGGACGGGCCGCCAGCAGGTTCAGCAACAACCCCTTGTCACTCTTCTGAACTCTCCAACGCACATCACGCCCGTTGAGCTTCAACTCGCCCCGTTGCGCATCGCCTTTGGCGTTGAAGAGCAAGGCCACGGCGCCGTCGATGATCTCGCCATGCAACTGCGGCTCGCGGTTGAACCACACCGCCACGCCACCGGACAGCACCTCGATACGTTGCAGCTCAATCGGGTCTGGCGTGGTCACGCGACCGATCATCAACCCGACCATCACGCCAAATATCGCGATAGACCCCAAAAACCGCCGCCATAGCTTCGGTCTCGGGTCTTCTTCGGGGGTAGAATGCATCCCGTCCTTTTGTTCGGAGCCGTGCATGTTTCACGTGATCCTTTTTCAACCAGAAATTCCGCCGAATACCGGCAACGTCATCAGGCTGTGCGCCAACAGTGGCTGCAACCTGCATTTGATCGAGCCGTTGGGCTTCGAGCTGGACGACAAGCGCCTGCGCCGCGCGGGCCTCGATTACCACGAGTACGCCACGCTGCACCGTCACGCCGACTTGGCCAGTTGCCTTGAAAGTATCGGCCAGCCGCGCCTGTTCGCTTTTACCACAAAGGGCTCGCGGCCTTTCCACGACGTGGCGTTTCAGGAAGGCGATGCATTCCTGTTCGGCCCGGAAAGCCGGGGATTACCGCCAGAAGTGCTGGACCCGTTGACCATCGAGCAACGCCTGCGCCTGCCCATGCGTCCCGATAGCCGCAGTCTGAACCTGTCCAACACCGTGGCCATCGCGGTGTACGAGGGTTGGCGTCAGTTGGGGTTCAAGTAATCCGCGGTTACGCAGAGCACCCTGTGGGAGCCTGCGTCGCTTATCCGATATCCAACAAAAAAGCGCCCATCACAGGCGCTTTTTTCATTCGGTCAGGCCGCAAGGCTTACTGAACGGTCGGGGTCTCGCCCGATTCCTGCATGCGCTGCAGCTCTTGCGCGTACAGGGCGTCGAAGTTCACCGGGGCCAGCATCAGCGCCGGGAAAGAACCGCGAACCACCAGGCTGTCGATGGTTTCGCGCGCGTACGGGAACAGGATGTTCGGGCAGAACGCGCCGAGGGTGTGGCTCATCGACGAAGCATCCAGCCCCTTGATCAGGAAGATACCGGCTTGCTGGACTTCAGCGATGAAGGCGATTTCCTCGCCGTTCTTCACTTCGACCGACAGGGTCAGCACGACTTCGTAGAAGTCATTTTCCAGCTGCTTCTGGCGAGTGTTCAGGTCCAGGCTGACGCTTGGGGTCCACTCCTGACGGAAGATCGCCGGGCTTTTCGGCGCTTCGAACGACAGGTCACGCACGTAGATGCGTTGCAGGGAAAATTGTGGAGCTTCTTCTTCGTTGGAAGTAGCGCCGTTATTCGTTTGATCGCTCATCTCAGATCCTTCTTACTCTTGGGTCTTGTAGGGTTCGAATTCAGGCGCTCAACAGTGTGTCGAGCTTACCGGCACGTTCCAATGCGAACAGATCGTCGCAGCCGCCGATGTGGACCGAACCGATCCAGATCTGCGGGACCGACGTGCGTCCGGCCTTTTTTGTCATTTCAGCGCGAATCTGCGGCTTGCCGTCGACTTTGATTTCCTCGAAATCGACGTTCTTGCTTTCGAGCAGGTACTTGGCTCGCGAGCAGTAAGGGCAATAATCGCTGGAGTAGACGACGACTTCAGCCATGTCACTTCACCAGTGGCAGGTTGTCGCCGCGCCACGACGAGACGCCGCCAGACAGCTTGGCCGCAGTGAAACCGGCCTTGAGCAGCTCGCTGGCCACGTGACCCGCGTGCTGACCGGCGGCATCGACGATGATCAGGGTCTTGGATTTGTACTTCTCAAGTTCCGAGGTACGGGACATGACCTTGTCCTGAGGGAAGTTCAGGGCGCCCACGATATGGCCAGTGGCGTAGTCCTTCTTCGGACGCACGTCGATGACCACCGCCTCATCACGGTTGACCAGCGCGGTCAGCTCACCCGTGCTCAAGCTCTTGCCGCCCTTGTTCAGCTCTGTCGCGATCAGCAGCGCCAGCAGAATGACAAAAGCGCCAGTGATCAAATAGTGGTTCGTGGCAAATGCAAGCAGGTGATCAACCATCATCAGGTTCCAGGGCGTTAAAATGTCGGCCAGTATACACAGCCCCCAAGGTGGGCCAAAGCCCGTACGGCAGTGACGCCGTCGGAACTTCGTCCTAAACTGCTGATCTTTTTTCTACTTCACCTATTAGCCAAGAGTGGGATTCATGACTACCACGCCTAAACCATTGGTTCTGATCATCCTGGACGGCTTCGGTCACAGCGACAGCCACGACGGCAACGCGGTCTACGAGGCGACCGCCAGCAAAAAAACGCCGACCTTCGATCGCCTGTACAAGACCATGCCCAACGGCTTGATCTCCGGTTCAGGGATGGATGTCGGCCTGCCAGACGGTCAGATGGGCAACTCCGAAGTTGGCCATATGAACCTCGGCGCCGGACGCGTGGTGTATCAGGACTTCACTCGGGTGACCAAGGCGATCAAAGACGGCGAGTTCTTCGAGAACGAAGCCATCTGCAAGGCCGTCGATCAAGCCGTGGGTGACGGCAAGGCCGTGCACGTCCTCGGCCTGCTCTCCGATGGTGGCGTACACAGTCATGAAGATCATTTGGTCGCCATGGTCGAACTGGCCGCCAAACGTGGCGCCGAGAAGATCTACCTGCACGCGTTCCTCGACGGTCGCGACACACCGCCACGCAGCGCGCATCAATACCTCGACACCATGGAAGCGGCCTATGGCCGGCTGGGCAAAGGTCGTACTGCCACGATCATTGGCCGTTATTTCGCCATGGATCGCGACAATCGCTGGGACCGTGTTGAATCAGCCTACAACCTGATCGTCGACGGCAAGTCCGAATTCCAGGCCGACACTGCGAAGGCGGGACTGGACGCCGCGTACGCCCGTGACGAAAACGACGAGTTCGTCAAAGCCACGCGCATTGGCGATCAGGTCAAGGTCGAAGACGGCGACGCTGTTGTCTTCATGAACTTCCGCGCTGACCGCGCCCGCGAACTGACGCGTGTGTTCGTCGAAGACGATTTCAAGGACTTCGCACGTGCCCGCCAGCCAAAATTGGCTGCCTTCGTCATGCTGACCCAATACGCCGCGTCCATTCACGCACCCGCCGCGTTCACCAAAGGCAGCCTGGACAACGTGCTCGGCGAATACCTGGCCAAAAACGGCAAGACTCAGCTGCGCATCGCCGAAACCGAGAAATACGCCCACGTGACGTTTTTCTTCTCCGGAGGCCGTGAAGAGCCGTTCGAAGGCGAACAGCGCATCCTGATTCCTTCGCCGAAAGTCGCGACCTACGATTTGCAGCCCGAAATGAGCGCGCCGGAAGTCACCGACAAGATCGTCGATGCCATCGAAAACCAGCGTTTCGACGTGATCATCGTCAACTACGCCAACGGCGACATGGTGGGCCACAGCGGCATTATGGAAGCAGCAGTCAAGGCGGTTGAATGCCTGGACGTGTGCGTGGGTCGCATCACCGAAGCACTGGAGAAAGTCGGCGGCGAAGCGCTGATCACGGCCGACCACGGCAACGTCGAGCAAATGACCGACGAAAAGACGCATCAGCCGCACACCGCGCACACCTCTGAGCCGGTGCCGTTCGTCTACGTCGGCAAGCGTGACCTGAAAGTGCGCGAAGGCGGCGTGCTGGCAGACGTGGCGCCGACCATGCTGACTTTGCTGGGTCTGGAAATCCCGAAAGAAATGACCGGCACGTCGATTCTGGTCGCCAGGTAAGCCCCTAAACCGGCGTGTTCATCCCAAACACGCCGGTTTTTGTATGAAATGTCTGAAAGCCGCGCCCGATGAGCGTTTTTTTTGCAGCCTTCGGCGGGCATACTAAGCCCGTCTTCACTCCTGGTATCGCCCAACTCCATGCTCCGCGCCCTGATCGTCCTTGCTTTGATGTGCTTGCTCACTCCGGCCTTTGCCGACGATGACCGCGCACAAACCCAAAAACAGCTGGATGCCACGCGTCAGGACATTGCTGAGCTGAAGAAGACCCTGAGTCAAATCCAGGACGAGAAATCCGGCGTACAAAAAGACCTCCGCACAACCGAAACCCAAATGGGTCAGCTGGAAAAGCAGGTGGAGGCCCTGCAAAAAGAACTAAAAAAGAGCGAAGCCGAGCTCCAACGGCTCGATGAAGAGAAAAAAAAACTCCAAAGCGCACGCGTTGAACAGCAACGACTGATCGCGATTCAAGCCCGCGCCGCTTATCAAAGTGGCCGTCAGGAATACCTCAAACTGCTGCTCAACCAGCAGAACCCCGAAAAATTCGCCCGCACGCTCACCTATTACGATTACGTGAGTCAGGCCCGACTCAAACAACTGCACGCCTTCAACGAAACGCTGCGCCAACTGGCCGAGGTCCAGAAAGACATCGACCTGCAACAGGCGCAGCTGCTGGTGCAGAAAAGCTCGCTGGATGACCAGAAGTCCCAGCTCGACACCGTTCGCCAAGAGCGTCAGGTTGCACTGGCGAAGCTGAATCAGGACTACAAGGCCCGCGATCAAAAGCTACAGGCTCGCCAGCAGGATCAGGCAGACCTGACTAAAGTCCTGAAGACCATCGAAGAAACCCTCGCCCGTCAGGCGCGTGAAGCCGAAGAGGCGCGTCAGAAAGCGCTCTTGGCCCAGCAGGAAGCCGAGAAGCGTCAGCGTGAGCAGCAGGAAGCACTGGCCAAAAACCGTAGCAAAGATGACAGCGATGAGCCGCCTCGCAAGCCGGTGAAAGCCCCCGGCGCGATGGTTTCCAGCGCGGGTCAGTCCTACGGTGGGCCTTTTGAACAAGCAAAAGGAAAACTTCCTTGGCCTGTCGATGGTCGATTGTTGGCGCGTTTCGGTGAAACCCGCGGCGATGACGAGCGAACCAAGTGGGACGGCGTGATGATCAGCGCTGCCGCAGGCAGTCAGGTACGCGCTGTGCATGGGGGTCGCGTGGTCTTCGCCGACTGGTTGCGCGGGGCTGGCCTTCTGGTCATTCTCGATCACGGCAACGGCTATTTGAGTCTGTACGGTCACAACCAGAGCCTGTTGAAGGAAGCTGGGGACGTTGTAAAAGCCGGGGAAGCGATCGCCACTGTAGGCAACAGTGGTGGTGGTCAGGACACTCCGGCGCTGTATTTCGCTATTCGTCAGCAGGGTCGCCCTAGTGATCCGGCCCAATGGTGTCGCACTCAAGGATAAGTCGACACCTCACTCAGGAGTTCGTAAGACATGCTGTTTTCGTCCCGCCTCACCTCGCTGGCCCTGACTATCGCCGTGGCTATCGGCGCTCCGCATGCATTGGCCGCAGGTGCCGCACCGGCTGCTGCGCCTGCTGCTGCCGCGCCCGCCAACGCCGCGAACATCAAGGCGCCACTGCCGCTCGACGAGCTGCGGACCTTCGCCGAGGTCATGGACCGGATCAAAGCCGCTTATGTCGAGCCTGTAGATGACAAGACCCTGCTGGAAAACGCCATCAAAGGCATGCTCAGCAACCTCGACCCGCACTCTGCCTACCTCGGCCCGGAAGATTTCCAGGAGCTGCAAGAAAGCACCAGCGGCGAGTTCGGCGGTCTGGGCATCGAAGTCGGCGTCGAGGACGGCTTCATCAAAGTCGTTTCGCCCATCGACGACACACCCGCTTCCAAGGCTGGCATCGAGGCAGGCGACCTGATCGTCAAGATCAACGGCGCGCCGACCCAAGGCCAGACCATGCAGGAAGCCGTCGACAAGATGCGCGGCAAGCTGGGCGAGAAAATCACCCTGACGCTGGTGCGCGACGGCGGCAACCCGTTCGACGTGACGCTCGCCCGCGCGACCATTCAGGTCAAGAGCGTGAAATCGCAGATGCTGGAGCCGGGTTATGGCTATATCCGCATCACCCAGTTCCAGGTCAAGACCGGCGAAGAGGTCGGCAAGGCGCTGGCCAAGCTGCGCAAGGACAACGGCAAGAAGATGAACGGCCTGATCCTCGACCTGCGCAACAACCCGGGCGGCGTGCTGCAGGCGGCGGTCGAAGTGGCGGACCATTTCCTGACCAAAGGGCTGATCGTCTACACCAAGGGCCGCATCGCCAACTCAGAACTGCGCTTCTCGGCAGACCCGGCCGACGCCAGCGAAGGTGCGCCACTGGTGGTGCTGATCAACGGCGGCAGCGCCTCGGCGTCGGAGATCGTCGCCGGTGCTTTGCAGGACCAGAAACGCGGCATCCTGATGGGCACGGACACCTTCGGCAAAGGCTCGGTGCAAACCGTGTTGCCATTGGCTAATGACCGCGCGCTCAAGCTGACCACGGCGCTGTATTTCACGCCCAATGGCCGCTCGATTCAGGCCCAGGGCATCAACCCGGACATCGAAGTCAAACGCGCCAAGGTCACGACCGAAGCCGATGGCGAGAACTACAAAGAGGCCGACCTGCTCGGCCACCTGGGCAACGGCAATGGCGGCGCGGACAAACCGACCACCAAATCCAAGGCTGGCAAGTCGCGTCCGCAGGACGACGATTACCAGATGAACCAGGCCCTCAGTCTGCTCAAGGGATTGAGTGTCACACGCGGCAATTGATATGCGCTTCTGGTTGACCGGGCTCGTCTGGGCCCTTGCAGTGGTGACGGGTGTTGCGTGTGCGGCACCCGCCGAATCCTCCGGCACCGACGCCAAACCAGCGAAGGTCGCCTACCTCAGCTTGATCATCGACGATCTCGGACAAAGCCCCGAGAAGGACAGCCGTGCGCTGGCCCTCCCCGGCCCCGTGACGGTGGCGATCATGCCCGATACCCCGCACGCCACGGATTTTGCGCGTCAGGCCCACAAGGCGGGTCGAACGGTGATGCTGCACATGCCGATGGACCCCGCGACCGGGCCGTACGCGTGGCATCCGGACCTGCCGCTGCCCGAGCTTGAAGCCCGCCTTAACGCGGCGCTGCTGAAAGTGCCGTATGCCGCAGGCATCAACAACCACGAAGGCAGCCGCATGACCGCAGAGCCCGTGGCCATGGCCTGGCTGGTGGGCGAGTTGCAGCGGCGTCATCTGTTTCTGGTCGACAGCCGCACCAGCGCCAAGACCGTCGCCGCTGCTGAGGCACAAAAGATTGGTTTGGCGAGCGTGTCGCGGGACGTATTCCTCGACGACACCCGCACCAGCGAAGCGATCTACGGGCAGCTACAGACCGCGATCAAACTGGCGCACAAGCAAGGCTCGGCAATCATGATCGGCCATCCCTACCCGGTGACCATGGACGTGCTGGAGCGGGAACTGCCCAAGCTCAAGGCCCAAGGCATCGAATGGGTGGAACTGCGCCACATGATCAGCATTCGTGGCAATCAGGCCATGGGCGGGCACGGGAAGAATGGGGTTTATCGGTAGATCGAGCGGAGTGCGATTTTCTGTGGGAGCGAATTCATTCGCGAGGCAGCGGTACGTCCGACGAAGATTTATCGAATGTAAGGCCTCTCGCGAATAAATTCGCTCCCACAGATTGAGCCGCATTCAGGCGAGGATTGTGGCGTTGCGTCAGAGGTACTTCCCGAGAATGCTGTCCACCGTGCCTTCCTTGCGCAGTTGATCCAGCGCGGTCTGTAGCTTGTTGACCACCTCGTCCGGCGTGTCCTTGTTCAGCGCCAGGAACAATTCGGCGCTGTTAAAGCGCAGCACGGTTTTCAGGCCTGTCACACCTTCCTGACGCGCCAGGTACCGCCCCGCCGGATCACCTGTCGCCCACAAATCAATCTGCCCTTCGACCAGCTTTCGAGCGTTGTCCTTGTCGCTGAGCACGGTGATCGGGTTCATGCCCTGACGCCCCAACTCTTCGGCAATGGCGTCACCTTTATAGGCGCCGATTCGGTATTGCCTGGCATCTTCGAGGGAATTCAGTTGAAGCGGGCTGTCGGCCTTCGCCAGCATGATCCAGTCGTCCGGGCCGATCGGGCCGACCCACTTGAACAACGTCTCGCGCTCAGGCAAACGCGCGGTCACGAACACGCCGTAGCCCGGTTTTTCCAATGCCAGTTTGTAGATGCGATCCCATGGGAAACGCAGGGTCATGCTGTAGCCGATACCGGCACGCTTGAAGGTTTCGCGAACGATCTCGACGGCAATGCCCTTGATATTGCTTTCCTGGGCGAAGTTTTTTCCGTCGATGGCCATGTTGTAGGGCGGGAAATTCTCGGTGAGGAGCACCATCGAATAGGCCGGCGCATCGTCTGCCCGAGCGACGCCTGAGAGCAACGTCGCAGCGCTGATCAGCGCAAGAAAAACACCTTTGAACATATCCCTGGCACCCGATCCTGACGACGGCATGAGAGTGCCGTTAACGATAGGCATTGTCCAGTTCAGTGAGGGCGATGGTCGCTTTCAGAACAGAAGTGGCTTGAAGCGTCTGGGGCCGAGAGTGGGCAATGACCGCCTAACGGCGCACCAAACCGGGTGGGAGCGAATTCATTCTGGACGGCAGTCCGACGATTGGCCCTTACATCCGATGGATCTTCATCGGATGTACCATCGCTTCGCGAATGAATTCGCTCCCACAGGTTGGGGCGTGCATTCAGCGTGAGGGCAATCAGCGAACGACGATGCCTTGCTTCGCCATGAACGCCTTGGCTTCGGGCACGGTGTATTCGCCGAAGTGAAAAATACTCGCCGCCAGCACCGCGCTGGCATGACCTTCCAGCACGCCATCAGCCAGGTGTTGAAGGTTTCCCACGCCACCCGACGCAATCACCGGAATGCCCAGCGCATCGCTGATCGCGCGGGTTACGCCAAGATCGAAGCCGTTTTTCATGCCGTCCTGATCCATGCTGGTCAGCAGAATTTCACCAGCGCCCAGGCCTTCCATCTTCTTGGCCCACTCGACCGCGTCCAGACCGGTCGGCTTGCGACCGCCGTGGGTGAAGATTTCCCAGCGCGGTGTTTCACCCGGACCGGACACCTTCTTGGCGTCGATCGCCACCACGATGCATTGCGAACCGAACCGCGCAGCAGCCTCGCCGACGAACTCAGGGTTGAACACCGCCGCCGTGTTAATCGAGACCTTGTCAGCCCCGGCGTTGAGCAGGTTGCGAATGTCCATCACAGTGCGCACGCCGCCGCCGACGGTCAGTGGGATAAACACTTGGCTGGCCATGCGCTCGACGGTATGCAGTGTGGTGTCGCGGCCATCGACGCTGGCGGTGATGTCGAGAAAGGTGATCTCGTCGGCGCCCTGCTCATCGTAACGACGAGCGATTTCCACCGGGTCACCCGCGTCGCGGATGTTCTCGAACTTCACGCCCTTGACCACGCGGCCGTTGTCGACGTCCAGGCAAGGGATGATGCGTTTAGCCAGGGCCATGATCCGTCCTCAACCTTTGTATGAATCGCAGAAAGCCTGAGCTTCGGCGACGTCGAGCGTGCCTTCGTAGATCGCACGGCCGGTGATCGCGCCGATGATGCCCGGAGCCTTCGCATCCAGCAGCGCCTTGATGTCGCCCAGGTTGTGAATGCCGCCTGATGCGATGACCGGGATTTTCGTGGCCGCAGCCAACGCTGCGGTAAACGGCACGTTGCAGCCCTGCATCATGCCGTCTTTGGCGATGTCGGTATAAACGATGGCCGAGACGCCGTCCGCTTCGAAACGCTTGGCCAGGTCGATCACCTGCACCGTGCTGACTTCAGCCCAGCCGTCAGTGGCGACGAAGCCGTCTTTGGCATCCAGACCGACGATGACCTTGCCAGGAAACGCGCGGCAAGCCTCGGCGACGAACTCAGGCTCTTTAACGGCCTTGGTGCCGATGATCACGTAGCTCACGCCCGCTTTGACGTAATGCTCGATGGTTTCCAGCGAACGAATGCCGCCGCCGATCTGGATCGGCAGGTTCGGGTAGCGCTTGGCGATGGCCGTGACCACTTCGCCGTTGACCGGCTGGCCTTCGAACGCGCCATTCAGGTCGACCAGATGCAGACGGCGGCAGCCACCGTCGACCCACTTGGCAGCCATGCTGACAGGGTCATCGGAGAACACCGTGGAATCTTCCATGCGGCCTTGGCGCAGGCGCACGCAGGCGCCGTCCTTAAGGTCGATAGCGGGAATGATCAGCATCTGCTTTTCCTCGTCAAAGCGCAGCGAGTTGCGAGCTATAAGCCGCAAGCAGGCGCGCATAAATCAGTCTTGCAGCTTGAAGCTTGACGCTTGTCACTGCCTTTAATTTTTTTCGAGCGACCACATGTCGCTTTCAAGGCTCTCGAAGCGCTCTTTTAACAGCGTCTGAGCATCGAAGATCGCTCGGTTGTAATAGTGCGGGGCAATTTCGCGGGTGAACAATTCAAGGATTTCAGCCGCTTCGAACGAACCCAGGTCCAGCTCGAAACGGTCTTCCATGAACCGCTTGATCGTGTGACAGGCCTCACTTTCCTGCTCGGGAGTGAGGGTCAGGATCGGCGGCTTGTTCTTTTTGCTCATTACCAGCGACCGTCCCACGCGGCGAAGTTCTGCAGCAATTGCAGGCCATGGGTATGGCTCTTTTCGGGGTGGAACTGCACCGCGAAACGCGAACCGTCTGCCAGCGCAGCAGCGAAGTCGTGACCGTAATGGCCGCGACCGACGATCTGCCGAGGGTTCGGCGACTCGATGTAATAGCTGTGCACGAAATAGAACCGCGCCATATCCGGAATGCTGTGCCACAGCGGGTGATCCACCGACTGCGCGACTTCATTCCAGCCCATGTGCGGGACTTTCAGGTGTTGGCCGTCTTCGTGAAGGTCTTTGCCGAAGAAACGCACCTGGCCGGGGAACACGCCAATGCAGTCCACGCCGTCGTTCTCTTCACTGCGATCCATCAACGCCTGCATTCCGACGCAGATGCCGAGAAACGGGCGATCCTGGCTGACTTCACGTACCAGCGCATCGAAACCCAGACGACGGATTTCAGCCATGCAGTCGCGAATTGCGCCCACACCGGGGAACACGATGCGGTCAGCTTCGCGAATGACGTCGGCGTCGCTAGTGATCAACACACGGCCTGCGCCGACGTGTTCGAGGGCCTTGGCCACCGAGTGCAGATTGCCCATGCCATAGTCGATAACAGCAACGGTCTGCATTACAGCACGCCCTTGGTCGAAGGCATTTGCCCGGCCATACGGTCGTCCAGCTCAACGGCCATGCGCAGCGCGCGACCGAACGCCTTGAACACGGTTTCGATCTGGTGGTGGGTGTTGTGGCCACGCAGGTTGTCGATGTGCAGAGTGACGTTGGCGTGGTTGACGAAGCCCTGGAAGAACTCCTGGAACAGGTCCACGTCGAAGCCGCCGACCGTTGCGCGGGTGTACGGCACGTGCATCTGAAGGCCGGGACGACCCGAGAAGTCGATGACCACGCGCGACAGCGCTTCGTCCAGCGGGACATAGGCGTGGCCGTAGCGACGGATGCCTTTTTTGTCGCCAATGGCTTTGCTGAAGGCCTGACCCAGGGTGATACCGACGTCTTCCACGGTGTGGTGGTCGTCGATATGCAGGTCGCCCTTGCTTTCGATATCCAGATCGATCAACCCGTGACGGGCGATCTGGTCGAGCATGTGTTCAAGAAAAGGAACGCCGATATCGAATCGGGCCTTTCCGGTGCCATCCAGGTTGATCGAGGCTTTGATCTGAGTTTCCAGGGTGTCGCGCTCGACGAACGCCTTACGTTCGGCCATCACCAGCTCCGCAAAATCATTGGGCGAAAAGGCGGACATTATAGGCGTGTGGCGGGGAAACAGAAACACGAGACGTGTGATGGTAGACGGGATGACGCAGATAGACATGTCTGTACAAATTACCTGTAGGAGTGAGCTTGCTCGCGATAGAACTCTTGTCCTCAACAACATTGTCGACTATCAGAACGCTATCGCGAGCAAGCTCACTCCTACAGTTACAGCCCCAGTCTGATGACAATCGGACCGGTTCGGTGCCAGCCTGGGAGGCCCAAGGCTGACCCCGACAGACGCTTAGTGAAACAACACCGCCGTCTTCTGTAGGGTGATCCACACGCCCCACGCCAGCGGAATGCCGACTGCCAGCCAGGCCAGAATCGCCAGAGGCTTGGTGCCTGCGTCCGCTTTCCACTCCAGCGAAGTGGTGTGATCGGCGCCCGCATCGTGACCAATCGCCTGCTCAGCCTTCAATTCTTCTTCAGTCATGAAGTACTTGTCGGCCACCGGACGCACGAGCATGTTGCAGATGAAACCCAGCACCAGCAGACCGGCGAGGATGTACAGGGTGATGTCATAAGCATCGGCGCGTGCAACGCCGTGGCTCAGTTGATATTCACGCAGGTAGTTCACCAACACCGGACCCAGCACGCCAGCAGCAGCCCAGGCCGTCAGCAGACGACCGTGGATCGCACCCACCATTTGCGTACCGAACAGGTCGGCCAGGTAAGCAGGAACGGTCGCAAAGCCGCCGCCGTACATCGACAGCACGACGCAGAACGCTGCCACGAACAGCGCAACACTGCCCAGGTGACCCAGGGTCGGAACCGACGCGTAAAGCAGGAAGCCCAGCGCGAAGAACACGAAGTAGGTGGCTTTACGGCCGATGTAGTCGGAGAACGAGGCCCAGAAGAAGCGACCGCCGATGTTGAACAGGCTCAGCAGACCGGTGAAGCCCGCCGCGATGGCCGCGATGGCCGCCAGTTGCGAAGCGTCCAGTTGCGAGAAGCCTTGATCGGTGCCTAGCAGCTTGCCGCCGAACACTTCCTGCAGCAGTGGCGAGGCCATGCCGAGGATGCCGATGCCCGCCGAAACGTTCAGGCACAGCACCAGCCATACCAGACGGAATTGCGGGGTTTTCCACGCCACACTGACGTGCACGTGACGGTTGGTGATCATCGCGCTGTTGGTTTTCTTCGCTGGCGCGGTCCAGCCTTCAGGTTTCCAGCCGGTTGGCGGGACGCGATAGGACAGTGCACCGCCGATCATGAAGATGAAGTAAATCACCGCCATGGCCACGAAGCTTTGCCATACGCCGACACTGTCAGGCGTTGCGAAGTGGCTCATCAGCGCGGTCGCCAGTGGAGCACCCACCATCGCGCCGCCGCCGAAACCCATGATCGCCATGCCGGTGGCCATGCCGCGTTTGTCCGGGAACCACTTGATCAGCGTTGAAACCGGCGAAATGTAGCCCAGGCCCAGACCGATACCGCCGATCACGCCCGAACCGATCCACATCAGCCAGATCTGGTGGGTGTAGACACCCAGCGCCGAGATCAACAGACCGCCACACCAGCACAGGGCCGAAACGACACCTGCCTTGCGTGGACCTGCGTGCTCCAGCCAGCCACCCCAGATGGCGGCCGAGCAGCCCAGGAAGATGAAGAACAGGGTGTAGATCCAGCCGAGCATCGAGATCGGCCAGTCACAGGCGGACGAGAAAATTTGCTGAAAGAAGCCCATGTCTGCCGGGCAGGCCACGGCGGTCTTGATCCCGATGGCTTTGGACAGCGGCAACCAGAATACGGAGAACCCGTATGCCATGCCGATACACAGGTGAATGGCCAATGCAGCTGGCGGAACCAGCCAACGGTTGAAGCCACGCTTGGCGATAATGCGCTCTTTGGACAAGAACGCAGGCTGAGCGGCAACGCCACCCAGAGCAGTACTCGTAGTCATTATTTTTTTGCCCCTATTTTGTAGTTATGCCACGCAAGAACAGCGACATCGTTCCACCACCCCTCTTAACGCACGCAAGCATTGGGGGTTTTAGAAGTGGAAAGTCTCAGTACGTGGCAATTCGACGCAGCATGTGCCACGAACGCGCTGAGATTAACATTTGCTGCATCAGATAAAGCATTCTGCTATTACCTTTTTTATGCCGTCTGTCACTGCGCGAACGCGACGTGCACACTGTGAAGAATGTCCCCGAATGGGCACGACTTCTTGCTGTCCCAGTGCTGCTTACATTTGTCCGGGTAGCGTGCAAGGCCGATCGCAGCCCGGCACCTGCGTGAGAACGCTATACTCGCGGGCTAAATTTTGAACGATTCGATTACAAGGACTCGCCCATGAAAGCGTTCGGCAAAATCCTGGGACTTTTCATTCTCGGGCTGTTGCTGATCATCGTGGCTCTCGGCTTTGCCTTGACCCATCTGTTTGATCCCAACGATTACAAAGACGAGATTCGTAAACTGGTTCGCGACCGGGCCCATGTCGAACTGACCCTCAATGGCGATATCGGCTGGAGCCTCTTCCCGTGGCTTGGCCTTGAACTGCACGACGCCAGCATCGCGACGCTGCCCGAGCCGACCAAACCGTTCGCCGACCTGCAAATGCTCGGCCTTTCCGTGCGCGTGCTGCCGCTGCTGCGCAAGGAAGTGCAGATGAGCGACGTGCGCGTCGAAGGCCTGAACCTGATGCTGACCCGCGACGAAAGCGGGCATGGCAACTGGGAAGACATTGGCAAGGCCCCTGCAAAGGCCGCGAATCCTGCTCAGCCCCCGGCGGCCACCCAGCCTTCCAGCGAACCCGCCCAGGCACCCGCACAGTCGGAAAAAACCTGGCAACCGCTCAAGCTGGACATCGACAGCCTGACCGTGAACAACGCCCGCATCGATTTCAATGACATGCAGAAGGCCCGGCAATTCACCGCCGAGAGCATCCAACTGAGCACTGGCCCGATTCACAATGCGACCGACATTCCGGTCAAGCTGACCGCGTTCCTGAGCACCAATCAGCCCGTCTTGCGCACCAAGACCGAATTGACCGGCAAAGTCCGTTTCGACCGCGCCCTCAAGCGCTACCAGCTCGACGACATGCGTTTCTCGGGCGAAGCGGCGGGCGATCCGTTGCAGGGCAAGACACTGACGTTCTCCGCTCAAGGCCAACTGCTGGCTGACATGTCGGCCAACGTTGCCGAATGGACCAACCTCAAACTGTCGGCCAACCAATTGCGAGCGCTCGGCGAACTGCACGTGCGCGACCTGGACAAGGCGCCCCAGCTGAGCGGCGGCATTTCCATCGCTCAATTCAACCTGCGCGAATTCCTCGACAGCGTCGGCCAGACCGCGCCCACACTGGGTGAAAATAGCCTGACGCGGCTGGAAATGGTCAGCCGCATCGCCGCGACGCAGACCAGCGTTTCGCTGGATGATCTGACCTTGAAGGTTGACGACAGCACCTTCACCGGCCACGTCGCGGTAGACGATTTCGCCAAACAAGCCCTGCGCCTGCAACTCAAGGCCGACACCTTCGACGCCGACCGCTATCGTCCGCCGCAAAGCGATCAGGCCAAGGCTGCCGGCGCTGCGCGCAAGTCCGAAGTCCAGAGTGGCGAAGCTGACGCCTTGGTCGCTTCCGGTACGTCGCCACTGCCAAACCAGCCAACTCAAGGCGCCTGGAGCGATGCGCGACTGCTGCCGCTTGAACGCATGCGCACGCTCGACGTCGATGCGGACCTGAGCTTCGGCAAGCTGACGGTTGAGAAACTGGCGATTCAAAATGCAGCGTTGAAAACCTCGGCACTCGACGGCGTGGTCAAGCTCGACAGCCTGCGCGGCGATCTCTACAACGGCAATTTCGAGGTCAAAGGCAATCTGGATGTGCGTCCGGAAGTGCCGCTGGCCAGCGTGCAGACACGTATCGCCCGCGTACCGGTCGAGCGTTTCATCCAGAGTCAAGGCACCACGCCGCCGCTGCGTGGCTTGCTGACGCTGAACAGCGACGTCACCGCCAAAGGCAACAGCCAGAAAGCGCTGGTCGAAAGCCTTAACGGCACGGCCAATTTCGCACTGAACGACGGTGTGCTGGTCAACGCCAACCTTGAGCAACAGCTGTGTCGCGGAATTTCGGTGCTGAACCGCAAAACGCTGAGCGGCGATCCGCGCGGCAAGGACACCCCGTTCCAGCAGCTCAACGGCAATCTGGTGTTCCGCAACGGCGTGGCCAGCAACCCGGACCTGAAAGTCCGCACGCCGGGCCTGACGGTCAACGGCGACGGCGACATCGACCTGCGCGTGCTGGGCATGAACTACCGCGTCGGTGTGATCATCGAAGGCGACAAGAGCGACATGCCGGACCCGGCCTGCGAAGTGAACCCGCGCTTTGTCGGCATCGAATGGCCAATCCTCTGCCGGGGTCCGCTGGAACTGGGCGCCAAGGCCTGCCGCCTCGATAACGATGGCCTGGGCAGAGTCGCCGCCAAACTGGCGACAGACCGGATCGGCGACAAGATCGATGAAAAGCTGGGGGACAAGGTCAGTCCCGAGCTCAAGGATGCCATCAAGGGATTGTTCAAGCGGTAAATTGGCAGCCCCGCTTTTCCCTGTAGGAGCGAATTCGTTCTGGGCGGCATCCCGACGATGCGGTGGTACAGACGATAGAAATGTGTCGAATGTACTGCCCTCTCGCAAATGAATTCGCTCCCACAGAGTTCAGGGCTCCTACACATAGACACGTCCTCTCTGACAATTCGGAACCACGATGCAACCCGAGCAGTTCTCCTCCGCCGTCCTCGACTGGTACGACCGTCACGGCCGCCACGACCTTCCCTGGCAACACGACATCACCCCCTACCGCGTCTGGGTGTCGGAAATCATGCTGCAACAGACCCAAGTCAGTACCGTGCTCGGCTATTTCGACCGGTTCATGGAAGCGCTGCCCACCGTTCAGGCCTTGGCCGACGCGCCGGAAGACGAAGTGCTGCACCTGTGGACCGGACTCGGTTATTACACCCGCGCCCGCAATCTGCAGAAGGCCGCCAAAATCGTCGTCGCTCAGCATGGCGGCGAATTCCCCCCCGACGTTGAACAGCTCACCGAACTGCCGGGCATCGGTTTGTCCACCGCAGGCGCGATCGCCAGCATCAGCATGGGCCTGCGCGCGCCGATCCTCGACGGCAACGTCAAACGCGTTCTGGCGCGCTTTACAGCGCAGGAAGGCTATCCGGGCGAACCCAAGGTCGCCAAACAGATGTGGACGACCGCAGAGCGCTTCACGCCCCATAGCCGCGTCAACCACTACACTCAGGCGATGATGGATCTCGGCGCGACCCTCTGCACCCGCAGCAAACCCAGCTGCCTGCTCTGCCCACTGGAGCGCGGGTGCGAAGCGCACATGCTCGGACAGGAAACGCGGTACCCGATCCCCAAACCGCGTAAGACCGTTCCGCAGAAACGCACCTTGATGCCTATTTTCGCCAACCGCGAAGGCGAGATTCTGCTCTATCGCCGTCCCTCGACCGGGTTGTGGGGAGGGCTCTGGAGCCTGCCGGAACTGGACGCGGTCGAGGACATGCAGCATCTGGCCGATCAACATTCGCTGGAGATGGGCGAACATCACGCGCTTCCCGGGCTGGTCCACACCTTCAGTCACTTTCAGTTGACCATCGAACCCTGGCTGGTCCGGGTCGAGGAGTCCGCCCATCACGTGGCCGAGGACGACTGGCTCTGGTATAACCTCGCCACCCCGCCGCGCCTGGGCCTCGCCGCCCCGGTGAAAAAGCTGCTGAAACATGCAGCCGACGTTTTGAATGCAGGAGAGTCGTCATGACCCGCACCGTAATGTGCCGCAAATACAAAGAAGAACTGCCAGGCCTTGAGCGCCCCCCGTACCCCGGTGCCAAAGGCGAGGACATCTACAACCACGTCTCACAGAAAGCCTGGGCCGACTGGCAGAAACACCAGACCCTGCTCATCAACGAGCGTCGTTTGAACATGATGAACGCCGAAGACCGCAAATTCCTCCAGACCGAGATGGACAAGTACCTCTCGGGCGAAGAGTACGCCAAGGCCGAAGGCTACGTTCCACCGTCCGAATAACCCTTTGCAGACGGGGTTCGTCGTAAGCGGAGGAAATAATTCAAATTTTTTTCAACAACACGCTTGACGACCTCCTGAAAAACACGTCTAATGCGCCCCGTTGCCCAGATAGCTCAGTCGGTAGAGCAGGGGATTGAAAATCCCCGTGTCGGCGGTTCGATTCCGTCTCTGGGCACCAAAACATCTAAGCCCCTGATTCCGCAAGGATTCAGGGGTTTTTTGTTTGTGCCGCAAAAACCTAGCCCGCCTAACTGGTACACAAGGGCGGTAAACATGGCATCTCACAGCCGTATTATGATCGGGCCATCAGTGCCCCGACTTCGTGCGCTCACGACTCCCCCACGGGGAAATCGCCCACTTTTCTGCTCTGAGGGCACTCTTAAGCACGCACAGTGAATCTGGTCCGCGATGGGATCAACGCTCCTGCATGCGTAGGAATACTTCAAGCTATGCGCACCTAGGTTCATATGTGGTTGACGGCCACCCACCGGCTTACTGCGTTCTGAGTCTGTTTCGATTGAAGCGGTAATGAAACTCCGCTCAAACTAGAAATAAAGATTGCAACCGTTATGTGAATAAAGTTCTCAGCAGCGGTATTGCGCCTCAGCGAGCTAGCCAAGAATGCCACTGACGTGAGGGACAAAGGAGCATCGCGTCTGGCTCTTGCGGAAAACCAGGTCACACTTACAAACACATGATACTCCGCGAAGGCTAGCGGTATGAAAACATGAATGGGCTGGTGAAGATAGCTAAGCCCGTAAAGTACCTAAATCATGAGTTGTAAAATTATTCTGCTCCAGATATAACAAGAAAGCTAAAGCTTCGCCCCCCCCATAACCGTCACGACAAAGGACGTCAGCAATGATCGAAGTACCTGATTACGAATTTGACGGATATCTGTGCACTACGAAAGGCGAAAGATATCTATGCGACATTCGACTTTGGCTGCCTAAAGAAACGGCGTCAGACGCGAGCATTGAGGTTGTTGTAATAGGTGAACTGGGTAACTCTAAAGAGCTTCAAGGACTCGTTTCGCTAATTAGCGAAGAGGCGGTTGATGCAGCAGGCTTACATTTTGAGGCCAAAGGGGCGTACATCAGGAGCAGTCGTTCAATAGCCCAGAAAAGGAGGACTGGTGGGACTAGGTTAAAATTCCTCCACATCAGCAGCTGGACCATCGAAAAATTCCGCTCAAAAAAAGATAAAAAATCTAATAGCCCGGACATGTTAGACTCGGTGATTGTTAAATTGAGCGCTATAAATTACGGCATCTCAAAAGTATTCGATACTTTCACGCCCTAAGGCAATAGGACCATTGAGGAGTTAGAACCTCCAAAACTGCTATCAATGAGGGGGATTTCTGATGAAGTTAGTTGTGAATGGAGCTTACAGCGCTACTGGGAATGGTCTAAGACAAGTCGCTCTAAGATCACAGCTACAAGCTATACAGTGCTGTCACTATGCAATGCGGCGGAGCGGCACTCCGACCTAACATCCGAAGAACTCCTAAAGCTAGCCGATGATACTTGTCTACTTCTCACATTGGCGGCTCGGCACCGTGTTTTTCCTTACACTATCACCAGATCAGGGCGCAGCAATACAACAAACTACTGGCCTAATCCTTTGCAACGGCAACGCGCTACCACTGAAGAGGAAGCCTCAGGCCCCTTGATAGCACCACAAAATATCGAAGATTATTTCATCCACATGTCGAAATGGTGGAGCAGCTTAGATTCAATTAAGAAAGATGCAATAAGACTGGCTATCTTTTCGATAAACCCCTCAACCGACTCCACGATAGAATCAAGCTATATTGCTAGATTTTCAGCGTTCGAAGGGTTAGTGAAAAGATGGGCGCCTCTAGATGCAGGAAAACTAAAGCTTAGAGGCAAAGCAGACGCAATGCTGCAACTCTACACCCCACGCATCTTAGACCTATGGCCTTTGTTCGACAACACAGGCGGGAAGTCGCTCTACTGGATACGTAATGAACTCGCGCACGGGCGCGAGGTAATGAGACTTGCCCCCGGGGCGCTCTCACTTGCTAATGATCATTTACACCTCTGGCTAGAATACATATTACTCGCTATTGCGGGGTACTCACATGAAATCTACTGGGACGACTGGCTGAGCAACGAGGTATCATCACAACGAGATCAGTTAAGGCAAATGTCTGCCATGCTTGAGCAGCAAGCAACCTCCCTAATAAGGACCTAATTTTCATTACATACCCATGCGAGATTTTACCAGAGCAGCATGCGCAATCGTGATGCTACTCGCCATAAATTATGATGAATACAATTTACGAGTACCATTAGCCTTGATCATTCTGCTCCGATAACACCTCCCTGCACGCAAGTTAAACAATTGCGGAATAGGCGCCAAAGAATCTAATGAGGCGGACAGCTGACCGCCGAGAGGGGACGCAAATTTAGCTTCAGGCTTACGCACCGCTGAAACACCAACCGCCTTAGGGAATGCGGCAGCACATTTTCGAGTGCTCGCCAGAGCCTATGTACGCATACTCAGTACACAGGCAATACCTTAACTCGGCGGAAAGCCCCGTGCTTATTGAACTTGGATGTCAATGCAAAGAGTCGGCGGTTCGATTCCGTCTCGGGGCACCACCAATACCGAAAAACCCATGCATCGAAAGATTCAGGGGTTTTTTATTGGGTGCGATTTACTAACATGGCAACCCTGACGCCAAGCGAAGGAGAACCATCGTGCCATCCGCTCAAAAGCAGCAGAAACGCGCCAAGCGCGCCAAGGACAAAGCCAAACAAGGTCGTGTCGCACGCCATAGTCCTCAGGCGGCTGATCCGATCGTTCCGGACTATTTCATGCCCGACCTCCTCCCTGAGGAATATTACGAGGAAGACATCGACGACGATGTTCTTCTGGAGGCCTACGTTGACCCTGAGCTTCTGGCGAGCATGGATGACGAAGAGCGAGAAGCCATGGCCGCGCTGCTCAGAGACGATTCGGAAGTAACAATCACCGAGGAGGAGTTGCTGCTTTTGGATGTCTTCGAAACCCCAGCACCTGAGCCCACTAAAAAACAACGTCGAGACCATTTCGAAGCGCTCAAGCTGGCTGAACAGGACGGCCTGCACGCCCTCCTGCTTGCGTTCGCACGAGGCCCAGTCGCTGCACACGCGTTGTACAACATCGACTTCGACAAGTACGACGACATCCTGCTAGGCACTATCGGCAGCTATCTTCAGTGGGCGCACGGCCTGAATGAGGAAACCGTCCGCACGCGCATCAACAGCGATGAATTCCGCGAGGCATTGTGCAATGTCTACAGCGAAATCGAAGAACAGACGCTCATTGAGCAATACACGACAGGCGGCAGCAAACAGGACGAAGCCGGCCAAGACTGAATACAATGTGCGCCCGCTCATTCCGGGCCATGAAAATGGCTGTACCGCATAAAGGAAATCGCCTCCATGGCCTCCCCAGACAAACAGCAAAAACGCGCCCAACGGGCCAAAGCCAAGGCCAAGCAGAACCGTTCGGGCAAAGGTAAGCCGAGCCCGGTTCATCCGGTGCTGAACCACGCGATCGTCAACGAGCCATTCGATGATGTGACGATTGACCTGAGCACGTTCGACTTCAAGGACATCATGGAAAACGGCTTCGAGCCTGCCGACTACGATGACCTGTTCCAGGCCATGAAAGCCGCCGAGTCGATCAGCCTGCTGGCGATGTGCGTTGTGTTCCTGCAATACCCGGTGCTGGAATTGGTGATTGCGGAGGAAGAGGAAGATCCGGCCACTGACTTCCTCATGGCGTTGCTGATCGTCTATCGCGGCATCTTTCATGATGAAGAAGAAGACGTGACTGTTGAATGGCTGGGCAGCGATATCTTCCAGGATGCCTACAACCAGGCGTCGGACATCTTGACCATGAAGAACTCGCGAGACGCGGGTCGCCGCTGACACACGCGCTTTTATTTGCATGACACCGATCAAGACGGTAGCGTTGCGCCTCCACGAGAATGCAACTTCTTCTCAATAAGGCTGCCGTTTTGAAACACCCTCACTCCCGTTCTTCTGTGCTGACAGCGGTAGAAGCAACTCCTTACACCAAGCCCCGAATTTTCCTGCACTGGCTGTCCGCCGCTGTCATTCTCTGGGCGACGCTCAGTGGCTTTGGCGTTGCGTTGCTGAACACCCAAGACCCGTTCCGGCAATGGGTCGAATCGTTCAATCCGCAGATCACCAGTCTGTTCATCCCGTTCTTCGCCTGGCGTCTGTGGCTAGCCATCAAGGCTAATCCCCCTTACACGCGCACCTCAGCGCACGAACGCTTGGTCTCGTTGGCACACATGGCGATCTACGCAGCCGTTTCGGGCGTGCTGATCACCGGCGTGCTGATGATGAGCCACCCGGTCACGCTCATGGCGGTTGTAACGCTGCCACAGCTTATTCACTCAAAGATCGCGTTGCTGGAACTGCACGAGTTGCATCACGTCTTGTGCGCGATTTTGGCGGGGTTGGTGGCGTTGCATCTGACGGCGGTCGTGCTGCATCAGGTGCGGGGGAAATCGGTGTTGGGAAGGATGAGCCTCGACCGATAAAACGCTTAACACTTGCCAAGCCGCTTCATCGCTGCTCGATAAACAGCACCTGAATAATGCCCTGAAGCGTACGTTAAAAAGCATAGATAGATATGCCCTTTCGAATGCTTGAATGTGCTTGGGCAAAAAAAAACGGCCGCCCCCATCCCTGAAAGCAGCCGTTTCTTCTCACTGGCAACGCCAGCTCAATCACTCATCAATTCAGCACAACTTTCCCGGCCTTGCTCGCCTTGCGGCGGCTCGACACGATCAAACCCGCTGCGACGACCAAAATACTCAGCAGGCCGGTGGCGATGATTTCCATGCGGTGGCCTTCCTGGAACAGCATGATGGTCAGGACTGCGACGATGAACACGATCACCGCCCAGGTCAGGCCCGGGAACAGCCACATGCGGAAGTCGATGGCCTGGCCTTCTGCTTCGCGCTTACGGCGCATGCGCAGTTGCGAGACGGCGATCACCAGGTACACCAGCAGCGCGATGGCGCCGGAGCTGGCGAGCAGGAAGTCGAACACAGCAGCCGGTGCGACGTAGTTGGCGAACACGGCAGCGAAAGCGGCAGCGGTCGACAGCAGCACGGCCCAGTACGGGGTGCCGGCTTTGCTGGTGCGTTGCGAAACGGCTGGCGCATCGCCTCGCTTGCCCAGGGAGAAGAGCATGCGCGAAGCGGTGTACAGCGCCGAGTTGAGGCAACTGGTTACGGCAACCAGAACGACCAGGTCTACGATCAGCTTGGCGTTCGGGATGCCCATCAGGTCGAGGACGGTCTGGTAGGAACCGACTTCGGCCAGACGGCTGTCATTCCACGGCACCAATGCAACGACCAGGAAAATCGACACGAGGTAGAACAGGCAAATCCGCCAGATCACCGAGTTGGTGGCCTTGGTGATTTGCTGGCCCGGGTTCTTCGATTCCGCCGCCGCGATGGTGACGATTTCGGTGCCCATGAACGAGAACATGGTGGTCAGCATGGCAGCCAACACGGCACCCATGCCGTTCGGCAGGAAACCGTTGGTGTCCCACAGATGGCTGACGCCGCTGACCTGGCTGCTTGGCAGCAGGCCGAACATGGCCGCAATGCCCAGAATCACGAAGCCGATGATCGCCAAGACCTTGATCAGCGCGAACCAGAACTCGAATTCACCGTAGTTCTTGACGCTGAACAGGTTGGTCGCCGTCAGCACCAGCGTAATGACCAGGGTGAAAGCCCAGATCGCGATGTTCGGGAACCACGCGTGAAGGATGGTCGCCGCAGCGTTGGCTTCCAACGGAATCACCAACACCCAGAACCACCAGTACAGCCAGCCGATGGTGAAACCCGCCCAGTGACCGATCGCACGGTCTGCGTAGGTCGAAAACGAACCGGTGTCCGGCGAAGCCACTGCCATTTCGGCCAACATGCGCATCACGAGAACCACCAGCGTACCGGCTGCCGCGTAGGCCAGCAGAACCGCTGGACCCGCTTCGGCAATGGCGTGACCAGAACCGACGAAGAGACCCGCACCGATCACACCTGCAATGGAGAGCATGGTGATGTGACGCGGTTTGAGCCCCTGATCGAGGTTTGAAGAATTTGGGGTACTGCTCATGTAAGCAACCTTTAAGAATTTTTATACGGATCAGAGCGATTTGCGACCCTTCGTAAAAAGATCACAACAGCACTGTTATTTATTTTTTACGCAAGAATTACGCCAAGATATTTCAAAAGCGACGTCGTGCGCGGATATGCCCGTTGCAAAGGCGTTTGATAAGTGTCTGAGACGAATAGCGTTTTGCCATTTCTGTAGGAAACGTTACCAACCGCAACAGCATAGAGACGTTTTGTCGCACCGAAAATACACACTTGGCGACATACAGCACCAAATTGGCGCAAGCTTACCCTCTCCCGACATTCCATCTGGCCGAAATACCCTTCCCCACGGCGTTTAAAGCTGGCACCATCGCGCCCTTTTTGCGCAGGGCCAGCTCGTTTGCCGTGCGCCATCAGTACCGAATACACGAGGTTTCAACATGGCCCAGGCAACGCCCGCCCTGGAAATTCGCGATTTGCATAAACGCTACGATCAGCTTGAGGTGCTCAAGGGCATCTCGCTGACTGCACGGGACGGCGACGTGATTTCAATTCTGGGCTCGTCCGGTTCTGGCAAGTCGACGCTGCTGCGCTGTATCAACCTGCTCGAAAACCCGCACAAGGGTGAAATCCTCGTCGCGGGCGAAGCCCTCAAACTCAAAGCTTCGCGCAAGTGTGAACTGATCGCTGCCGACACTCGTCAGATCAATCGCCTGCGCAGCGAGATTGGCTTCGTATTTCAGAACTTCAATCTGTGGCCGCACATGACCGTACTCGATAACATCATCGAGGCGCCGCGCCGGGTTTTGGGGCAAACGAAGGCCGAGGCGATCGAAGTGGCAGAAGCGTTGCTCGCCAAAGTGGGCATCGCGGATAAACGTCATGTGTACCCGGCGCAACTGTCGGGCGGTCAGCAGCAAAGAGCAGCCATCGCCCGTACGCTGGCCATGCAACCCAAAGTGATTCTGTTCGACGAGCCGACCTCTGCGCTTGACCCCGAGATGGTGCAGGAAGTGCTCAGTGTGATTCGTGGCCTGGCCGAAGAAGGCCGGACCATGTTGATGGTGACTCACGAAATGAATTTCGCCCGGCAGGTGTCCAGTGAAGTGGTCTTCCTGCACCAGGGGCGCGTGGAAGAACAAGGATCGCCGCAGCAGGTCTTCGATGACCCGCAATCGGCACGCTGCAAACAATTCATGTCCAGCAATCGCTAACGGAGCAACATCGATGCAGACCCTGAAAAACATTCTGGTGGCCGCTCTTCTGGTCGTCGCCTCCAGCGCCGTTGCTGCCGACACCCTGAAAATGGGCATCGAGGGCGCCTACCCCCCGTTCAACAACAAGGATGCAAGCGGCCAAGTCGTGGGCTTCGACGTCGAAATCGGCAACGCCTTGTGCGCCAAGATGAAAGTCACCTGCGAGGTCGTCACTTCCGACTGGGATGGCATCATCCCGGCGCTGAACGCTCAGAAATTCGATTTCATCATCTCGTCGATGTCGATCACAGAAGATCGCAAGCAGGCCGTGGACTTCACGAACCCGTACTACTCGAACAAACTGCAATTCATCGCGCCAAAAGCCACCAACCTGACCGGCGACCCCGCGGCGATCAAGGAAGCCCTGAAAGGCAAGACCATCGGCGCCCAGCGCGCGACCTTGGCTGGCACCTGGCTGGAAGACAACTGGGGCAACGACGTGACCGTCAAGCTCTACGACTCGCAGGAAAACGCCTTTCTCGACCTCACTTCCGGTCGCGTGGATGCCCTGCTGGGCGACAAATACGCCAGCTATGAGTGGCTGAAGAGCGACGCAGGCAAGAACTTCGAATTCAAGGGCGAGCCGATGTTTGGCGAAGACAAGATCGGTATTGCCGTGCGCAAGGATGATCCGCTGCGCGACAAGCTGAACACCGCCCTGAAAGAAATCATCGAAGACGGCACCTACAAAAAGATCAACGACAAGTATTTCCCGTTCAGCATCCTCTGACCCGCCTGACCAGTATCGCCGCACTCAACCTGCGGCGGTGCCGATCCGTCAACCAAGCAAAGCCATGAACTTCGATCTCCAAGGATTCGGCCCGGCCCTCGCGGCTGGCATGCTGATGACGATTCAACTCGCGCTGTCCGCCCTGTGCCTGGGCCTCATCCTGGGACTGCTCGGCGCCCTCGCCAAAACCTCGCCCAACCGTATTCTGCAATGGATCGGCGGGGTGTATTCGACGCTGGTGCGCGGCATTCCCGAACTGCTGTGGGTGCTGCTGATCTATTTCGGCACCGTGAGTTCGATGCGCGCCATCGGGCATGTGTTCGGCATCCCCAACCTGTCGCTCAGCGCCTTCGCTGCAGGCGTCATCGCTCTGGGCCTGTGCTTCGGCGCATACGCAACTGAGGTGTTTCGCGGCGCCATGCTGTCGATCCCGAAAGGGCATCGCGAAGCAGGGCTGGCGTTGGGCATGTCCCGGTCGCGCATCTTCATCAAACTGGTCATGCCGCAGATGTGGCGCATCGCACTGCCAGGCTTGGGCAACCTTTTCATGATCCTGATGAAGGATACGGCGCTGGTATCGGTGATCGGGCTTGAAGAAGTCATGCGACACGCGCAGATCGCCGTCACGACTACCAAACAGCCGTTCACCTTCTATATGGTCGCGGCGCTTATGTACCTGGGCATGACAGCGATGTCGATGATCGGCCTTGCATGGCTGGAACGCCGCGCATCGGTGGGTTTTGTGAGGAGCGCGTCATGAGTTGGGAATTCGTCCTCAAGTGGCTGCCCAAATTGCTGCAAGGGGCCACGCTTACACTGGAATTGGTCGCCATCGCCGTTGTGGCGGGGCTGATCCTGGCGATTCCGATGGGCATCGCTCGGGCCTCGCGAAACGCGTATGTCCGCGCCGTGCCCTACGCCTACATCTTCTTCTTTCGCGGCACGCCGCTACTCGTCCAACTGTTTCTTGTCTATTACGGCCTCGCCCAGTTCGAAGCCGTGACGCAAAGCGTGCTGTGGCCGTACCTGCGTGAACCGTTTTTCTGCGCCGCGCTGACCATGACGCTGCACACCACTGCATACATTGCCGAGATCCTGCGCGGCGCGATCCAGGCCGTGCCGCCCGGCGAAATCGAAGCCGCTCGCGCATTGGGCATGTCCAAGGGCAAGGCGCTGGTCTATATCATCCTGCCTCGCGCCGCCCGCATCGGTCTGCCCGCTTACAGCAACGAAGTCATTCTGATGCTCAAAGCCAGCGCCCTCGCCAGCACGGTGACCCTGCTCGACATCACGGGGATGGCCCGCACGATCAACGCACGGACCTACATGCCAGAGCAGACGTTCTTCATCGCGGGCGTGATCTATCTGGTGATGTCGTTTGTGTTGGTGCAGGGATTCAAACTGCTGGAGCGGTATCTGCGGGTGGATGCGAGCCAAGGACGCTGAGGTTCCGGCCACTGCCTGTCGACTCGCTTTTGATTCTGCCCGGAGGGCGTAGGAGCAAGCTTGCTCCGGGCCGCGATCGGACGATCTGGCGCAGCGGCAGCAAAATCTACAACGCGTTGTATCTGATACAACGAGGTCATCCGGTTTTGCTCTGGCAAAGGTGCCACCCTTATCTCAAAGCCCGTAAGCTTGACCTCCAGCCTAAATCACCGCCCAGCCCATGCCCCCGCATACCGCAGACCTCACATCCCGCTTCCTCGCGCTCGACGCCTTCCTGCTCGTGCACCAAGACCTGTGGCGGCCGAAACCCTTCACCCATCGCGAATTACCGTGGGAAGCCGCGCACCCGGAACTGTCCATATGGCTGCGCCAACGCTCACTGGAAGATGCCGAAGCGGCCCATAACCATCCAGAGACACTCGAAGCGCCAGAGCCTTTCACGCACATCGCGAAACAATCTGCAGCGCTTAGCCAAACCGACGCCCTGCCAACCCACGCCCTCAACGCCATCTCCTCACGCATGAGCGTCGATGTGCCCGGCCGCAAATGGCAACAGATCGAAGCTTTCGCCAGCAGCCTGAGTTTTCGGAAAGCGCCCACGCACTGGCTCGACTGGTGTTCGGGCAAAGGCCACCTCGGCAGACGCCTCGCCCACGACGGCCAGGCCCTGACCTGCCTCGAATACGACGCCACGCTGGTTGAAGCAGGTCGGCAACTCAGCCACAAGCTCGGCGTTCACGCGGCGCATCTGCATCAAGACGTCATGGCCGAAACGGCGACCGACCAACTCGCAGCTCACCACACCCCCGTCGCCCTGCATGCCTGCGGCGACCTCCACGTACGCCTCATGCAACTCGCCAGCGAGGCTGACTGCCAACAGATCGCCATCGCCCCCTGCTGCTACAACCGCATCGCCAGCGAGCACTACCAAGCCCTGTCAAACGAAGGTCAGGCATCAACCCTCAGCTTGTCACTCGACGACCTCGGTCTGCCCCTCAGTGAAACGATCACAGCAGGCGCCCGCGTTCGTCGGCAGCGCGACATCTCCATGGCCCGCAGGCTGGCATTCGACCTGCTGCAACGCCAACTGCGCGGCATCGACGACTACCTGCCAACGCCCTCGCTTCCCAGCGCTTGGCTCGACAAACCCTTCAACGACTACTGCCGCGACCTCGCCGCGCTCAAACAACTGCCCGAGCCTGGCAACCGAGACTGGCCCGCCCTTGAAGCAACCGGCTGGCAACGACTGGCCGAAGTGCGCAACCTCGAACTGCTCCGCAACCTCTTCCGCCGCCCCCTCGAACTCTGGCTCATCCTCGACCGCGCCCTCTTCCTGCAACAACGCGATTACGAGGTGCGAGTCGGCACCTTCTGCCCGTCACACGTGACACCCCGCAATCTGCTCATCCTCGCCGAGCGGAAATGACCGAGTACAAGCACAAAGCCCTGTGGATAACTCTGTTGACGAAATTCCCACGAACGCACAGAAATCCTGATTCGCAACCGATTCACACATCTGGTTATTTTTTGACCAGGTGTTAAATTTTCGAAAAAACAGTAGCTTGCGAACGAATGAGAAGAGTTCCACAAAACGGCCTTTTGCAACGAGCTCGATGGACCGCTTGTGAATAACGGTAATTGCGACAGGTCATAAGCCTCGCAAAAAAACTTGAATTAGGGCTTTACTCGCCCGATCAAATCCCTATAATCAGCGCCCACAACGCCGGTATAGCTCAGTTGGTAGAGCAACTGACTTGTAATCAGTAGGTCCCGGGTTCGACTCCTGGTGCCGGCACCATACAAAACAAAGGCTCGCAGAAATGTGGGCCTTTTGTTTTTGTCCCGTGCGTAACAACTCATGTACCAAGTCAGATCATCCGGCCTAAGGAGCAGCATGGTTGCTTCCTGTAGTGAGTTGCCTGTGGCTTGGAAGAAATAGGACTGGAGTTTTCGCGGACTACAGGGATTGCTCTAGTCGCGCTCATTCTTCCTATACTTCTATGGCAAATTGACCTGTCATCGAGCGCCTTGACGCCTGCCTTGTCTCGACGTCTTCGCTACAGCCTGCAGCAAATATCTAAAATCTTCAGATCCCCCTAAACGTGCAGAACATCGAGTCGCCGTATGCGGCTATGTTGGAACGCGTGGATATTGGCAAGGAGTGCTCTTGGATTTGACCAGTAGCCGGGACCAGACAGAACAAGAGTTGAGGCTGACCCAAAAGGCGCAAACCTCCATTCTTCAGATTCAGGGCGCTGCTTGACGGTCATTGATTGATGCAGTAGCGAAATTCGCAGAAACTTCTGACACTCTATGAACAGGAGGACAGGCGGGAACGCGTCTTGGCATCGTGCCGTGAGCATTAGAACGGGATGCTGCCCCCTGCCTGCCCATCAAATGCGAGACAGATTGTCTCGGGTCTGTACATCGTCGAGGTCGTAGTGCTTCCAGAGCCTAAATATTCTGGTGCCAAAGCCAGGCAAATGTTCCGGTTTCGTGGACGGATAGGTCTCTGTTTCGTTGCCAGTCTTTCGTTCATCGCCGGTATGACGGACTCGATCAGTTTTATGGTCACTGGCGACTTTGTCTCATTCATGAGCGGCAATACTACACGCCTTGCGGCGTCGCTAAGCACGAGCAACTTTGTCTTGGCCCTCCACATCGCCCTGCTCGTAGCAACGTTCGTCGTAGGAAATGCCTTAGGGGTGATAGCTGCAACCTACAGTGGCCGCCGGTCGTGGCCCCTACTTCTTTGCATTGGGCTGCTGCTCTGCGTTGGCGGATTTCTCGGAGAAAACACGATAGCGCCTATCTTGGCGGTACTTGCCATGGGGATGATTAACGCGGTCGTCGAGGAAGTGAATGGTTTGCCCATAGGGCTAACCTACGTCACCGGGGCATTATCACGGTTTGGACGAGGTCTGGGCCGCGCGATCTTAGGGCAACAGCGGATCGGATGGCGTGTTCAGCTTGTACCTTGGAGCGGCATGCTTGTTGGTGCAATTGCAGGCGGCACAATGGCGCACACACTTTCTTTCAAGGCCATGGTCATTAGCGGCGTTATCACTTTGGGGGTCGGCATCGCATCGGCAGCGATTCCACGAAGCTGGCAGTCTAAATACATGCCGAAGTGAGCCGCTTACAACGACCCACTCTCTCCAACGAAATAACCACCAGTCTAGACGCGTACTTACGCGTTATCTCCCGTCCCTCTCGACGAGCATCGAAGACGGGGCGCGCCTTCACCACTCGTCCGATATCAACCTCAACCCAGAACGCTCTGGAACCGAACCCTCCCCCCGCCACTCCAGTAATTAGCGGCTACGCTGCAACCTGACTGATCTGCCACACGTTTTATGGACTGCACCCACGCACATGGCAGTGACGATCCCATTTCCAGCAATGGAAGCCGTTTTGACCGTCTCGGGGAATGTATTCGCTCCATAGCCTGAATTCGCATAGCGCAGGTGCGTGTTTGGCGCGTGTGTTGGTGCGCACAGGCTTTTGTGAAGACATGTCAGTCGCCGCGACGACGGAGATGGCGATTCTGTACGGACGGGCAATTGCCTGTCGGCCGTTTCTCGAACAGTTCGATCACTGAAAAAAGGGACTTACTATGAGCATTATCAGCAGCATTCTTGAAAAACTCGGGTTTGGGACGGCTAACGCCAGCACGCAGGCATCGCCAGATGCGCCGACTGCGCCCACGGCGGGGAGCGCGTCGCCTTCTCCTGGAGCGAGCAGCCAGCCTACGCCTGATCAGCTCAGCGCCGAAATTACGAAGTTGAAGGAGGGCAACCCAGGGCTGAATCCCCAGTCGTCCATCGTGGACTTGCTCAAGGCATTGAAGCTCGACAGCAGCATGGAAAATCGGAAGAAGTTGGCCGAGGAGGTCGGGATTTCGTCCTACGAGGGCACCGCGGAGCAGAACATCGAGTTGCATAAAGCCGTGTTGAACAAGGCGACTCAGGGATAACGCTCGAACCAGACGATGCGGCCTTATACCTGCACAAAAAGCTGCGCCTGAAGTCAGGCGCAGCTTTCAGGCGTCAGTCGTGATTCTTATCCAACGTCCGCAACTTCTCGGGCAACGCCCACAACAACAAACCTGCCGCAATCACGCTGGTGACGCCAATCACGTACAGCGCTGGCGTGGTGCTGCCTGTCATGTCCTTGATGCTGCCGACCATGATCGGGCTGACGATGCCGCCGAACTGGCCAAGGGTGTTGATCAGCGCGATGCCGCCTGCCGCGCCTGCGCCTGCACCGGCCAGCAGCTTCGGCGGCAGGGTCCAGAATGCCGGGATGGAAGCAACGATGCCGCCACCGAGCATGGCCAGGGAGAGGATCAGCATGCTGGTGTGCTGAGCGAAAATCCCCGCGCTGAAGAAGCCGATGGCACCCAGCACGACCAGACCGCAGACAAATTTGCGACGCTCGCCGCTGGCGTCTGACAGGCGTCCGATCACAACCATGCTGATGGCGCCGCAGATGTAAGGGATGGCGGTGAGTAGGCCGATCACGACCGGGCTTTCGACACCTGCGCTGCGAATCAGCTGAGGCGCCCAGAAGTTGAGGCCGTAGGACGCAACCTGAATCAGAAAGTAGATCAGGCCAAGCATCAGGAAGCCGGGCATTTTCAGGGCGGTCAGCAGCGAGCCATGTTTATTAGGCTCATGCTGGGCGATGCGGCTGGAAAGATAGTTTTTTTCGGCGTCGGTCAGCCAATGGGCGTCTGAAACGCGGTCTTTGAGGATCTTGAGCACAGCGATACCAAGTGCAATGCAAGGCAGGCCGCCGAGCAGGAACAGCCAGTGCCAGCCGCGCATTTGCATGACGCCGTCCATGTGGCCCAGCACCAGGCCGGAAATCGGCGCACCGAGCAGACCGGCGAAGGCCGAGGCGAGAAACAGGATCGATGTGATACGTCCACGGTAGGTCTGTGGGAACCACAGCGTCAGATAAAACAGTACGCCGGGTGCGAAACCGGCTTCCATGGCGCCGATGATGAAGCGCAGCACGTAGAACTGCCATTCAGCGTTGACGAACACCATCAGCGCCGTCGCGATGCCCCAGGAAATCATGATCCGGGCAATCCAGCGGCGGGCGCCAACCTTGTAGAGCATGATGTTGCTCGGCACCTCGAACAGCACGTAACCGATGACGAACAGGCTCGCGCCGAGGCCGTACGCGGTGTCGCTCAGGCTCAGGTCGGTTTGCAGCTGAAACTTGGCGAAGCTGATGTTGATGCGGTCAAAGAATGCGAACAGGTAGCAGACCATGATCAACGGCATCAGCCGCCACGCGACTTTGCGGATCAACGCTTTTTCGGCGTTCACAACGTCCACGACGCTGCTATTGGGGTTTAGAACGGAGATAGTCATTGCGGTCACTCCAGTTGGACTTCCCAAAGGGAGCCCTATTGTTTTTGTTGTCTGGACGAATACGCGGCGAGGCGTATTCGTTCGTATTCGGTAAAGCGTTTGGCTACAGATGTCTCGCGATAAATCAGCCCGGCAGATGTTCAGGCGCGGGATGCAAATCACAGTTGCGCCCTGCCTTGGCAACTTGCCCCGGCATTTCATGCCCGAGCAGCGCAGGCAGGCCGCGCGAGAGTTTCAGGAGATGCGGCAGGTCGACACCGGTCTCGATCCCCATTTCTTCGCACATGTTCACAAGGTCTTCAGTGCAGATATTTCCTGATGCGCCAGGCGCGAACGGGCAACCGCCCAAGCCACCCAACGACGCATCAAAACGGCGAGCGCCTGCCTCGTAGGCCGCGAGGACATTGCTGAGCCCCAACCCACGGGTGTTATGGAAGTGCAGCGTCAGTGCCGACGCGGGTATGCGGGTCAGCACGCGCTGTACCAGCCGATGCACCTGACGCGGGTTGGCCATGCCTGTTGTGTCCGCCAGCGAAATGCCCTGCATGCCCAGTTCCAGGTAGGCATCGACGATCTGCAGCACGCGGTCTTCGTCGATCTTGCCCTCGAATGGACAACCGAACGTCGTGGCGATAGAGCCGTTGAGACTCACGGGATGGCCAGCGGCGAAGGAAACGACGTCGCCAAACGCACTGAGCGACTGCTCGCAGCGCATGCGCATGTTCGCCAGGTTGTGGGTCTGGCTGGCGGACATCACCAGATTCAGCTCGTTGGCACCTGCGTCTATCGCACGCTGCGCCCCCTTGAGGTTGGGGATCAGCGCCACGTAAATCACGCCCGGGTGGCGCAAGATTCCACGAAACACCTCGTCGCCATCACGCAGCGCGGGAATGGCCTTGGGCGAAACAAAAGAGCCGGCCTCGATGCGGCTGAAACCGGCTAGAGAAAGCTGATCGATGAGCTCGATTTTGTCGGGTGTTTCGACCCAAGTGGGCTCGATTTGCAAACCGTCGCGCGGCGAAACTTCCTGGACGATCAAACGCTCGGAAAAGTCGGTGATCATTGCACCACCCCCTCTGTTTTGAGTTGTGCGATATCGGCAGCGGTCAGGCCCAGATCGCTCAGGACGCTGTCAGTGTGTTGACCCAAGGCAGGCCCTTGCCAGTTCACCGAACCCGGTGTTTCGGAGAGTTTGGGCACGATGCCGGGCATTTTCACGTGGGCGCCGCCGGGCAGTTGCGCGTCGAGGATCATCTCGCGCGCCTGATAGTGAGGGTCGGCCACAATGTCAGCGACGTTATAGATCCGGCCGGCGGGCACTTCCGCCTGTTCAAGCGCCTCAAGGACGTCGTCGATAGGCAAATTGGACGACCATGCGCTGATCACCGCATCGAGCATCTCGCTTTGCGCAGCACGGCCATCGTTCTGTGCAAGCTCAGGGGCTTCAGCCAGGTCAGGACGGCCAATCGTGTGCATCAAGCGCTTGAAAATCGGATCGCTGTTGCCGGCGATGACGACAAATGCGCCATCAGCGGTCGGATAGGTGTTGGAGGGTGCGATGCCGGGCAGTGCACCGCCGGTGCGCTCACGAACATGGCCAAGCATGTCGTATTCCGGCACTAGGCTTTCCATGAGGTTAAACACGCTTTCGACCAGCGAGACATCGACGATCTGGCCATCGCCTTGCCCGGTTTTCACGCGCAGCAACGACATCAGCGCGCCCATCACAGCGTGCATCGAAGCCAGTGAATCACCGAGGCTGACGCCCACTCGCGCCGGAGGCGAACCGGGGGTGCCGGTGGTGTAACGAATGCCGCCCATGGCCTCGCCGATGGCACCAAAGCCCGGACGATCACGATAAGGACCGGATTGGCCGTAGCCCGAGATACGAACCAGCGTCAGCTTGGGGTTCAAGGCGTGTAGGACATCCCAGCCGAGACCGAGTTTTTCCAGCGCGCCGGGGCGCAAGTTTTCGATCAACACGTCGGCGCTTTCGGCCAGACGCTTGACGATCTCGATGCCTTCGGGGGATTTGAGGTTCAGCGACAGGGATTTTTTGTTCCGAGACTGGAGATACCACCACAGCGAGGTGCCCTCGTGCAGCTTTCGCCATTTACGAAGCGGGTCACCCTGTCCCATGGATTCGATCTTGATCACCTCAGCGCCGAACTCGCCCATCAAGCGTGCGGCGAAGGGCGCTGCGATCAGTGTGCCGATTTCAATTACGCGCACACCGTTCAGGGGGCCTGTCATAGCGGATACCTCAGTGTTTCTTGGAATTTGTACCCAAGACTAGAGGACCGGGGTTTCGCAAATCCAACCGTATGTTGGCAAGGATCGTTCGCGAAACGCGAACGCTAGCGACCGTGCTGCTCGTGCTGCTGGAGGTGATCGAACAGCAAAAGGCTGACCGGGGATAACGCGGCCTTGTCGCGCACCACCAGAATCAATGTGCGTTTGGCCCACGCATCGCTCAAGCCTACGGCTGTCAGGCCTAATGGTGTGCCCAGCAAATCAAACGCCTTACGCGGCAGGACGCCTATTCCCATGTTCGCCTGCACCATTCGGCACATCGCGTCGAAGCCCGGAACATGAATACGCACGCGTAGAGGTTTGCCGTGGGAGCGCGCTGCCGTGTGGGTGCGCATGTTGATGGAGCTGGCGGCGTGCAGGCCGATGTGATCACTGCCCAGTGTGTCTTCGAAAGCGACGTGATGCCGTTGAGCCAGCGCATGGTCGGAACGCATGACCACGACCAACTCGTCGCGCCTGTACGGCACGCTATAGAGACCCTGAACATCGGTGTCTTCCGAACAGATGCCGATGTCGGCAACGCCGTCGATCAAGCCTTGAACCACGCCGGTGCTGGGCCGCTCTTCTAGATCGACCTTGACCCGTTCATGGCTGATGGTGAAGTCGTGCAGGTCTTCCGGGAGAAACTGAATAATCGCCGAAAGGTTAGCCAACATGCGTACATAGCCGCGCATGCCTTGCAGGTGCTCATCGAGTTCAAGACCCATCTTTTCCAGGTCGAACAGCATGCGCCGAGCATGGTGCAACAGGGTTTCACCCGCAGCGGTCAGCACCATGCCTTTGGCGTTGCGCACGAACAACCCAATGCCCAAGACCTCTTCGAGCTCCATCAATCGCTTGCTGGCGGCCGATACAGCAATGGCCTCGCGAGCCGCTGCACGGGTCAGCGTGCCTTCTTCATGCACGGCAACGAACAGCTTGAGGGTGATCAGATCAAGGCGACGAATGAGATTTTTGTGAAGCATGGGCAGGTCTCGGCCACGGGGCCCGCTCAGCATATACGTAAAACGACGGCTGGCTATCATCCCACCAGAACAGGAATTTGGAAGACAACAAATGAGAGATGTGGATCAATATCGTCTTCTAAACATCTACAAACTGATTGAATATTTCAGACGTTCAGGAATTTGGTCTGACCGTGTAATTCAACGGCCAATGTCAAAATCTGTTTTTTCCCTGGCGAATCGAGGCGATAAAACAGGAGCAACATTCTGGCCTCTTCATCATCAGCGCTATAAAAATAGGCGGGCGGAAGATCCAGAGCGGCGGCGATTTGAATGATGGTCAATGAATTGGGCGTGTGTTTATTGTTTTCGTATTGATTCATCCGCGCACTGGCGGAGGCGGGATCGATCCCTGATTCAATGCCCAAACGCTCCTGGGACAGCCCGGCAGCCGTTCGGGCTTCCTTCAATCGTTTGCTAAAAATGCTCATTTATTAGCCGCTAAAAGGCTAAGAGATTCTTAGAATCAGATTGACCGCGTACTAAGACATACTTAGGATTTGAAATTATCTGTAGGGCCTTTTTTGTAGATCATGAAATTTGGCGAGCAACAACTGCCCGCTTTCAGACAAATGCCACACTTCCCTCCACACTCAGAGAGCGTCGCCCATGAATATCGAAGCACGCCTCTGCTCACTTGAGCTTTTGCTTGAAAATAGCGTCCAGGGTAAGGCCCCAATACCTGCGGCCCGCGTACTGGAATGGTTGACTGAGTTGAAAGATGTAAAGAGCCATGTGGGCGCCGTCAGCGCGGCGATGCAGCAGGTCGCGAACGTTAATATGGCGCTGGCGTTGACGACCCGCCTGCTTGAGGCGGCTCACACCGAAAAGCTCGATGCGGATCAGATCTGGTGCTTGATCGATCCGTTACGCGAAAAGCTGGATAGCGCCGTAGAGGAGATGAGGCTGTCTCTGTGATAGCACGATTGGGCTGAGGGATGTCGAATCATTGTCCTGCAGCCCCTGATTCTGCCAGACGGTCTCCCGAAGCTGACTCAAAACCCTCGTCGCCCCCACCATTCGTCGTCAACGCTGACCAACAAGCCTCGCACACCCGAGCCTCTGCGGCAGCGATCTCACGCGCCCCCTCCCCGATCACGCGCCCATCTAGTAACGTATAGGCATTCCGACTGGCCCGCGCCTTCGCCCGCAGCGACAGCGAGCCGTCACCCGAAACACGAGAGAAGGCCCAACCGTGCACAATGTTCGATTGATCAAATACGTCTGGACTCACCAGACCCCCGAAATTTCTTCTGAATGGTCGAAGCTTCTGTATGAGGTCGAGTTGCCGTTCGTGCCCTTCCATGGCCTGAACATTCAGCTGCCCGATCAACGCGCCTGGCGAATCCGGGACGTTGAATGGAACGTTGAAGAGCAGACCTTTCGCTGTCACATCGAAGATCAGTTCATGAACCTGCTGGACGTCGACGATTCCTATGAGGACTGGATCGACATGTTGCTCGAATGTGGATGGGAACTGAGCGGCCGCTACACCAATGAGCACAACAAGACGTGAGTCTTGTGAAGCCCTCGCAGCTTGAATGTTGTACCTTTCCAGCAAAATCATGAGCGGCTTTCCGACCGACTCGTGAGCCAGGCAAGAGGCCTGCCCTGACAGGCCCTGTATTTACCTTGAGCGCTGCTGCCATGAAATGGATTTCCCGCTTTATCCGATACGCCATCAGTGCGGTATTGGCAGGCCCACCCATGGCATTCGCCACCTCCGCCGTTGACCTTTACGTTCCCGAAGCGCCACCGTTGACCATGCTCAATCAGGCAGACGCGCACGGCATCGTGGGCGACATTGTGGTACAGGCAATGGCGATGACAGGGTACTCGGGCAACTTTGTCTCTCCACCCTGGCCCCGTGCACAACGGGAAGTCAGCAGTGGCAAAGACATGCTGATCGCCCCTCTCACGCGCACGCAAAGCCGAGAAGGCCTCTTCACCTGGATCGCCCCGGTGATGACGATGGACCGTACGTTTTTCAGCCTCGACCAGCGCGTCGATACCTTCGACGAAGCAAAGAAAGCCTTCAAGCTCATCGCAGTGGGAATCGGCACAGCGCAGGAAACCCGTCTACGCGAAGAAGGCTTCCCTGCCTCGCAAATCTACCCGTTGAAGATCGGTGAAAACCCGGCGCAAATGCTGCTCAAAGGACGTGTGGATGCGTGGTTCAACGGCGTGCCTGAAACCCGCTACATCTGGAAGCAAATCAGCGACCGGCCGCTGGTGATGAGCCGAGTGTTGATGACCGCAAACCTCTACCTGGCCTGCTCCAAGGATTGCGATCCGCAGATGGTCGAACGCCTGCGGACGGCCCTCGATACGCTGGAAGCCAATGGCACGTCGGCGAGGATTGAGGCGGGGTATGTGAAAGGGTTGCCGGTTTGGTGAGATTGGGCGAACGCAGCAAGGTTCGCCCAGCGACGCGAGGGATCACGGCAGCAGAATAATCTTGTCCGCACTCCCCTCATTCACTTCTGCGTAACGCGCGAGCCCTTCTTCAATTGGCGTCTCGATCAAGTCGGTCGGCAGCGGCAAGGTGCCGTCGTCGAACAGTTTGCCGAACTGTTCCAGCATCCGCGCGCAGGCTTCGACGCCGTACAGCAGCGAATTGACGCCCACCACCGAGCCACCTTTTCGGTACAGCGCCAGCGCTGGCAACTGGACGTGGCCGTCCACCGGGGCGGCGATGATTGCGATGCGCCCGAATGGGGCCAGTGCCTGAACCGACGCGGGCAGCCAGAAACCGGTGGTGTCGAAGATCACGTCCGCGCCGCCCTGGAAGACTGCGTTCACTTGGGCCGAGAGTTCTTCAGGCTTGCCCAGCAGAATGGCGGTGTAGCCTTGGTCCTGAAGAGCTTTGACCTGTTCCGGACGGCGTACGGCAGCCAGCACTTGGGCCCCGCGGACTTTAGCCAACGCGATGGCAGCGCTGCCGACCGCACCATTGGCACCGATCACCAGCAGGCGGGTGTCGGCTTTTACCAGGCTGCGCTCCAACGCATCCCATGCAGTGGTGTACGGCACGCCAAGACTCGCGGCCTGCACGAAACTCAAGGACTTGGGTTTGAGCGCTACGCCTTTGGCTGACAACGTGATGTAACCCGCGTGGGAGCCATTACGCGAGAAACCGATCTGGTTGCCTGTGCCCCAGACTTCCTCACCGATCAACTCACTTGGACCTTCGACGACGACGCCCGCGAAGTCGCGACCGGGCACCCGTGGCAGCGTCGTGTAAGGGAAACGGCCCAGGACGTTTTTCACGTCGCTCGGGTTCAGGCCTGCCGCTTTGATCTGTACGAGAACCTCATCCGCTGCAGGAACGGGAGTGGGCAGTTCGACGACTTCCAGTGCAGCCAGGTCGCCGGTTCGGGAAAATTGCAGTGCTTTCATGGCGTTCAAATCCAGAGTGGGAATACAGAATTCGTTCTATTCAGGACATCAGGTTGGCGAACAACTGGCGGCCCATGGGCCACAGCTTTTCGCCCGCCTGCATGCCGAGCAGCCCGACCAACGCCACCAAGGGCGGCGCGGGTGAGCGAAAGTCGAGTGCGCCGTACAGCAAGCCGACGGCGATACCAATGGCGAGTGAAATGATGTAGCTCATGACGAACTCCGGGACCGTGTGTCGTGAAGCACGACAGCGTTGGCGATGGACCAGAGTTTAGGGAAAGGTGGAAATGCCTACCGGCCAAGTGCTTCTGAATTTCGGACAGGCTGAGTGCGATGGCTGACCTGTAGGAGTGAGCTTGCTCGCGATAGCAGTGAATCAGTCGGTTCATTCATGTCTGACACACCGCCATCGCGAGCAAACTCACTCCCACAAGATGTCTGGCGATTACGCCATTTCGCCCAACGGATACTGCGATGGCGCCATCCCCAGCTCACGACGGAACATGTCGCTGAAACTGCTGGGGGAATACCCCATCGAACGCGCAATGGTGCTGACCGACACGCCCTGAATGATCTCCGCCACCGCCGTCGCCAATTGCACCTGCCTGCGCCATTCGGCGAAACCCATGCCCAGCGTGCCCTGAAACAACCGGGACAGCGTGCGTACGCTGGCCCCGGCGTTTTCGGCATGTTGCTCGAACGAGACGCCAATGGACGGTTCGATCATCACCGCCTGACAAATATTCATCAGCCGACGGTCGCTGTCGTCAGGCATCGGCACCTTCAGCAACGAGCGCTTTGCCCGGCGTAGCTCCAGCAACGCCAGACCGACCAAGGCACTGTAATACTCGGAATCCTTGTCCTGCTCGGCCACCAGATGGACGATCAGCTCGCGCAACAGCCGCGCCACTTCGAATACCTGAACGGTCGGCTCCAGCGTCTCGGACAACGCCGGACGTAAGTAGATGTTGCGCATCTCCAGGTCGGACACCACACGAATGCCATGAGACACCCCCGGCGGCAACCAGACCGCCCGCTGTGGCGGCACCACTAATGCCTCGTTGGGTGTTTCGACCCACATTACCCCCGACATCGCATAGAGCACCTGCCCCCAGTCATGCTCATGCGGTTCGATGTAAAGCCCACGCGGGTACGTGCGCGAAACACGCTGAACCGGAACGGTGGTGTTAGTGAGATCGGGAGGTGCGGCAAGGGCCATGGGGGGTGACCAACAAAAGATCGGGTGTGGGCAATGTTAGCGACGCGGGGTCGAAGATGACCAGCGATTAGCGTATCCAGGCGAGCGCTCGAACAAAAACGCCCCGATCTCTCGACCGGGGCGCTCTTTTGCAGCTTCAGCTCAATCGCCGTTCAACATTAGAAAACGTTGATCGGGTAGGTGATGAAGATGCGGGTTTCGTTACCGCCAACGTTGTAGTTGGAAGCGTTGTCCGATACACGCAGCCAGGAATTGCGCAGGCGCAAAGAGAGGTCTTTGGCCGGGCCGCTCTGGACGACATAGGTCATCTGGCTGAACAGTTCGTGCTCTTCGCCATCGCCACGGTTGGTGCCATCGTCGATGTTGTCGCCGCGCACGTAAGCCACTTTGTAGCTCAGGCCTGGAGTCACGAGGGTCGACAGGTTAACGCCGTAGCCCAACTGCCACGAACGCTCGTCCTTGGCGTTGAAGTCCGACCAGTAGGAGTTGGTCAGGTAGATGGAGTTGCCGCCATCGCTGAAGCCGCCATTGTTGCGATAGCCGCCGTAGTTGTAGCCGGTTTCGCCGGTGCTGCGCTGGTGCGCGATGGTGAAGGAGTGGATGCCCACTGCCCACGTCGCCGCCAGGCTCCAGATCTTGTTGTCACGGGCGTCATCGACCGCCACGTCACGATCCAGCTTGGTCTTGTAGCCGTTGAAGTCGAACGTCAGCGACTGATCGGTCGGCAGCGCGAGGACGTAGTTCAGGTTGACGTACTGCTTCTTCAGCGTGTCTTCGTCGTCGGAGGCGTAGTAGGCCGCGCTGAACGCATCGGAGAATTTGTAAGCGCCGCCGTAGACGTTGATGCTTTTCAGATCACCGCTGTCGCGGCCTTCCGCACTCTTGCGGGTCTGAGCAGTGAAGCGGCCTGCAACCAGCGTCAGGTCCTTGATCTCTTTCGAGGTGATCATGGTGCCGGTATAGGTTTCTGGCAGCAGACGCGAGTTGTCGTAACTCAGCACCGGCAGCTCCGGCATCATGTCGCCGTATTTCAGCTCGGTGTTGGAGATGCGGAATTTGACCGCGCCGCCGAAGCGGGACAGGTCGTCAGCCGCTTTGCCGTTGCTGTCTTGCTTGAAGAAGTCGATGCCGCCGGCGCCGCTTTTACCGCGACCGCCGTCCAGACGAACGGCGTACAGGCCGAATGCGTCAACGCCGACGCCCACGGTGCCCTGAGTGTAACCGGACGAGTAATTGGCGATGAAGCCTTGGCCCCATTCAGCGCGGTCTTGAGGACCACCTTTGTAATCGCGGTTGATGTAGACGTTACGCAGATTGACGTTGAGGCTGCTGTCTTCGACGAAGCCTTTGGAGTCGGCTTGGCCATCAGCCATGACCTGAGTGGCCGCCAGGATGCCCAGAGCGAGCAGACCGATACGCTGTTTCATCTTGTTGTCCTTATAGGCAGATTGATCTCGCGCTGTGGCAAAAACCGGACAGGTAATTGCGTCTCCCCAGACTTACTTTCAGTCCCGGAAGCCCGCACGAAATCATCGCAGTGGACTACTGATGCACGTACATGGCGCTTGGCCACAGGCGGTTGAGGCGCGAATGCTATCGCCAGCACCGATGGGTGTCAATTTGATGAAGGCCGAAACGATGAAGTGCGCCTACTCCAGATTGGAATAGGCGCGCATGATCATTTGTGCCAAATACCGAGCAACGCCTCGATTTCCGCATCGTTGATGAGGCCAGAGGGGTAGCGCTCGGAGAGCATGGCCCGGTAATCCGGAGCCTGGTGTTTTGAAGCCTGGGTTATCCGTAACCAGTCCGCCATCATCTGCCGTGCTTCACTGCTCGCAGACAAACCTCGAGTCACGCGTGGCTCATGACCTGCGTTCATAGGGATAACCTCTTGCGTCTTGGACTGCGAAATCTACGGAGCTTTTGTTACAGACGAACGACTCGTGTCACCGTCAAGCCTTCGTGGAAACACCCCCTCGCCGAAAAACGAGAAGTCGCTACCCACAAAAAAGCCCGTCGTTCGACAGGCTTTGATGAGAGCAAGAAGTGAACCAACTCAGCGGCGGTGCGGCGCTGGTTGCTGCTGCGTCAGGCAATGGATATTGCCGCCGCCCAGCAGCAGCTCACGGCCTGGGACCATGACCACTTCATGTTCCGGAAACAGGCGTTGCAGGATCTGGCGTGCCGTTTCGTCGAGCGGATCATTGAAACTCGGGGCAATGATGCCGCCGTTGACGATCAGGAAGTTCACGTACGAACCGGCCAGGCGCACCGATGGGTTGCGTTCCTGGCTGCCGTGCACCTGATCGACGCCTGCGCACTCTTCTTCCGTGGCGAACAACGGACCGGGAATCGGCATCTTGTGCACGACGAACGGTCGCCCCTTGGCATCACGCGCGTTTTCCAGAATGCCCATGGCGGCCTGACAGCGCGGGTAATTGGGGTCTTTCGGATCATCGGTCCACGCCAACAGGACTTCACCCGGACGCACGTAACAGCAGAAGTTATCCACATGCCCGTCGGTTTCGTCGTTGTACAAACCCTCCGGCAGCCAGATGATTTTCTCGACCGACAGGTGATCGCGCAGCACGGCTTCAATCTCTTCCCGAGAGAGATGCGGGTTGCGGTTGCGATTGAGCAGGCATTCCTCGGTGGTGATCAGCGTGCCTTCGCCGTCGACGTGAATCGAGCCGCCTTCCAACACGAATCCTTCAGTGACGTAACGCGGGCAGCGTTCGATTTCCAGCACTTTGCTGGCGAGCTGTTCGTCCAGATTCCACGGCGAGTACAGGCCGCCATCGAAACCGCCCCACGCGTTGAAGCCCCAGTCCACGCCGCGCACCTCGCCTTGGTCATTGATGACGAAGGTCGGGCCGGTATCACGCACCCAAGCGTCGTCGTTGCTGATTTCGACGACACGGATGTTCGGCACATCAAGACGCGCGCGGGCGTTGTCGTATTGCGCAGCGGATACGGCGACGGTCACAGGTTCGAAGCGGGCGATCGCCTTGGCCACCGCGACATGGGCGCTCTGCACGGGTTTACCGCCCAGGCGCCAGTTGTCAGGGCGCTCAGGCCACACCATCCAGGTCTGGGTTTGCGGGGCCCATTCGGCGGGCATGTAGAAGCCGTCGGCGCGTGGTGTACTGTTGAGTGTGGTCATTGATCAGGACTCCAGTGAGCCATCGAGGGTTTTGAGTGGGCCGTACAGGTTGGGACGGCGGTCACGGAAAGTGCCCCAGGCACTGCGAATGTGTTCCAGTTCATCGAGGTCGAAGCGGTGCACGAGCACGCCCTCCTCGGTTTGATTCAGTTCCTCGACTTTCTCGCCAAACTGATTGGCGATGAACGAGGAGCCATAAAACGTGATGTCGTAGCCGTCTTGAGCTTCGTTGCCGATGCGGTTGCTCGCGACCAAAGGCATCAGGTTAGCGCCTGCATGGCCCTGTTGCACCCGTTGCCAGTGATCGCGAGAGCTGATGGTCTTGTCGTGGGGCTCGCTGCCGATGGCGGTCGGGTAGAACAGAATCTCCGCCCCGAGTAACGCCATGCTGCGCGCGCACTCCGGAAACCATTGGTCCCAGCAGATGCCGACGCCGATTTTCGCGTAGCGGGTGTTCCAGACCTTGAAGCCCGTATCACCGGGGTTGAAGTAATACTTCTCGTGATAGCCGGGGCCGTCCGGGATGTGGCTCTTCCGATAAATCCCGAGGTTGCTGCCGTCCGCGTCGATGATCGCGATGCTGTTGAATCGCGCCCGCCCGGCGAGTTCGAAAAAGCTGATCGGCAGCACCACTTGCAGCTCTTTCGCGACTTTCTGGAAATGCGCAATGGCCACGTTGGTGTCGGTCGACGTCGCCAACTGCAGGTATTCGGGGTTGGGCTTCTGGCAGAAATACGGGGTTTCGAACAGCTCCTGAATCAGGATGATCTGCGCGCCCTTCGTCGCAGCGTCACGCACCAGCCTTTCGGCGGTCTCGATATTGGCGTCCAGCTCCCACGAACAGGCCATCTGGGTGGCAGCGACAGTGACGATACGGCTCATGACAATCTCCGGCGACAAAGACGAAGGGCGCGTCATCGTGACAGATCAGCGATGACAATCTGGCGTCTTTATAGCCGATAAATATCCGTATTTAAAGCTATTACGAAATTCCTTAATTGAATTTAGGCTGATAAATCCGATATTAATCTGAAAATACATACCCCTGTGGGAGCGAATTCATTCGCGAAACGGTGGAACAGACGACGCAGATGCGTCGAATGTACCAGCCATTCGCGAATGAATTCGCTCCCACAGACGACCGCCCCATGCCTGACAGGGACGCAGGTTCAATTAACCTTCAAGCTCAGCCAGAACCTTCGAAACGCTGTCCACGAAGAAATCCACGCTACGGCGCGTCGTCACCATCGGCGGTTTGATCTTGAGGATGTTCAGGTAATCACCGGTAGACTGCATGAAGATGCCCAGCTCACGCAGCCGGTCGCACAGGTAAGTGGTCTCTTCTGTGGCGGGTTCCAACGTTTGGCGATTGCGCACCAGCTCCAGGCCCAAATAGAAACCCGAACCGTGGGCCGCGCCCACCAGGGGATGCAGGTCGATCAGCGCCAGCAGCCGTTCCTTGAAATAGCCGCCCACCACCTGCGCGTTCTCCCACAACCGTTCCTCTTCCATGACATCCAGCACCGCCAGACCGATCTGGCAGCTCACCGGACTGCCCCCCGCCGATGAGAAGAAATAGCCCTCGGCTTCCAGCGCCTCAGCAATCTCGCGCCGCGTGATCACCGCGCCAAGCGGGTGGCCGTTGCCCATCCCCTTGGCCATGGTGATGATGTCCGGCACCACGCCCTGCTCTTCAAAGCCCCAGAAATAGTGCCCAAGACGGCCGTACCCCACTTGAATCTCGTCCGCGATGCACACCCCGCCCTGCGCGCGGACTTTCTGGTACACCTCGCTCAAGTAACCCGGCGGCAGCGAGATGCCGCCCGCGTTGCCGTACACCGGCTCGCAGATGAAACCCGCCACCTGACGCCCCTGCCCGGCCAGTCGCGCCAAGTGCGCATCCACGCTTTTCAGGTAGAACGGCGTGCTGTCCGCACCACGCGCTTCGCCCCGATACGTGTTCGGCGCGACCACCGGATGCACCCAATCCGGACGCGTGCTCAACGCCTGCGGGTTGTCGGCGATGGACGTGGAAATCGCATCGGTCGCCACCGACCAACCGTGATAAGCCTCCAGCACGCTCAAGACATCGCGCCCGCCGCTGTAGGCCCAAGCCAACCGGATTGCCAGATCGTTCGCTTCGGTGCCGCTGTTGACCAGAAACACCCGATCCATCCCTTGCGGCGCCAGCTTGAGCAGACGCTCGGAGAATTCAGCGATGGACGCGTAATGAAAGCGCGAGTTGGAGTTGAATAACGACCATTGCCGCGCCGCGACCTGCGCCATGCGCGGATGACCATGACCGAGGACTGCGACGTTATTGAGCATGTCCAGATACGAACGGCCTTGCATGTCGATCAGGTGATTGCGCCAACCACGCTCGATCTGCGGCGGTGCCTGGTAATAGTGCTTCTGTGAGCGAGCGAAACTGGCGTCGCGACGGGCCAGCAACTCGGCAGCGTCTGAGGGGAGCGAGGCGTCGCAATCGAACCCCAGCAACCCGCTTGGCGACGGGCACAACGTGCGCCAGCCGGCAGCGCGGGAGGGCGTACAAAACAGCGGCGGGCTGACGTTGCGTTCGGAACACAGCTGCACGATCAATGAACCGCCGCCCTGCCCGATCACATCGCTGGCCCCGAACTCGACTCCGGAATCGAAATCTGATCGCACGCCCCACAGGCGCAGGTTCGAATGGGCACCGACGAGCATTAACGCGCCGTCGGCGGTGTGTCGCAAGGTGCCGTGAAAAGGCGCGTGCACCGCCGTCCCGTGGGGGATCAGCAGTTCGACGTGCAGCGCGAAGGTGTCCGGCTCATGGGCGCTGTCGGGCAGCGTTCGGGAGAGCCGGAACTCCCCGTAGCGACTGGCGGCCAGGCCGTGCTGGTGGGCCGCCTCCTTGAGGAGCGTCTCGTCGATGCCGCTCTGCTCCCAGTTTCCCGCCTCGAAATGCTCGCTGAGGACACCCAAATCAACGGTTTTGAATGCCTGCCCCGCCAGACTTGGCAACAGGGGCGAAAACGGCGTTTCGCCTTTTGATTCGTGGGTCGTTTCAAGACCCACGGCGTCCAGAATCGCAGCTTCCATCAACGCCATCGGCACCGAAGTCGCCACGTCGAAGATGTTCCATTCGCTGTCGAGGTTGGCCTGAATGTAAGCATTGTCCGGCTCGACACTGGCGTGTTGCTCACTGCTGAGCACCAGCACCGCCGAGCGATTGACGATCAACGGCCACAGCGCTTTCAGCTCTTCGATCTGCAAGGGGTTGATTCGGTGATACGCCTGAATCGCCGGCAGGATGTACAGCGGATCGCCTTCGGCATGGTGCAGCAGCGCGGCGCAGGTCACCGAGAGGTCCGCGATGCGCCAGGTACGCACCACATCGCCGAAGTCGATCAGGCCCTGCAACTGCCACATATGGTGTCCGTCCCGTTCCCAGACGACGTTGTATTCCGTGATGTCCAGGTGAATGGCTTGCATCGGCAATGCAGCGATCAATGGCAATAACCGGGCATGGGCCTGGTCCGTTGCATTGGCGATGCATGCGCGCTCGTCAGCGTTTTCAATCACTGGCTGCAGGTGCTTGATCAGCGCGCTCGCATGGCGAGGGTCCCATTGCAGAATGCGCTCCAGCCCCGGATGGTCGAAGTCAGCCAGTGCGACATCGACCTTGGCACACAACTCAGCCAAACGGGTCACCACGTCCCGGCTCAGGTGTTGAACATCGGCCAGCGACTGCCCGTCGATGAACTCCAGCAAGCGCACGTGCACCGCGTTCCCACCCACCTCGACCGACAAGATGTCGTCGCCGCTGACCGCAGGCACCACCCCCGGCACCCGTAGATCGGGATGCGCTCCGAGGTGCCGAAGCGTCGCATGCTGGGCCGCCAACTCAGCGGTGGCGTAGTCGCCACGGCAGATCTTCAACACAAAGCGCCGCCCTTCGTTTGTGTCCAGCAAGAAATTTCGGTCTTGCTGACTGCCCAATTCCTTCAACGAACCCACCAGCCCGTAATGCACCGAAAGCAGTTCGGCCGCCTGGTCGGGAGTGACCTCCGGGCAAGGCAGGCTGGATCGATGAATCAGGGTGGCGAGCGGCATATGAAGGGTCTCGGGGCAGGATGAACGCGCAATATCGCCAGTTGCTCGTGAAATGCGCAACCCTGCAACAGTGCAACGTAAAGAAATCATTTAGCTGATCGATAGATAGCGTAGTCGTTACACGAATGAAACACTTGCGGCGGTTTTATGACGCTAATCGGGTCTGGCCATCAATTAATTTCATGGCCTTCGGGGCGTTTGTGCCTTGCGCCTGTCACCGCCCGCCCACAAGCTATGCTTCGTAATCTTGACGTCCATCCAGGGAAGAAGGTCTGGCTATGCGAATACTTGTCACCGGTGGCGCCGGATTTATCGGTTCGGCGCTGATCCGTCATCTGATCAATAACACCGACCACGACGTACTGAATTTCGACAAATTGACGTACGCAGGCAACCTCGAATCGCTGCACAGCATCGTGACGAACACCCGCTACGAATTCGTGCAGCAGGACATCGTCAATCAGGCCGAAGTCAGCAAGGTGCTGGCGCGTTTCAAGCCTGACGCGATCATGCACCTGGCAGCGGAATCCCACGTGGACCGCTCTATCGACGGCCCGTCGGAATTCATCCAGACCAATATCGTCGGCACTTACAGCCTGCTGGAAGCGACTCGCGGTTACTGGCTGACCTTGCCTGAGGCCGAGCGCGCCGCGTTCCGCTTCCACCACATTTCCACCGATGAGGTGTACGGCGACCTGCATGGCGTCGATGACCTGTTCACCGAAACCACGCCTTACGCGCCCAGCTCGCCCTATTCGGCCAGCAAGGCGGCGTCCGATCACCTGGTTCGCGCCTGGCAACGCACCTACGGCCTGCCAGTCGTCGTGACCAACTGCTCGAACAATTACGGGCCGTTCCACTTTCCGGAAAAGCTCATCCCGCTGGTGATCCTCAACGCCCTCGCGGGCAAACCGCTGCCGGTCTACGGCAACGGCCTGCAAGTGCGGGACTGGCTGTTCGTCGAGGATCACGCCCGCGCGCTGCTGAAGGTCGTGACTGAAGGCAAGGTCGGCGAGACCTACAACATCGGCGGCCATAACGAGCAAAAGAACATCGACGTGGTGCGTGGCATTTGCGCCCTGCTTGAAGAACTGGCGCCGGAGCAGCGCAAAGGCGTGGCCAACTACGCGGACCTGATCACTTACGTGACCGACCGCCCTGGCCATGACATGCGCTACGCCATCGACGCGAGCAAGATTGAACGCGAACTGGGCTGGACGCCGGAAGAAACCTTCGAATCCGGGCTGCGCAAAACCGTGCAGTGGTATCTCGACAACCTGGAATGGTGCCGTAACGTGCAGGACGGCAGCTACCAGGGCGAACGCTTGGGCACCAACGTGAAGGATCTGATCGCATGACTAAAGGAATCGTACTGGCAGGCGGGTCGGGCACACGCCTGCACCCCATCACCCTCGGGGTCTCCAAGCAACTGTTGCCGATCTACGACAAACCGATGATCTACTACCCGATCTCGGTGCTGATGCTGGCGGGCATCAAGGAAATCCTGGTCATTTCCACGCCGCTGGACCTGCCGCAATACAAGGCCCTACTCGGTGATGGCAGCCAGTTCGGCGTGCATTTCCACTACGCCGAACAACCCAAGCCGGACGGTCTCGCGCAGGCGTTCCTGATCGGCGAGGAGTTCATTGGTGACGATTCGGTGTGCCTGATCCTGGGCGACAACATCTTCCATGGTCAGCACTTCAGCGATCAGCTCAAGCGAGCGGCTGAGCACACCTCGGGCGCAACCGTGTTCGGCTATTGGGTCAAGGACCCGGAGCGCTTCGGCGTGATTGATTTCGACGAGAACGGCCACGCGCTGTCCATCGAAGAAAAGCCCAAGGCACCGAAGTCCAGCTACGCCGTGACGGGTTTGTATTTCTACGACAACGGCGTCATTCAGATCGCCAAAGACGTGAAACCGTCGCCACGGGGCGAGCTGGAAATCACCGACGTCAACAACGCTTACCTCACACGTGGCGACCTGCGCGTCGAGCGTTTCGGGCGGGGCTTTGCCTGGCTCGACACTGGCACTCACGACAGCCTGCTCGACGCCTCGCAATATGTGCAGACCATCGAGCATCGTCAGGGCCTGAAAGTGGCGTGCCTCGAAGAAATTGCGTATCAGAACGGCTGGATCGATCGCGATCATCTGCTCAAACGGGCTGACTATTTTGGCAAGACCGGCTACGGTCAGTACCTGTTCAAAATTGCCGGGGAAAGCCAGTGAACGTCACTCAAAGCGAGTTGCCAGAAGTGCTCATCATCGAGCCTAAAGTGTTCGGTGATGAGCGCGGTTTCTTCTACGAAAGCTTCAATGCCAAAGCCTTCGCCGAAGCCACCGGGATTACCGATCAGTTCGTGCAAGACAACCACTCGCGTTCACAGAAAGGCGTGTTGCGCGGTCTGCATTATCAAATCCAGAACCCTCAAGGGAAGCTGGTGCGCGTCACGGCGGGCAAGGTGCTGGACATCGCTGTCGACATCCGCCGCAGCTCGCCGCACTTCGGCAAATGGTTCGGCCTTGAGCTGTCGGCGGAAAACGCCCGCCAGCTCTGGATTCCACCAGGATTCGCCCACGGCTTCGTGGTGCTCAGCGATCACGCCGAGTTCTTGTACAAGACCACCGACTACTACACGCCGTCTGCCGAACGCTGCATTCGTTGGGACGACGAAGAGCTGGGCATCGACTGGGGCCTGAGCGACGCGCCAACCTTGTCAGCGAAGGACCAGGTCGGCAAAAGCCTCAAAGACGCGGAATTGTTCCCGTGAGTGCGCCACTGCGGATTCTGATCAGCGGGCAACACGGCCAGGTCTCGCAAGCGCTGCAGCACACTCTGAAGGACCTCGGTGAGCTGATCGTGGTGGGTCGCGACCAGCTCGATTTGAGTGCGCCGGAGTCGATCCGCAATGTCGTGCGTGAGGTCAAACCGGACCTGATCATCAACGCTGCCGCTCACACGGCAGTGGATCAGGCCGAAAGCGAACCCGACCTGGCCTACGCGATCAACGCGACTTCTCCCGGCGTATTTGCTGAAGAAGCTGCCGCGCTGGGCATCCCATTCATTCATTACTCCACCGATTACGTGTTCGATGGCAGCAAGAACGAAGCATGGACGGAAACAGATACGCCCCACCCGCTGGGCGTCTACGGCAGCAGCAAACTCGCCGGGGAGCAGGCCATCGAAAAGGCCGGTGGTCAGTACCTTATCCTGCGCACCAGTTGGGTCTATTCCCTGACCGGCCGCAACTTTCTGCTGACCATGCAACGCCTGCTGCAAGAGCGCGAAAAACTCACCATCGTGGCCGACCAGATAGGCGCACCGACGTGGGCGGGCACCATCGCGCAGAGCACGCGGGCGTTGATAGAGCGCTGGCGTGACGGCGAGTCGGGCGCATGGGGCGTGTATCACCTGACGGCCAGCGGCGAAACGTCATGGGCAGGCTTTGCCGGGGCGATTGGTCAGGAACTGATCAAGGTCGGGAAGCCGTGCGCGACAATTGAGCCGATCCCTTCCAGCGCCTACCCAACCCCCGCCAAACGCCCGCTCAACTCCCGTCTCGATTGCAGCCGCCTGCAACAGGAATGGGGCGTGAGCCAGCCGGATTGGCACGCTGCATTGCTGGAGTGCTTAGCTCAGCAGCGATAGGCATAATGTCGCCTATCAGATGCCGCGTGGCACTGGCCGAACGATGCTTCGCTTGACCTAACGCCTTCGCGAGCAAGCTCACTCCTACATTCAACGGCTCCCGCCTGTAGGAGTAAGCTTGCTCGCGATAGTGACGGCATGAGCGACACGGGCCAAATGCCTGTCACACAAGCATCGCAACGGACTCACCGGGCGATTTCATGACCAGCACTTCCTCTCTCCCCCGTCGCCCTCGCTGGCGCAGCCTCGCGTTATTGGCGTTGATCCTCGCGCCGCTGCTGTGGCCGCTCGAACGCCTGGCCGAGCGTTATTACCTCAATGAGCTGCTGAGCCAGAACCGTCAGACGCTGGACCTCTACGTCGCCAACCTGCTCGGCACCCTGCACCGTTACGAAGTGCTGCCACAAATCCTTGGTGACCTGCCGGGCTTACGCGCCATGCTGGCCAACCCTCAGGACAAGCAGACCCAAGAGCAGGCCAATCTGCTGTTGATGAACACGGCCCAGCAAACCGGCGCGGAAGTCATTTACCTGATGGCGCCTAACGGCGAAACCCTCGCGGCATCCAACTGGGACAAGCGCGACAGTTTCGTGGGTCGGAATTTCGCCTTCCGCCCGTATTTCAGCAACGCCATGGCCGGCAAACTGGGTCGCTTCTTCGGCTTGGGCACCACGTCGGCCAAACGCGGGTATTTCTTCGCCGCCGCCGTGCATGACGGTAACACTGTCATCGGCGTGCTGGTGGTCAAGGTCGATCTGGACCTGACCGAAACCCTGTGGGGCAAGACGCCCGAACAGCTGTTGGTCACCGACCACAACGGCGTGGTGATCCTGACGTCCAACCCGGCCTGGCGTTTCCGCGCGACACGGCCGCTCAGCGAAGAAGAAAAACAGGCCATCGTTGCGATTCAGCCGTACCCGACCCGCGACCCGCGCCCGCTTCAACTGAATGAAAACGGCTGGCTGACCCAGACCCAGCAGATCGACGAAACCGGCTGGAGCGTGAACATCCTCGCCCCGAAAGTGCTGGTCTCGCGTCCAGTGCGCACGGTGCTCGCCATCGGCGGCGCGACGTTGCTGGTGCTGATGTTGCTGCTCGGCATCATGATGCAGCGGCGGCGTCACTACCTTGACCGCATCAACTTCGAAGGCAAAGCCCGCCGCGAACTGGAAGTGCGGGTGATGGAACGCACCAGCGACCTGGAAGGCTTGAACCAGCGGCTGCGCCAGGAAGTGCTGGAACGGGAACATGCGCAGCAGGAGCTGTTTCGTGCGCAGGACGAGCTGGTTCAAGCGGGCAAGCTGTCGGCGCTGGGCACCATGTCGGCCAGCATCAGCCATGAGCTCAACCAGCCGTTGGCGGCGATTCGCAGCTACGCAGAAAACGCCGAAGTGCTGCTCGATCACCAGCGCACCGACGATGCGCGGGGCAACCTCAAGCTGATCAGCGAACTCACGGGGCGCATGGCGTCGATCATCGCACACTTGCGGGCCTTCGCCCGGCGTGACCGGCACGCGCCTGAAAGCGTGGCCCTGCAACCAGCGCTTGATGACGCGCTGGCCTTGCTCGCCAAACGACGCCGCGCCATGGACGTCGAGCTGATTCGCGACCTGCCCGACGCCACGCTGTGGGTGCAGGCTGGCGAAACCCGCTTGCGGCAGGTGCTCGGCAATTTGCTGGCGAACGCACTGGACGCCCTCACCGAGAAAGGCCCGCCGCGCAAATTGTGGATAAGTGCCGAGTACAACGCCGAGGGCGTCAACCTGTACATTCGCGACAACGGCCCGGGCTTTTCCCGTGAGGCGTTGGAGCATGCGCGCGAACCCTTCTTCACCACCAAGACGCGCACGCAGGGCCTGGGGCTGGGCCTTGCGATCTGCGATACGCTGATGCGCGCGCTGGGCGGCGAACTGCTGTTCGCCAATCACCCCGAGGGGGGCGCGCTGCTGACGTTGCGCATGCGCACCGGGGCTTCAGGGGTCAGTCTTCAACCGCCGGAGGATCTATCTGCATGACCACGGACACCGCCATCGACAGCCGTATTCAGGTTGTGCTGATCGACGACGACCCACACTTGCGTCAGGCCCTGAGTCAGACGCTGGACCTGGCAGGTCTGAAAGTCCTGCCGCTGAGCGACGCCACTGGCCTGCAAGCCCGCATTGAGCGTGACTGGCCGGGGGTGATCGTCAGTGACATCCGCATGCCAGGCATCGACGGCCTCGAACTGCTCAATCAACTCCACGCACAAGACCCGGAACTCCCGGTACTGCTGATCACCGGTCACGGCGATGTACCGCTGGCAGTCCAGGCGATGCGGGCCGGGGCCTATGACTTTCTGGAAAAACCCTTCGCCAGCGACGCGCTGCTCGACAGCGTGCGCCGGGCACTGGCCTTGCGCCGGTTGGTGCTGGACAACCGGAGCCTGCGTCTCGAGCTGAGTGATCGTCAGCAACTGAGTGCGCGACTGGTCGGCCTCTCGCCCCAGATGCAGCGCTTGCGCGACCAGATCGGTGCACTGGCGGCCACGAAGGCCGATGTGCTGATTCTCGGTGAAACCGGCGCCGGCAAAGAAGTCGTGGCCCGCGCGCTGCATGATCTGTCCAACCGTCGCAACGGCCCTTTTGTTGCGATCAACGCGGGCGCGCTGGCGGAGTCGGTGGTCGAGAGCGAGCTGTTCGGTCACGAGCCGGGCGCTTTCACCGGGGCGCAAAAACGGCGCATCGGTAAATTCGAATTCGCCAACGGCGGCACGCTGTTTCTCGATGAGATCGAGAGCATGAGCATGGACGTGCAGGTCAAGCTACTGCGGCTGTTGCAAGAACGGGTGGTCGAACGGCTGGGCGGCAATCAGCAGATTCCGTTGGACATTCGCATCGTCGCCGCCACCAAGGAAGACCTGCGCCACGCCGCCGATCAAGGCCGTTTCCGGGCCGACCTGTATTACCGTCTGAACGTCGCGCCGCTGCGCATTCCCCCTCTGCGCGAACGAGGCGAGGATGCACTGGTGCTGTTTCAGCATTTCGCGGATGCCGGGAGCCTGCGTCACGGCTTGCCTCGCCACGAACTGCAACCGGGGCAACGGGCAATGCTGTTGCGCCACAGTTGGCCCGGGAATGTGCGCGAGCTGCAAAATGCCGCCGAGCGTTTTGCGCTGGGTCTGGAGTTGGAACTGGAAGGCACGTCGCCGCACATACCTGCCTCGACCGGTGGCCTAAGTGATCAAGTCGAAGCCTTCGAGCGCGCTCTGATTGCCGCCGAACTGACCCGCCCTCACAACTCTGTTCGCAGCCTCGCCGAAGCCCTGGGCATCCCCCGCAAAACCCTGCACGACAAACTGCGCAAACACGGCCTGATCTTTAGCGGTGGCGGGTCCGATGACAACGAATGAATCTGCGGCCAGCTACCTGGAAACCGTGCTGCATCACGACATCCCCCTGACCCGCGACATGGGCATGAAAGTCATCGCCTGGGAAAACCATCAACTGCGCCTGCACTTGCCGCTGGCGCAGAACATCAACCACAAGAGCACGCTGTTTGGCGGCAGCCTGTATTGCGGCGCCGTGCTGGCGGGTTGGGGTTGGCTGTACCTGCGGTTGAAAGAAGCCGGGATCGACGACGGCCATATCGTGATCCAGGACGGCCAGATCAGCTATCCGCTGCCGGTGAAGCGCGACGGCGTGGCAATTTGCGAAGCGCCGGATGACGCGACCTGGGAGAAATTCCTGAAGCTGTATCAGCGTCGCGGGCGTGCGCGATTGGCGCTGAACACCCGAATCGTGGCCGAAGGGTCGGACGACTCAGCGGTGGAGTTTGTTGGGCAGTATGTGTTGCATAAATAAGCGCGGCATCAGCGGACGCAGAGCGTCGAAGGCGGCATTCCCACGCGGAGCGTAGGAACGATCGGAATCGTGTCCGCAGCAGAATGTTGAGTTGGCTGCGATCAGCCTTTCGCCAACTCCACCAACGCCCCGCGCCACGGCGCATTGCCCGGCAACGCCAGAAAAAACCCGTTAAGCAGCGACTCACGCGCCGGGTAATCGAACGTTTCGCCCATCAGGTCCAGCACCACACCGCCCGCACCTTCAAGCACACCCTGCGCAGCGGCGGTGTCCCACTGCGAAGTCGGGGCCAGACGCGGGTAGCAATCAGCCGAACCCTCTGCCAGCAGACAGAATTTCAACGAGCTGCCGATGTTGGTCAGCTTCAGTTCGCCCACCACGGAAGAAAGTCCCGCGAGCAACGCCTCCTGCTCCGGGCTGGAATGGCGACGGCTGGCGACCACGGTAAACGCCTCGCCCACTCCTGGCCGATTACGCACGGCGATCGGTTCGACGTGATCAACAGCATCGCTGCGCCAGGCCCCCAGGCCCGCTCCGCCAAAGTAACAGCGGTCGTTGGTCGGCATCGATACCACGCCGAACACAACGCGCCCGTTCTCGACCAGCGCGACGTTGACGGTGAACTCTTCGCTGCCGGAGATAAATTCCTTGGTCCCATCCAGCGGATCGACCAGCCACCAACGCTGCCACTGGCTGCGTTCGCTCAATGGAATGTTGGCGTCTTCTTCGGACAGGATGTGAATGCTCGGGTCCAGCGCTTTCAGTCCCGCTACCAACAGCTCGTGAGCGGCCAGGTCGGCAGCGGTCACGGGGGAATTGTCGGATTTGGACGTCACTTCAACGCCCGAGCGCCAGAACGGCAGAATGGCTTCTCCCGCGCGACGGCAGAGGTCGATCACCGGGGCCAGCAACGGGTGGGGCAAACCAGCGAACAGATCAGTCATGGCTGGAAGACCCCGCGCTGGGTCAACAGATCGCGGGTCAGATACAACGCAGCCAAGGCGCGACCTTCTGAGAACTGCGGGTGCTGCGCCAGGCTGGCGAGTTCGCGCAGGTTGATCTTGTCCACGCGCATCGGCTCAGGCTCGTCGCCCTCAAGGCGCTCTTCATACAGATCGGTGGCCAGCACCACTTGAATCTTCTGACTCATGTAGCCCGGCGACAGCGACAGCTCAGTCAGATGTTCAAGGTTGCGCGCCCCGTAACCCGCTTCTTCCTTGAGCTCACGGTTGGCGGCGGCCAGCACGTCTTCGCCCGGCTCGACCAGCCCTTTGGGCAAGGACAGCTCGTATTCATCGGTGCCGCCGCAATATTCTTCCACCAATACGGCGTGGTCGGCGTCGAGCATCGCCACGATCATCACCGCCCCGTAACCGTTGCCGCGTCCGACCAGACGCTCATAAACGCGTTCGACGCCATTGGAAAAGCGCAATTGCACTTCTTCGACTCGGAATAGACGGCTGCTCGCGACGATTTCACGGGCGAGTACGGTGGGTTTCTGGCGCATGACAAGCTCCTTGGCGTAGACGGGTTACTATACCGTGGCTTTTCTGAATGTCTGTGTCGGAAAACCACAGCGACTTATTCAATGCCGAGAGACCCGTATGCCTTCTTTGCCCTGGCGCGACATCGACACCGTTCTGCTGGACATGGACGGAACACTGCTCGACCTGCACTTCGACAATCATTTCTGGCTTGAACACCTGCCTAAACGCTACGCGGAGCTGCATGGCGTGAGCCTCGCGATGGCGAAAATGGAGCTGACGCCGCTGTTTGAGAAGAACGCAGGCACGCTGAACTGGTATTGCACCGATTTCTGGAGCAGCGAACTGAAGCTCTCGGTGAAAGAGCTGAAAGTGGAAATTGCCCACCTGATCGCGCTACGCCCCGACGCCGAGCTGTTTCTGGGCGCCATCAAACAGGCTGGCAAGCGGGTGATCATGATCACCAATGCACACCGGGATTCGTTGTCGTTGAAGATGCAGCGGCTGGAGCTGGCGCCCTATTTCGAGCGGCTGATCAGCTCACACGATTACGGCTACCCCAAGGAAAACCCGCAGTTCTGGGACGCGTTGCACGCAGATATCGATTTCGATCCGGCACGCAGTCTGTTCATCGACGACACCTTGCCAATCCTGCGCAGCGCCGGACGTTATGGCGTGAAACACCTGCTGGCCGTGCGTGAACCCGACAGCCGCAAGGGGCCGAAGGAGACCGAAGAATTCGACGCCGTTGAAGATTACCGGACGCTTATCCAAGGCCTGTGATCGTTCCCCTGTCACACACCAATCCTTGTGGGAGTGAGCTTGCTCGCGATGGATGCCTGGAACAAACAGGTATGTATCGAGTGTCAGGCCTATCGCGAGCAAGCTCACTCCTACAGGTTGCCCATTGCGCAACTGTTCGTCCCAGTCCCAATCATCACCCCATGCGACATCCTGCCGCGCTAGAATCCCCGAGCCGACCTGTGCCTTGCGGAGTGAAGATGGACATCAAACAGCTGAAATTCCTGATCGCCCTCGACGAAACCCGTCATTTCGGGCAGGCGGCTGCGCGTTGCCACATCACTCAGCCGACCCTCTCCATGCGTCTGCGCAGTCTGGAAGAAGAGCTGGACCTGCCGCTGGTCAATCGGGGGCAGCGTTTCGAAGGTTTCACAGCCCCCGGCGAGCGCGTGCTGGCGTGGGCACGTACGGTGTTGGCGGCCTATGACGGTTTGCAGGCCGAAGCCGCTGCCTGTCGCGGTCACCTCGTCGGCACCTTGCGATTGGGCGTCGTGCCACTGTCCAACTTCGATCCGCTGCCGTTGCTGCAACGCCTGCACAACAATCACCCAAGCATGCGCTTCGAATTGTCGTCCCTCAGTTCCGAACAAATCCTCGACCAACTGGCGAGCAACCGGCTCGACCTCGGCGTTTCATACCTGGAACGGCTGGACTCGGAACGCTTCGACTCGCTGGAGCTGGCGGAAACGCGCATGGGCCTCATGTACGACCAGCGCCACTTCAGCTTCGGTGACGCCCCCCTGAGCTGGGAGAGCCTGATCGAATTGCCGTTGGGCATGCTGACCAGCGGCATGCACTTTCGTCAGTCCATCGACCACAACTTCCAGACCCGCGGGCTGGAACCCCAGCCGCTGATCCAGACCGACGCCGTCCATCAACTGCTGCAAGCCGTTCAGGCCGGTTTCTGCTGCGCGATCATGCCGCTGGACGGCGGGCTCGAAACGCTGACAGATCACCTGCGTCTGCAGCCCATCGAACAGGCGCAGACGCTGGCCCGCCTGGGACTCATCATGCGCCGCTCGGCGCCACGATCCGCGCTGGCCGAGGCGTGCTTTGGCGAGTATCACAAAATGATCGCAGCATCTTGATCGACGTCATCTATTACGGCATCAGTACTAGCGATTAGACGCCATCCGACGAGAGGCCTAGGCTAGGGGCCTGGAAACTCTGCCGGTACGTCCCGATGCATACCAAGCACAAGGAAAGCACGGCGCCCGCAAAACAACTGCCCGCGCCTGCCGCAAGCCAGCCCTACACCTACTCGAATCTGGAGCACGACGCTTCTGAGCCCACCGTGCTCGCGGAAGAAGTGGCGCTGGCCATTGCCTTTAACGGCATCAGCCAGGCGGTGATGCTGGTGACGCCCTCCGATCTGGAAGACTTTATCGTCGGTTTCAGCATCGGCAGCGGCATCATCGAATCCCCCGATGAAATCTACGACATCAAGCTTGGCGGCTGCGGCTCTGCACAAACGGCGGAAGTCGAAATCGCCAGCCGCGCGTTCTGGAACCTCAAGACTCAGCGTCGGCAAATGGCCGGAACCACCGGTTGCGGCCTGTGCGGGGTCGAAGCCGTGGAACAGGCCTTGCCTGAGCTGAACGTACTCCCCGGCGCTCCGCTGCCCCCGGCCGAATGGCTTCACGGCCTGCGTGAGCGCCTGGACGAATTCCAGCCGCTGGGCCAGTACTGCGGCGCCGTCCATGCCGCGATGTTCATGAACGACAAGGGCGAACTGCTGCTCGGTCGCGAAGACATCGGTCGCCATAACGCCCTCGACAAACTGATCGGGGCGCTGATCCGCCAGCACATTCCCACGGCGGGCGGCCTGGCGGTCGTAACTAGCCGTTGCAGCCTCGAATTGATCCAGAAAGTCTTGCGTGCCGGGATACAAACCCTTGTCAGCCTGTCCTCGCCTACCGGCCTGGCGCTGCAATGGGCGCGTCGGCACAACCTCAACCTCATTCATCTGCCAAAACACAGCGCGCCGCGGGTCTACAGCCCGGCCTTGGAGAATTAACGCGTGAGCATGCACAAACAAGCCGACAAGACCCCCGTCCCTCGCTACAAGCCTTATAAAGGTCCGGCCGGCGGATGGGGTGCGCTGATCAGTGTGAGTAAAGCCTGGCTGACCAGTGACAACGCGCTGAAAAACCTGCGCATGATGCTCAAGACCAACCAGAACGGCGGCTTCGACTGCCCGGGCTGTGCGTGGGGCGACTCGCCGGAAAGCGGTCTGGTCAAGTTCTGTGAAAACGGGGCCAAGGCGGTCAACTGGGAAGCCACCAAGCGTCGCGTCGACCCGTCTTTCTTTGCCCGCTACAGCGTCAGCGCGCTGTTGGAGCAGAGCGATTACTGGCTGGAGTATCAAGGTCGCCTGACCGAGCCGATGGTCTACGACGCCCAGACCGATCGTTACAAGCCGATCGCATGGGACGACGCGTTTGCGCTGATCGCCAAGCACCTTAACAATCTGCCCAGCCCGAACATGGCCGAGTTTTACACCTCGGGGCGGGCCAGCAACGAAGCCGCCTATCTGTATCAGCTGTTCGTGCGCGCCTACGGCACCAATAACTTCCCTGACTGCTCCAACATGTGCCACGAGGCCAGTGGCGTTGCGCTGTCGCAAAGTGTGGGCGTCGGCAAAGGCACCGTGACCTTCGACGACTTCGAACACGCCGACGCGATCTTCGTGTTGGGCCAGAACCCTGGCACCAACCACCCGCGCATGCTTGAACCGCTGCGTGAAGCCGTACAGCGCGGCGCCCAGGTGGTCAGCGTCAATCCGCTCAAGGAGCGTGGCCTGGAACGTTTCCAGCACCCGCAACATGCGCTGGAAATGCTCACCAACGGCTCCGAGCCGACCAATACCGCGTTCTTCCGCCCTGCACTGGGCGGTGACATGGCCATGATGCGTGGCATGGCCAAGTTCCTGCTGCAATGGGAACGTGAAGCCCAGGCCAAGAATGAGCCAGCCGTGTTCGACCACGCCTTCATCAACGAGCATACCGACGGCGTGCAGGATTACCTCGCCACCGTCGACGCGACCTCATGGGAATTCATCGTCGAGCAATCGGGCCTGACGCTGGACGACATCGAGCTGTCTGCCCGGATGTATGCCCGCGCCAAGAACGTGATCATGTGCTGGGCGATGGGCATCACCCAACATCGCCATTCGGTGCCGACCATCCAGGAAGTCGCCAACCTGATGCTGCTGCGCGGCAACATCGGCAAGCCCGGCGCGGGCCTGTGTCCGGTGCGTGGCCACAGTAACGTGCAGGGCGACCGCACCATGGGGATCAACGAGCGTCCACCGGCGTTCTTCCTCGATGCGCTGGAAAAACGCTTCCAGTTCAAAGTGCCGCGCGAAAACGGCCACAACGTCGTTGAAGCGATCCACGCGATGCTGGAAGGGCGCTCGAAAGTGTTTATCGCCTTGGGCGGCAACTTTGCTCAGGCAACCCCGGACAGCACGCGTACGTTCGAAGCCCTGGGCAATTGCGACCTGACCGTGCAGATCAGCACCAAGCTCAATCGCAGCCACCTGGCCCACGGCAAGGAGGCGCTGATCCTGCCGTGCTTCGGTCGCACCGACATCGATATCCAGGCTGAAGGCCCGCAGGCCGTCACCGTGGAAGACTCCTTCAGCATGGTTCACGCATCCAACGGCCAGTTGAAACCGCTGTCGCGTCACATGCGCTCCGAGCCCGCCATTCTGGCAGGCATCGCCAACGCCACCCTGGGCAAGCAGCCTGTGGACTGGCTGTGGCTGGCGGCAGATTACGGGCGTATTCGCGACCTGATCGCCGACACCATCCCGGCGTTCAAAGACTTCAACGAGAAGATCAAGAACCCCGGCGGCTTCTATCTGGGCAGCACGGCCGGTTCGCGCAAATGGAACACGCCAAGCGCACGCGCCAATTTCAAGGCAAACGAGCTGCCGGTCGATCTGGTGCACGAAAGCATTCGCGGGACCGGCATCATTCCGGACCTGATCATGCAGTCGATGCGCTCCCACGATCAGTACAACACCACAATCTATGGGCTGGACGATCGCTATCGCGGCGTGAAAGGCCAGCGTGACGTGATGTTCCTCAACGAAGCCGACATCGTGCGCCTGGGCTTCGTACCCGGCCAGAAAGCCGACATCGTGTCGATCTGGGGCGATGACATCGAACGGCGCGTGAAGGGCTTTACCCTGCTGCCGTTCGATATTCCGGCGGGCCAGGCAGCGGCTTACTACCCAGAGGTCAACCCGCTGGTGCCACTGGAAAGCATTGGCGATGGCAGCCATACGCCAACGTCCAAGTTCGTGGCGATCAAGCTGGAGCGGCACGCCGAGGTGGCGCGGATTATTTAACTAACGCCGCTATCCCCTGTAGGAGCGAATTCATTCGCGAAAGGGTCTTGAAGTCGACAGTGATGCGTCGAGTGTACTGACGCTTCGCGAATGAATTCGCTCCTACAGATGATCCTCGTACACCCAAATCCACGTGTGCTCGCTGGCACAGTACTGCCCACAAAAAAGGCCCAAATCGCATGATTTGGGCCTGTGGGAAGTAATCTAGGACTCGTCAAACCTTACTAAGTTCCGCATCAAAAACAATAACTTAGGCTTTTGTATACAAGTCGTGTTATTCGTCGGATTTCGATTGTGACATTTTCTTCATGATTGCAGGATCGCGTCGTCATCCCTACGAGCATCCCTACATGAAGTATTCCTCGATTCTGTTGTTGTCCCTCTCGCTGGCCACCGGTTTCGCCTCAGCAGGCGATAACCTGAACGCTGGCGTAGGCGGCGCATTGGGTGGGGTACTGGGTTCAGTTGTCGGTCAACAAATCGGCGGCAGCACCGGTTCTGCCATCGGCGCAGGACTGGGCGGGGCGGCTGGCGGCGCAGTGGGCGCCAACCGTCACAACCGTACTGAAGCCGCCATCGGCGGCGGTTTGGGCGCGGCAGGCGGCAACGTGATTGGTCGCAGCGTCGGCGGCAGCACTGGCAGCCTGATCGGCGCAGCAGCAGGTGGCGGTGCCGGTGGCGCGCTGGGTAACTATATGGGCGAAGAGAGCCGTCGTGACGACAATCGTCGCGGCTATCGCGGTGATCGTCGCGACTACCACGGCGGTCATGGCAAGCGTCACTACGACCACGGCCGTCATCGCGGCTGGCGTCATCGCTGACAGCAGCGCAACGCCTTCGACAGGGACATTCACCGGCCGCCGATAACGCGGCCGGTTTGCGTTTCCAGCCGCTTCAGAGCACCAGACGCTCCATCGCCGCGCGCAACGCCACAGGAATCGGCACGGGCTGATTCGAGGCCCGATCCACGAACACGTGCACGAACCGCCCCGCCGCACACGCCTCTTCTTCACCCACCTTGAACACTGCCAGCTCGTACTGCACTGAACTGTTCCCCAGTTTTCCGACGCGCAACCCCACCTCAATCAGGTCGGGATAAGCGACTGACGCAAAATAGTCACAGGACGAACTGACCACGAACCCCACCACTGCCCCATCGTGAATATCCAGCCCGCCCTGCTCAATCAGGTAGCTGTTCACGGTGCTGTCGAAGAAGCTGTAGTAGGTGACGTTGTTCACATGGCCGTAAATGTCGTTGTCATGCCAGCGTGTGGTGATGGGCTGAAAGTGGCGGTAGTCGGCGCGTATCGGAGTTTCGCTCATGCGTTGTCCTCGGTGGGCAAGTGCGGACCTGACACTATGACGCTTTAGGGTATCCATGAAACCTGTGGGAGCGAATTGATTCGCGATGGCGGCGTAACAACACCATCACCTGCGCCTGAGAATACGCATCGTGAATGAATTCGCTCCCACAGCAGACTGCATCTGCAGCCCTACTGAAGTTGGCCCTGAACCCAAGCCCTCACTTCGCCATAGGGGTAATCCTCCAGCACCGCGAAACCAGGAATGCCCCGGGCCTTGAGTTTGGTAAACACCGGCACGCTGATTCCGCATAAAAACCGGGTCAGGCATTCAAGGCTGGGATCATGCCCCAACGCCTGCAAATGCTTGCTGACAAACTCGCTGCACAAATCCCCCAGATCCCGCTCATCGAGCGGCCTCAGCTCGGGAGGCCCCGGCAACACCGCGACATGCCCTGCACACACCGAGCAATGCCCGCAGCGATCAGGCGCCCGCTCATCGCCAAAGTACGTAGCAAGGCGATGACTCAGGCACTGTTCACTCGCGAATAGATCCAGCATCGCGTGAATACGCGCCACTTCGGTCGTCTCATGATGCACGAAGTAAGCGTGAAGCTCTTCGCTCAGCACCTGGATATCAAAATCCGTGACCAGCACGTTGTAGACGTCGGTCATCTGCTTGGTTTCCAGCTCGATCCAGCCCTTTTCCTGAAAGAAATCCAGCGCCGTTACCACGCGTCCGCGCTCCGCTTGGTATTGCTGGTAAATCGCGTCGAAGTCCACAGTCGCCCAAGTCCGCGCGCGGCGTGAAGTCTCGACCAATGCCTGCACGAACTGCTGACGCTCGCCTTGAAACCGCTGCACCAGGTCCTGCGGCTCGATCAAATATTTGAAGCGGTACTCCGCGAAATACGAGTAACGAGGGGCAATGATCCCGCGCAGTTCAAGCTGAACAAGCAACGTTTTCAACGGCAGCTGGCGGATGTTGCTCATGTCGGAAAGATGCAGCAACAAGAATTCCCACTGGCCGTCATGGCGCGCACTGAGCAAATCCTCCAGCACCCGACGAATCCCCTCGCGCTCGGGCGTGTCCCCGTACACGAAATTTTCCAGCACGTTGAGGCTGTCGCGATTGGCCAGCACCAGACACTCGGAGACGGCACCGTCGCGCCCTGCCCGGCCAATTTCCTGGCTGTAGTTCTCGACCGATTTGGGCAGATCGAAATGCACGACGTTGCGGATGTCACTTTTGTCGATGCCCATCCCGAACGCAATGGTAGCGACGATGCAGTTCAGGCGCCCCGCCATGAACTGACGCTGGATCGATTCGCGTCTGTCGTGGGGTAATCCGGCGTGATAGGCCTGCGCCGGAATGCCCTGCTCCGCCAAATGCGCCGCCACGAATTCGGCGGTTTTCTGCAAGGTGACATACACAATGCTCGGCTGCCCGGCCCGCTCGCCCAGCCACTGCGTCAGGCGTCTGCTTTTGTCACGCCCCGGCGCGGGTTCGACCAACAGCGTGAGATTCGGCCGATAAAATCCGGTCGTCACCACGTCTCTGGGCGCGATGGCGAATTTGCTCTGCATGTCTTCGATGACGTGTGGAGTGGCAGTCGCGGTCAGCAACAGCGCTTGCGGGATATTGAATTCGCGCTGGTAGTCCGGAAGCTTGAGATAGTCCGGGCGGAAGTTGTGCCCCCATTCCGAGATGCAATGCGCCTCGTCGATCACCAACAGCGAGATCGGCACCTGCGCGATGAAGTGCCGGAATCGCTCATTTTTTAGACGCTCTACCGAAATCATCAGAATTTTCAGTTCGCCGGAGCGGGCGCGGTTCATCACGTCTGTCACGTCTTCACGACTCTGTGCCGAATCGATACTCGCCGCTGAGATGCCGTGGCGCTGCGAAAGGTCAACTGGTCCTGAATCAGCGCCAGCAACGGAGAAACCACTAGTGTGAGGTTTGGCAATAGCAAGGCTGGCAACTGGTAACACAGCGATTTTCCGGAGCCGGTGGGAAAGATCGCGGCAACGGAACGACCCGCCAATACCGCGCTGATCGCTGCCTCTTGTCCGGCGCGGAACTGCTGATAACCGAAAACCTGCTCAAGCGTTTGATGCATGTACCGCCCCTCCATGAACCGTCGCAAAGACCTGAACCTTAGCGCGGCAGGTTCGGGCGACGAACACCTAAACCGTTACAGAAATGCCAAACAGGATACATCTCTGATAAGCGAGGGATGTGCACGACTAGCAAAACGACATCGCGCCGTTTAACCTCGCCGCAACTTTTACTCACATCTGATTTCACTCGCTGAAGAGGGCCTAGAGGCCCCATTGCAGCACGAAAATCGCCAAGGAGAGGCCATGCAACCCACCCTGCCGCCCGAGGATGACGGCCAGATCGTCATACAGCGTCTGACGCCAGACCAGTTCGACGTCGTGCTCGGTTCGCACCCTGCAAAAAGAAAACTCCCACCTGCCAAAAGTACGTGGCCGCTCAGCAGCGTGTTGATTTGTCTGGCGCTAGTGATGGCGATTCTCTACCTCGTCGCTCAGATGTTTCATACGCAGAAACCCGCTCCGATGCCCGTCGCCACGTTACCGGCGGCTGACGTCATCGAAGCACCTGAACCCGAGGCTCAAACACCCGAAATGCGGACGACCGAGCAAGTGGTCTACGTCGCTCCCAAGCTAGATACCACCCAACCTGCGACGTCAAAGCCGCTCGACGACTGCATGAAGCAAGGCAATGTGATCGACCGAGACGTCATCAATTGCCGGTTTGGCGATATTCAACCGACGGACTACAACGCACCCCGACCACAGGGCATGGTGTCTGACCGTTACATGGCGCAGTACAAGGCGACCGCCGCCAAGCCTCAGGCTGAAACGGGCCGTCGCTATGAAGTCGCGGGCGTACTTATCAGGGAAGTGGATGGGCGCAATCGGTATGAAGCGCGCTACCGCATCTACAACAATCACGTCGAAAACAATAGCGTGTGCATGAACTTCAAAGCGGACAGCGTCGAATATCGCGAATGCCGTCGCGCCGCTGCACCGTACTTCAAAGACATGTGCAGCGACTGGACCAAGCGCGCTGCCAAAGACAGGGACGAGAAAAACAAACTCGCACAGGAACAGTTCTGTGAGGCGGCTAATACTTATCGACCCTGATGCGGACTGACACACTTTGGAGCCTTTTGACAGGCTCATATTGCGAAACAGTTACGCTTTTGCCAAATGAATATCCTCAACCTACCTTTTGGAGACCTATCAACCCAAGGGTAATTAATCATGAGTGTTTTAACAGTATTCTTTTGCGGTACCGGCTCTAACAGTTTTGACCCATTCAATAAAAGCTATTGGGACGGCGAGCTGGTATCCACACTGGCTTCAAACATGAACAACCGAGAGTTTGCCGACTGGATCATTATTGATGGCCCTGGCAGTGGCAACTTGCAAGCCGATAACCTGTTCACTGAGCCCGGCGGCTATGGCATGACCGGAACGCTATTTGGCAAAGGCTGGGAAGAAAATGTCGGTCATGCATTGGCGATGATAAAAGGCAAAACGAACTGGCAGCGCACGAAGTTGACCAAGCAGGAATACGATCGATTGAAGAAAGCCAACATTCCTGTTGAAGACCTTGATCGAACCGGGTGCTGGCTGTGGCGCACTTACGACTACGGGGATCGCAAAGTCACCCCCCAGCAGCTTCAGGAAAAAATCATCCAGATCTTCCGCAAGAAAGATGAAAAAGGCCGCCCGATTCCCAAACAGGTCAATCTGGTGGGCTGGAGCCGCGGGGGTATCAGTTGCCACATGCTGGCCAATGCCATGCTGGCAGACCCTGAGCTGAAGCACATTGCCGTCAATATCTTCGCCATCGACCCTGTGCCGGGTGCGCTGAACTTCCAGGCTCACCGCGTCACGCTCGGTGCCAACGTCAAACAGTACATTGGCTTTTACGCACGTGATGAACGCTCCAAAGGTTTCGCCTGCGTAGCGCCGCGCACCGCGCCAAGCACCCAGGTACATATCTTCCCAATGGCAGGTCGCCACGCAACGTTAGTGGGCAACGCGGCCGATGATGGCGCCAATGGCAGAAATGCTTTTACGGAACCGGGTTTGATCATCCGTCATTACGCCGAGCAAAGTCTGACTCGCTGGGGGGCTCCGCTGAATAAAATGCTCAAGCTGACTTCCGCCAGAATTGATGAGTATTTGAAAGTGATTGCACGAAACGATAAGAGTTTTATCGGTATGCGCAGCAAATCTTATACCGCCATTACGGAAGCGGACGCCGGAGAGCGCCGCGTCTCGTGGGGCGATAAGGGTGTGAAGTTTTCAGCCGTGAACGGCAATGCATTCTTTCCCAACGCAGGCTTGTCCGCCCCTGTTGCGCCAACGTCGAGTTTTCACAAGCCCATTAGTTGAAATTTCACTTCCATTTTATTGAATGTGATTTACAAGACCGTTCAAGCTGTATCGCTTCACATTATACGTAAAACTGAAAAACCGATTGACACCCTGCCGTGACATAAACGAAGCGGCAATACGTCATCAAGAATTCCAGGCAACTGTCTCGCTCTTGACCGGGATCATGAATCACCGTCGAGGGCGAGCTTGCCAACAAAGACCTCGGCAACATTTTTCAGTCACTGGCTCGACAAAACGCGATTTCAGCGGTCATACCTTCCGCCAAGCAGAGGCTTTCAGCCGATCACTTCAGGAAAACCCCATGACCCACACTCGCTACCTTCCGCTCATGTTCGCCGCCCTGATTGCCACCCTCGCAGGCTGCGGCGATAAAAATCCCGAGAAAGCCAGCAGCGCCTCTGCCGACGCTCGCGGCCTCTCGAAGTCGATGACGGTAGACGTGAGCGGTGCCATGAATCTGCACTACGAAGCCAAAGGCGATGCCGTCAGCGTTGGCTTCCTGCCCGGCAAGCTGCCCGGCGCGAACTGGCTGACGCTCAGTGCGGACCAGGAAGCAGACGGTGATCGCAACGAAGTCAGCATCGGCCCCATCCTCGGTTTCTCTTTCGAGGACCCGGACCAGCAGAAACAGGCGATCATGTTTCAGGGTGGCCGCGTTGAAGTCGCTCACGATGAAAACAGCGCGTCCTACGACACCGGCTCGTACTACCAGTATTTCGACACAGACAAGGACGGCACGAACAGCAACGTCAAACTCGACTTCAGCAAGATCGAGAAGCTGACGTCATCCAACAAGCTGTTGGACCGTTATAGATTGGTAGGCACGTTTCAGTTCAACGCCGCACTCTCCCCCGAACAGCCCAACGACGAATGCACCAAAGAAGCCGCCGCCTTCGCGGCCCAACACGGCGAACGCCACCCCGGCTTCGACGCGAAACTGTGCAACGCGAAGAACGTCGTTGCCAAGGGCAGTTTCGACATCACTCAGGATTTTCCGGTGACGGGGAAATCAGGCTGAGCCATAAGATCGGGCAAGACTGACGCCGAAAGATATCTATAAAAAAACCGCCCCTGGAGGCGGTTTTTTGGTCAGCAAAGCCCGGTCTTACAACTTCGGACCCGCTGCCTTGATCGCATCGCTCACGTCGAACTTCTTGAAGTTCTCGATGAACAGACCGGCCAGCGCCTTGGCCGCTTCGTCGTACGCTGCTTTGTCGGCCCAGGTATTGCGTGGGTTCAGCAGCCCGGTGTCGACGCCTGGAACGGATTTCGGCACGTCCAGGTTAACGGTGTCGAGGTGCTCGGTTTCTGCACCGATCAGCGCGCCGCTCTGGATCGCGGCAATAACGCCACGGGTGGTCGGGATGTTGAAGCGTTTGCCAACACCGTAGCCGCCGCCGGTCCAGCCGGTGTTAACCAGGTAAACCTTCGAGCCGAAGCCGCGGATACGCTTGATCAGCAACTCAGCGTATTCGCCGGCCGGACGCGGGAAGAACGGTGCGCCGAAGCAAGTGGAGAAGGTCGACTTGATGCCAGCGCCCGAACCCATTTCGGTCGAACCGACCAGCGCGGTGTAGCCCGACAGGAAGTGGTAGGCCGCTTGTTCTTCGCTGAGGATCGACACGGGCGGGAGAACGCCGGTCAGGTCGCAGGTCAGGAAGATCACAGCGTTTGGCTCGCCACCGAAGTTTTTCTCGGAGCGCTTTTCAACGTGTTCCAGCGGGTACGCGGCGCGGCTGTTCTGGGTCAGGCTGCTGTCTGCGTAGTCGGCGTGCTGGTTGGCGTCGAGAACGACGTTTTCCAGCACAGCGCCATGCTTGATGGCTTTCCAGATGACCGGCTCGTTCTTCTCCGACAGGTCGATGCACTTGGCGTAGCAACCGCCCTCAATGTTGAACACAACACCTTCGCCCCAGCCGTGCTCATCGTCACCGATCAGGTAACGGCTCTCGTCTGCGGACAAGGTGGTTTTGCCAGTGCCCGACAGACCGAAGAACAGGGTCACATCGCCTTCTTCGCCGATGTTGGCGGCGCAATGCATTGGCAGCACGTCAGCGGCCGGCAGCAGGAAGTTCTGCACGGAGAACATGGCTTTTTTCATCTCGCCGGCGTAACGCATGCCTGCGATCAGCACCTTCTTCTGTGCGAAGTTGAGGATGACGCAGCCGTCGGAGTTGGTGCCGTCGCGTTCTGGCTCGCAGATGAAGTTGGCAACGTTCAGCACCTGCCATTCCTGGCGACCAGCAGGGTTGTACTGGGCCGGATTGATGAACAGGCAACGACCGAACAGATTCTGCCAGGCAGTCTGAGTGGTCATCTTGACGGCCAGGTAGTGATCGGACGCCGAGCCTACGTGGACGTGAGAAACGAAATGTTCCTGAGCGTTGTTGAACGACTCGACACGCGCCCACAGGGCATCGAACTTGTCAGCAGGGAATTTGCGGTTGATCGGACCCCAGGCGATGGCGGCCGAGGTGCTCGGCTCATCGACGATGAAACGGTCCGCTGGCGAGCGACCTGTACGGTGACCGGTTTCGACGACGAGCGCGCCGGTGTCGGACAGTACGCCTTCTTCGCGTTTGAGGGCTTCTTTAACCAGTTCGTCGACACTGAGATCGGTGTAAACGGCGTTGTTGGCTTGCGTCATGAGATTCCCCGTCGGCCCGCTGGCCGAGTGCTCCAAACGTTTTGTAGTAGAAAAACCCAAACTACTACAGCTGAAAAGTGGGCCGGATTATGCCAGAAAAGGCCAAAAAAGGTAGGGGCCAACTGTCAGAACTACATAATCCAGAGCCAAGCAGGCCGGGCGGAAACCATTCAGCCCCACCTTGGCACTACATCGACACTACATTAATGACGGGTATCAGAAGGGGTATCGATCCCACCGCCTGCAAACAGCTGCGCCACGTCAGCGGCATCGAACAGGTAGCGCTGATTACAGAACTGGCAATCGATCTCGACCATGCCGTTGTGTTCGATCACCAACTGCTGCGCATCCTCAAGGCCCAGGCTGACCAGCGCGTTAGCGGAGCGCTCGCGGGAGCAGCTGCAACGGAACACCAGCGGCTGAATGTCGAACATGCGCACGGCGTCCTCATGGAAGAGACGATGCAGCACGGTTTCGTTGTTCAGGCTCAGCAGCTCTTCGGCGGTAAGGGTATCGACGAGGGTGTTGACGTGCTGCCAGCTGGCTTCGCGCTCTTCCGCGTCAGTGAGACGTGCGGGAGGGAGTTGCTGAAGCAGAAGACCGCGCGCTCGCTTGCCGTCAGCCTTGATCCAGAAGCGCGTAGGCAATTGCTCGGACATCACGAAGTAGCTGGAAAGGCAAGCCGACAGGTCGACGCCGTCCAGCCCCACGATCCCTTGGTAGCGTTTACCCTGGCGAGGATCGATGGTCATGGTCAGGTCGCCGTCTGGCATCAGCTCCTGCAACGTGGCTGCCGGGGTGATGAGGCTTTCGTCATAACGGGCGATGCCGCGGATTTCGCGGTCGCTGGAGCACTCGACCATCAGCAGCGAAACCGGCCCCAGCGAGCGCGCCTGCAAGACCAGCAAGCCGTCGAATTTCAGCGTGCCGACCAGCAAGGCAGCTGCAGCGAGCATTTCGCCGAGCAGTTGCGCAACCGGTTCGGGGTAAGGGTGCTTGGCAAGTACCTCAGCGTAGCTACGCTCCAGTGCCACAAGCTCACCGCGAACGTCGCTCTCGTCGAAGATGAAACGTTGGGTGTAATCAATGTCCGGGAAATTTTGCATATGAAGAAAGGTATCTGAGTAATGACAAAGTGATGACAAGCGCTTATAAAACGCCGTTTAGCACCGATGGGTGCACTGTCATGCCGATGGGGGCATCTTATGGACTATCCCGCGTTGTTCCAAGCCAAGTGGAACGCCAAAAAATTCCTGCTGTGTAATCTGATCGCGCTAGCACTGCTGCTGGTGTGGATCTGGCCCACAGGCCACGCCGCTTTCACCCAATTCGACGAATGGCTTTTTCATGTGCTGAACCGCCCACTTGAGCAAAACAAAGTGTGGTTGTGGATCTGGACGATTGCCAGTATGCGCCCGTTCGATATCGTCGTCGGGCTGATCTTGCTGGTGCTGCTGATCAAGGGCGACTGGGTATTCAAAGCGGTACAAACCCGCGCCGCGCTGATCGGCTTCGTACTGACGTTGATTCTGTTGCTGATCATTCGCACGGTGTTCTCCAAAATCATCGATCACACCTCCCTGCAACATGACAGCGCCTCCATGGTGATCCCGGACGCGATCAAGCTCAGCGAAATCTTCCCCACACTGGAAGACAAATGGCAGTTGAAGGACCGCTCAAGCCAGAGTTTTCCCGGCGACCACGCTTCGGTGCTGCTGATCTGGGCGATGTTCATGACTGTGTTCAGCCGTACGGTGGGTCAGCGCGTGATCATCTGGGTGCTGGCGCTGCTGTTCATGATGCCCCGCCTGGTGGCTGGCGCTCATTGGGGCCAGGACGATTACATTGGCGGCGTGATGATCGCCCTGCTGGCGTTGGCCTGGAGTTGTTACACGCCGTTCGTGGCAGTGGCCACACGCTTTCTGTTGCAAGTCACGGCGCCGATTTTCAACCTGTTCGCCAAGGTGCCGCTGCTGGGCTGTCTGAGCATCATGAAGCCAGGCGCACGATTGTAAGAGATCCGCATTGGCAGGGCCGCCGGGGGTGGCGCCTGCACACCGCGACCAGACGTTCACCCCGCGAACGCGCACTCAGTCATCCCCCGACCGAAAATGAAACAGCTGGCGTCGCTGCTTTTTGGTCGGTTTGCCGTCCGTGGTCACGCCCAGGCTCCCAGCCTTGCGCATCTCGGCCGCCTGTTCCCGCTTCGCGAGGCTTTCCGGTGTTTCGCTGTACAGCAACTGAGCTTCCGGCGCCCCCCGACGAACGATGGACAGCGCCTGAACCACCACCGTGCGCTCATCGAACCCGGCTCGAATCTGAAACTCGTCACCAATGCGCGGCTCCTTCCCGGGCTTGCAACGCTCGCCTCGGCAATGCACCTTGCCGCTTTCAATCGCTGCTTTCGCCAGCGCGCGCGTCTTGAAGAAACGCGCTGCCCAGAGCCATTTGTCCAGACGAACCTTGTCGTCCTCTTCTGCCTTTTGTGCCATCTGAATTCCTCAACCGGGTAATAGTCAGAACTGTACTACGCAACGCCGGGCGCGCAGTAATCTCAAACCTTGATTAGAATTCCCCGCACATGCGTAGGGGTATGCGCTTTATCGCTCGTGCGGCTATCGTTCCCGGATTGTCACACAGCAGACCGCGTTGGCCGTTAGAGTCATCGGCGCTGGCATTGAGCAGCCTGCATTTCAAGCCTTGTCCCCGGCTTTTCGGGTGTCAGGGAGAACGCGCAACTTGACGGAATCGCTTTGAAAACATTCGACCATCTCACAGTCATCGGCCTTCGCGAATGGGTGGCGCTGCCCAATTTGGGGGTGGCAGGCTTGCGCGCGAAAATCGACACCGGGGCCAGCACATCCAGCCTGCATGCCACGGAAATCGAACCTTTCGAACGCGACGGCGAAAAGTGGGTGCGCTTCAACGCTCACTTGGGGACCGTCGTGCAGTTACGACATCGCCGTTGCGAAGCGCAGCTGGTGGCGATGAAGACCATCAAAAGCTCCAACGGCCAGGCGCAGGTGCGATACGTGATTCGCACCACCCTTGCCTTGGGAGATCGGGTCTGGCCGGTGGAATTCACCCTCGCCTGCCGCAAGGCCATGCGTTACCGGTTGCTATTGGGTTCCAAGGCTTTGATTGACGGCCAACTGGTGGTCAATCCGGGCATTACTTACGTTCAGGACAAACCGGTTTTTCCGGCCTCCAATCCCTCTGCCACAGGTGTTGCATGAAGATCGCTGTGCTTTCGCGAAACCCGCGTCTGTATTCAACTCGCCGTCTGGTCGAAGCTGGCATTCAGCGTGGCCATGAGGTCGTGGTGATCGATACCCTGCGCGCCTATATGAACATCGCCAGTCATAAGCCGCAGATTCACTATCGAGGAAAACCCCTGGAAGGCTTTGACGCGGTCATTCCGCGCATTGGCGCTTCCGTTACCTTCTACGGCTGCGCCGTGCTGCGTCAATTCGAGATGATGGGCGTGTTCCCGCTCAACGAATCCGTCGCCATCGCGCGCTCCCGGGACAAATTGCGTTCGTTGCAATTGTTGTCGCGGCGCGGAATCGGCCTGCCGGTGACGGGTTTCGCTCACTCCCCTGACGACATCCCCGACCTGATCCAGATGGTCAACGGCGCGCCGTTGGTGATCAAGGTGCTGGAAGGCACCCAAGGCATCGGCGTCGTGCTCTGCGAAACGGCAACGGCAGCGGAATCGGTGATCGAAGCCTTTATGGGGCTCAAGCAGGACATCATGGTGCAGGAGTACATCAAGGAAGCCGGAGGCGCGGACATTCGCTGCTTCGTGGTGGGCGACAAGGTGATCGCTTCGATGATGCGTCAGGCCAAACCCGGTGAATTCCGCTCCAACCTGCACCGGGGCGGCACCGCCAGCCTGATCAAGATCACGCCGGAAGAACGCATGACTGCCATCCGCGCCGCCAAGGTCATGGGCCTGAGCGTCGCGGGCGTCGACATCCTGCGCTCGAACCACGGGCCTCTGGTGATGGAAGTGAACTCATCGCCGGGCCTGGAAGGCATCGAAGCCACGACCGGCAAGGACGTGGCGGGGATGATCATCCAATACATCGAAAAAAACGGCGGCCCGCACATGACGCGCACGAAAGGGAAAGGGTGACGCCTAAATTGACCCCGTCCAGGGTTTCCAATACCATCAGCCCTGTCGAAGCGACTGACCGGATGAGATCGAGCGCTTCCCAGCGGTGAAAACCGTAGTCGCGCAAGGCGGCTCGCAAGTGGTGTCCGGATCTGCTTTACCGTTAACAAAAAAAGACGCCTTGTGCGTCTTTTTTCGTTTCTTGATGCTTAACATCTGGTCGCAATAGCTCTGCGCAAGTAAACCTTGCTGCACAAGAGCTGAAACCCGATGCGGCCAAACAGCTTGGGCGGCGACTCAGTTTGATGATAGGCACTCTCGACCACAAGATTCAGGTTTTGAGGCGTGAGCTGAGCAGCCCGACGAATTTCAAAAAACAGGTGATAGGCTCCCGCCGGGTCCTCGACTCTGATCGAATATGCCCAATTCCTTTGAGTAGCCGTCTGCCAGACCTTGATATGGGGCTGATTCAGACTCGTCACTATTGCTGGCAACTGGAGCGAAAGGCGATAACGGGTAGAACAGAACGACCTGGCTTTCGCGCCATAGTCGATGATCGGCTCACCTTCCGGATGACTCGCTGGGAGGTAGGCTTTTGAAAAGCAGTGGTTGGAAAACGTGACGTGGACGCTCAACTCCCGCTTCGCCATCTGGCTGTGGAAAATGAAAGTGAAGGGATTGAGATGATCAAAGGTATAGGTAAGCGCACCGATGGTGAGCGGTGGAAAATAAACTGCCAAATGGGTCTCCGTACCAATACCTTGTCCTACGCTTCGTTGATTGATTCAGGTGAGCATGATCGCATCGGCCCTGTTGAGCGCTGCAATCATTCCAACCAGCATCGCCTTAGAGAATTGACCTTGAGACTCATGCGGGCAGCGCCAACACGAATCAGTCCGCATCCCTCGGCAGCATCAACCCTAACGGCAGCCGAACCCTCGCCTCCAGCCCGCCTCCCGATCGATTGCGCAGTTCGACGTTGCCGCCGTGCATGGCAGCGATGCGTTTGACGATGGCAAGGCCCAGCCCGGTGCCTTTGCCACTGCGGGCACGGTCGCCGCGGATGAAGGGGTTGAAGATGCCTTCCAGCTCGGAGGGGTCAATGCCCATGCCTCGGTCCAGCACGCTGAGCACAACATAAGGCGCGCCACTGTCACCTGACACATAAGCTGCTACTTCAACGCCATCTCCCGCATGGTGCATGGCGTTGCCGATGAGATTGGCGAGCAAGCGCTTCATCGAGACGCGACGCAGCGGAAACGGCGGGATGGATTCCAGGCATAAACGCACCTGCTCGACCGGGCTGTTGTACGGCGCCACCACTTCGTGAACCAGTTCGACCAGATCGACTTCCTCGACTTCTTCGTCGCGTCCATCACGAATGAACGCCAGGAACTGATCGAGAATCGCGTCCATGTCTTCGATGTCCCGGACCATGCCATCCATGAATTCGTTGTCCTTGGGCATCAATTCCAGCGACAGGCGCAATCGCGTGAGCGGCGTGCGCAAGTCGTGGGAAACCCCGGCCAGCATCAGCTCCCGCTCCTGCCCTGCCTGTTCGACGTCCTCCGCCATCTGATTGAAGGCGCGGTACACCTCGGTCATTTCGCTGGGGGTGTCGCTGACGGGCAAACGGACGCTACGCCCCTGCCCCAATTGGCGAGCCGCAAACACCAGGCGTTTGAGTGGCCGATTCAGCTGGCTGACGAAAATCCAGGCCGACGCGGTGGACAGCAAACCGATGGCGAGGAACCAGCCGAGTACGCTCCAGATTTTCTGACCGCGTAACGGATGAGGATACAAAGGGACCTTGAGCCAGCCATCACCCAGACTCGGTGCCCGCACCCACAGCGCTGGCGGCGCGTGAACCCGCAGCCGTACTTCGGTGTCGGCTCCCAACTCGGCCTGCATCTGGCGTTGATAAATTTCCGAGTAAGGCCAGTGCTGCTCGCCTTCCGGTACCCCACCGCCGACGACACGAATCAGCCCCGCCGCATCGGCGATCGTCTGCCGGTCGCTTTCATCTGCCGCCCAATACGCCCGCAAAGTCAGCGCGACGCCGTGGCTGTACTGACGGTCGACCAGCACGTCTTCGTTCATCAGCAGATACACCAGCGTCAGCGCCTTGGAAAACAGCACGACGATGAGCACCAGCCACAGGGTGCGGGAAAAGAAGCTTTGCGGGAACCAGAGCGGAGTCTTCATAACGGTGGCTATACACTTTGCAGGAGCGAGGCAAACTCGCGAGATGTCGCGGATGGCAAGAGACAGCAAAACCAGCCACCTCGACACCCCCTCTTGGGAGGCGCGAAATGACTGGCTGGCGTAAGCAGGCGATCAAAGCGCCCAACAGGCAACCTGTCGATGTGCTTACTGCTTGTTGGCACCGTCTGGCACGAATACATAACCCACACCCCAGACGGTCTGGATATAACGCGGTTTGGCGGCATCGACTTCGATCAAACGGCGCAGGCGTGAAATCTGTACATCGATGGATCGCTCCAACGCGTCCCACTCGCGGCCTCGGGCAAGATTCATCAATTTGTCGCGGGTCAGCGGCTCCCGAGCGTGCATGACCAACGCCTTGAGAACAGCGAACTCGCCGGTGGTGAGCATGTGAACCTGATCACCCTTTTTCAGCTCGCGAGTGGCGAGCGAAAGCTCGTATTCACCGAACGTGACGGTTTCGTCTTCACTGGCAGGCGCACCGGGCACCGGCGCGGACTGGCGTCGCAGGACCGCTTTGACACGGGCCATCAGTTCATCGGGGTTGAATGGCTTGGCCAGGTAATCGTCGGCGCCCAGTTCCAACCCTTTGATGCGGCTCAACTCGTCGCCCTTGGCCGTCAGCATAATGATCGGCACCTGGTTGTTCGCGGCACGCAGTCTGCGGCAGGCAGACAAGCCGTCTTCGCCGGGCAGCATCAAATCCAGCACGACGAGATGGAACACTTCCCGAGCCAGCAGACGATCCATGTGCTCGACATTGGGCACAGCACGGGCGCGGTAGCCCTTGCTGGTAAAAAAACGTTCTAACAGGCTGCTCAGACCCGGGTCATCATCAACGATGAGGATTTTCTCGCCTTCAGCCGTTTGTGCAGTGCTGCTCATTGGAAGCTCCTTTGATCTCGGCGCGCATTATGGCGTAGCTGCTGTTATGTGCACCGTGTGCATTGTTAGCAGATTTTTCCTGGGGTCACACTGATGCTCTGCGCGGGGCATTACAGATATCTACAGAGTAGCCGTGCAGTCCTGACAAGCCCTCCGACGAGGCAATCCCCTAATCCGGGTTCACTGGGTATAATGCGCCGCCCTCAAGATCAGGCACCACTCGCTCAAGGCCTTCGCCAGCAGCCGGATTTTTTGCACACACATTTGCCAGGTGGTTTTATGGACAGCATCAACAGCCGCATCGCCGAGGAACTCGGCGTCCGCCCGCAACAGGTCGAAGCGGCCGTCGCGTTACTGGATGAAGGCTCTACCGTGCCGTTCATCGCTCGCTACCGTAAAGAAGTGACTGGCAGCCTCGATGACACGCAACTGCGTCATCTGGAAGAGCGTCTGCGCTATCTGCGTGAACTGGACGAGCGTCGCATCAGCATCCTTGCGAGCATCGAAGAGCAAGGCAAGTTGACCCCGGAACTGGCGCGCGACATCAAGCTCGCCGACACCAAGACCCGCCTCGAAGACTTGTACCTGCCTTATAAACAGAAGCGCCGCACCAAAGGCCAGATCGCTCTTGAAGCAGGTCTCGGCGAGTTGGCGGATGGCCTGTTCAACGATCCGAGCCTGACGCCGGACACCGAAGCCGCGCGCTTTGTCGATGCCGAAAAAGGCTTCGCTGACGTCAAGGCCGTGCTGGAAGGTGCCAAATACATCCTGATGGAGCGTTTTGCCGAAGACGCCACGCTGCTGGAGAAACTGCGCAGCTTCCTCAAGCAGGAAGCCGTGATCAGCGCCCGCGTCGTGGCCGGCAAGGAAGAAGAAGGCGCCAAATTCCGCGACTACTTCGAACACGACGAGCCTTTGAAAAGCATGCCGTCCCACCGTGCGCTGGCCATTTTCCGCGGCCGCAACGAAGGCATTCTCAGCTCTGCGCTAAAAGTGGGTGAAGAGCTGCCAGGCACGCTGCACCCGTGCGAGATGATGATCAGCGAGCGCTTCGGCCTGCAGAATCAGAACCGCCCGGCGGACAAATGGCTGGGTGAAGTGGTGCGCTGGACCTGGAAGGTGAAGCTGTATTCCCATCTGGAAACCGACCTGCTGGGCGAGCTGCGGGATGGCGCCGAGACCGAGGCGATCAACGTCTTCGCCCACAACCTGCATGACCTGCTGCTGGCCGCCCCGGCGGGCCCGCGCGCCACACTGGGTCTCGACCCTGGCCTGCGCACCGGTTGCAAAGTGGCCGTGGTCGATACCACCGGCAAACTGTTGGACCACGCCACGGTTTATCCGCACGTGCCGAAAAACCAGTGGGATCAGACGATCGCCGTATTGGCTGCCCTGTGCGCCAAACATTCGGTCGACCTGATCGCCATCGGCAACGGCACCGCCAGTCGCGAAACCGACAAACTGGCCGCTGAGCTGATCAAAAAATACCCAGGACTGAAAATGACCAAAGTCATGGTCTCCGAAGCCGGTGCATCGGTGTACTCGGCGTCGGAACTGGCCGCCAAGGAATTCCCGGATCTGGACGTGTCGATCCGTGGCGCGGTGTCCATCGCTCGTCGCCTGCAGGACCCGCTCGCCGAGTTGGTGAAGATCGATCCGAAATCCATTGGCGTCGGCCAGTACCAACACGATGTGTCGCAGCTCAAGCTGGCCCGTGGTCTGGACGCCGTGGTCGAAGACTGCGTGAACGCCGTGGGCGTCGATGTGAACACGGCGTCGGTCGCCCTCCTCGCCCGCATTTCCGGTCTGAACACGACACTGGCGCAAAACATCGTGACCCACCGTGACGAGAACGGCGCTTTCAAAACCCGCGCCGCGCTGAAGAAAGTCGCGCGTCTGGGCGAGAAAACCTTCGAACAGGCCGCAGGCTTCCTGCGCGTCATGAACGGCGACAACCCGCTGGATTCGTCCGCCGTTCACCCTGAGGCGTACCCGTTGGTACAACGCATTGCTGCCGAAACCGACCGCGACATTCGCTCGCTGATCGGCGACGCCAGCTTCCTCAAGCGTCTGGACCCGAAGAAATTCACCGACGAGACCTTTGGCCTGCCAACCGTCACCGACATTCTTCAGGAACTTGAGAAACCAGGCCGCGACCCGCGCCCGGAATTCAAGACCGCCGAGTTCCAGGACGGCGTCGAAGACCTGAAAGACCTGCAACTGGGCATGATCCTCGAAGGTGTCGTCACCAACGTGACCAACTTCGGCGCGTTCGTCGATATTGGCGTTCACCAGGACGGTCTGGTGCATATCTCTGCGCTGTCGGAGAAATTTATCAAGGACCCTCGCGAAGCCGTCAAAGCCGGTGACGTGGTGAAAGTGAAGGTCATGGAAGTCGACATCCCGCGCAAACGCGTCGGCCTGTCGATGCGCATGAGCGACACGCCGGGCGAGAAAATCGACGGCGCCCGTGGTGCACGGCCTGGGGCAGCACCACGGCAGCAACAAACCAGCGCGCCGCGCAAAGAAACCGCGACAGCCGCCCCGGCCAATAACGCCATGGCTTCGCTGTTCGCCAACGCCAAGCAACTGAAGAAACGCTGATGGATATCCCGGACGAGCTGACACAAAGCGCTTACTTCAAGACCCTGGGCTGCCGTGTCGTGCGGCTCAGTGAGGAAGGCGTCGCAGAGGTGGCGTTGGCGCTGGAGCCACACCTGCGCAATCGCGGCAATGTCATGCACGGCGGCGCGCTGTTCAGTCTGGTCGATATCGCCATGGGGCTGGCCTGCTCCAGCGCTCATGGCTTCGACAAGCAAAGCGTGACGGTCGAGTGCAAGATCAACTACATGCGCGGCGTGGCGGATGGCGAAGTCATCTGTGTCGCAACGGTGCTGCACGCCGGTCGTCGCACGCTGGTGGTCGAAGCTGCCGTGCATCAGGCCGACAAACTGGTCGCGAAAGCACAAGGCACATTCGCGATCGTGTAGCTGTCCGATAGGGATATGGGTTAATTTCGGCGCTGTGTATCAGTGTCGAAATTTTCTGGTCATTCCCACATGACAGCTTGTGGGAATGATCAGTGACGGGCATCGGCGTTCGGACCGAAAACGAGGCGAAAACGCCAGTTCCTTTCTTCACCCTTGTAGATCGCCATATCGCCCCCATATAGGGCCGACTGACGCGTGAAGGAATCCAACTTGAGCGAACTTCTCAATCGCCGCCTGGCTCTGCTCGGCGAGCAATCTCACCTCTCCCTTCTGGAGAAGTGCCTGCACGGTATCGAGCGTGAATGCCTGCGCGTTACGGGCGAGGGCCGCCTAGCCCAGACGCCACACCCTGAAAGCCTGGGTTCTGCACTGACCAACGAGCAGATCACCACCGACTATTCGGAGTCGTTGCTGGAGTTCATCACGCCAGCACTGGCCAATCCTGCCGACACCCTCGACAGCCTCGAAAAGATCCACCGCTTCGCCTATAGCAAGCTGGGGAACGAGTACATCTGGAGCCCTTCGATGCCGTGCCCGTTGCCGGCCGAGGAAGACATCCCGATCGCCTATTACGGCACGTCGAACATCGGCAAGCTCAAGTACGTATACCGCCAAGGCCTCGCCTTGCGTTACGGCAAGACGATGCAATGCATCGCAGGCATCCATTACAACTTCTCGCTGCCTGAAGACATCTGGTCCGTTCTGCGGCAGACCGAAGATTTCGACGGCACCGATCGCGACTTCCAGTCCGAAAGCTATATCGGCCTGATCCGCAATTTCCGTCGTTACAGCTGGCTGCTGATGTATCTGTTCGGCGCCTCGCCTGCATTGGATGCCAGCTTCCTGCGCGGTCGCTCGCACCAGCTGGAGCAGTTCGACGCCGACACGCTCTACCTGCCTTACGCCACCAGCCTGCGCATGAGCGATCTGGGTTATCAGAGCAACGCCCAGGCCGACCTGACGCCGTGCTACAACGATTTGCTGACCTACACCGACAGCCTGCGCAAAGCGGTGGCAACGCCCTACGCGCCGTACACCGAAATCGGCACGCACAAGGATGGCGAGTGGATTCAGCTCAACACCAACGTGTTGCAGATTGAAAACGAGTACTACTCGACGATCCGTCCGAAGCGCGTGACTTACTCCGGCGAGCGTCCGATTCAGGCCTTGATGGCCCGCGGCGTTCAGTACGTCGAAGTCCGTTGTCTGGACATCAACCCGTTCCTGCCGGTCGGGATCGACCTGCAACAGTCGCGTTTCATCGACGCCTTCATTCTGTTCTGTGCCCTGCAGGAAAGCCCGCAGCTGGCTGACTGCGAATGCGGCAATGCCAGCAGCAACTTCCTCACCGTGGTCAAGGAAGGCCGTCGTCCTGGCCTGCAACTGAGCCGTAACACGTCCACCATCGACCTGAAAGTCTGGGCGGATGAGTTGCTGGACAAAATCGAACCGATCATCGCACTGCTGGACAAGAGCCAAGGGATCGCTGAACACGCAGAATCGCTGGCCGTTCAACGGGCCAAAGTCGCGGATGCGTCACTGACGCCGTCGGCACAAGTACTGGCTGCCATGACGGAGCGCAAGGAAGGCTTTACGGCGTTCTCACTGCGTCAGGCGCAGGTTCACGCGGAATACTTCCGCAGCCGCCCGCTGAGCGTCGACGACCAAACGGATTTCGAAACCCGCGCCCGCGAATCCCTGGCTCAACAATCCGAGCTGGAACAGGCCGAAGAGCCGGTGGATTTCGACACCTTCGTCGGGGCCTATCAGGCGAGTATTCTGGCGATCAGTAACTGAAAGAGCTGGCGCCGAATCATCCACTGACTCGGCGCATCTGCTTTTGATTCTGGCCGGAGGCCGTGTGAGCAAGCTGCGCTCCCACGGCCTCCGGCCAGAATCAAGAGCGCATTGCATGCAGCACTAAATCGCCTTCTCGAAAATCTTCGAATTACGCTGATAGTTGTACAGCGACGCACGGGCGCTCGGCAGACGGTCAACGCTACTTGGCTCGAAACCACGCTCGCGGAACCAATGGGCGGTACGAGTCGTGAGGACGAAGAGCGTCTTCAAGCCTTGAGCCTTGGCGCGCTCTTCGATGCGTTCAAGCAGCTCGTCGCCGCGCCCGCCGTGACGGTATTCGGGATTCACCGCCAGACACGCCAGCTCGCCCGCTTCGGAATCGGCAATCGGGTACAGCGCCGCGCAGGCAATGATCAGCCCTTCACGCTCGACCACGCTGAACTGCTCGATCTCGCGCTCCAGCACTTCGCGTGAACGACGCACCAGAATGCCTTGCTCTTCCAACGGCGTGATCAGGTCGATCAAGCCGCCAACGTCGCCAATCGACGCTTCGCGCACCAACTCAAACTGCTCCTGCGCCACCAGCGTACCGCCGCCCGCGCGGGTGAAGAGTTCGGACAGCAGCGCACCATCCTCGGCGTAACTGACGATATGACTGCGCGCCACGCCGCCACGGCAAGCCTGCGCCGCAGCGTCCAGTAATTCCGCCTGGTAATTGCTGCCAAGACGCTGAAGGTGCGCTGGCACTTGTTGTGGCCGCAGTTCGCGCACCAGACGCCCTTGCTCGTCCATCAGGCCGGATTCAGCGCCGAACAGCAGCAGCTTTTCCGCACCCAAGTCGATGGCGGCGCGGGTGGCGACGTCTTCGCAGGCGAGGTTGAAGATTTCTCCCGTCGGCGAGTAGCCCAGAGGCGACAGCAGCACAATGGAGCGTTCGTCGAGCAGGCGATTGATCCCTTTGCGGTCGATCCGACGGACTTCGCCGGTATGTTGATAGTCGACGCCTTCCAGCACGCCAATCGGGCGAGCCGTGACGAAATTGCCGCCAGTGACGCGCAGCCGCGAGCCCTGCATCGGCGACGCGGCCATGTCCATCGACAGACGGGCTTCGATGGCAATCCGCAGCGCGCCCACGGCGTCGATCACGCATTCCAGCGTGGCAGCGTCGGTGACGCGCATGTCGCGATGAAAGTGCGGCGTCAGGCCTCGGGCTTCAAGGCGACTTTCGATTTGCGGACGAGAGCCGTGAACCAGCACCAGACGTACGCCCAGGCTGTGCAAGAGCACCAGGTCGTGGACGATGTTGCCGAAGTTCGGGTGTTCAACGCCGTCGCCGGGCAGCATGACGATGAAGGTGCAATCCCGGTGGGCATTGATGTAGGGAGACGCGTGGCGGAGCCAATTGACGTAATCGGGCATATCCGAATGAGCCTGTAATAAAGAGGGACGAAGGGTGAAAACACTCACAGCGGCATGAGCTTTATCGTCGGAACAGGCATCGCAACACGCGTACTCTCCTTCTGGATGGGTTTGGGCTGTAGTGCCAACTCACATCGGAGTCAGGCAGTAATGTTCGATCAATTGACGCAATAGACGCACTGTAGGCTGCAAACGTGACATTTCGAGATATTCGCCCGGCTGGTGCGCGCAAGCAATGTCGCCCGGCCCCAACACGATCGTTTCGCAACCAAGGCGCTGAAGATAAGGCGCTTCGGTGCCAAATGCCACTGCTTCGGCCGTATGACCCGTCAGACGCTCGGCGACCCTCACCAGTTCCGCATCGGCGCTCTGTTCGAACGGCGCGCATTCCGAGAACAGCGGCGCGTAGTCGATCTTCACCTGATGCTGCTCGGCCAGCGGTTGCAGCTTCTGGCGAATCGCAGCGCGGAGCATTTCCGGGTCCATGCCCGGCAGGGGACGAAGGTCGAATTCCAGCGAACACTGGCCACAAATGCGGTTGGGGTTGTCGCCACCGTGGATGCAGCCGAAGTTCATGGTCGGCTGCGGCACGCTGAATTGGGGATTGTTGAACTGGGTTTGCCATTGCTGACGCAGACCTTTGAGCGCGCCAATCGCGTCGTGCATCGCTTCGAGAGCGCTGTGTCCCAGGCTGGGGTCCGACGAATGGCCACTGCGCCCGAGAATGTCGATGCGCTCCATCATCACGCCTTTGTGCAGGCGAATCGGCTTGAGGCCGGTCGGCTCGCCGATCACTGCGGCACGCCCCAACACGCCTCCCGCTGCCGCGAGGGCCTTGGCGCCCGCCATTGAGCTTTCCTCGTCACAGGTCGCGAGGATGATCAGCGGTTGCTTGAAGGGTTTGTCGAGCAAGGGCTGCAACGCTTCGATGGCCAGCGCGAAAAAGCCTTTCATGTCGCAACTGCCGAGTCCCACCCAACTGCCGTCCACTTCTGTCAGCTTCAGCGGATCGGTCTTCCACAGCGCGTCGTCATACGGGACGGTGTCGCTGTGGCCCGATAGCACGAGACCGCCAGGGCCAGTGCCGTAGGTCGCCAGCAGATTGAACTTGCCGGGGCTGACTTGCTGGATGTCACACGCGAAACCCAGATCGCCCAGCCACGTGGCCAACAGGTCGATAACGGTGCGGTTGGACTGGTCCAGCGCAGGCTGCGTGCAGCTCACCGATGGCGCGGCGATCAAAGCTGCAAACTGGTCTTTCATGGACGGCAACGGCATAGGCGTGTCCTCTAATGCAGGCGCAATGTGCGAACCATCATAGGGTGATTGGACCGCAGGAATAAACTGTCACGGGTGATGTCCTGTACACTGCACGACCCGCGCGGCTGTGTCGATTCCGGCTGCGTCCCCTTGTTCAAGAGATAGAGCGCCTATCCGCGATAGCGCGCCTGGATTCCCGGCCATGCAGAAAGAAACCGAAATCAAACTCCGCGTCAGCCGCGAAACCCTGACTGCCCTGCGCGATCACCCGCTGCTGAAAAAACGCAACAAAAGTGGCTGGGAGCGGCTTGAGCTGTTCAACCAGTACTTCGACACCCCCGAGCGCGAACTGGCCCACGCCAAAGTAGCCCTGCGCCTGCGCCGTGACGGCGACGCGATCATCCAGACGTTGAAAACCCGTGGCCAGAGCGTGGCCGGTTTGTCCGAGCGCAACGAGTACAACTGGGACTTGCCCAAGGCCAAGCTGGACCTGAAAAAACTCGACGGCGAATGCTGGCCCGAGCAACTGGCCGATCTGGACAAGAAAACCATCAAGCCGCTGTTCACCACCGATTTCGTGCGTGAAAAAGCCGAAATCGCCTGGGGCCGTGGCAAATCCAAGGTCGTGATCGAAGCGGCGCTCGACTTGGGCAACGTGATCGTCGGCAAGCAGAAGGAAGAAATCTGCGAGCTGGAACTCGAGCTGCGCGAAGGTGAGCCTGCCGCGTTGTTGGAACTGGCCGCCGAGCTGGCTGAAAAACTGGCGCTGATGCCGTGTGACATCAGCAAGGCCGAGCGCGGCTATCGCCTGTTCGATGCCAGCAGCTACTCGGTCAAATTGCCGCTGCCAGAGCTGCATGCCGAAACATCCGTGGACGACGCCTACAGCGCGCTGGCCTGGTATCTGTTGGGCAGCAGCCAGCGTCTGGCCGAGCAATATCGCTTCAATGGCCACTGGAGCCTGTTGCAGGAGTGGGTGGAAGTGCTCGCCGAACTGCGCGCCTTGACCGGCAGCCTCGGCCAGGCCGCCCCACGCGCCAGTACCCATGACCTGCGCGCCGCGCTGGACGCCCTGCTCGAAGACTGGCGCACGCTGGTTCAGGCCGGTCAGGAAGACGCGGATGTTCGCGCCGCTGCCCACGAGCAATTCATCGAAGAGCTGGAAGACCCGCGTTGGGGCCTGTTCTCGCTGACGACCTCGCGCTGGCTGATGGAACGCAGTTGGACCGCCGAGCGTAACAACCGCGGCAATCGTCAGGGCAACGCGATGCTGAGCAGTTGGGTGCCACGCTTCCTCGGTGACGAGGCCATTGCATTGAATCTCGCGCGTTATCAGCAGCAGCCGGAAGACCTGGCCGAGCAACTGCCGCGCATCGAGCGCATTCAAGTCTGGCTGCACTACGCCCGCCAGACCGTTGAACTGCCTGAGCTGGACCGTTTATACGGCGAGCTGAACAAGCTGGAGCAACTGGCACACCTGGACATCAGCGACGAAATCCTCGACGCCCGCGTGCAACAGACCATCACCGTACTGCAAAGCCGGGCATGGAAGACGCTGTTGAAGCTTTAAGCAACATCGCAATCCCTACTGTAGGAGCCTGTAGGAGTGAGCTTGCTCGCGATAGCTATATGTCAGCTATGGAGATGCTGAATGGCATACCGCAATCGCGAGCAAGCTCACTACTACAGGATCTGCGTCATCGCACAATCGGCAAACTCGTTGTCGATTTGATTTCCGACAAGGCCACCGTCGAATTCACCTCCTGAATCCCCGGCACCAGTGACAGTTTCTCGAAGAAAAACCGCTCATACGCCTCGATGTCTGGCGTGACGATGCGCAGCAAGAAGTCCACCGACCCCATCAACACGTAACACTCCAACACCTCCGGAAACCCGCGAATCGCTTCGGTGAATTCCGTGAAGTTCGAGCGGCCGTGGGCGTTGAGTTTCACCTCGGCGAAAATCTGCGTGTTCAACCCGATTTTCTTGCGGTCCAGCAGCGTGACCTGCCGCCGGATCACGCCTTCGTCCTTGAGTCGCTGAATCCTGCGCCAACACGGCGATTGCGACAGTCCGACCGCTTCGGCGATCTGCGCACTGGAGAGCGACGCGTCCTCTTGCAGCAGCGCCAGAATCTTACGGTCGTAGGCATCCAGCTCGGTTTGCATAATTTATTCTCAGCAACGTTTGATGCCGCATTAACAAGTCGAAATAAGTTTAATACAGCCCAAGACCGACCAGATATTTCTTTTTCCGCATGTAAAACTCTCTTCCACTCGTCAGCCAACTCATTTCATAGACGAAACAGGAGAGTTCAGCATGCCGCACCTCGAAGCCGTTCCTGCCCCGCATCGTCATGACGCCTGGTCGGCCAACAACGCGCACTGCCGCTCGCGTTACCAGATTCTTGCCGAAGCCGAGCCAGACCTGATCTGCCGGGTGCTGAATTACTTCGCAATGCAGTACCTGACCCCGCAACAGGTCAGCGTTTTGCAGCAGGAAGGCATGCTGATGATCGAGGTGGAAGTGGACGGCATGACGTGGCATCGCGCGCAGGTGATTGGCGAAAAAATGCGCAATTTGATCAATGTTTGTTCAGTGGAGCTGGAACCCATCGGCGATTTTCACGTCCTATCCGAGCCCGTCTCACTGGCTGTCGGTTGAGAACGCCGAAAATATTGGCAACGCTTTACTACCTGCAGGACGCAACAACTGGCACGCTTGGGACTACTCTTGCTTACCTACGAAGTAAGCCGTCTCGTCCAAAGGAGCCCGCATGTCCGTCCTTGCCCCCTCGTCCCAGGACCGCTGGCTGGATCTCAATGAAGTTCTGCGCGATCTGGTCGCACAGGGTTATCTCGATCAGGACAATGCCGAATACGCACTGACCTTGCGCCGCACCGCGCAGAACCTGCAAACCCATCCTCTTGAATTCATCGCCGCGCAGCAGTTTGAAAACCTCAAGCGCCCCGGCAAAAAACTCGACCTCGAATCCCTCACCGCCTGGCTCGCCGAGCAGGCGGGTCAGCCCTACCTGCGCATTGACCCGCTGAAAATCAACGTGGCCGCCGTCACGCCGCTGATGTCCTACGCCTTCGCCCAGCGCCACAAGATTCTCGCCGTCGCCGTAGACCGGGAATGCGTGACCATCGCCAGCGCCCAGCCGTACGTGAAGGCGTGGGAAGCCGACCTGATGCACGTGCTGAAAATGCCGATCAAGCGCGTGGTCGCCAACCCGGTCGATGTTCAGAAACTGGCCGTGGAATTTTACCGGCTGGCAAAATCGGTCAGCGGGGCCAGCGCAACTGATCAAAAAGTGAGCAATCTGGGCAACTTCGAACAGTTGCTCAAGCTCGGTGCCAGCGATCAGGAGCCAGACGCCAACGATGCGCACATCGTCAATATCGTGGATTGGCTGTTCCAGTACGCCTATCAACAGCGCGCGAGCGATATTCACATCGAGCCCCGTCGCGAAGCGGGCACCGTGCGCTTTCGCATTGATGGCGTGTTGCACAACGTCTATCAATTCCCGCCACAGGTGACGATGGCGGTCACCAGCCGCCTGAAAAGTCTGGGCCGGATGAACGTTGCCGAGAAGCGCAAACCTCAGGACGGCCGCGTCAAAACCAAGACCCCCGATGGCGGCGAAGTGGAGTTGCGTCTCTCGACCTTGCCCACCGCGTTCGGCGAGAAAATGGTGATGCGGATTTTCGACCCGGAGGTGCTGCTCAAGGACTTCGACCAACTGGGTTTTTCCGGTGATGACCTGCGGCGCTGGGAAGGCATGACCCACCAGCCCAACGGCATCATTCTGGTGACCGGGCCGACGGGTTCCGGCAAGACCACGACGCTGTACACGACACTGAAAAAACTGGCGACCTCGGAGGTGAACCTCTGCACCATCGAGGACCCGATCGAGATGGTCGAGCCTGCGTTCAACCAGATGCAGGTGCAGCACAACATCGATCTGTCCTTCGCCAGTGGTGTGCGCGCGCTGATGCGGCAAGACCCGGACATCATCATGATCGGCGAGATTCGCGACCTGGAAACCGCTGAAATGGCGATTCAGGCGGCACTGACCGGTCACCTGGTGTTATCGACCTTGCACACCAACGACGCGCCGAGTGCCATCAGTCGCCTGTTGGAATTGGGCGTGCCGCATTACCTGCTCAAAGCCACGATTCTGGGGGTCATGGCGCAACGTCTGGTGCGAACGCTGTGCCCGCATTGCAAAGCGCCGGTGGAAATCGACGAAGCGGACTGGCAGGCCCTGACCCGCCCGTGGCAAGCAGGCGTACCGAGCGGAGCGCATCGGGCGGTAGGCTGTGCGGAATGTCGGGACACGGGCTACAGAGGGCGTGCGGGGGTGTACGAAATCATGCTGATGTCGGACGCCATCAAGACGCTGATCACGGCCGACCTCGACCTCACCGCGTTGCGTCGGCAGGGCTTCAAGGACGGCATGCGCAGCCTGCGTCTCTCAGGCGCACAAAAAGTCGCGGCGGGACTGACCACCATCGAAGAAGTGCTGCGCGTGACGCCGCAGAGCGAACAGCGATAGCACCGGGATTAGCGCCCCCCTCGCTGTGGGAGCGAATTTATTCGCGAGGCGGCAGACCAGACGATAAAGCCGTATCGGTCATGCCATTTCTCGCGAATAACTCGCTCCCACAACAGGTGTTCACAGATCCTTGACCCCAAAATCCAGCACCACTTTCATTGCTTGCTGCTTGTCCCCCGCCAATTCGAACGCCTGAACCGCGTCGTTGAACGGGATCGTGTGAGAAATCACCGGGTTCACGTCAATCACTTTCCGGTTCAACAAATCCACCGCCTGCGCGAATTCAGGGTGAAAGCGGAAAGTGCCGCGCAAGTCGATCTCTTTGCCGACCACCAGATTCAACGGGATCGACACATCGCCACCGAGTCCGACTGTCACGACCACGCCGCGGGGGCGTACGCAGGTCAGGCCGTCGCGTAGGGCCTGAGCGCTGCCGGAGGCTTCGAACATCACGTCGAAATGCCCTTTCTCGGTGCTATAGCGGCTCAGTGCTTCAGGCTCGTCTTTCAGATTGTGCGCCTCACTGGCGCCCATTCGGCGTGAGCAGGCCAAAGCGCTGTCGCTCAGGTCTGCCGCCACGATTTGCAATGCACCGGCGGCGCGCAAGCTGCCAATCAACAGGTTGCCGATCGGTCCGCAGCCGGTCACCAGCACGCGCTTGCCGAACACGCCGCCCGCACGCTGGATCGCGTGTAATCCCACCGACAGCGGCTCGGCCAGTGCGCCCTCAGCCAAGGTCGTCGTCGGGGCCAACAGGTGCGCCTGGCTGCTGTCGATCACCAGGGTTTCGCGAAAGGCACCCTGAATATGCGGGAATGGCATCGCGCTGCCGTAAAACCGCATGTTCAGGCAGTGATTGGGCAGCCCTTCGTGACAGTATTTGCAGCCGCCACAGGGGCGTGAAGGCGAGACCGAGACACGCTGGCCGACGCTGAAGCCGTTCTGGTCACCCCCGACTTCTGCGATGACCGCTGAAATTTCATGGCCCAGCACCATCGGCTCTTTCAGGCGCACTGCTCCAAAACCGCCGTGCTGGTAGTAATGCAGATCCGAACCGCAGATCCCGCCCCGGGCGACGCGCACGCGCAACTGACCAGAGGTCAGCGCGGAGGCTTGCTCCTCGGCTTCGACGCGCAGGTCTTTCGGGGCGTGGCAGACAATGGCTTGCATGGAAGCTCTCCGAATCACAACGACGCCGTGATGGCGCCGTCGACATAAAGAATGTGGCCGTTGACGAAGCTGGAGGCATCGGACGCGAGGAAAACCGCAGCCCCTGCGAGCTCAGAGACTTCACCCCAGCGACGACTCGGCGTGCGCTGCACCAGCCAGTCGCTGAACTCGGGGTTCGCGACCAGCGCTGCATTGAGCTCGGTTTTGAAATACCCCGGCCCGATCCCGTTGACGTTCAGCCCGTGCGGGCCCCAATCGATCGCCATGCCCTTGGTCAGCATTTTCAGCGCGCCCTTGCTCGCAGCGTAAGGGGCGATATTTGGGCGTCCCAGCTCACTCTGAACCGAACAGATGTTGATGATCTGCCCCCGCCCGCGAGGAATCATGCAGCGGGCGACGGCCTGCCCGACAAAAAAAGCGCTGTCGAGGTTGGTCCGCATCAGCTCGCTCCAGTTCGCTTCGCTGAATTCGGCCAATGGCGCACGACGCTGAATGCCTGCGTTGTTGACTAGAATTTCCAGCGGGCCGACGCGCTGTTCGATGTCCTGAACCGCCGCGCTCACTGCTGTGCTGTCGGTGACGTCGAAAGACTGAGTGTGGACCTCGTGCCCCTCAGCAGCCAGCGCCGCAGCCGCCGATTGCAGCGTTTCGACGTTGCGCCCATTGAGGACGACGCGCGCGCCCGCCTCTGCCAGCCCCCGCGCAATCGCCAGGCCGATACCCGCACTGGACCCGGTGATGAGCGCCACTCTTCCATCAAGGCGAAAGCTTTCCAGAACGGCCATGGTGTTCTCCTCGTGTCGGACCGATATCGAATCATCCGTTGTGATGAGTCGCGTCAACGTCCATCATCCGTAAAAGCCGCTACTTCAGCGCATCCTTCGTACCGGGTCCAATGGTCGTTGATGATCGGCTGATCATTATTTTTGATCACCAACGGAGTCGCCTTGGAACTCAAGCATCTACGGGCCTTTGTGACGCTGGCGGAGGAGCTGCATTTTGGTCGAGCTGCCCAGCGGCTGGCCATTGTTCAGCCCGCCTTGAGCATGCAGATCAAGTCACTGGAGACGTGGCTGGGCGTTCGCCTGCTCGACCGCAATCGGCATTCGGTGACGCTGACCGAGACCGGACAGCTGTTCCTCGACGAAGCCCGGGCAACGCTGCATCAGGCGCAGCATTCAGCCGATGTGGCGCGCGGGCTTGGCCGGGGCGAGACGGGGCGGATTCGTCTGGGGTTCGTGTCCTCGGTGCTGCCCGAGTTGCTGCCGATGCTCATTCGGCAGTCGCACCAGCGTTATCCCGGCATTCAGCTGGAACTCAAGGACATGCCGGGGCCGGATCAGGTGCACGCCCTCAAAAGCGGACAGCTCGACTTCGGCCTGATGCGCCTGCCCGCGCCCCATGCCGGTGTGCAGACGCTGGTGGTGCTGCACGAACCCATCATCGTCGCCCTGCCCGCCGATCATCCGCTGACGGCGTTGGAAAGCCTCGACGTGCAAGCCTTGGCGCATCTGCCGGTCCTGATGCTTGCCCGGCGCTACGCGGCAGGTTTTCACGACGGGCTGTTGCGGGCGATTGCTCATGAGGGCGGCAAGCTTGAGGTGGCGGAAGAGTTGGGCGAATTCACGACGATGCTCGCCCTCGTGTCCGCAGGGCTGGGCATCGGCCTGCTGCCCTATCACGCGGGACGGGCGCTGCCGCCCAACGTCGTGTCGCGACCTTTGCAGCTTGGCGATTACCGTGCCGTGACCGGACTTGCGTGGACCTCGCTCGACACCGCTGTGAAGACCACGGTCTTCAACCTGATGCGCGAGCTATTCTTCAATCAGCCGCTTGCGTGATCCATACGCTGGCGCCGTGAGCGGGGCTGTTACAAGAAATATTCGCAGAACGGATTCCGATCCCCGTACTCTTCGCCGCATTCTTCACTCAGCAATCGACAGGGACAGGTTATGCAAATCGGTAGTGTGGTTTTACTCTTCGTCGCGTTGGCCATCGCCATCGTGTTCATGGGGTTCAAGGTCGTGCCGCAGGGGTATCAGTGGACCGTCGAGCGTTTCGGTCGCTACACCAACACCCTCAAGCCGGGTTTGAACATCATCGTGCCGGTGGTGGATCGCATCGGGCACAAGATCAATATGATGGAAACCGTGCTCGACATCCCGCCGCAGGAAGTCATCACGTCCGACAACGCGACGGTGCAAATTGACGCAGTGTGCTTCTATCAGGTGGTCAACTGCGCCCAGGCGGCGTACGAGGTCAACAACCTGCAGCATGCGATCCGCAACTTACTGCAGACCAACATCCGCACCGTGCTCGGCTCAATGGAGTTGGACGCGATGCTCAGCCAGCGCGATGGCATCAACGAACGCCTGCTGCGCATCGTCGATGAGGCGACTGCCCCGTGGGGCATCAAAATCACACGAATCGAGATCAAGGACATCAGCCCGCCCGCCGACTTGATGGCGGCCATGTCCGGGCAGATGAAAGCCGAGCGGATCAAGCGCGCACAGATTCTTGAAGCCGAGGGCCTGCGCGCCTCGGCCATTCTGACCGCCGAAGGCAAGAAACAGGCACAGATCCTCGAAGCCGAAGGTGAGCGTCAGGCCGCGTTTCTCGAATCCGAAGCCCGGGAACGTCAGGCAGAAGCCGAGGCCCGTGCGACGCAAGTGGTGTCCGAAGCCATTGCCGCCGGTGACGTGCAAGCCATCAATTATTTCGTCGCGCAAAAATACATCGACGCGCTGGGCAGGCTGTCGTCGGCGAACAACAGCAAGGTCATCCTGATGCCTCTGGAGGCGAGCCAAATGATCGGCGCCATTGGCGGAATCGGGGAAATCGTCAAAGCGACGTTCGACAAGGGACCGCTCGACAAGAGCAGACCCGACACCGGCAAGCGGGTCTGAGCCATGTGGGATTACCTGCAAGACCTGTCGTTCTGGGACTGGCTGGGACTGGGCACGGTGCTGCTGATTCTGGAAGTCTTTGGTGCGGGCGGCTATCTGCTCTGGATCGGCGTGGCAGCGGCAGGTGTCGACATTCTCACGTACATCATCCCGGCCATGAGCTGGGAAGTGCAGTTTCTGCTGTTCGCCGTGCTGTCGGTGCTCACGGCGCTGTACTGGTGGCGGCGACAGCGTAACGTGTTGCGCAAATCGGATCAGCCAGGCCTGAACATGCGGGGCTCGGAGCTGATTGGCCGGACCTTCGTCGTGCATGACGCGATCGTCGGCGGGCGCGGCAAGATCAAGGTCGGTGACGGGGTGTGGATGGTGGTCGGGCCAGACACACCTGCTGGGGATCATGTACGCGTGATTGCGCAGGACGGCGCGATTTTGAAGGTCGAAGCAGCGTGATTTGTCGAATCGAGAAGGCGCTAGAGGAGTGACTGCCGCGAGGTTTTAACGGAGGTTGTGGAACTAGATCAGGACGCGGCGTATCAAATCGTTTCAGAACAACCAAAGTCGGAGTACCCCGTCATGCGTCTAAAACTTGCTGTAGCCACGTTAGCTTTGCTTTCCCTGCCGGTCGGTTCAGCAATGGCTGACGGTTTCCTGCGCGACGTTCTGTCGTCTGGCGCAACCACCGGTTCGACCTACCTGACCTTCCGTCATCACAAACTGATTGTCGCAGCTCAAGACGACGCAGGCAGTTTCGTCGCCAGCAACGGTGCCATTCGTGGTCCGTATCTGGAAGCGGCGCTGAATCAAGTGCGTCAGGACAATCCGAGCCTGAACGCGTCGGACATGGATCTGGCCAACGCGATTCTGGCGAAGAATCTGGTGGCTGAGCAGTAAGACTGTGCAGGAGCGTGCTTGGTCACGTACGACCCGGACCAAGCGCGTTCCTACAATTGCCTCTGCGGTGGCTTATTCGCCGATGGCAGTCTTGTAGCCGGCAGCGTCCAGCAGTTTGGCAAGATCGCCTTGCGCATTGCTTGGCTTGACCTTGAAGATCCATGCGCCATAAGAGTCGGAGTTCAGCGATTCCGGGGCGTCGCCCAACGCTTCGTTCACTTCTACCACTTCACCGGCAACCGGCGAGTAGATGTCAGAAGCCGCTTTGACGGACTCAACCACACCTGCAGCGTCGCCAGCCGCGAACACCTTGCCAATTTCCGGCAGCTCGACGAACACCACGTCACCCAGCGCTTCCTGCGCATGATCGGAAATACCGACAACAATCAGATCACCCTCTTGCTTGGCCCATTCGTGGCTTTCGGCAAAACGCAGCTCGGCGGGAACGTTGCTCATAGTCTTTGTCCTCTCTACATCATCAGGTCAGCGGAAAGCCCGCCAAAGGGAATTGTTCTTGAAAACCGGGTTAAACCAGGGTCTTGCCGTGTCGCACAAAGGTCGGCTGAACCACGCGAACCGGGTACCACTTGCCGCGAATTTCCACCTCGGCGCGGTCACCGGTCGCAACCGGCACACGTGCCAAGGCAATCGACTTGCTTAGCGTAGGAGAGAAACTACCACTGGTGATCTCTCCTTCGCCAACTTCCGCTATTCGGACGACCTGATGTGCGCGCAAAACACCACGCTCCTCCAGGACAAGCCCTACAAGCTTTGAGGCAGCCCCTTTCGCTCGTTCAGCCGCCAACGCGCCGCGTCCGATAAAATCGCGATCCTCTGGGGTCCATGCGACTGTCCAGGCCATATTGGAGATTAACGGTGAGACCTGTTCGTCGATTTCCTGACCGTAGAGATTCATCCCCGCTTCGAGACGCAGCGTGTCACGAGCGCCCAGACCAATTGGCGGGATGCCTGCGCCCACCATGTCGTTGAAAAAGCTGCAGGCCTGGTCGCTTGGCAGGATGATTTCTAGCCCATCTTCACCGGTGTATCCGGTGCGCGCGATAAACCAGTCGCCCTCCTGCTGGCCTTCGAACGGGCGCAAGGTGTGGATCAGCTCAGTCCGGGCTTGTGTGACGAGTTCGGCGATTTTCTGTCGGGCGTGCGGCCCCTGAATGGCCAGCATGGCCAACTCGGAACGGTGCGTCAGGTGCACGTCGAAACCGGAAAGGTGGGCGTTCATCCAGGCCAGGTCCTTGGCGCCGGTGGCTGCGTTGACCACCAATCGATAACCCGAGTCGGTGAGGTAGACGATCATGTCGTCGACGATCCCACCTTGGGTGTCGAGCATCGCGCTGTAGAGCGCGCGCCCGGTGTGCTGCAACCTGCCGACGTCGTTGGCCAGCAGGTGTTGCAGCCAGGCTTTGGCCTGGCTGCCGGTGATGTCGATGACGTGCATATGCGACACGTCGAAAATCCCACAGTCGCGGCGCACCTGATGGTGCTCTTCAACTTGTGATCCGTAGTGCAACGGCATATCCCAACCACCAAAATCGACCAGCTTCGCGCCTAGGGCGAGATGCAGGTCGAAGAGCGGTGTGCGCTGTCCCATGGGTGTCTCCTTCCGGGCTTGGCGAAGACGCGGCGTCTCACAATTACCGCAAATCCCCCGTAATTTGGGGTCTGAAGCCTTTGCGAATGTGCGGAATTGTCTGACAGACCGCGTCGATTGCGGCGCATTGTAGCCGCAAGGTCGTGCCCCCGCACCTAGCCGATGGGTCTGGCCGAACGTCTGATCAGGCCAATCACTGGGAGTAAACCGACAAGGACCAATGTCAGCGCCGGTAAAGCCGCTCGCGCCCACTCGCCTTCGCTGGTCATTTCAAAGATGCGCACCGCCAGCGTGTCCCAGCCAAACGGGCGCATCAGCAACGTGGCGGGCATTTCCTTGAGGACGTCGACGAACACCAGCAATGCAGCGCTCAAGGTGCCGGGAATCAACAACGGCAGATAAATCTTGAAAAACAAACGTGGCCCACTGACTCCCAAGCTGCGGGCCGCCTCGGGGAGCGACGGGCGAATCCGCGACAGGCTGTTTTCCAGCGGACCGTACGCCACGGCAATGAAGCGCACCAGGTATGCCAGCACCAACGCTGCCAGGCTGCCCAGCAACAGTGGCTTGCCCGCGCCCCCCAGCCAGCTGGACAGCGGCACCACCAGCTCACGGTCCAGATAACTGAATGCCAGCATGATCGACACCGCCAGCACGGAACCCGGCAGCGCATAGCCGATGTTGGCCAGGCTGACACCCGAACGAATCGCACGGGTCGGCGCCAGTCGGCGAGCAAATACCAGCACCATCGCCACGCTGACCGTCACCAGCGCCGCGATGCCACCGAGATACAGCGTGTGCAGGATCAGCCCGGTGTAACGGTCGTCCAGATCAAAACGCCCGCGCTGCCAGACCCACACCGTCAGTTGCAACAGCGGCACCACAAACGCGCAGGCAAAGACCAGCCCACACCAGGTGGACGCCGCAACCGCCTTGAGGCCACGCAAGTGATAGAGGGCTTGGACGCGGGGCCGCTCGTTGCTGGTGCGACTGGCGCCCCGCGCACGATGCTCGCCGTACAACAGCAGCATCACCGCCAGCAGCAGAAGGCTCGCGAGCTGCGCCGCACTCGACAGGCTGAAGAATCCATACCAGGTCTTGTAAATGGCGGTGGTGAAGGTGTCGAAATTGAAAACGGAAACCGCACCGAAATCTGCGAGGGTTTCCATCAGGGCCAACGCGACGCCCGCGCCGATTGCCGGTCGTGCCATCGGTAGCGCCACGCGCCAGAACGCCTGCCAAGGTGACTGTCCGAGAATCCGCGCCGCCTCCATCAAGCCCTTCCCTTGAGCGAGGAACGCCGTGCGCGCCAGCAGGTAAACGTAGGGATAGAAGACCAGCACCAGCACGACGATCACCCCGCCGGTGGAGCGTACGCGAGGAAAGCGGATGCCGGTGCCAAACCATTCACGCATCAGCGTTTGCACCGGTCCCGCGAAATCGAGCAGGCCGACGAATACGAAGGCCAATACATAAGCAGGGATGGCAAACGGCAGCATCAAGGCCCAATCGAGCCAGCGACGGCCGGGGAATTCGCACAGCGCCGTAAGCCACGCGAGGCTCACCCCCAGAATCGTCACGCCCACGCCCACACCGATCACCAGCGTGAGGGTGTTGCCAAGCAGGCGCGGCATTTGGGTTTCCCACAGGTGCGACCAGATTTCATGATCCACGGTCTCCCACGAGAGCAGCAAAACGCTCAGCGGCAGAAGGACGAGCGCAGCGATGGCAAAAACGAGTGGATACCAGCGGCGCTGGGCGGGATGGGCCAAAGGGGGTCTCAGAAAGTCTGGGGGTCGTAGAGAATCACTGTGGGAGCGAATTCATTCGCGATGCGGCGCCAAGGCGCATACACCTCCATCGCCTGGCGCATTTTTCGCGAATGAATTCGCTCCCACAGAAACGTGTGTACCTGCAGTGTCGATGATCGATCAGATGTCGATGCGGCGCAGAATCAATTCCAACCCGCACGATCCATCATGCGAATCGCCTCGGCCTGGCGGCGTCCGGCAATTTCCACAGGAATGGTGTCGGCCTTGAACTCGCCCCAGCTCGCCACCTCTTCCGACGGTGCCACTTTCGGGTTTGCAGGGAATTCCTGGTTGATGCCCGAGAAAATCTTTTGCGCGTCAGGCCCGGTCATCCACTCCACCAACGCTTTCGCAGGCTCGGGGTGTGGCGCGTGTTTAGTCAGGCCGATGCCCGACAGGTTGACGTGAACGCCACGGTCCGTCTGGTTGGGCCAGAACAGGCGCACGGCCAGATCCGGGTTTTGCTTGTGCAGGCGGCCGTAGTAGTAGGTGTTGACGATCCCCACATCGCACTGCCCAGCGTTGATCGCTTCCAATACGGCGATGTCATCCGAAAACACGTCGGTGGAAAGGTTGTTGACCCAGCCCTTGAGCACTTTTTCTGAAGCCTCAGCGCCATGGGTTTCGATCAGCGTGGCGGTCAGCGACTGGTTGTAAACCTTCTTCGCCGTGCGCAGGCACAGGCGGCCTTCCCACTGTTTGTCAGCCAACGCCTCGTAGGTGGTCAGCTCCGCTGGCTTAACCCGGTCGGTCGAATACGCGATGGTCCGCGCGCGCAGGCTCAAGCCGGTCCAGGCGTGACTGGCAGCGCGGTATTGCGGGGGAATGTTTTCGTCGATCACCGGCGAGGTGAAGGGCTGGAGAATGCCCATCTGCTCAGCCTGCCAGAGGTTGCCGGCATCGACCGTGAGCAGCAGGTCCGCCGTCGCGTTCTGCCCCTCGGCCTTGATGCGCTGCATCAGCGGCGCTTCCTTGTCGGTGATGAACTTGACCTTCACACCGGTTTTGGCGGTGTAGGCATCGAAGACCGGTTTGATCAGCTCGTCGATTCGGGAGGAATACACCACCACTTCATCAGCGGCCTGGGCGGTGCTGCCGAGCACGGACAATGCCAGGACAGCCAGAAGACGCTTGCTCGCCTGCATGCTGAAATCTCACGTTTTCAAAATGAGGCGAAATGGTAGTGAATCGCATCCACGAAGTCCGGATCGAGCAGTTACCAGATGTTGCAGCGCTAAATGACAACCGATCCGTCTGAAAAAACGCTGCCACCTGTGGGAGCGAATTTATTCGCGAGAGGGCATGAGAACCGACACACCTCTGGCGCCTGACGCATCTTCGCGAATGAATTCGCTCCTACAGAGAGTCCCGTTCCCAACGCGAAACAGGCTGGATCAGATCTTCGCCAGCTCCGGCAAATCCCCCGTCAACCCCAGCGCCTGGCGAACGAACATCGCCTTTGCTTCAGCTGACTGATCCACCATTTTCAAACCGGTATTGCGCAACCAACGCACCGGCAACGGATCGGCCTGGAACAAACGCTCAAAGCCCTCCATCGCGGCCATCAGCGCCAAGTTATGAGGCATGCGACGGCGCTCAAAGCGACTCAACACCTTTTGGTCCGCCAGACGCTCGCCGCGCTCTACGGCGTTGTGAAGCACTTCGGCCAGCACGGCCGCATCAAGGAACCCCAGGTTTACGCCCTGGCCTGCCAATGGGTGAATGGTGTGCGCCGCATCGCCGATCAACGCCAGCCCGTCCGCCACGTACCGCTTGGCATGACGCTGACGCAGCGGGACACACAAACGCGGATCGGCTGAAATAACTTGACCCAAACAGCCTTCGAACGCCTTCTCAAGCTCGCGACAGAACGCGTCATCTTCCAGCCTCATCAAGCGCTCGGACTCTTCGGGCGTGACCGACCAGACGATGGAGCACCAATGCTCGCCTTCACGCTCAAGCGGCAAGAACGCGAGAGGGCCTTCGTCGGTGAAACGCTGCCACGCTGTCCTCTGGTGGGATTGTGCCGTGCGCACGCTGGTGACAATAGCGTGATGCATGTAGTCCCATTCGCGGGTGGCCATGCCGGTCATGCGTCGAACCGTGGAGTTGGCGCCGTCGGCAGCGACCACCAGTGGTGCACGCAGGGTGCGACCATCGGACAGGGTCAGCAGCCAGTCATCCCCGGAATGCCGGATCTGCTCCAGGCGCGCATTGGCCAGCAGGCCAATGTCGGAATCGTGCAAACGCTCGACCAACGCATCCTGAACCACACGGTTTTCGACGATATGACCCAGTACCTGCGCGTGCACGCTGGATGCGGAGAAATGCACCTTGCCCGTGCCGCTGCCGTCCCACACGTGCATCTCGCCGTAAGGGCTGACGCGCCGTGAAACGATGCCTTCCCAGACTTTCAGACGTTCGAGAATCCGCTGGCTCGCCGCCGACAACGCGCTGACACGCGGTTCGAAAGGCGCGCTCGCGTCGAACGGCTTGACGCTCAATGGGCTGCCATCGACCACCAGAATGTTCAACCCGCTGTTTTGCAGCGCCAGCGCGAGTGCGCTACCGACCATTCCGGCCCCGACAATCAGCAGATCTGCGCGCGTTTCCATGCTTTGAATCGTCTCGTTGGTGGCTGGCGCCACGGAATGAAGTGCGGCATTAGCCACGAATAAAAGAAGGGTTAAACATCAGCCCGCGTTCCCAGGCCCATGGCCTGACGAGCAAACCAGCTTTTGGCCGACGGCAGCAGGTCGAGACCGAGCAGGCCAATATTGCGCCCTGCCGTGATCGCCGCCTGCTGGCTGCCGAACAGGCGCGTGACCTGATCGGAAAAGCCCACGGTCAGTTTCTGGTCCATAAACTGGCGGTCGCGGTAGGCCTGCAAAGTCGCCAGCTCTCCCGGTGCGGCATCGCTGGCCAGCAGCGCTTCGGCCAACGACGCGGCATCGCGCAGGGACAGGTTGAAGCCCTGCCCGGCAATCGGGTGCAGGCTGTGCGCGGCGTTGCCCAACACCACCAGATGCGAGCGCACTTGCTCTTCCGCTTCGATCAACGACAGCGGGTAAGTGTGGCGTACGCCGACCTGCTTCAGCGCGCCGAGTCGGTAACCGAACACGCTCTGTAATTCGCTGAGGAAACTGCGGTCGTCCAATGCCATCAGCCGTTTGATTTCGTCCGGTTTGCGGGTCCAGACCAACGCACAGCGATTCTCCGGCAACGGCAGTAGCGCCATTGGGCCTTCTTCGGTGAAGCGCTCGAACGCCTGACCGCAATGGGCCTCGCCGGGGGTGATGTTGGCGATCAACGCGCTCTGATCGTATGGCGTGGCGCGCACGCCGATGCCGAGCTGTTCGCGCAAGTTGGACCGGCCACCGTCGGCGAGAATCGCCAAATCGCAGTCCAATTGAGTGTCGTCGCTCAGGGTCAGGCGATAGCCTTCGGGCTGCGCCTGCATCTGTTTGACTTCAGCGGGCACGCGCCAGGTGATCACGTCTTTATCAAGACCCTGCCAGAGGCATTGCCCGAGCCAGGCGTTTTCCACCACATAGCCCAGCGCGGGTACGCCTTCCTGCATCGAAGACAGACGCGCTGCGCCAAAACGGCCTTTGTCGGACACCTGAATTTGCAGGATTGGCTCGGCGCGGCGGCTGATCTGCTGCCACAGGCCCAGGCGTTCATAAATTTGCCGAGCGCCGAAGGACAGCGCCGATGAACGCGCGTCGTAACTCGGTTGATAGGTATCGCCCGGTGCGAAGGGTTCGATCATGACGATCTTCCAGCCCCGCGCCTTGGCACCCGCCTGCAACGCCAGCGCCAGACTCGCACCGACCAGCCCGCCACCCACAATCGCCAGATTGAAACGGCTCATGCAGCTTCGGTTCGCGCAGCGGCCATCAGGGCCTCGATGTCAGCCACCGTCTTGGGCACGCCACCGGTGAGGATTTCACAGCCTTTTTTGGTCACCACGACATCGTCCTCGATTCGTACACCAATCCCGCGCCATTTCTTCGCGACGTTCTGATTGTCCGGCGATACGTAAATACCCGGCTCAACGGTCAGCGCCATGCCGACTTCCAGCACACGCCATTCGCCGCCGACCTTGTATTCGCCGACGTCATGCACGTCCATGCCCAGCCAGTGCCCGGCGCGGTGCATATAAAAAGCTTTGTACGCCTCGCTGGCGATCAGTTCACTGACCTCGCCTTGCAACAGGCCCAGTTCGACCAGCCCGGCCGTGATCACGTGCACCGTGGCCTCATGGGCCTGGTTCCAATGATTGCCCGGCTTGATCGCTGCGAACGCCGCTTCCTGGGATTTGAGCACCAGTTCGTAGATCGCTTTCTGCTCCGCTGAAAACTTCCCGCTGACTGGAAACGTCCGCGTGATGTCGCTGGCGTAACAGTCGATCTCGCAGCCCGCGTCGATCAACACCAGATCGCCGTCCTTCAACGGCGCGTCGTTTTCCTGGTAGTGAAGAATGCAGCCGTTGCGGCCCGACGCGACGATGGAGCCGTACGCCGGCATCTTCGCCCCGCCCTTGCGAAATTCGTAATCCAGCTCGGCTTCGAGGCTGAACTCGTACAGACCGGCACGACTGGCCTGCATCGCCCGTACATGAGCGCGAGCAGAAATTTGCGCCGCTTCGCGCATCACCTTCACTTCCGCCGCAGACTTATACAGGCGCATGTCGTGAAGCAGGTGATCCAGCGCAACGAACTCTTTCGGCGGCTGCGCGCCCAAGTGCGCCTTCGAGCGAATCACGTTGATCCACTCCATGACATGGCGATCGAACTCGGGGTTGCTGCCCATCGAGGAATACACCCGGTCGCGCCCTTCAATCAGGCCCGGCAGGATGTCGTCGATGTCCGTGATGGGGAATGCGTCGTCGGCGCCGTACTCGCTGATCGCGCCGTCCTGTCCGGCACGCAAGCCGTCCCACAGCTCTCGCTCGGCATTGCGCTCGCGGCAGAACAGCACGTACTCGCCATATTCCCGACCGGGGATCAGCACGATCACCGCTTCCGGCTCGGGGAAGCCGCTCAGGTATTGAAAGTCGCTGTCCTGGCGGTACACATGTTCGACATCACGATTTCGAATGGCCACAGCGGCTGCCGGGAGGATGGCGATGCTGTTGGGTTCCATCTGCGCCATCAAGGCTTTGCGGCGACGGGCGTATTCGGCTTTCGGGATATGGATCATGGGCAAGTGCGGTCCTCCGGGTGGGCGCTCCGGTCATCAGCGCACGCAGGCCAATGACCGAACGACAACAATGGCAATCAGTGCAGGGAAGGCTTCGCTTCAGGTTCCGCTTTCTTGTTGAACTCGGTGAACAGGAGCAGCGGGGCGACGCGCAGGTATTCCATGACTTCCATGTAGTCGCTTTCACCGTCTTCGGACTCGTCCAGCGAGTCCTGAATCTGGGCGATGGCGGCCAGGTCCTGCAAGACGTCCTTGGCATCGTCGCTCATCGGCTGTCCACCGACGCGCGCGAAGCCGTGGAGGAAGCCTTGGCACCATTGGCCAATCGCCGTGGTGCGGGCGGTCAGCGATTCATCGTCGCCAGGCAACAGCAGCACGACAGCCATGTCGTCGCCGGTCAGCTCGTTCTTGACCATCTCCTGCAAGCCGATCAAAGCCTGACGGACATTGGCCTCAGGCTCGGTCTGCAGCAATTCGTGCGCGTCGTCGAACCAGCCTTCGGCGTCGAAGCCGGCACCCGCGCAACTGCGGCCCAGCAACAGGCCATGCAACTCGGCAGGAGAGACAGGATGACCACCGCTGGTGAGCAGGGTGGCGAATGCGTTGTACGGGGAATTCTGATTAGGCATGGGCAACTAGGCGCCAAGCGGCGCAATGTCTAGAATGGAGGCCTTGTATCGTAGCACCGGCAGACGCGCCCAAGCTATCCAGGCGACATTCAAGGCAGTTCCTGAGGCCAGCTCCTGCACCACTCATCAGAAAATAATCAGTGGAAAACGATGGAAGACAACGACCTGCAAGCGTTGATGGCCCGACTGGAATTATTGATCAATCGGGTCGAGCAACTAAAAAGTCAAAACGGACTCCTATTAGCTCAGGAAAAAACCTGGCGCGAGGAACGCGCTCACCTCATTGAAAAGAACGAAATCGCCCGGCAAAAGGTCGAGTCCATGATTTCGCGCCTCAAGGCCCTGGAGCAAGACTCATGAGTAATGGCAACAGCATCACCGTGCAAATCCTCGACAAAGAATATTCGATCATCTGTCCTCAAGAGGAGCGCACCAATCTGGTTAGCGCCGCGCGTTATCTGGACGGCAAGATGCGTGAGATCCGCAGCAGCGGCAAAGTCATCGGTGCCGACCGCATTGCCGTGATGGCCGCGCTGAACATTACTCATGACCTGCTGCACAAACAGGAACTGCCCGAGACTCAAACCAGCGGCTCGACTCGTGAGCAAGTGCGTGACCTGCTGGACCGCGTGGACCTGGTCCTTGCCACGGATGAGCCAAAAGCACAAGGCTGATTGTTCGAGCATCATTCGTTATACTGGCGACCGCTCCCTGGAGTGCTTGCCAGTCGGTCATGTCCCTGAGCCGATACGCACAACCACGGGGGTTGCACGTTGGGGTTGGTGTGCATGTCCGCTCGACGGAAAGCCTTAAAGCCTCCTGCAATCTCCACCTTGAACTTTCGGGTTCAAGGGCTACACCGACAGCGGTTCGTCGGGGAGTCTCAAATTCTCAAGCCATTGCCAGACGTCCTGTCTGGCGGTGGAACCGGGGACCATCGTGAATCGCCCTGATTCCAGACGGTCCCTCTCCTACTCTCTCGGACCCGCCTGCATGACCTCTTCTGGCGCCGCTTCCCTGAACGATCCCTCGACCCTTTCCCGTCCTCAATTGCGCCGTTTGTTGCGCAAGGCGCGTCGCTCGCTTAATCGAGCCGAACAGCGACAGGCGGCACGCGGTTTGTACAACCAACTGGCGCAAAACCCGCTTTTTCGTCGCGCACGGCATGTTTCGCTGTACCTTCCGATGGACGGTGAAATCGACCCACGCCTGCTGCTGCGCGAAGCACAACGCCGGGGCAAGGCGACCTATCTGCCGGTGCTCAGTGCATGGCCTCGGACCAAGATGGTGTTTCAGCGGGTTCGACCGGGAGATAAATTCAGGCCCAACCGGTTTCGCATCCCCGAGCCGCACATCAACCCCCGCCAGCAGCGCAAAATCTGGGCGCTGGACCTGATCCTGATGCCGCTGGTGGGGTTCGACGATCAGGGTGGTCGGCTGGGCATGGGAGGGGGATTCTACGACCGCAGCCTGGCGTATCAGGCACGTCGGAAAGCCTGGCAGAAACCGGTGTTGCTTGGGTTAGCGCATGAGTGTCAGAAGGTTGGAAAACTGGCGGTGGCCAGTTGGGATGTGCCGTTGCAGGGAACGGTGTCTGACAAGCGTTGGTATATGGCGTGAAGGCTGAGGCGCGGAACCCTCTGTAGGAGCGAATTCATTCGCGATAGACCGGTATATCCGACACATCGTCATGGCCGTACCGAATGAATTCAGCCCCACAGTCATTAAAGCGAAGGCGTCAGGCGATCAACGACGCGTCTGTTGAGGCTGTTGCTGCGTGACTTCAACCGGTGCATCCGGCTTCGCGGACCACAAACTTTGCGCGTAACCCGTGGTGACAATGCCCAAGCCGAACAAAATGACCAAAATCCATAGTAAATCCGGCTTGCGTTGCATTGATTGCCCCCCTTTGGCAAATCAAAAGCTGTCGTTCACGACATGTTTCTATAGGCCGCGAAACGGTGTAGCGCTGAAAATGGCGGCATTCTGCGTTAACGTGATGCAACACGCAAATGCTGGCGTCAACCGACCGTCGGTTTGTCATAAAAGCGTCGGACAACCTGTCCATTACGTCTTCAGGAGCCCCAATCCATGGCCTATTGGCTGATGAAATCCGAGCCCGACGAGCTGTCGATCACTGGCCTGCAAACTCTCGGCCAAGCCCGCTGGGATGGCGTTCGAAATTACCAGGCGCGCAACTTTCTTCGGGCCATGGCTGAAGGCGATGAGTTTTTCTTTTACCACTCCAGCTGCCCTGAACCGGGGATCGCGGGCATCGGGAAAATCACCAGGACGGCGTATCCCGATCCCACCGCGCTAGACAAAGACAGCCACTACTTCGACGCCAAAGCCAATGACGAGAAAAATCCATGGAGCGCCATTGATGTGGCGTTCGTAGAGACGTTTCCGAAAGTGTTGGGCCTAGGGTATTTGAAACAGCAGACCGCGCTGGAACAACTGCCGCTGGTTCAAAAGGGCAGTCGGCTTTCCGTCATGTCCGTCACGCCCGAACAGTGGGCAGCGGTGTTGGCGTTGCGTTGAATTCACGACCGCCGACTGCTCTTGTAGGAGTGAGCTTGCTCGCGATTGCACTGTGTCAGCGATAGATTTGCTAACTGACTCGCCGCAATCGCGAGCAAGCTCACCCCTACAAATTCAGGCCAATATTTACTGGGCGATGAAGTTGTTGAACAGCAGGTCATCCACCACAGGCTTGCCGGTTTCCTGGCTCAATACCTGCTGGGTCTGCTTCAATGCTTCCTGACGCAGTTTTTCTTTAGCGTCGACGTTGCTCATGCTTTCGAGGGTTTGCTGAGTGAACAGCGCCACCAACTGATTGCGGATCAACGGCTCGTTCGCCTTGACCAGCTTCTGCGCTTCGGCGCCGGTCACACGCAACGCCACGTCAGCCTTGTACACGTGGAGCTTGGGGCTGCCGTCCAGCGCGTAGTTGCCCACGAACGGCGGCGTTAACGCCACATATGAGACCTTGTTCGGGTCATCTTTCTCGCCGCCTTCTTCATTGGCCAGCACAGGCGCCGACAGCGCCAACAACATCAGAATCCACGCTTTCACAGTCCCACTCCTCGTCCGGTTCGCGCCATAGCTTACTCCAGCTTATGCACGCCTATCAGGCCGGGGCATGCTCATTGACCCCACACCCCCTCTACCTACACTTATCGGCCATCACTGGAAAAGGAATAGTCCCCGATGAAAGCCGTGCTCTGTAAAGCCTTCGGCCCTGCCGAAAACCTTGTGCTGGAAGACGTTCCGACGCCAGAACCCAAGAAAAACGAGATTCTGTTGGACGTGCACGCCGCCGGGGTCAACTTCCCCGACACGCTGATCATCGAGGGCAAATATCAGTTCAAACCGCCCTTCCCCTTTTCGCCAGGGGGCGAAGCGTCGGGTGTCGTGGCCGCCGTGGGTGAAAAAGTCAGTCACCTGAAAGTCGGCGACCGGGTCATGGCCCTCACCGGCTGGGGCAGCTTCGCAGAGCAGATCGCCGTCGCCGGGTACAACGTCCTGCCCATTCCCGAAGCCATGGACTTCACCACCGCCGCGGCCTTCAGCATGACCTACGGCACATCCATGCACGCGCTCAAACAGCGCGCCAACCTGCAACCCGGCGAAACCCTGCTCGTCCTCGGGGCGTCCGGCGGCGTCGGCCTGGCTGCGGTTGAAATCGGCAAAGCCCTGGGCGCCCGCGTCATCGCCGCCGCCAGCAACGCCGACAAGCTCGAAGTCGCCAAAAACGCCGGTGCCGACGAGCTCATCAACTACAGCGAAACCAACCTCAAGGACGAACTTAAACGCCTCACCAACGGCAACGGCGTCGACGTCATCTACGACCCCGTCGGCGGCGACCTCTTCGACCAGGCCGTCCGCTCCATCGCCTGGAACGGCCGCCTCCTCGTCGTCGGCTTCGCCAGCGGCCGCATTCCCGAACTGCCCGTCAACCTCGCCCTGCTAAAAGGCGCCTCGGTCGTTGGCGTGTTCTGGGGCTCGTTTGCACAGCGCCAGCCGCAAGACAATGCGGCGAACTTCCAGCAGCTGTTCACGTGGTTCGCTGAGGGGAAGTTGAAGCCTCTAGTGTCGAAGGTTTATCCGCTGGAACAGGCAGGTGAAGCGATTGATTCGTTGGGGCAGAGAAAGGCGGTTGGGAAGGTGGTGGTTGGGGTCAGATGATTGCTCCCAAGCCCCGGCTCAGTTCGGGGCTTGATAAAGGCTGACTCAGAGCAATGCACGGACACTCTCCGGCAACACTTGCTTATAGCGAAGACCGGGCTGCGCTGCGCATTGCTCGACCACCCCGGGTATAGACCGATCAAACTCATCCCCTAATTCCGCTCGCTGATTGTCTGTCATCTTGTGCCGCGTGGCGGCCTTTCCCAACACCCTGAAGGTATAGGTGATGTAGTGCAGGTCGTGCAGGTTCTGGCTGGGCGATTCGGTTTCAAAGGTCGCGAGCGCTTTGTTAAAAGCGTTGCACGACAGGGTTCGCAGGTATCGACGCATCCAGCCGTGCGGGTCGTTCCGCTCGCGGGTGTGGGTGAAATAGAATTCTTGCCGAAAGCTCATCGTTTCAGGCGCCTGCGCACTGACCTGCCAGGGTTTGAGCCGCCATTTGGGGACGGTACGTTCAACGGATTTGGCGAAATGGCGATGGGAGCTGTCGATGATTTTCACATCCGTGACCGAGCCGTCGTTGTGCCCGAGAAATTCGAAGATAACCAACCCCGACAGACCTTCTTCGTACAAGGATCGGGGATAGGGGGGTGGGATCTGGCGTTCGTATTCCGGCTTTTGGCTGGCGTGCAAGGAGGCAGATATTAGCACTGACCACCACAGCAGCCATCGCGCGAACCGTTTCCGGCCGCTCATGAGACATCCCTCCGTGCCCACGAGATCACTATCCGCAATCGCTTCTCCAGCCGCTCCTGATCGAAAACGAAATGCACGGATTCACCGATCCGGGCGGGCATTTCTTCGGTCACGTCCCACGGCTCGAACTGCCAGCATTTGACGGCGGACAGCGCAGAGTTCGCGGCTTTCTGATCGGTTTGCTCCACGACCCTGACGTCAGTGACAGTGCCGTCATGGTGGATGTCGTAGTGGACCCGCACGCTTGAAAACAGCTTCCCGCCGCGCAACGCAGAGGGATAGGCTGGCGAGACATAGCGCTCGAAGAGGGGGTGCATCTCGCGCGCACCGACGGACATGCTCAGCATCAGCGCACAGCCACTCAAAATGGCTGACACCTTCCATTGTGATTTCACCCTTTACCTCGTCCCCAACGCCCTGTGGCAGATGGCGGCGATGGTAGGGGTCTGCGTGCTCGTTAGTAAGGTGATCGATTCTGGTTCTCAAGTAGGACGAATCCGAAAGCCTCTGTTCCCGATTACACACCTGCACCATGTTCATATTCCAACACGTCAAACAGCCAAATTTCGGCGGTGCATCAGACGAGAAGCCTTCCTATTTTCTGTAATGAAAATGTAATATTCGAATTCGCATACCAAAATAAGAACTCGGAGTGTCTCGATGTTTGCCTTTTTCAAACCTGCCGCGCATCAGGCCCCGTTGCCTGCCGAGCGTGTCGACAGCACCTATCGTCGCCTGCGCTGGCAGATTTTCGCCGGTATTTTCTTCGGCTATGCGGGGTACTACTTGCTGCGCAAGAACTTCTCGCTGGCCATGCCGTACCTGATCGATCAGGGCTACACACGAGGTGAGTTGGGGCTAGCGATTTCGGCGATTGCCATCGCCTACGGCCTGTCGAAGTTTTTAATGGGGCTGGTGTCGGACCGCTCCAACCCTCGGTATTTCCTCCCGTTCGGATTGCTGGTGTCAGCAGCGACGATGTTCGTGTTCGGATTCGCGCCTTGGGCGACGTCGAGCGTGGCGATCATGTTTATCCTGCTGTTTATCAATGGCTGGGCGCAGGGCATGGGTTGGCCGCCGAGCGGGCGGACGATGGTGCACTGGTGGTCGCAGAAAGAACGCGGCGGTGTGGTGTCGGTGTGGAACGTGGCGCACAACGTGGGCGGCGGCCTGATCGGCCCGCTGTTCTTGCTCGGCCTGGGCTGGACCAACGATTGGCACGCGGCGTTCTACGTGCCAGCGGCGGTCGCGCTGTTCGTCGCACTGTTCGCATTCATCACCATGCGCGACACGCCCCAATCCGTGGGGTTGCCGCCAGTGGAGGAGTACAAGAACGACTACCCGGAAGGCTACGACGCAAGCCACGAAGAGGAATTCAGCGCCAAGGAAATCTTCGTCAAATACGTCCTGCGCAACAAAATGCTCTGGTACATCGCGCTGGCGAACGTATTCGTGTATCTGCTGCGCTACGGCGTACTCGACTGGGCGCCGACTTATCTGAAAGAAGCCAAGCATTTCGATGTGGACAAGACGTCCTGGGCCTACTTTTTCTATGAGTGGGCGGGCATTCCGGGGACGCTGCTGTGCGGCTGGATGTCGGACAAGATTTTCCGTGGCAACCGCGGCCTGACCGGCATCGTGTTCATGCTGCTGGTGACCGTGGCCACGCTGGTGTACTGGCTCAATCCACCGGGCAACCCGACCATCGACATGGTCGCGCTGATCTCCATCGGCTTTCTGATTTACGGGCCGGTGATGCTGGTCGGCCTGCAAGCGCTGGAACTCGCGCCTAAAAAAGCAGCGGGCACGGCGGCAGGCTTCACAGGGCTGTTCGGGTATTTGGGTGGATCGGTCGCGGCCAGTGCGCTGATGGGCTACACCGTGGACCATTTCGGCTGGGACGGTGGCTTCGTGATCCTGGTGTCGTCGTGCGTGCTGGCGATGGTGTTTCTGGCACCGACGTTACGGCATACGCGCGTGGCCAGTCAGTCGCGTGACACTGCGGCTTAGTGGTCTAAAACTACGGCGCGGTTGGTCCTGGGGCCTATCGCGCCGAACTCCGCTCAGGGATATTCCTGACGAGCATGGAGAATACTCACGATTTCAATCCGATCAGTGATTTGATAAACGACCAGATAATTGGGATGAACAATTATCTCCCGGGTCATCGGCACTCGGCCCATTCGGTAAAGATAAGGATGTTCAGGAAGGGCGGAAGTCGCTCTTTCTATTTCCGCCTGTAGCGCGTCAGCTGCATTCGGGTTTCGCTCATCAATGTATTCGAGGATTTCCCAGAGGTCTTCGCGTGCTTTCGGGCGCCAATCAACGATCATTGCGACGCTTTTCGCGCTTGGCTGCCAACCTCATCTTCATCTCGGCCATCACTTCGTCATGAGAGATGCTAGGTCGCTCATCGTCCAGAGACGCCTGTACCTTCGTGCGGAACCAAGCATCGTAGCTCGCGGCCTGTTCTTCTGATTCAAACTCGGAAACGATCGGAGAAAGTTGAGCGCTCACGGGATACCTCCTGTGTAAGTCAGCGAAGTCTAACGCTTCGCGGGCAGCAGACGACAGCGACGTGGCAACCGGATGTTAAACCGCCAACAAAATCGGCTTACACCGCTTGAACCGCTCTTCCAGACTCACATCCGGCATCGCATGATTTCGCAGCGCGTGAATCGTCTGCTCGACGTATTCCCACGTCGTGCCATACCGACCGCTGGCGCTGGCCAGGACCTGGGTCAGGACGCTGTCGGGCAGGTTCCCCGCATAGCTGGGCAAATGCCGTTCAAGCACGAAGCCCAAGGCCTGAACCTTGGTGCCGTCTTCAAGGCGGCAGCTGAGCCAGTGGGGTCGGTAGGACGGGAATGGCATTTCCCGCTCCCACAACGCCAGCAATGAGGCTTCGATATTTTCCTCGGGGAGTCGATAGGCGAAGCCACTGCACGAGCCGCCGCGATCAAGGCCGAACACCAGCCCAGGTTGTTCGGGCGTGCCGCGATGTTCGTGGGACCACAGGTACAAACCGCGATGGTAGCCGTGCACTCGGCCGCGCACGCGCTCCACGGCGGAGCATTCGGGGCGCCAGATCAGTGAGCCGTACGCGAACAGCCAGACAGGGCCGCCAGTGTGTAGGCTCATCGTGGCGTGCATGGAAGCAAGGAGTTGTTCGCGGGTCAGTTTTGGCCCGAGGTCGATAACAGGTGGGTAAGACAGCCCAAGACCGTCATGTACGGCCTCCACCAAGCTATTGATTTGGTTCTCCATCTGGCTCCCTCACTGGCCGGTGATAACGCCAGTGCAGTGCTGAACAACGGTCGAAGCGGCTCAGGCAACAGTGAATCAACACCTTTTCACGGTTCTGAGCAATGTGCAGGTCGTGACGCCTTAAAACCGACCCTGCACATATTCTGATGCAATTAGCTCTCCACGGCAGCTGCCATCGGGCGGACGGTCACGCACGCGGCGCGTAGGCGAAGACGTCCGCGCGCATTTGATGGGCGTCCATACCCGCGACGACCAGCGCGTCCAGCGTGGAGTACACCATGTTGGGCGATCCGCTGGCGTAAACCTGAATCGATTTCAGGTCTGCGAAGTCTTCGCACACGGCTTCGTGCAACATCCCGCAGCGCCCTTCCCAACCGCACAAATCGCTGACGACTTTGTGCAAATGCAGGTTTGGCAGGGTTTTCCACTCGTCCCAGTGTTTCAGTTCGTAGAAGTCCTCAGGACGTCGCACGCCCCAATAAACGTGCACGGGATACGGAAAACCTTTGGAACGGCAATGTTCGATGAGGCTGTGCATCTGACCCATGCCCGTGCCAGCGGCGATCAGCACCAGCGGGCCATCGGGCAACTCGCCCAAATGAGTGTCGCCAAAGGGCAGCTCGACGCGGGCCATGCCGTCGCGCTGGAGCTGCTTGATCAGATTTTGTGCACTGGCTTCGCGGGCCAGGACGTGGAATTCCAGGTCACGGCCACTTTCCGGCGCCGACGCCATAGAGAATGCGGACTTTTCGCCGTCGTCGCGGGCGATCATGAGGTACTGACCGGCGTGGTAACGCGGCGGCTTGCCTGCAGGGGCGCGGAGCATCACGCGCCAGACATCACCGCCGACCTCGACGCATTCAGTGACCTGACACGCGAACGTTCGCACGGGCAATTCTCCCAAAGGCAACACGCTGTCCCACAGCACCACGCAGTCTTCTTGCGGCACGGCCAGGCAGGTGTAGATTTCGCCATGCCCGCGCACTTCACCACCCTGCTCGACGCTGCCTTCGACCAACAGCGCGGAGCAGATATGGCAATTGCCGTTGCGACAGCTTTGCGGGCATTCGTACCCCAATCGCTGGGCGGCGTCGAGAATCCGCTCGCCGGGCAAAGTTTCAAGCACTGCGCCCGACGGCTGCAAGGTTACGCGCATCAATCTATTCCCAGCTGATTCCAGATATCGTCGATCCGGCGGGTGACGGCTTCGTCCTTGACGATGGCGCGACCCCACTCACGGGTGGTCTCGCCCGGCCATTTATGCGTGGCATCGAGCCCCATTTTCGACCCCAGCCCGGAGACCGGCGAGGCGAAATCGAGGTAATCGATCGGCGTGTTGTCGATCATCACGGTGTCGCGCTTGGGGTCCATGCGCGTGGTGATCGCCCAGATGACGTCGTTCCAGTCACGGGCGTTGATGTCGTCGTCGGTGACGATAACGAACTTGGTGTACATGAACTGTCGCAAAAACGACCACACACCCAACATCACGCGCTTGGCGTGGCCGGGGTATTGCTTTTTCATGGTCACGACCGCCATGCGGTACGAGCATCCTTCGGGCGGCAGGTAGAAATCGGTGATCTCCGGGAACTGCTTTTGCAGGATCGGCACGAACACTTCGTTCAACGCCACGCCCAGAATCGCGGGCTCATCCGGCGGACGCCCGGTGTAGGTGCTGTGGTAGATCGGCTTGATGCGGTGAGTGATGCGCTCGACGGTGAAGACCGGGAAGCGGTCGACTTCGTTGTAATAGCCGGTATGGTCGCCGTAAGGGCCTTCATCGGCCATTTCGCCCGGATGAATCACGCCTTCCAGGACGATTTCCGCGCTCGACGGCACTTGCAGGTCGTTGCCACGGCATTTGATCAGTTCGGTGCGGTTGCCACGCAAAAGACCTGCGAAAGCGTACTCGGACAGGCTGTCGGGCACCGGCGTGACCGCACCGAGAATCGTCGCGGGGTCAGCACCCAGTGCGACGGAAACCGGGAAAGGCTGGCCGGGATGCTTATCGCACCACTCCTTGAAGTCCAGCGCGCCGCCGCGATGGCTGAGCCAGCGCATGATGACTTTGTTGCGGCCAATGACCTGCTGGCGATAAATGCCCAGGTTCTGGCGTTCTTTATTAGGGCCTCTGGTGACGGTCAGGCCCCACGTGATCAGCGGGCCGACGTCGCCAGGCCAGCACGTCTGCACCGGCAGCATGCCCAGATCGACGTCATCGCCTTCGACGACCACTTCCTGGCACGGGGCGTCCTTGACAACTTTCGGCGCCATGGAGATGACTTTCTTGAAGATCGGTAGCTTCGACCAGGCGTCTTTCAGGCCTTTCGGCGGCTCGGGTTCCTTGAGGAACGCCAGCAGTTTACCAATCTCCCGCAGCTCTTCGGTGGACTCGGCGCCCATGCCCATGGCCACGCGCTCTGGCGTGCCGAACAGGTTGCCAAGCACAGGAATGTCAAAACCCGTCGGGTTTTCGAACAGCAAGGCCGGCCCCTTGTTGCGCAGGGTCCGGTCGCAGACTTCGGTCATCTCCAGCACAGGAGAAATAGGCACTTGAATGCGTTTCAACTCTCCGCGCTGCTCAAGCTGCTGCACGAAATCCCGTAGATCCTTGAATTTCATTAACCCGGCCACTTAACAAATAGATGCACATCCTACCTGCTCTGGCGGGCAACGGCAGCAGCCGAACGCGGATTCATCTGCCCTGAGCGGCGTTTTCGCTGAGATAAATCGGCGCCAGCAAAGGCTTCATGCGCTCACCGCCTTTATCCGACAGGTGATTTTCATCCATGTATTGCGAATAGCCGTCGAATTCGGCGCGACAAATCCCGCCGGGACACATCAAGGGCGCAGGGTCGAGGACGCGCACGTTCGGGTCCTGCTGGCTGAGCTCTGTAAACAGCGTGTTCAGAAACTGCTGGCGCGCCAGGTGCTCGGCGATGGGTCGTCCCAGTCGCTCGGCAGAACGCCCGACCATCGCCAGGCTCGCCAACCGCGCCACCGTGCCCTGCCGTTGCAGCGGGACTTCCTTGAAAATCCATACCCGCGCACCCGCGTCGCGCAGGCTGTGGACCATCGCGGTCAGGTCTTTGGCCACCTCCTGCTCGGCGACGGGGCGGCTGTCGTCCGGATACAGAACGTGCTGCATGTCGCCGTCCTCTTCGCCGTACAGATACAGGCTCCAACGTGCCGCCAGCACGACGTCGCGAATCTTGTGCTCGCGAATGGATTGCAGCGTAGCCTGATTGAAATCCTGACATTGCTGGCGGGTTTCATGCCCGAGGATCGGCAGGCAACCCGAAAGACTGGCGAGCCAGACCGGGATGCCGTAGCGATTAGCGTCAGCCTCAATGGCTGGCAGCAAAGCCGCCGCATGGCTGTCTCCCCACACGAGCTGCACTGGCGCGGTTTGCTCATTGCCTCCAAAGCGGCAGATTTTGCTCATGTCCGGGCTGTCGCGTTGCAACAGGCAGTCCATCTGCCCGCGCTGCCAGTCGCGGGCTTCGGCGTATTGCAGCGCTTGCCCTGAGACCCGTTTCGGCACCCCGTCGGTGGTGCGTATCAACTGGCCGGCCAAACCGATAATCAACAGCGTCGCCAAACCCGCAAACAAAACGGGCTTGCGCCCAGCCAACACCCGTTTTTCGCGAAACGGCAGCTCGACCAGACGCCAGCTCAGCCACGCCAGCACGAGCGTGAGCACGACCCACCCTGCGGCCTCAAGCGCCTGCATGCCGTCAATGGACACCGCATTCGCGTAGACAAATACCGGCCAGTGCCAGAGATACCAGGAATAGGAAATCAGCCCCACCCCAACCATCCCTTTCACGCTCAGCAACCGGCCGACGACGGTGGAGGCCTGTCCATTTGCCCAGATCATCGCCGTCGCACCAAGGACCGGATACAGCGCCGCCCATCCCGGAAACAGCGTGTATTTGTCGAAACCGAAAATCGCGTACAGCACCGCCAGCAGCCCCGCCAGGCTCACCGCCTCATACATCCAATGCGGCATCTTGCGATCCGAGACCGGAAGCACCGCCAGCATCGCGCCGCACAACAACTCCCACGCCCGCATCGGCAGCAGGAAAAACGCCTCATCAGGGTTGCGCTTGATCACCCAGACGTTAAGCGCGAACGACACCACCAACAGCCCGAACAGCATCCAGCGCCACTGCCGCAGGTAACGGGTCAACAAAACCATCAGCAGGGGAAACAGAATGTAGTACTGCTCCTCCACCGACAGGGACCAGGTGTGCAGCAGCGGTTTGAAATCGGAGGCGGGGTTGAAATACCCGTCCTGACGCATGAACAGGATGTTGGACGCGAACATCGCCTGATACCGGACGGCCCGGCCCAGTTGTGAATAGTCGTTGGCGGGCATCAGCACCCAGCCGACCAGCAAGGCGGCGAGCATCATGACGCTCAGGGCGGGAATGATGCGTCGGGCGCGGCGGGCCCAGAAATCCACAAAGCTGAAGCGCCCGGCGCTGATTTCCCGAAAGATGATCGAGGTGATCAGGAAGCCGGAGATCACGAAGAACACATCGACACCCACGAACCCGCCGCTGAACAGGCCAAACCCGAAGTGGTAAAGCACCACGGGAATGACGGCCAACGCGCGCAGTCCGTCGATGTCCCGACGATTGCCAAAGGTGTGCATGACGCTCCTTGTCCGCTTTCTTGTTAAAAAAAGTCAAAAAAAATGGTGCCCCAAAAGGACACCATTTTTCTACAGCCGTTCAGCGCGTGCCGTTGAGCGTGTTATTTACGCTTCATCGACAGGAAGAACTCATCGTTGGTCTTGGTCTGTTTCAGCTTGTCGACCAGGAACTCGATGGCAGCGACTTCGTCCATCGGGTGCAGCAGCTTGCGCAGAATCCACATGCGTTGCAGCTCGTCGTCAGCCGTCAGCAATTCTTCGCGGCGTGTGCCGGAACGGTTGATGTTGATGGCCGGGAAGACGCGCTTCTCGGCGATCTTACGATCCAGAGGCAGCTCCATGTTGCCGGTGCCTTTGAATTCTTCGTAGATCACTTCGTCCATTTTCGAACCGGTTTCAACCAGCGCGGTGGCGATGATGGTCAGCGAGCCGCCTTCTTCGATGTTACGAGCCGCACCGAAGAAGCGCTTTGGTTTTTCCAGCGCGTGGGCGTCAACACCACCGGTCAGTACCTTGCCGGAGCTCGGAATCACAGTGTTGTAGGCGCGAGCCAGACGGGTGATGGAGTCGAGCAGGATGACCACGTCTTTCTTGTGCTCGACCAGGCGCTTGGCCTTCTCGATCACCATTTCGGCGACTTGCACGTGACGGGTTGGCGGTTCGTCGAACGTCGAGGCAACCACTTCGCCGCGCACGGTGCGCTGCATTTCGGTCACTTCTTCCGGACGCTCATCGATCAGCAGAACGATGAGGTGAACTTCAGGGTTGTTACGGGTGATGTTAGACGCGATGTTCTGCAGCATGATGGTCTTGCCCGCTTTCGGCGGGGCAACGATCAGACCGCGTTGACCTTTGCCGATAGGGGCGCACAGGTCGATGACACGACCGGTGAGGTCTTCGGTGGAGCCGTTACCGGCTTCCATCTTCATGCGAATCGTCGGGAACAACGGCGTCAGGTTTTCGAACAGAATCTTGTTCTTCGCGTTTTCTGGACGGTCGAAGTTGATGGTGTCGACCTTGAGCAGTGCGAAGTAACGCTCGCCTTCCTTCGGCGGGCGGATCTTGCCAACGATGGTATCGCCCGTGCGAAGGTTGAAGCGGCGGATCTGGCTAGGCGAGACGTAGATGTCGTCTGGGCCCGCGAGGTAGGAAGCGTCTGCAGAGCGGAGGAAGCCGAAGCCGTCCTGGAGGATCTCCAGCACGCCATCACCCGAGATTTCCTCGCCGCTTTTAGCGTGCTTTTTCAGCAGGGAGAAGATCACATCCTGCTTGCGCGAACGGGCCATATTTTCTATGCCCATCTGTTCGGCCATTTCGAGCAGATCGGTAATAGGCTTTTGCTTGAGTTCAGTCAGGTTCATATAGGAATGACGTAATCGTGTATGAGGGGGAAATTAAGCTTTTGGCTTAATGAGGCCGCGCCGCAGAGAAGGCGACAGGATCGCGTACAAATCGAAAGGAGAGCGTCGGCGACGGCTAGCAGGGGGCAACGGAGAAGCCGTTGCGGGGCCGAATGTACCACTTGATTTTCGAAGCGTCTAGTACAACGCCAGAAAAAAGCCCCGCAATTTGCGGGGCCTTTGCGCCATCAGATGTTGGCGTCGAGGAACGCTTGCAACTGGGACTTGGACAGAGCGCCAACCTTGGTGGCAGCGACTTCGCCGTCCTTGAACAGCATCAGGGTCGGAATACCACGAACGCCGTGCTTGGCCGGGGTTTCCTGGTTTTCGTCGATGTTCAGCTTGGCAATGGTCAGTTTGCCTTCGTAGGTGCCAGCGATATCGTCCAGAACCGGGGCGATCATTTTGCAAGGGCCGCACCACTCAGCCCAGTAATCTACCAGCACAGGGCCTTGTGCCTTCAGGACATCGGCTTCGAAGCTCGCGTCGCTGACGTGTTTGATAAGGTCGCTACTCATGAGATTTCTCCGAGGTCATAGGCAAAAAAACGTGGACCATCATAACTGTGTCGGGTCGTGACAGGAAGGTAGAGGCGATTGTCTCTTGCTATGGGTTTGGATGACTAGCTTTATTGAAGTGACCCCCATCAGGTAGGAGCCGGCCCCGTTGGCGCGTGGGGCACGATCCCTGTGGGAGCGAATTCATTCGCGATTGGCCAGCGCATCCGACGGATCTCCATCGGTTGTGCCACCGCATCGCGAATGAATTCGCTCCCACAGGTCATGCGTTCGAATTCAAGACAAGCGCCCCGTTTGGGACCGAAATCAGGCCGAAGGCGCCACGAACACAATCCCCGTACGCAACGCAGCGCCTCTTATATGTTCCTGCATGGCCTTCTGCGCCGGGCCTGACGCATTGCGAGCGAGGGCGCGGAGAATCTTGCGGTGTTCCTGCCAGGTTTCCATCGCCCTGCCCGCGCGAATGAATGGCAGCTTCTGGCTCTCCAGAAAAATGTCGGCGCTGGCCGTAATGATCCCAAGAATCGCCTGATTGCCGCTCGCCACAAGAATCCGTCGGTGGAAATCGAAGTCCAGTTTGGCGGCGCCGTCGAAATCACCGGCCTTGAGTTCGAGGCGCATGGCTTCAACGTTATCCTCCAGGACATCGCGCTCATCTGCCGTCAGGGTCACAGCCGCCAGCCCTGCCGCAAAACCTTCGAGCGCGTAACGCAGCTGAAACGTCTCCGACGGCGAAGCGTGGGCCGCAAAAGGCCAGGAAAAACCACTCGTGCGCTGTTGTGGTTCAGAAATCGCCTGAACGAAAACCCCCTTGCCGGGCTGCACGCTGACCACACCTAACGCGCTCAACGACGACAGCGCCTCGCGCAACGAAGCGCGACTGACCCCCAGACGAACCGCGAGATCCCGCTGCGAGGGCAGGCTGTCGCCAGGGCCATAGCCTTGCTCGGCGATCAATTTGCGGATCGCCTGGAAGGCGGCTTCGGGTACTGCAATCGGGCTCGTGTGCATGGGTTTTCAGGCGCAATGACCGTGGAAAACCTTCTTTTATAGTCATCCCGCTGATTCGGCAAGTGACGCCCAAGTGAAGGGCGGCGAGGCTTTCAGGCGCGCCAAAGCGGGGCGACCCGGCGCCCAACTGTTCAGACCAGTTAGACCGGATCAGTGCGCCAGCCCTCATTCCACGGTCGCAAACGCAGCGATGGCATGGGCTGTGCACTGGCCCTTGAACATCACCCATGCATTGCCTTCACCCTTGTTCGATTCGGAGACGTCCCATGACCCAGCGTTACAGCGCTCTGCTTGCCGCCCTGTTTGCCAGCTTCCTGCTCGGCCAGGCCCCTGCCCACGCCAACGGGCTGGATGATGTGACCGCGCGCGGCACGCTGAAAGTCGCCGTACCGCAAGACTTCCCGCCCTTCGGTTCGGTAGGCCCGGACCTGAAACCACGCGGCCTGGACATCGACACCGCGCAATTGATCGCCGACCGGCTCAAGGTGAAGCTGGAACTCACCCCGGTGAACAGCACCAACCGCATCCCGTTCCTCACCACCGGCAAGGTCGATCTGGTGATCTCCAGCCTGGGCAAAAACCCGGATCGCGAGAAAGTCATCGACTTCTCCCGTGCCTATGCGCCGTTTTACCTCGCCGTGTTCGGTCCACCTGACGCTGCCATCAGCGGCGTGGACGACCTCAAAGGCAAAACCATCAGCGTGACCCGTGGCGCCATCGAAGACATCGAGCTGACTGCCGTGGCACCGAAAGAAGCCACCATCAAGCGTTTCGAAGACAACAACTCGACCATCGCCGCTTACCTCGCCAACCAGACCGACCTGATTGCCAGCGGCAACGTGGTGATGGTCGCGATCAGCGAAAAGAACCCGAAACGCATCCCGTCGCTGAAAGTGAAGCTCAAGGATTCGCCGGTCTACGTCGGCGTGAACAAGGGCCAGCCGGAGCTGTTGGCCAAGGTCAACGAGATTCTGGAAGCGGCGAAGCAAGATGGCGCGCTGGAGAAGAACTCGCAGACCTGGCTGAAACAGCCGTTGCCTGCCGATCTCTGATCGCCTCGCTTTAGTCACTGCGTCTGGTTGAGGTTTTCAGATGGCCTATAAGTTCGACTTCATTCCGGTCCTGCAAAACGCTGACCTGCTGCTGCGTGGGGCCTTGTTTACCCTTGAGCTGACGGCCATCGGCACTCTGCTGGGCGTCAGCGTCGGTATTGTCGGCGCCATCGTCAGGGCCTGGAAGATCCAGCCGTTCTCGGCCCTGTTTGGGGTCTACGTCGAGCTGATACGCAACACGCCGTTTCTGGTGCAGCTGTTCTTCATCTTCTTCGGCCTGCCGTCGCTGGGGGTGCAGATTTCCGAATGGCAAGCAGCGGTGCTGGCGATGGTGATCAACCTCGGGGCGTACTCGACCGAAATCATTCGCGCAGGCATTCAGGCGATTCCTCGTGGGCAGCTGGAAGCCTCAGCGGCACTGGCGATGACGCGCTTCGAGACGTTTCGCCATGTGGTGTTGATTCCGGCCTTGGGCAAGGTTTGGCCCGCGCTGAGCAGCCAGATCATCATCGTCATGCTCGGCTCGGCGGTCTGCTCTCAGATTGCGACGGAAGAATTGAGCTTCGCCGCGAACTTCATTCAGTCGCGCAACTTCCGCGCCTTCGAGACGTACATCATTACCACGCTGATCTACCTGTTCATGGCGCTGATGATTCGTCAGTTGCTGGGGTGGATCGGACGTCGCTACATCGCGAGGAGCCGCTGATGGATTTCACGCTATGGGACATCGTGCGCAACCTGCTCACAGGCCTGCAATGGACGCTGGCGCTGTCGCTGGTCGCGTTCATCGGCGGCGGCGTGATCGGCTTGCTGGTCATGACGATGCGCATTTCTGAAAAGGGTTTCTGGCGCAGGCTCGCCCGCTGCTACATCGAGCTGTTTCAGGGCACGCCGCTGCTCATGCAGCTGTTTCTGGTGTTTTTCGGTGTCGCGCTGATGGGTGTGGACATCTCGCCTTGGGTCGCGGCCGCCCTCGCGTTGACACTGTTTACGAGCGCGTACCTGGCTGAAATCTGGCGGGGCTGCGTGGAGTCGATTTCCAACGGTCAGTGGGAGGCGTCGGCAAGCCTGGCCCTCACCCCCTTCGAGCAACTGCGCTACGTGATTCTGCCCCAGGCGTTGCGCATCGCCGTGGCCCCGACCGTGGGCTTTTCGGTGCAAGTCGTCAAAGGCACAGCCGTGACGTCGATCATCGGTTTCACAGAACTTACGAAGACCGGCGGCATGCTCGCCAACGCCACGTTCCAGCCTTTCATGGTCTACGGCTTCGTCGCCCTGGGCTACTTCCTGCTGTGTTATCCGCTGTCGCTCAGCGCCCGTTATTTGGAAAGGAGACTTCATGCCTCTGCTTAGAATTTCTGCCCTGCACAAATACTACGGCGATCACCACGTGCTCAAAGGCATCGACCTCAGCGTCGAGGAAGGCCAGGTCGTGGCGATCATCGGCCGCAGCGGCTCGGGCAAAAGCACGTTGCTGCGCACGCTCAACGGGCTGGAATCGATCAACGACGGTGTGATCGAGGTCGATGGCGAATACCTCGACGCAGCGCGGGCCGACTTGCGCAGCCTGCGGCAGAAAGTCGGCATGGTGTTTCAGCAGTTCAACCTGTTCCCGCACCTGACCGTCGGCGAAAACGTGATGCTCGCGCCGCAGGTGGTGAAAAAGGTCTCCAAGGCTGAAGCGACGAAGCTCGCCAAGGAAATGCTGCATCGCGTCGGACTCGGGGAGAAATTCGACGCGTTCCCTGATCGTTTGTCGGGAGGCCAGCAGCAGCGCGTGGCAATTGCGCGGGCCTTGGCGATGTCGCCGAAAGTGCTGCTGTGCGATGAAATCACCTCGGCGCTGGACCCGGAGCTGGTGAATGAGGTGCTCAGCGTCGTGCGCGAGCTGGCGAAAGACGGCATGACGCTGATCATGGTGACCCACGAAATGCGTTTCGCTCGGGAAGTGGGCGACAAGCTGGTGTTCATGCATCAGGGCAAGGTGCATGAGGTGGGGGACCCGAAAGAGTTGATGGCCAATCCAAAAACACCGGAACTGGCGAATTTCATTGGGTCGGTGGAACACGCTTGAACATGTCGCTTGCCATCGACCTGTAAACGCGCATCTGTAGGAGTGAGCTTGCTCGCGATAGCGGGGGATCAGACAAAGCTGTGGTGGCTGATCACCGCTATCGCGAGCAAGCTCACTCCTACAGTTATGGCGGTGGAACGTAATGATCGTTCCCGCGTGAAGCGTGGGAACCATCACGTCACGCCCAACGCTTAAATGCGCGTTTGGCGGCAGTGATGGTTCGTGGCACGATGTCGGGGTTAACGACCGAGACCTTTTGACCATGTCGCCATCCACAGCCAAAAACCTCTCGCTGATCGCCGCGATCGACTTGGGCTCCAACAGCTTCCACATGGTGGTCGCCAAAGCGAATCAGGGTGAAATCCGCATTCTTGAGCGGCTCGGCGAGAAAGTGCAGTTGGCCGCCGGGATCGACGACGAGCGCAAGCTCAACGAAGAATCCATGCAGCGGGGGCTCGATTGCCTCAAGCGTTTTGCCCAACTGATCAACGGCATGCCACCGGGCGCCGTGCGGATCGTCGGCACCAACGCCCTGCGCGAAGCGCGCAATCGCAACGAATTCATCCACCGCGCCGAAGAAATCCTTGGCCACCCTGTCGAGGTCATTTCCGGCCGTGAAGAAGCGCGCCTGATCTACCTCGGCGTGTCCCACACCCTCGCCGACACACCGGGCAAACGCCTGGTGGCGGACATCGGTGGCGGCAGTACCGAATTCATCATCGGCCAGCGCTTCGAACCGTTGCTGCGCGAAAGCCTGCAAATGGGTTGCGTGAGCTTTACCCAGCGCTATTTCAAAGACGGCAAGATCACCCCGGCCCGTTATGCCCAGGCCTACACGGCCGCGCGGCTGGAGATCATGAGTATCGAGCACGCGTTGCATCGTCTGACGTGGGATGAGGCAATTGGCTCGTCCGGCACCATCCGCGCCATCGGCCTGGCCCTGAAAGCAGGCGGCCATGGCACCGGCGAAGTCAACGCCGAAGGCCTCGCCTGGCTCAAGCGCAAACTGATGAAGCTCGGCGAAGTGGACAAGATCGACTTCGACGGCCTCAAGCCCGATCGTCGCGCCATTTTTCCGGCCGGTCTGGCAATTCTCGAAGCGATCTTCGACGCTCTTGAACTGAAACGCATGGACCACTGCGAAGGCGCGCTGCGTGAAGGCGTGCTGTATGACCTGCTGGGCCGTCATCACCACGAAGACGTGCGCGAACGCACCCTCAGCTCGCTGATGGACCGTTATCACGTCGATCTGGAACAGGCCGCACGGGTCGAGCGCAAGGCGTTGTCAGCGCTGGAGCAGGTCGCCACGGCGTGGGAGCTGGAAGACGATCTGTATCGCGAGCTGCTCAGCTGGGCCGCCAAGGTGCATGAAGTGGGTCTGGACATCGCCCACTATCACTACCACAAGCACGGCGCGTACTTGATCGAGCACTCGGATCTGGCGGGTTTCTCGCGGGAAGACCAACAGATGCTCGCGCTGCTGGTGCGCGGCCATCGTCGGAACATTCCAAAGGACAAGTTCGCCGAATTTGGCGATGAAGGCGTGAAGCTGATTCGTCTGTGCGTGCTGCTACGCTTCGCGATCCTGTTCCACCACATTCGCGGCACCCAAGAGATGCCGCAACCTGTGCTGACCGCCAATGGCAACGACCTCGACATCCTGTTCCCGGATGGCTGGCTGGAAAACAACCAGCTGACTCAGGCCGACTTCGCGCTGGAAGCGGAGTGGCTGACCCGAGTCAACATCAACCTCAGCGTACGCTGAGGACCGGGTTGCTCAACTTCTCCAGAAGCGACGCCTGCACATTGCGGGCGTTCTGGTTGCCGGTTGGCGTGCTGCGAAGGTAGCGCCCGTCCGGCTGCAGCAGCCACGCGTGGGTGTTGTCGGTCAGATACCCCTCCAACTCCTTCTTCACGCGCAGAATCAGCTTCTTGCCTTCCACCGGGAAGCAGGTCTCGACGCGCTTGTCGAGGTTGCGTTCCATCCAGTCGGCGCTGGACAGGAACATCTGCTCGTCGCCGCCATTCAGGAAGTAGAACACGCGGGTGTGCTCCAGAAAGCGACCCACGATCGAGCGCACCTGAATGTTGTGCGACACGCCCGGAACCCCCGGACGCAGGCAGCACATGCCCCGCACCACGAGATCGATCTTCACGCCCATCTGGCTGGCTTTGTACAGCGCGCGGATGATCTTCGGATCAGTCAGCGAGTTGAACTTGGCGATGATGTGCGCAGGTTTGCCGTCGGTCGCGAACTGCGTCTCGCGGGCAATCATGTCGAGCATGCCCTTCTTGAGTGTGAACGGCGCGTGCAGCAACTTCTTCATGCGCAGCGTCTTGCCCATGCCAATCAACTGACTGAACAGTTTGCCGACGTCTTCGCACAAGGCGTCGTCGGAGGTCAGCAGGCTGTAGTCGGTGTACAGACGGGCGTTGCCCGCGTGGTAGTTACCAGTCCCGAGGTGGGCGTAACGCACGATCTCGCCCGCTTCGCGACGCAGGATCAGCATCATCTTCGCGTGGGTCTTGAAGCCGACCACACCGTAAATCACCACCGCACCGGCCGCCTGCAAGCGGCTGGCGAGTTGCAGGTTGGACTCTTCGTCGAACCGCGCGCGCAGCTCGATGACTGCCGTGACTTCCTTGCCGTTACGCGCGGCATCCACCAGCGCATCAACGATTTCCGAGTTGGCGCCACTGCGGTACAGCGTCTGACGCACAGCCAGAACGTGAGGATCTTTTGCGGCCTGACGCAGCAAATCCACCACCGGCGTGAAGGATTCGAATGGGTGCAACAGCAGAATGTCCTGCTTGCTGATCACGTTGAAGATGTTTTCGCTGTTCTGCAAAAGCTTTGGAATCGCCGGGGTGAACGGCAAGTATTGAAGCTCCGGATGGCTGTCCAGGCCGGTGATGCTGAACAGACGCGTCAGGTTCACCGGACCGTTGACCTGATACAGCTCGGTCTCGCTCAGGTTGAACTGCTTGAGCAGATAGTCGGACAGGTGTTTCGGGCAGGTGTCGGCCACTTCCAGACGCACCGCATCGCCGTAGCGACGGGAGAACAGCTCGCCACGCAGGGCGCGGGCCAAGTCTTCTACGTCCTCGGAGTCCAGCGCCAGGTCGGCGTTACGGGTCAGGCGGAACTGGTAGCAGCCCTTGACCTTCATGCCCTGGAACAGGTCATCGGCGTGGGCGTGGATCATCGACGACAGGAAAACGTAGTTGTCGCCCGGGCCGCCGACGTCTTCCGGCACCTTGATGATGCGCGGCAAGAGGCGCGGGGCCGGGATGATCGCCAGACCCGAATCGCGACCGAAGGCGTCGATGCCTTCCAGCTCGACGATGAAGTTCAGAGATTTGTTGACCAGCAACGGGAACGGGTGCGTCGGGTCGAGGCCGATCGGTGTGATGATCGGTGCGATTTCGTCGCGGAAATAACGACGGACCCACGTCTTCAGCTTGGTGGTCCAGTAACGACGACGGATGAAGCGCACCTGATGCTTTTCAAGCTCGGGCAACAGGATGTCGTTGAGGATGGCGTACTGGCGGTCCACGTGGCCGTGCACCAGCTCACTGATGCGCGCCAGCGCCTGATGAGGCTGCAAGCCATCGGCACCGGCCTGCTCACGGGCGAAGGTGATTTGTTTCTTGAGGCCCGCGACGCGGATTTCGAAGAATTCGTCCAGGTTGCTGGAGAAGATCAGCAGAAACTTGAGGCGTTCGAGCAGCGGGTAGGATTCATCCAGCGCCTGCTCAAGTACGCGAATATTGAACTGCAGCTGCGACAGCTCGCGGTGAATATAAAGGCTGCTGTCATCCAGGTTGGGGATCACGATCGCCGGGCTGGCAGGCTGCTGCGGCTCGACGGCGGGCAGCACCTCGATAGTCGGTTCGACCACGGCGGTGACTTCCGCAGAAGAGACTTCGGGTTCAAGTTCAATTGAGGCTTCGGTGCTTCCTTCGGTACTCATGAATAATCCTGTAAGGCTGTTGCCCTGTAACAGTTGGGCCGGGAGAACGGCCGAAGAGATCGATCTGTCGGTCCCTTCACGACAGAAGGGACGATCAGCGGCGCAGACCGGTCACACCGGATGCCTGCGGGCCCGAGCGCGCGGGCAAACGTGACAGTTATAAGCCAGCATTGTGACTGACACATGACAGCTAGATGTCCACCATACCGTGTGGGACTAAAACACGCTTCCTAGACGACAATTCTGCGTAAGTCGTAAGAAACTTTAACCTAGTGACACATTTCGACACTTTCCTGAATGTGTCCGGCGCGTTAGGCTGCGCGTTCATTTCGCCAGCACCCATATGATGCTCCAGCATTTTTTACAAGAATTTGGCTACTTCGCCCTTTTCCTCGGGACCTTTTTTGAAGGTGAGACCATTTTGGTTCTCGCTGGATTTCTCGCATTCCGAGGGTACATGGACATCAATCTGGTCGTGGTGGTTGCCTTCTTCGGCAGCTACGCAGGCGATCAGCTCTGGTATTTCATGGGGCGCAAGCATGGCCGCAAGCTTTTGGCACGCAAGCCGCGCTGGCAACTGCTGGGCGATCGCGCGCTGGAACATATTCGTCGGCACCCCGACATCTGGGTGCTGAGCTTCCGATTTGTCTACGGTTTGCGCACGGTGATGCCGGTGGCCATCGGCCTTTCCGGGTATCCGCCGGGACGTTACCTGCTGCTCAACGGCATCGGTGCTGCGGTCTGGGCGGCGGCGCTGGGCGCGGCGGCCTACAAATTCGGCGCGGTGCTTGAAGGTTTGCTGGGCAACGTCAAGAAATACGAGTTGTGGGTACTGGGCGCCCTGCTGGTGATTGGTGGCCTGCTTTGGATCAGACGTCGTATCAAAAACGCCCGTATTGCGCGCGAGGCCAAACTGGCGGTTTCAGCCGTGGCCCCCGTCGAGGTCAAGGACCGGCCAGACGAGTGAATCGACCCCGAGCGCAATACACAGCGATTGCGCTCAGCAGCGTGTAAGTCAGCAACACTGTCCAGCCCAACGCACTCGCGGGCCACAGGCCTACTGCCGGAGCCACCGCCATTAACGGCAGGTTCGCCACCAGCCTCACCCCTTCCAGCTTCAACGCCGCCGGCCGGTTTTCCAGTGCCGCGCCAAACACGAACAGCCCCAACGCCACCCATGACCAGCCGACGATCAGCGCAGCCCACGGCAACATGTCGCCGTTTGACAGCAGATAACTCCCCAGCAGCGTGTACAGCGAAAACTGTGCGCCGATGTACAGCTGCTGCGTCAGGCTCAACGGCACCTCGAATTTGCGGAATTGCACAAGGTCCGGCTTGCTGATCGGATATTTCCGCGCCACGTCCGCAGGCCGCCACCCGGTCGGCATGAACCAGATCCGCCATTTGTCCCACGTCGATTCGGCCCGTCGCGCATCCGCTGCCAATTGAGCATAGAACTGCACGTTCGCCCACAGCGGGTTCCAGCTTCTCAAAGGGGTTGTGACCCCGAAAATCGGCGGTTCCTCATCCAGCTCTTCCTGGAAGGTGCCGAACAGTCGGTCCCAAACAATGAACACCCCGCCGTAGTTGCGATCCATGTAGACACGGTTCTGCGCGTGGTGAGCGCGATGATTGGAAGGCGTCACGAAGAACCATTCGAACCAGCCCAGCTTGGGAATGTGCCGAGTGTGGACCCAGAATTGATAAAGCAGATTGAGCGAGGCGACCGCCACGAACACCACCAGCGGCACGCCGACCACGGCCAGCGGCAGATAGAAAATCCAGCTCAGCAGAAAGCCGGTGCTGGTCTGGCGCAAGGTGGTCGAGAGGTTGTAGTCCTCGCTCTGGTGATGCACAGAGTGCGCGGCCCAGAGGATGTTGCGCTCGTGCCCCATCCGATGAAGCCAGTAATAGCAGAAGTCGTAAAAGATGAAGGCGAACACCCAGACCCAGGCGCTCTCGGCAGACAGCCGCCACAAGGCCAGATGCTCCAGCGCAAAGGCGTAGGTCACCAGCCCCACGCCTTTGGTCAGCAGGCCCGTCGTCGTCGACAACACGCCCGTGCTGAGGCTGTTGATCGCATCGGCGACCCGGTAATTGTTGACCTTGCGCCAACGGTCGGCGACCAGCTCGACAGCGATCAGCACGAAGAAAAACGGCACTGCGTACAGAATGAAATTCATCGACGCCACCCGACAACGAAACCTCGAAGATTAGGCGTCACCACGGCAAAACCCTATGGCAACAGATGACAAATTAGTAGACATTTGAGGACATCGTTGGCGCGACGAGCCGCTCGTAAGCGCCAGGGAACACGACATCACCGGCGTACCCGGTCTAGCCCGGATCGCTCAAGAGAGGGAACACAGGCATGAGCAAAAAAGTGGCCGTCATTCTTTCCGGTTGCGGCGTCCAGGACGGCGCGGAAATTCACGAAAGCGTGCTCACCCTGCTGCGTCTGGATCAACGCGGCGCCGAGGTGAAGTGCTTCGCGCCAAACATCCCTCAGTACCACGTGATCAATCACCTCACTGGCGAAGAAATGCCCGAAACCCGCAATGTGTTGGTGGAATCAGCGCGCATCGTGCGGGGCGCCATTGAGGACATCCGTGAGGCGGACGTCACTGAGTTCGATGCGCTGATCATCCCGGGCGGCTTTGGCGCGGCGAAGAACCTGTCGAACTTCGCCTCAGAAGGGTCAGGCTGCAAGGTTCAAGCGGAAGTGCTGGCCATGGCAGAAGCCTTCGCCATGGCGGGCAAACCCATTGGATTGATCTGTGTGTCGCCCGCGTTGGCGGCCAAGATCTACGGCCCGGGCGTAACCTGCACCGTTGGCAATTGCCCCGAAACTGCCGCCAAAATCACCAAGATGGGTGGCCAGCACGAAGAATGCGACGTCACGGACATCGTTGAAGACAAGGCCCGCAAGCTGGTCAGCACCCCGGCGTACATGGTTGCCAAGTCGATTGGCGAAGCAGCGTCGGGGATCAACAAGCTGGTGGATCGGGTGTTGGAGTTGGTGCAGGAAAGTGAGGAAGTTTCGGCCTGATACACCGCTGGACCGAAACTTCAGGGGATTCAATCTGTGGGAGCGACGCACTCGCGAAGATGGGTCAGACCGCAGCGATGTGTCGCCTGCTCCGGCCAATCGCGAATAAATTCGCGCCTACAGGGAGTCCGTGTCTGCCGGACACGCTGCTATCACTGCTGACGCAAGACCTCTGTGGGAGCGAATTCATTCGCGAAAAATGTTCCAGGCATCAGGGATGTGTCGGATGTACCGGCCTTTCGCGAATGAATTCGGTCCCACAGCTTCAACCGCGTGCATTCCTCTCTCGCGTCAACCGGGTCAGAATCCGGTCCAGCGAATTGGCGAATGCCTGTTTCTCCCGATCACCATACGCCCCCTGCCCGCCTCCAGCCTGACCCTGCTCACGCAGGTCGGTGAACAGATTGCGCACCGCCAGTCGCTCACCCATGTTCTGCTCGTCGAATTCCTTGCCACGCGGGTCCAGCGCCGCAACGCCCTTTTTCACCAGCCGATCCGCCAGCGGCACGTCGCTGCAAATCACCAGTTCGCCCGGCGCTGCATGCTCGACCAGGTAATCGTCAGCCGCATCAGGGCCGCTGGGCACCACGATCAGCTTGACCAGCGCGAACGCAGGCCGAGGCACCGCTTGCCCCGCCACCAGCACGACCTCGAACTGGCGCTTGAGGGCGAATTTGACCACTTGATCCCTGGCCGCTTTCGGACAGGCATCGGCATCGATCCAGACGCGCATGTTAGAACTCCATCAATCTGCCGTTGTAGGAGTGGGTTACGCCGCTTCGATCCGACGCTTCTCCGCCCACCGGCTGCGACCATACAGCACCGCAATCGCCAGCAACGCAACCGCCTGCGCGCCCAACGAATACGCATCGGCGTGAATGCCCAACCAATCGAACTCGAAGAACGGCACGGGCCGCGTGCCAAAGATGCCAGCCTCTTGCAGCGCCTTGACGCCATGCCCGGCGAACACCACCGACAACGCGCACAGCAGCGCAGCGTTGATACCGAAGAACATCGCCAACGGCAGTTTCGCCGAGCCGCGCAGAATCACCCACGCAAGGCCCACCAACAGCACCAGCGCCGTGGCACCGCCAGCCAGCACGGCGTTATGCCCGGCGGGACCTGCCTGCAGCCACAACGTCTCGTAGAACAGAATCACCTCGAACAGCTCGCGATACACCGAGAAGAATGCCAGCACTGCGAAGCCGAACCGACCGCCACCGCCCACAAGGCTGCTCTTGATGTAGTCCTGCCACGCCGCCGCGTGACGACGGTCGTGCATCCACACGCCCAGCCACAGCACCATGACGCTGGCGAACAGCGCCGTCGCGCCTTCCAGCAATTCCCGCTGCGAACCGCTGACATCGATCACGTACGCTGCCAGCGCCCACGTTCCCAAGCCTGCCAGCAGCGCCAAACCCCAACCCACGTTGACGCTGCGCACCGCCGATTGCTGGCCGGTGTTGCGCAGGAACGCCAGGATCGCCGCCAGCACCAGAATCGCTTCCAGCCCTTCGCGCAACAGAATCAAGAGGCCCGATATGAAACTCAGGGACGTGCTGAGGCCATCGCTGCCAAGCAGATCGGCAGATACTTTGAGTTTTGCCTTCGCCGCCGCCAGTTTCTCAGCCGCTTCTGCAGCGGGCAGCCCGTCCTGCAACGACTGACGGTAGGCCATCAGCGCCTTCTCGGTGTCCTTGCGCACCGTGGCGTCGACGTTGTCCAGCGAGCTTTCGACCAACTCGAAGCCTTCCAGATACGCCGCCACCGACAGGTCATAGGCCTGCTCGCGATCACCGGCCTGGTACGCCGCCAGGCTCTTGTCCAGCGTCGAGCTGGTGTAATCGAGCAGTTGCGAGGGACCCCGCTGGACCTGCGGTGGCTGGGCACGCTGGGCGCGGAAAGCCGCAGCGGCTTTCGGGCCCTCCACAACCAGCACTTCTGTCGGAGTCTGGCGGGCCAGATCCGCGAGGTTGAACGTCTTGACCGCTTCGGATTTGGGGTCGGCCGTGAAGCTTGCGATGTAGGTCGCCACATCCCAGCGCTGACGGTCATCCAGTTGGTCGGCGAACGACGGCATGTCCGTGCCTTCGATGCCCAGGCCCAACGTGCTGTAGACGTCATACAGGCTCAGGCGATCAAACCGCGACGCATCACGCATGTTCGCAGGGGGTGGCGACATGCCGACAGCCGCAGGACCATCACCCGCTCCCGCATTACCGTGACAGACCGAGCAATACTGCGCGTACAGCGGCGCACCGCGTGTCGCGTCTGGGGTGATGATCGGTGCCTGGCTCACTTCGTACGCCACGGCCAGCTTCGCCCCCAACTGCCGCGCTTGATGCGCGACCTGCGCGCCATCGTCCTTTTGCTCGACAGCCGACAGCAGCGCCTTCGCGCCTTGCGTGAGTTCGGCACGCTCCGGCCGCTCGGGCAAGCCCGCGATCAAACCCTGAACAGCGCCGAGAAATTCGAGTTGCTCCCGATATTCAGCCTCGTCGATCACCTTGCCGTCCGCCACCGTCGCCGGGTAGTCGGCGCTGACGTAGTTGAACAGGTGAAGGGCTTGCGCGGCGCCATCAACGGAATCCGCGCGAGCGGTCACGCTGAGCAGGATCAGCAGCGCCAGACCCAAGCCAGCCATGAAACGTGAAGGGGAAAACATGAGTGGATCTCAAACAGGAATGCGAAGGGTTGTCATTGTTCATGTTGAGAGACTTGCACTCAAGTTTTACGGCATCTTTCACGCCGTTTTTTGCAGGCCAAGCTGCGACGCATCAATTTTTTTCGAAAACAGCGCGGCATAGAGGCTGTGTAAGACGTGTCCGAAAATCCCGTGCGCCATCAAAAAGCCATTGTTTAAAGCGTCTCGGTCCTTATAATCCCCCGCCGCCGCTTCTTGGCACACAGCTATCGCTTGATGGCTGGCCCCGCTGGAAGCCCCCGCTCTCAAAAAAGGAATTGCACAGCCGAGCGTCATGGAAACCGGCTGGCTCACTCAAGGACAGATTCGATGTGCTCTCGCGCCCTCGGCACACTGGTGCTGATCATTGCCGCGCAACTGACCGGCTGCGCTGCGTTTCGCAGCTATGACACCGAGCTGCAGCAGACCAATCAGCAGCTTGCCAGCGGCAACGTCGATGGCGCCCTGCTATTGCTGGAAAAACACAACACCGGGGACGACAAGGACCTTCTCTACTACTTCGAGAAAGGCGAACTGCTGCGCTCCAAAGGCGATCTCGCGGGTAGCCAGCTGGCGTGGGGCCGCGCTGACCAGACCGTCATCGCCTGGGAAGACGCCGTCAAGCTGGACAGCGGCAAATATCTGGCGCAGTTCGGCAGCTACCTGGTGAACGACAAAGTGCGGCGCTACCAAGGCTACGACTACGAAAAAGTCATGCTGACCACGCAAATGGCACTGAACCGGCTGGCGGAAAACGACTTCGATGGCGCCCGCACTGACATCAAGCGAACCCACGAGCGCGAAGCCGTGATCGCCGAACTGCGCGACAAACAGTACCTCAAGAGCGAAGACGACGCCCGAAGCCAAGGCATGGCGTTTCAGTACAAAGACCTCAAGGGCTATCCGGTCGAAACCCTCGACGCGCCGGAAGTCATAAACCTGAAGAACAGCTATCAGAGCGCCTTCAGCCACTACCTTGCCGGTTTCGTGTACGAAGCGCTGGGCGAAAAAGACTTGGCAGCGCCAGGCTATCGTCAGGCGGCCGAGCTACGTCCCAACACACCGCTGTTGGATCAGGCCCTGATGGACCTCGATGCCGCTGGCAGCAAAAACACCGCCACCGACGGCAGTGATGTGTTGCTGGTGGTGCAGACCGGCCTCGCACCTGCGCGTGACTCTATTCGTATCCCGCTTCCATTGCCGATCGACAACAATCTGGTCATCACCACCCTGTCGTTTCCAGTCGTCAAAGCCGACAACTCGACGCCGCTCTTCAATCAGGTCGGCGTGGACGGTCAGCCCGTCAACCTGACGTCGCTCAACAGCACCACCGCCATGTCCCGCCGCGCCCTGCGTGACGACATGCCGGGCATTTTGCTGCGCACCACCGTGCGGGCCATCAGCCGGGGTGTCGCGCAGAAGAAGCTCAACGAAGTCAATCCGCTAGCAGGGTTGGCCGTCGGCATCGCGTCCGCCGTCACGGAAGGTGCCGACACCCGCACCTGGCGCACCTTACCGGACCACACCCTGGTGGCACGCATGCGCCTCAAACCGGGGGCGCACGAGGTGACTTTGCCCTCTTCGCTGGGCGGTACTCATGTGCAACTCAACATCGACCGCCCTTACCAAGTGGTCACCCTGCGTGCCATCGGCAATCAGGTGTTCACCAGCGGCCTGGCCGCGCAGGTGATCCCGTCGACCCTGCCGCAAGCCGTGGCCCTCAACACCCCTTGAACGGAGACACAACATGCTTCGCAAGATCTGCGCCCTGATGGCCCTGGCGTTGCTCGCCGGTTGCGCCACCCCGCCGCCACCCGCCCCGGGCAGCGCCGCCAGCAAGGTGGTCGCCTTGGGTGACCTGAAAAACATCGACATCGGGCCAATGCGGGTCGCCCGTGAAAACGGCTTCCTGACCGTCAATGTCTCGCTGAACAACACCAGCCGCTACAACAAGACGATGTACTACCGCTTCGCCTGGCTGGGTAATGACGGCTTCCCGGTCGCTGAGCCCGAGACCTGGAAAAGCCTGACGCTGTATGGCTCGCAGAGCAGTTTCCTCCCCGCCATCGCGCCCGTGCCCAGGGCCACGGACTTCCGCCTCGAAGTCAAAACCCCTTGATGCCCCTTATTCGCTCAGCAAAAGAGACCCCTTTCATGCCATTCATTCGCCTTTCCCTGCTCGCTGCCGTCGCCCTGCTGGCCACCGGCTGCGCCAACAACTCGCCCAAGTTGGGCAGCAAGAACATCAGCTACGGCGACACCAAGGCTGTTGAAACCGTGACCAACGAATTCGGCTCCACCGACCTGCAAATGATTGCAGAGAGCATGACCCGCTCACTGGCGCAGTCCGGCACTTTGCAGGGGCGCCCGGTGGTGCAGGTCTATGACGTGAAGAACAAGACCAGCGAATACATCGACACGCGGGAAATCACCACGTCGATCAAGACCCAGCTCATGAAGTCCGGCACCGCGCGTTTCGCCAGCGACAACACCGACATGCAGAGCCAGGTCGATCAACTGAAGCTGCAAAACCAGAGTGGCCTGTACAAACAGTCCACGGTCAGCAAAACCGGCAACATGGTCGCGGCCAAATACCGCCTTGAAGGCTCGATCAGCTCCATCGTCAAGCGCAGCAGCGACTACAAAGACGTCTTCTACAAATTCAGCCTGCAATTGATCGATGTCGAAAGCGGTCTGGCCGAGTGGATGGACGAGAAAGAAATCCGCAAGACTACGGAGCGCTGATGATGCGTGCATGGATCGGCATTTTGGGTCTGGTGTGCGCGTTCGGCGCCCAGGCCGCACCGAAAATCGCGGTCACCGATCTGGCGTTCGAGCAACAGGTGGAGGAATACATCCACACGGTGTCGGCGCAGACCAACGTTCAGGTCAATCGCTACGGTGCCAGCGGCTCGTCGAGCTACAACGAATACGAAGCACGCACCACGTACATCGAACAAAGCGAGCTGCGAAAATTCAGCGGCGACATCAAGGGCGAGATTCTCAAGTCCGGGATGTTCCAGCTGGTGCAGGGCACGCCTTACACCGCCAGTGCGAAGGAAGACGTGTACGACGTGATCAAGCGCATCAAGAATGGCAACTTCAAAGGGGCTGACTACGTGCTGTTCGGCACCGTGTCAGACATCGACTTCCGTCAGGACGTTAACGAAATCGCCAACACCAACGTCCACTCTGCGGTGCTGGGCCTCACGCTGGTGGGCGACTTCAGCCTGATCAACACTCGCACCTTCGAAATCACCTCGGCGTTTACGGCGATGGGCGAAGGCCAGGACACCAAGCTGGTGAATGGCAATGACGTACGCGTCACGCCGAATCGGGGTCGGGTGGTGAAGGAAGTGTCGAAGTCCATCGGACTGGATGTAGCGCGACAGCTGCGAGAGCAACTCCGGGGAGAGATCGAGTATTCGCAAGAGCAGCCTGCGCCTCGGAACAATCTGCCGCGAGATGAAGCGCCGAAGATTTTACGTTGAGCTTAAAGGCCTCCGCAAATCAACTGTGGGAGCGAATTCATTCGCGATGCGGCGGTACATCCAATCGATCTCTTTCGGATGTTCCGGCCTCTCGCGAATGAATTCGCTCCCACAGGTCCTTCATGATCCAACGTTACGCGCGATGCAACGTCGCGAGAAACGCCGCCGCACTCACGAACAATCCGGCAAACGTGCGGTTCATCCGGCGCTGTTGCTTCGGCGTCTTTAGCGCGCGCAGCACTTTCGACGCCAGCCCGGTGTAGCCCGCCATCACGATCAAATCCACGGTGACCATCGTCACGCCAATCGTCAGGTACTGCGGCAGCAACGGCAGGTGGGTGTCGATGAACTGCGGCAGGATCGCGAGCATGAATACCAGCGCCTTGGGGTTGCTGATGTTCACCAGAAAGCCACGGGTGACCAACGCCAGCGGCTTGCCGATCGGGCGGATGGCTGCATCGTCAGACAAATCGCTCGGCAGGGCGCGCCACTGTTTGACGCCGAGGTACACGAGGTACGCGACACCAAACCATTTGATCAGCGTAAACGCCAATGCCGACGTCGCCAGCACGGCGCCGAGGCCCGCGGCAACAATCGCGATCTGGACGATCAACGCGAGTTGCAGGCCGAGCGCGTTCCAGTAACCGCGCCAGAATCCGTATTGAAGACCGCTGGACATTGATGCAATGGCACCGGCACCCGGAGAAAGACTGATGACCCAACAGGCGGCGAAAAAGGCCAACCACGTTTCGAGCGACATGACGCACCTCTGGCAGAACGGAAACTCCGTCTAACCTAGTGTTTACGCGGCCCAAAGACCAATGATTTCTAACTGTTACGCCAGATTCACGAATAGCTGTTTTGCACGCAGCTGTGAGGCTATTTCGGCGCGGGGCCGTCGCTTGAGCGCTTTTCGCCAGAGATGATCGCCATGCCGTCGTTGCCCCGCCAGCGGCGGATCGACTTCTGAAAGAACTGGCTGTTAGGCACCTGCACCAATGTGCCGCCCAACTCGGCGGGCTCGACCAGTGTGGTGAACATCAGGTTGATGGCTGTCACGCGGCCTTTGATGCCGGGCTTGTCGGTGGTGTCCACCAGTTCGACCACGTCGCCAATGCGAAACGGCCCCATGGTGAAGATGAACACCGCACACAGCAGGTTCGACAGCACGCTCCACATGGCAAAGAACGCCACAGCTGCCACGGCCACGAACCCCGAAAGCGCCGCCCACAACACCGAAGCCGAAACACCGAGACGGCCGAGGACAGCCACGAAAGCCGTGCCCATGATCAACCAGCGCAACCCGCCGCGAACCATCACCAAAAGCTCGGGCGGCAGCAGCGGATAACGCTCGGCCATCCGGGTCAGGAAACGCGCGACGAATCGTTGCAAGGTGTAGCCGATCAGCAGGATCAACAGAATCTGCAAGCCAATCAGGATCGGCTCGATCCAGTACGCCGGAACCGGTAGCGCCAACGCCTCCATCAGGACAACGCTTCCAGCTCGGCCTGCATCGATTCCAACAGCTCCAAGGCTTCCATCCACGCCTCTTCCAGCTCGGATTCGCGGGTTTTCAGCTTGGCCTGGTCGGCCAGCAAATCACGCAGTTTGTCCTTGTTGGCCGCTTCGTAGATCGCGCTGTCGCCAAGGGCCGCTTCGATTTTCGCCAGTTTTTCGTGGACCGTGCCGAGTTCCTTTTCCAGCTTCTCGGCTTCGCGTTTGTGCGGGGCGAGTTGCTGACGCAGCGCCGCAGCCTGCTGCCGCTGGGCCTTCTTGTCGGTCTTGTCGGCGTTGGCCGGGGTGTTGCTGACCGGCGCGTTGCGCTGACGGTAATCGGCAAGCCAGCGAGTGTAGTCGTCCAGATCGCCGTCGAATTCTTCGACCACGCCATCAGCGACCAACAGGAAATTGTCGGTCGTGCTTTTGAGCAAATGACGATCGTGAGAAACCACCAGTACCGCGCCGCTGAATTCCTGCAACGCCATGGTCAGGGCCAGGCGCATTTCCAGATCCAGGTGGTTGGTCGGTTCATCGAGCAGCAGCAGGTTCGGTTTGTCCCAGGCAATCAGGGCCAACGCCAGACGAGCCTTCTCGCCGCCGGAAAAATTCAGCACCGGCTCTTCCAGACGCGCACCACGGAAGTCGAAGCCACCGAGGAAATCGCGCAGCGTCTGCTCGCGCTCGGTCGGCGCGATGCGCTGCAAATGCAGCAACGGACTGGCCTTGGCGTCGAGGGAATCGAGCTGGTGTTGCGCGAAGTAGCCAACGACCGTGTTTTCGCCCCTCACCAAGCGCCCGCTCAACGGCTCAAGCTCGCCGGAGAGGTTTTTGATCAGGGTGGATTTACCGGCACCGTTCGGGCCGAGCAGACCGATCCGCGCTCCCGGCGTCAGTTGCAGTTTGACCTTCTGCAGCACGGCTTTGTCGCCGTAGCCCAGACGTGCGTCAGACAGGTCCAGCAGCGGGCTGGAAATCTTGTCGGACTCGCGGAAAACGAAGTTGAACGGCGAATCGACGTGGGCGGCCGACAGCTCTTCCATCCGCTCCAGTGCCTTGATCCGGCTCTGCGCCTGCCGGGCTTTGGTGGCTTGCGCCTTGAAGCGGGCGATGTACTTTTCCATGTGCGCACGCTGCGCCTGCTGCTTCTCGTAGGCCTGCTGCTGCTGTGCCAGGCGTTCGGCGCGGGCACGTTCGAATGCGCTGTAACCGCCGCGATAGAGCGTGATCTTTTTCTGGTCGACGTGAGCGATCTGATCGACCACGGCGTCGAGGAAATCCCGGTCGTGGGAAATCAGCAGCAGCGTGCCCGGATAACCCTTGAGCCAGTCTTCTAGCCAGAGAATGGCGTCGAGGTCCAAGTGGTTAGTCGGTTCGTCGAGCAACAGCAGGTCGGACGGGCACATCAGGGCCTGCGCAAGGTTCAGACGCATCCGCCAGCCACCGGAGAAACTGCCGACCTGACGCTCCATCTGCTCGTTGGTGAAGCCCAGGCCCGCGAGCAATTTGCGGGCACGAGCGTCGGCGGTGTAGCCATCGGCGCTGTCGAGCTCCGAGTGCAGACGTGCTTGAGCCGCACCGTCGTGAGCCGCTTCGGCCGCCGCCAGGTCATGCTGCACCTGACGCAGGCGCAGGTCGCCATCGAGCACGTAGTCCACTGCCAGACGTTCGAGGGTATCGACCTCCTGGCGCATGTGCGCGATGCGCCAATCGGCGGGCAGCGAGCAGTCGCCGTTGTCGGGGGTCAGTTCACCCCGCAGTAAGGCGAACAGGCTGGATTTGCCGGCGCCATTGGCACCGATCAGGCCGGCTTTCTGGCCAGCGTGCAGGGTCAGCTCGGCGTCTTCTAGCAGACGTTGCGGACCACGCTGTAAGGTAAGGCTTTGAAGTCTGATCATAATGGCGGCGGAGTCTACCAGCTTCGTCCAAAACAGGTAGATGACTATGCCTTCCGACCTTTGGAGTTTCACCCTCGATTTCTATGCCCGACCGGGCGTCGAGCAGGCGTGTCTGGCGCTGCAGGCCAGGGGCGGCAACGTCTGCGCCTTGCTGTGTGGCGTCTGGCTGGATCAGCGCAACATCTCGTTCAATCCGCAACGGGCAGAAGAAATCAGACAGTTGGCGACGCCTTGGCACGACCAGGTCGTTGGGCCGCTACGGTCTGTGCGCACGCAATGGAAAGCCGCCGCAGTGACGGACGAAGAACTCAGTGCGCTGCGGGAACGTGTGAAGGGGTTGGAGCTGGATGCCGAGCGGGAATTGCTGGTGCGATTGCAGCGGCTGATTCAGGACTGGCCTGAGCATGACGCAGAGCACGCTGCTGTCTGGCTGAATGCGCTCGCAGGTGACGCTGGAAAAGAAGCTCCCGACGCGCTGCACGTGCTGCAACGCGTCGGGGAGGATCTTACTTAGGACGCGCTGTTCGACGTCGAACCGGTCGCTGGCGTAGCCGCTGGCGCGGTCGGCGCAGCAGGGGCGGCTGGCGTGGTCGAAGCGGACGTTGCCGGAGCCGAAGTCGCAGGCTTCGCAGCCGCTGCCGGAGTGGCAGGCTTGGCCGCTGGTTTCGCAGCAGGCTTGGCGGCGGCAGGTTTGGCCGCTGGCTTCACGGCTGGTTTTGCAGCCGCTGGTTTGGCGACAGCGGGCTTGGCAGCGGCGGGCTTAGCGGCCGGTTTGGCAGCAGCAGCCGCTGGCTTGGCGGCAGGCTTGGCGGCGGCAGTTTTTGCAGCTGGAGCTTTAGCCGCTGGCTTGGCAGCAGCGGTCGCAGGTTTGGCAGCAGGTTTTGCGGCTGCAGTTTTAGCAGGCGCCTTCGCAGCGGCAGGTGCTTTCGCGGCGGGTTTTGCAGCAGGTTTGCTCGCAGCCTTGGCAGCTGGCTTAGCCGCTGGCTTGGCAGCAACCGGCGCTTTGGCGGCAGCCGGTTTAGCGGCGGCGGTTTTCGCAGCTGGCTTCGCAGCGGCAGCTTTCACAGACGCTTTGGCTGCGGCAGGCTTGGCAGCAGTGGTTTTCGCAGCGGGCTTGGCAGCGGCGGCTGGTTTGGCAGCGGCCTTGGCAAGCGCTTTCGCCGGAGCTTTCGCGGCAGGTTTGGCAGCCGCTTTAGCAACTGGCTTGGTCGCTTTGGCAGGTGCCTTGGCTGCACGATCGCTCAGTGCTTTGCCTACCGCTTCCTTCACACGACCCACGCCTTGCGCCAGCTTGAGGCTTTCCTGGGCATCGCGTTTGAGGTTGAGAATGTAGGCGCGCGTTTCGGTCTGACGATCTTTCAACGCGTCGAGCAGAGCTTCGAGCTCCGCGACGCCGCCCTTCGCCTTGGTTTGCGCCTTGGCTTTGCCAGCGGCAGCGGCGTCCTGCAATTTGATGCGGGACTTGTGCAGTTTTTCCTGCGCCTTGCCGCGTTGTTTCTCAAGCTTGGCGAGCAACTTCTCGGCATCAGCCAACGCTGTGGAACAGGCATCTTCAAGGTGTTCGAGCAAGCTGCTCGAAAGCTGTTGGAGCAAATGCAACGGAGTGTTTACTGGCTTCTTGGTGGCCGACATGACTTACCTCCTGGCTGATTTGAATGCGGCTCATACTAGACCTCTGCCCGCACCGCCGCTAGGGCATCTTGACACTACAAATCGGGCTCTGTTGCAGTTCGGCCAAAATCCCTTCACATCGTCATCACATTTGGCAGCCGGCGCTGGCATAATCGCCACTTCCCAGGCCGGAGAGCATTCATGTCGCGCTATTTGTTAATGTCGTTGTTCCTCTTGGTAAACCTTGCCCACGCGACCGACGCTCCCGCTTCCGACAACGCCCACGATCTGTCGTACAGCCTGGGGGCGAGCCTGGGTGAACGGCTGCGTCAGGAAGCGCCGGACCTGCAATTGCCTGCGCTGATCGAAGGCCTGCAACAGGCGTATCAAAACAAACCGCTCGCCATCAAGCCGGAGCGCATGGAGCAAATCCTCAGCGATCACGATGCGGCGCTCGCGCAAGCGGAAAATTCCGGGCAGTCCGAACCCCAGACCGAAGCCGCGCTGAAAGAAGAACGCAAATTCATGGACGCCGAAAAAGCCAAGCCTGGCGTTCGCCAGTTGGCCGACGGCATCCTGATGACCGAACTGACACCCGGCAGCGGTGCCAAGCCCGATATCAATGGCCGCGTGCAAGTGAAATACGTCGGACGCCTGCCTGACGGCACGATCTTCGATCAGAGCCAACAGCCTCAATGGTTCCGTCTGGACAGCGTCATTGCGGGCTGGACCACCGCGTTGGTGGACATGCCGGTCGGTGCGAAATGGCGACTGGTGATCCCTTCCGCACAAGCCTACGGCGCAGAGGGCGCAGGCGACTTGATCGATCCCTACACCCCGTTGGTGTTCGAGATCGAACTGCTGGCGGTCTCTCAGTAGAAACCCCACGCAATAAAAAAGGGCGCCTCGATGGCGCCCTTTTTAACCTGAACCGAATCAGGCCTGAACCGCGTCCTGTTCTTTGTGCGCGTTGTGCAGCACTTCGATCAGGCAATCTTCCAGCTCGAAGCGCTCATGGAGCAAACCACCCAGCTCCTTGAACTTCTCCGCCACACACTTCCCTTCATCACACAAATCATTGAAAGCCAGCAGCTTCTCGGTGATCACATCAATGCGAGGGTAAAGGGTGTCCGCCAGCTCAAGCCCACGTTGGTCATTGAACGCCTTGGCTTCGCCTGTAAGCTGCTCATAAATTTCAAAATGACCGGCCGACACATAGTCGACGAGCGTGCCGCAAAATTCCTGCAGCTGCTTCGTGGTTTCAGACAACGCGTTCGGCTCGGCACCTAGAACATCGTAAGCCTTGATCAGTTCGTTGCGCTCCAGCAACCAACGATCAATCAGCTTGTGAACCCCACCCCAGCGTTCCTGAGCGTTCTGACAACTTTCGAGCATGATGTTCTCTCTTCCCTTCAGGGGCATGCTGCCTGTAATCGCTTGGCGATACGGCCGGATGCGTATGAAAACCGGCTCTGAAATACGTCGACAGCAGCATTATTCCGATGACGCGTGCGGGCCAGATTATGCCCGTGCGACCAGGCCTTCAAGGTACGCAGACGATAAAGTTCATACAAGTGTTTAATCTGTCATTTCCGTATCCATTGATCTGAATCGGCAAAATTCGATGAACACGTAATACATCGCGAACAGCGCGACACCCGAAAATGCCAGCAGGCTCCACTCCGGAAGACTGATGCCGAACAACGACCAGGTGATTTCCGAGCATCCGGCGTGGCCTGCGAAAATCATGGCCAACACCTTCAGCCAAGGCTGTGTATCGAGCAGGTATTGAAGGTTCACGAGGCAAGCGGCAGGGTTTTCTGGCGGTGAAGCCTGCAGCCAGACTTGCCGTCCTGCCAGCCCCGCTCCCGTCAAGGAAGCCAGCAGAAGAACGCCGGAATAGATACGCCAACCGAGCGCGCGAGGCCCGTGGACCGCAGCCACCAGACAAACGACCGAGCAACTGAGCAACAGCACGCGCTGAGCAAAACAGAGTGGGCATGGGGCATTTCCCACCACACGCTCCAGATAAAACGTCGCGCACACGATCAACGCACAGGCGATAAACGCCAGAAAGAACAGGGTGCGGGTGCGGGCCAGATGCATGGAAAATCCGTAACAAAAGACGAAGGCGGTTACGGTAGAGGAAAGCGAGACTCGCTTTCAAGGCAACCAGAGGAGGATATTTCTTAGCGTGAGTAAGGATTTACCGACCACACAAATAGGAATTTACGCTAACTGGCATCAAGCGAGAAAAAATCCTGTCGCATTTTGAGAAACGCCCTACACAAATTGGCGACAACCCAACAAAAAGGCCCGCAGAGCGGGCCTTTTACGGCAAACCTGCCGAGGATCAGGCGCGCGCGAGTGCGGGAAGCGGTCGCGCCAATAAACGCTCGTCCAACAAGCCCAAACCTTCCTGAAACAACAGATTGCTGCGGTCGGTTTCCCCCAACTGACCGAGCAACCGTGCCAACTCGGCGCAGGCTTCGGGATTGCGTTGTAGCTTAAGGCTCGCTTCAAGATAATCCCGCGCCTTGCCCCACAGGCTGCTCTGCAAACAGAGGCGCCCCAGCGTCAGCAACAGGCCAGGATCGTCTGAGTGCTGCTTCAACCAGCCCTCCGCCGTTTGCAATTGCTTGCCGGGATCACTCCCTCTGACGAGGCCGTAGAGTCTCGCCAAATGACTGTTGTAGTCACGCTTCATCGCGTTGCGCAGCACCTCTTCGGCCTGCACGTCAGCGCCGTGGCGACGCAGCTGCTCGGCGTACGCCAGGATCAACGCTGGCTCTTGTCGCTGGGCCGAGGTCAGTTGCTGCCAAGCCGTTTCCAGCGCTGGCAGACCCGCCGGACCCGTCTCGCTATCGTTTCCGCGATAAGCCGCCAGCGACAGGTTCTCGCCCCAGGCGCGCTTTTCCAACTCAGCCAGTTCTTGCGCTGGCAACACCTTGTCCTTGCGCAGCTCAGGCATCAGTCGAATCAGCTCAGACCATTCGCCGCGCTGACGATAGAGACGCTGCAACTGACGCAACACCTGAGGGTTGTGCGGATGGCGTTCGTGCATCGCCTGCAGGGTGCTCAGCGCACCGTCGCTGTCTCCACGGTCGAGCTGCAACTGCGCATGGTTCAGGGCAATCGCAAGCTCGGCGTGAGGCTGACGTTCAAGGGCGCGCTCAAGCAGGTTGTCGCTCTCCTCATAACGGCCTTGCTCGTTCGCCGCACGGGCGGCACCGAGGTAATACAGCAGCGGTTGATGTTCAGCCTCCGCCGCGCGATGCAGGTGACGCTGAGCGCTGGCCCAACGCCCCTCGGCGAGGTCCATCTGACCACGCTCGATAGCAATCTGCGCACGACGGCTGCGGTTACGGCGCGACCACGGATTGACCACACCGCCCGAGGTCGTCAGCAGCCGTATCAGACCCCGCACCAGCCAGACCACGATCGCAATGGCGACCAACAGCGCCAAGGCAGCCCACAGGCTGGACTCGTAGCGGAAGGTGTCATAGGCGATGAGCACGTAACCGGCGTGACGGGAAATCGCCAGGCCGACCAATGCCGCGACGACGATCAGGACGAAGACGATCACATAGCCGCGCTTCATGGTTTGCTCCCCGGCTGCGCCCCTTCAGCAGGTTGCTCCAGTGCTCCGCCCACCGGGGTGTGGCGCTGCTCTAAGTAGGCTTGCACGGAGCTCAGGCTCTGCGTCAGGTCAGGCGTGATGACAGCCACAGGCTGTTTGGCCAGTTCGTCCAGACGCTCGCCCAGCATCTTGCTTTGTGGGTTGTCCTGATTGAAGTTGGCGTCCAGCACGCTACGCGCTTCGGCAACGGCTTTGGCGTAAACCGACTGCTCGCCATTGAGCGCGGCCCACTGCGCCTGTTCCAGCGTCAGGCTCAACGCCAGTCGTACTTGGGTCAGGCTCTGGCCCGCCAACAGCGGACGAATGTTTTTGTCGGCGTGGAAGTCGAGACGGATGTACTGGGAAATCTTGTCCCACCATTTCGCCCAGTAGCTGTCTTCGCTGCCATCGGTCAGGCCCAGCAACGACTCGCCCTTGTCTTTGTACTCCGGCGCCAATGCGTTCAATTGGAGAGCCTGATCGCGCAGGGCGGCCAGTTGCAGGAACAGCCCGGTGCGGTCCGGTTGGTCGACGCTGCGCAAAGCCGCCAGGCTCTTCGCCAACTGCTCACGTGCGGCATAGGCGCCCGGATCATCCTGTTCGCGCAGAATTTCGTCTGCACCCTGCACCAGCGCCTGGGCACTGTTGATGTCCTGCAGCGCAGACAATCGCAGGCTTGCCAGACGCAGCAGATGCTCGGCCTCGGCCAGACGCCAATCCTTGCGGCTAGCGCCCAGCACGGTCTCGACGCGCTGGCTCAAACGCTGCTGATCGCCCTGCAATTGAGTGACAAGACGGCGGCGGTCTTCAAGCTCCTGCGCAGGCGGCAGTTGCGCCAGACGTGCCGACAATTGCTGCTCGCTTTGCTGGAGGGAGCGGGTTTGCGAACCAAGATCCTGCAGCTCCCCTGACTGCTGCTGATGACCGGCCTGGATCGCGCGCAGTTGCCACACGCTCCAGCCACCGACTGCCACGCCTGCCGCACCCAACAAGAGTGCCAAAACGGCCAGCCCGTTGCTGGCACGGCGGGGAGAAGGTTCTTTTTGCGCGGAATCAGGCAGCGGCTCAGGTTTGACCAGTACCGGTTCAACGTCATCTTTTGGCAAGACTGTTTCGCTCACGTATCCATCCTTTGCATTTGGGCGTAATCGCGTAATCCGACCCGTCGATCATTACGCCTGAGAGGCAGGTGCAGGCTGAGCCCGCAACGCTGCCAGCAAGGCCGAAGCGCTGGCGCCACGGCAGTCCACTACGGTCAGAGCCCCGGCTTCACGCGCCAGTTCAGCGACTCGAGGGCTCGGTACGAATAAAGGCATCTGCGCCAGGGACGGCCATGCATCGCCCGCCAAATCACGCAGATGTTGAAAACCCTGTCCACTGCTGACCACCAGCCCGTTCAAGCGTTCCGCCGCCACCCTCTGTGGCAAGACAGACGCCGGGTATTGCGGCAGGTTGCGGCGGTACAGCGGCAGATAATCGACACTAACACCCCGTTCGCGCAAGCGCTCGGCCAACAATTCGCGGCCGTCTTCGCCGCGCATGATCAGCACCTTGGGGTCGTAACCGGAAATGGCGTCTTGAAGTTGAGGCAAATCGAGCAGCGCTTCGCTGTCGTCGCCGTGTTCGGGGAAGAACACGCGAAGGCCATAGTCGTCGAGAATCTGCCCTGTGGCGGCGCCGACGGTAAACCACGTTTGCATGGGCGGCTGCGGCCAGATTTCGTCGACCATTTCCAGCCCCAGTCGCGCGGCGGGCTTACTGACGACGATCACCGCGCAGTAGGCCGCGAGGTCGTAAATGATCGAGCGATTTTCTTCCGAGACCGGCAACGGTTCGATGTCCAGCAACGGCAGACTGGCGCTGAAAACGCCCGCTTGCGCCAAGGTCTCGGCCAACGCCTGCGACTCTTCGGCTGGCCGCGTCAGCAGCAGGCGCCAGCCCGTCACTCCTCGTCCGCCTCGCCGTAGACTGCTTTGAGAATTTTTGCGGCGCCCTGTGCCAACAACGCTTCGGCAACCTGCACGCCCAACGCTTGGGCATCAGCGTGGGGTGCACGGGCCTCGGCGTGCAAGAGCAAACTGCCGGCCGGATCGCCCACCAGGCCACGCAGCCACAACTGGTCGTTTTCGAGCACGGCGTAACAGGCGATAGGCACTTGGCAGCCACCATTGAGGTGCTTGTTCAGTGCGCGCTCGGCCGTAACGCGCAGGGCAGTGTCGGTATGGTGCAGCGGGGCCAAGAGGGCGTGCAGCTCAGTGTCGACGCTGCGGCACTCGATGCCGACGGCGCCCTGCCCGCCTGCCGGGAGGCTATGTTCAATGCTGATAGCGGACGTGATGCGGTCTTCGAAGCCCAGCCGGATCAGGCCTGCGGCTGCCAGAATGATCGCGTCGTATTCGCCCGCGTCGAGCTTGGCCAGACGCGTGTTGACGTTGCCACGCAGGAAATGGATCTTCAGGTCGGGACGCCGCGCCAACAATTGCGCCTGACGACGCAGGCTCGACGTGCCGACGATGCTGCCCGCTGGCAGCTCATCGAGGCTGGCGAAGGTGTTGGAGACGAATGCGTCGCGAGGGTCTTCGCGCTCGCAGATACAGAACAGTCCCAGGCCTTGCGGGAAATCCATCGGCACGTCTTTCATCGAGTGAACGGCGATGTCCGCTTCGTTTTCCAGCAGCGCGGTTTCCAGCTCTTTGACGAACAGGCCCTTGCCGCCGATTTTCGACAGCGGTGAGTCCAGCAGCTTGTCGCCCCGGCTCACCATGGGCACCAGCGTTACAGTCAGACCGGGGTGAGCTTCCTGCAGGCGAGCCTTGACGTATTCGGCTTGCCAGAGTGCCAGCGCGCTTTTGCGCGTAGCGATGCGGATTTCGCGAGTGGACATGGATCAATCCGTACTGAGTGAATGCGGCGGATAATAACAGCTCGGCCCAATCGGGCCGAATGACTGTCGTCAATCTGCTCGCATCATGTTCTCAATCGATGCACGGAAGCCATGCGACGGCGTGTCGCTTTCCACTGCTCGCCTCACTGCACCTAGACCTGTGGGAGCGAATTCATTCGCGAAGCGGCGGTACATTCAACACATCGTTGTCGCCTGGACTATTTTTCGCGAATAAATTCGCTCCCACAGAAAATCCCTGCACGCCAGACAGACGCGGGCTACAGCTGCTGCATCATCTTGCGCACACCGGCCACGTGCCGACGGCTGACGATCAAGGCATCGCCATTAAGCCCTTTGAGGAACAGTTGGAAATGCCCCAAAGGCGTGCGCTGCAAACGCTCGATGCGATCGCGAGCCACCAGCGCATTGCGGTGGATGCGCACGAAGCGATCCCCGAACTCATCCTCCAACGCCTTGAGTGGCTCATCGAGCAAGACCTCACCATCTTCATGGCGCAGGGTCACGTATTTGTGGTCAGCGATGAAATAGATCACGTGGTCCAGCGGGATCAGCTCGATACCCTTGCGGGTGCGAGCACTGATGTGGCTGCGTGGGCCGTTCCCGCTCTCGGCGGCCGGACGGGTCATCGCCGCCAGCTGCACGCGGTTCGGGCGCTCGGCCTTGCGCAGTGCTTCAAGCAGGTTTTCAGGACGCACCGGTTTGACCAGATACCCCACGGCGCTGACCTGAAATGCCTCCAGGGCAAACTCGTCGTGAGCCGTGCAAAAAACCACGGCTGGTGGTGTGTCGCGTTCGCATAATTTGGCCGCAACCTGCAGGCCATCCAGGCCCGGCATGCGGATGTCGAGTAAAACCACGTCGGGCTTCAGACTATCGATCAGCGTCAAGGCTTCTTCGCCATTGGTAGCGCTGGGTTCAAGGACCCGATAACCCTCAAGGTCGCCAACCAGACGGCTCAGGCGATCACGGGCTAGGGGTTCGTCATCAACGATCAGGACATTCATATTGCTCTGGCTTCCTGCGTGAGTCTCGCACAAGGATAGCGTAGACAGGTGAAGTGACGACCGTCACGGCGCTCCACGCTCAGACTCGCGAGAGGGCCAAAAAGTGCCGTGATTCGAGCGCCGATGTTTGCCAAGGCCTGCTGAGTGCCGTTTGAAGTCTGCCGGAGGGCGACTTCGTCATAGGGATTACTGACGCGCAATATAAATACTCCCCGTTCATAGTTCGCCTCGACCCTGACCACGCCACCTTCCACACGGGGAGCGATGCCATAGATCAACGCGTTCTCAAGTAATGGCTGCAAGGTTAGCTGGGGAATCGGCAAGTCGTCGGGAATTGCGCTGACGTCCCAGTCCAACTGTAGACGCTCGCCAAGTCGATATTGCTCAATCGACAGATAACGTCTGGCCAACTCCAGTTCTTCCCCCCATGTCGTCAGGCTGCCGGGCTTGCCCAGACTGGCGCGGAACAGGTCCGACAAATCCAGCACCGCCTGCTCGGCCTTGAGCGGGTCGCTGGTGACCAGACTCGCGATGCTGTTGAGCGTGTTGAACAGAAAGTGCGGCCGGATGCGGGCCTGTAACGACTCGATCCTGGCTCGCAATTCGGCCTGTTGCTGTTTGCGCCACTGACTCTGCAAGTAAAAGTAGCGCAACATCAGCGCTGACATGATCAGCGCAATCAATGAATAACGAAGGTAGCGTTCGATGTCGCTGTCGACCGGCAAGGCTCCGTCCAACTGACAGTAGTCAGTCACGGCCGTGCAAGCCAGCGTGACTGCCACCACTAACAAACACCCTATCGCTCCCGCCACGCCGGGTTTCAGACGCGCCAACCAAGGGCGCAAACCGCACAGCAGCGCCGCCGACAGCAACACGATCCACTGCACGAACAGTGAAATCAGCGCCAGCCGTACCCAATCGAAGCCCGGATGCATCGGTTCCACCAGCACCAGGACCAGCACCAGCAGCTCGGCGAGTACGACCAGCACCAGCAGCGCCTGAGGCAGGCACAGTTCCGGAAGGAAGAACTCTTTGCCGGGAGAAGCGCTCTGGCCCGGTTTGTTGCGCTCGGTTTGCATGGGCCCAGTCTCTGCGCTCGCACCCCGGTGGGCAAGCTGTCCGGGATAAAAAAGCGGCAATGCTGTTATCATCGCCCGCGCCTTTTTCAAATCAGCACAGCCATCAGCAGAGCAGCGAGCGAAACCATGAGCACCGACAAGACCAACCAGTCCTGGGGCGGCCGCTTCAGTGAACCCGTCGACGCCTTCGTCGCACGCTTCACCGCCTCCGTCACCTTCGATCAACGCCTTTACCGCCACGACATCATGGGCTCCGTCGCCCACGCCACGATGCTGGCGAAAGTAGGCGTGCTGACCGATGCCGAACGCGACACCATCATCGATGGCCTGAAGACTATTCAGGGCGAAATCGAAGCAGGTGCGTTCGACTGGCGCGTGGACCTGGAAGACGTGCACATGAACATCGAAGCGCGTCTGACCGACCGCATCGGCATCACCGGCAAGAAGCTGCACACCGGTCGCAGCCGTAACGATCAGGTAGCCACCGACATTCGCCTGTGGCTGCGTGATGAAATCGACCTGATTCTGGCTGAGATCACTCGCCTGCAAGAAGGCCTGCTGGGTCTGGCCGAACGCGAAGCCGACACCATCATGCCGGGCTTCACCCACCTGCAAACCGCACAGCCTGTGACCTTCGGGCATCACATGCTCGCTTGGTTCGAGATGCTGAGCCGCGACTACGAACGTCTGGTCGATTGCCGCAAACGCACCAACCGCATGCCGCTGGGCAGCGCGGCGCTGGCCGGCACTACGTATCCGATTGATCGCGAACTGACCTGCCAGTTGCTGGGTTTCGAAGCCGTGGGCGGCAACTCGCTGGACAGCGTGTCCGATCGCGACTTCGCCATCGAATTCTGCTCGGCGGCCAGCGTGGCGATGATGCACCTGTCGCGCTTCTCCGAAGAGTTGGTGCTGTGGACCAGCGCGCAATTCCAGTTCATCGATCTGCCGGACCGCTTCTGCACCGGCAGCTCGATCATGCCGCAAAAGAAAAACCCTGACGTGCCGGAGCTGGTCCGTGGCAAAAGCGGCCGCGTGTTCGGCGCGCTGATGGGCCTGCTGACCTTGATGAAGGGCCAACCGCTGGCCTACAACAAGGACAATCAGGAAGACAAAGAACCGTTGTTCGATGCTGCCGATACCCTGCGCGACTCGCTGCGAGCCTTCGCCGACATGATTCCTGCGATCAAGCCTAAACACGCGATCATGCGTGAAGCGGCCCTGCGTGGTTTTTCGACCGCGACCGACCTGGCCGACTACCTGGTTCGCCGTGGCCTGCCGTTCCGTGACTGCCACGAAATCGTGGGCCATGCCGTTAAATACGGCGTGGAAACCGGCAAGGACCTGGCGGAAATGACGCTGGAAGAACTGCGTCAATTCAGCGATCAGATCGAACAGGACGTGTTCGCTGTTCTGACGCTGGAAGGTTCGGTCAACGCCCGAAACCACATCGGTGGCACTGCGCCTGCGCAGGTAAAAGCGGCAGTCGGACGCGGCACGCAACTGCTCGCTACCCGCTGACCCTAGCTCAGTAGGAGCGCGCTTGCCCAAGATGTGGGCAAACGCGCTCCTCAAAGGCCCCGCTACGCTACCCCTGTGGGCCTGACCCTTTCCAGAAACACCGGATAATCCACCTCCCGATCCGCCGCCACGATGCGCGCACTCTGCCGGTCATTCAGTCGCGCCAGCAACTCCCTCGCCCCTTTCATCTCATCCAGCAGGTTCAAGCCCATCAGGCGCTCGCCCACCTGCTGCGCCAGATCCACGCTGTACATGAAATAGATGTCCGCCAGCGTAAAGTCGGCGCCCGTCAGATAGGGGGCGAATCGCGCCCGCCTCGCCAGCGCGGCAAAGCCTTTGATCAGATCCCGTTTGGCCTTGGCCTTCAGCGCATCCGGCGTTGCCCGTCCGCCGAACAGCACTTCGACATAACACAGCCGTGCGGGCAGTTCGATGTAGAGCTCGATTTCCTTTGCGGTCGTCCAGACCTGAGCACGGAGGAACGGGTCAGCGGGCAACAAGGGGATGTGAGGGTGTGTGTCTTCGAGGTAGCGCAGGATAACGTCGGTTTCGCTGATGAACCCCTCGTTCGTCTGCAAAACCGGTACCTTGCCCCGCGCGCTGACGGCGAGGGTGTCCGGGTTCTGGCAGCCGTGCATGGACACGACTTCAAACGGGAGTTGCTTCTCCAGCAGCGCCAGTTTGACCATGTTGAAATAGTTGCTTGAGGCGAATCCGTAAAGCTTGAGCATTGGCAGGCCTCCTTGGCCTTTTGAAGCGGTCATTTCAGCCCTGTCCGACACGCGTTGCCGGACCTGAGCGGAGGAACCCTAACAACCGGTTACGTCGTCGGGCTTGACGTGCATCATGCGCACTGACGATCACCTGACCCCCGATTGCAGTTAAACTGCCGGCCTTTCCTGAGGAGTCCGCCATGAGCGACCGCATCGACAACGACGAAGAAGAGTTCGCTGAATCGACCCTGATCCAGGCCATCGAAAACCAGATCGAGAGCGACAACCCGCCTGCCGCCAAAGCCACGTTCAACAAGCTGACACTGGTGGGTTACGAACGTGACGACATTCTGGAAATGATGGCTCACGTGCTGGCCGTCGAGATTGACGGCATTCTCGAAGAAGACCGCCCGTTCAACACCGAATGGTATGAAAAAGCCCTTCGCGCCCTGCCAGAACTGCCACCGGGCGTGAAGCTGGAAGAAGAATGACATCCAGCCCCGTGGCAGTCCGGCTTGCCGACAGCGATGTCATTGAAATCGCTAATTGCGCAGGTCTGTAGGAGCGTGGCTTGTCCCGCGGCCTGCCGCGAAGCGGCAGCCAATCGGATTAACGCGGTATACCTGATACACCGAATGCGCAGGGTTTACGACGGGTTCCCCGTCGATCGCGGGACAAGCCACGCTCCTACAGATACATGCGCTCTAAGCTTCACCTGACGACCGGCCAGATACTTCCTGCAAAATCCCCAGACCCTAACTACACTGCAGAGGCCTCGCTGCCGCTTGACCTACGGGGCTGTCACGTCTGCGATTCCTTCGCCGCGTCATCCATTACAAAAAGTCTGGAGCCTCTATGTCGTATACCCCTGAGTTGGTTGCCGAACTGGAAATCCTGTCACTGTTCAATCTGCGCAATACCCAGGAGGGCCTCAAGGTCCATCACGTGGCCGCGCCTTCTGCCGTTGCCGCCGCCAAACGTCTTTTCGAGAAAGGCCTGACGACTCAGGTCGACGGGGGCTACCTCACCAGTCTGGGACTGGATGCCGCCGAACACGCGCAATCCCTGCTGATCATCCTTGCCACGACCCAGGAAGCGGCCTGACATCGTCGCCTCGCGAAACCTTTACCAAGAGGCATCAAATAAAGGTTTCGCGAACCCTTCATTTGTAAGATGCTGCGCCGATAAAAAATTGGCGCCATAAAAACTCACAGCCGCCTGATGCTGGGTCTTCTTGCCGTCGCCCTTCTTGTTCCCCAGCAGTGCCGTTCGTCGGCCTTGAGTCACGATGACCCGTAGTTTCGAGATCCGCCCCGATCTGGATGAGGGCATCGACCGTAAGGTCCTCAGCCAGTTGCGCAACCGATTTCTGACCCTCAACGAAGGGCGGCTCGGCCGCGCCAACGAAGGGCTGTCCACCCGCCAACAATCAGTTTTGGCGCTGCTGCCGCTGTTTTTCCACGTCAACCATCCGCTGTTGCCTGGCTACGTTTCCGGCGCAACCCCGGCCGGGGTTTCACATTACGAACCGGACGCCCAGGCCCTCGCCGAAGCGCAACGGCTGACGCGCTCGTTTTCCTACAAGCCCCGCCGAGGCAACCCGCCGCAGCCGATCCACGGCATTTTCCTGATGGGCAGCCTGGGCACACTGGCGCAGGCTGACGACAGCGACATGGACGTGTGGATCTGCCACGACACGAACCTCTCGCCCGAAGACATTCTGGAGCTGCGCAAAAAGTGCCACGCGCTGGAAGTCTGGGCCGCCACGATGGGGGCAGAAGCGCATTTTTTCCTGATCGACCCTGAACGCTTCGTGCTCGGCGAGCGCGATGCGCAGCTCAGTGGCGAGGATTGCGGAACGACTCAGCATTACCTGTTGCTCGACGAGTTCTACCGCACTGCGATCTGGCTGGCCGGGCGCACCCCCATCTGGTGGTTGGTGCCGGTCTACGAAGAAACGCGCTACGCGGAATACACCCACACGCTGCTGTCCAAACGTTTCATCCGGGAGGATGAAGTGCTGGACCTTGGCAACCTGTCCCACATCCCGCCGGGGGAATTCCTCGGCGCAGGCCTCTGGCAGCTGTTCAAAGGGATCGAATCGCCCTACAAGTCCGTCCTCAAGCTGCTGCTGACTGAGGCCTACGCCAGTGAGCACCCACAGGTGCAGTGCTTGAGCATGCGCCTGAAAAAAGAGGTGTTCGCCAATCGCGTGGACCTCGACGAGCTTGACCCGTACATGATGGTGTATCGCCGGATTGAGGAATATCTGCTGGCCCGAGGCGAACCGGAGCGACTCGAACTGGTGCGCCGCAGCCTGTACCTGAAAGTGAACAAGAAGCTCACCGGCTTGCCCCGCCAGCGCACCACGAGCTGGCAGCGTCTGTTGCTGGAGCGTCTGGCGAAAGAATGGAAGTGGGATGAGCGCCAACTGGCGTTGCTCGATAGCCGCAGCCAGTGGAAGGTGCGTCAGGTGGCCAGCGAACGCCGCGCATTGGTCAGCGAGCTGAATTACAGCTACCGCTTCCTGACCCAATTTGCCCGCGAGCAAAACACGGTTAACTCGATCAACAAACGCGACCTCAACATCCTGGGTCGTCGGCTGTACGCCGCGTTTGAACGCAAGGCGGGCAAGGTCGAATTCATCAATCCCGGGATTTCGCCGGACCTGGCCGAAGACACGCTGACGCTGGTGCAGTCGCCGAACAAACGCGAGCCTGGCAAATATCAGTGGGGCCTGTACAACGGCAATCTTGGCGCCCACGAGTGGGAATCTTTCGCGCCGATCAAGCGCAGCCGCGAGTTGCTGGAGCTGCTCGCGTGGTGCCACCGCAATAACGTGATCGACAGCAGCACCCGCCTGGCCTTGCACCCCGGCAGCAGCGACCTGACCGAGTTCGAGCTGTTCAACCTCCAGGGCGCGCTGCAGCACAGCATCCCCATGCCGCTGGGCACGGTGGCCGAAGACGTGCTGCTGCGCCCCAGCGTGCCGAGCGAAATCCTGCTGCTGGTGAACGTTGGCGTCGATCCGCTCAAACACCACAAGGACCTGAACATCCTGATGACCACCGAGCGGACCGACTCCCTGAGTTACGCCGGGGTCCGGGAGAACCTGGTGCTGACCTTCGACCAGATCACGCTCAACAGCTGGAACGAAGTGTTGGTCAATCGATTCGACGGGCCCGATGCGTTGCTGGATTGCATGACCGACTTGCTCAACAACCTGCCCGCGACGTTGCCAAAACCGGTGATCAGCGTGCGCTGCTTCTGCCACAACCGCGCGCCCGCCATCGCCCAACGGGTCGAAGAGTTGATTCAGACGGCGCAACTGCTGTTGGCTCGCGGGTTGAATCATCGCTATCTGATTCAGGTGGAGCACCACTACTGCGTCATGGAGATGAAGCCCGGCCAGGTCGCCCATGTCACGCTCCATGACCTGCCCGCGCTCTACGAATACCTCGGCGAAGAGCTGCCCGCTTACAGCCCGATTCATCTGGACCCGCAGGCGCTGAATGACAGTGACCTCTCGCTGATCATTCCCCATGGTCAGCCGGAATGCATTCAAGTGTTCTACCGGATCAACGAACCCAACGCGGACCTGTACGTGCTGGATGAGCACAACGCGCTGTGGCATCAGCGTTTGCCGTATCACGACGAGCCAAGCCTGCTGGTGCCGCTGCAACGTTTTCTGCAATCGCTGATGTTTCGGCGTGGTGCGCTGTTACCGTTGGACAACCCGCTTGAGCCGCAAAACCTGGAAACCCTGTATTACCGCGTGATGCCGGATGGCGCGGGTCGGGCGCGGCGCATCGAGCAACGGCTGGGGCCGGTCATGTCCACCGACAAGCCGTTTTACGACGTGCAGGCCATCGTCGAAGAGGCGTCACCGGGTCAGGTGAGCGTCACGCTGTATTGCGACGGCATGGAGTTTTCGGAGCTGGAGTTTGGTGAGCAACTGTTCAGCGTCGTGGCGCGGCAGATTCTCGATCAGCGCCGGGAGCCGCAACGCTACCGCTGCTACATCACAGACCTGGATTTGTCGGGAATTCTGGCGGATACGCGGGGGCAGACGATTCTATTCCTTCGGTACAAGGCCGAGCTTGAGAAGTCACTGAATGATGCGATGGAAGAGGCGTGAGCGGCCAGGGCGTCGATATCCGGGAACGCTGACCCCTGTGGGAGAGGATTTATTCGGGAAAGTAGACCGACCACAGAGATGTATCGGCTGTACTGGCGAATCGCGAATAAATTCGCTCCCACAGATGGCTCCGGTGGCAGAGCGAAGAATTGAGGTGCCTGCGAATTCGCTCCCACAGATGGCACCTGTCGCAGGCCGGAGATTTGAGGTGCCTGCGAATCCTGTGGGAGCGAATTCATTCGCGAAGGTAGATCAGGCGGCGGAGACGTATCGGCTGTAACGCCCAATCTGGAGCCAGTTCGCTCCCGCGGCCGTTCGGCTTCAACCTTGAATCAGCATTGAGCCCGGCGTTGATTGGCCTGACTCACAATCTCGCGTCTGCGCTCATCCGTCGCCGCACGCCATTCGCGGATGTCTTCGACATGGCGATGACAGCCGGTACAGACCTTCTGCTCATCGAGCCGGCAAACGCTGATGCAGGGCGACGGTACGGCAGGGCTGACGTTGCTGAACAACGGCTTGGGTGCTTTGGCAGGTGCAGCGTTGGTCACTGGCGGTTTCCGTCTTCATGACCGTCAACATCGCCGAACTCGATCTCGACACCGGCCTGCTTCAACGCCAGACGATGAAGCATCTCGCCCAACAGCTCTTCACTCTTGTCGCAGACCCAACGTTTTGCTTCTTCGTCGTAATCGAAGTGGAAACCACCGGCAGGCGCCGCCAACCACAACTGACGCAGCGGCTCCTGGCGACTGATGATGAATTGCGTGCCGTTCTCGAATTTGACGGTCAACACGCCGGCCGAACTCTCAAGGTCCAGGTCCAGATCGCTCTCGTCAAAGATGTCTTCGAGCTTTTCTTGGGTCGCATCGACCAGGTCGTGAAAGCGGGCTTCGGTCAAACTCATTGCAGGAACCTCGAAAGTGTCTACGGACGGCGCAGCGACGCAAGATACGGTCGCTTCCAGCCAATTGCAAAGCATACCCGCCCATTTGCAGGTCGACGCGCCAAAAAATGCGCGACCATCGCCAACATATCCGGCAGTTGCGTCAAAGCCCCGCCGGACGGGAGCCGTGGCGCATAGGCAATCTGTCGGGTGGTCGGTATACTCGGGCGCAATTAATGCTTATACAAAGGATTTCGCCATGAAGCGCCTGATTTCCTCCCTGGCCGCGCTCCTCGCTGTTGCGTGCCTGGTCTCTGCCTGCGGTCAAAAAGGTCCGCTGTACCTGCCCGATGGCGAAACGTCCAATGCGCCTGGCAGCGAGACCTCATCGCACTCGCACAAGCATCAGACCTCGACCTACTAGGGATTGACCATGGACGCCTTCAACTACCGCGACGGTGAGCTGTTCGCGGAAGGAGTTGCATTGTCTGCCATTGCCGAGCGTTTCGGCACGCCGACCTATGTCTACTCCCGAGCCCACATCGAGGCCCAGTACCGCGCTTACGCCGACGCGTTGAGCGGCATGCCGCACCTGGTCTGCTTCGCGGTCAAGGCCAACTCCAACCTGGGTGTACTCAATGTCCTGGCGCGCCTCGGCGCCGGTTTCGACATTGTGTCCCGTGGCGAGCTGGAGCGTGTTCTGGCCGCAGGTGGCCAGGCGGACAAGATCGTGTTCTCCGGCGTCGGCAAGACCCGTGACGACATGCGCCGCGCACTCGAAGTTGGCGTGCATTGCTTCAACGTCGAATCCACCGACGAGCTCGAACGCCTGCAGATCGTGGCCGCCGAGATGGGCAAACGCGCCCCGGTGTCCCTGCGCGTCAACCCGGACGTCGATGCGGGCACCCACCCGTACATTTCCACCGGCCTGAAAGAAAACAAATTCGGCATCGCCATCGCTGACGCCGAAGACGTTTACATTCGCGCCGCGCAGTTGCCGAACCTGGAAGTGATCGGCGTCGATTGCCACATCGGCTCTCAACTCACCACGCTTTCCCCGTTCGTCGATGCGCTGGATCGCCTGCTGGATCTGGTTGATCGCCTGAGCGATTGCGGTGTTCATCTGCGCCATCTTGATCTGGGCGGTGGTCTGGGCGTGCGTTACCGCGATGAAGAGCCGCCACTGGCGGGCGATTACATCAAGGCCGTGCGTGAACGCATCGCCGGTCGCGACCTGGCGCTGATGTTCGAACCGGGCCGTTTCATCGTCGCCAACGCTGGCGTGTTGCTGACCCGCATCGAATACCTCAAGCACACCGAACACAAAGACTTCGCCATCGTCGACGCGGCGATGAACGACCTGATCCGCCCAGCGCTGTATCAAGCCTGGATGGACGTGAAGGCCGTCCAGCCCCGCGACGGCGCTGCGCGCAGCTACGACATCGTCGGCCCAATCTGCGAGACCGGTGACTTCCTCGCCAAAGAGCGCGAACTGGCACTGGCCGAAGGCGATCTGCTGACCGTGCATTCCGCAGGCGCCTATGGCTTTGTCATGAGCTCCAACTACAACACGCGCGGCCGCACCGCCGAGGTGTTGGTCGATGGCGATCAGGCGTTCGAAGTGCGTCGTCGTGAAACCGTGACTGAGCTGTATGCCGGCGAAAGCCTGCTGCCGGAGTAATCCCCATGCTGCTGCGTTTTACCAAGATGCATGGCCTGGGCAACGATTTCATGGTGCTGGACCTCGTGAGCCAGCACGCGCACATTCTGCCCAAGCACGCCAAGCAATGGGGCGACCGGCACACCGGCATCGGTTTCGATCAACTGCTGTTGGTTGAAGCGCCGAGCAACCCCGACGTGGACTTTCGCTATCGGATTTTCAACTCCGACGGCTCTGAAGTCGAACAGTGTGGCAACGGCGCGCGCTGTTTTGCCCGCTTCGTGCTGGACAAGCGCCTGACGGCCAAAAAGCAGATCCGCGTCGAGACCAAAGGCGGCATCATCGAGCTGGACATCCGTAACGACGGCCAGATCAGCGTCGACATGGGCGCACCGCGTCTGGTCCCTGCGGACATCCCCTTCGAGGCGCCGCAACAGGCACTCAGTTACACATTGGATGTCGAGGGCGAGAGCGTTGAACTGGCCGCCGTGTCGATGGGCAATCCCCACGCCGTGCTCCGGGTGTACGACATTAACAATGCGCCGGTTCACAGCCTCGGTCCGAAAATCGAGCACCATCCGCGCTTCCCGGCGCGGGTGAACGTGGGCTTCCTCCACGTTGTCGATCGCCAGCGTGCACAATTGCGCGTGTGGGAACGTGGCGCGGGCGAAACCCAGGCGTGTGGCACCGGCGCATGTGCCGCTGCCGTCGCCGCCATCAGCCAGGGTTGGATGGATTCGCCACTGCTGATCGATCTGCCAGGTGGGCGTCTGTCCATCGAGTGGGCGGGTCCGGGTCATCCGGTCGTGATGACCGGCCCGGCCGTCCGGGTCTACGAAGGCCAAGTACGTCTATGAGTGAGAGTATCCGATGACCGATTTGCCTCAGACTTCAACCGACACGCCCGGCGAACCTGCCGATACCAAAGTGCCTGCCCTTGAAGCCGAGGCCGTTGCGGCCTGGCTGCAACAACATCCGGACTTCTTCGCCGAGCACGACGATTTGCTCACCGCGATGCGCATCCCTCACCAGCGCGGCGATACCGTTTCGCTGGTCGAGCGCCAGCTCAAACTTCTGCGTGAACGCAATATCGAGATGCGCCATCGCCTGTCGCAGCTGATGGACGTCGCGCGGGACAACGACCGTCTGTTCGAGAAGACCCGTCGCCTGATCCTCGACCTCATGGACGCCACCAGCCTGGAAGAGATTGTCATCGCTGTAGAAGACAGCCTGCGTCAGGAATTCCAAGTGCCCTTCGTGAGCCTGATTCTGTTCAGCGACAACCCGATGACCGTGGGCCGCTGGGTCAGCAGTGCCGAAGCGCAAAAAGCCATCGGCGGCCTGATCTCTGGCGGCAAGACAGTGTGCGGCGCGTTACGCGAGCATGAGCTGGAGTTTCTGTTTGGCGCCGAGCAGAGCAAGGAGGTCGGCTCTACCGCCATCGTCGCGCTGAACCATCAGGGCCTGCACGGCGTTCTGGCCATCGGCAGCCGCGATCCGCAGCACTACAAAAGCTCGGTGGGCACGCTGTTTCTCACTTACATCGCCGATGTGCTGAGCCGCCTGCTGCCGCGTTTCACCAACGCCCTGCGCTCGGTTCGCTAGTCATGGAACGGCAGCTGGACGCTTACTGCACGCACCTGCGCAGTGAGCGTCAAGTGTCGGGCCACACGCTGGAAGCCTATCGTCGTGACTTGAGCAAAGTGCTTGGGTTCTGTGAAAAACAACGCATCGAGAGCTGGAAAGCTTTGGACGTTCAGTCCATGCGCAGCCTCGTTGCGCGTCTGCATCAGGACGGTCAGTCATCGCGCAGCATTGCCCGACTCCTGTCGGCGGTGCGCGGCTTCTATCACTACCTCAATCGCGAAGGCCTGTGCGAGCACGACCCGGCCAACGGCTTGTCGCCACCCAAAGGCGAACGCCGGTTACCGAAGACGCTGGACGCCGACCGCGCCTTGCAGCTGCTGGAAGGCGGCGTTGAGGACGAATTTCTCGCCCGCCGCGACCATGCAATCCTCGAACTGTTTTACTCGTCAGGGCTGCGCCTCTCTGAGCTGACAGGGCTGAACTGCGCCCAACTCGACTTGGCCGATGGGCTGGTCGAAGTGCTTGGCAAGGGCAGTAAGACCCGCGTGTTGCCCGTGGGCCGCAAAGCCCGCCAGGCGCTGGAGGCATGGCTGAAACAACGCGAGTTGGCCAATCCCAAAGACGATGCTGTGTTCATCAGCCAACAGGGCCGACGCCTCGGGCCGCGGTCGATTCAGCTGCGGGTCAAGGCGGCAGGTGAGCGCGAGTTGGGGCAGAATCTGCACCCGCACATGCTGCGGCACTCGTTCGCCAGCCACTTGCTGGAGTCCTCTCAAGACCTGCGTGGCGTACAGGAATTGCTCGGCCACGCCGACATCACAACGACTCAGATCTACACCCACCTGGATTTCCAGCACCTGGCGACGGTGTACGACAGCGCCCATCCAAGGGCCAAACGCAAGGATTCTTCCGAATGAGCATCAAGCTGATCACCTTCGACCTGGACGACACCCTGTGGGAAACCGCACCGGCTATCGTGAGCGCGGAGGCCATGTTGCGGGATTGGCTGGCCGAGAACGCCCCGAAACTGGGCCCGGTGCCGGTCGAGCACCTGTGGGAGATTCGTTCACGGCTGGTCGAGGCTGATCCGAGCTTCAAGCACCGCATCAGTGCATTGCGCCGTCGCGTGTTGTTTCACGCGCTGGAGGATGCCGGTTACGGCCATGCCGAAGCCGAAGACCTGGCCGAGCAGAGTTTCGAAGTGTTCCTTCAAGGGCGGCACAAGCTGGACATCTTCCCGGAGGTAGTGCCAACGCTGGAGATTCTGACCAAGTCCTACACTTTGGGTGTGGTCACCAACGGCAACGCCGACGTGCGCCGACTGGGGCTGGCCGATTATTTCGCGTTCGCGCTGTGCGCGGAAGACCTGGGCATCGGCAAACCCGACCCAGCGCCATTTCTCGAAGCGCTGAAACGCGGAAAGTCCGAAGCCGCCCATGCCGCGCATGTTGGGGATCACCCCGGCGACGACATCGCAGGCGCCCAGCAGGCTGGCTTGCGCGCCATCTGGTACAACCCGAGTGGCAAGGCGTGGGAGGCCGACAAATTGCCGGATGCGGAGATCAGGAGCTTGACGGATTTGCCTGGGGTTCTGGCGCGTTGGGGGTGACGCTTGGCTGGAGATTCTTACTCTGATGCCCTGCGGGCCTGATCGCGATCAGGCCCGCAGGGCATCAGAGTAAGTATTCCAGGTCAAACCCCAGCCAAAAAAAAAGCCCGCAGCGACAGCGGGCTTTTTTCAGCAGGTATCTGACACCCTTTAGATAGGGCGGCTACCGTACTTGTTGTCAGGCTTCTTGGGCGGATCGGCGACCACGTTGGCCTCCACTTCCTGCACCTTGCCGCCACGGGCGAGGAACTCTTCCATCGCGCGAGCCAGAGCATCACGCTCTTTGTTCTTGGCCTCAACGCTAGGCAGCTCATCGACCGAGACCGCAGCCTTGGCCTTGCCTTTGGTGGGGGTGGCCGCCGCTTCAGGACTGTCGTCTATCTCGGAGCCGTCGTCTTCGGGAGCAGCTGCAAGCTCCTCACCGTCATCCTCGTCTTCCAGACCGTCTTCAACCAGATCGTCGTTGTCGTCGTCGCTCATGTTCTACCTCATGACTTGCGAAAGCAGATTAGTTATAGCCCAGCTGCACATAATTTCTAAGACAGCCAGAAAAAATTCAACCACCGCCAACCCTCAGCGGTCGTACGGCTCGCCCTGAAGGGTTGCGAGGACTTTACGCGCACCGCCTGAATCGCGATGCTCTCCTAAATAAACACCTTGCCAAGTCCCGAGTGCCAACCGTCCATCCGTTATCGGGAGGGTCAGCTGGCAGCCTAGCAAACTGGCTTTGAAGTGCGCGGGCAGGTCGTCGGGTCCTTCGTCGTCGTGTTCAAAACCAGCCTGATCCTGCGGAATGAGCCGGTTGAAAAAACGCTCGAAGTCACGGCGCACCGCCGGGTCGGCGTTCTCGTTGATGGTCAACGAGGCCGACGTATGTTGCAGCCACACATGCAGCAGGCCCACTCGGCATTCACGCAGCCAGGGAAGCCCTGCCACGATCTCGTCGGTTACCAGATGGAATCCGCGAGGCCTGGCCCGCAGCGTGATTCTGGTCTGTTGCCACATACCGTTCTCCGCCCTTCGGCGCGCATTCTAACGCGCTGGAAAAAAAAACAAAGCGCGTAATGAGTGACGTTTTTTGTAAGCCGAAAGCCCGGAACTGCAAGCCGTTGCAAACATTGCAAAGGACGCCCTGAAACGGGGCCGGAACAGGCTTCGCGCATCACTCGTCAGCGGTCTTGCCTATCGACAAACGCCAGGCAAAAAAATGCCCGGAAACCCGGGCATTTTTTTCAGAGTCGTGATTACAGGTTGTAGCCACGCTCGTTGTGTTGCGCGAGGTCGAGGCCGACCGCTTCTTCTTCCTCAGTGACACGCAGACCCATGACAGCGTCCAGCACCTTGAGGATGATGAAGGTCACGATCGCGGTGTAGATGATCGTGAAACCAACGCCTTTGCACTGAATCCAGACTTGTGCCGCGATGTCAGTCACAGTGCCGAAGCCGCCCAGCGAAGGGGCTGCAAAGACACCGGTCAAGATCGCGCCGAGGATACCGCCGATACCGTGAACGCCGAAGGCATCCAGCGAATCGTCGTAGCCCAGTTTGCGTTTCAGGGTGGTGGCGCAGAAGAAGCAGACCACGCCCGCCGCCAGACCGATGATCAGGCCGCCCATTGGGCCGACAGTACCGGCCGCCGGGGTGATGGCAACCAGACCGGCAACCACGCCCGAGGCGATGCCCAGTGCGCTTGGCTTACCGTGGGTCAGCCACTCGGCGAACATCCAGCCCAGTGCAGCGGCGGCGGTTGCGATCTGAGTGACCAGCATCGCCATACCGGCAGTGCCGTTGGCTGCAGCAGCCGAGCCTGCGTTGAAGCCGAACCAGCCTACCCACAGCATTGCTGCGCCGACCAGGGTGTAACCCAGGTTGTGCGGAGCCATTGGGGTGGTCGGGAAGCCTTTGCGTTTGCCCAGTACCAGGCACGCTACCAGGCCAGCCACACCGGCGTTGATGTGAACAACGGTGCCGCCCGCGAAGTCGAGAACGCCCCAGTCCCACAGCAGACCACCCACGCCACTCCAGACCATGTGCGCGATGGGCGCATAGACCAGGGTGAACCAGATGGCCATGAAGATCAGCATCGCGGAGAACTTCATGCGTTCTGCGAAGGCACCGACGATCAGAGCCGGGGTGATGATGGCGAAGGTCATCTGGAAGGTGACGAACACGGCTTCAGGAAACAGCGCCGTCGCACCGGTGATGCTGGCAGGCGTGATGCCCGCCAGGAACGCCTTCGACAGACCGCCGACGAAGGAGTTGAAATTGATGACGTTGGCTTCCATTCCCGTGGTGTCGAAGGCCAGGCTGTAACCGTAGATGCACCACAGGATGCTGATCAGGCCGGTGATGGCGAAGCACTGCATCATCACGGAAAGCACGTTTTTCTGACGAACCATGCCGCCGTAGAACAGTGCCAGACCGGGAACGGTCATGAACAGTACGAGCGCGGTAGACGTCAGCATCCAGGCGGTGTCGCCTGAGTTGAGTACAGGTGCTGCGGGGGCTGCCACTTCGTCTGCCGCCATGGCCAAGCCAGGGGTTACGAGGGACAACAGGGCTCCTAGCCCTGCGAATTGACGCAGAGTCATATTGTTTTCTCCTGGGGCGTTGGGGTTTGGCGGCTTAGATTGCGTCGGTATCGGTTTCGCCGGTACGGATGCGAATAGCCTGTTCCAGATTGACCACGAAGATCTTTCCGTCACCGATCTTGCCGGTGTTGGCCGCTTTGGTTATCGCTTCGATAACGCGGTCCAGATCCTTGTCATCGATCGCAACGTCGATCTTCACCTTGGGAAGGAAGTCGACAACGTATTCCGCACCGCGATACAGCTCGGTGTGGCCTTTCTGACGTCCGAAGCCTTTGACTTCAGTTACCGTGATGCCCTGCACGCCGATTTCCGACAACGACTCGCGTACGTCGTCCAGCTTGAACGGCTTGATGATGGCAGTGACTAGCTTCATGAAACTTTCTCCCGAATTGGTGGACTTGCCCCAGGAAAACAAACCCGTCTCAAGTCTAAGCGCAGTGTCTGGCTTTGTAACGCGTCGTTGGCCCGAAACAGGTCAACTCCAGAAAACCGCTTCTGACGAAACACTTCCCCGCTCCGCCTGCCGCACTGCATTCGTCACAGCGACTGCATCAGTGCATGGGTCATATGCCACTAAGCAGAAACCTTGCCATCTCGTGAAAACCCGCGAATTACGGCCCCTCAGCTCACTCCACGCGACTTCAGATCGCCATCACTCAATCCCGCCGCACAACAACAGTGCGAACGTGCACGACCAAATGCTCGAAAAGCGTGCAACGCGCCAGCGTGAAATGACTATAGACGCTGCGTGATACACTGCCGCCCCTCTGATTCCGGAAGACGAAGATGCTCCCGCCAAAAGCCTTTCTAGATGCCCTGAGCGGCCACGCCTCGCGGTTGTTCAACGGCGAGACCCCACTGCCCCGCAACGAATTCGAGACCCAGTTCAAAGCCCTGCTGCAAAGCGGCTTCAGCAAACTGGATCTGGTCAGCCGGGAAGAATTCGACAGCCAGATGGTCGTCCTGGCCCGAACCCGTGCCCGTCTTGAGGCACTGGAAGCGAAGATGGCAGAGATGGAAGCGCAGTTGGCGGGGCAGCCGAAGGAATAAACCATTCGCCCTCCCGGTGCCCCGCTCAGGGGCACGATCGTTTGCCTGATTGGCTTTATGTCCTGAGACGATCTGCGGAAATACCCCGTAGAACTTACCCCCTCCCTCACCCCACTCCCCTGACTATCCTTCAGCACGCCGCAGGAAGCGGTGCTGCCTTCAAGGATCAGTCATGTCCCTCGCCATCGTTCTCAGCCGCGCTCAAGTCGGGGTCGAAGCCCCTGCGGTGACCGTCGAAACTCATCTCGCCAACGGCCTGCCGGCGTTGACGCTGGTGGGGTTGCCGGAGGGGGCGGTGAGGGAAAGTAAGGATCGGGTACGTTCGGCGATTCTGAATTGTCGACTGGACTTTCCGGCGCGGCGGATCACGTTGAATCTGGCGCCCGCCGATCTGCCGAAAGACGGCGGGCGTTTCGATCTGGCGATTGCATTGGGCTTGCTGGCGGCAAGTGGGCAGCTACCCACGCTGGCCCTCGATGGCGTGGAATGTCTGGGCGAGCTGGCGCTGTCGGGCGCGATACGTCCGGTGCAGGGTGTGTTGCCTGCGGCGTTGGCGGCGCGGGAGGCGGGGCATACGCTGATCGTCCCGGCGGTGAACGCTGAAGAGGCGTGTCTGGCGTCGGGTTTGAAGGTAATTGCGGTCAGTCATCTGTTGGAATTGGTGTCTCACCTCAACGGCCATACCCCGATTGCGCCGTATAAATCCAACGGCCTGATTCTGCAAACCCAGCCTTATCCGGACTTGAGCGAGGTTCAGGGCCAGCCCGCCGCCAAACGTGCGTTGCTGGTCGCCGCTGCCGGGGCGCATAACCTGCTGTTCAGCGGTCCGCCGGGGACGGGCAAAACCCTGCTGGCGAGTCGTCTTCCCGGTCTTTTGCCACCGCTGGACGAGCGTGAGGCGCTGGAGGTCGCAGCGATTCAATCGGTGGCCAGTCATGCGCCCCTCACCAGTTGGCCCCAGCGGCCGTTTCGACAACCCCATCATTCGGCGTCCGGGCCAGCGCTGGTTGGCGGTGGTAGTCGTCCGCAACCCGGCGAAATCACGTTGGCTCACCACGGCGTGCTGTTTCTCGATGAATTGCCCGAGTTTGATCGGCGCGTGCTGGAGGTGCTGCGTGAGCCGCTGGAGTCCGGCCATATCGTGATTTCCCGCGCCCGGGATCGTGTGCGCTTTCCGGCGCGCTTTCAATTGGTCGCCGCCATGAACCCTTGCCCGTGCGGCTATCACGGCGAGCCGACCGGGCGTTGCCGCTGCTCCACCGATCAGATTCAGCGTTATCGCAACAAGCTGTCCGGGCCGTTGCTGGATCGCATCGACCTGCACCTGACCGTCGCCCGCGAAGCGACGTCGCTGGCCGCCACCGCTCAAACCGGCGAAAGCAGTGCCAGCGCCGCACGGCTGGTCTCCGAAGCTCGCGACCGTCAGCAAAAGCGCCAAGGCTGCGCCAACGCCTTCCTTGACCTTCCCGCCTTACGCCAACACTGCGCCTTGCTGCCAGAAGACGAAGACTGGCTCGAAACCGCGTGCGAGCGCTTGAGCCTGTCACTTCGTTCGGCCCATCGACTGCTGAAAGTCGCGCGCACGCTGGCGGATCTAGAGCGGGTCGAGGCGATTTCCAGAAGCCATATTGCCGAAGCGTTGCAGTACCGGCCGTCGTCGGGATGAGCGTTCAAGCTTTTGATTCTGGCCTCAGGCCGTAGCAGTCCGGCTTGCCGGCGGTGGCCTATTTGAGATCGATGCCGCCGGCAAGCCGGACTGCTACAGGGGATCGGCGTAGGCTGTTAGACCTGCTCATCCTTACCGAAACCGATCCACTTCCTTGCGCAGATCCGCCGCCAGCGCATTCAACTCCTGCGCCGTCACCGCCAGGTTCGACACCACTTCGCGCTGTTCGCTGTTGGCGAGGGCGATGCTCTGCAAATTGGCACTGAGTAGCGTCGCGGTGTTGCTTTGCTCTTGGGTCGCGGTGGTGATCGACGCGAATTGCTCGCCCGCAGAGCGGCTTTGCTCGTCGATATGGGCCAGTGCGGCGGCCACTTTGGCGTTACGCGACAGGCCTTCCTGCATCAGCGTATTGCCCTGTTCCATGGTGCTGATGGCGTTGCCGGTTTCCTGCTGGATGCTGGCGATCATGCCGGAGATTTCGTCTGTGGCCTGACGGGTGCGAGAGGCGAGATTACGCACTTCATCAGCGACCACCGCGAACCCGCGACCTTGCTCCCCTGCCCGCGCAGCCTCAATGGCGGCGTTGAGGGCAAGCAGGTTGGTCTGCTCGGCGATGGAGGTGATGACACTGACGATGCCGCCGATTTCCTGCGAACGCTGACCAAGGGTGTCGATCACGGCGGCGGTGCTGCCGAGCGACCCGGCGATCTGCTCAAGGGACGCCGAGGCTTCTTCCATCGAGGCGCGACCGATGCGGGTTTGCTGGGCGTTGCCCTGGGCCAGACGCTCGGTGTTGCCCATGTTGTCGGCGATGGTCAGGGCCGTGGCGCTGAACTCTTCGACGGCCCCCGCCATGCTGGTGATCTCACCGGACTGTTGCTCCATGCCTTCATACGCGCCGCCCGACAGGCCGGACAAGGCCTGCGCTCGACCGCTGACTTCTTGGGCCGCGATACGAATGTGCGAGACCATGGTTTCCAGCGCCTGGCCCATCTGGTTGAAGCTGCTGGCCAATTGGCCGATTTCGTCGTGGCGCGTAATATTCAGGCGCGCGCTCAGGTCACCGGCGCCGAGGGCTTCGGCCTGATTCACAAGGTCCGACAGCGGCTGCAATTTGCTGCGCAACAGCCAGATCGCCGAGCCAACTGCGATCAGCATCGCCAACAGGCTGCCGATGGCGAGTTGAGTGCCCACGCTCCAGGTCACGGCGCTGATTTCCGCTTTAGGCATGGTGGCGAGCACGACCCATGGTCCACCGGAGAACGGCTCCGCGACCGTGTAGAAATCATCCCCTGCGTCTTGCCAGAAACGGCCTTTGTTCGGGGTTTTGACGAATTCGGCCAAGGTTTTGCTCGCCTGATCCAGATCCTTCACGCCCGCAGGCGGCACCAGCCATTTATTCTGTTCGTCGAGCAGGGCCAACGAGCCGGTCGAGCCGATGCGGAAGCTTTTGAGGTTGTCGAACTGCGACTTCTGCGCGTCGGTGTAATCGAAACCCACAAACAGCACGGCGATGACCTTGCCGCCCGCGTCCCGCACAGGGGTGTATTGGGTCATGTACAGCCGGTCAAACAACAGCGCGCGACCCACGTAACTCTGCCCAGCGAGCAATTTTTCGTACGCCGGGTGTTTGTGGTCCAGCACGGTGCCGATGGCGCGGGAACCGTCCTGCTTGTTCAATGAGGTGCTGACCCGGATGAAGTCGTCGCCGTTGCGCACGAAGACTGTCGCGACGCCTGCCGTCATTTTCTTGAAGTCGTCGACTTCGGCGAAGTCATTGTTCAGCGGGTTGCCATTGAGCAGGAGCGCAGGCGTTTGTACCCCGGCAACGGTGATTTGTTGCTCGGGCTGCAACGTCAGGCCGCCACTGAAGCGCTTCTCGAACAGCCCGCTCAAACGTTGAGTGCTGTCACGCAAAGTGCTGTGGAACGTATTGAGCTGATCGGCCAACAACCGCGCTTCGCTGCCCATATGCTCTTCGCGGATAACGAGGTTCGCCGAATCCAGCGAACGCAGGGCGAACAGGGTACTGCCGCTGATGACGACCGCCAGGATGACGGCCAGGGCGATGCCAAGCTGCGAGGCAATGCGGGCACGGGGTTGAGGCATGAAAACTCCTTGCCAAACGACCGGATCGTCCTGACCTCAGGTGTACCGTTCGGGCTGATTTCTAATAGAGGGTATCGATAGGCCGATCGATTGTTGTCGGCTCTGTAATAACACCTTCGGCTGACACCGAAAATACTTGAGTCCTACACGGGGTCTTAGGACGGAAGGCAACGGACAGCCGCTTCTGGCCGCAGGCCGTGGGAGCTGGCTTGCCTGCGATCTGCTGCAAAGCAGTAGCAATACCTGAAGACTCAATATGCCTGACACACCTCAGACCTCGCCTTTACTGCCGCTACGCGCCAGATCGTAGGCAAGCCAACTCCCACGGCCTTCGGCCAGGACCAAAAGCCAGACCGCATCGCCCCCGGCACTCCTAAGGCCTGCGGCCAAAAGCAAAACCGGCAATAGCTACTCCAATATCGTCACATCCGGCAATTCCATCGCCTGCACCTCGCCCTGGAGGAAATCGCTCAGGCGGCGCAACCGCTCTCCCCCCGGGCGGGTTTTGGGCCAGACGAGGTAGTAGTTCTCGCCGCTGACCACCGCCGTACGCCACGGAAGACTGAGCCGGCCTTGGAGAACGTCTTCGGCCACCATCAGCAGGTCGCCCATCGACACCCCATATCCCCGCGCCGCCGCGATCATCCCCAGCTCCAGCGTGTCGAACACCTGCCCGCCCTTGAGCGAGACCTGATCCGACAAACCCATGCGCTCAAGCCAACTGCGCCAATCCCGGCGATCCGGCGTGGGGTGCAGCAATTCGGCGCTGGCCAGTCGCGCAACATCCCAAGGCACGTCATCAAGCAGGCTGGGCGATCCCACCGGAATCAACAGTTCCGGAAACAGATAGGTCGCCTCCCATTCCGGGGGGAAATGCCCACGACTCAGCAACACCGCGCAGTCAAACGGCTCCTGAGCGAAATCGACGTTATCGATGTCCATCCACGCGCTCGTCAGTTGCACCTCATTGCCCACCTGCAAATGACGAAACCGGCTGAGCCGCGCCAGCAACCAGCGCATGGTCAGCGTCGAGGGTGCTTTCATGCGCAAAATACCCTCTTCGGCCATCAGCGCACTGCACGCGCGCTCCAGTGCCGAGAACCCTTCACGAACCCCCGGCAACAGCTCCCGAGCCGCTTCAGTCAGTTGCAGATTGCGCCCGTTGCGGCGAAACAATCGGCAGGCAAAGTGCTGCTCAAGGGTGTGAATGTGCCGACTGACCGCGCTTTGTGTGATCGACAGTTCTTCGGCGGCGCGGGTAAATGAGCTGTGCCGCGCTGCAGCTTCAAATGCACGGAGCGCATACAAAGGCGGAAGACTACGAGGCATCGGGCTCATTCCTCTTGGCGTGATGGCGATCTCGGCACTGTACTGCAAAATCGTCAGGATGAGTTTTACTCATGCCAATGATCGTATTTATCCCTTTGTGCATTACGCCTCGAATCACGACAATGACCTGCTCATCAATGCCTCACCCCTCCCGAGCGCCGCGAACATGCAACAGAAAGCCTTCAAAGAACTGTGGATCATCCTGCGCGTGGCCGGGCCGCTGATCGCGTCGCAGATGGCGCACATGCTGATGGTCTTCACCGACACGGTGATGATGGGCAAGCTCGGCCCGGAGTCTCTCGCGGGCGGTGGGCTGGGGGCGGCGAGCTATAACTTCGTTTCGTTTTTCTGCGTGGGCGTGATGGCCGCGGTGGGCACGCTGGTGTCGATTCGCAAAGGCGCCAATGATGATCTCGGCGCGACCCGGCTGACTCAAGCAGGCCTCTGGCTCGCATGGGGCATGGCGCTGGTCGCCGCGCTGATTCTCTGGAACCTGACGCCGATTTTGCTGCACTTCGGCCAGGCCGAAGCCAACGTTCACATGGCCAGCCAATTCCTGCTGACCTTGCCGCTGGCGCTGCCGGGCCTGCTGAGTTTCATGGCGTTGCGCGGGTTCACCAGCGCGTTGGGCCGTGCGACGCCGGTGATGGTGGTGAGTCTGGTCGGGGTCGCGGCCAACTTCGGTCTCAACTACGCCTTCATTCACGGCCTGTTCGGTTTGCCACACTGGGGCTTGATGGGGATCGGATTGGTCACCGCCATCGTCACCAACAGCATGGCGCTGGCACTCTGGCTGCACATTCGTTACCACAAGGTGTACGCCGCGTACCCTTTACACGTAGGCCTGATGAGCCTGTCGCGCGCCAGCCTCAAAGAGTTGTGGCGGCTGGGCCTGCCGATTGGCGGCACCTACGCGGTGGAAGTCGGACTGTTCACCTTCGCAGCCTTCTGCATGGGCGCGATGGGCAGCACGCAGATGGCGGCGCACCAGATCGCGCTGCAGTCGGTGTCGATGGCATTCATGATTCCCGTCGGGATTTCCTACGCGGTGACGATGCGCATCGGCCTGCATTACGGCGGCGGCAATCTGCTGCAGGCGCGTACAGCCGGGCGCGTGGGCATCACCTTCGGAGGGCTGCTGATGCTGGCGTTCGGGGTTCTGTTCTGGGTGGCGCCGCACTTGGTGATCGGGCTGTTCGTGGACCTGAACGACCCGAAATATCAGGACGTCGTCGAACTGGCCGTGAAGCTATTGGCGATTGCCGCGTGGTTCGAGATTCTCGACGGCACGCAGACCATCGCGATGGGCGCCATTCGCGGCTTCAAGGATGCCAAGACAACGTTTCTCATCGGTTTGGCCAGCTATTGGGTCGTCGGCGCACCCTTGGCGTGGGGCTTGGGTTTTCTCGCGAATCAAGGGGCGGAAGGTGTGTGGTGGGGCTTGGCGGTCGGGTTGCTGTGTTCGGCAGTCGCACTGACCTACGCCTTCGAACACAAGGTCGCCAAGCTGCTGCGTAAAGAAGCGACGGGCGTTGTGGTGATGGGCTGACACACACCCCGGCTTCTGTAGGAGTGAGCTTGCTCGCGATGGCGACGTGTCTGTCACGTTATCAGTGCCTGACACACCGCCATCGCGAGCAAGCTCACTCCTACAGATGAAGCGTGAAACCGCCACCGTCGGCAAGCGCGCTCCTACAGGTAAGGTCGGGGGCACTTCACAGCCCCTGCGCCACCCGCCCTTTTTGATCGAACATCAGGTAATCCAGCAATTCCGGCAGCGCGAGCGGGTGGCTGATGAGATACCCCTGCGCCTGATCGCAACCAAAGCTGCGCAGCAACGCCAATTGCTCCGGCGTCTCGACCCCTTCCGCCACCACTTCCAGACTCAGGTTGTGCGCCAGATTGATCATGGCGTGCACCAGCTTGCGGTTTTCCTCGCGCTGCTCCATCTCGCCCACGAAGCTCTTGTCGATCTTGAGCAACGTGATCGGCAGGCTGTTGAGGTGCACGAATGATGAAAAGCCGGTGCCGAAGTCGTCCAGCGAGAACCGCACGCCCAAGCGTCCCAGCGCATCCATGGTCTGCTTCACCAGATCGCTACGGCGCATGACCGCAGTTTCAGTCAGTTCGAACTCCAGCCACTGCGCATCCACGCCGCGATCACTGATCAGGCGGTCGAGGGTCGGCAGCAGCTGATTGTCCTGGAACTGGCGGAACGACAGATTGATCGCCATGTGCAGCGGCGGCAGGCCTTTTTCCCGCAGCGTCTGCATGTCGCGTAAGGCGCGGGAAATCACCCAGTAGCCCAGAGGCACGATCAACCCGCTCTGCTCGGCCAATGGCACGAATTCGCTGGGCGGCAACAGCCCGCGCTCGGCATGGCGCCAACGCACGAGGGCTTCAAGGCCGAGGATTTTCCCGGTACTCAGGCACAGACGCGGCTGGTAATGCAGCTCCAGCTCGTCACGCCGCAACGCCCGGCGCAGCTCGCTTTCCAGATCGGCGAGGCTGCGAGCGTTGCGATTGATGCGTTCGTTGAAGACGTGGAAGGTGCAGCCCTGAATGCCTTTGGCCTGCTGCATCGCGATGTGCGCATGCCACATCAGCGGATCAGCCCCGGCGTCAGCGCGGGCATGGGCGATCCCGAGGCTGCAACCGATCAGCAGGCTTTCGCCATCGACCCAGTAAGGCTCGGACAGCGCTTCGGTGATGCGCTCGGCCATCCATTCAGCGCGATCCGGCGCACGGCGGGTATCGATCAAGAGGGCGAATTCATCGCTGCCCAGACGGGCCAGTTGATCGCAGGCTTCGAGCTGGCTCTTCATCCGCGCCACGACCTGCAGAATCAAGCGGTCCCCGGCCTGATGGCCCAGCGCGTCGTTGGCTCGACGGAAATTGTCGAGGTCCAGATGTCCCAGCGCCAGCCCTCGCCCATCGAACTCGACCAGGCGCGCCGCGAGCAACGTCTGAAACCCCTGACGGTTGGCGATGCCAGTCAGCGGGTCTTGCTCAGCGAGACGTTGCAGGGTGTTTTCCAGCAGCCCCCGTTCGCGCACATGACGCAGGCAGCGGCGCAGGCTTTGGGTATTCAGGGCTTCACGAATCAACCAATCACTGACGCCCACAGGGTCAGTATCAGGTTCGACATCGAGCAACAGCACCGTCGGCCAACTGCACTGACCGGCCGCAGGCTGCAAGGCGGGGGTGGTGAAGAGGATAAAAGAATGCGAGGGGTCATCAGGCTGGCCAATAGCGTCCCAGCTCGACGCGCAGTCGAGAAAAACGGCTTCCCCCAAGGGGGCCAGGCACTCGCGCAATATCGCTGGCCATTCCGGCGTGTCCGCCAGAAGCAGCAAACGCAAGGGTTCGACAGGCGTAGACAAGCTAGCTCCCCACACAAACAAAAGACATCGGCGCCCATTCAAACGAGGGGCGTCAAACGCGTTGATTCATCGCGTGCTGCGCAAATGTAACAAAACGGCGAAATATAGATAGCGTGACGCATCACAGTGTCGGACGGTCGCTGCACAATCCTTCGACCCTGTTAAAATGCCCGCCCATTTTGCAAGCGATCCCCTTTTCCTCATGTCCCGACTCAATCCCCGGCAACAAGAAGCCGTGAACTACGTCGGCGGCCCTCTTTTGGTGCTCGCCGGTGCTGGCTCCGGCAAGACCAGCGTGATCACCCGCAAGATCGCTCACCTCATTCAGAACTGTGGCATCCGTGCGCAGTACATCGTCGCCATGACCTTTACCAACAAGGCGGCGCGAGAAATGAAAGAGCGGGTCGGCACCCTGCTGCGAGCCGGTGAAGGACGTGGCCTTACGGTTTCGACGTTCCACAACCTGGGCTTGAACATCATCCGCAAGGAACATGCGCGCATGGGATACAAGCCGGGTTTCTCGATCTTCGACGAGACCGACGTCAAGGCGCTGATGACCGACATCATGCAGAAGGAATACTCGGGCGACGACGGCGTCGACGAGATCAAGAACATGATCGATTCCTGGAAAAACGACCTGATCCTCCCTGCGGAGGCCCTGACCAACTCGCGCAACCCCAAGGAGCAGACCGCCGCCATCGTCTACACCCACTACCAGCGCACGCTCAAGGCGTACAACGCGGTGGACTTCAACGACCTGATCCTGCTGCCGGTGAAGCTGTTCCAGGAACACGCCGACATCCTCGAAAAGTGGCAGCACAAGGTCCGTTACCTGTTGGTGGACGAATACCAGGACACCAACGCCAGTCAGTATCTGCTGGTGAAGATGCTCATCGGCACCCGCTGCCAGTTCACCGTGGTGGGCGACGACGACCAGTCGATTTACGCCTGGCGCGGCGCGCGGCCGGAAAACCTGATGCTGCTCAAGGACGATTACCCGTCGCTGAAAGTGGTGATGCTGGAGCAGAACTACCGCTCCACGAGCCGCATTCTGCGCTGCGCCAACGTGCTGATCGCCAACAACCCCCACGCGTTCGAAAAACAGCTGTGGAGCGAGATGGGTCACGGCGACGAAATCCGCGTCATCCGCTGCAAGAACGAAGACGCCGAAGCCGAGCGCGTGGCGGTTGAGATTCTCAGTTTGCACTTGCGCACCGACCGGCCTTACAGCGATTTCGCGATCCTCTATCGCGGTAACTATCAGGCCAAGCTCATCGAGCTGAAGCTTCAACACCACCAGATTCCGTATCGCCTTTCGGGCGGCAACAGCTTCTTCGGGCGTCAGGAAGTGAAAGACCTGATGGCCTATTTCCGCCTGCTGGTGAACCCGGATGACGACAACGCTTTCCTGCGCGTGATCAACGTGCCGCGCCGGGAGATCGGCTCGACCACGCTGGAAAAGCTCGGCAACTACTCCACTGAGCGCAAAGTGTCGATGTACGCCGCCACTGACGAAATCGGTCTGGGCGAACATCTGGACAGTCGCTTCACCGACCGCCTCAAGCGCTTCAAGCACTGGATGGACGGCGTGCGCCAGCAGTGCGCGACCCAAGACCCGATTGCGGCCCTGCGCAGCATGGTCATGGACATCGATTACGAGAACTGGATTCGTCAGAACAGCTCCAGCGACAAGGCCGCCGATTACCGCATGGGCAACGTGTGGTTCCTGATCGAAGCGTTGAAGAACACGCTGGAGAAAGACGAAGAAGGCGGCATGACCATCGAAGAGGCCATCGGCAAGCTGGTCTTGCGCGACATGCTCGAACGTCAGCAGGAAGAAGAGGACGGCGCCGAAGGCGTGCAAATGATGACGCTGCACGCCTCCAAGGGTCTGGAATTTCCTTACGTGTTCATCATGGGCATGGAAGAGGAAATCCTCCCGCACCGCTCCAGCATCGAGGCCGACACCATCGAGGAAGAGCGCCGTCTGGCCTACGTGGGCATCACCCGCGCCCGTCAGACGCTGGCGTTCACCTTCGCGGCCAAGCGCAAGCAATACGGCGAGATCATCGACTGCCTGCCCAGCCGATTCCTCGACGAACTGCCCCCGGATGATCTGGCCTGGGAAGGCAACGACGACACACCGACCGAAGTGAAAGCCGTTCGCGGCAATACGGCATTGGCGGACATTCGCGCCATGCTGAAAAGATAAACCGACATTTCGCGCATTTGCGCCCTGAGGAACAGCAACGTGGAAGCACTGCACAAGAAAATTCGCGAGGAAGGCATCGTACTTTCCGACCAGGTCCTGAAGGTCGACGCGTTTCTGAACCATCAGATCGACCCGGTCCTGATGCAGCAGATCGGTGACGAGTTCGCCACGTTGTTTGCCGATTCGGGCATTACCAAGATCGTCACCATTGAAGCATCGGGCATCGCCCCGGCGGTGATGACCGGTCTGAAACTGGGCATTCCGGTGATCTTCGCGCGCAAGCACCAGTCGCTGACCCTGACCGAAAACCTGTTCTCGGCGACGGTTTACTCGTTCACCAAGCAGACCGAAAGCACCATCGCCATTTCCACCCGGCACCTGAACAGCAGCGACCGCGTGCTGATCATCGATGACTTTTTGGCCAACGGAAAAGCCTCCCAGGCGCTGATTTCGATCATCAAACAGGCTGGCGCGACCGTGGCCGGTTTGGGCATCGTGATCGAGAAGTCCTTCCAGGGTGGCCGCGCGGAGCTGGACGCGCAGGGCTATCGTGTAGAGTCATTGGCACGGGTGAAATCGCTGAACGGCGGCGTGGTGACGTTCGTCTAAACACTGGCCCATGGGCGGCATGCATTAGTCATTGTAGGAGTGAGCTTGCTCGCGATTCCGGTTTACCAGACACGTCTTCATCAACTGGCACACCTTGATCGCGAGCAAGCTCACTCCTACAGGTAGCTGCCAACAAACGGAGAGAAGCATGAACATCGGTGAAAAGCTGAGCGTAGAAGCGTTCTTCGATCCGCACACCTGGACCATCAGCTACCTGGTCGTGGACCGCTCGACCCTCAAGGCCGCGCTAATCGACAGCGTGCTGGATTACGATCACAAATCCGGGCGCACCAAGACCGAGTCGGCGGACAAGCTGATCGCCCGCGTGCGTGAACTGGGCGTCTCGGTGGAGTGGATTCTGGAAACCCACGTCCACGCCGATCATGTCTCCGCAGCGGCGTACTTGAAGGAACAGCTGGGTGGGACGGTCGCCATCGGCAGCCACATCACCCGCGTGCAGAAAGTCTTCGGCACGCTGTTCAACGCCAAAGGCGAGTTCGCCCGCGACGGCAGCCAGTTTGACCGGCTGCTGGAGGATGACGCGCATTTCCAGATCGGCACCCTGCAGGCCCGAGCAATGCACACCCCCGGCCACACGCCTGCGTGCATGACCTACCTGATCGAAGTGAATGGCGAGACGGTGGCGTTTGTCGGCGACACGCTGTTCATGCCGGATTACGGCACGGCGCGTTGCGACTTCCCCGGCGCCGATGCGCGCATGCTTTACCGTTCAATTGGCAAGATCCTCACCCTGCCGCCGCAAACACGGCTGTTCATGTGCCACGACTACCTGCCCAACGGGCGCGAGTTGATGTACATGACCACCGTCGCCGAGCAGCGTGCCAACAACATTCACATCCGCGAAGGCATCGACGAAGACGCGTTCGTGCAGATGCGAGAAACCCGCGACGCCACCCTCGACATGCCCGTGCTGATCCTGCCATCGGTGCAGATCAACATGCGCGGCGGCCACCTGCCGGAGCCGGAAGACAACGGCATGCGGTATCTGAAAGTGCCGATCAATGCGTTGTGAGTGCTGATGCGCTCGCAACCCTGACCTGTAGGAGCGAATTCATTCGCGAAAGGCCGGTGCAGTCGGCAAATCCCTATCGACTGTACGTACGTCTCGCGAATAAATTCGCTCCCACAGGAAATCTCCGTTCGGTGCACCCAGCGCTGAACCCTCACCACAGATTCGCTCCCGTCGGGACCTGCTAGAAGGCGCTTTTCCCAGATGAATGAACACGAACTGATCGGAGCCGGCCTCGGTACGGTCATTGGAGCGGTACTCGCGCTGACAGGTGCGGGCGGTGGCATTCTTGCGGTGCCGTTGCTGGTGTTTGGTCTGGGTCTGACGATGGTTGAAGCCGCGCCGGTCGGGCTGTTGGCGGTTGGCCTGGCGGCAGCGGTGGGCGCGTTGCTTGGGTTGCGTCAGGGCATCGTGCGGTATCGCGCAGCGTTGTTCATCGCCGGGATCGGCATCTGCCTTTCGCCGGTCGGGTTGTGGCTCGCGCATCGTCTGCCCAACACGCCCCTGGCGCTTGGGTTCTCGCTGGTGTTGCTGTACGCCTGCGGGCGTATTTTCAGAAAGGCCACGCTTGAACTGCACCACGGGAAGCCTGCCGAACGCGCGGCGTTTCTGCCTTGCGTGCTCAACCCCCTCGAAGGCCGTCTGCGCTGGACCCTGCCCTGCGCCCGCTTTCTGGCGATCACCGGGATGCTGTCCGGTTTGCTCTCGGGACTGTTGGGCGTCGGCGGCGGTTTCGTGATCGTCCCGGCACTGACCCGCTACACCGACCTGAACCTGAAAAGCATCGTCGCGACCTCACTGGCCGTTATCGCGCTGGTCTCCACCGGCAGTGTCATCACGGCCAGCGTCACTGGCGCGATGCATTGGGCCGTCGGCCTGCCGTTTGCGATAGGCGCCGTGGTTGGGTTGATGGCGGGGCGGCAGGTGGCAGGATTTCTGGCAGGGCCCCGCTTGCAACAGCTGTTCGCGATCAGCGGGTTCTGCGCGGCGGCGTTGTTGATCATCAAGTCTGTCGCTTAACGCCCCTGCAGGAATGCACTTAGCTATCGCGCCTGACGCAACTTCATGTAGGAGTGAGCTTGCTCGCGATTGCGGTGTGTCAGTCACTGAATAAGCGCCAGACCACGCGTTATCGCGAGCAAGCTCACTCCTACAGGAGGATCGCATGTGACGTCGGATAGCTAACCAACCGTCGCCTGCAACCCCGCCAGCAACAGCCGCTGATACAGCTCCTCCCGCAGCCCTTGTGGATCATCCAGCCCCATGCGCCGCAGGTGTTCAGGAAACGCCTTCGGCTCCGGCGCCTCAAGGGTCGCCTTGCCCAATTCGATAATCTCCGTGAGCTTGAACTTGCTCTTCAACCAGTTCAGCGCCCGCAGCAAATCACGCTCTTCAGCACTGAAATCACTGCCCAGCGGGTATTCGACGAACAACGCCGGGAAACGGTCGCGAATGTCTTTCAAGCGCTCCGGCGTGTTTTGGGTAAACAGCGGGTCGAGACGAAAGCCCTTCGGCAGCTTTCCGGCCTTCTGCGCCTGATCGATCAGCGCAGGCTGAAAGCGTGAATCAGTAATGTTGAGCAACGCTTCGATCACAGCCGCGTCAGTCTTGCCGCGCAAATCCGCAATGCCGTATTCGGTGATGACAACGTCCCGCAGATGTCGGGGAATGGTGGTGTGGCCGTACTCCCAGACGATATTGGAGCTGACCTCGCCGCCGGATTCTCGCCAGCTGCGCAGGATCAGGATCGAACGCGCATCCTCCAGCGCATGGGCCTGAGCGACAAAGTTGTACTGGCCGCCGACGCCGCTGACGACGCGACCGTCCTCCAGTTGATCGGAGACCGCAGCACCCAACAGCGTCACGGTGAACGCGCTGTTGATGAACCGCGCATCCCGCCGTTGCAGGCGCTTCAGGGTCTCATTGCCGTACAGCTCGTTGATGTAGCTGATCGCCGTCATGTCGATCTGCGCCATCTGCGCGGGCGAAAACTCGCGCAGGCGCTCATAAAAACTGCGCGGTCCCAGAAAAAAGCCGCCGTGAATCAGCACGCCATTCTCATGGATTGATTCGTCCAGCTCGCCCTCGTTGGCCAGCGTCTGCAGTTCGACAGTGGGATAGACCTTGCGCCGAATGATGCCCGCGTCGAGCAAGACCAACAGGCCGTTAACCAGCATTTCGCTGCAGCCGTACAGACCGGCCGCAAACGGCATGACCCCGCCTTCGGCCTCGATCAACGGCCTCCAAGTGGAAATGCCGTCCAGCTCGGCGAGGCACGCGCGATAGGTTTCGTTGTTGGCCTGCCGCGCCAGCAAGGCTGCGGTCAATGCGTCGCCCATCGAACCGATGCCGATCTGCAACGTGCCGCCATCGCGCACCAACGTGCTGGCATACAGGCCGATAAAGTGATCCTGAACGCCCACTGGCATGTTCGGTGTCGAGAACAGCGTGCTGCGCTCTTCGTGTTCGATCAGCAGGTCAAATGTGTCAGCACTGACCTCGGCGCTGCCCGGCATATAGGGGAGATCGACATGCACATGACCCAGCACCAGAATGGTTTCCCCTGCGGCGCGGCGCTTTTCCAGCATCCGCAAGAGGTCGAGGGTAATGTCCGGGTTGCAGCTGAGGCTCATGTGCTCAGGGCGCGCGGGGTCGTGGGCGATCAATTGCGCAATGAGGTTCAAGCCGCTGGCGTTGATGTCCCGCGCGGCGTGGCTGTAGTTGCTGCTGACGTAGTCCTGCTGCGCCTGCGCACTGCCCAGCAGACTGCCCGGCTGCATGAAAAACTGCTCGACCTGGACGTTCGGCGGCAGGCTGCTTTTGTGCAGATCGGCGAGGAAATCCAGCTCGGGGTAATCGCCGAACACGCGCTCCAGAAAAGGCTCAAGAAAACGTCCCTGCAAACCATCGCCCGCCTTGGGGCCCCCCAGACACAGCGCGGTGTAAATCGTCAGTTGCCGGTCCGGCAGGGATTTAATGCGGGCATACAGCGCGTTGGCGAAGCGATTGGGCTTCCCCAGCCCCAAGGGCATCCCCATGCGAATGTGCGTCGGCAGCTCGGCCAACACGTGATCGACGGCTTGCTCGATCGAGCAGGAATGCGGCATCCGGCCTCTCCTGGTTTGTTATTCGATGGAGCTTGGACCGGGGATGAGCGGGAATTGCTGCATGAATGCCGTAACCCATACCTGTAGGAGTGAGCTTGCTCGCGATCAAGGGCGATCAGTCAATGCATCTGCGCATGATACCCAGCCATCGCGAGCACGCTCACTCTTACAAAAATCCGATCAGTCGCGCCGGGTATCGATATTCACGAGTTTGTCTTCAATGAACTTGAGGTGCTGAAACGCGCCGTTGCGCGGGCCATAAACCCATAGGCTGACTTTGACGGCGTTCAGGCGAGGTACGCCATTGACGCGCGCCGCGGGCATTTGATCAACGCTGCTATCCGGCGGCCCGCACTTGTCGCGCACCACCGCTGCCGTGTCGCCCAGGCTGATTAGCGTAGTCCCGCAGCGCATCGTGGCGCTCGCAGTGCCCGCGAACAGCAACAGGGAAAACCCCAACCACCACGGCGCTCTGAGCATCCGAAAGCGTTTCCTTGAGTCACGGCTGACAGCCATCAAAGCCCCGACATTTTCTTGATCGCGCCCTTCAGCTCGTCATCCGAGCAGTCCGCGCAAGTGCCTTTCGGGGGCATGGCGTTGATGCCGGTGATTGCCTTGGCGAGCAACCCATCGAGGCCGCCCTGCTCCTTGACGCGTTTGCCCCAGTCAGCGCTGTCGCCAATTTTCGGCGAGCCCAGCAGACCGGTGCCGTGGCAGGCGTTGCAGTGTTTGCCGATCACATCATCCGGAGATTTGGCGCCGCCCGCTCCGCCTGCTGTGGCGGCAACGTCCATGCCCGGACATTCCTTGCCTTGAATGCAGACTTGTCCGACCGGTTCCAGTCGTTTGGCGAGGTCATCCTGGGTGGAGGCCTGGGCGGCGAACACCCAGTAGGCGAGCAGTGCAAGGGCCGTCAGGATCTTATTGGTATGGTTCACGCTCTCACCCTCATGGTGGCTATCACGTCCCTGCCGTCACGGGAGTCTGCAGGTGGCGAAAGTATAGCTCGTTGGTCGTCACATCCCTGTGCGAAGCAGGGCTGTCGGCGCGTCGACCTTGGCTTCGAGCTGAACCGCTGTCCCCCGCCTTACGCAGGGGATGGGTGTCACCGATCAGAAATTCGCGGGCGTCGCTGCGCTGATGAGGCGCGCTGGCACGTCGAACGGATTACGAAAGCGATGAGGTCGTGTGCTTTCAAAATAGTAGCTGTCGCCCGCTTCCAGCACATAGGTATCGAGCCCGACCACCAGCTCAAGGCGACCTTCGACCAGAATCCCGGTTTCTTCGCCTTCGTGAACGAGCATTTCCTCACCGGTGTCGGCGCCCGGCGGATAAACCTCGGTCAGAAATGCAATCGCCCGGTCGGGGTGGGACTTGCCGACGAGTTTCATGGTGACAGCACCGTCCGAAATATCGATCAGTTCACTGGCCTTGTAGACAACTTGGGTCGGATTCTCAGGCTCCAGCTCTTCGGAAAAGAACTCCACCATGGACATCGGGATGCCGCCCAGCACCTTGCGCAGTGAGCTGATCGAGGGGCTGACGCTGTTTTTCTCGATCATCGAAATGGTGCTGTTGGTCACGCCCGCTCTTTTGGCGAGTTCTCGTTGCGACAGACCTTTGAGTTTGCGAATGGATTGCAGTCGTTCACCGACGTCCAATGCGGGGGTCCTCCTGTTAATCAAGCACGGTCAAGTGGTCGCCATGATGGCAACAGCGTTCAGTATTTACAACACTTGAGCCCATTGCCAGATTAGCAAAGAGACTGGCGGCCACCAGGGGCCGCAACGGGATACAGCGAGCGGTGCGCTCAGCACCCGGAATAGAGCCTTGGCACGCGTTTCAGGTTGCAGAAAATCTGATACGGAATGGTGCCTGCATGGGCCGCGACGTCACTGGCCAGGATGTTTTTGCCCCAGAGCTCGACGCGACTTCCCAGACCGGCACCTGGCACGTTGGTGAGATCGACACAAAGCATGTCCATTGACACACGGCCCAGCAATTGGCTGCGATGGCCGTCGATCAAAACCGGCGTACCGGTAGGCGCTTGGCGCGGATAACCATCGGCATAACCCATCGCGACCACGCCAATGCGCATGGTGCGGTCAGTGACAAACGCGCCGCCGTAGCCCACCGGCTCACCGGCAGGCAGTTCGCGCACGCAGATGACTTTCGACTCCAGGGTCATGACCGGTTGCAGACGATCAGCCACCGACTGCGGCTGATCGAAGGGGGTCGCGCCGTACAGCATGATGCCCGGACGCACCCAGTCGCTGGGCACGCTCGGCCAACCCATTACACCCGGCGAGTTACGCAGACTCAGTTCTGCCCCCAGCCCTGCGCGGCCCGACTGGAATATCGCGACCTGTTCGTCGGTGCGTACGCTGTCCAACTCATCAGCGCGAGCAAAGTGGGTCATCAGCACGACCTTGCCGACTTTGTTCGTCGCCAGCAGACGCTGATAGGCCGCCTGATATTCAGCCGGATGAATGCCGACGCGGTGCATGCCCGAGTCCATTTTCAACCAGATATTCAGCGGCTTGCCGACCGCAGCCTTTTCAATGGCCTCCAACTGCCACAGCGAATGCACCACGCACCAGAAATCATGCTCGACGATCAGCGCCAGTTCATCCGCTTCGAAAAAGCCTTCCAGCAGCAAAATCGGCGCACCGATCCCGGCCTGACGCAGCTCCAGCGCTTCTTCAATACAGGCCACGGCAAAACCGTCCGCTTCGGCTTCCAGCGCCTGCGCCACGCGCACCGCACCATGGCCGTAGGCGTCAGCCTTGATCACAGCGAGGGCCTTGGCGCCGGTGGTTTCACGAGCCAGTTGGTAGTTGTGGCGAAGGGCTTGAAGATCGATGAGGGCGCGGGCTGGACGCATGGGGTGGGGCTCAGGTCTGGAGGTATTCGACGTGTAGGAGTGAGCTTGCTCGCGATCGCGTTGTGTCAGCCAATGATCCAGCACAGATACAACGCATTCGCGAGCAAGCTCACTCCTACAAGGACGGTATAGCGGCGGCGATTTATGGCAGTGCAGCGATCACCGACATCTCGATCAGCACATTGGGCGCGGCCATCTTCGCTTCGACGGTGGCACGGGCAGGCGCGACCCCTTTTGGCAGCCAGGTGTCCCAGATGCCGTTCATGGTGGCGAACTGTGAGCCGATGTCATTCAGGTAAATCGTCACCGACAACAGGCGGCTCTTGTCGGTGCCCGCAAGATCCAGCAGGCGCTCGATGTTGCCCAGCACTTCGCGGGTTTGCTGCTCGATCCCTGCAGTCAGATCGTTACCCACTTGCCCCGCGAGGTACGCGGTGCCGTTGTGCACGACGATCTGGCTCATGCGTTCATTGGTGAGCTGGCGCTGTACTGACATGTTTGGCGATCTCCTTGGAACTTCCATAGCGGGAAATATCGAGGCCTGCGGCACTGATCTGCGGTTGTTTGCGGGCGATCAGATCGGCCAGCAAACGACCGGAGCCGCACGCCATGGTCCAGCCCAATGTTCCGTGGCCGGTATTGAGGAACAAATTGCGGAACGGCGTGGCACCGACGATAGGGGTGCCGTCTGGCGTGGCAGGACGCAAACCGGTCCAGAAACTGGCCTCGCTCAGATTGCCGCCCTGAGGATAGAGATCGTTGACGATCATCTCCAGCGTTTCGCGTCGGCGCGGGTTGAGCGACAGGTCAAAACCGGCGATTTCCGCCATGCCACCCACACGAATGCGGTTGTCGAAACGGGTGATCGCGACCTTGTAGGTCTCGTCGAGAATGGTCGACGTCGGCGCCATCGCCGGGTTGGTGATCGGCACCGTCAGCGAGTAGCCCTTGAGCGGATACACCGGGGCCTTGATGCCCAGTGGCTTGAGCAACTGCGGCGAGTAGCTGCCCAGTGCCAACACGTAGCGGTCAGCGGTTTCGAGTTTGCCGTTGATGCGCACGCCGTTAATCCGGTCGCCCGCAAAATCAATCGACTCGATGGACTGGCCGAAACGGAATTCAACGCCTAACTTCACACACATCTCGGCCAGACGTGTCGTGAACAGCTGGCAGTCGCCAGTCTGGTCGTTTGGCAGCCGCAGGGCACCGGAGAGAATATTGCTGACGCTGGCCAGTGCGGGTTCGACGCGGGCGATGCCTTGGCGGTCGAGCACTTCGTATGGCACACCGGCTTGTTCGAGGACGGCGATGTCTTTGGCGGCGTTGTCCAGTTGTTCCTGTGTGCGGAACAGCTGAGTCGTGCCCAAGGTGCGCTCTTCATAGGCGATGCCGGTCTCGGCCCGCAGCTCGTCCATGCAATCGCGGCTGTATTCGGACAGGCGCACCATGCGCTCTTTGTTCACGGCATAACGGCTTTGGGTGCAGTTGCGCAGCATTTGCGCCATCCACATGTACTGATCGATGTCGCCCGTAGCCTTGATGGCCAGCGGCGCGTGGCGTTGCAGCAACCATTTCATCGCTTTGAGAGGAACGCCCGGTGCGGCCCACGGCGATGCATAGCCCGGCGAGACCTGCCCGGCGTTGGCGAAACTGGTTTCCAGAGCGGCGGCGGGTTGACGATCGACGACCGTCACCTCAAACCCCGCGCGGGCCAGGTAGTAAGCACTGGTAACACCGATTACGCCACTTCCAAGGACCAGAACGCGCATGTTGATTTCCTCATCGCGGATATCCGCTGACGTTTTGAAGTTTCAAGCCAGGATGTGCGCAGTATAAAAAGCAATGAGCAGTGCTTTTCACTATATAAATGCCTATATTCGGCGGTAATTCTCGGCAACCAACCCATTCGCAGAGGGGGTTTCAATGCGCACCCAACACCAGTCAAAACGTGAGCTGGATAAAATCGACCGCAACATCCTGCGCATTCTGCAAGCCGACGGCCGAATCTCGTTCACGGAACTGGGAGAACGCGTGGGCCTGTCCACCACGCCATGCACGGAGCGAGTCCGCAGGCTTGAGCGCGAAGGCATCATCATGGGCTACAACGCCCGCCTCAATCCGCAGAACCTCAAGGCGAGTCTGCTGGTATTTGTCGAGATCAGCCTGGACTACAAATCGGGCGACACTTTCGAGGAATTCCGCCGAGCGGTCCTTAAACTGCACCACGTGCTGGAGTGCCACTTGGTGTCGGGGGATTTTGACTATCTGGTGAAGGCGCGCATTTCCGAGATGGCGTCTTACCGCAAGCTGCTGGGCGACATCCTGCTCAAGCTGCCCCACGTGCGGGAATCGAAGAGTTACATCGTGATGGAAGAGGTGAAAGAGAGTTTGAATCTGCCAATTCCGGAATGACGGCGATCAGACCAGGACCTGCCGCGTTGTGGCGATGAAATCGTGCACCTGCTTTTCGACGCGCGGGTGGATCAAGGTCTCGGGACGGCGCCCGTTCGGGCACGGCAAGCTCGCCGAGGTGCCGAACAGACGGCAGATCAGGGGGCGTTCGTCGTAGACCGTGCAGCCGTTCGGCCCCAGGTGCACACAATTCAGCTCCTTGAGCGCCGCCTCCTGTTCCGCCGCGGTCTTGCGCGGCAAACGCGCCATTTCTTCGGAAGAGGTGGTCACGGGTCCGCAGCAATCGTGACAGCCAGGTACACATTCGAACGACGGAATCTGCCGCCGCAAATCGCGGATTTTCTGGCTGTTGCAGCTCATCGCGTGAGATTCCCCTGTGAAAGCCGACATTGTGCCCCAGGCGAATCGCAAACCAACAGCGATGTACCAACCTGTAGGAGCGAATTTATTCGCGAGGCGCCGGTGCAGACAACACATCTCAATCGTCCGGTCTATTTTTCGCGAATGAATTCGCTCCCACAGGTTAATGCACTGCGTTGCCCTTGCTCAGCGCCCGAGTACCTTGCCCCGCCTGCCCACCCCCGCTACCCTCCGTAAAATTTTCCAAACAGTCACGCAGGGACCGACCGCATGAATGCTTCCCGCCATGCCGCTTCGTATTACGCCGCCAGCAGCCACGCTCAGCCTGACCACCCGGCCCTCGCAGGCGAACTGACGGTCGATGTGTGCGTGGTCGGCGGCGGGTATTCGGGGCTGAACACAGCCATCGAACTGGCCGAGCGGGGAATGAGCGTGGCGCTGCTGGAAGCGCACAAAATCGGGTGGGGCGCGAGCGGACGTAACGGCGGCCAGTTGATTCGCGGGGTGGGTCATCACGTCGAGCGCTTTCGCGATGTGATCGGTGCCGAAGGCGTGCGACAGCTCAAACTCATGGGCCTTGAGGCGGTAGAGATCGTCCGCGAGCGCGTCGAAAAATATCAAATCGACTGCGACCTGACGTGGGGTTATTGCGACCTGGCCAACAAGCCCAAGGAGTTCGAAGGTTTCGCTGAAGATGCCGAAGAACTGCGAGGCTTGGGCTATCGTCGCGAACTCAAGTTGATCCAGCCCGAGGACATTCGCAGCGTGATCGACTCTGGCAACTACGCGGGCGGCCTGCTCGACATGGGGTCGGGCCATCTTCATCCGCTGAATCTGGCGCTCGGAGAAGCACGTGTGGCGCAGTCTCTCGGTGTGCAATTGTTCGAACACTCGGCGGTGACCCGTCTGGAATACGGCCCTCAAGTGAAGGTGCACACGGCCCAAGGTGTGGTGCGCGCCAATACGCTGGTGCTGGGTTGCAATGCCTACCTGAACGGCCTCGATCCAACGCTGAGCGGCAAAGTCCTCCCGGCAGGCAGCTACATCATCGCCACCGAGCCGTTGGGCGAAGAACTCGCTCGGCAATTGCTGCCCCGCAATACAGCCATATGCGATCAGCGGGTGGCAGTGGATTACTTCCGGCTTTCGGCAGACCGGCGCCTGTTGTTCGGTGGCGCCTGCCACTACTCCGGTCGCGACCCTCAGGACATTGCGGCGTACATGCAGCCGAAGATGCTCAAGGTGTTCCCGCAGCTCAAGGACGTGAAGGTCGATTTTCAGTGGGGCGGAATGATCGGCATCGGCGCCAATCGATTGCCGCAGATCGGGCGGCTCAAGGAGCATTCGAACGTGTACTACGCGCAGGCGTACTCAGGCCACGGCGTGAATGCCACGCACCTGGCGGGCAAGTTGCTGGGCGAGGCCATCAGTGGCCAGCAGAGCGGCGGATTTGATCTGTTTGCAAAAGTCCCGCACATGACTTTCCCGGGCGGGAAGCATTTGCGTTCGCCATTGTTGGCGTTGGGGATGCTGTGGCATCGGATGAAGGAGCTGATCTGAATCTTCGTACCATACTGTAGGAGTGAGCTTGCTCGCGATAAGGCTGTATCTATCACAGTACCTTTGGCAGCAAGAACCCTATCGCGAGCAAGCTCACTCCTACAGAAACCGCGTTCTGTGCCTGACTTTTCACCCCCTCCAAAACGGTTTCATCCCTTCACGCCTTGCTTGCTCATAGGTGAGGCCGACATCACGCAACTGATCATCCGTCAGCCCCAACAATGCCTGCCGTGTACGCCGACGATGCTGAAACAGACCCAACAGGCTCAGCCCTTTCGGCGCGTTCACCCGCACGGTCGCTTCCTGTTGCTGAACCAGCTCCCGCGCATACAGCCTTAACCGAACATCGCTCATCCCGCTCATTTCCAGACACCTCATCATGGGTTTCAAGTGAGTCCATGATGCGTCTGTATGGAAAACCATTACAGATCCAAAGATTTCAAATTTTTTGCATACAGACACGTCACTTCTCTGCCTGAATGCTGTATTTTCGCTACATCTGTATCGGTCAACCGACGGAACTGCGCGGGAGTACGCCATGACCCTCTACGTCAACCTTGCCGAACTGCTCGGCACACGCATCGAGAACGGCTTTTACCGGCCGGGCGATCGCCTGCCTTCGGTTCGGGCGTTGAGCCTTGAACACGGCGTCAGTCTCAGCACCGTTCAACAGGCGTATCGCTTGCTGGAAGACAACGGCCTGGCCTCTCCCCGTCCCAAATCCGGTTATTTCGTGCCCGCTGGCCGTAAGACTCCGGCCCTGCCCGCGGTAGGTCGTCCGGCGCAAAGGCCTGTGGATATTTCCCAATGGGACCAAGTGCTGGAACTGGCGCGCGCCGCGCCAAGCCCGGACATCGTGCAATTGGCGCGCGGCATGCCGGACATCACCAGCCCGACGCTGCGCCCGCTCACCCAAGCCCTTGGCAAAATCAGCCGTCGCCACGACATGCCGGGGCTGTATTACGACAATATCTATGGCACCGAATGCCTGCGTGAGCAGGTGGCGCGCCTGTTGCTGGATTCGGGCACACGCGTCGGCCCTGACGATCTGGTGATCACCACCGGCGCACAGGAAGCGCTGGCGGTCAGCATTCGCTCGATCTGCGAGCCCGGCGACATCGTTGCCGTCGACTCCCCAAGCTTTCACGGTGCCATGCAGGCACTCAAAGGCTTGGGCATGAAGGCGCTGGAAATCCCCACCGACCCCATCACCGGCATCAGCCTGGACGCGCTGGAACTTGCGCTCGAACAGTGGCCGATCAAAGCCATACAGTTGACCCCGAGCTGCAATAACCCCATGGGCTACAACATGCCCGAAGAGCGCAAACGGGCGTTGCTCACCCTCGCGCAGCGTTTCGACGTGGCGATCATCGAAGACGATGTGTACGGCGATCTGGCGTATACGTACCCACGCCCGCGCACGATCAAATCCTTCGACGAAGACGGACGCGTCTTACTTTGCAGTTCGTTTTCGAAGACGCTGGCGCCGGGTTTGCGGGTTGGCTGGATTGCACCGGGCCGCTATCTGGACCGTGTGCTGCACATGAAATACATCAGCACCGGTTCTACGGCGACCCAGCCGCAGCTGGCAATTGCCGACTTTCTGAAGAACGGCCATTACGAACCCCACATGCGCCGGATGCGCGGCCAATATCAGCGCAGCCGTGACCTGATGACCGATTGGGTCACGCGCTATTTTCCGGAGGGCACGCGGGTCAGCCGTCCACAAGGCGGGTTCATGCTGTGGATCGAAATGCCTGAGGGCTTCGATTCCCTGCGACTGAATCGTGCACTGGAGGGCCAAGGCGTACAGATCGCAGTCGGCAATATTTTTTCGGCCTCGGGCAAGTACAGAAACTGTCTGCGCATGAACTTCGCCGCCAAGCCTACGCCGCAGATCGAGGACGCCGTGCGCAAGGTAGGGGCCACGGCGGCCCGGTTAATGGCCCACGCTGAAACGCCAATGACTTAACCTTTGGCGGAAAATGCGGTCATATCGCCATGACGTGACTTCCGGATGATGCCGTTGACGAAAACATGGGCACTGCCCCTCCTTTTGGCCTTTGCCCTCGGCATCAGCGGCTGCGCGAGCACGTCTTCGCAGCAGGACGGCCCGAGCCAGGCATTGCCCGCGTCGGCCTCGCCTTTCGGGCGCTCGATCCTGGCGGAAGCGGCGCCCTACGGCGGCCGCTCTGGTTTCCGGCTGCTGCCCAACAGCACTGAGGCCTTCATGGCCCGCGCCGAGTTGATTCGCAACGCCAAGACCAGCCTCGATTTGCAGTACTACATCGTCCACGACGGACTCAGCACCCGGGCGCTGATCGATGAATTGCTCAAAGCCGCCGACCGAGGCGTGCGCGTGCGCATTTTGCTGGACGACACCACCAGCGACGGGCTGGACGAGGTCATTGCCACCCTCGCCGCCCACCCGAACATCCAGATTCGGCTGTTCAACCCGCTTAATCTGGGGCGCAGCACCGGGGCGACGCGCTCGCTCGGCCGTCTCTTCAATCTGTCCCAGCAGCACCGGCGCATGCACAACAAGCTATGGCTGGCGGACAGCGCCGTCGCCATCGTCGGCGGACGCAATCTTGGCGACGAATATTTCGACGCCGAACCCAACCTTAATTTCACCGATATCGACATGCTCAGCGTCGGGCCCGTGGCCGAGCAGTTGAGCCACAGTTTCGATCAGTACTGGAACAGCACTCTAAGTAGGCCGGTAGACGATTTCATCTATTGGCCGCCCGACACCAAGGACCTCGCCGAAGCGCGCAAGCGGCTGGACGCGTCGCTGGACCAGGCTCACGTCGAGAAAAAAGCGTTATACGAACGGCTGATGGCCTACAAAGATCAACCGCGTTTGAAGACCTGGCTGAACGAGCTGATCTGGGCGCACAACCAGGCTCTGTGGGACGCGCCGACCAAGGTGCTGTCCCGTGGCGATCCCGATCCCCACTTGCTGCTGACCACGCAGCTGAGCCCCGACCTGATGAACGTGCATCAGGAGCTGATGATGATCTCGGCCTACTTCGTGCCGGGGCCGGAAGGTCTGAAATACCTCACGGGCCTTTCCGACAAAGGCGTGTCGGTCAACCTGCTGACCAATTCGCTGGAGGCGACGGACGTGCCCGCCGTCCACGGCGGTTACGCGCCCTATCGCAAGGCTTTGCTGACCCACGGCGTGAAGCTGTTTGAACTGCGCCGTCAGCCTGGCGACCCGAGCAATGCGCGAGGGAGCGGACCCCGGTTTCTGCGCACCAAAACCCTTAAAGGCGGTTCCGAATCCAGCCTGCACAGTAAGGCGATGATTTTTGACCGGCAGAAAATCTTCGTCGGCTCGTTCAACTTCGACCCCCGTTCCGTGCTGTGGAATACCGAGGTCGGCGTGCTGGTCGACAGTCCCGAACTCACCGAATACCTGCGCGAACTGGCCTTGCAAGGTATGGCGCCTGCGATCAGCTACCAGGCCAAGTTGGAGAATGATCGCGTGGTCTGGGTCACCGAGGACAACGGCAAATTACACACGCTGTACGAGGAGCCCGGGGATTGGTGGCGCCGACTGAACGCGTGGTTCAGCAGCGCCGTGGGGCTGGAAAGAATGCTCTAGGCGGCGACCGGCTGCACGCCGAACGCCTGTGGGCGTTGCGACAAGATCACCAGGCCCAGCGCGCCTGCGGCCATCAGCAAGGGCAGCGCCTGACCGCTGATCCACTGGCTGCCGGCTCCCGCTGCCAACGGCCCCAACAGACAGCCGATGCCCCAAAGCTGCGCGACATGGGCATTAGCCCGCACCAGCGCATCGTCGCGATAACGCTCGCCGATCAGAATCAGCGACAACGTGAACAACCCACCCGCACTGGCGCCGAACAGCACCCACAGCGGCCAGATGGCGATGGTGTCGACCAGCAACGGGATCGCCAGACTCGACAGCATCAACGCCAGCGCACAGCCCGAGAACAGGCCCCGCCGGGAAACCTTGTCCGCCAGTGCGCCAATCGGAAGTTGCAGCAACGCATCGCCCACCACCACGGTACTGACCATCGCCAGCGCGATCTCGGGCGTGAAGCCTTGCTGCAGGCAGTACACCGGCAGCAGTGTCAGAATCATCGCTTCGAAACCGGCGAACAGCGCGATGGCCCACGCGATAGCGGGCAGCTTCTGACAGAAACCACCCAGGTCTCGCAGGGAAACGTGGCTGGATTCTGCGCTTGGCGCGCCGGATCGGCCCAGAAGCAAAAGAGGTGAAGTCGCGAGCAGTGCGGTGCCGACCCAGAAGCCGTAATCGTGCTCAGTGCCAATCCCGCCGAGCAGCAACGGGCCACCCAACTGACTGAGGGCGTAGCAGCTGCCATACAGCGCAACAAGTTTACCGCGCAGGTTCTCGGTCACCAGTTGGTTGATCCAGCTCTCACCGAGGATGAAGACCATGGTCAGGATTACCCCGAGCATCAGGCGCAACACCAGCCAGATCCAGTAATGGGGCAGCAGCGCGAGCAACCCAACCGATATCGACCCGCCCCACAAACACAGGCGCATCACGTTCGCAGTGCCAAGGGCGGACGCCAACCGGCTTGCCAGACTGGCGCCCAACAACACACCAATCGCAGGCATCGCGGCCATGACGCCGATGGCAAAGGCGCCGTACCCCCAGGCTTCGAGGCGCAACGACACCAGCGGCATGCTCACGCCCAGCGCCAGACCGACGCTCAACACGGACGACAGCACCGCGAAATAAGTACCCCAACGCATCACCACGCTCCTGTGGCTCAAAGGGAAGAGACGAAACAGCCGGGCTTTTTGGGGAAGCCCGGCTGTTGTAGGAAATCTGCGTCGCATGAGATCACGATTTGACCTGGATCTGCTTGCGATTCTGCCCGGAGGGCGTAGGAGCGCAGCTTGCTCGCGATCTGCTGCGAAGCAGTAGCAAAACCAGACAGCGGTGGTGTTTCAGGCATACCGCGTGTTCAGTATTTGCTGCCGCTGCGGTCGGACGCGACCCCGGGCAGATCGCGAGCAAGCTTGCTCCTACGGCCTCCGGCCAGAAGCGAGATCGGACCAATCCACGGTTACAACTTAATCCACGTCGCCTTCAACTCAGTGTATTTGTCGAACGCATGCAGCGATTTGTCGCGGCCATTGCCGGATTGCTTGAAGCCGCCGAATGGAGCGGTCATGTCGCCGCCATCGTACTGGTTGACCCACACGCTGCCTGCTCGCAACGCGCGGGCGGTCAGGTGGGCCTTGGACAGATCGGAGGTCCACACCGCCGCCGCCAGGCCGTACGGCGTGTCGTTGGCGATCTGCACCGCTTCTTCTGCGGTGTCGAACGTCAGCACCGACAGGACTGGGCCAAAAATTTCTTCCTGAGCGATCTTCATGGCATTGGTCACGCCGTCGAAAATCGTTGGCTCGACATACGTGCCGCCCGTCTCTTGCAGAATGCGCTTGCCACCCGCGACCAGCTTGGCGCCATCGGTGTGGCCCGCTTCGATGTACGACAGCACGGTGTTCATCTGTTGCGTATCCACCAGCGCGCCGACGTTGGTGGCCGGGTCCAGCGGATTGCCCGGCTTCCAGACCTTGAGGGCCTCGATCACCATCGGCAAGAATTTATCCTTGATCGAACGCTCCACCAGCAGACGCGAACCTGCGGTGCACACTTCGCCCTGGTTGAAGGCAATGGCGCTGGCAGCCGATTCGGCAGCAGCCTTGAGGTCCGGCGCGTCGGCGAACACGATGTTCGGGCTTTTGCCACCGGCTTCCAGCCACACGCGCTTCATGTTCGACTCGCCCGAGTACACCAGCAGTTGCTTGGCAATCTTGGTCGAGCCGGTGAACACGACCGTATCGACGTCCATGTGCAGCGCCAGCGCCTTGCCGACGGTGTGGCCATAACCAGGCAACACGTTGAGTACGCCTGCGGGAATACCGGCTTCGATGGCCAGTTTTGCGACGCGGATGGCGGTCAGCGGGGACTTTTCGGACGGCTTGAGCACCACCGAGTTACCGCTCGACAGCGCAGGGCCGAGTTTCCAGCACGCCATCATCAGCGGGAAATTCCACGGCACGATGGCCGCGACCACGCCGATGGGCTCACGGGTGACCAGACCCAATTGATCGTGGGGAGTGGCGGCGACTTCGTCGTACAGTTTGTCGATGGCCTCGCCGCTCCAGCTCAACGCGCGTGCGGAGCCCGGAATGTCGATGCCGTAGGAATCGCTGATCGGCTTGCCCATGTCGAGGGTTTCAAGCAACGCCAGCTCTTCTTTGTGTTCGTCGAGCAATGCGGCGAAGCGAATCATCGCAGCCTTGCGCTTGGTCGGGGCCAGACGCGACCAGACACCGGAATCGAACGTGGCGCGAGCGCTTTCGACTGCACGCTGGGCATCGGCAACGTCACTGCTGGCCACTTTTGCGAGGAAACGACCGTCGACCGGGCTGATGCAGTCGAAGGTGGCGCCGGACGCGGCGTCAGTGTATTCACCATTGATAAAGGCACGGCCTTCGATCTTCAACGCTTGGGCGCGTTTTTCCCAGTCAGCATGAGTCAGGGTAGTCATGAAGCGTCCTCCTCTAATGAATGTGCGCGCCCTCGTGCTCATGATCCGAGCTCCAGGGGCATTGCTTGATGAGCTGCCGGATCGGCAAAAGGCATCCGTCCACCCTAAACCAGCGTCAGGGGAATTTCCAATATATTGGACAAAAAGACCTAAAACGACGTTTTACCGTGCATTTTATTCAACAGCCCAGTTCAATAGTGACCAAACGAGCGCGGCACTATCGCCGACAGTACCTATCCAAACACCCTCTTCCACCGCTGTTTCAGGAGCCAGGACATGAGCATCGAGAGCATCGTCGACTTCAGCGAAGCCAACACCCACGCCGAGCGTTTCAAGCCCGCCGCAGAAAAGATCCTCAAGGGCGACCCGGAGCAGACGGTGTACAACCACTACGACAGCCCGTGCGGGCAAATGAACGCCGGGGTGTGGGAAGGTGAAATCGGGCAATGGACGGTGAATTACACCGAACACGAATACTGCGAAATCGTGCAGGGCGTGTCGGTGTTGCGCGATGAGGAAGGCAACGCCAAGACGCTGCGCGCAGGGGATCGCTTTGTGATCCCGGCGGGGTTCAAAGGCACATGGGAAGTGCTGGAGCCGTGCCGCAAAATTTATGTGGTGTTCGAACAGAAGGCTTGAATGCCCCACCACCTTGTAGGAGGCAAGATTCCAGATCTCGCCCACAAAAAAGCCCGCATCGCTGCGGGCTTTTTCGTAAGAGGCGAAAATCAATTACTTGATTTTGGCTTCTTTGTAGATCACGTGCTTACGAGCAACCGGATCGAATTTTTTAATTTCGATTTTGTCCGGGGTAGTGCGCTTGTTCTTGTCGGTGGTGTAGAAGTGGCCGGTGTTAGCGGTCGACACCAAACGGATCAATTCACGCATGATTTTCTCCCTTAAACCTTAGCGCCATCACGGCGAATTTCGGCCAGAACGACATCAATGCCGCGCTTGTCGATGATACGCATGCCTTTAGCAGATACGCGCAGACGTACAAAGCGTTTCTCGCTCTCAACCCAGAAGCGGTGATGCTGCAGGTTTGGCAGGAAACGACGACGGGTTTTGTTGTTTGCGTGGGAAATGTTATTCCCGGTTACCGGACCCTTACCGGTAACTTGACATACTCTCGACATGCCTCAGCCCTCTAAAACCACATGCCCAACCCGGCATGGGTTGGCCGCTTAATCTCTCAGTCATGGCGCTAGGCGCCGCGTTTCTTCAGGGGTCTTACCGGCCACACCTACGAAGAAGGAAGCGGGCCCCTAGAAAAGAGCGCTGCTTTATACCAGAAAGCCTTTCACGCAACAACACAAACGACGCATGACCTGCAAGAAACGCCCGAATTTCCGGCTGACAAGGCCAGCGGCAAAGGGCGGGAGGGGAAATATACCACTCGTCGCGCCAGATAGATTGTCCTCTGTCTATCCATGGTCTAGGGTAACTCCCTCTCCAGACTGCGCCGGCAGATGGGCTATCTCTGAAAGGAAAATCGCCATGCGCCTAGCTGTTTTACCCTTTTTGCTTGCGTCCCTGAGCGCGCCTTTGATGGCACAGGCCGCCACCAGCCTGAGCGTGTGCACCGAAGCCAGCCCGGAAGGGTTCGACGTGGTGCAGTACAACTCGCTGACCACCACCAACGCCTCGGCCGACGTGCTGATGAATCGCCTGGTAAACCACGACGCCCAGACCGGCAAGCTGGTGCCCAGCCTGGCAGAAAGCTGGAGCGTCTGGCCGGACGGCCTGACCTACGACTTCAAACTGCGCTCGGGCGTGAAATTCCATCACACCGAGTACTTCACGCCGACCCGCGACTTCAACGCTGATGACGTGGTGTTCAGCTTCCAGCGAATGCTTGACCCGGCCAATCCGTGGAACAAGGTTGCGGTGCAGGGCTTTCCTCACGCCCAGTCAATGCAATGGCCCTCTCTGATCAAGAAGATCGAAGCGCCTGACGCCAACACCGTGCGCATCACCCTGGACCACCCGGACGCCACCTTCCTCGCCACTTTAAGCATGGGCTTCGCTTCTATTTATTCCGCGGAATACACCGACAAGCTGATGAAAGCCGGCACACCCGAGAAGCTCAACAGCGAGCCAATCGGCACCGGACCGTTCGTTTTCAAACGCTTCCAGAAGGACTCGGTGGTGCGTTACACCGCCAACACGGATTATTTCGAGGGCAAGCCGGCCATCGATACCTTGCTGTTCGCGATCACCCCGGACGCTAATGTGCGCCTGCAACGCATCAAGCAGAACGAATGTCAGATCGCGCTCTCGCCCAAGCCACTGGATGTCGCGGAAGCGGCCAAGGATCCGAACCTGCAAGTCGAAAAGACTGACGCATTCATGACGGCGTTCGTGGCAATCAATAGCCAACATCCTCCGCTGGACAAGCCGGAAGTGCGTCAGGCAATCAACCTCGCGTTCGATAAGGATACGTACCTCAAGGCGGTGTTCGAAGGCTCGGCGCGGGCCGCCAATGGCGTGTATCCGCCTAACACATGGGGGTATGCCAGCGATTTGCCGGGGTACAAGCATGACGTCGCCAAGGCGAAGGAGTTGCTGGCGAAGGCGGGTCTCAAAGACGGCTTCAAGACCACGATCTGGACGCGTCCGTCCGGCAGTCTGCTCAACCCGAACCCCAGTGCAGGTGCGCAGTTGCTGCAAAATGACCTCGCGGCTGTCGGTATCAAGGCCGAGATCAAGGTCATCGAATGGGGCGAGCTGATTCGTCGCGCCAAGACCGGCGAGCACGATCTGCTGTTCATGGGTTGGGCGGGCGACAATGGCGACCCGGATAACTTCCTGACGCCGCAGTTCTCGTGCGCGGCGGTGAAATCCGGCACCAACTTCGCCCGCTATTGCGATGAAGGTCTGGACAAGCTGATCAGCCAGGGCAAGACCGTGACCGATCAAGGGCAACGCAGCAAGCTCTACCATCAGGTGCAGGAGCAGATTCAGAAACAAGCGCTGTGGCTGCCGCTGGCCCACCCGACCGCCTTCGCCCTGACTCGCAAGAATGTGCTGGGGTATGACGTCAGCCCGTTTGGGCGGCAGGACTTCTCCAAGGTGACGGTGAAGTAACGCGCGGCATGACCAAACAGGAAGGCAAACCGCAGTAGGAGTGAGCTTGCTCGCGAGACGTCTTTTCAGACCTCCATATCTTCGTCGTCTGAGATACCCATCGCGAGCAAGCTCACTCCTACAGAGGGACCCGGACAGAACCTCTCTCTTACATCAACCCCAATTCCACCAATGACATCGGGTCTCCATCCCCGACGATCAGGTGATCGACGACCACCACATCGATCATCGCCAAGGCATTTTTCAGCAGCTCCGTCAGTTCAACATCCTCCTCACTCGGCTCGCACACGCCGGACGGGTGGTTGTGGCAGAGGATGACCGCCGCCGAGTTATGTGCCAGCGCCCGTTTGACCACCTGTCGCGGGTGAACATGCGCGACATTGATCGACCCCTGAAACAGCGCTTCGAACGCCTGAACGCGGTTCTTGCTGTCCAGAAACAGGCAACCGAACACTTCATGAGGCTCGTCTCTGAGCAACGCTTTGAGATAGGTGCGGACTTGTCCAGGGCTTTTCAGCGCAGACCCACGCTTGAGATTCTCGCCCATATGCCGCTTGGCCATTTCCATGACCGCTTGCAACTGAGCGAATTTGGCGGGCCCTAGCCCCAATTCGGCGCTGAACGCGGGCAGGCTGGCCTCCAGCAACGCACGCAGGCTGCCGAACTGCGTCAGTAGGTGACGCGCAAGGTCCACAGCGCTCTTCCCTGATACGCCGGTGCGCAGAAAAATAGCGAGCAATTCGGCGTCGGAAAGACTTGATGCCCCCCGCTCCAACAGCTTCTCCCGAGGCCGCTCCGCTGCAGGCCAATCACGAATACTCATAGCACCTCCCTGACTGTGGGCGCCGCTGTTCCCGTGCGGTCGCTGTGCTATCTTAGCCATCTTTTTTACGCGTCGACCCGGCCTCGGAAGGCCACATGATTGCCGCGTGTAACTCGACTGAAAGGCAGGCCTATGCAGCGGCTGTATCGGAAACGCATCGTTCTCGGCGTAGGCGGTGGCATCGCGGCCTACAAAAGCGCAGAACTGGTCCGTCGGTTGAAAGATCACGGCGCCGAAGTGCGGGTCGTCATGACCAAAGGCGGCGCCGAGTTCATCACCCCGTTGACCATGCAAGCCCTCTCCGGGCACCCCGTCCATCTCGACCTGCTCGACCCTGCCGCTGAGGCGGCCATGGGCCACATCGACTTGGCAAAATGGGCCGACATGGTGCTGATCGCCCCCGCCACCGCCGACCTGATCGCGCGCCTGGCCCAAGGCATCGCCAATGACCTGCTGACCACCGTGGTGCTCGCCACCGACGCCATCGTCGCCGTTGCACCGGCCATGAATCAGGCCATGTGGCGCGACCCTTCCGTCCAGGCCAACCTGCAAACCCTCGAAAGCCGCGACTTCCGTACCTTCGGTCCTGCCAGTGGCAACCAGGCCTGTGGCGACGTGGGTTATGGCCGGATGCTCGAACCCAACGATCTGGCGCAATCCGCTGCCGATTGCTTCCAGCGCCTGAGCCTGACCGGTAAACACGTGTTGATCACAGCCGGGCCGACTCAGGAAAACATCGATCCGGTGCGTTACATCACCAACCACAGCTCGGGAAAAATGGGCTTCGCGCTGGCGGAAGCTGCCGCCGAAGCGGGCGCTCGCGTCACGCTGATCACGGGCCCGGTCAACCTGCAGACGCCTGACCGGGTGTCGCGCATCGACGTCGTGAGCGCCCGCGACATGCTGGCTGCGTGCGAGGCCGCAATGCCGTGCGATCTGTTCATCGCGTCTGCCGCTGTCGCGGATTACCGCCCGGAGGTCGTCGCGCCACAGAAATTGAAGAAAGACCCTACGACCGGTGATGGCCTTTTGCTGCAAATGGTCCGCAACCCGGATATTCTCGCCACCATCGCCCAGCGTCCGGATCGTCCATTCAGTGTCGGTTTCGCCGCCGAAACCGAACATCTGCTCGACTATGCTGCACGCAAGCTCAAGGACAAGAACCTCGACTTGATCATCGCCAACGACGTTGCCAATCCCAGCATTGGCTTCAACAGCGAAGAAAACGCGTGCAGCGTGATCGACCGAGCGCTGCAAGCAACGCTCTTCACCCAGACCAGCAAGGCCAAGATCGCCCGCCAGTTGGTCACTTTTATCGCCGAACGTTTGAACCAGGTTTAATCACGTATGCATGCTCTACAAGCCAAAATCCTCGACCCCCGCATTGGCGGCGAATTCCCGCTCCCGGCCTACGCCACCACCGGTTCCGCCGGTCTGGACCTGCGCGCCATGCTCAAAGAGGAAACGGTACTGGAACCCGGTCAGACCCTGTTGATTCCTACCGGCCTGTCGATATACATCGCAGACCCTGCCCTTGCCGCGCTGATTCTGCCGCGCTCGGGCCTGGGCCATAAGCACGGGATTGTGCTGGGCAACCTTGTCGGCCTGATCGACTCCGATTATCAGGGCGAGTTGATGGTGTCCTGCTGGAACCGTGGCCAGACCGCTTTCAAGATTTCTGTGGGTGAGCGCATCGCCCAACTGGTGCTGGTGCCGGTCGTGCAGGCGCACTTCGAAATCGTTCAGGAGTTCGACGAAAGTCAGCGCGGCGCAGGCGGTTTCGGCCATTCGGGCAGCCACTGAACCGCGTAAAACCTCTTGGCACGGATGTCGCTAAACGCTTGAGTCGCCCCACGACCTACGTAAACCACCTCAGGCAGTCAGAGCAGGGAGAGTCCAGTTTGAAAGGCATCAAGCGCACAGCGAAGGCGGCTTCTCGCCCAGAAACGACTGATGCACCGGTCAAGGACTCGAACCTGAGCCTGGCAAGTCCAGGCCTTATCCCTGCGATCATTGGCTTGATCGCGGCTGGCATTCTCGTCTGGCTGGGCTTGCTCAGTCAGCCTCAGCAGAAAGATCAGCTCGCTCAAGCCTGGGGTACTGCGCAAGCTGGCGCCATAGGCAAGACACTGCGTCAGCTCAGCGCAGGTACGCAGGCCGCCGCGACGGATGCAGCGCTGGCTCAAGCGCTGCAAAGCAACGACCCGGTGCAGATCCAGAACGCCCAGAACCGTTTGTTGTATCGCGACAGTGTGATTGGCGCACGCCTGAACCCATTGGGTTTCAACAGCGTCGACAATCAGGGTCCGTTGCCGATCAGCTTCGCCACGCTGGACATGCTCGCCCGGGCCAGCAAGGGTGAAACCCCTGCCCCCGAAGCCCGAAAAGTCGGCGACAGCTGGATGATCTACAGCGTCGCGCCGCTGCGGGCCTCAGCCGACACCCCTGTCACCGGCACGCTGCTGTTGGCGTTCAAACTTCAACGCGTGACCAATGCCTTGCCGGAAGCGCCACCGGAAGTCGGCCAGACTGTCCTCAGCCAGCAATTCGGCGACGCTACCGCACAGAGCTTTTTGACACGCGGCCAGTCTGACGGTGGCCGTGGCACTGACTTTCCCACGGGTTACCCCAACTGGAAGCTGACGTTTACACCAGGGCCCGCCCTTAACTCGTCCCCACCGTCGCTGATGCTGCTTCTGGCGGCACTGGTGGCACTCGGCAGCATGCTGCTGGGCCTGTACCTGAACGAAAGCGCGCTGAAGCGCCGGGTCGCCGCCGATGCCCGACAGTTGGAGCAACTGCTGCAAGAACTCTCGGGCGGGAAAGCCGTCAAAGCCTTCGGCCTGAGCATGCCGGCCCTGAACGGGTTGGCGCAGAGCCTGGCGAGGTTTTCGTTGCGCAACCAACCGGCCCCGCCTGTCACGGCAGCCAACCCCGGCTCGCCCACCGCCACGTCAGGTTCGACGACCAGCAGGGCCGTGTTTGAAGCTCTCGATCCAGCAGAAACCGAGTTGACCGACCCACTGTTCCAGGACACCGACATTCTCGATCTCGACATGCTCGATGAATCGCAAGACTTTCAGAAGTCGGAGCAAGCCCACGCAATGAGCAGCACCGTATCCATCGCCCCCAGTTTTCCCGACTCGATCTTCCGCGCATACGACATTCGCGGCATCGTCGGCGAAACCCTGAGCGGGGAAACCGCCTACTGGATTGGCCGTGCCATCGGCGCACAAACCCTGGCCCAAGGTGAACCCAACGTTTCTGTTGGCCGCGACGGTCGCTTGTCCGGCCCTGAACTCGTGGCCCATTTGATCAAGGGCCTCTACGACAGCGGCTGCCACGTCAGCGATGTCGGCCTCGTACCGACCCCTGCGTTGTATTACGCCGCCAACGTGCTGGACGGCCGCACGGGGGTGATGCTCACCGGCAGCCACAACCCCAAGGATTACAACGGCTTCAAAATCGTCATCGCAGGCGACACCCTCGCGAACGAGCAGATTCAGGCGCTGCACGATCGCATCAAACGCAACAACCTGCCGCCAGGCAAAGGCAGCGTGAGTAAAGTTGACATCCTCGACCTGTACGCTGGCCAGATCACCAGCGATGTGGTGTTGGCGCGCCGTTTGAAAGTGGTGATCGATTGCGGCAACGGCGCAGCAGGCGTCATCGCCCCGAAACTGATCGCCGCGTTGAATTGCGAAGTCATTCCGCTGTTCTGCGACGTGGACGGCAACTTCCCGAACCATCACCCTGACCCGGGCAAGCTGGAAAACCTGGAAGACCTGATTGCCAAGGTGAAAGAGACCGGCGCCGACCTGGGCTTGGCATTCGACGGCGATGGTGATCGGGTAGGTGTCGTCACTAACGCAGGCAGCGTCGTATACCCTGATCGCCTGTTGATGCTGTTCGCCCGTGATGTGGTCAAGCGCAATCCGGGCGCGGATGTGATCTTTGACGTGAAGTGCACGCGCCGCCTCATCCCGTTGATTCAGGAATACGGCGGTCGCCCGGTGATGTGGAAGACGGGTCACTCGCTGATCAAGAAGAAGATGAAAGAAAGCGGCGCGCTGCTGGCTGGCGAGATGAGCGGCCACATTTTCTTCAAGGAACGCTGGTTCGGATTCGACGACGGCATTTACAGCGCTGCGCGCCTGCTGGAGATTCTCAGTCAGGAAAAACTCAGCGCCGAAGAGCTGTTCCAGACGTTCCCGAACGATCTGTCGACCCCGGAAATCAACGTCAAGGTCACTGAAACCAGCAAATTCAGCATCATCAAGGCGCTGGAGCAGGACGCGCAATGGGGCAACGCCAACCTGACGAACATCGACGGCGTGCGTGTCGATTACCCGAAAGGCTGGGGCCTGGTGCGCGCTTCCAACACCACCCCCGTGTTGGTGTTGCGCTTCGAAGCCGAGACCGAGGACGAGTTGCAACGCATCAAGGACGTGTTCCGTACCCAGCTTAAAAACGTAGCACCGGACCTAGAACTTCCTTTTTGATCAACCTTTTTTGAGTGGAGCCCAAATGACCCTCGAACGCGATGCCGCAGCCAATGCCGCCAAAGTCCTTTCCGAAGCGTTGCCCTACATCCGACGTTTCGTCGGCAAGACGCTGGTGATCAAGTACGGCGGCAACGCCATGGAGAGCGAAGAGCTGAAAACCGGCTTCGCGCGCGACATCGTGCTGATGAAGGCAGTGGGCATCAACCCGGTCGTCGTTCACGGCGGCGGCCCGCAAATCGGCGACCTGCTCAAGCGCCTGTCCATCGAAAGCCACTTCATTGACGGCATGCGCGTCACCGATGCGCAGACCATGGACGTCGTGGAAATGGTGCTGGGCGGTCAGGTCAACAAGGACATCGTCAATCTGATCAACCGCCATGGCGGCAGCGCCATCGGCCTGACCGGTAAAGACGCGCAGCTGATCCGCGCGAAAAAAATGAACGTCACCCGTCAGACGCCGGAGATGACCAAGCCGGAAATCATCGATATCGGTCACGTAGGCGAAGTGGTGGGCATTAACACCGACCTGCTGAACATGCTGGTAAAGGGTGATTTCATTCCGGTGATCGCGCCGATTGGCGTAGGTGCAGACGGCGAGTCCTACAACATCAACGCCGACCTGGTCGCAGGCAAAGTCGCTGAAGCCCTCAAGGCCGAGAAGCTGATGCTGCTGACCAACATCGCCGGCTTGATGGACAAAGAAGGCAAGGTGCTGACCGGCCTGACCACCGAGCAAGTCAACGGCCTGATCGCCGACGGCACCATCTACGGCGGCATGTTGCCGAAAATCCGTTGCGCGCTGGAAGCCGTGCAGGGTGGCGTGACCACCTCGCACATCATCGACGGTCGCGTCCCGAATGCCGTGTTGCTGGAAATCTTCACTGACACCGGCGTGGGTACGCTGATCAGCAACCGCAAGCGTCACTGATTCCGGCACGCAATGAACAAGGCCCCACTGGCACAAACCGATGGGGCCTTTTCATTGGGCGGAGCTTATTGCGAAAGCAACTGCTGCAACCGAGCGCGATCCTGCGCGAAACCCTTGTCGGCCTGCTGCTTGGCGCTCTGATAACGCTGAATCTCGTCGTTGAGATGCTGTTGCTGATCGGTGGTGTCGTTCATCTGATCGATCAGGCTTTGAGACACCACGCGGCCAGCCCGCTCCTGATCCGCTGCCTGACTCTGGAGCGACGCCTGTTGGCTTGCCAGCCCCTGAATATTGCTGCGGGCTACGGAGATGAGCGAATCCAGCTCGGCGAGCTTGCGCGCGCGGGCCCGATCAACATCGGTCACGCTGCTGTAGAGACGCGTCAGCTGGGCATCCGCATCGGCTTGAGTCTTGGCGGCTTGCGCGGCAGCCTGGGCTTCCCGTGCCTGGTCGCCGGTGAGCGCGGGCGGAATGACCTGAATCACGCGACCGCGCATATTCAAGACTTCATAGCCCTTGCCCGCATATTCCGCGGGCACGCCTTGACGGTCGAGCACGGTCACACCGCGACTGTCGATGTACCGATAGAACACCATGCCGGAGGTGTCGTCGGCGTGAACGCTCGCGATACACCCCACTCCCAGCGACAAACAAAGTCCTACCGTGCCCAGCTTGAGCATAACAACGCGATCCCCTGACCCTTCAGATGCCGTACTGCGCCCGATACGCTTCCACGGCGGGCAAATGCTGCTTGAGCTGAGGATCGTCTGCCAGGAACTCAAGGACCTGATTCAACGAAACGATGCTCACGACCGGAATGCCGAAATCACGCTCGACTTCCTGGATGGCCGAAAGCTCGCCATTCCCACGCTCTTGGCGATTCAATGCAATCAACACGCCAGCGGCGGTCGCGCCCTGAGCCTGAATGATCTGCATGACTTCACGAATCGCCGTGCCTGCAGTGATCACGTCGTCGATGATCAAGACGTTGCCGGTCAACGGTGCACCGACCAGCGTGCCGCCTTCGCCGTGAGCCTTGGCTTCCTTGCGGTTGAAACACCACGGCAGGTCAAGGTCGTGACGATCGGCCAATGCCACGGCCGTCGCAGCCGCCAAAGGAATACCCTTATACGCAGGCCCGAACAGGACATCGAAGGAAATACCGCTCTCTACAACAGCCGCCGCATAGAACTTACCCAGTTGGGCAAGTGCCGAGCCGCTGTTGAAAAGACCGGCGTTGAAGAAGTAAGGACTGGTGCGCCCCGACTTCAAAGTGAACTCACCGAAGCGCAAAACCCCGCGATCGATGGCAAAACGAATGAATTCGCGCTGATACGCCTGCATGAAAAAAGCCCCGAATACCACGGATTTAGCTAATTAGGTAGAGCTCGGGTATCATACACGCACGTGATTTTTGGGGCCATTTATGCGGATCATCAGTGTGAACGTTAATGGTATTCAGGCTGCAGTCGAGCGCGGGTTGCTCAGTTGGCTGCAAGCCCAGAATGCCGACGTCATCTGCCTTCAGGACACCCGTGCCTCCGCCTTTGAAATGGATGATCCAGCCTTCCAACTGGATGGCTACTTCCTGTATGCCCGCGATGCCGAAGTTCCCGCCCAGGGTGGCGTGGCACTTTACTCGCGACTGCAACCAAAGGCGGTGATCTACGGTCTTGGCTTTGAAACAGCCGACCGTTATGGGCGTTACCTGCAAGCAGATTTCGATAAAGTCAGTATCGCAACTTTGCTGCTCCCGTCCGGGATGAACGGCGATGACGACTTGAACCAGAAGTTCAAGCTCATGGACGATTTCGGCAAGTATCTGGACAAGCAGCGTCGTAAACGTCGTGAGTACATCTACTGTGGCTCGCTCTACGTTGCGCAGCAGAAACTGGACATCAAGAACTGGCGCGACAGCCAGCAATCTCCGGGTTTCCTGGCACCGGAGCGTGCGTGGATGGACGAGATCGTTGGCAACATGGGCTATGTCGATGCCTTGCGCGAAGTCAGCCGTGAGAGCGATCAGTACAGCTGGTGGCCCGATAACGAGCAGGCCGAGATGCTGAATCTGGGCTGGCGGTTCGACTACCAACTGTTGACCCCGGGCTTGCGCCGTTTCGTACGCAGCGCACGCCTGCCACGCCAGCCGCGCTTCTCACAGCACGCGCCGCTGATCGTGGACTACGACTGGACGTTGACCATCTGACGTCCAGTTGCTCAAAAAAAAGCCGACGTGAAGTCGGCTTTTGTTTGTCTGGCAGTTGGCACGCCCCTACAGACGCAGCACATCCCCTGTGGGAGCGAATTCATTCGCGAGAGATCGGTACATCCGACGCATTACCTTCGACCGTACCATCGTCTCGCGAATGAATTCGCTCCCACAGAGTTGTCCAGCGCTGGCAGATATTACTTGATCAACCGCCAGGTGAACGGATACCGGTAGGCAACCCCGTCATTTGCCTTGATGCCCGCAATGATCGTCAGCACCAGTGCGCCAATTCCCACCAGCATCAACAGCGGAAAACCGATGACGATCACCATCAACAGAAAGCAGACCATCGCCGCAATGGCGACGGTGATCTGAAAATTCAGTGCTTCCTTGCCCTGGCTGTCGATGTACGGGTCGGTTTCTTTCTTCAATTGCCAGACGATCAGCGGCCCCAGCAGGTTGCCGAAGGGGAAGATCAACCCGAAAAACGCCGCGAAGTGGCACAGCATTGCCCACTGACGGACTTCCTTGCTCGGTGCGGATAAAGGCGTCTGGTCAATCATCATGCTTTCCCTGTTCTGACGGTTGTGAAGCGAGCTGTGAATAAAAAACCGCGCTTGTAGCGATCAGTCTGCCAATGCGGCTTTTTGCAATTCGAAGATTTCGTTCATGCCCTTCTGCGCCAAGGCCAGCATGGCGTTCAGGTCTTCAGGCTGAAACGGCGCGCCTTCGGCAGTGCCTTGAACCTCGATGAAACCGCCTGCGCTGGTCATGACCACGTTCAGGTCGGTTTCGGCAGCGGAGTCTTCGAGGTAGTCCAGATCCAAAACGGGCTCACCCTGATACATGCCAACGGAAACGGCAGCGATCATCTGCTTCAGCGGGTCGCCGCCCTTGAGACCACCGCGCTTCTTGATGGTTTTCAGTGCATCGACCAGCGCCACCATGGCACCCGTGATGGACGCCGTGCGAGTGCCGCCGTCGGCCTGAATCACGTCGCAGTCCACGTACAGGGTGATGTCGCCCAGCTTGGACATGTCCAGCGCGGCGCGCAGAGAACGGCCGATCAGCCGCTGGATTTCCAGCGTACGTCCGCCTTGTTTCCCCTTGCTCGCTTCGCGCTGGTTACGCTCGCCGGTCGAACGCGGCAGCATGCCGTACTCGGCGGTCAGCCAGCCTTGGCCCTGGCCTTTGAGAAAACGCGGGACGCCGTTTTCGACGCTGACGGTGCAGATCACCTTGGTGTCGCCGAACTCGACCAGCACAGAACCCTCGGCGTGCTTGGTGTAGTTGCGGGTGATGCGGATCGAGCGGAGCTGATCGGCAACGCGACCACTTGGACGTTTCATCTGGGATACCTGTGCTGAGACGGAAAACTGACGTGCATTATAGGGGCGCACGCCCTGCCTTGGGACATCTTGTAACGCTTCAATGATGATTGGCGTACGCCCAAGGTTACAGAAAGGCGCTGTAACGCAGCGAAACAGCGACATTCTTTCACGGCTGCGACACTGCCACATTTGGGCGCGCCCCCTGCTCTGAGCTACAATCTTGCGCCTTTATAGCCTGCCGTTTCTTCACGGCAACTTCGGGCGGCACATCGCCCCGTACGCCTGACTTTTTAGAGGTATTCCCCATGGTGCACAGCATGACGGCTTTCGCCCGTGCCGAACGAGCCGGCACCCAAGGCACGCTGAGCTGGGAATTGCGCTCGGTCAATCATCGTTATCTCGAACCCCATCTGCGCCTGCCGGAATCCTTCCGCGATCTGGAAGGGGCCGTACGTGAAGCGCTCCGCCAAGGGCTGTCTCGCGGCAAGATCGAATGCACCTTGCGCTTTACCGAAGAAACGGCCGGCAAGCCGCTGCAAGTGAACCGCGAGCGCGCCAGTCAACTGGTGGCTGCCGCTGAAACCGTCGCCAGCCTGATCAAACAGCCCGCAGCGCTGAACCCGCTGGAAGTTCTGGCATGGCCCGGCGTGCTGGTGGCCGACGCAGCTGACCCACAGGCGCTCAACAACGACGCATTGGCCCTGTTCAATGAAGCGCTGGACGAACTGAAAGCAGGCCGCGCTCGCGAAGGCGCCGATCTGGCCAAACTTCTCGACGAACGGCTGACATCGATCAAGACCGAAGTCGCTACCCTGCGCACCCTTGTGCCCCAGATGCTCTCCACCCAACGCCAGAAAGTGCTTGATCGCTTTGCCGACATGAAGGCCGAGCTCGATCCGCAGCGTCTGGAACAGGAGATGGTGCTGCTTGCGCAGAAGAGCGACGTCGCCGAAGAGCTCGACCGCCTGAGCACCCATGTCACCGAGGTGCGCCGCGTGCTCAAGGCCGGCGGACAGGCGGGGCGTCGGTTGGATTTTCTGATGCAGGAACTCAACCGCGAAGCCAACACACTGGGCTCCAAAGCCTTCGACCCTCGCAGCACACAAGCCGCGGTCAACCTGAAGGTGTTGATCGAGCAGATGCGCGAACAAGTGCAGAACATTGAGTAAGGCCAACCACGACATGACCCACAGCACCGGCACTCTCTACATCGTTTCCGCCCCTTCGGGCGCGGGCAAGACCAGCCTGGTCAAAGCCTTGATCGATGCGCAGCCACAGATCCGCGTCTCCGTTTCCCACACCACGCGGGCCATGCGTCCGGGTGAGGTGGACGGCGTGAATTACCACTTCGTCGACCGCGCCGAGTTCGTGCGGATGATCGAACACGGTGATTTTCTCGAACAGGCGGAAGTGTTCGGCAACCTCTACGGCACCTCGCAAAGCCGTCTCCAGCAGACACTGGACGAAGGCCATGACCTGATTCTGGAAATCGACTGGCAGGGCGCCGAGCAAGTGCGCAAGCTGTTGCCCCACGCCCGCTCGATCTTCATTCTGCCGCCGACCCAACAGGCGCTGCGTCAGCGTCTGACCAACCGCGGCCAAGACAGTGACGACATCATCGAAGGCCGCATGCGTGAAGCGGTCAGCGAGATGAGCCACTATGTCGAGTACGACTACATCGTCATCAACGACGATTTCGCGACCGCGCTGGAAGACTTGAAAGCCATCTTCCGCGCCAACCTGCTGAGCAATGAGCATCAACAACAGCGTCACGCCGGGCTGTTGTCACAGTTGCTCGCATAATCACACCACTGCCCGCGTGGTGACACCGCGAACCTGTAGGAGTGAGCTTGCTCGCGATGCGTCAGATCAGGCACTGCATTCGCCTGATGGATAGCTATCGCGAGCAAGCTCACTCCTACAGGGGCCGTTTGAAACGCATCGAAAAAGCACCAAAACCGACCGCCTGTGGCGTGCCGCTTGAAGCTTGTGGCCGTCCACTTGTAAACTACCGAGTCCGCTCGCCCATCCGGGCACCGCGCATACGCATTTGCTACGAGGAATACCCATGGCCCGCGTGACCGTTGAAGACTGCCTGGAACATGTAGATAACCGCTTTGAGCTGGTCATGCTCGCCACCAAACGTTCGCGTCAACTGGCGACCGGCGGCAAAGAACCAAAGCTGGCCTGGGAAAACGACAAGCCTACCGTTGTTGCCCTGCGCGAAATCGCAGCGGGCCTGATGGATTACGCTGTCATTGCAGAAGCTGAAATCGTTGAAGATGAACCACTGTTCGCTGCGTTCGAGGACGAGTCCAACGAGGCCGTCTAAGCCTATGCCCGGTCGACGTAGCAACGCGCAGGGTCACCCGCTTCGGCAAGGAGTTCTCCCTTGCCGAGCATAGATGCCCTCGCCGATCGCCTCTCGACCTACCTCGGCGCCGACCAGGTCAATCTGGTTCGCCGAGCGTATTTCTACGCCGAACAAGCCCACGATGGCCAACGCCGTCGCAGCGGCGAAGCCTACGTCACGCACCCGCTGGCGGTGGCCAATATCCTTGCCGACATGCACATGGACCATCAGAGCCTGATGGCTGCGATGCTGCATGACGTGATCGAAGACACCGGTATCGCCAAGGAAGCGCTCTGTGCGCAGTTCGGCGAAACCGTGGCCGAACTGGTCGATGGCGTCAGCAAACTGACCCAGATGAACTTCGAGACCAAGGCCGAAGCGCAAGCTGAAAACTTCCAGAAGATGGCCATGGCCATGGCCCGCGACATTCGCGTGATCCTGGTCAAGCTCGCCGACCGCCTGCACAACATGCGCACCCTGGAAGTGCTGTCTGGCGAAAAACGCCGACGCATCGCTAAAGAAACCCTCGAAATCTACGCCCCCATCGCCAACCGCCTTGGCATGCACAGCGTGCGGATCGAATTCGAAGACCTGGGTTTCAAAGCCATGTACCCCATGCGCTCGTCGCGCATCGGTCAAGCCGTCAAACGTGCGCGCGGCAACCGCAAGGAACTGGTCAACAAGATCGAAGAGTCGCTGAGCCACTGCCTCGCGGTGGACGGTATCGAAGGCGAAGTCAGCGGGCGGCAGAAACACCTCTACGGTATCTACAAGAAGATGCGCGGCAAGCGTCGGGCCTTCAACGAAATCATGGACGTCTACGCGTTCCGGATCATCGTAGACAAGGTCGACACCTGCTACCGCGTGCTGGGCGCTGTACATAATTTGTACAAACCGCTGCCGGGGCGCTTCAAGGACTACATTGCGATTCCCAAAGCCAACGGCTATCAGTCGTTGCACACCACATTGTTTGGTATGCATGGCGTGCCCATCGAAATCCAGATCCGCACCCGCGAGATGGAAGAGATGGCCAACAACGGCATCGCCGCGCACTGGCTGTACAAATCGTCGGGCGACGAGCAGCCGAAAGGCACCCACGCCCGCGCACGTCAGTGGGTCAAGGGCGTGCTGGAAATGCAGCAACGCGCCGGCAACTCGCTGGAATTCATCGAGAGCGTGAAAATCGACCTGTTCCCGGACGAGGTCTACGTGTTCACGCCGAAAGGCCGGATCATGGAGCTGCCCAAAGGCTCCACGGCGGTCGACTTCGCTTACGCTGTACACACCGACGTCGGCAACAGCTGCATTGCCTGTCGGATCAACCGTCGTCTGGCGCCACTGTCCGAACCGCTGCAAAGCGGCTCGACCGTCGAGATTGTCAGCGCTCCGGGCGCACGTCCGAACCCGGCCTGGCTCAACTTCGTGGTTACCGGCAAAGCGCGCACGCACATTCGTCACGCCCTCAAACTGCAACGCCGCTCCGAGTCCATCAGCCTGGGCGAACGACTGCTGAACAAGGTGCTGAACGGCTTCGACAGCACGCTGGACAAGATTCCGAACGAGCGCCTGCAACTGATCCTCGCCGAATACCGGGTCGAGGTCATCGAAGACCTCCTCGAAGACATCGGCCTGGGTAACCGCATGGCCTATGTCGTCGCTCGCCGCTTGCTGGCCAGTGAAGGCGAAGAGCTGCCGAGCGCCGAAGGGCCGCTGGCGATTCGCGGCACCGAAGGCCTCGTGCTCAGCTACGCCAAATGCTGTACGCCAATTCCGGGCGACCCGATCGTGGGCCACTTGTCGGCGGGCAAAGGCATGGTCGTGCACCTGGACAACTGCCGCAACATCAGTGAAATCCGCCACAACCCGGAAAAATGCATCCAGCTGTCCTGGGCCAAGGACGTCACCGGCGAATTCAATGTCGAGCTGCGGGTCGAGCTGGAGCATCAGCGCGGGCTCATTGCCCTGCTGGCGAGCAGCGTCAACGCGGCCGATGGCAACATCGAGAAAATCAGCATGGACGAACGCGATGGTCGTATCAGCGTGGTCCAACTGGTGGTCAGCGTGCACGACCGCGTGCACCTGGCCCGAGTGATCAAGAAACTGCGCGCCCTTACCGGCGTGATCCGCATCACCCGCATGCGCGCGTAGCCAACCGCCAACAGGAGTTTTTCATGAGCAAGACCGTTATCTCCAGCGACAAAGCCCCTGCCGCCATCGGCACGTATTCTCAGGCGATCAAAGCTGGCAATACCGTCTACATGTCCGGCCAGATTCCTCTGGACCCGAAAACCATGGAACTGGTCGAAGGCTTCGAAGCCCAGACCGTTCAGGTGTTCGAAAACCTGAAGGCCGTGGCTGAAGCCGCAGGCGGTTCGTTCAAGGACATCGTCAAGCTGAACATCTTCCTGACCGACCTGAGCCACTTCGCCAAGGTCAACGAAATCATGGGCAAATACTTCGAACAGCCTTACCCGGCCCGCGCTGCCATCGGCGTTGCCGCGCTGCCACGTGGCGCCCAGGTCGAAATGGACGCTGTGCTGGTCATCGAGTAAATCTCTCGCGGAGCGCCTACACGCTCCGCCACCCTCTCAGAGCAACGGAAGGACTCCGCCATGCGTATGCGCGTCGCGTTCGCTTTCTCGCTGCTGGCCGCAATGCTGACCGGTTGCGCCAGCCACTCCAACAAAACCCCCGAGGGTGTCTGGATTAACCAGGCGGCCATCGATGCTGCAGCCGAAGGTGGCAATCTGCGCCAGTCGTTGTTGGCTTACGGGCCGACGCTGGAGTGGAATATCAATACGGCAGCGGGTCAGGCGACGTCTTACAACGGCTTTGAGCTGACCGAGGGCAAGATTGCCAAGGACCCGAAAGGCGACTGGAAGGTCAACGTCTACGGCAGCGCTTCCGACGATTTGAAGCTCAAAGGTGATGAGCTGGTGCAGGCTGCCAGTGACACCGGCCCTGAGCAGCATTTTCGCACTCCAAAAGAAGCCGCTCCAGCAGGCGCCCAGCCAGGAACGAGCTTTGAACGTGCGCTCTACACCGCTTATCTGGGCGGCAAATGGACCATCGTCAACGGCGACGGCCAAGGCAGCGTCGTCGTATTCGAACCCGATGGCAGCGTGAGTGGATTGCCGGGCAATGACCGTTATGCGCTGTGTCTGGCAGGCGACTGCGCGGCCATGAGCGGCGAATACGACAGCATGTGGCTGGAGAAAAACGAGCGCGGCAACCCGTGGGTGTTCGTGCGCCAAGGCAAACAGCTGGAAATCTTTCAGGCGGTGAATAATGCCCAGGCGACCGAAATGCCGGACCTTCGTCCGGGCGAGCGGCACTGGGTGCTGGAGAAGAACTGATCCCCATCGCTAAGCCGAATCTCTTGTAGGAGTGCGGCTTGTCCCGCGACCGGCTGCGCAGCAGTCGTAAACCGAGCGCACGCGTTGTATCAGGCACATTGAGCACGCAGACTTTGCGCCGACTGTGTCGCCGATCGCGGGACAAGCCTCGCTCCTACAGGTTATGAGGTGCCCGTAACAGCGCCTCATACCCCTCTTTATAACTCGCGTACTGCGGCACCCAGCCCAGCGCTCTTGCCCTGGCGTTGCTGCAACGTTTGCTGCCGGTGCGGCGGACGGTGTTTTCGTCCGACCACTGCGTAACGCCCAGCCGCTCACGCATCCAGTCCACTACCTCCGCCAATGGCGCGGGGGCATCGTCGACACCGATGTAGCAGTCCTCCAGCACCCTCCCGTCAGCATCGGCCTGGAGCAGAAACGCCAACAGATTCGCTGCATCATCGGCGTGAATCCGGTTGCCATACAAAGGCGGCTCGACAGCCACGCTGTAGCCCTGACGTACCCGGTTCATCAGATCACTGCGGCCCGGCCCGTAAATGCCGGTGAGACGGACGACACTCGCAGGCCAGCCGCTGGTGAGCGCCACCTGTTCAGCCTCGCGCATGATCTGTCCGGAAAATCCTGAAGCCTCGGCTGGAGAGGTTTCGTCAATCCATTCTCCATGCTGCTGCCCATACACACTGCTGCTTGAAACGAACAGCACCCGTCGTGGTTTCTGCCCGCTGCGCGCGATCCAGCCCAGCACGTTGCGCAATCCCTGCACGTACGCCGCCCGGTAACCCGCTTCATCCCGCTCCGTGGGAGTTGCGCAATACACCAGATAATCGATTCGCCCTTCAGGCCATTGCTCCGGAATCCGCGCATCGAACAGATCACCACTGACGCCCCGCACGCCTTGCGGCAATTTCGCCACGTTCCTGCGCAGTCCATGCACCGACCATCTCTGTTGCAGCAACCGGGAGGCCAGACGCCCTCCGATGTCGCCACATCCGGCAATCAAAACGGATGGCGTTGCCATGACAATCTCCACATCAAAAATAGGTTTGAGCCCATGATTCCGGGCCAAAAAGCGACCACCGGGGCGCGTTCGTGTTAAAAAAAGATACTCTATTACTTTTGTTAACAAGAATTACTTGCAATAATACCGGCCCTTTGTTCTCCTCCGCTCGCCTCGCGCCAGCGCGACGCACTTAGAACGAAACACCTTTTCAATATCAGGTCGGGCCAGCATGACACGCACTCAATCCCCCGCTTCCCCCACTATGTCTTCAGGTCTGCCACGCGCAGTTCGCGCATTCGCAGCGGTGTTGTTCAGCCTGATGCTGACACCCATTGCCTTCGCCGACTCCAATGCCCCCGCGCAAACGCCCGCCGTGCAATCGTCCGCGCCAACCGCCACCCCAGTGGACACCTCGGCGGCGCCTGCCGTTCAAGACCCTGCCGCACCGACCGAGTCGCTTGAAGCCGCTCCACAAGACAACAGCCTGGGTATGTCCCATGACCTGTCGCCGTGGGGCATGTACAAAAACGCCGACATTGTCGTCAAAGCCGTGATGATCGGCCTGGCCATCGCCTCGATCATCACGTGGACCATCTGGATCGCCAAAGGCTTCGAACTGCTGGGCGCCAAGCGTCGCCTCAAGGGCGAAATCGCCGCCCTCAAACGCGCGCGTACTCTGGACGAAGCCAGCGCCGGTGCCAAGAAGCAAGGCACGCTCGCCAATCTTCTGGTTCATGACGCCCTCGAAGAAATGCACCTGTCGGTGAACAGCCGCGAACGCGAGGGCATCAAGGAACGCGTCAGCTTCCGTCTGGAGCGTCTGGTTGCCGCGTGCGGTCGCAACATGAGCATGGGCACCGGCGTACTCGCCACCATCGGTTCCACCGCGCCGTTCGTGGGCCTGTTCGGCACCGTGTGGGGGATCATGAACAGCTTCATCGGCATCGCCAAGACTCAGACCACCAACCTCGCCGTCGTGGCGCCGGGTATCGCCGAAGCCCTGCTCGCTACGGCACTGGGTCTGGTCGCCGCGATTCCGGCGGTGGTGATCTACAACGTCTTCGCCCGCTCCATCGCAGGCTACAAGGCGCAAGTGTCCGATGCCTCGGCGCAGGTTCTGTTGCTCGTCAGCCGCGATCTGGATCACCAGCCCGCCGTTGAACGTGCCCAACAGCCGCACATGGTAAAAATGGGGTAAACCATGGGCCTGCATCTTAACGAAGGTGGCGATGACCTCGCCGAGAACCACGAAATCAACGTGACGCCGTTCATCGACGTCATGCTGGTGCTGCTGATCATCTTCATGGTGGCGGCGCCGCTGGCCACGGTCGACATTAAGGTCGACCTGCCCGCCTCCACGGCGAAACCCGCGCCCCGACCCGAGAAGCCTGTCTTCCTGAGCGTCAAGGCCGACCAGAGCCTGTACCTGGGCGACGAAAAGGTCGCTCGCGAGCAGATCGGTCAGGTGCTGGACGCCAAGACAAAAGGCAAGAAGGACACGACGATCTTCTTCCAGGCCGACAAAGGCGTGGATTACGGCGATCTGATGGAGGTGATGAACCTTCTGCGCGGGGCCGGTTACCTGAAAGTCGGCCTGGTGGGTCTTGAGACGGTTGGTAAGAAATGATCAATACGCGCCAAAAACTGACGCGCTATAGCGGTAGTCTGTTGTTGGTGCTGGCGGTCCACGCCGTGGCGATTCTCGTCGCCCTGCGGTGGTCCTCTCCGCAGGCCGTCGAACTGCCACCGGCCGCGATGATGATCGAGCTGGCGCCTGTTCCCGAGCCAGCACCGCCGCCACCGCCGAAAGTCGTTCAACCGCCGCAGCCTCCTGCGCCTGAAGAGCAACTGCCGATTCCGCCTATCGCCGAAGCGCCAAAACCGGAAATCGCGATTCCGAAACCGGTCAAGCCGAAGCCCAAGCCTCAGCCGCCGAAGCCGGTGAAGAAGGTCGAGCCGCCGAAGGAAGAGAAGCCTGCCGATGAAAAACCGGTAGACACTCAGCCGTCCAACGCCAAGCCGGAAAAATCCGCGGCACCCGAACAGGCCCCGCCTGCGCCGCCGAGTACCGCATTGCCAAGCTGGCAGGGCGACTTGCTGCGTCACCTGAGCAAATTCAAGAAGTACCCGGAAGACGCGCGCCGTCGCGGCATGCAAGGCATCAACCGTCTGCGCTTCGTCGTCGATGGTGAAGGTCGCGTGCTGTCGTACGAAATCGCGGGGGGTTCGGGCAGTGCGGCACTGGATCGGGCGACGCTGGAAATGATCCGTCGCGCTCAGCCGCTGCCCAAGCCGCCCCCGGAATTGCTCAACAATGGCACGCTCGAAGTCGTTGCGCCGTTCGTTTACTCGTTGGATAAACGCTGAAACGACGTTTTTACAAAGACAGAGTGCCTGATAACGTGCGTCTATCGATTGCACCCGCTATGCTGGGGCCGCAACTTCATGGACGCACGCTATGACCCTCACAGAATTGCGCTATATCGTTACCCTCGCTCAAGAGCAGCATTTCGGCCACGCGGCCGAGCGTTGCCATGTCAGCCAGCCAACGCTGTCAGTGGGCGTAAAGAAGCTGGAAGATGAACTCGGTGTGCTGATTTTCGAGCGCAGCAAGAGTGCGGTACGTCTTACGCCGGTTGGCGAGGGCATCGTGGCTCAGGCACAGAAGGTGCTCGAACAAGCTCAAGGCATCCGTGAACTCGCCCAGACCGGCAAGAACCAACTGACCGCCCCGCTCAAAGTCGGCGCGATCTACACCGTCGGGCCTTACCTCTTCCCTCATCTGATTCCGCAACTGCATCGGGTCGCCCCGCAAATGCCGTTGTATATCGAAGAGAACTTCACTCACGTGCTGCGCGACAAGCTGCGCAACGGCGAACTCGACGCGATCATCATCGCTCTGCCGTTCAACGAAGCCGACGTGCTGACCATGTCGCTGTACGACGAGCCGTTCTACGTGCTGATGCCGGCCGACCACGCGTGGACCCAGAAAGCCACCATCGATGCTTCGGCGCTGAACGACAAGAGCCTGCTGCTGTTGGGCGAAGGCCATTGCTTCCGCGATCAGGTCCTCGAAGCCTGCCCGACGCTGGTCAAGGGCGGCGACAGCGCTAAGCACACCACGGTCGAATCCAGTTCGCTGGAAACCATCCGTCACATGGTTGCGTCGGGGCTTGGGGTTTCAATTCTGCCGATGTCCGCTGTGGACAGTCATCACTACGCGCCTGGCGTGATCGAGGTCCGTCCGCTGTCGCCACCTGTGCCGTTCCGCACAGTGGCCATCGCCTGGCGTGCCAGTTTCCCACGGCCTAAAGCCATCGAAATCCTGGCTGACTCGATCCGCCTGTGCTCGGTTGCGCGCCCTAAAGCCCAGGCCGAAGCGAGCTAAGTGGCGGTATGACTGAGCTGTCCCACGTCTCGGTCACGGCGCTCAAGGGCGTCGGCGAGGCCATGGCCGAAAAGCTGGCGAAGGTCGGCCTGGAAAACATTCAGGACGTCCTGTTTCACTTGCCCGTGCGCTATCAGGATCGCACCCGTGTCGTGCCCATCGGCGCGTTGCGGCCGGGGCAGGACGCGGTGATCGAAGGGGTGGTCAGCGGCGCTGACGTGGTGATGGGCAAGCGTCGCAGCCTGTTGGTGCGATTGGGTGACGGCACAGGCGTGCTGAGCCTGCGTTTCTATCACTTCAGCAACGCGCAGAAAGACGGCCTCAAGCGTGGCACCCACGTGCGCTGCTACGGCGAAGCGAGGCCCGGCGCGTCGGGGCTGGAAATCTATCACCCGGAATACCGCGCCATCACCGGTGAAGAGCACGTCGCCGTGGAGCAGACGCTCACGCCGATTTACCCCCTGACCGAAGGCCTCACACAGCAGCGATTGCGCCAGTTGTGCCAGCAAAGCCTCGGCATGCTCGGCCCGAAAAGCCTGCCTGACTGGCTCCCCGACGAGCTGGCGCGGGACTACCAACTCGCCCCGCTGTCGGACGCCATACATTATCTGCACCACCCACCGGCAGACGCCGATGTCGAAGAACTCGCACTCGGCCATCACTGGGCCCAGCACCGGTTGGCCTTCGAAGAACTGCTGACGCACCAATTGTCCCAGCAACGCCTGCGCGAAAGCCTGCGCTCCCAGCGCGCCCCCGCCCTGCCCCTGGCTAAAAAGCTACCGAAGCAGTTTCTGGCGAACCTCGGCTTTCCACCGACGGGGGCCCAGCAGCGGGTCGGCAAGGAAATCGCCTACGACCTCAGCCAGCAGGAACCCATGCTGCGGCTGATTCAGGGCGATGTGGGCGCGGGCAAGACCGTTGTCGCGGCCCTCGCTGCGTTGCAGGCCTTGGAAGCGGGTTATCAAGTCGCACTGATGGCGCCGACCGAGATTCTCGCCGAGCAGCACTTCATCAATTTCACCCGCTGGCTCGAACCCTTGGGCATTGAAACCGCGTGGCTGGCAGGCAAGCTCAAAGGCAAGGCCCGGGCCGCGTCACTCGAACAGATCGCCAACGGGGCGCCCATGGTGGTCGGCACCCATGCGTTGTTTCAGGACGAAGTGCAGTTCAAGAACCTGGCTCTGGTGATCATCGACGAGCAACACCGCTTTGGTGTGCAACAACGTCTGGCCCTGCGCAAGAAAGGCGTCGGCGGTCGGATGTGCCCGCACCAGCTGATCATGACGGCGACACCCATCCCGCGCACGCTGGCGATGAGCGCTTACGCGGACCTCGACACGTCGATCCTTGATGAGCTGCCGCCCGGTCGGACGCCAGTCAACACCGTGCTGGTGGCTGACAGCCGCCGGATCGAAGTCGTCGAACGTGTTCGAAACGCCTGCGCTGAAGGGCGCCAGGCTTACTGGGTGTGCACGCTGATCGAAGAATCTGAAGAGCTGACCTGCCAAGCCGCCGAGACCACGTTCGAAGAACTGACCAGTGCCCTCGGCGAACTCAAGGTGGGGCTGATTCACGGTCGCATGAAGCCGGTCGAGAAAGCCGCCGTCATGGCCGAATTCAAACAAGGCAATTTACAGTTGCTGGTCGCCACCACTGTGATCGAGGTCGGTGTGGACGTGCCCAACGCCAGCCTGATGATCATCGAAAACCCCGAGCGACTGGGCCTGGCGCAGTTGCACCAATTGCGCGGACGAGTGGGACGCGGCAGTGCAGCCAGCCATTGCGTGCTGATGTACCATCCACCTCTGTCGCAGATCGGCAAACAGCGATTGGGGATCATGCGCGAGACCAACGACGGTTTCGTGATTGCGGAAAAAGACCTCGAACTACGCGGCCCGGGCGAGATGCTCGGTACGCGACAAACAGGCCTGCTGCAATTCAAGGTCGCCGACCTGATGCGAGATGCTGACCTGCTGCCGGCAGTCCGAGACGCTGCCCAGGCATTGCTCGAACGCTGGCCAGCACACGTGAGTCCGTTGCTGGAGCGCTGGTTGCGCCACGGCCAGCAATACGGGCAAGTGTGAAGTGGTCGGCAATCGGAACGTGTCTCACCTATAGAACAACCAAGCTGGTTATACTTCAGCAATTGTAGGAATCTGGATACAGGCCATGACAGAAGTTGCCCAAATCGACGCAACCCAACACGCCCCGTCTGTCATTCGACAGTTGCTTGGCAAAGCTGCCATCAACTTCCGCGAAGTCATGGACGACGACACACTTCCCACTGCGCAAAAGGTGCAGGCCATCTTGGCCCATGACACCGTCGGCGCGCTGCTGGTCCTGTTTCCGCAAAACCAACTGCTGGACCTGAATCGCATTACCGAGCTGACCGGCCGCAAACTGACAGCGGTTTCGCAGGATCATCTGGACCAGATGCTCAGCAAGAACAACCTGCGCAGCCTGCCTGCCCTTCCCGCCTTGACCAGCTCACCGTGCCTGTACGACGAACGCCTCCTGCTGGAGCCGACCGTGCTGATCGAGTCTGGCGAGCCGGGTTTGTTGCTGGAAATCAGCAGCGATGACTTCAAGACGCTCCTGAGCAAGGCCAGCGCCGCGACGTTCGGCCACCTGGTCTCGACCGTCACGCCGAACCTCAAGCGCCCGGACGACGACCGCGAGGAAATCACCAAAGCCGTGCAGAACTTCACTGCGCGCCGCATCCAGCAGCGCTTGGAAGCCACCGTGGAAATCCCGCCGCTGGCCGACACCGCGCAGAAGATCATCAAGCTGCGGGTCGACCCGGATGCCACGATTGATGACATCACCGGCGTCGTCGAAACAGACCCAGCGCTGGCCGCCCAGGTGGTGAGCTGGGCCGCGTCGCCCTATTACGGCTCGGCAGGCAAGATTCGCTCGGTTGAAGATGCCATTGTTCGCGTGCTGGGTTTCGATCTGGTGATCAACCTGGCCTTGGGCCTGGCGCTGGGCAAAACCCTGGAATTGCCGAAGGATCACCCGCAGCACGCGACGCCGTACTGGCAGCAGTCGATCTACACAGCAGCGGTCATCGAGGGCCTCACCCGTGCAATGCCACGCGCAGAGCGTCCTGAGAGCGGCCTGACCTACCTGGCGGGCTTGCTGCACAATTTCGGTTACCTGCTGCTGGCCCACGTGTTCCCGCCGCACTTTTCGCTGATCTGTCGCCAGATCGAGGTCAACCCGCACCTGCACCACAGCTTCGTGGAACAGCACCTGCTGGGCATTACCCGCGAGCAGATCGGTGCGTGGCTGATGCGCAATTGGGACATGCCCGACGAGCTGGCCACAGCCCTGCGCTTTCAGCACGACCCGCACTACGACGGCGAGCATCACAAGTACGCCAACCTGGTATGTCTGGCGGTGCGCTTGCTGCGCAAGGAAGGCATCGGTTCTGGCCCGATGGAAAGCATTCCGGATGAGCTGTTCGAGCGTCTGCAATTGCCGCGCGAAAAAGCTGAAGACGTGGTGCAGAAAGTGCTGGAAGCCGAAGTGCTGCTGCGCGAGTTGGCGTCGCAGTTTCACTGACATGAAGCGTGTGGGAGCCAGCTTGCTGGCTCCCGGCGAACATCACCGGCGCGTTATTTCTTCTTCCTCGGCTTCAAATACTTCGTCAGGCCCTGAAACCACATCACCAGTCCGGTGTTGCCGGTGACCTGAATGTTCTTGTCCTGAATCCCCTGCATGAACGCCAACTGCTTGTTCTTCGCCTGCATCGTGGCGAAACCGTAGGCGGCATCCCTGAACGAAATCGCAAAAGCGGGCGCGGCCACCGCGCCACGCTGGCTGCTGACGCGCTGATCGCGCACCACAAAATGCCGTGCAACCTTGCCATCCTGCGTCTGCAACTGAAACGTCAGGTCTTTGCCCGCGAGTTGTTGCTGAAAAGCCGGGTTAGTGCGACTGGCGCGCGCCATCAACAGGCCCAGCATCCAAAGAAGAAAGCGAAACTTCATGTTCAAGGCCTCTACCGACACGTGCGAATACAGCGTTGAGCGCCAGTGTAGCGAGCTTGAAGACGAGGTGAACGAGCAGAACCTGCTGGTCGCAAAATGGCGGGATAGACAGCGCTCCGTATATCGCGGGCAATAAAAATGGGCATCCCGCTTTTGCAGGTATGCCCATTGGCTGCCGTTCGCCTTCCGCAAGGCGTCCAGCGATTTATTACGGGTTAACAGTGTCTTTCAGAAGCTTGCCTGGCTTGAACGCTACGGTGTTGCTGGCTTTGATTTTCACCGGCTCGCCCGTCTGCGGGTTTTTACCCGTGCGTGCGCCACGATGGCGTTGCAGGAAAGTGCCGAAGCCCACGAGGGTGACGCTGTCCTTTTTGTGCAAGGCGTTGGTGATTTCGTCCAGGACGGCATTGAGGACGCGATTGGCTTGTTCTTTGGTGAGATCTGCTTTTTCAGCAATAGCGGCTGCGAGTTCTGGTTTACGCATATGAAGCCTCTTTTACGGTTTTTTGTTTTTATGTCCCGTGCGGCCCTGGCGGGCAGCGAGCAGGTGCCGCGACGGCTCTACGTAGCGGCAGACCGGAATGAGGATGGCATGCTGCAGAATCCCGCGCCAGTGCAGGAGCGACGTTTGTAGCAACAAAAACGTGCCTTATCCGACAGAACGACAAGTATTTACGCCAAGAGTGGCGGGAGTGCCTTGTTGAGCGCCAGTTTGTCCATCACCGCCGCCCCGGTGAGCGCGTAGCCCAGCAGGTTACCGCTCGCGTCGTGGCACAGCGCCTTGATGTCGGCGCCTTGCCCTTCGACGCTCCAGACGCCTTCCAGCCTTTTTGGCACCGGCGAAACCACCAGCGGGCAAACGGGGGTTTTAACGGTGACCGGCATTGGGCCGTACTTCACGGCAGTTGGCGTCCCGGCGAGGGTTTGTGCCAACGCACGGGCGCAACTCATCAGTGGCATCACATACAGCAAGTTGAGGCCATCGACTTCGGCGCAATCGCCCAGCGCATAAATGTTGGCGTGAGAAGTTTTAAGGTGACGATCGACCACCACGCCGCGCCCGATCTCAAGACCCGCTGCCGCCGCGAGGTCGACACGCGGGCGCAACCCAATGGCCGAGACCACCAGATCGCACTGCAACACTTCGCCATCGGACAGGTGCGCTTCGAGACCGTCTTCAGTCCGGGCCAGGCGACTCAATACGGGCCCCAAATGGAAACGCGCACCGAGACTTTCCAACCCTGCCTGCACAGCAGCCGCAGCCGCTAGATGCAGCAAGGTCGGCATGACTTGCTCGCACGGCGCGACCAAGTCGACCTCGTACCCCCCAAGAATCAGATCATTGGCGAACTCGCAGCCAATCAGGCCAACGCCCAGAATCAGCACGCGACGCTTGCCCGACGCGGCTGCACGAAAACGCGCGTAGTCTTCCAGATCGTTGATCGGGAAGATCGCATCGCTCGCGTCACCTTCGACTGGCACGCGCACGGTTTCCGCGCCCCACGCCAGGATCAGGTCGCGGTAGTGAACCGACTCTTCGCCGATCCACAGGCGTTTGTGGCCGGGGTCGATGCCGCTGACGCGGGTGTGGGTGCGCACTTCGGCCTTTAATTGCTCGGCCATCGCGCCGGGTTCGGCCATGCTCAGTCCGTCGGCTTCCTTGTTCTTGCCAAACCCGGTGGAGAGCATGGGCTTGGAATAGGAACGACCGTCATCGCCGGTGATCAGCAACAGCGGGGTTTCGCCATCGAGCTTGCGAAATTCGCGGGCGAGGTTATAGCCCGCCAGGCCAGTTCCGATGATCACCACAGGCGCGTTCATTCACTTCTCCACAGTCAGTCAGAAAACAAAAATCAGGCGATTTCGATCATCTCGAAATCCATCTTGCCGACCCCACAATCAGGGCACAGCCAGTCTTCCGGCACGTCTTCCCAGCGGGTACCGGGTGCAATGCCGTCATCGGGCCAACCGTCGGCTTCGTTGTAAATCAGGCCACAGACAATGCATTGCCACTTTTTCATCAGTCGGTTCTCTCGGTTCTCAGGCTGGACGGGCCCAGACGTTTGGCGGTCGTCGCACTTTTTCGAATGGGTCAGGGCGTTTTACTGATCGGAGGGCGATGACGCAAGTTTCATCGACGCTTATGGCCCGCTCCGGTCGTCGGCCAGAATCGTCAATCATGCTAAGCTCGCCGCCTCGATTGCTGCCAATATCTGCTCACTGTGATCCAGCAAAATCCTGCATGCCCCTCCCCTCACTGGCTGTCGCGCGATCAACTGATCGAAGCGCCTGACACCGTCGTCCTCGAATGGCTGTTCCACGAAGACTCCCTGACCCGCCGCCTGACCCGGCTCTCTCACGATGGCTTTAGCGTCATGCCGTTGTTCGAGGGCTGGCAACGTCTGCGTGCCGACGAATGCGCGGCGTTGGACTTGCCCGATGGCAGCGAAGGCTGGGTGCGAGAGGTTTACCTGCTGGGCCATGGCGAAAAATGGGTGTTCGCCCGCAGCGTGGCCGGTCGTGCCGCGCTGGAGCGGGACGGTCTGCACATGGATGAACTGGGCACGCGCTCGCTGGGCGAGTTGTTGTTCAGCGACCGCGCGTTCGCACGCGGCCCATTGCAAATCTGCCAATACCCCGCGCCATGGCTGCCCGACGCCGATGTCGCGCCCGGTCTCTGGGGGCGACGCTCATGCTTCAGCCGCGGCCCGTTGAGCATTCTGGTGGCTGAAGTGTTTTTGCCGACGGTCTGGCACGCCATCCATCACATTGCCGATTCCCATCAGGAGCGCCGCTGATGTACCTGTCGCTGCTCAAAGCCCTCTCCCGCCTGCACCCTCGCGCGTGGGACTTCATTCAACTGATGCGCATCGAGAAGCCGATCGGCATTTACCTGCTGCTGTGGCCGACACTGTGGGCGTTGTGGATCGCGGGCAAAGGCTCGCCGTCGCTGGGTAATGTGCTGATTTTCGTGATCGGCGTGTTTCTGATGCGTGCTGCAGGCTGCGTGATCAATGACTTCGCGGACCGCAAGGTCGATGGTCACGTCAAACGCACCGAGCAACGCCCGCTGGTGAGTGGCAAAGTCACGTCGAAGGAAGCGCTGGCGCTATTCGCGATTCTGGTGGCGCTGAGTTTTGGTCTTGTCTTGCTGACCAACGCCACCACGATCTGGCTGTCGTTTGGCGGCCTGGCGCTGGCGGCAACCTACCCATTCATGAAGCGCTACACCTATTACCCGCAAGTGGTGCTGGGGGCGGCGTTTTCGTGGGGCATGCCGATGGCGTTCACGGCGCAGACCGGCGATCTGCCTGCTGCCGCATGGCTGCTGTACATCGCCAATCTGCTGTGGACCGTGGGCTACGACACCTATTACGCGATGACCGACCGCGAAGACGACTTGAAGATTGGCGTGAAGTCCACTGCTGTGCTGTTCGGCGATGCGGACCGGGTGATCATCCTGACGCTGCAGGGCCTGGCGCTGTTCTGCCTGATGCTGGCCGGCTCACGTTTCGAGTTGGGCCTGTATTTCTTCCTCGGCCTGCTGGTGGCCGCCGGGTGTTTCGCCTGGGAGTTCTGGTCGACGCGGGACAAAGACCCGCAAGCCTGTTTCAAAGCCTTTCTGCATAACCACTGGGCGGGATTGGCGATCTTCGTCGGAATTGTCGTGGACTACGCGCTGCGCTGACCCGTTGCGGGACAGCGCAGGTTCAAGCCTCAGATCAAGGCTTGGCCACGTGCCAGACGTCGCCCTTGCCATCGCCGGTTTTGTCACCCTCGGCTTTGTCGGCCTTGAAGGTGTACAGCGGTTTGCCTTTATAGACCCACTGGGAAGCGCCGTCGTCACGCTTGATGATGGTCCAGTCACCCTCGGCTTTATCGCTGGCGCTGGCGGTCAACGGTGGCCAGTTGGTCGCGCACTGATCGTTGCACACCGACTTGCCGGCTGAGGTGTCTTTGTCGAAGGTGTAAAGGGTCATGCCTTTGTGGTCTGTCAGCACGCCCCCAGTGGTCATTGCCGGCGCGGCAGCGAACGCCAGGCCGGACGAGGCCAGGGCGGCAGCAGCCAGAAGGCTCATGAATGCGGAAGAAATTTTAGCCATCGGTACATCCTCTTTTTGTTCGTCGTTATTTAGACATTTGTTGTAGGACAGGACCGACAGTCTAGCGCGAGGCCAGACTTCGCGCCTCATTCGAACTAACCTGTCACACGACTGCAATAATTCCGTTATCTAATGCGCCCCAAGACAGTTAAATGACATGAGGTTCGAGGCATGGTTGGCAGGAGCATTCTGATCGTCGACGACGAAGCGCCGATTCGCGAGATGATCGCCGTCGCACTGGAAATGGCCGGCTATGACTGCATGGAGGCAGAGAACTCTCAACAGGCTCACGCCGTCATCGTCGACCGCAAACCCGATTTGATTCTGCTCGACTGGATGCTGCCTGGCACTTCCGGCATCGAGCTGGCGCGCCGTTTGAAGCGCGACGAGCTGACCGGCGACATCCCGATCATCATGCTCACCGCAAAAGGCGAAGAGGACAACAAGATCCAGGGGCTTGAAGTCGGCGCCGATGATTACATCACCAAGCCTTTCTCCCCCCGCGAACTGGTCGCGCGCCTCAAGGCCGTGCTGCGTCGTGCGGGTCCGAACGACGGCGAGTCGCCGATCGAAGTTGGCGGTCTGCTGCTCGACCCGATCAGCCACCGCGTGACCATCGACGGCAAGCCTGCTGAGATGGGTCCGACCGAATACCGCCTACTGCAATTCTTCATGACGCACCAGGAGCGGGCCTACACCCGCGGGCAACTGCTCGATCAGGTCTGGGGCGGCAACGTTTATGTGGAAGAGCGCACCGTGGACGTTCATATCCGTCGTCTGCGCAAAGCCCTCGGCGATGCCTATGAAAATCTGGTACAAACCGTCCGCGGTACTGGCTACCGTTTCTCCACCAAAAGCTGAGCACGCTTTTGGGAGCGGATTCGCCATTCGCTGAAAACAAGGACGCGTTAATTGAATCACAACTGGCATGGCACCCTGATCCGCCATCTGCTGCTATTGGTCACGGCCGCGCTGCTGGCCGGGCTGATCAGTGGGCATTACGGCGCGTGCCTGGCTGTCGCTGTGGGTCTGTACCTGGCCTGGACCCTCAAACAATTGCTGCGCCTGCACGACTGGTTGCGCCATCACAAACCCGACGAGCCGCCGCCTGACGGTTACGGCCTGTGGGGCGACGTCTTCGACAGCATTTATCACCTGCAACGCCGCGACCAACGCGTGCGGGGGCGTCTGCAAGCGGTCATCGATCGCGTGCAGGAGTCCACGGCAGCACTGAAAGACGCGGTGATCATGCTCGACAGCGATGGCAACCTGGAATGGTGGAACCGCGCTTCTGAAACCCTCCTGGGCCTGAAAACCCCTCAAGACAGCGGCCAGCCGGTCACCAACCTGGTGCGCCACCCGCGCTTCAAGGAATATTTCGAGCAAGCCAATTACGCCGAGCCGCTGGAGATTCCATCGCCGGTGAATGACCGCTTGCGCATTCAGATGCTGATCACCCGCTACGGCAACAACGAGCACCTGATGCTGGTGCGCGATGTCACCCGCCTTCATCAGTTGGAACAGATGCGCAAGGACTTCGTCGCCAACGTGTCCCATGAGCTGCGCACGCCGCTGACGGTGATCTGTGGTTATCTGGAAACCCTGCTCGATAACGCCGAAGACGTGAACCCTCGCTGGCTGCGTGCGTTGCAGCAGATGAACCAGCAAGGTGGCCGCATGCAGACCCTGCTCAACGACCTGCTGTTGCTGGCGAAGCTCGAAGCCACCGATTACCCGTCGGACAACCAGCCCGTGTCGGTCCCCGCCCTCCTGCAATCCATTACCAGTGACGCGCAGGCGTTGTCCGGCAGCAAGAATCAGCAGATCACGCTGGATATTGAAGACCACGTGAACCTCAAAGGCAGCGAAGCGGAGTTGCGAAGCGCGTTCTCCAACTTGATCTTCAATGCCGTGAAATACACCCCCGCCGACGGCAGGATCCGCGTGCGCTGGTGGGCTGACGGGCGTGGCGCACACCTGAGCGTGCAGGACTCGGGCATCGGCATCGATCCCAAGCACATCCCACGCTTGACCGAGCGTTTCTACCGAGTCGACTCCAGCCGTGCGTCCAACACCGGCGGCACCGGATTGGGGTTGGCCATCGTCAAGCACGTGCTGTTGCGCCATCGGGGCGCAATGGAGATCAACAGTGTGTTGGGCAAAGGCAGCGTATTTATCTGCAACTTCGCTCCCGCGCAGATGACCAAGCCCTAGCAAAGCACGTGGATAGCCGCTAAATTGCTGCGCTTATGCCCCCGATTCGTGGGGGTTTATGACGTCCCTTATCAAAACGGAACCTGCAAAACTCCATCATGGACCCTTCCCCTGGTATTAGCCTCGCTTCGATTTTCGCCGACTTCGGCATGATTCTCTTCGCAATGATTCTGGTCCTGCTCAACGGCTTCTTCGTTGCGGCAGAGTTCGCCATGGTCAAACTGCGCTCTACACGCGTGGAAGCCATTGCCGAGAAAAACGGCTGGCGCGGCCGCATCCTGCGCACGGTTCACAGTCAACTCGACGCCTACCTCTCCGCCTGTCAGCTGGGCATCACCCTCGCCTCCCTTGGCCTGGGTTGGGTCGGTGAACCTGCGTTCGCGCATTTGCTGGCGCCGCTGCTGGAAATGCTGGGCGTGAATTCGCCGGAAGTCGTCAAAGGCGTGTCGTTCTTCACCGCCTTCTTCCTCATTTCTTACCTGCACATCGTGGTTGGCGAACTGGCGCCCAAGTCCTGGGCCATTCGCAAACCAGAGCTGCTGTCGCTGTGGACGGCGGTGCCGCTGTACCTGTTCTACTGGGCCATGTACCCGGCGATTTACCTGCTGAACGCCAGCGCCAACGGCATTCTGCGCATTGCAGGCCAGGGCGAGCCTGGCCCGCATCACGAGCACCATTACAGCCGCGAAGAGCTCAAGCTGATCCTGCACTCCAGCCGGGGCCAGGACCCGAGCGACCAAGGCATGCGTGTGCTGGCGTCAGCCGTGGAAATGGGCGAGCTGGAAGTGGTGGACTGGGCAAACTCCCGCGAAGACCTCGTCACGCTGGATTTCAACGCACCGCTCAAGGAAATCCTCGCGCTGTTCCGCCGCCACAAGTTCAGCCGCTATCCGGTGTACGACGCCGAGCGTGGCGAATTTGTCGGCCTGCTGCACATCAAGGACCTGCTGCTGGAACTGGCGGCGCTGGATCATCTTCCGGAAGCGTTCGACCTGGCCGAGCTGACCCGTCCGCTTGAGCGCGTGTCCAAACACATGCCGCTGTCGCGCCTGCTGGAGCAGTTCCGTCAGGGCGGCGCGCACTTCGCACTGGTCGAGGAAGCCGATGGCAAGGTGATCGGCTACCTGACCATGGAAGACGTGCTGGAAGTGCTGGTGGGCGACATTCAGGACGAACACCGCAAGGCCGAGCGCGGCATCCTCGCGTACCAACCGGGCAAACTGCTGGTGCGGGGTGACACGCCACTGTTCAAGGTCGAGCGGCTGCTGAGCATCGATCTGGACCACGTCGAGGCCGAAACCCTTGCCGGCCTGATTTACGACAGCCTGAAGCGCGTGCCTGAGGAAGAGGAAGTCATGGAAGTCGAAGGGCTGCGCATCATCATCAAAAAGATGAAGGGCCCGAAGATCGTGCTGGCGAAGGTGTTGAAGCTGGATTGATGTAAGCCCGAACGATATGGAAAACCTGTGGGAGCGAATTCATTCGCGACGCGGCGACACATCCGACGGGGATGTGTTGGCTTCACCGGCCTCTCGCGAATGAATTCGCTCCTACAGAGACACGCCCCGCCGCACCAGTATCAATTCCCGCCAATCGCAAAATTCGGCAGGCTCTGCACTGGCTGGGCGAATTCGTAGGGGATTGACTCCAGCGCCAGCCCGACGTTGCGCTGCACCACGAAATGCAGGTGCGGCCCAGTGCTGTTGCCGGTGTTGCCGGAAAGCCCCAGTGGCGTGCCCACCACGATGCGCTGCCCTTCCTTCACGCTGACCGACCCTTGCTTCAAATGCAGGTACACGCCCATCGTCCCGTCGTCGTGAAGGATGCGCACGAAGTTGCCTGAGGGGTTCGCGCCTCGGCCTGTCTGGCTGTTCTCGGTCTTGATCACGGTCCCGCTGCGCGCGGCGATGATCTGTGTGCCTTCCGGCATGGCGATGTCGATGGCGTAGCGGCTTCTCGCACCCACATGGCTGTAGGCGCCGTTGGGGCCCTGGCTGATGCGGAATGGCCCGCCGACCCACGGCAGCGGATAACGATACCCTCCCACGTTGCTCACAAGGCCCCGCTGCGGGTCGCCGACAATCGAGCGCAAGCTCGGCTTGTAGGCCATGGCCTTGCTCGGGATTTGCGGGCTGAGGGCGATCAGCCGTTCGTTGCTGCGGGCGGGAATCGTGCGGCGAATGACCTGATCGGCGACGCCAACGACGTTCTTCACGCCTGACAGCTTCAGCTCGATTTCCACCGGCGCATACAGGTCGTTGCGCACGTAAAGACTGTCGGTACCTTTGGCTTTTTTGACGTTCAGGCGTACCTGACTGTCGATGTGCTCGACCATGCGCTCGCGCAGCTTCATCACCTGAGCGCCTTTGACGGGTTGGTCGGTGAACGAGACCACGCCGTTGGCGTCGGTGAATCGATAAATGGTGATGGCGGAGGCCGACTGCGCAGCCAGCAGCAATGCACACACGACCAGCAAGCGCTCTAACATCGGGATAGGCCTGGCGTAAGGGACGATTGGCGCCCAGCCTAGCAGCGAAGCCGATAGAACGGGACTTATCCGTATCAATCGGCAATAGACGAAGCGTCAAGGAAATCGCGTCAGGGTCAGGCGCGAAGGGTTTTGCAATTTCTATGCTGAGTTGGGAATGCGTTTGGTCAGCTTGTCGGGCTGCAACGACTCTGTGGGAGCGAATTCATTCGCGATGCAATCGTACAGCCGATACATCTGCTGCGACCGCACCGGCCTTTCGCGAATAAATTCGCTCCCACAGGTTTTGTGACCGTCCTGTAATTGCGGTCAGTTGGATTTACTTACGCCCCAGGCACGAAGTGCTTGAGCGCTGTGCCGCGAGCAATCAGGCGCGACAGGTAGTCGAGCTTCTGGGTGTCTTGGTCGACGAAGCGGAAAGTCAGTTGCAGCCAGTCACTGTCCGGTTTCTGTTCGAACGCTGCGATGGCGTGCAGGTACCCGTTCAACCGCGCCACTTCGGCGTTCTCGCCCTGTTCCAGATCGAGCACGGCGCTGTCCAGAATCTGCGGCAGGGTTTCACTGCGGCGTACGACCAGCGACGCCTCTTTCAGCGTCAAGGCCTTGATGACGCATTGCTGAGTGCCGCTGGACAGACGCAACTGGCCCTGACCCCGGCCGGTGGGCTCGGTCGACGCCGCGGCCGGAGCGGCGGGCCTGATCAACGGTTGCGTCGGAGCAGACACCGCTGGCGTCGCGGACACGACTTCCGGACGATTGCCCGTCAGCGCGCTTAGAGAGTCGTTGGCGAACGCCGCTGCAGCACGAGCCGGGCCGGACGACATCAATGCCTCCAGCTTGCCGACCTTGTGCAGCGCCTTCTTCACTTTCGTCAGCAACTGTTCATTGGTGAACGGCTTGCCGATGAAATCGGAAACGCCCGCCTGAATCGCCTGAATGACGTTTTCCTTGTCACCACGGCTGGTCACCATGATGAACGGCATGCCTTTCAGGCTTTCTTGCTGACGGCACCAGGTCAGCAATTCAAGCCCGGACATCTCGGGCATTTCCCAATCGCACAACACCAGGTCGAAGACCTCTTTGGTCAGCAGGACCTGAGCTTTTCGGCCATTGACTGCGTCTTCCAGCGTGACGCCGGGAAAGGCGTTACGCAGCCCTTTCTTAACCAGGTCGCGGATGAACGGCGCGTCATCCACCACCAATACACTGACTTTACTCATCGACGCTCCTGATGGCGTGTTCACCGCAAATGGCGAGCATATCGCTGGCTGGTGGCCAACTGCCAAAATTGTTTGACGACACCGGGACATTTATTCGCGGGTGACAGAAAAATAGGCGGCCTGAAAGGACTGAATCCCCCAAAAAAAACGCCCGGCGTTCGCCAGGCGTTTTTTCTCAGGCAATCTTACTTATCGTCAGGCGAGGCCGGAACATTAGGTATTTCGGCGGACAGACCTTCGACTTCTTCCTGCATGCGCTTCAGACCCAAGTGACGCACATCGGTACCGCGCACCAGATAGATCACCAGCTCCGAGATGTTACGAGCGTGGTCGCCGATACGCTCCAGCGAACGCAGGACCCAGATCACGTTGAGCACGCGAGAAATCGAGCGCGGGTCTTCCATCATGTACGTGACCAGCTCACGCAGCGCGGTCTTGTACTCGCGGTCGATGGTCTTGTCGTACTTCGCGACCGACAGCGCCAGATCGGCGTCGAAACGGGCGAACGAATCGAGAGCGTCACGGACCATTTTGCTCACCTGGTCACTGATGTGGCGCACTTCCACATAACCGCGTGGCGACTCGCCTTCTTCGCACAGCTGAATGGCGCGACGGGCGATCTTGGTGGATTCGTCACCGATGCGCTCCAGGTCGATGACCGACTTGGAGATGCTGATGATCAGACGCAGGTCGGAAGCGGCAGGTTGACGACGGGCCAGAATGCGCAGGCATTCTTCGTCGATGTTGCGCTCCATCTGGTTGATGCGATCGTCGACTTCACGAACCCGTTGGGCCAGGCCCGAATCGGCTTCGATCAGCGCGGTGACCGCGTCATTGACCTGCTTCTCGACCAGGCCACCCATTTCCAGCAGGTGGCTGCGAACCTCTTCCAGTTCAGCGTTGAACTGCTGGGAGATGTGATGTGTGTGGCTGTCTTTGATCATGCTGAGTGTCCGTCCGATTGATTGCGCGGTGGTTCAGGGCTGACGAAACACGTGCTAGCCGTAACGACCGGTTATGTAGTCTTCAGTCTGCTTTTTGGTCGGATTGGTGAACAACGTATCGGTGTCCCCAAACTCGACCACCTTGCCCATGTGCATAAAAGCGGTGTAATCCGATACACGCGCCGCCTGCTGCATGTTGTGGGTAACGATCACAATGGTGTATTTGGATTTCAGTTCGTAGATCAGCTCTTCGACTTTTAACGTCGAAATCGGGTCGAGCGCAGAGCACGGCTCATCCAGCAGCAGCACTTCAGGTTCGACGGCGATAGTGCGGGCGATCACCAGACGTTGCTGCTGACCACCGGAAAGCCCGAGCGCCGACTCGTGCAGGCGGTCTTTGACCTCATCCCACAGCGCCGCGCCACGCAGTGCCCACTCGACCGCCTCGTCGAGCGTGCGCTTTTTGTTGATGCCCTGAATCCGCAAGCCATAGACCACGTTTTCATACACGGTCTTGGGGAACGGGTTCGGCTTCTGGAACACCATGCCCACGCGACGGCGCAGTTCGGCGACATCCTCACCCTTGGTGTAGATGTCGTGGCCGTACATCTTGATCTCGCCCTGCACCCGGCAGCCGTCCACCAGATCGTTCATGCGGTTGAACGTGCGCAACAAGGTCGATTTGCCACAGCCCGACGGGCCGATGAACGACGTCACCCGTTGCTTCGGGATGTTCATCTGAATGTCGAACAGCGCCTGCTTGTCACCGTAGAACAGGTTCAGGCCCGGCACTTCCAGCGCCACGTCTTCGCTGGCCATGTCCAGCCCCTGGCGCTTGCGCCCCAGAGCCGACATGTTCACGCCGTGTGTGTGTGGATCTTTCTGCATCTCTCTCTCACATCGTTTTTAGCGGCAGGCGTTAAGCCGTGAGCTACAAGTAGAGCAAACGGGGAGCGGCTTGTAGCTTGCCGCTTGAAGCTCGTCGCTGCGGTCATCCATCGAGGGCGCGGTACTTCTCGCGCAGCCGGTTTCGAATGGTCACTGCCGACAGGTTCAACAGCGCAATCACCAGCACCAGCAACAGCGCCGTGGCGTACACCAGCGGCCGTGCAGCTTCGACGTTGGGGCTCTGGAAGCCCACGTCATAAATATGAAAGCCCAGGTGCATGATCTTCTGATCGAGGTGCAAATACGGGTAGTTGCCGTCCACGGGCAGCGACGGCGCAAGCTTGACCACGCCCACCAGCATCAACGGCGCGACTTCACCCGCTGCGCGAGCGACAGCCAGAATCAGGCCGGTCATCATCGCCGGGCTTGCCATCGGGAGCACGATCTTCCACAGGGTTTCTGCCTTGGTCGCGCCGAGTGCCAGCGAGCCTTCGCGCAGGGTCAGCGGGATGCGCGCCAGACCTTCCTCGGTCGCCACGATCACCACCGGCACCGCGAGCAGCGCGAGGGTCAACGACGCCCAAAGCAGACCCGGCGTGCCAAAGGTCGGCGTAGGCAGCGCTTCGGGGAAGAACAGCCGATCCAGCGAACCGCCCAGCACATAGACAAAGAACCCCAGGCCGAACACGCCGTACACAATGGCCGGCACACCCGCCAGATTGTTCACGGCGATGCGGATCAGCCGCGTCACCAGCCCCTGACGGGCGTATTCACGCAGGTAGACCGCCGCCAGCACGCCGAACGGGGTCACGATCACCGCCATGATCAGGGTCATCATTACGGTGCCGAAGATCGCCGGGAAGATCCCGCCCTCGGTGTTGGCTTCGCGCGGGTCGTCGCTGAGGAATTCCCACAGCTTCTGGAAGTAGAAGCCCAACTTGGTCGCGACGCCCATGGCATTGGGCTGATACGCGTGCACAACCTTGCCAAGGCTGATTTCCACTTCTTTGCCGTTGGCGTCACGGGCGGTCAGGCTGTCGCGCGCAAAATCAGCATGCAAGGCAGAGAGGCGCGACTCGATATCCTTGTAACGCGCGTCGTACTCGGCGCGCTCGGTCGCCATGTCGGCCTGGGCCTCGGCGTCCAGTTGGCCGTTAAGCTCCAGCTTGCGAGCCTGAAGGCGCAGGCGTTCGATGCCGTGGTTGATCGCGCCGATGTCGGTCTTTTCCAGACTGTCCAATTCATCGGAGATTGTTTGCGCCCGCTCGATGCGTTCGCGCAACTGTGGCCACGCGGCCTCGCCCTCGGCAATGACCTTGCCGTTTTCTTTGACGTTGACCAGATAGCCGTAAAAATTGCCCCACTCCCGGCGCTCGATCGTCATCAGCTCGGCGGGTCTTTTCTGGTCCTTCAGCCACTCACCGATGACCCAGCTGAAATCGCTGGGGTTGAGGTCGCGGTTTCCGACCTTGAACAGGTCGCGGGTCATGAACTCTGGCCCTTGATCCGGCACCGGCAATCCGGTCGCCTTGAGGCGGGCACGTGGGACTTGCTCGGACTGCACCAGCTCGCCGACCAGCACGTGTTTTTCCTGACCGGGAACGTCGTATTGGGCGGAAATCACGTCCGCTGGCCAGAAATGCCCCAGCCCGCGCACGGCAATCACCGCCAACAAGCCGATGGTCATGATCACGGCAATCGACACGGCACCCGCGCTGATCCACACGCCGGGGGCGCCGCTGTTGAACCAGCTCTTGAGGGAGGTCTTTTTCATCTGAATACCTGCCCTAGAGAGATGAATACTGCTTGCGCAGGCGCTGACGAATCAGCTCTGCCAAGGTGTTCATGATGAAAGTGAAGACCAGAAGCACCAGCGCCGCGAGGAACAACACACGGTAGTGGCTGCCGCCCACCTCGGATTCCGGCATCTCGACCGCAACGTTGGCCGCGAGCGTACGCATGCCTTCGAACAGGTTCATGTCCATGATTGGCGTGTTACCCGTGGCCATCAACACGATCATGGTTTCGCCCACCGCGCGGCCCATGCCGATCATCAGCGCCGAGAATATTCCGGGGCTGGCTGTGAGCAACACCACGCGCATCAAGGTCTGCCAAGGCGTGGCGCCCAGCGCCAGGGAGCCGAGTGTCAGGCCGCGAGGCACGCTGAACACGGCGTCTTCGGCAATCGAATAAATGTTGGGGATCACGGCAAAACCCATCGCGATACCGACGACCAACGCGTTGCGCTGATCATAGGTGATGCCCAGACCGTTGGTGATCCATGAACGCATGTCGCCCTCGAAGAACCAATTCTCCATGTGCGAACTCATGCCCAGCGAGAACCAGCCCACCAGCAGAATGACCGGAATCAGGATCGCGCTTTCCCAGCCGTCTGGCACGCGCAGGCGAATCGAATCAGGCAAGCGCGTCCACAGATAACCCGCCAGCAGAATGCCGATGGGGGTCAGAAGCAGCAGGCTGAAAATCCCCGGCAAGTGCCCTTCCAGGTACGGCGCCAGAAACAGCCCGGCGAAGAAGCCAAGGATGACGGTCGGCATGGCTTCCATCAGCTCGATGACCGGCTTGACCTTGCGGCGCATGCCAGGCGCCATGAAGTAGGCCGTATAAATCGCAGCGGCAATGGCCAGCGGCGCGGCCAGCAGCATCGCGTAGAACGCGGCCTTGAGCGTGCCGTAGGTGAGCGGGGCCAGGCTCAGCTTGGGTTCGAAGTCACTGTTCGAGGCCGTGGACTGCCAGATGTATTTGGGCTCGTCGTAGTTCTCGTACCAGACCTTGTCCCACAACGCGCTCCATGAGACCTCCGGGTGCGGGTTGTTCAGGGTCAAAGGCAGCAGCTTGCCGTTGTCTTCGACGACGATGCGATCGGCGCGCGGCGACAGGGCCATGACCGATGGGCCGCTGGCGACCGGATCGACCAGTAACGTGCGATGGGCCGTGCTGTGGAACACGCCCAGCTTGCCGGAGGTGTCCATGGCAATGAAGCCTTTGCGGCGTTGCTCGGCGGTGATCTGCGAGATGGGTGCGCCGCTCATTTTGAAGTCGCGGATATGCTGCAAGCGCATCTCGCCATCGACGTCGCGGGCCATGAACCATTGGGCGATGTTGCCGCGAGAACTGCCTATCATCAGAGAAATGCCGCCCACCAGCTGCGTGCTGGCGGTGGTTTCAGCGTTGGCGTCTTCCAGCAGCTTGTAGCGACCGTTGAGCGTGCGGTCTTGCAGATTGAACACGTCGGCCTGGGCGCGACCATTGATGACGTACAGCCATTGCTGACGCGGATCGACGTAAATCGCTTTCACCATGGCCGACAGCTGCGGCAGCGCAATGCGGTTCTGTTCGCGGGTGGTTTCGCCGGTCATCAGGTTTTCGGACTGGGTCAGCGACAGCACGTGCAGTTCCGCGCCGGTGGCACCCGCCAGAATCAGCGTGGTGTCGTTGGCGTTGAGGCTGACATGCTCAAGTGCACGCCCAGCGTCATCCAACACCAAGGGGGTTTCGCCGTAGGGCCACGTGATAGCCGGGGTGATGGTCTTTTTGTTGCCGGGGTAGCTGATCGGGTAGGCGTGCTTGAACACCAGCACCTGGCCATTGGACAAACCTACCGCCATCAGCGGCTTGCCGGGCTGATCCTGCGCCACCGACGTCACGTGGGCGCCAGCAGGGACCGGCAGCGCAACACGGGTGACCTCGCTGCCGTCGGCCATATTGAAGAACAGCGCTTCGCCCTTGTCCGAGACCCGCAGGCCGACCTGGTTCTGCTCTTCGAGGACGAGCACCAGCGGTTTGCCAGCGTCCTGCATCCAGGTGGGAGCCTGTACGGTCTGGGCGGTCAGCTTCGCGCCCTGAAACAGAGGGGCGACGACGTAGGCCAGATAAAAGAAGATCAGCGTGATTGCCGCAAGAACGGCGAGGCCACCCACCAACACGTACCAGCGCGTCAGTCGGTCCTTGAGCGCACGAATACGACGCTTGCGTTGCAGCTCCGGCGCATTGAAATCAATGCGCTCAGGCGGGGACTTCTCGGTCATTGATGAATTGGCCAAATCATTCATGCGCACACCCTAGCGGCAATGTATGACAGATACATGACAGCATAGTGACGCAAAAAAGCCCGTCGCCTCGGAACCGTGGCAACGGACTGTTCATGTTTCGCAAGCCTCGTTCCATAAGGCCCTTGGGTTCAGCGGCGGGACGAACCTGTCACCCCGCGCAGGGTTGTCTGTCAGCGCTTCGCACTGCCGCGTTCTTATAGCCCCAGATCAGCCAATGCTTTGCTGACAACCTTGGCTGGTAGAGGAATGTACCCGTCTTTCGTGACAACTTCCTGACCTTGTTTTGACAGGATCAGTTTGACGAACTCGGCCTCCAGCGGGTTGAGTGGCTTGTTCGGCGCCTTGTTCACGTAGACATAAAGGAACCGCGCCAGCGGATACGTGCCATTCAGCGCGTTGGCTTCGTTGTCTTCGATGAAGGCATCGCCCTCTTTCCTGGCCAGCGGCACGGTGCGCACGCTGGACGTTTTATAACCAATGCCCGAATAACCGATGCCGTTGAGCGAGCTGCTGATGGAGCTGACCACTGAGGCGGAGCCGGGCTGCTCGTTGACGTTGGGCTTGAAGTCGCCTTTGCACAGCGAGACTTCCTTGAAGTAGCCGTAAGTGCCCGAAACCGAATTGCGGCCAAACAGCTGGATCGACTTCCCCGCCAGATCCCCGGTCACACCTACGTCGCCCCAGGTTTTTGCGTCTGTCTTGGCGCCGCACAGGCGTGTTGCCGAGAAGATAGCGTCCACTTGCTGCAAGGTCAGGCCCTTGATCGGGTTGTCCTTGTGCACGAACACCGCCAACGCATCCACCGCCACCGGAATCGCGGTCGGCTTGTAGCCGTATTTCTGCTCGAAAGCCGACATCTCCCCGTCCTTCATCTTGCGACTCATCGGGCCAATGGTTGCAGTGCCTTCGGTCAGTGCCGGAGGCGCCGTGGACGAGCCCGCCGCCTGAATCTGGATGTTCACCGTTGGGTATTCTTTCTTGTAAGCCTCGGCCCACATGGTCATCAGGTTGGCCAAGGTGTCCGAGCCAACGCTCGACAGATTGCCCGAGACGCCGGAGGTTTTGACGTAAGGTTTGATCGCCGGATCAACCGCAGCAACAGCGCTTGCGGTGGCAACGCTGGCTGCAACAAAGGTGAGTACAGTCATCAAACGCTTGAATGTCATGCCTGGCTCCTGGCGAGGTCAAAAGTCTGGCCGGGTGAATGATGGCCATGTGACTACTGTATGACCAAATTGTGACAATTAAATGAAAGGCCGCCAGCCTTTTCAGGTGGCGGCCTCACATCGAGCCGATTAATTGCTACGGGCTATTTCTCACGAATCAGGCGCGTTTACTCTTCAGCAGATACACCCCAATCACCATGCCCAGCGCGCACAGAATCGCGACATACCAGGCAGGCCCCATCGGGTTGGCCTTGAGCATCAGAGTGACGACCATCGGGGTCAGGCCGCCGAAGATCGCGTAGGCCAGGTTGTAGGAGAACGACAGGCCGGAGAATCGGACGACAGGCGGGAAGGCTTTTACCATCACGAACGGCACGGCGCCGATGGTGCCGACGAACAGACCGGTGATGGCGTACAGCGGATAGAGCCAATCCGGGGAAGCGCCGACGGTGTGATAGAAGGTCCACGAGCTGACCAGCAAACCCAATGAGCCGAGCAGGAAGACTAAGCCTGCACCAAAGCGGTCGGCCAGCGCGCCTGCGCCAATGCAGCCCAGACTCAACATCACGATCGCCAGGCTGTTGGCCTTGAGTGTGACCGCGGGTGCGAAGCCATAACTGGTCTGCAACAGAGTCGGGGTCATGAGAATAACCACCACGACACCCGCTGACAGCAGCCAGGTCAGGGCCATCGACAACACGACGGCACTGCGATGATCACGCAGAACGGCCTTGAGCGGCACTTCCTCGGCCAGTTGCTTGCGCAGTTGCAGCTCGGCGAACACCGGTGTCTCGTGCAGCCAACGGCGCAGGTACACCGACATCAGACCGAATACCCCGCCGAGCAGGAATGGAATACGCCAGGCGTAGTCCGAAACCTCGGCAGGTGTGTAGATGCTGTTGATCCAGGTGGCGACCAGCGAGCCGAGCAAAATGCCTGCGGTCAGACCCGAGGTGAGCGTGCCACAGGCGTAACCGACGTTACGTGCGGGAACGTGCTCGGAAACGAATACCCACGCACCCGGCACTTCGCCACCAATGGCGGCGCCTTGAATGACCCGCATCAGCAGCAACAAAAGCGGCGCCCAGATGCCAATCTGCGCATAGGTCGGCAGCAGGCCCATGATCAGGGTCGGCACCGCCATCAGGAAAATACTGAGGGTGAACATTTTCTTGCGGCCAAGCAGGTCGCCGAAATGCGCCATCACGATTCCGCCCAGCGGACGCGCCAGATAGCCGGCGGCAAAAATGCCAAACGTTTGCATCAAACGCAGCCATTCCGGCATGTCCACGGGGAAAAACAGCTTGCCCACCACGGCGGCGAAGAACACGAAGATGATGAAATCGTAAAATTCCAGCGCGCCACCCAAGGCAGAAAGCGACAGGGTTTTGTAATCGTTGCGGGTCAGCGGACGCGAAGATTGCGCGGCACTTGAAGACACAGAGGACATGACAATGGCTTCTCTTTTGAGACTCTTTTGGGACGAGTGATCGGCAGCAAGGCAGCCATGGGTAGCGGCTGTGCACGCGATTTATCGACTCGACACGTTAATCGGGCATCAAAATTGCGTGCCAATTTTGGCGGAGTGGGCCAAATCGGTTCGGCACGATAGCAAATTGCGCGTCGCTGCACATGGATTGCAACGAGCGTCGGGCAAAATGGAAACCCGGCGGTCGTTTCGTCGGACCTTGACCGATATACTGCCCGGCCGTGACTCAACCGGTCTTTCGGGGAATTTGTGCGAAACCATTTACCCAAGTCGTTTTCGCAGAACTTCCCCCTTTAAACGTAGTGAAGACTGAGCGTGATGGGTCAGAGGGACCCCTTGATGAATGAGTTAGAGCAAGAAGATCCAATCCCGCAGGGCGATCTCGCCTTGCAAATCACCGCCTTGCCGCGCGAAACCAACGGTTTCGGTGATATCTATGGCGGGTGGCTGGTCGCACAAATGGACTTGGCCGGCACAGCAATGGCCAGCAAAGTCGCGGGCGGACGTGTCGCCACCGTCGCGATCGACCGTATGGCGTTTTTGGTCCCTGTGGCCGTAGGCGCGCAGCTGTCCTTTTATACCCAGACGCTGGAAATCGGCCGCAGCTCGATTCAGATGATGGTCGAAGTCTGGAGCGACGATCCGCTGTCCAGCGAATGGCGCAAGGTGACTGAGGCTGTCTTTGTGTTCGTTGCCATCGACGGCAGCGGGCGCACCCGGTCGGTTCCAGCCCGGCGCTGAACATCGGGTCAGCGCCTCATTGCACTTGGCAGCGCGCAGTAAACTCATCAAGCTTGGCACAGTCTGATTCAGTCACTGTCCTTTGAGTGAGTACCCGTATGCCTACGCCAGAAGTCGAATCCATCCAGCTCGGTGAGCTGAACTGCTGGCGCATTCGCCACGGTCAGGCCGAACTGGTGGTCGCCCAGCAGGGCGCGCACGTCGTCAGCTATCAGATCGACGGCGATGAGCCCCTGATCTGGTCCAACCCCGGTGCGGTTTTCAAACACGGAAAAGCGATTCGCGGCGGCATGCCCGTGTGCTGGCCGTGGTTCGGCAATTTCCAGCGCAACCCGCAATGCGTGCAGGACATGCGCCAGAGCAGCGAACCGGCGAACGCCCACGGCGAAGTTCGGGCCATCGACTGGGAGTTGATGGGGATGGGCGAAGACGGCGACGCCCTGATCGTCGAGTTCATTCAACCCAAGGCCGAAGGGCATTTACCGGGCTGGCCGCACACGGTTGGCGTGAAGCTGCAGATTCGCATGGACGCTGCGCTGAACGTCAGTCTTGCCAGCTTCAACGCCGGCCCTGAAACCGTCAACCTGAGCCAGGCACTGCACAGCTATTTCGCGGTGAGCGACGTGCACCAAGTGAGCATCGAAGGTCTGGACGGCGTGAAGTACCTGAACACGCTGGAAAGCTGGGAGACGCTGAACGTTCAGGCGGGTGACATCACGTTCAGCGGCGAGACGGACCGTATCTATCAGGACACACCGGACTTGGTTTCCATCGTCGACCCTGGCTGGAAGCGTCGGATTCAAATCCAGACGCAGGGCTCGAAATCCTCCGTGGTCTGGAACCCGTGGATCGAGAAGACCAAGACGTTCAGTGACATGCAAGCCGACGGCTGGAAGAGCATGGTGTGTGTCGAGACTGCGAACGTCATGACCGACATCGTGACGCTCGCGCCGGGTGAGATGCATGTCATGGGCGTCAGCATCTGGGCTGAGCCTTTGGGCGAAGAATAACCAAACGCTGATCTTGCCCTGTGGGAGCGAATTCATTCGCGATGGGATCTTACAGTCGACACATTGTTGTGAATGTGCCGGCCTATCGCGAATGAATTCGCTCCCACAGGTGATTTCAGGCATTACGCAACATTCGCAGCGTGATCGATGCAGAGGGCGGATCAGCTTACAAATCCGCCTCAGTCACCACTCGCACTTTCCCTGCATCCAGCGCATAAGCTGCGTCGGCCAAGTCATTGCTGACCTTCTCGATCTTCAACGTGCCAATGACCCATAGCGGTGTGTAGATGTCATCGATCTTCAGCCCTTTGGGATAACGCACGAGCACCAATTGATTAGGCGGGGGTGGCGGCACGTGAATGCACGCGCCTGGGTACGGCACCAGGAAAAACAGCGTGGCGTGACCCTTGGCGTCTGTTTCCAGCGGGACCGGATAACCGCCCAGACGAATGTGCTTGCCGTCCATGGCCGCGACGGTCTTGGTCGAATACATCACGGCGGGCAAGCCCTTGCTTTGCTTCAAACCACCCTTGCTGTCGAACGTACCCTGGGCTTCCGGGGAGTTGTGATCGATTTCGGGCATGGCTTCGAGGGCTTTCTGATCCGACTTGGGCATGAGCTCAAGCCAGTCGGTTTCAGGAATATCGGCGGCGCGTGCCAGTCCGCAGACCAGCAGCAGGGAAACGAGGAGAAGACGACGCATTGAAGGGCTCGGCAGGAGGAATTGTATGCCGCGCATTCTAGCCCCCTGCGCGGCAATAGCGCAGAGGGCCAGACTCTCATTCATTTCTTTTTGATCAAGCCGTAGATCACCAGCAGGACAATCGCGCCTACCAGTGCACCGAGGAAACCTGCGCCTTGGCCTGCTTGATAGATGCCCAGCGCCTGACCACCGTAGGTCGCCACCAGAGAACCGGCGATGCCCAGAATAATGGTCATGATCCAGCCCATGCTGTCGTCGCCTGGCTTCAGAAAGCGAGCCAACAGACCCACGATCAGGCCGATGAAGATGGTTCCGATGATTCCCATGCCATTTCCCTCTGTTTGAATGAATATGCCCAAGCCTAGTCGGCAATTGGCAACACGCTATGAGAGGGGTGTGGGGGATGAATGGTTCAACCGGAATGGCGCGAACCTGTAGGAGCGTGGCTTGTCCCGCGATCGGCGACGGAGTCGTCGTAGAATCCTACGACCTCGGCGCATCAGAAATACCGCGCCCACCCGTTTTGCGACTGCTACGCAGCCGTTCGCGGGACAAGCCACGCTCCTACAAAGGTGTACTGCAAATGATCAGTTTTTGATCAGCGCTTCGACCCGCTTTACTTGGCGATCCAGCGTTGCGCGGTCATGGCTTCGAACAGTCGCATGCCCGACCTTGCGCCCAGTTTTGAACGCCTTGCCGTAGTGATGCAAATGGCAGTCGTCGATGGCGATGACCTTGTCCACGGCAGGCACTTCACCGATGAAGTTGAGCATCGCGCTCTCCCCCACTTTGGCGGTCGAACCCAGCGGCAGGCCAGCGACGGCACGCAGGTGGTTTTCGAACTGGCTGCACTCGGCGCCTTCGGTGGTCCAGTGACCGGAATTGTGAACGCGTGGCGCGATTTCGTTGGCTTTCAGGCCGCCATCGACTTCGAAGAACTCGAACGCCAGCACACCGACGTAGTCGAGCTGCTTGAGGACGCGACCGGCGTAATCCTCGGCCAGCGCCTGCAACGGGTGATCGGTGCTGGCGATGGACAGGCGCAAAATGCCGCTGTCGTGGGTGTTGTGCACCAGCGGGTAGAAGCGGGTTTCGCCATCGCGGGCGCGCACGGCAATCAGCGACACTTCACCCGTGAACGGCACGAAACCTTCCAGCAGGCACGGTACGCTGCCCAGCTCGGCAAACGTCCCGACCACATCTTCGGGTTTGCGCAGGACTTTCTGGCCCTTGCCGTCGTAACCCAACGTGCGGGTTTTCAGCACCGCAGGCAGGCCGATGCTGGCGACGGCAGCGTCGAGACCCGCCTGGGACTGGATGTCGGCGAACGCAGGCGTCGGAATGCCCAGGTCCTTGAACATGCTCTTCTCGAACCAACGGTCGCGGGCGATACGCAAGGCTTCGGCGCTCGGGTAGACCGGCACGAACTGCGACAGGAACGCCACGGTTTCAGCAGGTACGCTTTCGAATTCAAAGGTCACCAGGTCCACTTCATCTGCCAGCTGACGCAGGTGGTCCTGATCGCCGTAATCGGCACGCAGGTGCTCGCCCAGTGCAGCAGCGCATGCGTCTGGCGCAGGGTCCAGAAAGGCGAAGTTCATACCCAGCGGGGTGCCCGCCAGTGCCAACATGCGACCCAGCTGGCCGCCACCGATTACGCCGATCTTCATGAAAACCTCAGGCCTCGCGTGGGTCTGGATTGTCCAGAACGCTGTCTGTCTGCTCAGTGCGGAATTTTTTCAGCACTGCGTGGAATTGCGGGTGTTTGGCGCCCAGGATGCTGGCGGACAACAGCGCGGCGTTGATCGCGCCGGCCTTGCCAATGGCCAGCGTCGCGACCGGAATGCCCGCCGGCATCTGCACGATGGAGAGCAGTGAATCGACACCCGACAGCATCGACGATTGCACCGGCACGCCCAGCACAGGAAGGTGGGTCTTGGCGGCGCACATGCCGGGCAGGTGAGCAGCACCACCGGCACCGGCGATGATCACCTCGATGCCACGGCCTTCGGCCTCTTCAGCGTACTGGAACAGCAAATCCGGGGTGCGGTGAGCCGACACCACTTTGACTTCGTACGGAATGCCGAGCTTTTCCAGCATGTCGGCGGTGTGGCTAAGAGTGGACCAATCGGACTTGGAGCCCATGATCACGCCAACCAGTGCGCTCATAGTCGTGCCTCTATCATCGGGCGCCCGCAGGCGCGTCTAAAAACAACAAGCCACGCGGGAAAACCGGCGTGGCTTGTCGTACGAATTATGACCAGTGCAACCGGCCAAAGGCCGCGCAGTATACCGCAATGACAGTGGTTTAACAGATCAGCGGCGACCATCTGTCAACTGCGTCAAGTGCGCCCCTTTTTTGACAATAAAAAGCGAAAAATCCCTCCAGCCCACGCCCTTGCTCTGACTGACATCCTTAGCGGCTTCTGTTCAGCTGAGACTGCGCAACATCCATCCACTCTCAAGGACGAGAAAAGACCATGAACGTATTTATCGCAGCGCTGGCGATCGCCTTTCTTGGCGGCGCCATAACCACTTCAACCCTGGCGGCAGGCAACGACGCCACAGAGGCGAAAATGCCCATCGTGCTGACGCTCTTTCTGCATGATGAACTCAACGATCAGGACATCCGGAATCTGGACGCAAAATACCTGAGGTGGTTTACCGAAGACCTCGGCGCCATTACCGAACGAAACGTGCAGATTGTTCCCATACTGCGTAAACCCGGCTACACCGATTTTGACTATCGCCTGAGCGACGCAGACAAAGCGCTTTATGAATGGGACCAGCGCGTAATCGATTACGTGATTGACGAAAACAAACCCCGCAACAAGCGCCACAAATACCTATTGATCACCAAGGACAATCTGACGTTTTTCGTACAAGGCGTCGCAGGACTCGGCAAACGCTCGGCCATAGCGTCGATGACGGCCTATCGCACCCTTGCCCACGAAGTCGGGCATACGCTCGGTGCCACACACAGTGATGGCGAATTTCACGCCACTGCAGCCCCCGCGCCGTGCATCACTAACATGTTCGTGGAGGATGTTTTCTTCCTCAAGAATTGCTACCGCTACAGTGAGAAATCGGCGCAGGCGATTAGGAACTACCTGCAAGACATCCCCTGATCCGGGCATTACCGGCCGCCGGGCTCACTGACTCGAATCAGCAGCTCCGGCAGCCGTTTCCAGCTTGCGCCACAACAGCCGCACATTGGCCTTGCGCACCAAGGCGCAACGGTAGAGCCGAATTTCCAGTGGGACATGCCATTGCGGGCCACCACAAATCACCAGTTCGCCACGCTCCAGTTCCGGCGCAATAGAAAGACGTGGCACCCAGGCGATCCCCAATCCCTGTAACGCCATGCCTTTAAGGCTGTCGGCCATTGCCGTCTCGTAAACCGTGGTAAAGCGCACGGTGCGCTGGCGCAGCAACAGGTTCACCGAGCGCCCCAAAAAGGCCCCCGCGCTGTAGGCGAGTAACGGCACGCTCTGTTCGCCTTCCAGATCGAACAGCGGCCTGCCGTCCGCGTCCGCCGAGCAGACGGGCAGCATTTCCGTCACGCCCAGGTGCAGGGACGGAAAGATCTCGGCGTCCATCTGTAACGCGGCGTCGGGGTCGTAGAACGCGAGCATCAAGTCGCAACCGCCTTCACGCAGGGCATGCACCGCGTCGCCGACGTTGGTGGCGACCAGGCGGGTCGCAATGTTCAGGCCTTCGTTACGCAACTGCGCGATCCAGCGCGGGAAGAAGCTCAGCGCCAGCGAGTGAGCGGCGGCGATTTGCATGACTTCGCCCTGCCCGCTTTCCAGATGATGCAGATGGCGCAGCACTTCGCCCAGTTGATCAACCACGGTGCGCGCTGTCACCAGAAACAGTTGGCCCGCCGCGGTCAGTTCAATGGGAGTACGCGAACGATTGACCAGCGTCAGACCCAAAGCGGCTTCCAGGCTGCGAATCCGCCGACTGAACGCCGGTTGCGTCACGAACCGACGCTCCGCCGCCTGGGAGAAACTCCGGGTGGCCGCCAGCGCGCTGAAGTCTTCCAGCCATTTGCTTTCCAGATTCATGGTGTTCTCCAGGGGCTCTCAGCCTTGGCGAGTCGGCTGCACGCCACGTAATTCGGTCGGCCCTATGTGGGAGTGAGCTTGCTCGCGATGGCGGCAGGCCAGATAACGAACTCGTCCCGGGCAAACAGCAATCGCGAGCAAGCTCACTCCTACAGGACGGCAGACCATTCGGAATACCTCTTCACACGCTCATCACAATCCGAACGTCACATCGACATTATGCCGTTTGTGCATAGGCTAGCGCTTAACAGCATTGGTTCGCAATCGCCCGCAAGCCTAGTATTAAAGGCGTTCCGGCTTAGTCCGTGCCTCTCTTGAGACTTTCTCTATCATGTCCTCCGCTGCATCATTTCGCATCGAAAAAGACCTGCTTGGCGTTCTCGAAGTACCCGCTGAAGCGTATTACGGCATTCAGACCCTGCGCGCAGTGAACAACTTTCACCTCTCCGGCGTTCCCCTTTCGCACTACCCGAAACTGGTGGTCGGTCTGGCCATGGTCAAGCAAGCGGCCGCCGATGCGAACCATCAGTTGGGCCACTTGAGCAGCGAGAAGCACGCAGCGATCAGCGAGGCCTGCGCCCGCTTGATCCGTGGCGATTTCCACGAACAGTTCGTGGTCGACATGATTCAGGGTGGCGCCGGGACGTCCACCAACATGAACGCCAACGAAGTCATCGCCAACATCGCCCTTGAAGCGATGGGCCATGCCAAAGGCGAATACAAACACCTGCACCCGAACAACGACGTGAACATGGCGCAGTCGACCAACGACGCTTACCCGACGGCGATTCGCCTGGGTCTGCTGTTGGGCCACGACGCCCTGCTCGCCAGCCTCGACAGCCTGATTCAGGCCTTCGCGGCCAAGGGTCAGGAATTCAGCCATGTGCTGAAAATGGGCCGAACCCAGCTGCAAGACGCCGTTCCGATGACCCTTGGCCAGGAATTCCGCGCCTTCGCCACCACGCTGACCGAAGACCTCAACCGTCTGCGCAGCCTGGCGCCTGAGTTGCTGACCGAAGTGAACCTGGGCGGCACCGCCATCGGCACCGGCATCAACGCCGACCCTGGCTACCAGCATCTGGCGGTCGAGCGTCTGGCGATCATCAGCGGCCAGCCATTGGTGCCAGCCGCTGACCTGATCGAAGCCACCTCCGACATGGGCGCCTTCGTGCTGTTCTCCGGCATGCTCAAGCGCACCGCCGTCAAACTGTCGAAAATCTGCAACGACCTGCGCCTGCTGTCCAGCGGACCGCGCACCGGGATCAACGAAATCAACCTGCCAGCGCGTCAACCCGGCAGCTCGATCATGCCTGGCAAGGTCAACCCGGTGATCCCGGAGGCCGTGAACATGTGCGCCTTTGAAATCATGGGCAACGACCTGGCGCTGACCGTCGCGGCCGAAGGCGGCCAACTGCAACTGAACGTGATGGAGCCGCTGATCGCCTACAAGATCTTCGACTCGATCCGCCTGCTGCAACGCGCCATGGACATGCTGCGCGAGCATTGCATCGTCGGCATCACCGCCAACGAACAGCGCTGCCGCGAGCTTGTCGAGCACTCGATTGGCCTGGTCACCGCGCTGAACCCGTACATCGGTTACGAAAACGCCACCCGTATCGCCCGCGTCGCGCTGGAAACAGGCCGAGGCGTACTGGAACTGGTGCGCGAAGAGGGCCTGCTCGACGACACGATGCTCGCCGACATTTTGCGCCCCGAGAACATGATCGCTCCACGTTTGGTGCCATTGAAGGCCTGATCAAACCGCTCTCGCGTTATCTGCAACACGCTCACCAGGCTGAGGGCCTAGACACCCCTCACCCTTTTGAGGGCCGGAAGTAGACGCTTCCCGGCCCTTTTTTTTGCCCGGAATCTTTGCGGAACGGGCTGATCTCAGACCCTAGTGCTCAAGGAACTGACTACCCAAATAACACCACTGCTACAGAACGGTTCTCCCGGGACGCCCATCGGAAACCGACGAAACGGGATTAAAAAGCAGAAACGGTTTACAGACTCCAATAACGCGCACCGGTATAGTGCGCCCCCTCTAAAAAAGCGAGGAAACATCAATGCTTGAAGTCATCAACGACTTCCTCTCGGGAAAACTGCTGATCGTGCTCATTGTCGGGCTCGGTGGATATTTCACGATTCGCTCGCGCTTCGTCCAAATGCGTCATTTTTTCCACATGTTCGCGGTGTTTCGCGAAAGCCTGCGCAGCAGCTCCGGGCAACTGAGTTCGTTCCAGGCCCTGATGCTGAGCCTCGCGGGTCGCGTGGGCGCCGGTAACATCGCCGGTGTCGGCATCGCGGTCACCCTCGGCGGGCCGGGCGCGGTGTTCTGGATGTGGGTCACGGCATTGGTCGGTATGGCCAGCAGCTTCTTCGAATGTTCCCTCGGCCAGCTCTACAAGCGCTGCGACTCCGAAGGCCAATATCGCGGCGGCCCTTCTTTCTATATTCAGCACGGGCTGGGCAAGCGCTGGCTGGGCATGGTCATGGCGGTGCTGTTGCTGGTGACGTTCGGTTTCGCGTTCAACGGCCTGCAATCCCACGCCGTCACCCACTCGCTCAATAATGCGTTCGGCGTATCGCCAGGCTACGCCGGTATCGGTCTGGCCGTGCTGCTGGGTCTGGTGTTCATCGGCGGTATCAAACGCATCGCAGCGGTCGCTGACCTGTTGGTGCCGGTCAAGACGCTGGTCTACATCGCAGTCACCCTCTACGTGATCGGCGTGCAGTTCGAACACGTCCCACACATGCTGGCGACCATCGTCAAAAGCGCGTTCGGTGTAGACGAAGTGTTCGGCGGCCTGGTCGGCAGTGCCATCGTCATGGGTGTGAAACGCGGCGTGTTCGCCAACGAAGCCGGTCTGGGCAGCGCGCCAAACGTCGCTGCGGTCGCTGAGGTGCCACACCCGGTGGCGCAAGGCGTGGTTCAGGCGTTCAGCGTGTTCCTCGACACCTTCGTCATCTGCACCTGTACCGCTTTGTTGATTCTGCTCTCAGGCTTCTACACCCCCGGCTTCGAAGGCGACGGCATCGCACTGACGCAGAACTCGCTGGCGGCGGTCGTGGGCGACTGGGGCAAGCTGTTCATCAGCGTGGCACTGTCGCTGTTTGTCTTCACCTCGATTCTCTACAACTACTACCTGGGCGAGAACAGCCTGCGCTACCTGCTCGGCGAGAGCCGCAAAGCGCTGATGGGCTACCGCGCACTCGTGCTGGCGTTGATCCTGTGGGGGGCTGTGGAAGACCTCGGCACCGTGTTCGCTTTTGCCGACATCACCATGACCCTGCTGGCGTTCGTGAACCTGATTGCATTGGCCATGCTGTTCAAGATCGGTTTGCGTATCCTGAACGACTACGATGCCCAGCGTAAGGCAGGCATCAAGACGCCGGTGTTCGACTCCAGCCAGTTCCCCGATCTGGACCTGGACCTGAAGGCCTGGCCAAAGCCGGTCGATGGGCAGCCTGCCGCCAAGCCTGCGACGGCCACCGGCAAACCGGCCATCGACACACCTTGACCCTCTGAAGTCTGTCCAGGGAGACACGCATGAATCGCGACAATCACGCACCGGCCAGCCACATCATGGTGCTGTACACCGGCGGCACCATCGGCATGCAGGCCAGCGAAAACGGTCTCGCACCAGCGTCCGGTTTCGAGGCGCGCATGGCCGAACAACTGGCGAGCCAGCCTGCGCTGGTGGTGCCGCAGTGGCAATTTCGCGAAATGTCTCCCTTGATCGACAGCGCCAACATGACGCCCGCCTATTGGCAGCGTCTGCGTGAGGCGGTCGTCGAGGCGGTTGAGGCTCAAGGCTGCGATGCCGTGCTGATCCTGCACGGTACCGACACCTTGGCCTACAGCGCAGCGGCCATGAGCTTTCAACTGTTGGGGCTGGACGCGCCTGTCGTGTTCACCGGGTCTATGCTGCCCGCAGGCGTGCCGGACAGCGATGCCTGGGAAAACGTCAACGGCGCATTGCAGGCGCTGGGCAAAGGATTGCCGTCCGGCGTGCACCTCTACTTCCATGGTGAACTGATGCAACCGACCCGCTGCGCGAAAATCCGCAGCTTCGGTCGCAACCCGTTTGCCGCGCTGAACCGTTCTCGCGGCGGACAGACCGTTGGCACCTTGCCCACGGCGCTGGCCTACAACCAGCCCAAGAAACTCGCCAACGTCGCCGTGCTGCCGCTGTTCCCCGGCATTGGCGCGGCACAACTCGACGGCCTGATCGACAGCGGCATTCAAGGTCTGATCCTGGAGTGCTTCGGCAGCGGCACCGGCCCCAGCGACAACCCGGCCTTCCTTGACAGCCTGCAACGCGCCCATCAACGCGACATCTGCGTGATCGCCATCACCCAATGTCACGAAGGCGGCGTCGAGCTGGATGTCTACGAAGCGGGCAGCCGCCTGCGCAGCGTTGGCGTCCTCTCCGGTGGCGGGATGACCCGCGAAGCCGCCTTCGGCAAACTCCACGCTCTGCTCGGCGCGGACTTGCCGGTGGAGGAAGTGCGGCGGTTGGTGGAGCTGGATGTGTGTGGGGAGTTGCGTTAAAGACGATTGCATCGCTTCTGTCTAAGACTGCTTCGCACCCGATCGCGAGCAAGCAACGCTCCCACGCCTCCGGCAGAAGCAGATCGTGGCGCGGTGAAGGCTTTTGATTCTGGCCGAAGGCCGTGGGAGCGTTGCTTGCTCGCGATTGACCGCGCAGCGGTCACACATTCAAACGACTCGTTCTTCGGGTTGTACACGGCACATCTCTTGCTCCCCCTTTCCGATCAAAAAAACAATCGGAATGCCCTCATGCTTCATTCGCACCTCACCACCCTCAACGCCGTGTCGCTGGTGCTGGAGACGTTTTCGGCCGAGGGGTGGGGCAGCGAGGCGTTGCTGGCCGGGAGTGGGATCACGGAAGCGGACCTGAGTCGGCCGGACATTCGCATTACCACCTTTCAGGAAATGCAGGTCTGTTCCAACGCGGTGGCGTTGCGTCGGGAAATCGGGTTGCCGCTGGGGCGGCGCATGCATGTGTCGTCTTACGGGATTCTCGGTTACGCCCTGCTCACCAGTGCCACTTTCGGTGACGCCCTGCGCCTGGCGCTGGAATACCCGGCGCTGCTCGGGACGCTGTTCGAACTACAGTTAGTCGAAGACGGCGACCGCGTCTGGTTCAGCGCCAGCGATTATCGGGACGACGAGGGCTTGCGGGTCTTCAACGCCGAGCTGTGCATGGCGTCGCTCAAGGTGATCTGCGATGACTTGCTCGGCAAACCGCTGCCGCTTCTGGCAGCACGATTCGCTCACGACGCCCCGGATTATCAGGGAAGCTACCGAGAAAGTTTCGCCTGCGAGGTGCGCTTCAACGCAGAAGACAACGCCTTTGCCTTCGACAGACGTTGGCTCGATCAGCCGCTGACCCTTGCCGATCCCGTCACCCATCGCGACATGCGCGAACGCTGCCGTCGACAGAACATCGAGTTCACCGGGCGTCAGGCTTGGCTGGGACGCATTCGTCATTTGCTCGCGGATCAGCTCGACCAATCCCCAAGCCTACGGCAGCTCGCGCAGAAGATGAACTGTTCCGAGCGTACACTGCGTCGTCATTTGCAGGCCACCGGCAGCAGCTATCAGCAGTTGCTCGACGAGCTACGCTTCGAGCGAGCCAAGCAACTGTTGCAGGATGACCATTTACCAATTCATCACATTGCCGAGGTGTTGGGCTTCAGCGAAACGGCGAGTTTTCGGCATGCGTTCATTCGCTGGAGCGGCGTGGCGCCGAGTCAGTTCAGGCTTTGAATACCTGATTTGCCGCATGTCCCCTGTAGGAGTGAGCTTGCTCGCGATACCGGTATGTCAGTCCCCCCTGCGGTGTCGGACAGACCTCGATCGCGAGCAAGCTCATTCCTACAATGGAATATCACCGGCCAATCGATTTGTGATCCGCGCCTCCAAACAGGGTGCGGCGCCCTATTCAGGGGCGATTTTCGGACAGCTTTTATGGCCGAATACATCCCCTTTTGGCCGTTTCCGTCGTTCTCCGAAAAGTCGTCCGCCTCAAGAATGTCGGACACCGATGCCCACAGGAGAACAAGAAAATGCTGACGATCTATTCAGACGATCACCATCTGCACCATGGCCGTTGCGAGTTGATCGACGGGCAATTGATGCCCTGCTTCGAAATGCCCTCCCGTGCCGACCACGTCCTGCAACGGGTCAAGGATCGCGAAATTGGCGCCGTCGAAGGCCCGCAGGATTTCGGCATCGAGCCGATCAAGCGCATTCACACCGAAGCGTTTCTGGAATTCTTCAAAGGCGCATGGGCTCGCTGGGCAGCGACCAACCCCCAAGGCGACCTGCTGCCGTTCACCTGGCCAGCACGCACATTGCGTTCGGTCATCCCCACCAGCCTGCACGGCCAGCTGGGCTACTACACCTTTGATGCCGGAGCACCGATCACCGCGGGCACCTGGCAAGCCGCATACAGCGCTGCGCAAGTCGCTCTCACTGCGCAGGCCGCGATTCAAAAGGGAGCGCGCAGCGCCTTCGCCCTGTGCCGCCCGCCGGGACACCACGCCGCCAGCGACGTCATGGGCGGGTATTGCTACCTGAACAACGCTGCCATCGCTGCGCAGGCCTTTATCGACCAAGGCCACAAAAAGGTCGCCATCCTCGACGTCGATTACCACCACGGCAACGGCACGCAGTCGATTTTTTACGCGCGCAGCGACGTGCTGTTCACCTCGATTCACGGCCACCCTGAGGCTGAATTTCCTTTCTTCCTCGGCTATGAAGACGAGCTGGGCGAAGGCGCGGGTGAAGGCTTCAACTTCAACTATCCACTGGCCGCAGGCAGCGATTGGACAGCCTGGAGCGCCGCGCTGGAAAAAGCCTGTGACGAGATCGACCGCTTCGGCGCGGACATCGTCGTGGTGTCGCTGGGCGTGGACACCTTCAAGGACGACCCAATCTCGCAATTCAAGCTCGACAGCCCGGACTACCTGCGCATGGGCGAACGCATCGCACGCCTGGGCAAACCCACGCTGTTCGTGATGGAAGGCGGCTACGCCGTCGAAGAAATCGGCATCAACGCCGTGAACGTGCTGGAAGGTTTCGAAAGCGTCTGACCCCTCCGACTTAAAAAGAAGAGAGACAACGATGAACAGACTCAAGCGCTTGATCGCCCCCGCCCTGTGCGCCGCCATGCTCGGCGGCATGGCCCACGCCGATGAACAGAAAACCCTGCGCGTTTACAACTGGTTCGACTACATCACCCCGCAGACCCTGGAGAACTTCAAGAAGGACACCAAGGTCCCGCTGATCTACGACATCTTCGACACCAACGAAGCCCTCGAAGCCAAGCTGCTGACGGGCAACTCCGGTTATGACGTGGTGGTGCCTTCCAACGTGTTTCTGGCCAAGCAGATTCAGGCGGGCGTGTTTCAACCCTTGGACAAGAGCAAATTAACGAACTATTCGCACCTCGACCCGAGCCTGATGAAACTGCTGGAAGCCAACGATCCAGGCAACAAATTCGCTGTGCCGTACATGTACGGCACGATCCTGATCGGCTTCAACCCGGACAAGGTCAAGGCCGTGCTGGGCGACAAGGCGCCTGTGGACAGCTGGGATTTGATCTTCAAGGAAGAGAACATCAGCAAATTGAAGCAGTGCGGTGTGACGCTGCTCGATTCGCCTTCCGAGATTCTGCCACTCGCCCTGCAACATTTGGGGCTTGATCCGAACAGCAAGAATCCAAAGGACTACGACAAGGCGGAAGCCTTGCTGATGAAGATCCGCCCATACATCACCTATTTTCACTCGTCCAAGTACATGGCTGACATCGCCAACGGCGACATCTGCGTGGCCGTGGGTTATTCGGGCAGCTTCTCGCAAGCCGCCAACCGGGCGAAGGAAGCGAAGAATGGCGTGGTCGTGGACATGCGCCTACCGAAAGAAGGCGCACCGATCTGGTTCGACATGCTGGCCATCCCGAAAGGCGCGAAGGACGTGGAGGATGCGCATACCTTCATCAACTACCTCCTGCAGCCTGAGGTGATCGCGCCGATCAGCGATTTTGTCGGCTATCCAAATCCGAACAAGGACGCGACGGACAAGGTCGATCCCGCGATTCGTAACAACCCGAACCTTTACCCGACCGCCGAAGCGATGAAAACCCTCTACACGCTGACGCCGTTGCCACGCGAAGCCGAACGCGCGCGGACGCGGGTATGGACCAAGATCAAGTCCGGCACCTAGAAACAGCGGCAAGCTTCGAGCCGCAAGCTGCAAGTGGCGTACACCCGCTTGAAGCTTGCAGCTCGTCACTCATCGCTGCTTCTCTGTGGCATCGCGAAGCATCGAGTTCAAATTCCCCGAAATATTCGCGCACAACGCCTTCATCTGAATCTCATGCTCGGACGCCTTGAACGGGCTTTGCAGGTCGGTGCCAATGCGTTCGATCGCCAGCAGCATGAAACCCACCACCGTCGATGCAAGTGGCGTGAACCAGCCCAACGTTTCCACCAACCCGATCGGCACGATGATGCAGAACAGCGTGATGAACAGTCGCGGGAAGGTCACGTAGGGATAAGGCAGCGGCGTGTTGGCGATGCGCTCCATCCCGCCCTGGCAGTTGGAAATCTCCACCATCGTCGATTCGAGCCGCGCCAGACGAATGCTGTCCAGCCGACCGGCTTGATATTCGCCCGCGATGATCGCGGCAGACTCGTTGAGGATGTCATTGGGAAAGTTGTTGGTGCGTGTGCGGCGGTCGTATTCCTCGCGGGAAATCATCGCCGTGACGTCCTCACCGCATTGTTCGCCCTTGAGGTGCGCCGACAGGCATTCCACGTAGGCCACGTGCCGACGCAGCAGTACGGCTTTGACCGGATTCAGCTCGGTGCCGTCGTCGATCAGTGTCAGCACTTGCCGCGCGAAGCTGCGGGAATTGTTGACCAGCGCGCCCCATAACGTGCGGGCTTCCCACCACCGGTTGTAGGCACTGGAGTTACGAAAGCTGGTCAGCACCACCAGCGCCGAGCCCAGCAACGTGAGAGGCATCGACGGCAGTGTGATCTTGCGTTCCAGGTACAGCATGAAGTCGACCGTGACAACGATGTCCCAAATCAGCAGCCAGAACAGCGACCAACCGATGTAGGTAAACGTCCTGATCATGGCGCGGTATTTCTTGATGATCGTTTCCTGCAATGGTCACCCCCTGTTTGCAACCGTCGACCCCGCAACAAGCTGGAGTCGCAAAGGGGTTCGAATACAGTTGTTACAGATCGTTCGGGCTGCCCACCAGTGGAAATGTAACCAAATGCCTTAAAAGCGCGACCCGCCTTCGTCCGCCAACAGCCAGTCAGGTGACGGATTATTCATGGAACGAACCCGCCTCCCCCGCGCTCAACACCTATCTGGAAGCTTCAGCCACACGTCACGAGGAGAATGTTAATGAGCGCGTCTGCCACCTCCACCGAACGACCTGCACCCCACACCGATCGCGACCAACTGACCATCAATACCATCCGCACTTTGGCCATGGACGCCGTACAAAAGGCCAACTCTGGCCACCCCGGCACGCCGATGGCACTGGCCCCGGTCGGCTACACGGTGTGGAAAGATTTCCTTCGCTATCACCCGGAACATCCCGACTGGCCCAACCGCGACCGGTTTGTGCTGTCAGTCGGTCACGCCTCGATGCTGCTCTATTCGCTGCTGCACTTGGCGGGCGTGATCGAGATCGACGAACACGGCAAGCCGTCCGGCAAACCGGCGATCAGCCTGGAAGACATCAAGCAGTTTCGCCAAATGGATTCGAAAACCCCCGGTCACCCTGAATACCGCATGACCACCGGCGTCGAGACCACCACCGGCCCGTTGGGTCAGGGCTGCGCCAACAGCGTGGGCATGGCGATGGGCTCACGCTGGCTGGGTGAGCATTTCAACAAGCCCGGCGCGACGCTGTTCGATTACAACGTCTACGTGCTGTGCGGCGACGGCGACATGATGGAAGGCGTGACCGCAGAAGCAGCGTCGCTGGCCGGTCATTTGAAGCTGTCGAACCTGTGCTGGATTTACGACAACAACACCATCAGCATCGAAGGCCATACCGAATTGGCCTACAGCGACGATCCGCTGAAACGCTTCGAAGGCTACGGCTGGAAGACCCTGCACGTGAAGGACGCCAACGATGCGGCCGCGCTGGCTCAGGCAATCCAGACCTTCCAGCAGACCGATGACGCTCCGACGCTGATCGTGGTCGACAGCGTGATCGGCTACGGCTCGCCGAACAAACACAACACCGCTGCCGCCCACGGCGAACCGCTGGGCGAAGATGAAATCAAGCTGACCAAAAAAGCTTACGGCTGGGACGAAAACAGCAGCTTCCTGGTGCCTGAAGAAGCGCGCCATTACCTGCGCGACGCCCTGCTGAAACGCAACGGCAGCGGCTATGACGCGTGGAAGGAAACCTTTGCCCGCTTCGAGAAAGAGCAGCCTGCACTGGCCGACGAGCTCCAACGTATGCGTCAAGGCGAGATGCCCGAAGGCTGGCGCAACACGGCGGTCAGTTTCGATACCGACGCCAAAGGCATCGCGACCCGAGCGGCAGGCGGCAAGGTGCTCAACGGTTTCGCCCAGCAGATTCCCTGGTTGATCGGCGGCTCGGCTGACCTTTCCCCTTCGACCAAAACCAACCTCACGTTTGAAGGCGCTGGCAGTTTCGAGGCTGGCAGCTACAGCGGCCGCAACCTTCATTTCGGGATTCGCGAACACGCCATGGGCTCGATTGCCAACGGCCTGGCGCTGTCCTACATCCGCCCGTACACCTCGACATTCTTGGTGTTCAGCGACTACATGAAGCCGCCGATTCGCCTGGCGTCGATCATGGAGCTGCCGGTGATTTTCGTCTTCACCCACGACTCCATCGGCGTTGGCGAAGACGGCCCGACTCACCAACCCATCGAACACCTGACCCAACTGCGCGCCACCCCCGGCCTGCTGACTCTGCGTCCGGGCGATGCCAACGAGACCACCGAAGCCTGGAAAGTGGCCTTGGCGCAAACCCATCGACCTACGTGTCTGGTGCTGTCGCGCCAACCGATGCCGACGCTAGATCGCGCTAAATACGCCAGTGCCGAGCACGTTGCACGTGGTGCGTACGTGTTGGCCGACGCGGTCGAGGGCAAGGTCGAGGTGATTCTCATCGCCACCGGCAGCGAAGTCGGCATGACCGTCGAGGCGTTCGAAACACTCAAGGCAGCAGGTATCGCGGCCCGCGTAGTGTCGATGCCGAGCTGGGAGCTGTTCGAGGATCAAGATAAGGCGTATCGCGACGAAGTGCTGCCGCCGAACGTGAAAGCCCGCGTCGTGGTGGAGCAGGCCGGGCCTGTGGGTTGGGATCGGTACGTCGGCCAGACCGGCGCGAAGATCGTGATGAACACGTTCGGGGCATCAGCGCCCATCGACAAACTGCAGGCGAAGTTCGGGTTTACGGCTGAGAACATTGCTAAGGTCGCCAAATCCCAACTCGGGAAATGACGCTGACCTTCGTTATCTGACAAGACATAGGCTTGGCACACGATGATCACCTGCGGGAGCGAATTCATTCGCGAGAGGCCGGTACATCCGACGAAAATTTGTCGGATGTACTACCGCATCGCGAATGAATTCGCTCCCACAGAGGGTTTTATGAGTGCCGCAAAACTGCGGCAGTGCTGTCAGGCAGTAATCAACACCCGCTCAACACCACCGGACGCCGCTCGCCCTCAAAGAAGAACGGACGAATCCGCACGCCCACCGCATTCCCCGCAAACGCTGCGATCAGCCACAGCCAGCCGTGCAGGCTGCCAGAAGCGATGCCGCTGAAATACGCGCCGATGTTGCAGCCATAGGCCAAACGCGAGCCGTACCCCAACAACAAACCGCCCAACACGGCCGCGATCAGCGAACGGGTAGGGATCTTCAGGCTTGGCGAGAAACGTCCTGCAAGCCCCGCCGCCACGGCCGCACCCAACATGATGCCGATGTCCATGACCGTGGTGATATCTTCCCACACCGGCGCGGCCAAAGCCTTGGCATTGGCTGGCATCTGCCAGAACACCCAACTGCCGACGTCCACACCCAGCGCGCTGGCGACTTTCGCGCCCCACAAGGCAAACGCCGAGGTGATGCCCCAGGGACGCCCCGCCAACGCGAGGGTCGCGTAGTTGAGCAACGCCAGCGCAATCGCACCCCACACCAGCGGCCACGGGCCTCGTAGGAAGCGACGCAGGCCCACGTGCTCACTCGTGACAGCGGCTTCGAGTTCGCCATGACGACGTTTTTCCAGCTTGATCGTGATCAGGGCGATCACAGCGAACAGCGCGAGACTCATGATCAGCGCGGGCATCACGCCGAAGGTTTTGACGATAGAGGTCGCCGGGAACGACGGCAGTGAGAACCACCAGTCGGCGTGATGGGTGGCAATCACCGAGCCGATGATGAAGAACAGCAGCGTGACCAGCATCCGCGCATTGCCGCCCCCGACGGTGAACAGCGTACCTGACGCGCAACCACCGCCCATCTGCATGCCGATACCGAAAATGAACGCTCCGAACACGACGGAAACGCCGGCAGGCGCGACCAGTCCGGTGACCGGCGTGCCGAATAGCGTCCCCGCGCCCAAGGCCGGGAAGAACAACACGACCGCAATCGCCAGCATGACCATCTGCGCCCGCAGACCCGCGCCGCGTCGCTCGTTGATGAACACGCGCCAGGCTGAGGTGAAACCGAAGGCCGCGTGATAAAGAGTCAGGCCCAATGCGGCGCCGACGATCAGCAACAAGACCTGCTTGCCGCCGACGGCGGACTGAAGAAACAGCGCGCCGATAACCAACAGGATGCAAGCGATCAGCGGCGTACCGAGCTTGCGCTCAGGGGCGGCGGAAAGAGGGAGGCTCATGGATGTGTCTCAGGGTATGTTTGCGATGGGCGCGAGTATAACCCTGCAACTGACGACTCGGCGCGCACCTGTAGGAGCGTGGCTTGTCCCGCGATCTGCCGGGAACCGGCAGCAACTTCAGCGAATGCGGTACATCCGTCATACCTGGTTGCAGGTTTACGACTGCTTCGCAGCCGATCGCGGGACAAGCCACGCTCCTACAAAGGATTGCGTTTCAGATCCAAACACCCCGCAACCGCTCCAGCGCCGACGCAATGTCTGCCTCGGGCACCGCCGCAAACCCCAACACCAACCCCGCCCGGTTATCCACAGGGGTTTGGGAATCCGGGAGCCAATAATCACTCAACGCCCCGATCTCGACACCCACGCTGTCAGCCTTGGCCACCAGTTCTCTTTCTCGCGCCAGGCTCTCGACCGCCACCGACACGTGCAACCCCGCCACCGGCTTGGGCATGGGACTGCAGCCCCGTACATCCTCGGGCCATCCCGCCAGCAACGCATCCCGCCGACTCAATGCCGCTCGGCGCATGCGCCGAATGTGCCGCTGGAAATGTCCCGCCGCGATGAACTCGGCCATGACCGCCTGAGTGCCAATCTCCGAATGCCGCATGTCCACAGCACGCCGCTGGCTGAACGGCTTGACCAGATTGCGCGGCAACACCAGATAGCCGAGGCGCAGCGCCGGGAACGCGACCTTGCCGAAGGTGCCGACGTAAAGCACCCGCCCATGCCGGTCCAGTGCAGCCAAGGGCGCAAGCGGTGCGCCGCTGTAGCGGTACTCGCCATCGTAATCGTCCTCGACGATCCACCCTTGGGTACGCTCGGCCCAGGCGAGCAACTCCAGGCGCCGCGCCAGGCTCATGGTCACGCCCAACGGGTATTGGTGAGACGGCGTGACGTAGGCCAGTTTGCAATTCCTGTCCTTCAAATCCGGACTGCGCATCCCCTCCTCGTCCACCGGCATGCCGCGCAATGTCGCGCCCGCCACGGCGAACGCATGCCCAGCGGCGCGATAGCCGGGGTTTTCAATCGCCACGCCGTCGCCATCGTTCAAGAGCAACTGTGCACAAAGGGCAATCGCCTGCTGCGCGCCACTGGTGATCACAATTTGTTCAGGGTCACACTGCAAGTCACGAGATGTTCTTAAATACACCGAGATCAGCTCGCGCAGCCGCCACTCCCCTGCCGGGTCGCCATAACCCAACTGGTGCAACCCCGGTTTTCGCCAGAAAGCCGCGTGCAGCTTGCCCCACACGTCGAACGGGAACAGATCGAATGCAGGAATGCCGACCCGAAATGCCCTCGGCAAACCCTGCAAATGGGGCTTTAAATGATGCTGTTCCAGTCGCACTATCGATGCGCTGTGGATAACTTTACTGGATAAATCACCAGGTTCATTTAGCGAAAATGTGGATAAACGTGTTGATAAGCCTGGTGATAAGCCTGTGGACACTTTTGTGGATAATTTTTTGGCGGACATGGGTTTGTCCGGCAGTTGAGCGACGTAAGTACCGTCACCAATTCGCCCTTCAGTAAAACCTTCGGCGTACAACTGGTCGTAGGCGCGCATCACGCTGTTGCGGGAAATCGAAAGCGCCAGGGCCAAATCTCGGCTGGCGGGTAAGCGCGTGCCGCTGCCCAAACGCCCGTCAAGGATTCGCTGGCGCAACGCCTGATACAGCTGGCGACTTAGGCCCTGTTGGCGGTCCAGCTCGATCCCGGCGAAATCGAAGGTTAGCGATAGCGTGATTGGCATGGATTGGCTCTACAAAATTGACCATTAATGGTTCTTACAACAGACCAATAGGCTGCCTAGGATGGGGCCAATCGCCAAGGAAAATTTCATGTATACACCCAGCTATTTCAAAGATGAGGACCTCGCCAGCCTGCATCGACAGATCGAAGGTACGCGCCTGGCGACCTTGATCAACGTCGACGAAACAGGCCTGCACGCGAGCCATGTCCCGCTATTACTCGACCCGAACCAAGGGCCGCATGGCACGCTGTTCGGCCATCTGGCCAAGGCCAACCCGCAGTGGAAGGCGTTGGCATCTGGCGAAGCGCTGGTGATTTTCCAAGGGCCGGACGCCTACATCAGCCCGTCTTTTTACGCTGCCAAGGCCGAACACGGAAAAGTGGTGCCGACCTGGAATTACCTCGCCGTGCATGCCTATGGCCGCGCGGAGGTCTTCACCGACCCCGCACGCCTGTTGCAGCTCGTCAGCGACCTGACCGACAAGCATGAAGGCAAGCGCGCCGAGCCTTGGGCAGTGAGCGATGCGCCGGCCGATTACGTCGAGAAAATGCTCAACGCCATCGTCGGGTTCGCCATCCCCATCGAACGCATCGAAGGCAAACGCAAGCTCAACCAGAATCGCAGCGCCGAAGACATCGCCGGCGTCAGCAAAGGCCTGGCCGCCAGCCAGGATCAAACCGATCAGGAAATCGCTCGTTTGATGAGCCAAGGAGAAACCCGTGTCTGACGTACAGATCCGCCCTGTTACCGCCGACGACCACGCTGCCTGGCTGCCGCTGTGGAAAGCCTACCTGACCTTCTACAAGACGGAATTGCCGGACGCGGTCACCGAAAGCACCTGGAAACGCTTTCTCGACAGCAATGAGCCGACCAATGCCGCCCTCGCCTGGCAGGACGGTAAAGCGGTGGGCATGGTGCACTTCATCTACCATCGCTCCAACTGGAGCATCAATTGGTCGTGCTACCTGCAAGACTTGCTCGTCACCCCGGACCAACGCGGCACCGGCGTCGGGCGCCAGCTGATCGAACATGTGTACGCGACAGCCAAGAAAGACGGCGCTGACAAGGTTCACTGGCTGACCCACGAGACCAACACGACCGCAATCCAGCTGTACGAACGCATCGCCGAACGCCCTGGCTTCATTCAATTCCGTAAACCGCTTTGAGCTCTGGAATTCTGAACATGTCGAACCTCGAACACTGGCAACCGGCCAAACTGCCGGACACGCGCACCCTGAATGGCCGGTTCATCCGCCTGGAAAAACTCGACGCCGCACATCACGCGGACGGCCTGTGGACAGCGCTCGAAGGCCCCGGCGCCGACCCGAGATTGTGGGACTACCTGGCTGTCGGCCCGTTTACCGAACGCGCCGCATTCAATGACTACTTGGCCGGGCTGCAAAACTCGACCGATCCTTGGTTCTACACCGTGATCGATCAGCAAACGGGCGACATCGACGGGTTTCTCAGCCTGATGTCGATCGTGCCGAGTGCGGGCCGGATCGAAATCGGCCACGTGACGTTCGGCGCGTCGATGCAACGCACGCCGAAAAGCACCGAGGCGGTTTATTTGCTGGCGAAAGAATCGTTCGCACTGGGCAACCGCCGCCTGGAGTGGAAATGCAACGGCGACAACGCCCGCTCCAAGCGCGCGGCAGAGCGCTTTGGCTTTAGCTTCGAAGGCACGTTCCGCCAGCACATGATCGTCAAGGGCCAGAACCGCAATACCGCGTGGTTCTCGATCATCGACAGCGAATGGCCCGAGTTGGAGAAAGCCTTCGTAGCGTGGCTGGCTGTGGATAACTTCAAGGATGGCGAGCAAATCAAGACGTTGGCGGATTTGCGCCACGCATGAGCGAATTCACTCGTTAATTTGGCTGGAGAGCATCAAACCTGTGGGAGCGAATTCATTCGCGATTGGCCAGTGCAACCGACACATCTCTATTGCCTGTCCCTTTTTCGCGAATAAATTCGCTCCCACAGTTGAACCCGCGCCAGGCTCAATTTACGTGGCTCAGACCAACTCCTGTAGGAGCGAATTCATTCGCGATTGGGCAGTGCAGCTGACACATCTCTATCGGCTGACCCTTTTTCGCGAATGAATTCGCTCCCACAGGGATTGTGTTCATTCAGCCACGCTGCACGACATCAGCAACAGAACTGCTGCAGAAACAGCTTCTGCAGGACAAAAAAAGAGGAGCCACGAGAGCTCCCCCAGAGGTAATCGTCCAGCCTGCCGCGTCTGTGCGCGTCAGGCTGTTTCAGCTTGATGAATCGCGATCATTCGATCTCGACCAGAATCTCACCCGGATTCACGCGGTCGCCTTTGGCCACGTGGATCGCCACGACCTTGCCCGCGACGGCTGCCTGAACCTCGGTCTCCATCTTCATCGCTTCGGTGATCAGCACTGCCTGACCGGCCTTGACCGTGTCACCTTCCTTGACCAGCACATCGACGATGTTGCCCGGCATGGTGGTGCTGACGTGGCCCGGTTTGCTGGCCTGGGCGCGCTTGCCAATGCCACCGCCGACGAACTCGTTGAGGGGCTCGAACACGACTTCTTCGGGCATGCCGTCGATGGACAGGTAGAAGTGGCGCTTGCCCTCGGCCTTGACGCCTACACCGGTGATGTCGACGCGGTAGCTTTCGCCGTGAACGTCGATGACGAACTCGGTCGGCACGCCTTCACCGCCCGCCCGCGCCACAGCGCCCGGCTCCGGAATCGGCAGCAGTGGCTCTGGCGCCAGGGTACCCGCAGCGCGTTCTTCGAGGAACTTGCGGCCAATGTCCGGGAACATTGCGTACGTCAGCACGTCTTCTTCAGATTTAGCCAACGCGCCGATTTCGCCGCGCAGCTTGGTCATTTCCGGTTTCAGCAGGTCTGCCGGACGCCCGTCGATAACCTCTTCGTTGCCAATGGCCTGACGACGCAGCTTCTCGTCGACCTGACCCGGTGCTTTGCCGTAGCCGCCCGTGAGGTAGAGCTTCACTTCGTTGGTGATGGTCTTGTAACGCTCACCCGCCAGCACGTTGAAGAACGCCTGAGTACCAACGATCTGCGAGGTCGGAGTCACCAGAGGTGGGTAGCCCAGGTCCTTGCGAACGCGTGGGATCTCTGCCAGCACTTCGCCCATGCGGTTCAGCGCGCCCTGCTCTTTCAGCTGGTTGGCGAGGTTGGAAATCATGCCGCCAGGCACTTGGTTGACCTGCACGCGGGTGTCAACAGCGGTGAATTCGCTCTCGAACTGGTGATACTTCTTACGCACCGCATAGAAATACAGGCCGATTTCCTGCAGCAGCTCCAGGTCCAGACCGGTGTCGAATTCGCTGCCCTTGAGCGCAGCAACCATCGATTCGGTGCCCGGATGGCTGGTGCCCCACGCAAAGCTGGAGATCGCGGTGTCGATGTGATCGGCGCCGTTTTCGACCGCCTTGAGCTGGCACATCGCGGCCAGACCCGCAGTGTCGTGGGAGTGGATGAACACCGGCAGCGACTGCTCGGCTTTCAGCGCCCTGACCAGTTCGCCAGCCGCGAACGGTGTCAGCAGACCGGCCATGTCCTTGATCGCCACGGAGTCGCAGCCCATCGCTTCCATCTGCTTGGCCTGAGCAACAAAGGCCTCGACGGTGTGTACCGGACTGACGGTGTACGCAATGGTGCCCTGCGCATGTTTGCCCGCAGCCTTCACCGCTTCGATGGCCACCCGCAGGTTACGCACGTCGTTCATGGCGTCGAAGATGCGGAACACGTCGATGCCGTTGACGGCAGCCTTGGCGACGAAAGCTTTGACCACGTCGTCGCTGTAATGGCGATAGCCCAGCAGATTCTGGCCGCGCAGCAGCATTTGCAGGCGGGTGTTCGGCAGCGCCGCGCGAAGTTGGCGCAGGCGCTCCCACGGGTCTTCTTTGAGGAAACGCACGCACGCGTCAAACGTCGCGCCGCCCCAGACTTCCAGCGACCAGTAGCCGACTTTGTCGAGCTTCTCGCAGATCGGCAGCATGTCTTCGGTGCGCATGCGGGTCGCCAGCAGCGACTGGTGAGCGTCACGCAGGATCGTATCGGTTACAAAGATCTTCTTCGTCATTCTTATCTCCTCACAAGCTTCAAGCTCCGAGCCACAGCTACAAGTCACCGAGAACGGCTTTTACTTGAGGCTTGACGCTCGCAGCTCGACGCTGCTTTTAAATGCCTGCGTGGGCGGCGATGGCGGCGGCGATGGCCAGGGCCAACTCTTCGGGTTTGCGCTTGATCGAGTAGTTGGTCAGTTCAGGGTGGCTCTCGACGAAACTGGTATTGAACTGGCCGCTACGGAATTCCGGGTTGCGCAGGATTTCCTGGTAGTACGCGGCGGTGGTCTTCACGCCTTGCAGGCGCATGTCGTCCAGCGCGCGCAGGCCCCGGTCCATCGCTTCTTCCCAAGTCAGCGCCCAGACGATCAGCTTCAGGCACATTGAGTCGTAGTACGGCGGAATGGTGTAGCCGGTGTAGATCGCCGTGTCGGTCCGCACGCCAGGGCCACCCGGCGCGTAATAACGGGTGATCTTGCCGAAGCTTGGGAGAAAGTTGTTTTTCGGGTCTTCGGCGTTGATGCGGAACTGCAACGCGAAACCCCGGTGAATGATGTCTTCCTGCTTCACCGAGAGCGGCAGGCCGGACGCGATGCGAATCTGCTCGCGCACGATGTCGATGCCGGTGATTTCCTCGGTGATGGTGTGTTCCACCTGCACCCGAGTGTTCATTTCCATGAAGTACACCTCGCCCTCGGCGAGCAGGAACTCCACGGTGCCCGCGTTCTCGTAACCCACGGCCTTGGCGGCGCGCACCGACAGGTCGCCGATGTAGGCGCGCTGTTCGGGGGTCAATTGAGGGCTTGGGGCGATTTCGATGAGCTTCTGGTTGCGACGCTGGATCGAGCAATCACGCTCGAACAGGTGCACGACATTGCCGAAGCTGTCACCGAGGATCTGCGCCTCGATGTGCTTGGGATTGACGATGCACTTCTCCAGAAAGACTTCAGCCTTGCCGAACGCCTTGGTGGCCTCGGAAATGACCCGAGGGAATGCCTGCTCCAGTTCTTCACGGCTGTTGCAACGACGAATGCCGCGACCGCCACCACCCGAGGTGGCCTTGAGCATCACTGGGTAACCGATGCGATCACCTTCGGTCAACGCTTCGGCGATGTCGGCAACGTTGCCTTCGGTGCCGGGGGTGACCGGCACGCCGGCCTTGATCATGCTGCGGCGGGCTTCAGTCTTGTCGCCCATGCGGCGAATCACTTCGGCGGAAGGGCCGATGAATTTGATTCCCCGTTCGGCGCAGATCTCAGCCAGGTCGGCGTTTTCCGAGAGGAAGCCATAACCGGGATGCAACGCGTCGCATCCGGTTTCCACGGCCAGGTTCACCAACTTGCGCGGGTTCAGGTAACCCTCCAGCGGTTCGGAACCAATGCCATAGGCCTCATCCGCACGCTTTACGTGGAGCGCATGGCGGTCCGCGTCGGAGTAGATCGCCACGGAACGGATGCCCATTTCGGCGCAAGCGCGCACGATCCGGACAGCAATTTCCCCACGGTTGGCGATCAGGATTTTTGTTATCACTGGCATTTCCTCGACCGATGAGCAGACGGACCGGAAACCCGGTCAGTACGGAGCGACATAGCGTTACAACGTGTTGCGTCGCAGCGATGGCTCACCCTATGACGAATCAGCAATTAACAAAAATGAGTAAAAATTGGGTTAAACATAAGTAAAACCTTATAGTTGCGCTTTCAGCCATGAGCAGGGGAATCGAAAGATGCGTAAGTCATTGATGCGTATGACATTGCGTCAATTGCGAATCTTCAATGAGGTTTGCGATCTTCGGTCCTACAGCCGTGCGGCTGAAGAAATGTCCCTCACGCAACCTGCCGTCAGCTTGCAGATCCGTCAGCTTGAAGAGCTCATCGGCCAGCCGCTGTTCGAGTACGTGGGCAAGAAGCTCTATCTGACCGAAGCTGCCGAGGCGCTTCAACTGGCCAGTCGCGACATTTTCGGGCGCCTTGAGAATCTCGACATGCAGCTGTCGGACATGCAGGGCTCGCTTCAAGGGCAGTTGAAGCTCGCCATTGAGTCCAGCGCGAAATACTTCGTTCCCCATCTGTTCGCAGCTTTTAAGCGCCAATACCCCGAAGTCATGCTCAACCTCACGGTAGTCAATCGGGCCCAGGTGATTCGACGGCTGTCCGACAACCGCGATGATCTGGTGGTGATGTCAATGGTTCCGCAGGACATGGGGCTGGAGTTTCTACCTTTCCTCAACAATCCCATCGTGGCGGTGGCGCGACCGGACCATCCGCTTTCACAACGGCCAAATCTGTCGCTGAAAGATCTGGAAGCCTACACGCTGGTGGTACGCGAGCAGGGGTCGGGAACGCGCAAGGCGTGCGAGGAATACTTCAAGGAGAAACGCACTCACTTCGAGCATTCGCTGGAGGTGTCTTCGGCGGAAGCTCAACGGGAGTGTGTCGTGGCAGGGCTGGGGGTGGCGCTGCTGACGAGGCATGCGCTGAGTCTGGAACTGGCCACTGGCACGCTCAAGGAGCTGCCCGTGGCCGAACTGCCGCTTTATCGCAGTTGGTGCGTCGTACAGGCTCGGGAGAAACGTCTGTCACCAGTGGCGCATGCCTTCCTGGCGTTCATTCGCACCGAGCGTGCACAGATCAGCGAGCTGGTCGCGCGCTTTGACGGGCACCTTCCGAAACGCTAGCGCTCTGCCAAAAGCTGGCGGAGTCTGCGTCCAGGTAGTCATCGAATTCGAGGGTGAGGCGACGGTCTTCGGACCGCGTTTCAATCGCACGCCGAAACGCCATGCGGCGCTGGTCTTCCTGCTGACGGCGGGTTTTGGCGCTGTTGCTTTGCTGCTGCGAGTCATCGTAGTGCCGAGGCATATCCTGTCTCCCATTGCGTGTGCGGGAGTACAGAGTGGCGGAACGCGGTGACGATCAGGCTTCGGAAGCGTTACAAGTTGGTGAAGGTTGGGCCGGATGGCGAGACGCCGTGGTTAACTCTGTGGGAGCGAATTCATTCACGATTCAGTCGTAAAGACGACACATTCGTTGCGAATGTATCGAAGTCTCGCGAATGAATTCGTGCCCACAGAAAATCAAAGGCGTGGCTGATATCAATCTTCCGACGACTTGATCGACTTCGGCGACAGCCGCAAGCTACGCAAGCTGCGCTTCACGCTCTTCAGGTGATTGACCAGGCTCGGGCCACGGGCCATCGCCACGCCCATTGCCAGCACATCGATCACGACCAAATGGGCGATACGCGAGGTCAACGGCGTGTAGATTTCGGTGTCTTCGTGCACGTCGATCGCCAGGTTGACAGTCGAGAGTTCGGCCAAGGGGGTCTGGCTCGGGCACAGGGTGATCAGATTCGCGCCGCTCTCGCGTACGAGGTTGGCCGTGATCAGCAGGTCCTTCGACCGGCCCGACTGTGAGATGCACACCGCGACGTCTGTGGGCTTGAGCGTTACCGCCGACATGGCCTGCATGTGCGGGTCGGAGTAGGACGCCGCCGTAAGCAACAGTCGGAAGAATTTGTGCTGGGCGTCAGCCGCGACCGCGCCCGACGCGCCGAACCCGTAAAACTCCACACGATGGGCCGCAGCCATCACGGTCACCGCCGCCTGCAACGCGTGAGGGTCGAGCTTTTCCCGAACTTCCATCAACGTATGGAGCGTGGTATCGAAGATTTTAAGGCTGTAGTCCGCAACCGAGTCGTCTTCATGAATCGCGAACTGCCCAAAACTCGCGCCCGCCGCAAGGCTTTGCGCCAGTTTGAGTTTGAGATCCTGGAAACCGGTGCAGCCAATCGCACGACAGAATCGCACGATGGTCGGCTCACTGATGCCCACGCTGTGGGCCAGATCGGCCATGGAACTGTGCATCACGGCCGCAGGATCAAGTAGCACATGGTCGGCTACCTTGAGCTCCGACTTACGCAAGAGATGGCGAGACTGGGCGATGTGCTGCAACAGATTCAAAGGACAGGACTCAATAGGAGGATGGGTCGGGCTGTAGCTTTCTTGTAGTTATACTACATGACCTGCAAACCGCACAGCTAAACGAGTTTGATGATTCCAAACGAAAAGCCCGGAGCGACGGGTCGCCATGCAGTGTAGGACTTTTCACACGGGACTCCAGGCCACAGCTTCACAATCACGTAGGACAGTGCCGATCGCATTGGCCTCCACAGGCCGACTGACCAGGTAGCCTTGCACCTCGTCGCATGCATGGGCTCGGAGAAATTCCAGCTGTTGCTCGTTCTCTACCCCTTCGGCGACCACCTTCAATTCAAGGCTGTGAGCCATGGCGATGATCGCCCGCGTGATGGCGGCGTCTTCGGTGCCCTCGTTCAGGCCTCTGACAAATGCTTGATCAATTTTTACGTAGTCCACGGGGAAGCGCTTCAAGTAACTGAGTGACGAATAGCCTGTGCCGAAATCATCGATAGCCAACTTCACGCCCAGCTCACGCAACTGCTGGAAGGTGCAGATGATGTGCTCGACGCTGTCCAGCAACTGACTTTCGGTCAGTTCAAGCTCCAGGTATTCAGGCAGCAGCCCGCTTTCATCGAGCACCTGACGCACCAGACTGACGAGCTTGCCCTGCCGCAATTGATGCACGGACAAATTGACTGACACCCGAATGGGCCGCAGCCCGCTGGCTTGCCATTCACAGGCCTGTCGGCAGGCGCGGCGCAGCACGAACTCGCCGATGTCGGCGATCAGCCCGGACTCTTCGGCCAGGCCGATGAATTCGCTGGGCGGTACCATGCCGAGCACCGGATGCCGCCAACGCACAAGGGCCTCGGCAGAACTGAGCTGACCCGTCGCCAGTTCGAGCTTGGGCTGATAGAAGACCTCCAACTGACCGTCTTCAATCGCTCGGCGCAGTTGAATCTCCAGCTGCAAACGCTCAAGCGTCCGGGCTTGCAGGCTGTCGGTGTAGAACTGGAAATTGTTACCGCCCAAGTGTTTGGCGTGCTGCATCGCCATGTTGGCTTGGGTGACTAACGCAGAAATGTCTCTGGCCGAATCCGGCAGCAAGGCGATGCCGATGGACGCGCTGACCACCAGCTCGTGCCCAGCCACCAGAACCGGGGAACGAAGTTTGTTCAGCAACCGGGTGGTCATTCGCGTCAGCGTCGTCAGGTTGCCGAAGGTATCGAACAGCACCGCGAACTCATCGGCGGACAAGCGTGCCACAGTATCGGCGTCCGCCAGCTCGGCGCTGATGCGGCGGCCTATCTGGCGCAGCAATTGATCGGCAACCTCATGCCCAAGGCTGTCGTTGAGCAGCTTGAAACGGTCCAGATTGATGTGCAGCAGCGCCAGGGTTTGCCTGCCGTGGCGTACGCGCTGATTGGCTTCGCGCAGCCGCTCGTTGAACAGCGCGCGGTTGGCCAGACCTGTCAGCTCGTCATAGTGCGAGAGGAATCGGGCACGCTCTTCATATTGCCGCGTCAGCTCTCGATTCAGCGCTTCGCTTTGGGCTTGAGCCTGTTGCAGGTGCTCAATCAAGGCCTGATTCTGAAAGCGCCGGGTCAGACCTCGCTCAATCAACCGGTTGACCTGCGCCGCCACGACGATCAGCGCCAGCAGCAGGATCAACCCTAGCCAGCCCCAGCCGCGCAACGGCACGTCGCCACCCCAGAACAGATAGAGGATGGGCGGCAGCAGACAGGGCACGGTGAACGTCAGAAAGGCCGGGATGCTTGCGGCATAGGCCACGCTGGCCGAGAGCGTGGCCGCGCCGATCAGGCCGAAGACCCACGCCTGTTGCACGAAGCTTTCCACGGGAACCAGCACCAGCGCCGCGCTGGAGAGCGTGAACCCGCTGACACAGGCCCCCGCCAGAAACATCCGCGTCCAGACCGGATGCGCCTGGCGCTCCGGTGGCGCCGCACGAAACGCCGCCACCTGAAGCACCCGCAGGCACACCAGCGCTGACAGCCAGCCCACCCAAATACTGACGAGCACGTACCGCTGCGGACTCCAGAGCAGCCAGGCGCAGAGCAAACCATTGATGAACATGAACAGAGTCGGCAGCAGCGACCCCTGATAAAGAAGGCGTGTGCGCTCGACGGCAAGCTGGGTGGCGAACTGTCTGCGGATGACACGTCGTGTCGCCACAGCATCGGCCGGGGCTTTGGAGCTGGTGGTCATGGCGATTCTTATAATTAGTGAGCCTTGAACGTGCACGGAGCATACACAAGCCACCGAAGAGACCAAACAGTCAGGGAAATAAATTGCGTGAATGGTCGGCATACGTGACGGTTTTCCGCTCCGACAGGCAGAGGGCGACAGCTTTTCACGACCGACCAGCGTTAGAGTTTGCCCGGCATCCGTCGGCACCCTAGAATGCCCCGATGCATACTGATGACCTCTCCCTTCTGCTCAACTCCCTCAACGATGCCCAACGCCAGGCGGTCGCCGCCTCCGTGGGTCGTCAGTTGGTTCTCGCTGGCGCAGGCTCCGGCAAAACCCGCGTGCTGGTGCACCGTATCGCCTGGTTGATCCAGGTTGAGAACGCGTCGCCCCACTCGATCCTGTCGGTGACGTTCACCAACAAGGCAGCCGCCGAGATGCGCCATCGCATCGAGCAGCTGATGGGCATCAACCCGGCAGGCATGTGGGTCGGCACCTTCCACGGGCTGGCGCACCGTCTATTGCGTGCGCACTGGCAGGAAGCCGGACTGAACCAGAATTTCCAGATTCTCGACAGCGACGACCAGCAGCGTCTGGTCAAGCGCGTCATCCGCGAGATGGGTCTGGACGAGCAGAAATGGCCTGCGCGTCAGGCGCAATGGTTCATCAACGGCCAGAAGGATGAAGGGCTGCGTCCCAAGCACATTCAGGCATCTGGCGACCTGTTCCTCAGCACCATGAAGGGCATCTACGAGAATTACGAAGCGGCGTGCCAACGGGCCAGCGTCATCGACTTCTCGGAACTGCTGCTACGTGCGCTGGACCTGTGGCGCGACAATCCTGGCCTGCTGGAGCATTACCAGCGCCGTTTCCGCCACGTCCTTGTAGACGAATTCCAGGACACCAATGCCGTGCAGTACGCCTGGCTGCGGTTGCTGGCCAAGGGTGGCGACAGCCTGATGGTGGTCGGCGACGACGATCAGTCGATTTACGGCTGGCGCGGCGCGAAGATCGAGAACATTCATCAGTATTCCGATGACTTCCCGGATACCGAGACGATCCGACTGGAGCAGAACTACCGCTCCACCGCGAGCATCCTGAAGGCTGCCAACGGTCTGATCGTCAACAACAGTGGCCGTCTGGGCAAAGAGCTGTGGACCGATGTCGGCGACGGCGAACTGATCAGCCTGTACGCCGCCTTCAACGAACACGATGAAGCGCGCTACGTGGTCGAGACCATCGAGAGCGCGATCAAGACCGGCATGTCCCGCAGCGACATCGCCATTCTCTACCGCTCCAACGCCCAATCCCGGGTGTTGGAAGAGGCCCTGTTGCGCGAGCGCATCCCATACCGCATTTATGGCGGTCAGCGCTTCTTCGAACGGGCCGAAATCAAGAACGCCATGGCCTATCTGCGCGTTCTGGAAGGCCGTGGCAACGATTCAGCCCTCGAACGCGTGATCAACGTGCCGCCCCGTGGCATTGGCGAGAAAACCGTCGAAGCCATTCGCGAGCATGCGCGCCACGCCGATGTGTCGATGTGGGAATCCATGCGACTGCTGGTGGCTAACAAAGGCGTGACCGGTCGGGCCGCCAGCGCCTTGGGCGGGTTTATCGAACTGATCGAGAACCTCTCGGCCAAGGTCATGGAGATGCCGCTGCACCTGATGACCCAGACCGTCATCGAGCAGTCCGGGCTGATCACCTATCACCAGGAAGAAAAAGGCGAGAAAGGCCAGGCTCGGGTAGAAAACCTTGAGGAATTGGTCAGTGCCGCCCGCGCCTTCGAAAACAGCGAAGACGAGGAAGACTTGACGCCACTGGCCGCGTTCCTCGGCCATGCTTCACTGGAGGCAGGCGACACCCAGGCCGATGAGCACGAAGACAGCATCCAGCTGATGACGCTGCACAGTGCCAAAGGTCTTGAGTTCCCGTATGTGTTCCTCGTTGGCATGGAAGAAGGCCTGTTTCCGCACAAGATGAGCCTGGAAGAACCGGGCCGTCTGGAAGAAGAACGCCGCCTGGCTTACGTCGGTATTACCCGAGCAATGCAACATCTGGTGCTGACGTACGCCGAAACCCGACGTCTGTACGGCAGCGAGACCTACAACAAGGTGTCGCGCTTCGTACGTGAAGTCCCGCCGAATCTGATTCAGGAAGTGCGCTTGTCCAACAGCGTTACACGCCCTTTCGGTGGCTCCAAGACCATGGCGCCGAGCCGGCTGTTCGATGGCGAAGGCATTCCACAAAGCCAGTTCTCGCTCGGCCAACGCGTGCAGCACGCGGTGTTCGGCGAGGGCACCATCCTGAACTTCGAAGGCGCCGGTGCGCAGGCTCGGGTGCAGGTGAACTTCTCCGAAGGCAGCAAGTGGCTGATGCTGGGGTACGCCAAGCTGGAGCCGGTTTGATCAGGCCCTGACGCCTCAGTAGACCTGCGTGATGGCTGACCTCCGGTATTGCATTCCTACATCTGGCCCCCATCTTTCCTACAGAACTTTCTCAATCGCCCTGCAGCCCAAGTAGTACGCGGGTGATTGAGATCCACGCAAAAGCCAGAAACATATGGTCGCTGGTCAGACACATTTGTCCTGTTCAATATGGCGCGCGTGCAATCCACAAACGGGAATTCCCAATATGCAACGTTTTCTAAGCATCGCTTTGGCGCTGGTCATCGGACTCACCATGAGTCTGGATGCTAACGCCGCGCGTTTCGGTGGCGGCAAGAGCATGGGCTCGGCGCCAAGTCACCAAGCGCGTCAGACAGCTCCTTCTGCTCCTGCCGCTGCACCTAACGCTGCCGGTCGTCCTGCGCCTGCTGCGGGCGGTGCTTCCAAATGGCTGGGCCCTCTGGCCGGTATCGCTGCCGGTGGCCTGCTCGCTTCCATGTTCATGGGCGGCGGCTTCCAAGGCATGCAGTTCTTCGACATCCTGATCATGGCGGTCATCGCTTTCGTGATCTTCCGTTTCATCGCCGCCCGTCGACGCAAGCAGCAGCCAAACATGGCTCCGGCTGGCGCGCCGTTCCAGCGTGAAACCTTCGAACAGCAGCCTGCGCAAAACGCCAATTCGATGTTCGGCGGTTCGCCCGCCGCGTCGGCTCGTCCGGTGATCAACGCACCGGCGTGGTTCAACGAAGAGCGCTTTATCGAGGCCGCACGTAACCACTTCCAGTCGCTGCAACAGCACTGGGATGCGAACGAGATGGACAAAATCTCTGAGTTCGTGACCCCGCAAATGCTGCAGTTCCTGAAAAAAGAACGTGCAGACCTGGGTGATGGCTTCCAGTCCACCTATATCGACAACCTGAACGTGCAACTTGAAGGTGTCGACGACCGCGCCGACAAGACCATTGCTACCTTGACCTTCAGTGGTGTGTCGAAAACGTCGCGCTTCGACCAGGGCGAAGTGTTCAGCGAAAGCTGGAACATGGAGCGCGCTCCGGGCGAGAACCAGCCTTGGCTGGTGGCAGGTATTCGCCAGAACGGCTGAAACTCTTTGCCGCTTCGCTAATCCAAAACCCCGACTGTGTTCGGGGTTTTGTTTTTTGTGGGCCGCAGTTAATTTGGTGATGTCTTTGAGCTACTGTATAAACCGCGAAACCGTTAGAGGATCCACGTCGTGGAAGAAGTCATCGAACAACTCCGTGAAGCCAATGAGCCGGTTCCCGTCCCGCTTGAGCTGCCGGACGAAGATCAGCTTGTCGAAATCGAAGAGCAGCTGTTCATCAACATTCCTTTCGTCTTCAAGGAATTCTTGCTGACCGTCAGCGACGTGGTGTACGGCAGCCTGGAGCCGGTGACTGTCACCGATCCGCAATCTCATACCTACCTGCCGGACGTGGCAGCAAATGCCTGGGACATCGGTGTTCCGCGCGAGCTCATCCCGATCTGCCAAGATGGCGAAGATTACTACTGCGTTGAAGAAGACGGCACTGTGGTGCTGTGGTCCGGCGAAGAAGAACTCGTCACCGAAGAAAGCTGGGAATCGGTCTGGCACTGGGCGCGGGATGTCTGGCTGGAAAGCTGAGACATTTCCCACGCACGCAGGGAAGCCTTCAGCGGCTCAATGCTCTGAAGGCTCGTGATGATTCCCCAGTGTTTCCAGCAGCGCGATCTGCATGCGGGTGTGCACGCGGATGAACCAGCGCCACAGCACCGCCGCCACGACCGCTGCCACGATCACGATCAGCAGCAACCATTCGTGAGTCGGCAGCATGCTCGCCGACAGCAGGGCGATCAGCAGGAAAATCACCACCAGCGACAGCAACGGGATCACTTCCGCAATCACTCGGCGTACGCGTGCGGTATGCCTGCCCGCCATCTCTGGCTTCACACTCATCTCGGCCAACAGCATCGACAGCGCTTTCAGCTTGCGATAGGCCGCGATCAGAAACGGTAGCGACAACAGTAAAGAAGCGCCCCATATCCAGGCCTTCTGCTGACCGACTTCGCTGACCCATTCGCTGAAGTAATCCCCAATGCGCTCGGCGAAATAAGCACCGCAGAAGAAGATCGCCACCACCAGCGCCAGATTCACCCCCACTTGCAGCAGGATCTTGCGAATCATCGAAGCCAGTAACGCCCCCTGCCCCTGTGGCTGAATGCTGCGCAGCCACTCTCCGTACAGACCGAAAACCCGGGCCACTCGCGTAGGCATGATCCTCGCCAACGTGTGGGACAGTGGATCGGCAGCCCGAATCAGATACGGTGTGAGCAATGTAGTGATCGCCGACACGGCCACCGCCACCGGGTAGAGAAAATCGCTAGTGACCTGCAAGGTCATCCCGAGCGCCGCGATGATGAAAGAAAACTCGCCAATCTGTGACAGCCCCATCCCGACCCGAAGCGAAGTCTTGCCGTCATTCCCCGCGATAAACGCTCCCAGGCCGCAGGACAGCATCTTGCCCAGGACAACGGCCACGGTGATCACAGCGATGGGCCATGCATAGGCGAGCAGGATCTGCGGGTCGATAAGCAAGCCGATGGCGACAAAGAAAATTGCGCTGAACATGTCGCGAATGGGTTCGATCAAATGCTCTATCTTCGCCAGTTGCTTCGATTCGGCCATGATCGCGCCAATTAGGAATGCCCCCAGCACCATGCTGTACTCGAGTTTGACCACCAGCAGACAGAAGCCGAAACACAGGCCCAGGACCGTGACCAGTAGCATCTCGTTGCTTTCGAATTTCGCGACGTAGGCCAGCAAACGCGGCACCAGCAGAATCCCGATCACCAGCGCGACGATCATGAACAACGAAAGCTTGCCGACGGTGGAGAACACTTCACCGGAACTCACCGAGCCGCTGACCGCAATGCCCGACAACAGCGCGATGATGCCGATGCCGAGGATGTCTTCCACGATCAGCACGCCAAAGATCAGTTGGGCGAAACGCTGGTTCTTCATCTTCAGGTCGTTGAGCGCCTTGACGATGATCGTGGTCGAGGAGATGGCCAAAATCGCTCCCAAGAACAGCGAATCCATGGTGCTCCAGCCAAAATACTGGCCGATTTCATAGCCGATCCAGATCATCAGCATGATTTCGAGGAAGGCGGCGACGAACGCCGTAGCGCCGACCTTGAACAGTTTGCGCAGACTGAATTCCAGTCCCAGACAGAACATGAGGAAGATCACGCCCAGTTCGGCAAGGGTCTTGATGGTGTCTTCGTCGTGGATCAGGCCGAATGGCGGAGTGTGCGGCCCGATGATGAACCCGGCGACGATATAGCCGAGGACGACCGGTTGTTTGAGTCGATGGAAGAGAACGGTGACCACGCCAGCCACCAGCATGATGACTGCCAGGTCCTGAATGAAACTGATGGCATGCATGGCGCGGCTCCTTGTGACGACTAAAGATGCGCGTTCATGCTGAAAAGGAGACGGCTGCTGTGCGAAAGATCGCCAGCAGAGTCAGAAATTTCTGAGCGGAACGCAGGAAATACCCCATCCAAGGGTTTTCGCAGGTTAACACCGCACAAAAGCCGATGAAGCCGGTGCAATATATGGAAACAGATCGACCTCAGGCGTGACGGCAGCCCGGCTGCCAGCGTCCCGATAGTGTTGGTTTTGATAGCCGATTTTATTTCGAGCACCCATCCGAGGTGCCAATTGACCCAACCAGACCGTGAGCACGCTATGGAACCCGGAAACGCCCAGCTGTCGATGACTGTATTGATGACCCCGGACATGGCCAACTTTTCTGGCAACGTGCACGGCGGCACTCTTCTTAAATACCTCGATGAAGTCGCCTACGCGTGCGCGAGCCGTTACGCCGGTCGTTACGTCGTGACGCTGTCGGTGGATCAGGTGATTTTCCGCGAGCCGATTCACGTCGGCGAACTGGTGACCTTCCTGGCTTCGGTGAACTACACCGGCAACACGTCGATGGAAGTCGGGATCAAGGTGGTGACGGAAAACATCCGCGAGCGCTCGGTGCGTCACACCAACAGCTGCTTTTTCACCATGGTGGCGGTGGACGACCAACGCAAACCGGCCAGCGTTCCGCCGTTGGATCCGCAGACCAGCGAAGACAAGCGCCGCTACGTGCAAGCGCAGCAGCGGCGCCAATTGCGCCAGGAGCTTGAAAAGCGCTATCGCGAAATTCGCGAGGATGGGATTTGAGCAACGTCGATCAGGCGTAATGCGTCTTGGGGGAGTCGGCTGGCTGGCGAATGCGATGGGTCAGTCAACACATTGCAACTGGCCTACCGCATTCGCTAAGGCGCGGCCTCCCTCAGTTCAATGGGTAACGGTGGCCGTAAAGCACAGCAACAGCGCAGGCGGACGAAGTGAAGCGAAATTAAACGGACGCACTATGGCTGTCAGTGACCTGACGCAGTTAAGCTGGACACCTTCTGTTGGAGCTCTCTTTCCATGCTGACCCTGGGCAATATTTTCGTCCTGATGCTGCTGGCGACTGCTGGCGCTTGGCTGTGGCACTCCCATGGTCTACGTGAACGGGCGCTGGAGCGTGTCAAACAGCACTGCGCCAAGCTCGACATCGAATTGCTCGACGGCAACGTGGCGCTGCGCCGTATCGCGTTCAAGCGCGACAACGAAGGCCGCAAGCGTCTGGCCCGGGTGTACAACTTCGAATTCACGGTGACGGGCGAGCAACGCCACCCCGGCACGATCACGATGTTTGGCGCACACACTGCGCAGATCGAACTGGCGCCCTACCCGTTTGAAATCAAAGACCCGAAGCCGACGGCCGAAATCATCCAGCTCGCCGAATGGCGGCAAGAGCACAATAAGTGGAAGCAGTAAGCCGCTGTGGATAAGCAGCGCTAGGCCATACAGTTCGCGAGCTGCGCGGTCAGTTGAACCTCGGCTTGAGGTTCATTGAAAATCAATTCAAGCCTCGAATCCTTGCGCCATTCACTCGGCGCCCATTCAAACTCGCCGCTCTCCAGCGCATTGCCCGAAACCCACCCCGATCCGCTGTGGATAACCAGCTTGGCACGGCGCCATTCAAGGCTTCGCAGCCAACCTTGGACTCTGGCCGCATCGAAAATACGCTCCGGGTGCCAACGCCAGCCAATGCTCCAGCCTTCAGGCTGAGCCTGACTCAGACAAATCGGCGTCATCGGGTCGACCCAGACCGCTGGCAATTGAGCAAGAGATCGGAACGCAACGAACTTATCCACACCCTCATTGGCTTTTGCATCGATGCCGGGCAAGCGTTGCAGCGGCAGCGCGCCAGATTCAGTCCAGCACACAGCGCGTTCGGGCAGCATCGTGACGAGGGTGTCTCGGGCCGCGGCGTTCAGCCCCTCCGATTTGTTAAGCACCAACAGACCGGCGTTTCCCACAGCCTCTTGTTGAGTCGGCGGGAGAGGTTTTCCGGCTGCAAGGGCCCGAGCGTCCAGAACGATGACGCTGGGCTGAACGGCCAGCACCCCGAGCCACGGCGCCTCTCGCAATTGCTTCAACAGCTGGACGGGATGCCCGAGACCGGACGGCTCGATGAACAGTCGGTCCGGCCGAGCCTTGCGCAGCAATCGACCCAGTCCGATCTGAAACGGCGCACCGTTGACGCAGCACAGGCAACCGCCAGCGACTTCACCAAGTGCGATACCATCTTGCGCCGTGCTGAGCAGTGCCGCGTCCAGACCGATCTGGCCGAACTCGTTGATCAGAATCGCCCAGCGTTCATTCGGCGGTTTCTGCGACAACAGGTGCTTGATCAGGCTGGTCTTGCCTGCGCCCAAAGGGCCAGCAATGACATGGGTGGGGATGTTCTGCAGCATGTCCGGCCATTCTTGAACGTCGCTCCCGAGAACGAGCGCAGACGGAGGTAATGAATGCGAGCAATCTGGCTGCCCACGCGGCTGGCGTTGGTGCTGTTGGCGGTCACGTCGAGTCAGGCGTGGGCCGAATCCTGTGTAGTCCACAGCCAGGCCGAGCGGCTTGACGTGAAAGTCTGTCAGGAAAATCTCACCATTCCGCCCGATCTGTTCCACGACGGCTTCTGCAAACCGCAGTTGAAGGATCAGAAAATCGAAGTGACCTACGCCGAACAGTGCCCGAGCGGGTCATTCGGCCAGTGCAGCAACGCGCAAGTCGCCAATATGCCTTATCGGCAGAACATTCACTATTACGGCGTGGCCAGCGACGCCGCGTTCCTCAAGCCGTTCTGCGAGGAGCAGAGCAAAGGGGTGTGGAAGGCGCAGTGAGCATCCAAACCATTTGATCTGACGAATGCACACAGTCCTGTGGGAGCGAATTCATTCGCGATGCGTAGGTACATTCGACAAATCTCTATCGAATGTACCGTCCTCTCGCGAATGAATTCGCTCCTACAGATGTTTCGGGTGTTCGGAGGCGCTACGCAGCCTCACCATGCCAATCACCAAACGGATCATCCAACTGCGCCCAGGCTTCAACACCGGCGGCCATTTCAATGTCGCTCAGCAGACAGGCATCGAGATCAGCGGTCAGCTGTGCGAAGTCGATGTTCTGGCCGATGAACACCAACTCCTGACGGCAATCTCCGGTCTGCGCCAGCCAGCTGCGCATGATGACCTCTGTGCTCTCCTCATCTTGCGGCCAGTGGGCCTTGGGCACGAAACGCCACCAGCGACCGGCGAAGCCATGGCGCATCAGCCCACCCGCCTGGGACCAGCTCCCCGCCTCCTGGTGCTTGTTCGCCAGCCAGAAGAACCCTTTGGAGCGCAGCAGTTTGCCGTTAGTCCATGGCTGGTTGATGAAGTCGAAGAAGCGTTGCGGATGAAACGGGCGACGCGCTCGGTAGGCTGTCGACGCGATACCGTACTCGTCGGTTTCCGGTGTGTGTTCGCCACGCAATTCCTTCAGCCAGCCCGGCGCCTGAGCTGCCCGCTCAAAGTCGAAACGGCCCGTATCCAGAATCTTGCCCAAGGGCACCGCGCCCATCACCATCGGCAAAATCTCGGCCTGGCTGTTGAGGCTTTTGAGGATGGCCATTAGCTCAAGGCGGTCGCTGGTGCTGATGAGATCAATCTTGCTGATCAGAATCACGTCGGCAAACTCGACCTGTTCGATCAGCAAATCGGTGATCGAGCGCTCGTCGTCTTCACCCATCGTTTCCCCGCGTGTATCCAGACTTTCGGCGGCCTGATAGTCCTGCAAGAAATTAAGGCCATCAACCACCGTTACCATGGTGTCGAGCCGCGCAATATCGGCGAGACTCTGCCCTGACTCATCGCGAAAGGTGAACGTCTCGGCCACCGGCAGCGGCTCGGAGATGCCCGTCGACTCGATCAGCAGATAATCGAAGCGCCCATCCTTGGCGAGCCGGCTGACTTCTTCCAGCAGGTCTTCACGCAGGGTGCAGCAGATGCAGCCGTTGCTCATTTCGACGAGTTTTTCTTCGGCGCGATTGAGGCTGACGTCGCGCTGGACTTCGCTACCGTCGATGTTGATTTCGCTCATGTCGTTGACGATCACGGCGACGCGCAGGTTCTCGCGGTTGCGCAGTACATGATTGAGCAGCGTGCTTTTACCGGCACCGAGAAAGCCGGACAGGACGGTTACGGGGAGGCGGTTCATGGAGGTCTCATCAGGTAGCAAGTTCAGGTGCTTTTTACGTTATAGTATAACAATACAAACCTGCTAACACTTTTTACAAGGTCCGCTCGATGGTCAGGGTTTCCAACGTTTTCGCCGGGTTTGCTCTGCTGCTAGGCATACAGGTGTGGGCTGCACCTCCGTCGCCGAGGCTGGACCGGGCGTTATGTACGCGCAGCGCAACGTTGCTGGCGTGCATCGACGCCTATAACAACCAGTACAGCGTGGCGATGTCGGGCACGACGATGTATTTGCGCGGGTACGAAAGCGTGGGCAATCGCACGTGGGCGCAAACCAACAGCCGTTATGGCTCGATGACGTTTTTCACGGGGTTGGCCTCGGATGGCGAGGCCTGGGTGGGGTACATCCAGAAAGTCGGCTGGACGACGATCAGCCGGGTGTCCAGCTCCAGCGGCAGCCGGAGCAAGATCACCTGTGATCGCGTGATGGGCTGTCGTTAAACGACCGCCTGTTCCGCCTTTTGCTCCTGCCGCCAAGCGATGAACGAGCCTGCAGGTGGGTTGGCCTCGAAGTATTGCTTCATCCCGGTGAACAGCCCATCCGCCACGGCCTGTTGGTGGCGCGCCGTCACCAGACGCTGGCTGTCGCGGCTGTTGGAGATAAAGCCGGTCTCGACCAGAATCGACGGCACGTCCGGCGATTTCAGCACCGCAAACCCGGCCTGCTCGACGCGTTTCTGATGCAGCGTGGTGACGCCCTCCAGACTGCCGAGCACGGTGTGACCCAGTTGCAGGCTCGCCGCAATGGTCGCGTTCATCGACATGTCGAGAATCACGCCCGCGAGCATCGGGTCCTTGTCTTTCAGGTTCAACAGGCTAGTCGCGCCAATCAAGTCCGCGCCATTCTCGCGCTGAGCCATGAAACGGGCCGTGGCCGAGGTCGCGCCGTTTTCAGACAACGCGAACACCGATGCACCTGAAGCCGTCAGCCTCGGTGCCGCATCGGCGTGCACCGAGATGAACATGTCAGCGTTGTATTTGCGAGCGATGTCTACGCGTTTGCGCAACGGGACGAAGAAGTCGTCGTTACGCACCAGACGCACGTCGAAGCCTTTCTCACGCTTCAACCGCTTAGCGAGCAGTTGCGCGATGGACAACACCACGTCTTTCTCGCGCTCACCCTTGGAGCCGACAGCGCCAGGGTCTTTACCACCATGACCGGCATCGACCACGACCATGATGTCGCGCTTCGGATGCGCTTTGTCCAGCACGGGTGGAGGCGGTTCCTTGACCAGCGCGGCGGGCGCAGCTGCCAGTTGCACCGGCACATGTGGCTTCAAATCGTTACCGAGATCGACCACCAACCGGTTGCCTTGCGCACCTTCTGGACCGAGCAGGAAGCTGTTGAGCTGCACGGGCGATGCGAGGTCTAGCACGATGCGCGTGTCGCCCTGTCCGAAATGGCCCGAACGAATCGCTTTGATCGGCGTGTTTTCCAGCGCCAGCTCAGGGAAGTTGCCTTCCAGACGCGCGCCGCTCACATCAATGATGATGCGTTCAGGGGCGCTGAGGGTGAAGGTCTTGTACTGCACCGGGCCACTGAGGTCGAAGACCAGTCGCAGCTTGTTATCGGAACGCCAGAGACGGGCGTTGCGAATCTGCGCGGCATTGGCAGCATTGACAGAGAAAGGGAGCGCGAAGGCGGCGCTGGCCAAAAGCATATTGAGCAGCATTTGACGTCGATGCATGACACGTTCCGAAAAAAGATGAGCATCCCAGCCCGGATAGAAACGACATTCTTCGTAACAATATAACATGCAGGTCATTCGGTGAAGATGAAGCTTTTTACAGAAATGCGCTGAGTTTTCCGCTTTAAAACAAGGGGTAACAGGCAAAAACTCATGTGAAACAACAAGATGTTCCACGTGGAACATGGACACGAATCTGGCGCTGAAAATAAAAACGCCCCGGTAAACGGGGCGTTCGGACGAACGGTCGTACTGCAGCGAGTTAAGTGCGCGGTTTGACCGTTCCGCAGTTCTGGCCCAGCCACACGGCTTTAGTGTCCATGCTGCCATTCTGCTGCTGGCCGGTGGCATTGAACGAGCCAATGACGTGGGTGGTGAACTGGCGATCACTCAAGAACTGCGCAGTGCCGGTGCCTTGGGCACGTGGGCAACTGAACTTGAATTTCCAGGTAGGCCCGTTGCGGTCAGTGATTTGCTGAGTGCAGCCGGTCTTGGGATCGGTCAGCGGAATCTGCTCGTTCTTCACCTGTTCGGGCGTCAGACACACCCGAACGCCTTGACCGCCCAAGGTAATCCCTTGTTTTGCCAGCATTTGTTCCATGGCCGCACGCTGTTCAGGGGCCATCATTTGCAGTTGGGCGAGCATGATTTGCATGTCCGGCATCTGCTGGCCATCGACCTGCATGTTGCTCGACGTCAGCTCCCACAAGCCGGGCTGAAGCACTTGCGCTTGAGCGAAGGGCGCAGCCAGACAAACCATCAACGCCAATACGCGCTTTTTCATGAATCTGTTTTCCTTTTTTGCCTGAAACAGTGTGATTGCGGCATGCCAGCGAGACCGAGCGAGGTCGCTAGACGATGACGCTTAGACGGCGAATCCGATAACCAGTTGCAGCCAGAATAAAATAGCGACAATCCCCGCCCGCTGTGGTCTGTTAGACACCTATACGCCTCGAACACAAGGTTGCGCATGGATTACCACAGCCCGTATTTCTTTGGCTATCTGCTTGGTTTTACTCACCTGCTCGGCATCGTAGCAGCGATTCACGCTCTGCTGACCGTGCGCACCGCACAAGGCTCGATTGCCTGGGCGATGCCGCTGATTTTCATCCCTTACATCACACTCATTCCTTATCTGGTCTTTGGCCGCAGCACCTTCGACGCCTACATCAAGGCGCGTCGTCAGGCCAACAACGAGATGCGCAATGCCATCGTCGATTTCAACTGGAAACCCTGGATCGAAGAAGCCGTCGCGGCACGGCGCTCGGATGCCTATGAGTCGCTGCGCGCCATGCCCAAGCTGGGACGGATGCCGTGCCTCGCCAACAACGAAGTGAAACTGCTGATCAACGGGGACGCCACGTTCACGGCCATTTTCGATGCGATACGGGCGGCGAAGCGCGTGGTGTTCGTGCAGTTTTTCATCATTCATGACGATGGGCTCGGGCGCCGATTGCAGTCGCTGCTGTTAGAGAAGGCCGCCGAGGGCGTCGAGATTTTCGTGTTGTACGACCGTATTGGCAGCCACTCGCTGCCCGCCAGCTACGTCGAAAAACTTCGGGCAGGCGGCGTACAAATCAAAGCCTTTGCCACGCGCGGCGGATGGCTCAATCGCTTTCAAGTCAACTTCCGCAACCACCGCAAGATCGTCGTGGTGGATGGCGTGAAGGGGTTTGTCGGCGGCCATAACGTCGGCGACGAATACATGGGCCTCAAGCCACCGCTGGCGCCGTGGCGAGACACGCACGTGTCCATCGTCGGCCCGGTGGTGGCGTGTTTGCAGGAATCGTTTGCCGAGGACTGGTTCTGGGCAACCCGCGAACTGCCGCCGCTGATCCTGCCGGAGAGCTACCCCGAAGACGGCGTGCTGTGCCAGTTCCTCGCCACCGGCCCGGCTGACTCGCAAGAGACCTGCTCGCTGTTCTTCGTGGAAGCCATTCATGCCGCAACCGAGCGCGTGTGGATCACCACGCCGTATTTCATCCCGGACGAAGCGGTATCGGCGGCCTTGCGGCTGGCGGTATTACGCGGGGTGGATGTGCGTTTGCTGCTGCCGTCGCGACCTGACCATTACACGGTCTACGCGGCGTCCAGCCTGTTCGCGTTCGAAGCGGTGCGCGCGGGCGTGCGGATGTTCCGCTACAAGCCGGGGTTCCTGCATCAGAAGGTGGTGCTGGTGGACAACGAGATTTCGGCGATCGGCAGCGCCAATCTGGACAACCGCTCGTTCCGCCTGAATTTCGAGCTGATGCTGCTGACCGTGGACGAGGAGTTTGCGCGGGAGGTGGAAGCCATGCTCAGCGACGATTTCGCCCAGGCCCATGAGATTTCCATTGAGGAAAGCAAAGAGACCCACCACTTACAGCAGCTGGGGATGCGCGTGGCGCGGTTGATCTCTCCGATTTTGTGATTTATTCGCGGAGGCTCACGCCCCGTGTGGGAGCGAATTCATTCGCGATTGGCCGTTACATCCGACGCACATCCATCGACTGTAAAACCGCTTCGCGAATGAATTCGCTCCTACAGGGGATCGCTGCGCTGTTAAGGGTAAAGATCGTCCCGCGTCAGCGGCAGGTCGTGGCTACCATCGGCTCGGGGCTTCACGGCCAGAATCTGATGCAGGTTGATCCACCCCTTCGAAAATGCATACGCGCAACCCGCCAGATACAGCCTGAAAATCCGCAAGGCCTGTTCCGGCACCATCGCCGCCGCTACGTCGAGCTTCTCTTCCAGACGGGCGCTCCAGTGATCGAGGGTTTTGGCGTAATGCAAGCGCAGACTTTCCACGTCCACCACTTCCAACCCCGCCTCGCTGATGAACCCGCTGATCATCGCCAAGTGCGGCAGCTCACCATTCGGGAACACGTAACGATCAATGAAATCTCCGGCGCCGCGCCCCACTGGACGGCCATCGGTGTGCTTGGCGGTGATGCCGTGGTTCATTACCAGACCGCCCTCCTTCACCGCGCCGAACAGACACTTGGCGTACAGCTCGAGGTTGGCGTGGCCCACGTGTTCGAACATGCCGACGCTGACGATCTTGTCGAAGCGGCCATCTTGCGGCAGGTCGCGATAATCCAGCAGTTGCAACTCAACCCGGTCTTCCAGACCTTCGGCTTTCACGCGCTCCCGCGCCAGCGCCAGTTGCTCGCGGCTCAGGGTGATGCCGAACACTTTCACACCGTACTCTCGGGCAGCGAAGCGGGCCAATCCGCCCCAGCCACAGCCCACGTCGAGCAAATATTCCCCAGGCTTCAGGCGCAGTTTCCGACACAGGTGATGGAATTTGTCCTGCTGCGCTTGCTCCAGCGTCTCGGTGCCGGTCTTGAAGTAGGCGCAGGAATAGACCATCTCCTTGTCCAGCCACAGCCGGTAGAAGTCGTTGGAAAGGTCGTAGTGGTAGGAGATCGACTTGGCGTCGGTTTCCTTGTCGTGCTCGGTGCGCACCGGGACGACATCGTCATCCTCGTCCACCAGCGCGGCCGTCAGCTCGTCGCAGACGCGCATGACTTCGCTGATCGAGCCTTCGAGCTCCAGACGGCCTTCAACGAAGGCGCTGCCCAGGAGGTCGAGACTTGGGTGAGTGAAATCGGACACCAGCGAGGGGTCCTTGACGACAATCGTGACGCTGGGGTCTGCCCCCAACTCGACTTCATTGCCATCCCAGAGCTTGAGTCGCAGTGGTAAGTGAAGCTTCTGTAACGCCGGTGGAAGTTGCGCGAGCATTGAGAAAACCCCCTGATCCAGAAACACGGAAAAGGGTAGTCCAAAACCGGTTCCAGAGCAGGAACCGTCAGGCTATCGGCTTTTATGAATGACAACGTGGAACCTACTGCCGGGTACTTCCATGCCCCCAGGTTTCGAGCCAATTTGAAGCCTGCAATGGAGCACCCTCTGCATGACTGATAGGTAATTTGTTACAGAGTTCTTCAAAGCTCAAGCGAATTTTTATACTTAGTGCAGGCGTCTAATCCGGCGCTCTCAGAGAGGGCGCCGAATCAAAGACTTACGACGGCATGTGAAATTTCGCGATGGGTTCGTGAAAGCGCAACAGGCGCCCTGCGTTGCCCAAAACCAGCAGCGTGCTGAGGTTATGCAGCACAGCGGCGATCATCGCGCCCGCCGCACCGAGGACGCCAAAGGCTGCCAGTGCGACAATCGCCAGCGTCCATCCCAGCCCGATAATCACGTTCACCTGCAGCGTGGAGCGACATTGGCGGCTCAGACGCACGCATGTGCCCAGACGACGCAAGTCACTGCCGATCAGCACGATGTCGGCAGACGCCAGCGCAATGTCCGCACCGCCCGCCCCCATCGCCACACCCACGACACCTGCCTTCAGTGCGAGGGAGTCGTTGATGCCATCGCCCACAACCATGGGCCGGAAGCCGCTCTTGATCTCGCCCATGACACGGTTGAGTTTGTCTTCCGGCAATGCCTGCGCGTGGATGTCGCTGATGCCGACTTCGGCACCGAGGATGTCCGCCACGCTCTGACGGTCGCCGGTCAGCAGCAACTGACGCCCCATGCCCAGCTCGCGCAGTTCGCTCAACGCCTGACGCGCTTCGGGCTTGAGGCTGTCGGCCAGCAGCAGCCAGGCCAGGAACACACCATTGACCGCCAGCCCCGCAATCGGACCGTCATGGTTGGGCACGGGCGAGGTCTCGATTCCCAGTTGCGCGAACAGCTCGGGGCGGCCCATCGCCGCTTCACCACGGCCTGTTTGTGCGATGACCCCCAGCCCCTGACGTTCGCGAATGTCTTCCAGCGCCAGCAAATGATCCTTTTCCACCAGCCCTGCCAGTGCGCGACTGACCGGGTGGCTGCTGGCGGAACCCAGGCTGGCCGCGAGCGTAATCACGTCATCGCCCGCGCCCTCCTCGGCCTGCACCGATTGCAAACGCAGGCTGCCGTAGGTCAGCGTGCCGGTCTTGTCGACCACCAGGGAGGTCAGGTCCGCGAGTTCTTCGAGAAACGCCGAGCTGCGAATCAGAATGCCGTGGCGGGCCGCGACCGCGATCCCGGCGATGGCCGTGGCAGGTGCCGACAACACCAGCGCACAAGGACACGCCGCCACCAGCACGGCGAGCATCGCCTGTGCGTTGTTGGTGATGAACCAGGTGACCGCCGCGATCAGCAACACCAGCACCATGTAGCTGCCCGCGTAGCGTTCCAGCAAACGCGTGATCGGCGGCTTCGAACGTTCGGCGTTCTGCATCAGCGCGATGACTTTGCCGAGCGTCGATTCGTTGCCGATGCGCGTCACTTCGATGCGCAGCAGACCGTCGAGGTTGATCGCACCGCCGAACACTTCCATGCCCGCACGCGCTTCGAGAGGCACTGATTCTCCCGTGATGGGCGCGGTGTCGAGACTGGCCTGACCCGAAATCACCAAACCGTCAGCAGGCACCCGATCACCGGCGCGCACTTCGACGCGATCACCCGCGACGAGAGAGCCGTTGTCCACTTCGCGAATCGTGCCATCGGCCCCGATCAAACGCGCATGGCTACGGGTGAGTTTGCCGAGGGCCTGAATCGCCTCTTGCGAGCCAATGACGCTGCGCTCTTCCAGCACGTGGCCGAAGATCATGATGATCGGCAGCAGCGCGGCGGTCATCAGGTCGCCCGTGGCCCAGGCACCGAGCATGGCCAGCGCGATGAGCTGATCGGTGATGCCGTGCAGGCTCGGGTAACGCAGGCTGTACCAACCGGCGCTGACCACGGGAATCGCCACCAGCAACGACGCCACGCCCAGCAGCAACTGGCTGACGCCGACCTGCTCGGGTGCGAAGAATCGCCAGACCAGCCCCAGCGCCAGTAAGCCCAGGGCGAGCATGGCTAATGTCAGCTGCCGCGCAGCGCTGCGCTGTTCGTTGCTGGTCAGCATGCTGCCGGGCGCGGGGGTGTCCGCGTGATGATGCTCGTGGTCGTGAGTGTGGTCGTGGTTATGTGCGGCGTCGGCACTCATTTGTCGGCTCCCTGAATGATCAGGCGTGAATCGTCATGGGGATCGACCGTCGTCACGGAACCGGCCTGCTTCAGAATGCCCGGCACGCGCTCGCGGTAGATCCGCAGCAGCAGACCCGGGTCGCTCTTGTTCTGGATCGATTGCGCCAGACCGGTGACGGCGGCGGTGTCGGTCTGGGCCTTGGCCAGTCGCTCGGACGCTTGGGCATGGGCGACCTGCAAGGTGCGGTCGGCCTGCTGATTGGCAGTCTGGTTTTGCTTCTCAGCGTCCGTGCGCGCATTGGCGACGGCCTGATCGGCTTGCTGGCTGGCGGTCAGCACGGCGTTGAAGGCGTTGACGGCGGCAGGCGGCAAGCTGGACTGGACGTCCACCCGCACCACTTCCACCCCCAGGCCAATGCCGGTGGCGGTCAGGTCTTCGAGGCGGGTGTTGATCCCTTGCACCAGATCGCCCCGCAGACGCTCACGGCGCTCGGCGGCCTGGCTGTCTGAGCCGATCAACTCGGGGCGCGCCACCAGAATCGTGTCCAGGTCCCGCGCTGCCGTCAGGCTGACCGCGCTGCGATTGACCAGACGATCCAGCGCAGGCAACACGTGCTCACCCTGCAACACGAACTCACGGGGGTCGGTGACCTTGTAGTACGCCGTCACATCCAGCTGTACGACACCGGCATCGCCCGTCAGCAGATAGCCCGAACCGGCCAGCGCGTCGCTCATCGGCGTCGCGAAGCTGGTGACCTTGTCAGCGGCCTGGGCCGTGGGCGAGCGCAGCAGCGTTTCCACGTGGCGTTCGATCACGCGGTCCGCTGACGGCAGCAGCACCACTTGCTCGAAAGGCTGCGGCCAGGCCAGCAAAAGACCGGCGTTCTGCACGCGATCCAGCTCACCAAAGCGGAAGACCACGGCGCGGTTTTGCGGATCAATCTGGCGCACGTTGGACACCGCCCAACCCAGTGCCGCCAGCAACGTCACGACATACAAGCCCATGAACGCCAACCGACTCGCTTGCAGCCAAGGGCTGTTCACCGCCGGGCGCTCGATCGGGGTCGAGTCCTGCTCACTCATGGCTGCGTTCCAGCTTTGCCATCCGGCTTGCCATCAAGGCTCGGCGGGCCGTCCACCAATACGCGGAACGGCGCGGCGTCTGTGCGCAGGATCAGCTTGGTGGTCGGGCCGACCACGGTGCCTAGGGTGTCCAGCGAGCGCAGCAGGTTGTACAGCTGCGGCGAGCTGGCGTAAGCGCGGCCGTAGATGAGAGCGGCTTCGACGCGGGATTGCGCTTCGATGTCGGCAGCTTTGACGGTGGCGTCCGCTTCGACGATGCGCGCATCGCGTTCCGCTGCCGAGCGAATCTGCGCGGCTTCACGCTTGCCGATGGCCGTGCGTTCGGTGGCGATGGTTTCACGTTCGGCGCGCATGCGGTCTACCGTAGCGTTGAGGGTCACTGATGGCAGTGTCAGACGCTCGACGCCCACTTGCAGGACGCGCACGCCATAGGTCGTGAGCAATTGCTTGTCGATCTGCTGGCGCAGTTGGTTTTCGAAGTCGCCGATGCGCACTTGGTTGGCGTCGGTGTTGATCAGGCTCGACAGGTCGAAGCTTGCCGCCGTGGTTTCCAGCGCCGAACCGACGAAGGTGCGGATCTGCCGCGCCGCTTCGTCCGGTTCGTTCTGCACCGCACGCATGAAGCGCTTCACGTTGTCAGGGTCGCCCTGCACCTGCCAGGCGACGTAGGCCTGCACGATGATGCGCAGGCCGTCGCGAGTGCCCACGTCCTGCAAGCCGCTGGAGGTGGTGCGCAGCCGCAGGTCCACTGGAATCGCCGCCTCGAATGGCGCGGGCCAGCGCCAGCTCAAACCCGGGTCGAGCAGCACGCGGGACGGGTTACCGAAACGGGTGATGACAGTGGCTTCGCCAGAACGCACCTGCACCAGGCTCGCGGCTGCCACGGCAAACGCGATCAACACCGCTGCCAGCCCGGCGCGACGCCACGGAAAACCCACCGGCCCCGACGCTTCGCCGTGGTGATGGTGGCCATGGTGATGGCCGTGACCGCCGTGGTCGTGACCTGAATGGTCGTGATGGTCGTGGGAATGAAACAGACTCAAGGGACGACTCCTTATTCAGCCATTGGCTGTTCAGCCGACTTTGGCGACGCCGCAGGGTCGACCGGGAGGGTGAAAGAACGCAGATCGATAGTGGGGGCGCTGGTGCCGCCCAGTCGATGATCCAGAACGAGCAATTTGGCGTGGGTCACGCCCAGGGTCAGTTGACTCAGGTACTGCTCCAGCAGAAACGCCTGACCGGCCTTGGCGTAGCCTTGTTGTTCGGCGCTGAAACGCAGGTCCGCGCTTTGCGCCGTGGCCATGACTTCGCGGGACGCGGCGGCGGCTTGATCGTGCGCTACGCTGGCGTGCAACTGCGCCAGGTTGGCCTGGTCGGCAGCGGCGCCTCGTTCGCGGGAAATGAGCGCTTGAGCGCTGATCTGCGCCGCTTGAACGGCGTGATACGCGTTGGCGGCACCGGCCGGCGGGTGAATCGATTCGACGACCGTCGCGAGGATTTCCACGCCGCTGTCGAGTTTCTTCAGGTCCCGCGCCACGGCAGTGCCAATGTCGGCGGCCAGATCAGTGCGCTGCTCGCCGAGCAATTCATCGAGGGTCCGCGAGGCGAAATCATGCACCAGCACGCGGCTGGCGGTGCTGCGAATCAGGCTCGGAATGTCGGCGCTGTTGTAGGTCGCGGCCATGGCGGCCTGATCGTCGAGACCGATGCGGTAGACGAAGCGCACGTCCATGTTGACGATCTGGAAGCTCTGCTTGTCGCCCGAGCCGCTGGCGATCACTTGGGATTTATCGTTGATATGGGTCGCGTCCCACAGCCGGTTCGCAACCGCGGGCGGCGGCCCTTCAGCCGGATCGCGCACCTGTTCCGCGTCGTTGTTTTTGGCGTTGGCGTCCTCGGAAACGCTGGTCGCCAACTCGTGCACGACGCCATTCTCTACCGGCCGCACGGTCCCGAACGGCCATGGCAGCCCGGCGTGCAGGCCCGGTCCCATGACTTCGACGGGCTTACCGAAACGCTCATAAATGCCTCGCCCCTGCATCGGAATTTCGTGCACGCCGCTCAGGGCCCAACCCAACGCGACGATCACGGCCATGACGGGCAAGAAGGCGCGACGCATGTAGGTAAACGCCCAGATCTGCCGCAGGTCGATGCCGAAGCGGTTGTGCAATTCGTTCTGCAGCGCAGTCAGCGGACGCGGCGGCCAGCGCAGGAGACCAGCAGCGAAACTGCTCGCGACCAGGCGCGGCTCAAGCCGGTCGTTGCGCGGGCTGAAAACCGACAGCAGTGCGCGGATCAGCAATTCGAGCGCCACCAGCCCCGGCAGCAGGCCGACCAACACCGCCAGACGCGCAGGCCAGACCCGCTCAACCGACGAAAAGAACAGACAAAGCGCCGCGATCAGCAACGTGCCAATGGCCATGCGCGTGATCTGCGCCAGTTGTTCGGCTTCAGGCCACGACGCTTCGGATTCGTTGCTGAACTGGCGCTCCAGCACCAACAGACCAAAGCCGATCAGCAGCAACAGACCACCGACCACGCTGCCGGTCAGGCCGACATTGGTACCGATTAGTGCGAGGTTCCAGACCAACGAAATGCTGATCAGCGCCAACAGTGACCAGCCCGCGAGCCAGAACACCGACGCCCCGATCTGACCGACCATCGAGGTTCCGGCCCCGCCGATGCGACCGAGCATGCGGTCGTACCAGCCCTGCTCGTCGGCGACGACGTCTTCGTCCGCCACCACCGCCACGTCGTCCGGCGCGATGACACGGGCGCGCCACAAGGCCACCACCTGCGCCGACTGCATGGCCGACGCCAGCACCAGCAGGCTCGCGGCGCTGTTGGTCAGCACGGCAGTCCATAGGGAATTGGGGGAAAACAGGTCAACGAACAGCGAAAGCACCAGGCCGATCACGCCCATGGTGCCCAGCACGTAGGTCAATCGCGACAGGCGCCGAGCATGAAAGCTCGCGCGCTGAAACCTCGGCAGACTTGCAGGCGTTGCACCTTCAACATCCAGATCAACCCGCATCGACACTCCACACCTTGCTGAACGCTGTAGTCATTACCCTGCCTGTCCACGTCGTGGGATACGCATCCCGAAACACAGTTTAACGGGGCGTTACGATATAACAGAAGTCGTGAAATTTTCGTCTGATCAACACGTCGGAAGATGACGAATTATTCACTCAGACAGCCAGCAGACAGGTTAGCCCGCAAAGGGCGCCCCCACGACGTCATTTTCTGCGCGCGGGCCTTGCATCGGCGTGCGCCACAGCGTCAGATACCTCCTACAAAATTCCTCTAAAAATACACACCGCTGATCCACCCTTTCCGATCCGCTCGACACGAGTGGCCGCTTGAAAGGTCAGCGCTGGAGCCTGTTCGATGCGTCAATTGCCTTCGTTGAACACCTTGCGCATCTTCGAAGAGGTCGCTCGGCACCGCAGTTTTAACAAGGCGGCGGAATCGCTGAACGTGACCCAAGGCGCCATCAGCCGGCAGATCAAGCAGCTCGAAGATTACCTGGGCATCACGCTGTTCATTCGCACGCCGCGAGGCCTGTCGCTCACCGAGTCGGGCGCCGCACTGTCGCCGAATCTGGCCCAGGCGTTCGATCACATCGAACGTTCGCTGCAAGCCGTGCGCGTACCGAACCTGCGCCAACGCCTGCGCATTCTCGCTCCGCCGACGTGGGCCACGCGCTGGCTGTCGGCGCAATTGCGCACCTTCGTGCAGCGTTATCCGGACATCAGCCTGAGCATCACCAACCAGGCGAATCACGACGGATATGCGGAAGTGGACTGTCACATCCGCTTCGGACTGGAGGCGGACACCCACTGTCATAGCCAATTGCTGGTCATGGAGCGGCATATCGCGGTGGCGAGTCCCGAGTTATTCGACAACGGCGAAGCGCCGGACCTGCGGCGTTTTCCGCTGCTGCACATTCTCCACGAAGGCAAGCGCCTGAAGGTGTGGGAGAACTGGCTGAGCGCGGTAGGAAGAATCGATGTCGATGCGACGCAAGGGCTGGAATTCAGTACGCTGGATCAGGTGATCAACACCGCGCTGTCAGGGGGCGGACTGGCGGTGATCGACCGGCAGATGATCGAGCGCGAGCTGGCCAATGGCAGCCTGCTGCCGATCACCCCCGTCGAGGTAATCGGCCCTTACGGCTATTGGCTCGACATCCCAAATGACAAGTTCGGGCTGTCCAAGGTGCAGCTGTTTACCGAGTGGTTGAGTTTGGTGAGTAATCCCTGATCCAGCCCCAAACGCCCCCAAAGCAGGATTTTGTTGAAAGACACTGGCGCTGGCCAAAAATCGAGCTAATTTCAAAGACACCCTTCAAGCGTTCCTTTGGTCGTCAAGCATTCTTGGGCAACGGTAACTGTCTACGTCAAACGAATGCACGTGAGTGCAATCGGTCGTATTGACGCTACTGCTCACTGCTGGGTCGGCACAAAGGAATGCGCATGATGCTTGATAACTCTCTATCCATTCGGATTCTGGTTTTTGCCGCGACAATCGGCACCCTCGCAGGGTGCGCCCGAAACCTTCAGCAAAACGAAGGCGCGGTGCAAATGGGTCACTCTGTCGATGGCAGCCATGTCACCAGCCTTTTCCTGGTTCCGTCCAAGCCAGATTCCCATTCAATAACGAAAGGTGAAGCCATCTCGGTGAAGCTGATTTCGGCTTACATTTGCGACTTCAGGGAAAGCCGTCGATCCGGCGACTGGTTTTCCCACACCAACAAGGGCGCCGTTCCCTGCCCTGGCGGGGATGGAAATGTCTCGATACTGGGGAGTTCGCAAAATACGCCGGGAGAAATAGCCATTCTCGCCAATGCCGGTGAACGCAGCCCAACCACCGGGCTTACATTCAACCCCACAGAGATGGAGCGCAATGGCAGGGTCGTGTATTACAACGAAGACATTCGTGAAAGTGGCCAACTTATCAACGCGCTCAATATCCCAGTGTATGGGCCTAAAACATTCGAAGGGGGTGCCTTTTTTATCGACCTCGCGATCATGGAACTCGACAACGATGAAAACGAGCAGGGCCGCCAGTTGCTTCAGCAGTTGGCAAAAATCGGGAGTGCCGCCTACGCGCCCGGCACCCCGGTCATCAATCTCCTCAACTCCCTGGGCGGGGCGTTGCTGAGCGCCAATGGGGATGATGTAGAACTGCGTTATCAGATGGAGTTTGACCCGGTATATACCGGGCACACCAAGGCTGACACCGGCGCGGTGGTTGCCTTGAATACGAGTCGTGCTCCGTTGCAGGAAGGTTATTACGCAATCGTCAGGATGGAACGGCGAGACACTCTGCCCGATTTTGCATTCATGGCAATAACTGAACAGACACATAATCCTTACCTGAGTGATATGAGCGGAAAGTTATTTAAAGGTGGGTCATGGCTATTACTGAGGGTTGCCAGGGAAGACCACGCGCAGGCGACAGTCCAAGACAACGCGACCAGGCTCAGCGCAGTGTTGGACCCCATCGGTAAAACCGATGAAGTCCACGCCAAAGAAATTGACGCAGTCTTGAAAGCAGTGGAAGGCGTGCACAAAACGGCGGCAACCAAATAGGGACACATCACACCTGGGTCGACTACGTCATTTGAGTCGAGTGTAAGAAGGCATCGTGAATGTGGCCGAACTCGACCACCTGACGCAGGGCGAATCATGAATAAAAATCACCCTTATCACCCCATTATTTATATCCGCGGCTTCGCAGCAACGGCAGATGAGATAGAAGAGACGGTTGCTGACCCTTATATGGGCTTCAATATCGGCTCTTCCAAATCGCGCCAACTGTGGAATGGCAAGGTACAGAAGTTTTTCTTTGAATCGCCTATGGTCCGCCTCAAAGATGAAGTCGTCTGGCTAAACCAGAGTGACCAGAAAAGCGACCGTCGCTACGACGATATTTATGTCGATGGCCAAGACCTGACCGAGCCTGACTCCAAAGATCCGACACGACCGTTACTGCCCAACATTGCCCTGCCTTATCAGTCGATCATCATCTTTCGCTACTACGATGAAGCCTCCGAAACCTTCGGAACAGGCGATACTCCGCCCATCGAGCATTTTGCCCAGAACCTCAGTAATCTGATCCTGCGAGTCCGCGAACTGGTATGCCGCCAAGGTACAGATCCCATCACCGGCGAGCCCTTGGATAACCAGGTCAGCAAAGAGGACTTCCGCTGTTATCTGGTCGCACATTCAATGGGTGGATTGGTAGCCCGCGCTTTTCTACAAAACCCGGCTTTGGGTCATCCAGACGCTCGCAATGCCGTCCACAAGCTGTTTACCTACGCCACGCCGCACAATGGCATTGATCTGAGAGTCGTACGTAATGTGCCCGCGTGGGCCACGTTCGGCGATGCCAATAACTTCAACCGCCAACGCATGGCAGGATACTTCGATATCCCTGCGACAGAACCTGATGTCTCCCTGCTGACGCTCTTCCCGGCGGAGCGGGTATTCAATCTGGTCGGTACCAATCCGAGCGATTACACGGTCATGAAAGGCATGAGTGCCTGGGCGGTCGGCGACGCCAGCGACGGCCTGGTCCGAATCGAAAACGCCACCACCTTCACCCGTGAAAACGGTCAGATCGTGCATTCTCCAGCGGCCTTCGCCCACCGGAGCCACTCTGGCCATTACGGCATCGTCAATTCCGAGGAGGGCTATCAAAACCTGACTCGCTTCTTGTTCGGAAGCCTGCGCATCGACGGCATACTGGATATCGACGAACTGACCCTGCCTGCTGACGTACAGGCTGAGAAAGATGCTGGCAAAGAGGTCAGGGCCTCTTATCAATTTGAGATTGTCGCCAGTGTTCGCGGGAGTCAGTGGCAGATACATCGGCGGGTTGTCAGGGAAAACTCTGCGATTCACAGGCTCTTTGACGACCTGTTCCCGACTCAAGCGGGTGCCCCGCCCTCTCCAAGCAGAAAGGCCAGCCCTCATCTGTTCTCGATTTTCTTGGATGAAACGAAGAGCGTCAGCAAGATGAAGTCCGTCGCCTTCGCTTTTGACCTCGCCGTATTGGTACCCGACTACAGCGTGGACCGTGTGTTCTGGAAAGATCAGCACTATGAAGGTAGCTATATCTACCGAGAGCTGATTCTGGTGGAGGCCATACCTGATCCAGCGGAGCCGTCGGGCTATGCCATTTTTAGCGGCCTGCAAAGCGAGACCCCCAACCAGGCGACGAACAAGGTTGTCACCCGTGACCTGCCAGACCTCACTGGGGTGAGCTTCGACATACCGGTGAAGACCCCCAATGGCGTGCGACCCGGCATCGATGCAACGTTGCGTATAGAAGTCCGGCTGTGGAATAGGGATGACCACTAGGGAGTAAGACCATGAGAACGATAGCCCGCATGGTTGCAGCCATTACCTTTGGGCAGGCCAGCCTGACAAAACCGCGGACCTGATTGGCCTGTACAAAAGTTGTAAAGAGTATGAGCAACAAAAGCCGAAGGCCCGATACCGCATTTGAAAGGCTGCAGCGAGAGGGTCGCTTGTTCAAACAGGACGCTGTTATTTCTCCTCCAACCCAGATGATTCAGCACTAGCCAAGTACAGGTAACAAGGCCCTCTCAATACGCGTTGCTCTGTATGGCAGAGCAACGCTTATTCCGCAGTAAAACCGCGTCAGGCCCGAGAGGTCAGCGAAGGCTCGATGACGGGCGCAACATCGCCCTCCTTCACCGTACACGCCTGATTCAACGTCAACGCTTTGGTTTCCGGCGCCCACGCCCAGGAGATAATCGCCCCCAGCGCCAGAATTGCCGCGAGAATGCCCATGGTCGGGCTCAAGCCAATACCGGCCACGCTCACCGGCAACAGGAACGTGCTAATCGCCGACCCCAGCCGACTGACCGCCGTGGCCAAACCAATCCCGCTGGCGCGCACTTCGGTCGGGAAGCTTTCTGCCGGGAACACGCCCACCAAGTTGCTCACCGCCGACAGCACCACCGTGAACAACGCAAACGCCAGCACCATCAGCAGCGTCGAGGCGCTTGGCAGCACCGCCAACACAAACAACGCGATCGCCAGAATGATGAACGAGTTGATCAGGAACCCCCGGCGGGTGAATTTCACCGTGCACCAGATGCCGATCAAGGCGCCTGCAATCAACAACATGTTCAGCATCAGCTCCGTGCCGAAGCCTTCCGCCAGGCCCATCTTCTGCAGAATCGACGGCAGGAAGGTGTAGATGGCGAAATACGGCATTACGATGCAGACGAAGAACAGGCAGTTGAACAGCGTGCGCGTGCGGTACTCGGGGCTGAACAGAATCGCGTAACCCGAACGACGGTCGCTGGAGCGCTCTTCGTCCATGACTACGTGGTCGCCCAAGTGCTTTTTGACGATGGCGCGCGCTTCGGCGACGCGGCCCTGATTGATCAGCCAGCGAGGCGATTCGGGGGTGCCGATGCGCGCGATCAGGATCAACGCCGCCGGAATGGCCGAGGACGACAACATCCAGCGCCAGGCATCGTCGCCCAGCGAAAGCATGGCCGTGCCGACGAAGGTCGCCGCCACATAACCGAAGGTCCAGATCACGCTGAACGAACCCAGCAGCACGCCGCGATGTTTCTTCGGCGAGAACTCGGCGAGCATGGCGTGGCCAACGCTGAAGTCGCCGCCCAGACCGATGCCGATCAGCACCCGACACAGGAACAGCTGCATCGCGGTTTCGGCGTAAAACTGCAACACCGACGCCGCCGTGATCAGCACGAAGCTGACGAGGAAGATTTTCTGTCGGCCCAGCCGATCGGAAATCCATCCGAAGAACAGACTGCCGAGAAACAGGCCGATCAGCGCCGACGCCCCGATCAGGCCCTGCCAGAACGCATCCAGGTGCAGCTGCGGGCTGAGCAAGGTAAACGCGATGCCGATCAGGCCAAGAATGTAGCCATCGGTGAAGTGCGCACCGAACGTCAGGCCTGCAATCTTGATGTGAAATTTACCGATGGGCAGATCATCGATTTGTACCGGTTGAACAGACATGTTTGCCTCCAGTTATTGTTATTGACGGAGAAGCGAAACCAGAATTTTCCCGCTGGCTACCCAGCCGGCGGGATTCGACTGTAGGAGTGAGCTTGCTCGCGATGGCGGAGGGTCAATCACCACCTCAGCGAAAGACAAACCTATCGCGAGCAAGCTCACGCCTACAGAAAGGGGTAGCGAGACGGGTGCGTTCCCGCGCAGAGCGTGGGAACGATCGGCGTCTAGAGCCCACCCATCAGCAGGTATTTGATTTCCAGATAGTCTTCCAGACCGTACCGCGATCCTTCGCGCCCCAGACCCGACTCCTTGATGCCGCCGAACGGCGCGACTTCCGTGGAGATGATCCCTTCGTTGATGCCTACCATCCCTGCTTCCAGCCCTTCGGCCACTCGCCACACACGCCCAATGTCGCGGCTGTAGAAGTACGCCGACAGGCCAAACGGCGTGTCGTTGGCGCGGCGCAGCACTTCAGCTTCGTCCTTGAAGCGGAAACACGCGGCGACCGGGCCGAAGGTCTCTTCCTGAGCGATCAGCATCTGATCGTTCACTTCAGTAATCACGGTCGGCTCGAAGAACGTGCCGCCCAGCGCGTGACGCTGACCGCCACACAACAGCTTGCCGCCCTTCTCCAGCGCATCGCCGACGTGTTGCTCGACCTTGCCCAGTGCGACGTTGTTGATCAGTGGACCTTGCTCGGTTTCGCCTTCCAGGGCGTTGCCCACGCGCATCAAAGCCACGGCTTCGGCCAGCTTGCGGGTGAAGTCTTCGTACACGGCGTCTTGAATGAAGAAGCGGTTCACGCAGACGCAGGTCTGCCCGGTGTTGCGGAATTTCGAGGCCATGGCGCCTTTGACGGCGGCATCCAGATCGGCGTCGTCAAAGACGATGAACGGCGCGTTGCCGCCCAGTTCCAGCGAGACTTTTTTCAGCGTGTCGGCGGCCTGACGCATCAGCAATTTGCCGACGCGGGTCGAGCCGGTGAACGACAGTTTGCGCACCACAGACGACGCTTGCAGCGCGCCGCCAATGGCCACCGCATCGCCCGACACGACGTTGAACACGCCCGCTGGAATGCCTGCCTGTTCGGCCAGCACGGCCAGCGCGAACGCACACAGCGGGGTTTCCTCGGACGGCTTGAGAATCATCGTGCAGCCCGCCGCCAGCGCCGGGCCGACTTTGCGGGTGACCATCGCCAGCGGGAAGTTCCACGGTGTGATCGCCGCGACCACGCCGATGGCTTCCTTGGTGACGACGATGCGCGCATCGGCCTTGTGGCTCGGAATCACGTCGCCGTAGGCGCGCTTAGCTTCCTCACCAAACCACTCCAGAAAGCTTGCGGCGTAGACGACCTCACCCATCGCTTCAGCAAACGGCTTGCCTTGCTCGCGGCTGAGCAGCGTCGCCAACTCACGCTGATTGCTCAGCATGAGTTCGCTCCAGCGCTTGAGCTTCACGCTGCGTTCCTTCGCAGTCAGCTTGCGCCAGGCGGGCAGTGCGCGTTCAGCCGCGTCAATGGCGTGATTGGTTTCCTCGGTCCCGCCCTTCTGCACCTGAGCGATCAGCTCGCCGGTGGCGGGGTTGGAGACGGGGTACGTCGGGCCGCCCGTCGTCCATTGACCGTCGATGTAATGCCCGTTGCGGATCAGCGCGCTCATGCCACGGCCTCGGTCAGGCTGAAGACTTCAGTAGCAGGCCGTGCGCTGCGCAGGATGCGTTTGCCAGCGGTGTAATCGTTGATCACGTCGCACGGCGTGTAATTGCGCTCCAATTCGTACAGCTCATCGGCATCGAGCCTGGTTTCTAACGCGGCCAGGGCGCTGTCGAACTGAGCCGTGGTGTCTGCGCCGACCAGCATGCAGTCGACGCCCGGATGGTTGGCGACCCACGCCTGGGCGATCTGCGCGTTGGACACGCCACGACGCTGGGCCACGCGCTGCACCGAATGGGCGATCTGGAACGAGGCTTCGTCGCTGTACATCTGTTGCGTGAAAAAGTCGGTCTGGTTGCGGGTGGATTGCACGTCGCCGGTCAACAAACCACGCGCCAGCGGGCTGAACACGGAAACGCCCAGGCCCTGATCGCGGCAGAACGGAATCATCTCGCGCTCTTCTTCGCGGTAGGCGCAGTTCAGCTGCAGCTGCATGTTGATGGGCTTGACCCAGCCGTTGCGTTCGCAGGCCATGAGGATCTTCGCCAACTGGCCGGTGAGCATGGTCGAGACGCCGATATAGCGCGCCTTGCCGGAACGCACGATGTCGTTCATCGCGCTCATGGTTTCTTCGACGGGGGTGTTCACGTCGAAGTAATGCAGCATGAAGACGTCGACGTAATCCATGCCCAGACGGCTCAGGGAAGCATCGATGCTATCCATGATGTGTTTGCGCGAATGACCGCTGGCGTTCTTGCCAGAGCGGGTGCCGTAGCCGACCTTGGTAGTGATCACCAGATCCTCGCGGCGGGCCAGGCGCTTGACGATGCGGCCCACCACTTCTTCGCCAACGCCTGCGGAATAGAAGTCCGCCAGATCAATGAAGTTGACGCCGTTTTCCAGCGCGTGACGCACGATCGGCTCGCTTTTCTTCTCGTCGAAGATCCACGGTTTCCAGTCAGGGGTGCCCATGTTCATGGTGCCCAGGCACAGCCGCGAAACTTCGAGACCCGAATTTCCCAAACGAATGTATTGCATGGCGCGGACCTCAGGCTTTTGGCGTGTAGAACGGGTTGCTGATGCGGTTGACCACATCGGCCAGTTGCGAACGCTCAGGCTTGCCGGTCAGGGCTGCACGAATCGCGTTGCGGCAGGCGTTGTAGTTGTTCAGGTAGACGGCATCCAGATCGTCACAGGCCGGGTTGACCCAGTTGGCGGTGACGATGGCCCACTCGTCTTCGGCTTCGGCAGGCAAGGTGCCGTCGAGCAGCGCTTCGGTGACGGCCTTGGCGATACCGGCCTGAGACGCGCCCCAGGTGGCGTTGCCGTGCAGGTCGCTGCCGATGGCGGCTTTGTTCACATAAAGCGTCATCGGTTTGACCGGGATGTTCGGCTGAGCGATGACCATGAACGGGCAGTGGCCCTGGCTTGGCGAGGCGAGGCTGTTGGCGAAGGCTTGTCCCGCAGGGCCGTTGCGCGGGCCGATCATGATGTTGATGTGGGCGGCGTTGACGCCTGGGCCTTCGAAGCCTTCACCGATGTACAGGTCGAGTTTTTTCATGGGGTGTTCTCCGGAACGGAAAAATGCGGGTGATCAGAACCGCACGCGGATGCCGGGCATCGCGTGGCGAATGGAGGAAGTCGGAGAGCGCCGCATGGGGCTGGACGGAATCGGGGCGTGCAGAGAAGTCATATCGCAAGCGCTCTTTGTTGTTGTAGGTGAGCTGTGATGCGATTTGTATCACCGGATATTTCGGGGCCAGTAACCATAAAAACTCATGGGGGTATGAGTGCAGGTCATACCCGAACTTATCTATGTAGGAGTGAGCTTGCTCGCGATAGCGGTCTCTCGTTCACTGAACGGGTGTCTGGATAAACGCATCGCGAGCAAGCTCACTCCTACAGAGGTCGTGGCAATCTTCAGACTTCAGCACAACCTCAAACTTGCACTATGCTCCCAGAAAGTTATCCACAGGGGAGCGGCCCGCGATCATGCTGACCACACTCAAGACTTGGCTGCTCAAAATCCTGCATCCGGTGGCCAGGGTTCTGTTCGATGACGGCGTGCGCGCTATTCACGTAACGTCATGCGCGGGGCTCATTTCGGTGGCCGTCGGGATGCTGGTGGCCGCGTTTGCCGCGTACCCGCCAATCTTCCTGTTGATTCCGATCTGGATGCTGATTCGGATGCTGTTCAACGCGGTGGAAACGTTGCTGGTGACAGAGTTCGGACAACACTCCAGATTCGGCACCTGCGCCCGCGAGTTGAGCCGAGTTGTCGCTGAAACCGCTCTATTTCTGCCGTTTGCAGTGATTCCCAAGGTCAGCCTGTTGCTGGTGCTGACGGTCACGCTGCTGGCGATTTTCAGCGAATTCGCCGGTTTGCTCGGGCCGTTGATCAAGGCGTCTCGTCGGCGGGACGGTCCCTTGAAAAGCCACGTGCGCATGCTGTGTTTTGGTCTGTTTGGCGTAGGCATCGCCTCGGAGCGCGTCCTCACAGCGCCGATTAACGTCATCATGGCGGTGATGGCCATTCTGCTGCTGGTGACCCTCGTCAGACGCATTCGGGGCGCAGTGGCTGAAGTGACAAAGCCTGCCACCACCCCTAACGCCAAGGTTTATGCACAAGATTGAAGAAAGTGTTTCAACAGCTTTACACACAGACTGCCAACACGTTATCCACAGGTCTCATTCCGTGCACCTTTTCTTGTAGGAGACCGGATTTCGACGGCAGCGAAATTAATCATCCGGGCAAAAACCGTTTCAGCCTTGTAAAGCCCTGGCCTTGACCTCACCTCACTCCTGAGTCGATATTACGGACATAATTTTTCTCTGATAGGGTCCATCAAGACATTCGCGGAGAGCGGACTACGCTTCCTCCACTGTCATTTCTTCATTCAGGAGTACGCTCATGAGTCACTACGACGTTGTCATTATTGGCGGCGGCCCAGGCGGCTACAACGCAGCCATTCACGCCGGTCAGAAAGGCTTGAAGGTCGCCTGCATCGAAGGCCGCGAGACCTTAGGTGGCACCTGCCTGAATGTGGGATGCATCCCGTCCAAATCCCTGCTGCACGCCTCTGAGTTGTACGAAGCGGCGACAGGCGATGAATTCAAAAAGCTCGGCATTGAGGTCACGCCGACCCTGAATCTGGCGCAGATGATGGCGCAGAAGGTCGAGAGTGTGACCGGCCTCACCAAAGGCATCGAGTTCCTGTTTCGCAAGTACAAAGCCGAGTGGATCAAGGGCTGGGGTCGTCTGGCCGGGCCGGGCAAGGTCATCGTCACCGATGCCAGCGGCGCCGAAACCGAGCTGACGGCCAAGGACATCATCATCGCCACCGGCTCCGAACCGACCCCGCTGCCGGGCGTGACCATCGATAACCAGCGCATTCTCGATTCAACCGGCGCGCTGTCCCTGAGCGAAGTACCCAAGCACTTGGTAGTGATTGGTGCAGGCGTGATCGGCCTTGAGCTGGGGTCCGTATGGCGTCGTCTGGGGGCCAAGGTCACGGTCGTGGAATTCCTCGATCACGTGGCCCACGGCTCGGATCTGGAGACTGGCAAGACCCTGCATCGCTCACTGTCGCGCCAGGGTATGAATTTCAAACTCAGCTCCAAAGTGACGTCGGCCGTCGCCAGTGACACAGGCGTGAGCCTGACAGTCGAACCCGCCGCCGGTGGCGAAGCCGAAGTGATCGAAGCGGACTACGTGCTGGTGTCCATCGGCCGACGTCCGGTCACGAAAGGTCTGGGGCTGGAAACAGTGGGGCTTGAAGTCGACAAGCGCGGCGCGCTGGCCAACAAGGGCCATCGCACGTCAGTGGACGGCATCTGGGTGATCGGCGACGTGACCTCCGGCCCGATGCTCGCGCACAAGGCAGAAGATGAAGCAGCGGTGTGCGTCGAGCGGATCGTCGGCAAGAAGGGCGAGCTGAATTACAACCTGATCCCCAACGTGATTTACACCTGGCCGGAGCTGGCCAGCGTCGGTAAGACCGAGGAGCAATTGAAGGAGGAAGGCCGCGCCTACAAGGTGGGAAAATTCCCGTTCAGCGCCAACAGCCGGGCCAAGGTCAATCACGAAACAGACGGCTTCGCCAAAGTGCTGGCTGATGAAAAAACCGACGAGATTCTGGGTGTGCATCTGGTTGGGCCAAGCGTCAGTGAGATGATTGCCGAGTATTGCGTGGCGATGGAATTTGCAGCGTCGGCGGAAGACATCGCGCTCACCTGCCATCCGCACCCTACCCGCTCCGAGGCCTTGCGCCAGGCGGCGATGGCAGTGGGTGGGCATACGACGCAGGCGTGAGCCCAAGGTCGACGATTGAACCGCGGCCTGCTGATGACCCTGTGGGAGTGAATTTATTCGCGATTGGCCATTGCAGCCGATACACCTCTATCGTCTCCCCGATTTCTCGCGAATGAATTCGCTCCCACAGAAATTCGAGGCTGCCACGGCATTTGAAGTCCGATGAAGGCTCAACTGTGGGAGCGAATTTATTCGCGATTGGCCGGTGCAGCCGATACACCTCTATCGACTCCCCGATTTCTCGCGAATGAATTCGCTCCCACAGAAATCCGGGATCGCTCTGTCACACCGGCAAATGCCCCAAAGGCAACGGCCCTTGCTGCTTGAGGGTGCGAATCGCGAAGTTGCTGCGAATGTCCCGCACGCTGGGCATTTTCAGCAGTGTGTCTGTGAGAAACCGGTCATAACTGCGTAAGTCAGGCACCACCACGTGCAGCAGAAAATCCGATTCGCCCGACACGATGTGCGCAGAGATTACCTCAGGCAACACCGACACCATCTGTTGAAACTTCTGCGCCTCGTCTTCGTGATGGCGGTCAACTTTCACCCCGATGAACACCGTCAATCCCAGACCCACTGCATCGGCATCCAGCGTTGCCTGGTAGCCGCTGATCACCCCCGCCTCTTCCAATTGCCTGACCCGTCGCAGGCATGGCGAAGCTGACAACCCGATCTCATCTGCCAGTTGAACGTTGGTCAATCGACCGTCCCGTTGCAAAGCATTGAGAATGCGGCGGTCGTAGGCATCGAGCTTCACGTTTGATTGATTTGGCACAAAAGACTCCGTTTCAGCGTGGCAATCAGCAGAAGATGCCAATACTAAGCCGTTCAGGGGTCAAACACGCAAGCACCTGCCCCACTCTCTCGCCTTAGAATTTTCTTCCATCATCCCTTCATCCGAGAGCCGAACCATGGAAAACATCGCGCTGTTTATCGCTGCCCTGTCGATGATCCTGCTGGTGCCGGGCCCAGACATGATCCTGCTGCTCCAGACCGGCGCCCGTCACGGTCGTGGCAAAGCCCTTGCCACGGCGCTCGGATTGGCCATCGCCCGTGGCGGTCATGTGGCGTTGGCTGCGCTGGGGCTGGCAACGTTGTTTAAAGTCTCGCCCTGGACATTCGAAGCCGTGCGCATCATCGGCGCTGCATACCTGCTGTGGCTGGGGCTGAAGATGTTCAAACCGGGCGCGATGAGCATGACGGCCCAAGGCGGCGAGGGTGGGACGGCGCTCTCTTGGCGCGCAGCCGTCGGGCGCGGGCTTTTGACTAACCTGCTCAACCCCAAAGCCCTGCTGTTTTGCTCGGTACTGCTACCGCAATTCATCGACCCACACGCGGGTTCGGTGGCCGGGCAGTTCGCTGCGCTGGGGGTGATTCTGGTGCTGGTCGGCCTGTCGTTCGACAGCGTGTACGCAATGGCAGGCGGCTGGATCGGTCGATGGCTGGCCCGCAGCGCGACCGCGCAACGCTTTCAGCAATGGGTGTTCGGCACGATGCTGATCGGTTTCGCCGTGCGTCTGGCTTTTATCCAGCAGGCGTGAACACCTCACCTAAAACACAACCCGCAATACTCTGGATGCTCACAAGTAGCCCTCTGAAACGATTTTTTCTCTTTTTTGCGAACAAGATGCCGAGATTGTTATCTGTTTGTTGGTAATTTGCGTTCGGCAAGGATTGGGAAAGCGCACTTTCATGTGCAGGAAGGCACGGCATTTCTTCAGAGGCTTCACCTTATGAATCGCAGGAATCTACTGAAAGCTTCCATGGCGCTGGCAGCCTATAGCGCGCTGCCAGCCACGGGTCTTTATGCAGCACGCGCCCTGGCGGCAGCAGCAGATGGCGACATCGAACATTTCGACTTCAAAACGTTGCAAGACCTCGCCAAACAGATGGCCGGCAAAGCCTACGTCAGCACTAAGCAAAACTTGCCGCCCACGCTGGCAAATATGACGCCACAGCAGTTCAACGCGATCAAATACGACGCAGGCCATTCCCTTTGGAATGATGTCAAAGGCCAGTTGGACGTGCATTTCTTTCACGTCGGCGCAGGCTTCAAGACGCCGGTACGCATGTACAGCGTGGACCCCGCAACGAACGAGGCGCGCGAGGTGCATTTCCGCCCCGAGCTGTTCAACTACGAAGCCAGCCGCATCGATCAGACCCAACTCAAGGGTGATCTGGGTTTTGCAGGCTTCAAGCTGTTCAAGGCCCCGGAAATCGCGATCAACGACATTCTGTCGTTCCTAGGCGCCAGCTACTTCCGCGCCATCGACAGCAACAAGCAGTACGGCCTGTCGGCCCGGGGCCTGGCGATCGACACCTATGCCCACAAGCCCGAAGAATTTCCTGACTTCACCAAGTTCTGGTTCGAAAAACCGACCAAGGACGCCACCCGTTTCGTGGTCTACGCGCTGCTGGATTCGCCGAGCGCGACCGGTGCCTACAAATTCGATATCGATTGCCAGGCCGATCGCGTGGTCATGGACATCGACGCGCACATCAACGCCCGCGCCGACATCGAACAAATGGGCATTGCGACCATGACCAGCATGTTCAGCTGTGGCACTCATGAACGCCGGATGTGCGACACCATTCACCCGGAAATCCATGACTCGGACCGCCTGGCCATGTGGCGCGGCAACGGCGAGTGGATCTGCCGTCCGTTGAACAACCCGGCGAAGCTCCAGTTCAACGCCTTTGCCGACAAAGACCCGAAAGGTTTTGGCCTGGTACAGACCGATCACGAGTTCAAGACCTATCAGGACACCGTCGACTGGTATCACCGTCGACCGAGCCTGTGGGTCGAGCCGACGACCGCCTGGGGCGAGGGCTCCATTGACCTGATGGAGTTGCCGACCACCGGCGAGACGCTGGATAACATCGTTGCGTTCTGGAACCCGAAAGTGCCGATCAAGGCCGGAATGTCGATGAACTACGGCTACAAGCTGTACTGGAGCCCGCTGCCGCCGGTAAGTACGCCATTGGCGCAGGTGCACGCGACACGTTCGGGCATGGGCGGCTTCATCGAAGGCTGGGCACCGGGCGAGCATTACCCGGATGTCTGGGCACGCCGCTTTGCGGTGGACTTCAATGGTGGGGGCATCGACCGGCTGCCGGAAGGCTCGGCCATCGAGCCGATGGTTACCGTGTCGAACGGCAAAGTGCAGGATTTCAACGTGCTGGTGCTGCCGGACATCAAAGGCTTCCGCGTGAGCTTTGACTGGTACCCGACCAGTGATTCGGTGGACCCGGTGGAGATGCGCATGTTCATCAAGACTGGCGACCGTACGCTGAGCGAGACCTGGCTGTATCAATACTTCCCGCCTGCGGCTGATAAGCGTAAATACACCTGAGTTTGAGGTCCGGACTCTGATCCGGTGATGAACCCTTTGTGGGAGCGAATTCATTCGCGAAGTTCGGTCAGGCGATAGAGATGCGTCGTCTCTACCCGTATTCGCGAATAAATTCGCTCCCACAGTTGGATTGAGCCAGACGCTTATTTCGTGGCGCCGGTGAGCTTGCTCTTGCAGGATTGGTCGAAAATCGAGCGACCTGTAACAAAAATGAATCATAGGCGGCACGCCTAAAGCTCATTTTTTTCCTTTATTTATTAGCGTCAATTTTTACACTCTCAATAATTTCAATAAGTTAGAAACTCTGATTTTTAAGCCTTATTCAAACTGTCCGAAAATTTGACTATTTCATTGACAGCCCTTTGATCTGCGGCTGATATATCCCCTGTCACGCCGCTTTGAGAGGGACCCCATTCGGCAATTCCCTCCCGTCACGGCCCTCCAGCACACAAGGACTTACCGGTTTCATCGACGGCGTTGCCGACGTCGGTGAGCGGTAGCGTGGCCACGACGCTTCTTTCATTTGTCACCCTATTTTCGATCCAGCGCTCTTGAGAGGCTGTTCCCATGATGTCGCCTACCCCCGCTTACGTTGAAAAGCCGTCGATCATGTCCTTCGACAAATCGACGGCCATCGTGCTGGTCGCGATCAGCCTGATTCTGGTCGAGACCTTCTCTGGCGCCTTGCGCTTCTACCTGGACAAAGCGGGCATCTCGGTGTTGCTGTACGCCCCGAAAGTCGCCTGCCTGCTGTTCTTCGCGCTGGAACTCGGCCGTTTCAAGGCAGGGCCTGGTGTGTGGCTCAGCTTCATCGCCTTGTTACTGTCGTCTGCATGGGCGGTGCTGAATGGCGCGGGGGCAGGAAACTTCGCTTTTGCCCTGTACGGCATCAGCCCGTTGCTGTTCGGACTGGCGTGCGGCGATCAGATCACCAAGCACAAACGGCTGTTCATGTGGGCCATCGCCTTTGCACTGGCGGCCTCGCTGGCGGGCATCGCGATGGACAAGTACACCGACCTGCCGTGGAAGGGCTACAGCTACAGCATTGGCGGCACCGAGCTGAGCGCCAACACAACCTGGGCCTCCGAAGACGCCGACCGGCCTGCCGGGTTCGCCCGAATTTCCAGCGCGCTGGCGATCATCATCTCGATTTTCAGCCTGTACCTGATGACCACCGTACGTTCGAAAATGCTGGCCATCGCCATCTGCGCCGCCGGGCTGGCGGGGGTGATTCTGACCACCAGTAAAGCGCCGGTCCTGGCCTTTGCGGGCGCCGTTGGCCTGCTGCTGATCACCCGCTTCCGATGGACCACCCGCGGTGCCATCGTGGTGGCGGTGTTGCTTGGAATGGCGTTGCCGTTCGTGGCGATGATGTACGACTTCGACCCCAATAAAATCTCCACCGGCAGCTCGCTGTCATCGATTTACGACCGCCTCGTCAACACCTGGCCAAACGTGATCCGCGAGCTGGTCAGCGAAGACCGCGCCTACACCGGAGCAGGATTTGGGCTGGTGGGCAGTTCAGTGGCGGCATTCCCTGTGATCGGTGCGGACCTGTTCATGGTTTCCGACAGCACCGTCGTTTACCTCTGGGCGGCATTTGGCGTGGCGGGGTTGTTCCTCTACGCGCTGCACATCCCGCTGTTCATCACTCTGGCTGACATCACGACCCGCTATGGCCGGGCGATGCTCGCCACCAGCTTCTGCATCTGCATCGTCAGTTGGACGACTGACACACTTGAAGTAACGCTGGCGAACCTGTTCCTCGGCATGGCCATCGGGCATGCCATGGCGGCGAGGTCGCACGTGAAGGCCGTCGCCCCAAAGCCGGTTGAAGCGGCACCCTGGGCCGGTCTCCCCGGCCTGAGCTGATCCCACAAAGGAATGCGTGCGCATGAGCCTATCGCGTATTGGCCGTGGAAGCCTGTTGCTGCTGTCGTGCCTGATCTCTACTTACGTCACGGCTACCGATTCATTCATCGTCGGTGTCGCCACCCACTCGATGAACAACGTTAACCAGCCACTGCGCAGTCTGGAGCTGGCCAGCCTGGCGGGCGTCACCTCGGTGCGTGATGACGGGTTCTGGTCCACGGCTGAACCGGCGCCCAATCAGCTGCAAATCATCCCGCCATGGCGGGCGTGGCTCGCCAAGGCCAACGCGCTGAACCAAGCGCCGATGGTCATCCTGGGTTACGGCACGTCCTTCAATGGCAACGCCAAGCCGCGCACGCCCGAGGTGAAGATTCCGTACCTGAAGTACGTCGATTACCTCACCCACCAGTTGGGCAATCCGGTGAAGTACTACGAGGTTTGGAACGAGTGGGACATCGAAGGGCCAACCGACTCGCGCCTTAGCCGGGATTACGTCGCCATCGTGAAGGAAGCAGCACCGATCATTCGCAAAAACAATCCACAGGCCAAAGTGCTGGCGGGTGCGGTGACGTCCGCGGGCATCAAGGGTGGTTTCGTGGATCGCCTGCTGACGGCGGGCATCATGAATTACGCGGACGGCATTTCGCTCCATCCTTACGTGCACTGCGAGGGACGCGACCACAACACGCCGGAAAGCTGGATTAACTGGATGCGCGATCTGGACCGGCGCTTCACGGGCCTGGCCCATAAGCCTGTGCCTCTGTACCTGACCGAAATGAGCTGGCCAAGTCATGAGGACCATTGCGGCATCGACACTACGCGTCAGGCCGCTTACCTGGCCCGCGCCTGGTTTCTCGCTCGCACCGTGCCTTCGATCAAGGGCATCTGGTGGTACGACCTGATCAACGATGGCAACAAGCGCGACGATCAGGAACACAACTTTGGCTTGCTGAACGTGGACCTGAGCCCCAAACCGGCCTACTCGGTGCTCAAAGCGATCAGCCCCTACCTGAAAGACTTCGAGTACGACGCCAGCGCCAGTTTGCAGTCTGACGGCCTCTACAAATTGGTGTTCAGCGATGGTCGCGAGCGGATCGTCGTGGCCTGGGCCACGGGACGCACCCGAGAAGAACAGGTCGTCAGCCAAGCAATGAACAACGCGCCGTTGCGGGTGCTCGATACGCAAATGGCGAGCAAGGGGATGGTCACCAGCGAGCAACGCTGGAGCTGCACCGGCGACCGTTGCACGGCGCCTGTCAGTCTTACCGAGTTTCCAAAAATCATCCGGCTAAGCCCCGGCGCCTGACTCAAACACCCTGAAAAGCCCGCCTGACCTCGTCTGCGCGGGCTTTTTTCGTGGTTTTTCGTGAAACGATCTGCAAATAGTGGCATTACGACACATGCCCGACATTTTCCGCTGCTAGGCTTGGGCTCCTTCATGGATGCCCATGATCGGGGGAAGGTATGGGGTTACGTTGCAGACTGCTCGCTGTGTGCTTGCTCTGTTTGATCGCGCTCCCCGTTGCTGCGGAGGCCTTCGTGGCAGGCACTGCGCAGTGGAAGCCCTATGCGTTCGAGGACGATAACGGTCGCCTGCGCGGCTTGGCCGTGGACATCACCCGCCGAGTGATGCAACTCGCAAACGTGGACGTCACTTTCGTCACGTACCCCGTCAACCGTCTGCAATCGATGCTGCAAAAGAACGAAATCGACCTCAACTACGCCGATGCGCTGATCTGGAACACCCCTGAAGAACGGCAGCATTATGTGTTCTCCACACCCTACTCCATCGTCAGCGAGCACCTGTATTTCCTCGCAGACCATCCCGCGCTCGGTCAACCCATCGAGAAGATGGATCACCTCACCATCGGCACAGTACGCGGTTACACCTACGCGGCGTTGGAACCGGCCCTTGAAACTCACCGTCTCGACCGGCTTGAGACCTCTCAGGACGACGCCCTGATCAAGCTGCTGCAAAGCCGACGCGTCGATGCGATTGCCATGGTGGACGATATTTTCGAAGGTTTGATCAACACCACCCACCTCGATCCCACCCAGTTCCGCCAGGGCGCCAAGCTCAGCGAAGCGCCGCTGGTAATCAAACTCCAACCGGCACACGCGAAATGGCTCAGTCAAATCAACCAGGCCATCGACACCCTGCGCCGCACTGGAGAGCTGGAGAGCATCAGACGGCGCTATCTGCCAGGGAACACTGCGGTGGCGTGCGTGGGGGCGGGAAAAGGGTGTTGAGTTGAGGTCTCGGAGGGCTGGTTGAGACGGTGATCTCCAGCATTTGCCGTGCGGGACGGTCCGCACTGAGCACGTATAATCTCACCCCGAAAAACAAGAAACCCCGCCAAAAGGCAGGGTTCCTGTTTACTTCGTCTGTCCTCGGGGGGAGGTGCTTGCACCCGCGTTTCCCGTGGCTAGTGAGCAAAACTATATGGATATAGGTCTTTTCAGTCAATGCAGATTGCGTGCGCGGTAAAATCCGCCTTGTCTCCCGCTCGAATGTCCACCTACGAAGCCAAAGCGTTGGCAGAGGGGTATGAAGCAGCCGCAGGGCTGAAGCTGTATGCGTGGAATGCGCGGGTCAGCGGCACTTTGCTCGTTCCACTACATATTTGTGAGGTGGTTATTCGGAACGCGGTTGCAGACGCGTTGGAGGCGATGCACGGCCCGCAATGGCCATGGAACCCTGGCTTCGAACGCAGTCTTCCACGTCTGGGCGGTCCTGGGTACGACGCTGTGAGCGATCTTCAGAATGTTCGCAAAAAAGTCGCCACGACAGGACAGGTTATTGCGGAACTCAAGTTTGTATTCTGGGAAAAAATGTTCACCAGTCGGCATGACCACCGCATCTGGAACGCGCATCTACGACGCGTGATGCCAAACTTGGATGACACTAAAACAATCGCCGAAAATCGAAAAAGAATTTTCGAGGATTTGAACAAAATTCGGCTACTAAGAAATCGGATCGCTCATCACGAGCCCATTTTTGCGCGGGATCTGCGAGGAGATTTTCAACGTGTTCAGCAGTTAATAGCTGCGCGCTGTGAGATTTCCGCCAGTTGGCTGTTCGTTGAGCAGCAAGTGATCGACACCCTCAAATGCAGACCATTCTGAGTCACGTCCCTTGTCAGCGCAGTTGCGCTTGTGGCGCACTCAAGCCATCACCGACAAACCAAGCATCTTCTTGGCAATACGATCCGCATCCACAAACGCTCGCGAATAACTGCCGGACGACGGCACGTAGTGGTTGTAGTACGTCGCTCCCTCAACGATGGGGCCGGTTATCCACAGGTGGTGCTGCGCCTTGCCGTGACTGTCAACATACACACCCTCTCCATCTTCAGCCGCGCTGTGGACAATTCCGGCGGCGCGTAATTGGCGGATGATCCCAGGGTAGCCATCGGCTTTTCGTGCCTCACTGCCATGGGCATGCACGCAGGCGTTCAGCACCAAGGTGCGTCCGTCCCCCAATGCGACTGAAACGGCGCCATTGTCAGCGTTGCAAATAACATGGGCGCTATGAACCCACTGAATGACGCCTGCCTCGGCCAGCGCCAGCAACTCTTGATGCCGTTCTTTTTGCGGTCCAGCGACCATGCGGTTGACCAAGGGAGCGTATTCGTTGAAGAAGACCGTGTGTGAGGTCGGCGTCAGGCCTCTGTTATCCACAACTCGCCTGAGCTGTTCGCGGCAGCTTCTCCACACCTCTACGGCTGCCTTTATCGGGCTGTGGTCCAAATCAAGAATGCTCTCGTGGAGATCATCGCGAATGAACGCTTCAATCCACCCCTGATAATTATCCACAGGGGCAGCCATGCTGTGAGGGTTGTACACGCTGTCAGGCAGAAGCGGCACCTCAAAACGCTCGGCAAGCTCACGATCTTTGGCTTCGATCTCGCCCAGGTAAAACGCAGTCGCGACCTCCGATTTGATACGTAGCGCTGACTCGCTTCGGCGCATTGCAACCATGCCGAAGTACTCCGCGAGCATCTCGGCCTTGAGCAGCGGTAGCACGTGAGCTTCGAAGTCCAGCCCCTCCGGGTGCCGGGCGCGAAGATCGGCCACCGCAGCCAGCGTGAAGATCAGCGCGGGCGCTCCCACGCGATGGGGCGTGATATCGGGGCGTGTGCGGTAAGGCAGACCGCTGCGGGAGTACATGAACACCTGCGGTTCCTGACCTGACGTCAGATAGCGCAGTCCCTCGGGTCCTTGCACAAAGCGCCCGCCTCTACCGACCGTCAACCCGGCGACGACATCCATTGCGGCCAGGCCGAGCCCCTCAACGCCCACCGCATCTGTGGCTGAAATCGTTTGAAGCGAATACGGCTGTGGATAAGCGTGTAGACGCGCCGTTCTCTGGGTAATCGGAGCCGCTGAAGGCCGATTTTCAGCGTGACCGATGGTGATCAAAAGCCAGTCAACACGGTGTTTTTTATCCCCTGTGGACAATTCAAAACGGCCCAGATCGGTGTAGTCGACGTTATCCACAGTCCGCGCATGATGGATCACCCGAATCTGCTCGGGCAGCGTCCGAATCACCTCGTCATAAGTCCACGCGAGGTATTCGCCTAGCCAGGAACGGGGCAGAAACTCATTGGGTTTCACCACACGTTCAGCGGATTTGAAACGCAGACACCACTCGTAGAAATTCGGCCCTTGTCGACCCGTCAACCCGCCCAGAGCAGCCTGATCAGGGAACATGGAAATCTGCGACGCCACAGTGTTGAGCATCAAATATTCGGGCTGCTCAACCGAATGCAGGCCCGGCCCCGGCCGATGGGGATCGAACACATTGATTTCCACCCGCCGCTCACCCTCGCCTGCCAACGCGCAAAGACGCTCCAGGACGGTCAGCCCACGTGACCCACAGCCGACAATGCCAATTTTGATTGCCGGTTTTTGCCCGACTTTATCCACAGGGGGCGTTTCTAGGAAGGACCCATCAAGGCGCAGATCGGCACTCAATTCCATCTCAGCGTTTCTCCGAAGAACGAGTCGATGGCAACGGCGCGGCCATCCGCTAGCGCGGTGTCTACAACGAATTTGCTCAACGCGAGGTCCAGCACACCCAGCCCGAAAGGCGAGAAGATTGAGGGTTTGCCTGGATCAAGCTGCACTTCGCCGCGAATCAACCCCGCCAGTGTGCCGTTCATGAATTCACGGTTGCCGGTCACTTGCTCCGCCAAATGCGGCGAGGTATTGGCCTTCATACAATGCTCGACGTCATCGCACAGATTGTTAGCCGTCAGCAGCAGTTGAGGGGCAACGTCGCGCAACGAAATGTTCAGCACCACCTGACCGGCGCGGAACGCCATCGGCGGCTTCACGTACGGCTCGCCCGCCGTGGTGGCGAAGATCACGAGATCTGCCGCCAGCGCGTCTTCCAATATGCCCGTGCGGGCTGTGCATAAGTCGGTCTGCTCAATGAATCCCTTCAACGCCAGGGCCGACGCGTCGTCAAAGTCGTGCACCACCGCTTGTTCGATCTCCCAACCTTCCACCGCCAGCATCCGAGCAATGTTGCGGGCGATAACGCCTGCGCCGATAAATCCCACAGACTTCGCCTGACGTGACTGACCATTGAGCCAGTAAGCGCCTGACACCGCTGACGCCGCTGTTCTGACCGCGCTGATCTGAGCGCCTTCAAGGCAGGCATAGGGGTAGCCCGTTTCGCGATCATTGAGAATCACCACCGCCGAGGCGCGAGGTTTTTGCTGGGCGACATTACCTGGAAAGCTGGAAATCCATTTGATGCCTGCGACAGCGTCCTCGCCCTCCAGCGATGCGGGTAGTGCGATGATGCGGTTGGCCGGTTGCTGTGGAAAACGCAGGAAGTAGCTGTCCGGGTTGAGGGTCTGACCGTCGTGGTGTTGCAGATAGACCTGCTCGATGCGCGCGACCATGGTGTGCGCCTGGCTGTCGAGGATGTCCTTGATCACGGCGCCCGGGATGACATGGAATTCAGACATTCAACGCTTCCCCCTCGAAGGTGTGGACGTAGGTGTTCAGGTAGCGGCTGATGGGCTGCGACGACAGCGCGGCCAGCTCGGCTCGCCCGAATTTCTGCATGACCCATTCATCGTTGTAGATCGTTTCGAGGTAGCGCTCGCCAGCGTCGGGGGAGATCGCCACCACCACCGCATCTTTGGGAATCCCCAGCGAGGGCGCCGCCAGACCCGCAACCACCGTGCCGGTCGATCCCCCCGCCAAGACGCCGTTGGACTTGGCCAGCCAGCGACACATCGCGACGGTGGCGCGCTCATCGACCACTTGCTGTTTGTGCAGATGGTTGGCGCGGAAAATCGGCGGCATCTGGCTCGAACCCAATCCAGGAATGAAGCGCTTCCCCGGCGCCTGGCCAAACGTCACCGACCCGGTGCTGTCCACAGCGATGATCTTGGTGCGTGGCGAATGCTTGCGGAAATACTGCACGCAGCCCATCAACGTGCCCGTGGTGCCCGCGCCAACCACCAGGTAATCCAGCGCCGGAAATGCGATGTGAATCGAGCGCGCCGTGGTTTGCTCATGGGTGCGGGCGTTGGCCGGGTTGCTGTACTGGTTGAGCCACAGATAACGCGGATCGCGGGCCACGGTGTCGCGGATGTAGCGAATGCGAGTGCCCAGGTAGCCGTCGTTATCGTCGCGCTCGGTGACAATCACGATCTGCGCGCCGAAGGCTTCCATCATCTTGATGTTGTGCAGGTTGGTGTTGGGGTCGACCACACAACAAAACTTGTAGCCTCGCTCGGCACAGATCATTGCCAGGGCCACACCGAGGTTGCCCGAAGATGACTCGATCAACACCGTGTCCCTGTGGATAAGTCGGCGCTCGGCGTAGGAGTCGATCAAGCCAATGGCGGTTTTCATCTTGATCGAACCGGCTGGGTTACAGGACTCCAGCTTGAGGTGCAGATTCTCGAACCCTAACCCCTTGAGCCGGACGAAGTTCGAATCGCCCACGATATGCGAGATGAAGTTCATGGCCGTGCCTCAGCCCGTGCGGCCATTAAGCGCTTGGGATGTGCCACCACCGGCGCCAGTTGCCGAGGTTGCGTGGCGAGCAAGGCGTCGGTCAGTTGCTGGGCGCGCAGTGCGACCATGGAAAACGACTGCGCGTCGCTGATGCCGTGGGTTTTTTCTGACGTGCCGTTGGCCAGAATCTGCACGCCCTCGCTGTGTTGCAGGCCCACGCGGTAGTGCCGGTCCACGGCCAGATGGCCGTCCTCTTCGCGCAGCAGCCAGGGTTGCAGCAGGGTCAGCAGCGGCGGCACCGCGAGCTGTTCATAACCGGTGCCGAGGACGATGCCATCGACATAAAGCGTGGTTTCAAGCCCCGTGTTGCTGTCGCGCAGAACGACGGAATACGCGTCGCCCACCTTCTCCACCGAGATGACGCTGGACCACGTGTGCAGGTTCAAACGCTGATGCCCACTGACTTCGCCTTCGTACATGAAGGAGTACAACGCCTGACTTTCATCGGCGTCGATGCCTGCGTAGTTGGTCGAACGGATCTCGTCGAACACCTTGCTGCGACGCGATGGCTCCAGTTGGTGGAAGTAGTCGACCTGCTCTGGCAAGAACGCCATGTTCGGAAACTGCCCCAGTTGCCCGACCCGGAAACCCACGCCCCTGTGGACAGAATGCACTTGGGTGGTTGGCGCGGCGCCGAGCAGATGCGCCACCGCCTCGCCTGCACTTTGGCCCGACCCCAGCACCAGCCAGCGCTGGGCAATCGGGCCGCCGCCCAGGTGAATGTTCTTCAGGTACTGCGAGGTGTGGAAAACCCGCCCGCCCAAGTGAGGGCTGAACGCTTCGGGAATGTTGGGCAAACTGCCGTGGGAAAGGACCAGTCGCTTGGTGCGATAGGTCCCTTGAGCGGTGACCACATCCACTGCGCGCAGGATGCCTTTTTCCGCAACGGGCAACACATCCAGCACGCCTTCATCGTAGGAGACGTAGTCTTTTAATTGCGCGGCGACCCACCCGATGTAGTCGGACCATTCCACACGGCTTGCGGGACGTCCCAGCAGACCGAACTTGTACAGCCGCCCTTTCTCCTTGAGGTACATCGCGAAGGAGAAACGGCTGCGGGGATTGCGCGGCGTCACCAGGTCGCGAAAGACGTGGTGGTTGATGTCAGTGCCCGCCAGCAGGAAGGCGCCGTGCCAGGTCGAATCGCACCCTTTCTCAAAAAAACGGACACGCTGAAACGGCTTCTTGCCGTTGTCTTCCGCTTCGTCTTCCAGCGCACAGGCCAGTGCGATACCGGCGGGACCGAAGCCGACCGACACGACGTCCAGCTCCTGACGCAAACCCTCGATTTCAAACTGATTCATGGTGGTTCTTCCTGAAAGGTTCAAAGACTTGGCGAGCCGAGAGCGGCCCGATTCAACACAGCAGCCGTCTTTCATGGACGCGCTTGTCGGCGTAGACCCAAAGCGAAACTCGGGCGTGATCGTTTTCCCCATCGCTGAAACGGATAGGGCCTGCGGGTGTGGAAAACTCATCGGAACGCAGCGCCGTTAGCAGGCTGCGGTGCTGGCGAACGGCGAGGTCTATCAGAGAGAACGCGGCCAACGTCTCGATGGCGTAGACCGGCGCCGGTTCGCCGTAGATCCGCTGGTACGCCCGATCCACTGATTGCGCCTCGGGCAGATCGCTGGCGATGGGAAAGCTGACCACGTACACGGTGCCGGTCTGCGGTAATCCGCTCACCAACGCAGGTGATGCAGCATCGTCGGTGAAAAAAAGCGGTAATCCACAACCGGAAAGGCGGTTTTCCACAAGGAACTGGCGGCTGGCTTTCAATCGTCCACAAAAAACCAGCGCGTCGGCTTGAACGGTGTCTTGCACAATCTGCACTGTGGATAACTTGGCAGCGTTCTCAAGCTCTCTTAATTGGCGCTGACCGTGCAGGCTTTGATCGGCGAACAGCGCAAGCTTGAGCAGGCCCTGAGTGTCGGCAAACGCCAGCAGCCGTTTTGCCAACACCTTGTCCGAAGCGCATACCCTGAACGTAGTGCGGCCCTCTTCGGTCAAGGCCGCAGCGGTCGAGGCCGGGAGGATCAGCGGAATGCCCGCCTGTGCATAACTCTCCACCACGGCGGCAGCAGACTCGGACGCGAAATGGCCGATCACCGCGTCCACCCGCGCGTCGATAAAACGCTCGGCCGCCGCACGACCGCCAGCAGCCGTGGCGCCATCGTCGAAGTAGAAATGCTGAGCACGCCGGACTTGGCTGAATAAATGGCTTGAGAGGTATACGCCACGCAAAAAGCTGCGGGCATGCAGCGTGGTGCCGACGTCCAACGCGGCGCAGATACCCAGGCGCATCATGACAATGCCACCTCGGTGAACCGGCTGGGGTTGAACGCTTTCATGATCGAGCGATGGTCAGCATCCATCGACACGCCCGCCGTCAAACCGCGGAGTTCGAAAGACAGCAACTCTGCGACGCTCGGCGCCATCTTGAAGCCGATGCCACAAAAGCCTGTGGCCAGATAAATGTGGCTGTTGGCGCTGGAACGACCCATCAGCGGCCGACCGTCATCGGTGTAGGCATCCCAAGCGACCTGAGTGACGACCGGAAGGCTGTGCTGCGTGTCATAGCCCAGCTTGGCGATCCGCGCCATCACGTCCTGTTCGTTATCCATCACAGACAGGTTCAAGTGGCTTGCGTGGTCCGCGCGATGGCGGCGCTGCCCGCCCACTTGCATCAAGGTGCGTCCAAGCGGCAGCAAATAGGTGTTCAGATGATGCGCGATGACCGGCATGCTCGGGGCTTCGTCGCAACTCACCCGGGTAAACGGAATGGTGCGAGCGTGCACCGCGCCAGGCGGCCTCGGCAGCGGACCATCAGCACCGCAGGCGTCGACGACCCAGGTCGCCTCCAGACACAATTTGCCCGCGTGCACTTGAACTGAGCCTTCGCGTTCGACGCAATGATCCACCGCGAGATGATCGAGAAACGTTGCCTTCTCACTGACGTAACGGCACAGGTTCGAGACCGCCGACAAGGCATCGACCATGCCGCCATCACGTTCGATGAGCAGGCATTCGTCATCGCAAAAGGCGCTGAAGCGACCGTTGTCCAGCGCGCTGACCGACGCATGCAGCTCGACGTTTTGCGTGCCCACGGCATCGAGATAACGGCCGCAGATTTCAGAATTGGCAATGTACGCGACGCCAGTGCGTTTGAGCGCCTGTTCGAACACGGCATGAACGATCCCCGTCGTGCCGTGATGCGCGCCGCGTCGCGTCAGCGGGCGCAACGCGGGGTCCAGCTCCAGAGCCCGAACGATGCCGCCGGTATCACGCGTCGCCCCTTGGCCGCCGCCGATACCCTTTTCCATAAGGGCAACGTCGAGGCCGCTTTCGACGAGCGCTGCGGCAATCGACGCGCCCATGACACCCGCGCCGATCACGATCACATCGAATGACGTTTTCATCAGCGTCTCCTGATCAGATCTCGTACTCAACGGCGCTGACGTACACCAGCTGATGAAATACTTCGTTCTCCGTGAAACGGCAGTAGCGCAGAATCTGCTTGGCCAAATCCGGAAACACTGGCGCACCAATCGCCCCGATCAACGCCATGTAAGGCAGGATGCGTTTGCCGAGCAATTGGCGATCACGGGCCGCGTTGATCACGTCGCTGAGCAAGACGGCCAGACCTTTCATGCTGAAGTGATCCACCGAAGTCACTTCGAACCAGCGCGCTACCAGTAGCTTGATCGCCGCCGCATCCGCAGACGTGACCTTCAGGCTGTCGCCCTCCACACGCTCCCGCTCGGCCTGCGCGGCGAGTTTCACCAGCACCTCGTTGAAAGTTTGCTCGCGCCAGGCGGCGAATTTTTCGACATCGAAGTCATCGGCGTCTTGCTCCGGCGCAATCAACGCCAGATAGAACCGGGCGCTGTCGGTGCAGGCGTCGGCCACCAGGTCCCGCGCCCAGATCGCGTAATTGCGGCTGGTGGAGAGGTTTTTGCCGTTCAGGGTCAGGAATTGATTGGTATAGAAGGTCTGACGCATGCGGTAGCTGTGCATGGTTTGCAGCAGTGCGGGGTAAACCATCATGTGGCTGAACGCGCAGTCGTAGCCAAGGAAATGCACCAATCGGCCTTTGCCCGAGCGGCAGTACTCGTCGTATTCCCAAGGCGCGTGCTTGTGTTCGTTGAGGTATTCGCGGAACGCGCCGAGATAACCCGACAGGCCCATCACCCAGGTGTGAATGCGTCGGCTGCCGTCGGGCTTGAGGTCTAAGCCGCCGTCGTGAGGACGTGTGATGCCCCAATCAATCGGCCCGATTTCGAATTCTTCGTTGAGGAAGCGGCGAATGAAAGGGCGCAGCGGAACGTGTTCGAAAGTGCTCTGTAGATGGCTGCGGAAATTGGAGAGCGCCAGAAATTCACGCTCGACGGGTCGCCAAATCATTTGGGACGAACACAGCTTGCAGCGAAACTCGGTCATCTTCGACGCGTTGGGCGTGTGGGCGCATTCCTCGCACTGGCTGGCGTCGGAGTCAGAACCGCAATGATCGCAATTGCCCCGCCCAAACGCCTCATAGCCCCATTTGTCGCACTGTTCGCAATAGGGTTCCTGGCTGACTTTTCTGTAAATGGCCCCCGCCTTCATCGCCGATTCGTAGGTTTCTTCGACCGCCTTCTTGAAATAGTTATTGCGATAAGGGCGCATCCAGAAATCAACTTCAATCCCCATCTTTTTCAGGGTGTCGTTGATCTTGTCGGTGTTTTCCAGCGCCAGCTCCTGGGGCGATCGGTCCAGTTCGATGCCACGGCGCAGCATGTAGGACTGATAGTCATCGGAATAGGAAACCAGCGTGCAGTCATGCCCGCGCTGGCGTTGTGCGCGAGTGTAGATATCTGCTGCCAGAAACGGCCCGGCCATGTGACCGATGTGCAGGTCGCCGTTCGGGGTGGGCGGTGTAATGGTGACCAGGAGCTTGCCCATCACGAAGCCCTCTGATCGGACACGTCATGGATCGTCGCTTTGTGCAGCGCGAACTCGTTCAGGGCGACGGCCTGTTGGGCGTCTTCGTCGAGGAAACGGTTGGCCGAATCGCGGTCCCACCAGACCACGTAGAAGTGAAAATCTTCGTCGGTGTCGTTAAGGACGTAATGGTCGGTGTGTTTCGGAATGGCGGCGATATCGCCCATGGTGAAGGGGTAGGTCTGATCGCCAACGACCAACTTGGCCGTGCCTTTGATGCCGATGAAGAACTCTTGATCGATCTGGGTGTGGGACAAGGACTTGGTGCCGGGACGAACAACGCACCAACCGCCGCCAATCGGGGTCGGATAACCGTCCCACGGCAACAGCCGGGACCCGTCCAGATCGTATTCATGAACCAGTTTGTCCCACGCCATGGGACGGAAAATTTGAAAGTCTGTCATGAAGTGTCTCCTTCAACCCGGAGCATCCTTGCTCGTTGTTTTGCCGGCGCTAACCAAGGCTTAACGACGCCGTTGAGTTGAGGGATAAGCTGAAGAAATTCGGGAAGGGGAGCAAACAAGAAATATGCAATCAGTGGTTAAGTTTGACTTAACTCAAGTTTGCTTAATCTTCATAGTTATCAGGTGCTTAACGGATTATTCAGCGTGAAATCATCGCTTGCTACACCCTAAAGCAGGGCTTAACTGTCGCGATAAAAAGGGGCGGATGTATTGAAACTTGTGGGAGCGAATTCATTCGCGAAAAATGGATCAGTCGCCACAAATGCATCGTCTGAACTGACTTTTCGCGAATGAGTTCGCTCCTACAGGGGGGGCCGCGATTCTCCAGCAGGTAGCATGTGAACGGTATAGCCGCCGTAAATAGGCACCCCACTCCTCAGCGCGTCGTGAATTCCCGTTGGCTGGCTATCGCCTGGGACACCAGCCAATCCCGGAACTGACGGCTGGATTTAGGCAGGATGGCGGTCTCGTCGTAGACCAGGTAATACGCGATGGGCGTGTCGATCGTCGCGCGAAACGGCACCACCAGCCGCCCTGACGACAGCTCCTCGCGGACCAGCGACCGGCGCACCAGTGCGATGCCCATGCCCGCCAACGCGGCCTCGATCACCCCGTTGGAGTCCACAAATACCGAGCCTCTGTGTACCGCAGCTTCAGCGTCCTCGATGCCCACCGCCCGCAGCCACAGCGCCCAGTCTTCGCGGTGTTCGTCATGCAACAGGTTGTAATTCTTGAGGTCGATGGGCGATGACAGAAAGCGCGACTCCGGCAGCAGGCTCGGCGCGCATACCGGCTGCAAACGGTCGTTGATCAGCATCTCGACCTCCAGACCCGGATAGCGTCCAAGCCCGTGGCGCACGGCGAAATCCACCCCGTCGCCCAACAGGTCAACCAATCGATTGGTCGTGCTGATCAACACTTCGATGCCAGGGCAGATCGCCTGAAAATCCGGCAGGCGCGGCAACAGCCATTGCATCGCAAAACCGCTGGTGCAACTGACCGTGATGGTATTGGGGCCGTTGTCGCTCATCAGCCGCTGAGTCGCGTCTGAGATCTGGCCTAATGCGGGGCGGATCGCGCGTAAGTAAATCTTACCTTCGGGGGTCAGCTCCAGACGCTTGGTGTTGCGGATGAACAGGGTGACGCCCACGGCTTTTTCCAACTTGGCAATCTGTTGGCTGATCGCCGCCGGTGTGACGAAAAGCTCGCCCGCCGCGCTCTTCATGCTGGCGTGACGCCCCGTCGCTTCAAAGCAAAGCAACGCGTACAAGGGCGGGAATTTCATGCCGGTCCTTAGTTAAGAAAATCAGTTAAGAAAATCTAATGTGCGTTAGAAAAGCTCGCTTGAGCACGACTGGAGAGACTGCTCAAATCATCACACCCCGGCTCGACAAGCGTCAATCCACAACTTTCGCGCCGTCCGTTTCAAGCATTGGATTTGGGAAGGAAGTGCCATGCGTCCATCTGATTATGTTCGACTGCTTCTCCTCGCTGCGATCTGGGGAGCAAGTTTTCTGTTCATGCGCGTGGCCGCCCCAGTATTAGGCGCATTGCCTACCGCATTCTTCCGGGTATCAATCGCCGCCATCGGTTTATTCGTCATCCTGGCGATGTTCAAAACCCGCCACGATTTCCAGGACAAACTCAAAGCGACCATGGTGCTGGGTATCATCAACTCGGGTATTCCGTTTTTGATGTACAGCATGGCGGCGTTGCTACTACCCGCCGGATACTCCGCCATTCTCAATGCCACCACGCCGTTAATGGGCGTCTTGATCGGGTCCATGTTTTTCAATGACACGCTGACTCAAAAAAAAGCAGCGGGTGTATTGGTGGGCTTGTTGGGGATCACCTTGTTGACCACCACCGGCCCGATGACCTTCACCAATACGGTGGTGATGGGTGCTCTGGCCTGTTTGGTCGCAACCACTTGCTACGGCGTGGCAGGGTTTCTCACCCGCCAGTGGATTGCCGACAAAGGCGGTCTCGACGCCAAACTCGTCGCGTTTGGCAGTCAAATCGGCGCTACGCTGTTTCTCGCGCCGTTCTTCGGCATCTCGGCCACCGTCAACCCGCCCGCCAGCTGGGGAGATTCAACGGTCTGGTTGTCTCTTCTCGCAGTGGGTTTTGTGTGTACGGCCTGCGCCTACATTCTGTATTTCCGGCTGATTGCTGACATCGGCCCGGTCCGCTCACTGACCGTCACCTTTTTGATCCCGCCATTCGGGGTGCTCTGGGGCGTGATGTTCCTGGATGAACACTTGTCGGCGGGTCATCTGTACGGTGGCGGGCTGATTTGTCTGGCCGTGTGGTTCGTGCTCAGCAAGAGCAGGCCCAAACCGTTACCCGAATCACGGGACAACCCCGCCACCACCTGATTCACGCACTTATCCACAGCTGAATCCGTAACGAGACTGTCTGGGGGCGACCGCCAGACTCGGCCTTTCTTCGCTCGGCATTTACTCATGGATCTGCCGGACCGGAGATAACGACACGTTCTGGAATGACTGACATGGCATCACTCACACACGCGTTCACCCTTCAGCTTTCGGGCTGTGGCATCCGGGCGGAGTCAGTACGATGAGCAGAGCGATTCCCTTGATTGCCCTTCGCACCTTCGTCGAGGTGTGCAAGGTGGGCAGTATGAAACGCGCCGCCGATCACCTGTGCGTCTCCCCCGCCGCCATCAGCCAGCAGATCAAAGGGCTGGAAGATCAGATTGGAAAACGCCTGTTCGAACGCGACGCCAAAGGCATTCAGCTCACCACCAGTGGCCGCGGCCTGTTCGATGAGCTGTCCGACACCTTCGACGTGATCGAAAAAGCCTGGTCTGGGGCGGCCCTCAAACAGCCTCGCCAGACCCGCCTGGTCATCAGCACCACGTCCACCATCGCCAGCTCCTGGCTGATCCCCGCGCTGGGGGATTTCAAAGAGCGCTGCCCGACCATCGAAATCTCGATACAGATTTGCAATGGCCTCTCGGATCTCAAGCATGGCCATGTGGATATCTCTATTCAGCGAGAAATGGCCAGCAGCCCGGACAACCATGCCACCCGCCTCTGGTCGTCTTATTTGATCCCCGTGTGCAGTCCAAACTTGCTCACTAAACAACGGACCATCGAGAGTCCACAAGACTGCCTGACTTATCCACTGCTGCAAGACACCGAACGCAACTACTGGAAGGTGTGGATGAATGCGTTCGGTGTGAACAACCGCAAAATGATCCAGGGATCGAGTTATGGCGATGAATCCCTGTTGATAAGTGCCGCTTGTGCGGGTCAAGGGATTGCCTTGGTCAACAACGTGTTTGCGTCCGAAGCCCTGCGCTCCAAGCGCCTGGTGCAAGTGACCAACGCTACGTCCGAACTGAAATTCGATTACTTCGTGTACTGCGCCAAAGAGCGGCGCGAGGAATGGGCTATCGTCGAGTTCATGAAGTGGGCGGTACAACAGGCGGGCAAGACGGCAAAGGGGCATGTTCGTGAAGCAGCGAGTGTGCACAAGGTCGCGTGAGTTCAAACACCTGCGAGGTTTCACCGGCGACCTAGTTACACCCTCTTTTTAAACCACTTACGAGTGGTTTTTTTCCTCCATTCATTCCTGTGGACGATAGTCCGTCAGCCTTCAGACAGGCGGAGCGGCATACAGTGAACGGCATTCAAGTCTTCACGTATGATGCGGCGCCTGCGCTCGGGTGCCTTTTGCGCCCAATCCCATACCCACGTTTTCGCCCTGTGCCCGTCAGAGATTTTCCTCGCGATGCCTGAGGCAGAAAGGCTTTTTAGAATAATCAGAATGCAAACGATCAAAGCCCTCAGTCGGCGCTTCAAACAAAAAAAATACCTGCTGGTCGCCATCGCTGTCCTCGTCGCATTGGCCGTTGCATGGGCGGTCCACTCTCACTCGGTCGTTGAACGAAAGGCTCGCAGAGCCATGCTGCCGCGCGTCTTGCCCACCGTGCAGACTCACGACCTCGGCGGCTCGTCGACGCTGACGCTATTCGTGCCCAATGTGTCGAAAAAAACCATCGTCATCGCTGTGCCTGTGGACAACGATCTGGAGACCAAGCGCCTGCGGAAACTGAGTTTCGATGCCTCCGCCACCGTTGTGAAGATCGAACTTTCACCTTCCGATTGCCTGCAGGCCCTTCGCAAATTCGACGAGTCCTTGCGACGCTTCGCGCCGACTGCCGATATTGTCGTAGGGCTCGATGAAGAGGCCATGCTGGCGCAGCGTTGGCTCTCACTGCAAACAAATGAACGGGCGGTCGCCGTTTCGCTGACGACCGATGGCATTGGCGAGGCCAGCAAGGAAGTCTGCGCAGACCCCGCCACCGTGCTCCCGTCAAAAGGGACATGGCACAACCTGACGTCGAACAAATTGACGGTTTGGGAAAACGGCGTCGCCACTCACGTCACCACACCGATGACGCCGAAAAAGCTGATTTCCGAGGAACTGGAAACGTATCTGCGTCATACGATTCTCAACATTCCCGAATTGAACATGCTCAACAAACTGCCGTTGATTGAACTGCCTGCCGCCAGCCCCAGCGACACACTGACACTTTTCTATTCAGGTGATGGCGGTTGGCGGGGACTGGACAAGCGTGTTTCGGAACATCTGTCCGACGCCGATATCGCCGTCGTCGGCGTCGATGCGCTGGAGTATTACTGGGACTTCAAAAGCCCGGAAAAAAGCGCCCAAGAGTTGTCCCAAATGATGGAACACTACCGCCAGAAATGGGGTATCAAACACTTCATTGTCACCGGCTATTCGTTTGGCGCCGATGTACTCCCCGCGCTCTACAATCGCTTGCCTGTTAGCGATCAGGCCGATGTTCAGAGCATTGTGCTGCTGTCGTTCGCACGTAGCGCCAACTTCGAAATCCGCATCGAAGGCATGATGGGCAAAGACACCGGCAAATACCCGACAGGCCCGGAAATGGCGCGACTGCCTGCGAGTAAGGTGTTCTGTGTGTACGGCACGGATGAAGCGCGCAAGAGCGGGTGTACAGATGCCACCGTCGTCGGAAAGACCCTTGGGATTCCCGGGAACCACCACTTCAATGACGATTACGACACGTTATCCACCTACCTGATCGACTTCATCAAGAGATCATAAGGAGGGGTCATCACGGTATATCCGTCATAACACGCGGGTCAGGGCTCTGCGCGACCGGGTGCATGATGAACCAGATTGGCGAGTTCGACCTTATCGGTCAGTCCCAGCTTGGTGTAAATCTCTCGCAGGTAATGCCGTACCGTTGCTGGCGACAATCCCAGAGAGCGCGCGATTTCCTTGTATGACTGCCCGCAGGCAAATGCCGCGGCTACTTGCGATTCGCGCGGGGTCAGACTGTCCAGGGCTGATACGGCTGAAATGGTCAACAGGCTTAGACCACCCGCCGGTTTCAAGGTAAAACCGAGCCTTGCAAATCTCACTGCCGAGCCGCGAGGCACATTGAGCAGACCCTGTATCAGCGGCTCAGGCAGCGTGGGGCCGCACCAGTGCGGCCAGACCGAACGAACGAGCTCACGAAAGCGCGGTGGCGGATCCAGCACAGCAAATTGCAGGTCGACGAACACGCAACTCATGACGGTCGAGGTGTCGGCAGCCCCCGCATAATGGTCCTGACGTCGCGAAAGATTGTGGCGCCACGCCAAATTGACGTGAGGCATCAGAAACTGTTTGGCCCACACATCTGACTTGTCGAAAGCGGCGCTTCGGCCGCATCGAAACAATGAAAGAAACAGGAAGTCGTCGTCTCGTCCCGGCAATCTGTAGGCCGTACACAGGGCGTACTTGTTGCCAACGTCGGCATTGATCTCGTAAAGCCCCTCAGTGCTGTGCAATTCCTGAGTGCCGAAACGCACGGTGCGTGTTGGCGCATCGTTCACACTCATCGCCAATCGGTCATCACCGGTACACGTTTGCCATTTCTCGACATACGAGTCGGGGAGATTGGCCTGGTATGAACTCAGCAGGGTAAAGCCCGCCGCAGTGGGGGACATGATGCCCCACCAGGCTCGATCGAAGCCGATCACCTGATCGATCTGGTTCAACACCTGCTCTTGAAAGACTTCCGCGTCCGCTTCAAAGGCTGATGTGTTGATGTTCAAAACCACGTCGCCGCAATCTGTGAGCGTTTTCAACATGGGTGACTCCTGGGACGCTGTCGTCCGGTGGCTGCAAGCGGCAGAACCAAGCAGTCGCACTCCATTGCGTCAATCAGGCTTCCTCGTGGCACGTCACACTGGCTTGAAGCACACCCCGTTCATTTGAACGATGGGATTACCCAATGGGCGCTCCTACAGTGGCCGCGTGCCTTACATTTTTATGTCAGGCAATTCCTACCACCTTTCTTTGGGTTTTACCAAAGGATTCCACGGACGCCTGCCATGCCTACATCACAATTAATTCGCGGCTCCTCTCTCATTCGGCTCTGGTTCGTGGCCAACGCGATCGTGTTGATGCTGCCACCGCTTCACTGGTTAGTGAACGATCACCAGACACCTATCGCTGGCCTGGCGCCGACACTCTTTTATTTCATCGCGATCTGCATCTCGATCACGGCCAGCGTCGTGGCGGCATACATGCAGGAATCCGAAGCAGGAGAACTTCAATGATTGTCACTTTCGGAATGCTTCTGATCTTCTTCGCGATGATCATCTACGTCCTTCAACGCAGCCACGTGAAAGACAAGAACTTCACCGACTATGCCGTCGGCGGCAGATCATTCGGCGCGAACTACCAGGCGATGTCGTTCCTGAACACTTGGTACCCAGGCGCGATGTTTACTGCATTTGCCGGGCTAGCGGCCGGCGCCGGGGTGATTTCGTTCTATGTCCTCGCGTACAGCCTGCTGACCGTGGTGCTGATGTACGCCATGGCCAGAACCGTGTGGGTGTGGGGCAAGAAATTCGACCTGCATACACAGCCCGATCTGTTCGCCCTTCGCTATGACTCACGGCACATCCGTACCATCGCCGCGTTGATTGGCATCGTGTCCGGATTTCCATGGCTGGTCTTGGCCATGCAAGCGATGGGTGGCTTGTTTCACTTCATGTCATTGGGCGCGTTGCCCTTCTCTGAAGCTGTGATCCTAGGCGTCATCGTGGTGGCCATACGGCAGATCTGGACCATTCGCATGGGTATGCGTGGTGTCATCATCTCCGATATGTATCAAGGCATCGTCGCCTACGTCTTCGGCAGCGTGATGCTGTGTGCATTGATCGCATGGCTGTGCTTCTCCAAAGGGATCACGCTGGGCTCACTTGACCCCAAAATGTTCGCGCTTCCTGGCATTGGCTCGAAGGAAGGCCCGCTGTATCTGTTCAGCCTGCTGTTTACCGGGACGATCGGGGGCTGGTGCCTGCCGTTCATCTTCGTGCGGCTATTCACCGCCGATGGCGTGGTTGCCCTGAAAAAGTCGGCGGCGCTGGCCATGCCGCTGTCGCTGATCTTCGGCGTCTCACTGTTGATTTTCGGGATGCTCGCGTCGCAGCTCCCAGGAATCGCCGGTCACGAAGAAGACGTATGGTTCCTTGTCAGCCAGCAGGCCGGAGGCTTGGTGTTACTCGGATTGGCGGGGGTTGTCTTGCTGGCGGCGTCCATCGGTCACACCGACGGCAGCATTCAAGCGACAGGCGCTCAGTTCGCCAACGACCTCATCGGAAACTACGTCGATCTCACGCCGCGCCAACTCGTCACCGTCTCCAAGCTTGCGATGGTCGTGCTGACTGCATTGGCTGCATGGGTGGCCTGTCTCTCGCTTCCCGCTCTGTTCACCCTGGCTGTGCTGGCCTATCAAGGGGTCATTCAGCTGGCTGTGCCGCAGTTCCTCGGCATCTTCTGGAAGCGCGGTAACAAGCAAGGGGCCATCGCCGGAATGGTCGTAGGTTTCGTGCTGGTGATCATGCTTGAACTGTTTTTCAAAGAGACGTTGGCTGGGGCCTATGGGTTGTCATCGGGCGTGCTGGCGCTGGTCGTCAACCTGGCGGTTTACGTGGGTTTTGCCTACTTCAAGCCTCACACAGCGCAAGAAAGCGAAAGGGTCGAGACGTTGTTCGCGGTGGCTCGCGATGCGCAGCCCGAAGCGATACCCATGCCGATTGCGGATCTGCCTGTACGCGGCTGAACCACCCACAACGCCACGTCATCAACGCTTTACTGTTGAGTAGCCATCATGAACATGTCCGCCTCGCAACATTCACCGTTTCCCGCTGAGTTCACCGCTGCCGTGATCCAGGCCGCACCGGGTTTTTGCGATCTTCAGTTGTCCGTTGAAAAAACCCTTCATTACATTGCCGAAGCCGCGCGTCAGGGCGCGTCCATCGTAGCCTTTCCCGAAGACTGGATTCCCGGTTATCCGTGGTGGATCTGGCTCGATGCCCCCGCTTGGGGGTTCTCCAAGGGCTGGGTGCGTCGCTTTTATGAGAACGCTTTCACCTATGAAAGCGAAGGTGCAAGGCTAATCGCCGCCGCTGCCCGGCAGCACAAAATCCATGTATCGCTAGGCGTGGTCGAGCGTATCGGCGCCAGCCTTTACGTCGGTAACTGGATCATCGACGACAGCGGCGAAAGCGTCTCCCGACGTCGCAAATTGAAGCCCACACACATGGAGCGAACGGTATTCGGCGAGGGCGACGGCAGCGACCTGGTCGTCAGCGAGACCCGACTGGGGCGCATGGGCGCACTGTCGTGCTGGGAGCATCTGCAGCCGCTGACCAAATTCGCCATGTACAGCCAGAACGAGCAGTTGCATGTAGCAGCGTGGCCCGGCTTCAGCTTGTACAAAGACGTCGCCTATTCGTTGAGCGCCGAGGCGAGTCTGGCCGCCACCCAGACTTACGCGTTGGAAGGTGGATGTTTCGTTCTGGCGCCGTCCTCCGTGACGTCGCAGTCGATGGTGGATCAAATCTGCGACGCGCCGGAAAAACATGCCCTATTCACCACCGGCGGAGGGCACTCCGTCATTTATGGCCCTTATGGCAACCTGATTTCAGAGCGCATGCCCGACACATGGGAAGGCGTGATCTGTGCGCCAATCGATCTCGGTGAAATCGCTGTGGCAAAGGCCGCTGCCGATCCCGCGGGCCATTACGCGCGGCCTGATGTGATGCGCCTTCTGCTTAATCGGACCCCTGCTCATCGGGTGCATGCTTTCGAACCCGGCCTGCAAGAACAGCGTGGGCCATTCCCCGCAGCAGAGGGTGCTGTCGCATCAGCTCATGCAACTACGGAAGGGTCATCAACAGAAGACGTCGAAGGATAAGGTCGTTGCATTGAAGGACGGGATTGCCCCCGGATCGATGTGAACAGGCACATGGCTCCGATTGCATGTGCCCGTCGATGCAACGCTTAAAAAGGACAGCCGAGAATAACAACATGCCTTCATTTCAAGACGCACCCACTTCTTCGCTCATGGACCAAGCCTGCGCCTGGCGCCGTGACTTTCACGCTCATCCAGAATTGGGCTACCACGAACATCGCACCGCGAGCAGGTCGCGCGGTTGCTGGAAAGCTTCGGCCTTACCGTGACTCGTGGGGTAGGTGGGACGGGTGTCGTCGCGACATTACAACGAGGAACAGGGCCTGCCATCGGCTTACGTGCCGACATGGACGCCCTGCCTATGCAGGAAAACAGCGGCCTGGCGCATGCTTCCACCCATGATGGCTGCATGCACGCCTGCGGCCACGACGGTCACACCACCGTGTTGCTCGCCACCTCTCAGCATCTTTGCGAGGCGACAGACTTCACCGGCACAGTCCACTTCATCTTTCAGCCTGCTGAAGAAACAGGTGCTGGCGCGCGGCGGATGATCGAAGACGGCCTCTTTGAGCGCTTCCCCATGCAAGCAGTGTACGGCTTGCACAACTGGCCTGGCCTGCGCCAAGGTTCGTTGGCGGTGAATCCGGGGGCAATGATGGCGTCTCAGGACACCTTCAGTATTCAGATTCAAGGCTCAGGCTCACACGCGGCCATGCCAGAGAACGGCATCGATCCCATCGTCGTGGCCACCCAATTGGTGTCAGCCCTGCAAACCATCGTTTCGCGGCGAATCTCTCCGCTGGACGCTGCCGCGTTGAGCGTCACCATGATTGAAGCCGGCACGGCCTATAACGTCATTCCTCACACCGCGACGATCAGGGGGACAGTGCGGTGCCTGTCCAGGGATGTGCGCAGTCGGATACAGGAAATGATCGCCACGATGGTCAATACGTTGCCGAGCGCCTTTGGAGCAACAGGTACAGTGGCGTTTCGAGAAGGTTATCCGGTTACTCAAAATGACCCGGCCTGTGCCGAGCGCGTGCGGGACGTCGCGGCGTCTATATTGGGTGCCGAAAACGTGCGTTGGGATACACGAGCGTCCATGGCATCGGAAGATTTTGCATACATGCTCCAGTCCTGCCCGGGCGCGTATTTTTGGTTAGGCGCTGATGGCGCCGAGGCCTCAAGGCCCCTGCACCATCCCGCGTATGACTTCAACGATGCGCTGATTCCAGTTGGGGTGCGACTTTTCTGCGGCATTCTGAAGTCGTATCAGGCAGCGTCCGTCCATCAGACATAAACGCCGCAAGAATCGGAGCGTACAGATCCCGAACGGGCCGCACCATGAGTCATCTGACCATGGAGAACCTACTGATGAATGCGCCCCACGTTGTCGCCGAACCCCACATCCTTTACCTCGGCACCCCCGTTGTTCTGGTGAGTACCGTCAATCAAGACGGTACTCATAACCTTGCCCCCATCTCTTCGGCGTTCTGGCTAGGGTGGCGAGGCGTGCTGGGTATCGCGTCCGGCTCGCAGACCGCGCAAAACCTGCTGCGCACCGGCGAATGCGTGCTGAACCTTCCCTCCGTCAACGAAGTGAACGCCGTTGACCGTATCGCCAAAACGACGGGGGTGTACCCGCTTCCAGCGTTCCGAGAAGCGATGGGTTATGTGTACGAACCCGACAAATTTGGGCGCGCCGGCATGACGCGACTGGCATCTGACACCGTCAAGGCGGCGCGAGCACTGGAATGCCCTATCCAGCTCGAAGCAGTCGTCGCGGCGGCTCATGGAATAGGTGAAGACAGTGACGTGCTGCGCGGTTTCATCAGCCTCATCGAAGTCCGAATCAACCGCGTGCACGTCCACCCGGATTTACTCATGGACGGCCACGCCAACCGGATCGATCCGGATAAGTGGACGCCATTGATCATGAGTTTTCAGAAGTTCTACGGGTTGAGTGGCCAGGTGCATGCGTCGAGGCTGTCCGATATTCCGGAACAGGCTTATGAGCCGCTGGCGAAGGTTTAAATTTTTTCAGAGAAGAGGCCGCGTGATAGCGGCCTCTTTTTTTCTGAGCTGACGCGTGACTTACTCGACAGTCACCGACTTCGCCAAATTCCGCGGCTGATCCACATCCGTGCCCTTCAACACTGCGACGTAGTACGACAACAGTTGTAGCGGGATGGTGTAGAGGATCGGGGCCAAGGCGTCGACGATGTGCGGCATCGAGATGACGTGGGTACCTTCGCCGTTGTTCAGGCCGGCCTGTTCGTCGGCGAAGACGATCAGCTCGCCCCCACGGGCGCGGACTTCCTGGAGGTTGGATTTCAGCTTTTCCAGCAGCTCGTTGTTCGGGGCTACCGTGACGACAGGCATGTCGCTGTCGACCAGAGCCAGCGGGCCATGTTTCAGCTCGCCAGCGGGGTAGGCTTCGGCATGGATGTAAGAAATCTCTTTAAGTTTGAGCGCACCTTCCATTGCCACCGGGAATTGCGCGCCACGGCCCAGGAACAGAGTGTGGTTCTTCTCGGCGAACAGCTCGGCCACTTTCTCAACGGTGCTGTCCATGGCCAATGCTTCGCCTAGACGGGTCGGCAAGCGACGCAGCTCCTCAACCAGTTCAGCTTCAACGCCGTCTTCCAGCGTGCCTTTGACCTGACCCAACGACAGGGTCAGCAGCATCAGCGCCACCAGTTGCGTGGTGAAGGCCTTGGTCGATGCGACACCGATTTCCGGACCGGCCTGGGTCAGCAGGGTCAGGTCGGATTCGCGTACCAGCGAGCTGATGCTGACATTGCAGATGGCGAGGCTGGCGAGAAAGCCCAGCTCTTTGGCGTTGCGCAGCGCGGCGAGGGTGTCAGCAGTCTCGCCTGATTGCGAGATCGAGACGAACAGCGTGTCCGGCTGAACCACGACCTTGCGGTAGCGGAATTCGCTGGCCACTTCGACCTGACACGGAATGCCAGCCAAGCCTTCAAGCCAGTAACGCGCGACCATCCCCGCGTGATAGCTCGTGCCGCAGGCAACGATTTGCACGTTGCGTACCTTGGCGAACAGCTCGGCAGCTTGTGGACCGAAGGCCTGGACCAGCACCTGGCCGTGACCAAGGCGGTTTTCCAGGGTGCGCTGCACGACTTTTGGCTGCTCGTGGATTTCCTTGAGCATGAAGTGGCGGAACTCGCCCTTGTCGGCCGCTTCTGCGCCTTCACGGTACTGGACCACTTCGCGCTCGACCGGCTGGCCATCTGCGGTCCAGATCTGGACGCTGTCACGGCGGATTTCAGCGATGTCGCCTTCTTCCAGGTACATGAAGCGGTCGGTGACCTGGCGCAGCGCCAATTGGTCCGATGCCAGGAAGTTTTCCCCAAGCCCCAAGCCCACCACCAGCGGGCTGCCACTGCGGGCAGCAATCAAACGATCCGGTTGCTTGGCGCTGATCACGGCCAGGCCGTATGCACCGTGCAGTTCTTTAACGGTGGCTTTCAGGGCAGCGGCCAGGTCCGGCGTGTCCTGCAGCTTATGGTGCAGCAAATGGACGATGACTTCTGTGTCCGTGTCGGACGTGAACAGGTAGCCCAGACCTTTCAGGCGCTCGCGCAGTGGCTCGTGGTTTTCGATGATGCCGTTGTGGACAACCGCCAACTCGCCGCTGGAGAAATGGGGGTGGGCGTTGTGTTCCAGCGGCGCACCGTGGGTGGCCCAACGGGTGTGGGCAATGCCCAGGCGGCCCACCAATGGTTCACCTGCCAGCGATTGCTCCAACTCGTTGACCTTACCCACACGGCGACGGCGCTCCAATACACCGGCGTTACTGAACAGCGCGACACCGGCGCTGTCGTAGCCGCGGTATTCAAGGCGCTTGAGGCCCTCCAGCAGGATGGCTGTGACATTACGTTCAGCGACGGCGCCGACGATTCCACACATGGTCTTCTCCTAGGAAACAGCGGCGCAGATCAATGTCACGCCGCGAGCCTGAATTTGGTCGCGAGCCTCTTGGGGCAGGCGATCATCGGTAATGAGGGTGTGGACGCTGCTCCATGGCAGCTCCAGATTGGGAATCTTGCGACCGACTTTGTCGGCCTCGACCATCACGATCACTTCCCGGGCGACTTCCGCCATGACGCGGCTCAAGCCCAGCAGTTCGTTGAATGTCGTTGTACCGCGCTGTAAATCGATACCATCTGCGCCGATAAACAGTTGATCGAAATCGTAGGATCTGAGCACCTGTTCGGCGACTTGACCCTGAAAGGACTCGGAGTGAGGGTCCCAGGTGCCACCGGTCATCAACAGCACCGGCTCATGTTCCAACTCACCCAACGCGTTGGCAACATGCAAGGAGTTGGTCATGACCACCAGGCCAGGTTGCTGGCCGAGTTCAGGAATCATCGCGGCGGTGGTACTGCCGCTGTCGATGATGATGCGCGCGTGTTCACGAATACGCGCGACGGCGGCACGAGCGATGGCCTGCTTGTAGCGCGACACTGGCTGTCCGGGTTCACCGATCAGCTCTTGTGGCATAGGCACAGCGCCGCCGTAGCGACGCAACAACAGACCGTTGCTTTCAAGCGCTGCCAAATCTTTACGAATCGTAACTTCGGATGTTTCGAAACGCTTTGCCAACGCATCCACACTTACCTCACCCTGCTCGTTAAGCAGCGCAAGAATGTTGTGGCGGCGTTGAGGGGTATTGCGCTTCGACATGGTCGACCTTAAGTTTCGTTTCGAAAGATAACGATCGCGATAGAAACCTATCGAAAGATGTTCGTCAAGAGGTGGCTGTGAAATGGCGGCATATTTCGAGGGCGGTGCATTCGAATGCCAAGCAGCGTGGCACATGGGGACTGAATCCGGCCTGAACGCCCTCACTGACGCTCACGCCGGTTCCAATTGTGGATAACTCAGGTTTTCTTGGTTTTAACTGGCCGCTTCCAGCCGTCGATATTGCGCTGACGCGCGCGTGCGACCGCCAATTGCTCGGCACCTACATTTTGATTGATGGTTGAACCAGCGGCCGTCGTGGCACCGGATGAGATATCCACAGGCGCGACCAGAGAGTTGTTGGAGCCGATGAACACGTCTTCGCCCAGGATGGTCTTGTGCTTGTTCGCACCATCGTAATTACAGGTGATCGTGCCGGCACCGACGTTGGTACGCGCGCCGATGACCGCGTCGCCCAGATAAGTCAGATGACCCGCCTTGGCGCCCTCGCCCATCTCGGCATTCTTCAACTCGACAAAGTTACCCACATGGGCGCGAGGGCCCAGCACGCTGCCAGGACGCAGACGCGCGAACGGGCCTGCGTCGGCCGCTTCACCCACGATGGCGCCTTCAAGGTGGCTGTTGGCCTTGATGATGGCGCCTTTGCGCAGGGTGCTGTCCTTGATCACGCAGTTCGGACCGATGGACACGTCGTCCTCAATCACGACACGGCCTTCGAGGATCACGTTCACGTCGATCAGCACGTCGCGGCCCACGGTGACGTCGCCTCGCACATCAAATCGCGCAGGATCACGGAGCGTCACGCCGAGTGCCATCAGTCGGCGGCCTTCACGCATCTGATAGTGGCGTTCAAGCTCCGCGAGTTGTTTGCGGTCGTTGGCGCCTTGCACTTCCATCGCGTCCAGCGGCTGCGCCGTGGCCACGGTCAGACCATCGTTCACCGCCATGGCGATAACGTCGGTAAGGTAGTACTCGCCCTGAGCATTGTTGTTCGACAGACGACCGAGCCAGTCGGCGAGACGTTTGCCCGGCACCGCCAGAATGCCGGTATTCCCTTCCTTGATCGCCTTCTGTGCCTCGGTGGCGTCTTTGTGTTCGACGATGGCGCTGACACGGTTATCTGCGTCGCGGACGATGCGGCCGTAGCCGGTGGGGTCATTCAGATTGACTGTCAGCAGGCCGAGCTGTTGGTCATTCACAAGGGTCAAGAGGCGTTGCAGTGTTTCCACCTCAATCAACGGCACATCGCCGTAGAGAATCAGCACGGTGTCAGCACTCAGGACAGGTACAGCCTGCGCTACGGCGTGGCCGGTGCCCAGTTGCTTGTCCTGCAGCACAAAGCTCAGGTCGTCAGCGGCGAGACGGTCCCGTACCAGATCTGCGCCGTGGCCAATCACGACTTGAATGCTCTGCGGAGAAAGCTGACGGGCGCTGTGGATAACATGGCCCAGCATAGAGTTGCCGGCGACCGGGTGCAGCACCTTGGGCAGCGCCGAACGCATGCGGGTGCCCTGACCTGCGGCGAGAATGACGATATCGAGAGACATGAAGGGATTCCAGGCGGACTAGCCTCAGCCTTGGCCGGGCAGGTGGTTCAGGAGAAAGAGCCGAAAAAGAAAAAGGGTAGCCGAGGCTACCCTTTTACTCAATCGCGCATGAGAGCCGCCGACCTTAGCCGCCGAACTTCTTGCGAATTTGCTGAACGGTACGCAGCTGGGCTGCGGCTTCCGCCAGACGTGCAGCAGCAGATCCGTAGTCGAAATCTGCGCCTTTTTCATTCAGGGCTTTCTCGGCAGCCTTGACGGCTTCCTGAGCAGAGGCTTCGTCCAGGTCGGCAGCGCGTTGCACGGTATCGGCAAGCACTTTGACCATGTTCGGTTGAACCTCAAGGAAACCACCGGAGATGTAAAACACCTCGGCTTCTCCACCCTGCTTGATCAGACGGATAGGACCCGGCTTCAGATCAGTGATCAGCGGCGCGTGACCTGGAGCAATACCGATATCACCCAGGTTACCGTGTGCAATCACCATCTCGACCAGACCGGAGAAAATCTCTCCTTCCGCGCTGACGATATCGCAATGGACTGTCATAGCCATTTGCTTGCCTCAACCTGATTAGCGCCCGTTGCCGGGCGCCTGGATTACAGTTTCTTGGCTTTCTCGATCGCTTCTTCGATGCCGCCGACCATGTAGAACGCTTGTTCTGGCAGATGGTCGTACTCACCGGCGAGGATGCCTTTGAAGCCAGCAATGGTGTCTTTCAGGGAAACGTATTTACCCGAAGCACCGGTGAAGACTTCAGCCACGAAGAACGGCTGCGACAGGAAGCGCTGAATCTTACGAGCGCGGGATACCAACTGCTTGTCGGTTTCCGACAGCTCGTCCATACCCAGGATCGCGATGATGTCTTTCAGCTCTTTGTAGCGCTGCAGAACATACTGGACGCCGCGAGCGGTGTCGTAGTGGTCCTGGCCGATAACGTTCGGGTCCAGCTGGCGCGAAGTCGAGTCCAGTGGGTCAACCGCCGGGTAGATACCCAGGGAAGCGATGTCACGGGACAGAACGACGGTGGCGTCCAAGTGGGCGAAAGTGGTCGCTGGCGACGGGTCGGTCAAGTCGTCCGCTGGTACGTATACCGCCTGGATCGACGTGATCGAACCTTCTTTGGTCGAAGTGATGCGCTCTTGCAGCACGCCCATCTCTTCAGCCAGGGTCGGTTGGTAACCTACTGCAGAAGGCATACGGCCCAGCAGTGCGGATACTTCGGTACCGGCCAGTGTGTAACGGTAGATGTTGTCGACGAATAGCAGAACGTCGTTACCTTCGTCACGGAACTTCTCGGCCATGGTCAGGCCGGTCAGAGCAACGCGCAGACGGTTTCCCGGCGGCTCGTTCATCTGGCCGTATACCAAGGCTACTTTGTCCAGAACGTTGGAGTCCTTCATCTCGTGGTAGAAGTCGTTACCCTCACGGGTACGCTCACCCACACCAGCGAACACGGAATAACCGCTGTGCTCGATGGCGATGTTACGGATCAGTTCCATCATGTTTACGGTCTTGCCGACACCGGCACCACCGAACAGACCGACTTTACCGCCCTTGGCGAACGGGCAAACCAGGTCGATAACCTTGATGCCGGTTTCCAACAGGTCGTTGCCGCCTGCCTGATCAGCGAACGAAGGCGCTGGACGGTGAATGCCCCAACGCTCGTCAGCTTCGATCGGGCCCGCTTCGTCGATCGGGTTACCCAGGACGTCCATGATACGGCCCAGGGTACCTTTACCGACCGGTACGGAGATGGCTGCGCCGCTGTCGATAACGTCCAGACCGCGCTTCAAGCCTTCGGTAGAACCCATCGCAATGGTACGAACCACGCCGTCGCCCAGCTGCTGCTGAACTTCCAGGGTGGTTTCCGCGCCTTGTACTTTCAGCGCGTTGTAGATGCTCGGTACGCTGTCGCGTGGAAATTCCACGTCGATCACGGCGCCGATGATTTGAACGATACGTCCGCTACTCATTAGCTGGATCCTCTGAATATTTGAACCGTTAAACCGCGGCAGCGCCGCCGACGATTTCCGAGATCTCTTGGGTGATCGCTGCCTGACGTGCCTTGTTGTAGATCAGCTGCAAATCGCTGATCAGGTCGCCGGCGTTGTCAGTAGCGTTCTTCATCGCGATCATCCGCGCGGCTTGTTCAGCTGCGTTGTTCTCGACCACCGCCTGGTAAACCTGCGACTCCACGTAACGGACCATCAAGCCGTCCAGCAGCTCTTTAGCGTCGGGTTCGTACAGGTAATCCCAGTGGTGCTTGAGTTCTTGATCCTGGGTGGCGACCAACGGAATCAACTGCTCGACCGTTGGTTGCTGAGTCATGGTGTTGATGAACTTGTTGGATACCACGGACAGGCGGTCAATACGGCCCTCCAGGTAGGCATCCAGCATCACCTTGACGCTGCCGATCAAATCGTTGATCGATGGCTCTTCGCCCAAGTGGCTGATCGCAGCGACGACGTTACCGCCGAAGTTGCGGAAAAACGCCGCACCTTTGCTGCCGACCACGCACAGATCGATCTCTACGCCGTTTTCACGGTTCTTCGCCATGTCCTTGACCAAAGCCTTGAACAGGTTGGTATTCAAGCCACCGCACAGACCACGGTCACTGCTTACCACGATATAACCGACGCGCTTGACTTCACGGTCGATCATGAACGGGTGGCGGTATTCCGGGTTAGCGTTGGCAAGATGACCAATCACCTGGCGGATGCGCTCCGCGTAAGGACGGCTAGCAGCCATGCGCATTTGAGCCTTGCGCATTTTGCTGACCGCCACTTTTTCCATGGCGCTGGTGATCTTTTGCGTGCTTTTGATGCTCGCAATCTTGCTGCGAATCTCTTTTGCGCCTGCCATGTAACACCTATCAGGTTAGCAAGCGGGAGCCTCGCGGCTCCCGCTGCGGCTTACCAGGTTTGGGTGGCCTTGAACTTCTCGATACCGGCTTTCAGGCCAGAATCGATTTCGTCATTGAAGTCACCCTTCACGTTGATCTTGGCCATCAAATCGGCGTGATCGCGGTTGAAGTAAGCAATCAGCGCTTGTTCGAAGCTGCCGACTTTGGCGATTTCAACGTCGGTCAGGAACCCACGCTCAGCGGCATACAGCGACAGCGACATGTCAGCGATCGACATTGGCGCATATTGCTTCTGCTTCATCAGCTCGGTAACGCGCTGACCATGCTCAAGTTGCTTACGGGTCGCTTCGTCCAGGTCAGAAGCGAACTGGGCGAATGCCGCCAGTTCACGGTACTGAGCCAGAGCGGTACGGATACCACCGGACAGCTTCTTGATGATCTTGGTCTGAGCGGCACCACCCACACGGGATACCGAAACACCGGCGTTCACTGCCGGACGGATGCCGGAGTTGAACATGGCCGATTCCAGGAAGATCTGACCGTCGGTGATGGAAATCACGTTGGTCGGAACGAACGCGGAAACGTCGCCAGCCTGGGTTTCGATGATCGGCAATGCGGTCAGCGAACCGGTTTTGCCGGTCACTGCGCCATTGGTGAACTTCTCTACATATTCTTCCGAAACGCGGGATGCGCGCTCCAGCAGACGTGAGTGGAGATAGAACACGTCGCCTGGGTAAGCTTCACGTCCTGGTGGACGACGCAGCAACAGGGAAATCTGGCGATAAGCCACAGCCTGCTTGGACAGATCGTCATAAACGATCAGCGCGTCTTCACCACGGTCGCGGAAGAATTCGCCCATGGTGCAACCGGCATACGGAGCCAGGAATTGCAGCGCAGGGGATTCGGAAGCACTGGCAGCCACGATGATCGTGTTGGCCAGAGCGCCGTTTTCTTCCAGCTTGCGAACAACGTTGGCGATGGTCGATTGCTTCTGACCAACTGCTACGTATACGCAAAAAATGCCGCTGTCTTTCTGGTTGATGATCGCGTCGATCGCCAGAGCGGTTTTACCGATCTGACGGTCACCGATGATCAGCTCACGCTGGCCACGGCCGACAGGGATCATGGCATCGACAGCCTTGTAGCCAGTCTGTACAGGCTGGTCTACCGACTTACGCCAGATAACGCCCGGAGCAACCTTCTCGACCGCATCGGTCTCGGTGTTGTTCAGGGGGCCTTTGCCGTCGACCGGGTTACCCAGTGCGTCGACAACGCGACCCAGCAGTTCCTTACCAACCGGAACTTCCAGGATGCGGCCGGTGCACTTGGCACTCATGCCTTCAGCCAGCGATGTGTAAGCGCCCAGTACCACCGCACCCACGGAGTCTTGCTCCAGGTTCAGTGCCATACCGTAAACGCCGCCCGGGAACTCGATCATTTCGCCGTACATAGCGTCGGCCAGACCGTGAATCCGCACGATACCGTCAGACACGCTGACGACAGTGCCTTCGTTTCGGGCTTGGGAGGCTACATCGAGTTTCTCGATGCGGCCCTTGATGATTTCACTTATTTCGGAAGGATTGAGTTGCTGCATTGCTCTGCTGCCCCTTCAAACTCAAGATTTCAATGCTTCGGCTAGTTGCGCGAGTTTGCCGCGAACTGAGCCATCGATAACCAGGTCGCCGGCGCGGATGATGACACCACCTATCAGGGCAGCATCCTCCGCAGCGTGCAGGCGCACTTCCCGGCCGAGCCGTGCACTGAGAACCTTGGCGAGTTTGTCTTGCTGTTCTTGGTTCAATGCGAAAGCACTGGTGACATCCACATCTACCGATTTTTCCTGCTCGGCCTTGTACAGCTCGAACAGTTCGGAGATCTCCGGCAGAAGCTGGAGACGGTCGTTTTCAGCAACGACGTGGATGAAATTCTGTGCCTTGGCATCGAACTTGTCGCCGCACACTTCAATAAAAGTGGCGGCCTTGTCTGCGCTCGTCAGTCGCGGGGCCTTGAGCAGGCGCTGCATTGTGTCGTCTTGCGACACTGCAGCAGCCAGGCCGAGCATGGCTGACCAATTGGCCAGTTGCTGGTGGGCCTGGGCATGCTCGAAGGCTGCCTTAGCGTAAGGTCGGGCCAACGTGGTCAGTTCTGCCATGATCGCCCTCGCTTAAATTTCTGCTGCCAGTTTGTTAACCAGCTCCGCGTGCGCGTTTTGATCGATTGTGGCACCCAGGATCTTCTCTGCGCCGTTGACTGCCAGGCTGCCCAGTTGGGCGCGCAGCGCGTCTTTGACGCCGTTCAGTTCCTGCTCGATCTCGGCCTGAGCCTGAGCTTTGATGCGGTCAGCATCGACACGGGCCTGTTCACGGGCTTCGTCGACAATCTGGTTACCGCGTTTCTTGGCTTGCTCAATGATTTCAGCTGCCTGAGCTTTCGCTTCGCGCAGTTGCTGACCCGCTTTATCTTGGGCCAGCTCCAGGTCGCGAGCTGCTCGTGTAGCAGCGTCCAGTCCATCCGCGATCTTCTTCTGACGTTCGTGCAAAGCCGCGATGACCGGAGGCCACACGAACTTCATGCAGAACAGCACAAAAATGAAGAACGCAACGGACTGGCCAATCAGGGTTGCATTAATGTTCACGCCAACACCTCGCTCGTTCGTTGTCCATCACACCAATCAACTCGAAAATTCGAGCGATTAGCCAGCGAGTTGACCAACGAAGGGGTTCGCAAAAGTGAAGAACAGAGCGATACCAACACCGATCATGGTTACGGCGTCGAGCAGACCAGCCACGATGAACATTTTAACTTGCAGCATTGGAACCATTTCTGGTTGACGCGCGGCGCCTTCCAGGAATTTACCGCCCAGCAAGCCGAAACCGATTGCAGTACCCAGTGCGCCCAGGCCGATCAGCAGTGCAACAGCGATAGCAGTTAGACCAACTACAGTTTCCATCTTTCCTCCCGACTTTTACGTCGTATTGGTTAGGTTTTTTTAGATTAAAGCGGTAAAGCAAAATCGTTTTTTACATCCGCCCTTGCGGGCGCCCCCTCACCGCAATGAGGGGATCATCAGACTCGCCAGGCGAGTCTTAATGGTTATCTTCGTGAGCCATCGACAGGTAGACGATGGTCAGCATCATGAAGATGAACGCTTGCAGGGTGATGATCAGGATGTGGAATACAGCCCACGCCCACTGCAGAACCACGCCCAGACCGCTCAGCCAGAGCAAGCCGCTGCCGAACATGACCGCGATCAGGATGAACACCAGTTCACCAGCGTACATGTTGCCGAAGAGACGCAGGGCCAGAGAAACCGGTTTGGCGATCAGCGTCACGAATTCAAGCAGGAAGTTCACAGGAATCAACAGCGCCTGAACCAGAACATTCTTGCTACCGAACGGGTGAAGTGTCAGCTCGCCAATGAAACCGCCGATGCCTTTGACCTTGATGCTGTAGAAAATGATCAGTGCGAAGACCGACAGCGCCATACCGATGGTGGCGTTCGGGTCGGTGGTCGACACGGCGCGGAACGGAATGTGGTGGTCACCGGAAATCATGACGGCCAACTGTGGAATCCAGTCAACGGGTACCAGGTCGACCGCGTTCATCAGGAATACCCAGACGAAAATGGTCAGTGCCAGCGGAGCGATGACCGCGCTGCGACCGTGGAAGCTGTCTTTGACGCTGCCGTCGACGAACTCGATCAGGACTTCAACGAAGTTTTGCAGTGCACCTGGTTGACCAGAAGTCGCCTTTTTGGCGGCCATGCGGAAAATCAGGACGAAAATCAGACCCAGAGCAACCGACCAGCCGAGAGTATCGAGGTGGAAAGCCCAAAAGCCCATTTCTTTTGCTTCTGCTGCGGAATGCGCGAAGCCCCAAGTGCCGTCAGGCAAATGACCGAAGGTCAAGTTCTGCAAGTGGTGCTGGATATAGCCCGAAGCTGTTTGCTCTGCCATGGTTGCCTCAAACGCCCTAAGGTCTCAAAAGTCTTGTTCTCATTAGCAGGGGTGCGAACCAACTGACCAACTGGGTCAGTATGAACACGCCGAAGACCGCCAGCGGGGCCAGCGGCTTCACACCTGCGAAGGTCAGTGCAAAAAGCACTGCCGTGAAAATCAGTTTGCCCGCCTCGCCGGCATAGAACGACCGAACGATGGCTTGCGCTGCCCTGGCACCGGAATACCGAAATGCCTTATGAGCAAAGTACAAATTGGGCAGCCACGCTATCAGGCCTCCGCACAGCCCTGAATACCCAGCTACGACTCCATGCCACTGCCAAAGCGTCACCGCCGCCAGTAACAGGAAAATAAATTGAGCCAGCAGTACCGGGAAAACAGCCAGGCGATGGAATGGCAAGCGGTTTGGCGTGCGTGTCTCCATCACATGGGCTCCTCGTATGCCAGCCGCCAAAATCAATAACTTGGCATAATTTGTGCCGACAAAATGCGCGCAGAGTATAGGGGCGGTTCAGCCCCTATTCAACTGCTGGGTAGTGATTTCCGACTACACGCTACGGACTATTTGTTTCAGCGAATGTGGGCGAGGACACCCTGCAACTCATCGAGCGAGTTATAGCGAATCACAAGCTGGCCTTTACCCTTCTGCCCATGGCGAATCTGCACGTTAGAGCCTAGCCGCTCGGCCAGACGCTGTTCGAGTCGCGTGATATCCGGGTCGGCTTTGGCGGGAGCGGCAGGCTCTTGTTTACCACTCAACCACTGGCGCACAAGTGCCTCAGTCTGGCGCACGGTAAGACCGCGTGCGACAACATGTCGCGCCCCGTCCACCTGCCGTTCTTCCGGCAAGCCCAACAATGCACGGGCATGACCCATTTCCAGATCACCATGGGACAACATGGTCTTGATCACCTCAGGCAGCGCGATCAGGCGCAGGAGGTTGGCAACGCTGACGCGCGACTTGCCCACAGCCTCGGCCACCTGCTGCTGGGTCAGTTGAAATTCCTGCTGCAGACGTTGCAGTGCAATGGCCTCTTCGATCGGATTCAGGTCTTCACGCTGAATGTTCTCGATGAGCGCCATGGCGATGGCGGCTTCATCCGGCACATCGCGCACCATCGCCGGAATGGTGTCCACGCCGGCCTGCTGACTGGCACGCCAGCGGCGTTCACCGGCAATGATCTCGTAGCGGTTGTCAGCGATCGGCCGTACCACGATCGGCTGCATGACACCCTGCGCTTTGATCGAGTTGGCCAGTTCTTCCAGCGCTTGCGGGTCCATGTCCCGACGCGGCTGGTACTTACCGCGCTGAATCAGGTCCAGTGGAATGTGTTGCAGCTCACGCTGATCAGCCTTGACGGCCTGTTCTTCCAGCGCGCTGACGGTAGGACTGCTCAGAAGTGCGTCCAACCCACGCCCGAGTCCTCGTTTCTTGACGGCCATGGGATTTCCTTAAGTGGGCTGGGCTGCGGCGCGTGACGTACCGCGACGTTGACGACGAACCATTTCGCCGGCCAGGGCCAGGTACGCCAAGGCGCCTCGGGATGTCTTGTCATAGGCCAGCGCCGGCATGCCGAAACTCGGCGCTTCTGCCAAACGGATGTTGCGCGGGATCACCGTGTCGTAAAGCTGATCGCCGAAGTGTTCCTTCAACTGCGCGGAAACGTCGTTGATCAGGCTGAGGCGCGGGTCATACATCGTCCTCAGCAGGCCTTCGACTTTGAGCTGTGGATTCAGCAATTCGGCGATGCGCTTGATGTTATCCACAAGGTCGCTCAGACCTTCCAAAGCAAAGTATTCGCACTGCATGGGAATGATCACGCCATCGGCCGCAACCAGTGCGTTGAGCGTGAGCATCGACAATGATGGTGGGCAGTCGATGAGGATGTAATCGTAGTTTTCCCGAATCGGTCCCAGTGCGGTGCGCAAACGGGACTCTTTCATCTGCATTTCCAGCAGAACGACTTCGGCGGCGGTCAGGTCACGGTTGGCCGGCAGAAGCTGATAGCCGCCGTGCTCGGAAAAATGCATCGCCTGATTCAGATCACATTCGCCGATCAGCAGATCGTAGACCGAATGTTCCAGCGCGTGCTTATCCACACCGCTGCCCATGGTGGCGTTGCCTTGTGGATCGAGGTCGATCAACAGCACCCGACGCTTGGTGGCGACCAGCGACGCTGCGAGGTTGATGCAGGTGGTGGTTTTACCCACACCCCCTTTTTGGTTCGCTATCGCGAATACCTTAGCCATTATTGCGTGTGTTCCCTGTCATGCCGTGCGGCGCAGTATCAGCAGATGCCGTTGACCTTGGCAACCGGGGACGGCCAAGGCTTGCGCGCTTTCCAGATGAAAATCTGCGGGCAATGCTACCAGTTCGTCCGCAGGATGCAGACCTTTCATCGCCAGCCAGCGTGTTTCGGTGTCGCCCATGTGCCGCGTCCACTGCGTGAAGTCTTCAAGGCTGCTGAAAGCGCGGGAGATGATCCCGGTGAACGGCACGTCTGGCTGGAAGGCTTCTGCGCGGCTGTGGATAACTTCCAGGTTGTCGAGCTTCAGCTCAAGTTTGACCTGGGTAAGAAACCGGGTTTTCTTTCCGTTGCTGTCAAGGCACGTGACTTTCATGTCCGGGAACAGGATCGCAAGCGGAATACCTGGCATGCCTCCGCCGCTGCCGACGTCCAACTGGCGGTTTCCTTCGATGAAAGGCACCACGCTCAGACTGTCCAGCAAATGCCGGGACACCATTTCATCAGGATCACGGACGGCGGTCAGGTTGTACGCCTTGTTCCATTTGATCAACAGCGCCAGATAACCCAGCAGCTGCGTGTGCTGGGTTTCGGTCAGCTCGACGCCAAGCTCGCGGGCGCCGAGGGTCAATTCTTCTGCGTGTTGCGGGGTGACCATAGAACTCAAGCGCTTTGCTCCAACTGACGGCCCGCGCCGCGTTTTTTCAAATGAATCATCAACAATGAAATCGCTGCTGGAGTAACGCCCGGAATGCGGGATGCCTGGCCGAGGGTCTCTGGACGAGTTATCCCCAGCTTGCTCTGAATTTCTTTCGAAAGCCCGGAAATGCCGGTGTAGTCGATGTCCGCTGGAAGCTTGGTGTCTTCACTGGCGCGCAGACGTGCAATTTCATCCTGCTGGCGGTCGATGTATCCCGCATATTTGGTCTTGATCTCAACCTGTTCAGCGACCTGTGGATCAATTGATCCATTGCCTGTGATGGCTACAAGGCTTGCGTAGTCCACTTCCGGACGGCTGAGCAGATTCAGCAGATTGTATTCGTGGGTCAGCGGCGTACCGAAGTGAGCCGAGACCGCATCGCCCTGTTCCGTACCTGGTCGAATCCAGGTGGATTTCAGGCGCTGTTCTTCCAGTTCGATGCCTTCGCGCTTGGCGCAGAACGCTGCCCAACGCGCATCATCGACCAAGCCCAGCTCGCGACCTTTTTCAGTCAGGCGCAAATCGGCATTGTCTTCCCGCAAGATCAGCCGGTATTCGGCGCGGGAAGTAAACATCCGGTACGGTTCCTGGGTGCCAAGGGTGATCAAATCATCCACAAGCACGCCAATGTAGGCCTCATCGCGGCGAGGGCACCAGCTTTCTTTGCCTTGGGCCCGCAGCGCAGCGTTGGCGCCGGCGAGCAGACCTTGCGCACCGGCTTCTTCGTAACCGGTAGTGCCGTTGATCTGACCCGCGAAGAACAGACCACCAATCACCTTGGTTTCCAGACTGTATTTCAGGTCCCGCGGATCGAAGTAGTCGTACTCGATGGCGTACCCGGGACGCACGATGTGGGCATTTTCCATCCCGCGAATCGATCGCACGATCTGCAATTGCACGTCAAAAGGCAAAGACGTCGAGATGCCGTTCGGATACAGCTCGTGGGTAGTCAACCCTTCCGGCTCAATGAAGACCTGATGGCTTTCCTTGTCCGCAAAGCGGTGAATCTTGTCTTCAATCGACGGGCAGTAGCGAGGACCGACGCCTTCGATCTCACCGGCAGCGGAATACATCGGCGAGCGATCAAGGTTGGCCGCGATGATTTCGTGGGTGCGTGCGTTGGTGTGTGTAATCCAGCAACTGACCTGGCGAGGATGCTGTTCCTTCGAACCCACGAACGACATCACCGGAATCGGCGTGTCTCCCGGTTGCTCGGTCATCACGGAGAAATCAACAGACCGGCCATCGATGCGGGGCGGTGTACCTGTTTTCAAGCGGCCAACGCGTAAGGGCAATTCTCGAAGACGCCTTGCCAACGCGATTGAGGGAGGGTCGCCGGCGCGGCCGCCTGAGTAGTTCTGCAACCCAATGTGGATAAGTCCACCGAGGAAGGTTCCGGTAGTCAACACGACGGAATCTGCCATGAAACGCAGGCCCATCTGTGTGACTACACCGCGCACCTGATCCTGCTCGACGATAAGGTCGTCGCAGGATTGCTGGAATATCCACAGGTTCGGCTGGTTTTCAATGATCTCGCGGATGGCAGCCTTGTAGAGGATGCGATCTGCCTGGGCACGTGTTGCACGCACCGCTGGGCCTTTGCGACTGTTCAAAACGCGAAATTGAATACCGCCCAGATCAGTGGCGGTAGCCATTGCGCCGCCAAGCGCATCGATCTCCTTGACCAGATGGCTTTTACCAATGCCGCCAATAGCGGGGTTGCAACTCATTTGGCCGAGGGTTTCCACGTTGTGCGTGAGCAGCAGGGTTTTCGCACCCATGCGAGCAGACGCCAGTGCTGCCTCGGTACCGGCATGACCGCCGCCGATGACGATCACTTCAAAACGGGAAGGGAAATCCACCACGCACCTCGTGCCTGTTAATGGGGGGAATAGGAAATTGGCGGCAAGTATAGGGACTTCGCCCCCCTGAAAGGAACCTTTTGCACAAAATTTAACCAACTGTGGATGAATGGCAGATAAAAAAATAAAAAGAAGAGAAATTTATAAAAGCTTTGTTTTTATGTTTATGTTTAGTGGACCGCCTTTCTGTGGATAGATTCATACAGCCCACATTCTACTTGCTGTACAGAGAATCAAAACTCTGTGATCAGGTAGCAATGAGCGCGTTGGATAACCCGTTTAAGCCTGTGGATTAAATGGTCTGTTACCCACAGGGGGGATTATCCTCAGGTCAAAGGCCAACTTATCAACTGAGCTGAATGGCGGTTATGCACAGGGCTCATTTCGCATTTCTTAGTGGTTTCGCGGTTAAAAAGCAGACGCACGAAAGCGATCCGACGGCCTGAACGGTGCGGATGGAAAGAATGTGAAGGGAAAAAACAGGCAGACCGCGGAAAAGGGTCCGCCTGTGGACAAGCGGAGGCGTTATTTACCGATGCAGAAGCTGGAAAAGATGCGTCCCAGCAGATCATCTGAGCTGAACGCGCCTGTAATCTCGCCCAGGAACTGCTGCGCCAGTCGCAAATCTTCAGCCAGCAACTCACCGGCGCCCGCCAGTGTCAGCTGTGAACGACCGTGTTCGAGGGAGGCGCTGGCCTTGTGCAGCGCTTCCAGATGACGCCGACGGGCGCTGAAGCTGCTTTCAGAGGTCTGTTGATAACCCATGCAGGCTTTCAGGTGCTCGCGCAGCAGTTCAAGGCCCTCTCCGCCGGCCTTGGCACTCAGGTTGATCGTGACGTGGCCGTCGGCGCTCATCTGTAGCCCTACGATGTCTCCGCTGATATCGGTTTTGTTCCGGATCAATGTGACGTTGGCAGGATCAGGGCGCTCATCAAGAAATTCTGGCCACAGTGCAAACGGGTTCACGGCCTCAGGCGCAGTGGCATCAACCACGAGCAAGATGCGATCGGCCTCACCAATCGCTTTCAAGGCTCGTTCGACACCTATCCTCTCTACTTGGTCGTCGGTATCGCGGAGCCCCGCAGTGTCAACGACGTGAAGTGGCATCCCATCAATGTGGATATGTTCGCGAAGCACATCTCGCGTGGTGCCTGCGACCTCTGTAACGATTGCAGCCTCACGACCGGCCAGCGCATTCAGCAGGCTGGATTTTCCAGCGTTCGGACGGCCAGCGATTACCACAGTCATACCATCGCGTAACAGCGCGCCTTGATTGGCCTCACGCTGCACTGTGGACAACTGTTCGCGAACGTCATCAAGCATGCTGAGCACATGGCCATCCGCAAGGAAGTCGATCTCCTCTTCGGGGAAGTCGATCGCGGCTTCAACGTAGATACGCAGCTTGATGAGCTTCTCTGTAAGGCTATGCACACGTTGGGAAAATGCACCTTGTAACGAACGCAGCGCATTTCGGGCCGCTTGTGCAGAACTCGCTTCGATCAGGTCAGCAATGGCCTCGGCTTGAGCGAGGTCGAGTTTGTCGTTGAGAAATGCACGTTCGCTGAATTCTCCCGGGCGGGCCAGGCGACTACCGAGTTGTACACAGCGCTGCAGCAGCATATCGAGCACGATCGGGCCGCCGTGGCCTTGCAGTTCCAGCACATCTTCGCCGGTAAAGGAGTTCGGACCCTGGAAATACAGGGCGATGCCTTCATCGATGATCTGACCGTGTTCATCCTGAAATGGGCCGTAATGAGCGTGCCGTGGCAGCAGTTGCTTGCCGACGATGGCCTGCGCCGCCGCACTCGCCAACGGGCCGGAGATACGCACAATCCCAACGCCTCCCCGACCTTGAGCAGTGGCAATGGCGGCGATGGTTTCACGAGGGGCATTCATGGTCCGGCTCCTGAATAACTGACGGATAGCAAAACGCCCCACGAGGGGGCGTTATGCATTACTTATTCACAGGGTAGATCAAGCAGCGGCTTTCTTGGCCTTGGCCTCGATGTTACGCGTGATGTACCACTGTTGAGTGATGGACAGGGTGTTGTTCACCACCCAGTACAGCACCAGGCCTGCCGGGAACCACAGGAAGAAGAAGGTGAAGATGATCGGCATCAGCTTCATCACCTTGGCTTGCATCGGGTCCGGAGGTGTAGGGTTCAGACGCTGCTGGATGAACATGGTCGCGCCCATGATGATCGGCAGGATAAAGAACGGATCCTTGATCGACAGGTCGGTTATCCACAGCAGCCAAGGCGCTTGACGCATCTCGACGCTTTCCAGCAATACCCAGTACAGCGACAGGAACACCGGCATCTGGACAAGAATTGGCAAGCATCCACCCAACGGGTTGATCTTCTCTTTCTTGTACAACTCCATCATCGACTGCGAAAGCTTCTGACGGTCATCGCCATGTTGCTCTTTCAGAGCAGCCAGACGCGGCGCTACGGCACGCATGCGCGCCATCGACTTGTAGCTGGCGGCAGACAGAGGGAAGAAAAGCCCTTTGATCAGCATGGTGAGGAAGATGATGGACCAACCCCAGTTACCCACAATGCTGTGGATATGTTGCAGCAGCCAGAAGATTGGCTGGGCAATGAACCACAGAATGCCGTAATCGACCGTCAGTTCCAGACCTGGGGACAACTCTTTCAGAACAGCCTGGCTCTTCGGACCCGCATACAGCGTGGTCGTTGTTTCGGCCTTGGCACCCGGTGCGATCGTCACCGCAGGACCGGTGAAGCCAATAATGTAGTTGCCAGCACTGTCTTTACGGGTGGTCACGGTGTTGCTGTCAGCCTTGTTCGGAATCCATGCGGTCACGAAATAGTGCTGCAACCAGGCCACCCAGCCACCCTGAACGGTGTCTTTTACAGAGCCTTTGTCGATGTCCTTCATTGAAACCTTTTTGTAAGGCTCCGAAGGTGTCCACATCGCCGCACCCAAGTACGTGGCAGTACCGGTCGCAGTGGTCGACGAAGGGTCGGCACTGGCATCGCGCTTCAGCTGAGCGAACAGGTTGCCGTTCCAGGGCTGAGCGCTCTGGTTGTCGATCAAGTAGCTGACGGTCAGGTCGTATAAGCCGCGTTTGAATGTGAAACGCTTGATGTAATTGACGCCGGCATCGCTGAATTTCAGGTCGACGACCAGATCATTCTGACCATCAGCCAGTTGGAAGCTTTTCTGTGTGGCCGAGTAGACCGGACGACCACCCGCGCGTGCGTCAGGGCCGTTTGCACCCGTCAGACCGCTTTGCGCAAGAAAAGTACGCTCGCCACCGTTGTCGAACAGCTGGAATGGAATCTCTGGGTGGTCTTGACGACGAGGATAAAGTGGCAAGCGAAGTTGCACCACATCACCGCCCACCGGGTCGATTTCCAGATTCAACACATCGGTTTTGACCTGAATCAGGTCTTTACTGGCGACAACCGGCGTCTCGACAGGCGCGGCTACTTCACCTGTTGCACTTGGAACGTCTGCATTGGCAGCAGCTGTACCTTGTGGGGTGTCAGGGAGCGCGGATGTGTTGGTGTTGGCGGCAACATTCTGAGTCGGCAAAGCAGCCTGACCATAGTCCTGGTTCCATTTCAGGACACCGACATAGGTCACGATTGCCAGGGCGACGATCAGGATCGTGCGTTTAATATCCATGATTACTCGGCCATCGAAGAGGAACGGGAGGTGGGAGCTGATGGAACCGGGTCGAAACCACCGGGATTCCAAGGATGACAGCGGCCTAAACGGCGTAAGGTCAGCCAGCCGCCGCGTACCAGGCCATGATGTTCAATGGCTTCGTACGCATAGCAGGAGCAACTGGGGTAGAAACGACAGTTTCTGGCCATCAGCGGACTAATGGCGTAGCGGTAAAACTGGATCGAAGCGAGCGCCAGTTTACGCATCTGGACTGTCTACCCCCGCAGTTTCGGTTTTGACTTCTGGAGTGGGTCGGCTGCGCGCCAGACGTTTCCAGAGCTTGCCGAAATGCTGAATCAATTCGGGGTTTTCAATGTCACCCAAGCCTTTACGCGCGACAACTACGATATCCCATCCAGCCAGGTTGTCCTGGTGGAGACGAAACGATTCGCGCATCAGGCGTTTCAAACGATTGCGCTCAACGGAAAGCTTGACGCTCTTCTTACCGATCACCAAACCCAAGCGGGCGTGATCCAGGTCGTTGTTGCGCACAAGGAGCAGGAGATTTTTCCCCGGAACCTTGCCGGCGGGGGAGTCAAAGACTGCCTTGAAATGCCGGGGTGTCAGCAAACGCTTTTCCCGACTGAAGTCCTGACTCACCACCTGTGCCGATTAATCAAACTGCCAGACGCTTACGGCCTTTGGCGCGACGACGCGACAGAACTGCACGGCCGTTTTTGGTAGCCATACGAGCACGGAAACCGTGGGTGCGGGCGCGCTTGATGGTGCTCGGTTGGAAAGTACGTTTCATGGTGTGTTACCTGGTTCGTCCACAACGGGCCGGAATGACCCCGTTTTAAGAGAGCGGGGATTCTAGAGAAAGCAAGCTCGCAGGTCAATTTCCAACCAGCGTTTCGTGCATTTACTTCATGGATGGATTTTCAGCGCCTTGGGCAAGGCTTCTCGGAGAGCGCGAAGGATTAGAGATAGAAATAAAGAAGGAAAGTATTTAAAGCTTCTCTGTAAAGCTTATAAGAGCTAGGGGTCGATGTATCTGTGGATAAGATTCTGAAAGCCAGGTTATGTGTGCTGTACAGAGAAATGAAAGTCTGTCGAAAAACCGTGCTCCGCCTGTGCTGCGCCCTCGGAAAACCTGTGCGCGAAACCCGCATTTATCCACAGGGTGGTTGTCCACAGATTTTCAGTCCACGTTATGCAAAGAGCTCATTTATCGTTATCCACAGGGCTTATGCACAGATACCGGCCCCTCTTTCATAACCATAAGATCTTGATTTTGAGATGCCTGTCAGCCTGCCACATGTGGATAAGTCGGCTGGGGCTGGGTACAATGGGCGCTTGTTTTTGCCTCACCGGCTTTCGAAACTTAGGGGATATCCGTGTCAGTGGAACTTTGGCAGCAGTGCGTGGAGCTTTTGCGCGATGAGCTGCCTGCCCAGCAATTCAACACCTGGATCCGTCCACTACAGGTCGAAGCCGAGGGCGACGAGTTGCGTGTCTATGCGCCTAACCGGTTCGTGCTCGACTGGGTGAATGAAAAATACCTGGGCCGTATGCTCGAACTCTTGGGTGAAAAAGGCCCAGGTATTGCACCTGCGCTTTCTTTATTAATAGGCAGCAAACGGAGTTCAGCGCCTCGTGCCGCGCCGAATGCTCCACTGGCGGCCGCAGCAGCAGCGTCTCAGGCCGCTCAGAACTCGGGTAGCACTGCTGCACCCGTCCAGCAGCCTGTTGCCGAACCCATGTCAGCGCCTTCGCCCGTTGTGCAGGCGATACTGGAGGTGGACGACGAGCCATCACGTGCCAGTTTTGACCCCATGGCAGGCGCGAGTTCTCAGCAGGCGCCTGCCAGGGCCGAGCAGCGTAATGTTCAGGTCGAGGGTGCGTTAAAGCACACGAGCTATCTGAACCGTACGTTTACGTTCGAGAATTTCGTTGAAGGTAAATCCAACCAGCTGGCCCGCGCTGCGGCCTGGCAGGTAGCGGACAATCCCAAGCATGGCTACAACCCGCTCTTCCTTTATGGAGGGGTTGGTCTCGGTAAGACGCACTTGATGCACGCTGTGGGTAACCACCTGCTCAAGAAGAATCCGAATGCCAAAGTCGTATACCTGCACTCTGAGCGTTTCGTGGCTGACATGGTCAAGGCGTTGCAGCTGAACGCGATCAACGAGTTCAAGCGTTTCTATCGCTCGGTCGACGCATTGCTCATCGACGACATTCAGTTTTTTGCCCGTAAGGAGCGTTCGCAGGAAGAGTTTTTCCACACCTTCAACGCACTGTTGGAAGGCGGACAGCAGGTCATTCTCACCAGTGACCGTTATCCCAAAGAGATCGAAGGTCTTGAAGAACGTCTCAAGTCGCGCTTTGGCTGGGGCTTGACCGTGGCCGTCGAGCCACCCGAGCTCGAAACACGCGTCGCGATCCTGATGAAAAAAGCGGATCAGGCGAAGGTCGACCTGCCTCACGATGCCGCATTCTTCATTGCCCAGCGTATCCGCTCAAACGTACGTGAGCTGGAAGGCGCGCTGAAGCGTGTCATCGCTCACTCGCACTTCATGGGCCGTGATATCACCATTGAGCTGATTCGTGAATCGCTCAAGGACCTGCTGGCGTTGCAAGACAAGCTTGTGAGTGTGGATAACATTCAGCGCACCGTCGCTGAGTACTACAAGATCAAGATATCCGACCTGTTGTCTAAACGGCGTTCCAGGTCGGTCGCGCGGCCGCGTCAGGTAGCGATGGCGTTGTCCAAGGAGCTGACGAACCACAGCTTGCCAGAGATTGGCGATGTGTTCGGCGGTCGGGACCACACCACGGTGCTGCACGCCTGCCGCAAGATCAACGAACTTAAAGAATCCGATGCGGACATCCGCGAGGACTACAAGAACCTGCTGCGCACGCTGACTACGTAATGCCAGCGCAGCTTATCAAGGCAAGGGACTAGACCATGCATTTCACCATTCAACGCGAAGCCCTGTTGAAACCCCTGCAACTGGTCGCCGGCGTTGTCGAACGCCGCCAGACCTTGCCGGTTCTGTCTAACGTGTTGTTGGTTGTCGAAGGCCAGCAGTTGTCCCTGACCGGTACCGACCTGGAAGTCGAGCTGGTCGGTCGCGTGCAGTTGGAAGAGCCGGCAGAGCCGGGTGAAATTACTGTGCCTGCGCGCAAGCTGATGGACATCTGCAAGAGCTTGCCCAACGACGCACTGATCGATATTAAGGTCGACGAGCAGAAGCTGGTCGTCAAGGCGGGTCGCAGCCGTTTCACGCTGTCCACTTTGCCGGCGAATGATTTCCCGACAGTCGAGGAAGGTCCAGGCTCGCTGACGTTCAACCTGGTGCAGAGCAAACTCCGCCGCCTGATTGAGCGCACCAGTTTTGCAATGGCTCAACAGGACGTCCGTTACTACCTCAACGGGATGCTGATCGAGGTTCAGTCTGGCGTCTTGCGCGCTGTTGCCACTGACGGGCACCGTTTGGCGATGTGTTCCATGGCCGCAGAAATCGAGCAGGCTGATCGTCATCAAGTGATCGTCCCGCGCAAGGGTATCCTTGAGCTGGCGCGTCTGCTTACCGAGCAGGATGGTCTGGTCAGCATCGTGTTGGGTCAGCATCACATCCGTGCGACGACGGGTGAATTCACGTTCACGTCCAAACTGGTTGACGGCAAATTTCCTGACTATGAGCGCGTTCTGCCCAAAGGCGGCGACAAGTTGGTGGTCGGTGATCGCCAGGCGCTGCGTGAAGCGTTCAGCCGTACGGCGATTCTTTCCAACGAGAAGTACCGTGGTATCCGCCTGCAACTCGCCAGCGGTCAACTCAAGATTCAAGCGAACAACCCTGAGCAGGAAGAAGCAGAGGAAGAGATCAGCGTCGATTACAACGGCGGCTCGCTGGAAATCGGTTTTAACGTGAGTTATCTGCTCGACGTTCTCGGTGTCATGACCACCGAACAAGTGCGCCTCATTCTGTCCGACTCCAATAGCAGTGCACTGGTGCAAGAATCCGGCAACGATGATTCTGCATACGTCGTCATGCCGATGCGCCTGTAACCAGCTGCCACTCGATGTCTCTCAGTCGCGTCTCGGTCACCGGGGTGCGCAATCTGCACCCGGTGACCTTCTCCCCTTCTCCCCGAATCAACATTCTTTATGGTGCCAATGGCAGTGGGAAAACCAGTGTCCTGGAAGCCATACATCTGCTCGGGCTTGCCCGCTCGTTTCGCAGCGCTCGATTGCAGCCAGTCATTCAGTACGAACAACCTGCCTGTACGGTATTCGGTCAGGTTGAACTCGCTGAAGGGGGCCACAGTAATTTGGGCATTTCCCGTGACCGTCAGGGCGAGTTTCAGATTCGTATCGATGGTCAAAACGCCAAAAGCGCTGCCCAGTTAGCGGAGACGCTTCCACTCCAGTTGATCAACCCAGACAGTTTCCGTCTTCTTGAAGGGGCTCCGAAGATCCGTCGGCAGTTCCTCGACTGGGGAGTGTTCCACGTGGAACCTCGTTTCATGGCCACTTGGCAGCGTTTACAGAAGGCGTTGAGGCAGCGGAACTCGTGGCTTCGGCATGGTACACTTGACGGCGCTTCGCAGGCTGCCTGGGACCGTGAGCTGTGTTTAGCCAGCGACGAAATCGATGAGTTTCGGCGGGCCTATATCAAAGCTCTGAAACCCGTCTTCGAGCAAACTTTGAGCGAGTTGGTTCAGCTTGAAGGTTTGACCCTGAGTTACTACCGCGGTTGGGATAAAGAAAAAGACTTGAGCACAGTGCTCGCCTCTTCCCTACACCGCGATCAGCAAATGGGCCACACCCAGGCAGGTCCGCAACGCGCGGATTTGCGGCTCAGGCTAGGTGGCCATAACGCAGCCGATATTCTCTCGCGCGGCCAGCAAAAGCTGGTGGTGTGCGCGTTGCGTATCGCGCAGGGACATCTCGTAAGCCAGGCCCGACGTGGCCAATGTATTTACCTCGTCGACGATCTGCCTTCAGAGCTCGACGAGCATCACCGCAGCGCGTTGTGTCGCTTGCTGGAAGAATTACGCTGCCAGGTTTTTATCACCTGTGTAGATCATGAATTGTTGAGGGAAGGCTGGCAGACGGAAACGCCAGTTGCTTTGTTCCACGTGGAACACGGCAGTATCACCCAGACCCACGACCATCGGGAGTGAATGCATGAGCGAAAATCAAACGTACGACTCGTCCAGCATCAAGGTGCTAAAAGGACTCGATGCCGTGCGCAAGCGTCCCGGTATGTACATCGGCGATACGGACGATGGTAGCGGCCTTCACCACATGGTGTTTGAAGTCGTGGATAACTCTATTGACGAAGCGCTGGCTGGCCATTGCGACGACATTAGCATCATCATCCACCCGGATGAGTCCATTACGGTACGCGACAACGGTCGCGGCATTCCGGTCGATGTGCATAAAGAAGAAGGCGTGTCGGCTGCCGAGGTCATCATGACTGTGCTGCACGCAGGCGGTAAGTTTGATGACAACTCTTACAAGGTATCCGGCGGTCTGCACGGCGTCGGGGTATCGGTCGTTAACGCACTGTCCGAAGTGCTGAATCTCACCGTTCGCCGCAGCGGAAAGATCTGGGAGCAGACCTACGTCCATGGCGTGCCTCAAGAGCCGATGAAAATCGTTGGCGATAGCGATTCGACGGGTACCGAGATCCACTTCAAACCGTCGGCCGAGACTTTCAAGAATATTCACTTCAGCTGGGACATCCTGGCCAAACGGATTCGTGAACTCTCGTTCCTGAACTCCGGCGTTGGTATCGTTTTGAAGGATGAGCGCAGTGGCAAGGAAGAGTTGTTCAAGTACGAAGGTGGTCTGCGTGCCTTTGTTGAATATCTCAATACCAACAAAACGCCAGTCAACCAAGTGTTCCACTTCAACATCCAGCGTGATGATGGTGTGGGCGTCGAGATCGCGTTGCAGTGGAATGACAGCTTCAACGAAAACCTGCTCTGCTTTACCAACAATATTCCCCAGCGTGATGGCGGCACTCACCTCGTGGGCTTCCGTTCCGCACTGACGCGTAACCTGAACAATTACATTGAGCAGGAAGGCCTCGCGAAGAAGCACAAGGTTGCGACCACTGGCGACGACGCACGTGAAGGTCTGACCGCCATCATTTCGGTCAAAGTGCCTGATCCAAAATTCAGTTCGCAAACCAAGGACAAGCTGGTTTCGTCTGAGGTTAAAACGGCTGTGGAACAGGAGATGGGTAAATACTTCTCCGACTTCCTGCTGGAAAACCCGAATGAAGCCAAGGCTGTTGTCGGCAAGATGATCGACGCTGCGCGTGCTCGTGAAGCTGCGCGTAAAGCGCGTGAGATGACCCGCCGCAAAGGCGCGCTGGACATCGCTGGCTTGCCAGGCAAACTCGCTGATTGCCAAGAGAAAGACCCTGCCCTCTCCGAGCTGTACCTCGTGGAAGGTGACTCTGCTGGCGGCTCGGCCAAGCAGGGGCGTAATCGTAAGACTCAGGCAATTTTGCCACTCAAAGGCAAGATTCTGAACGTTGAAAAAGCCCGCTTCGACAAGATGATTTCCTCGCAGGAAGTTGGCACTTTGATCACGGCGTTGGGCTGTGGCATTGGTCGCGAAGAGTACAACATCGACAAGCTGCGTTATCACAACATCATCATCATGACCGATGCCGACGTTGACGGTTCGCACATCCGTACGCTGTTGCTCACTTTCTTCTTCCGCCAACTGCCGGAACTGGTCGAGCGTGGTTATATCTACATCGCTCAGCCGCCTCTCTACAAAGTGAAGAAAGGCAAGCAAGAGCAATACATCAAAGATGACGAGGCCATGGAAGAGTACATGACTCAGTCGGCTCTTGAAGATGCGAGCCTGCACCTGAGTGAATCGGCCCCTGGCATTTCCGGTCCTGCGCTGGAAAAACTGGTCAACGATTTCCGTATGGTGATGAAGACGCTCAAGCGTCTGTCGCGTCTGTATCCGCAGGAACTGACCGAGCACTTCGTCTACCTGCCACCCGTGTCGATGGATCAGCTTTCTGACCATGCCGCCATGCAGGATTGGCTGGCGAAGTTTGATGAGCGCCTGCGTGTCGGTGAAAAGTCTGGCTTGGTCTACAAGGCGAGCTTGCGTGAAGACCGCGAGCGTAATGTCTGGCTGCCAGAAGTCGAGCTGATCTCCCACGGTCTTTCCAACTACGTCACGTTCAACCGCGACTTCTTCGGCAGTAACGATTACAAGACCGTTACAGCCTTAGGCGTGCAGATCAGCACGCTGCTTGAGGAAGGTGCTTACGTACAACGTGGCGAGCGTAAGAAGCCTGTCACCGAGTTCAAGGAAGCCTTGGCTTGGTTGATGGCGGAAAGCACAAAGCGTCACACCATTCAGCGATACAAAGGTCTGGGTGAGATGAACCCGGATCAGCTGTGGGAAACTACGATGGACCCGACCGTCCGCCGTATGCTGAAAGTCACCATCGAAGATGCAATCGCAGCCGACCAGATTTTCAACACGTTGATGGGCGACGCTGTAGAGCCTCGCCGTGACTTCATTGAAGCTAACGCGCTGGCTGTGTCGAATCTCGATTTCTAACGCTGTTGTCGATGGGCACATTCAGTGTCGCAAGTGGGCGTATTGCTGTCGCCATCTAAAGAAAAACCCCGGCCTTGTGTTGGGGTTTTTCTTTGTAGCACCAGCCTTACCAAAATGAGGCACACCATGATCAATGAGACTTAAGCGTTTGCGGTGAACTCTGTCTGTCCTTTTTAGATCATCGATGAATATTCACATTAATGTGAACAACTCTAATTTGCTCTTGGCTCGTGTGCCGGTGGTCGCTGATATACGCCCACTTCATCCGGTGATCGCACGTCGCTCCTAGCTGATTCACCGGTAAATCGAGATCAGCCTTAGCGCGTAGTTTAACAACGATGTCGGCAATACCTGGCTTCTTGACGTATTCGACAACATACCCACGGCGTTGTCGCCCAGTGGAGTAGCGGGAAACCAGTTGTTCGATTGCCTTTGCATGATAGGCAGGCCCTGCGTAGATCTTTGCTTCGGCCAGACGTCGCTCGGATAACTGTATGCTCTCCGATTTTATTGTCAGGTCAACGCGACCGTTGCTGTAACCCTCGCGCACTACAGAAAGGCCCGGCATGCTTAATGCCGCTGCTAAGAATGCGGATAGTTTTTCTTCGTCATCTACCGTCAAGTGGTGTGCCTCAGCCTCCATGCGCTGCACACACTCCTCGAAGTGACGATCCAGAAAGTCATCAAACTCGTTCTCCGTTTTTGCCTGAAATAGCTTCCGCATAACCGGAAACCAGTTGAACAATGTTTTCAGGCTATCACCCATGCATATTTCCCCTAGCATCTTGAAGAGTCCATCGGATTGAGAGATGCTCTGCCCAATCATCCTGCTCTTGGTGTAAAGACGCCATGCGTCTCACTTCATCGAAATCCATCGATAGGTGAGTCGCTGAGGCCCCAAATTGAAGAAACTCGCGACGAAATATACCCACGTCGTTGGTAGACAGCACGTTCAAGATTGGGAACAAAATGTTGCTGACCGACAGTCCACTGAGCTCCTCTATTTCAACCAGATCAGAAAGACTCAAACCGTCAGAACGGTCCTTTAAACGCTCAAAAAGTGAATCAACCGCTCGCGACCAGATGTTTGCAAGACCGAACCTTTCCCGAATCACCTTTAGGGCACGCGACCTAATTTGGCCAACACTAAGCGCTCCATCGGCATTTTGGGATTGATAAGTCACATCGAAAACCGTGTCCGTCAGCCAGCGTTTGAAGTTTGGGTTGTCGCTGAATTGCTTGAATAGCTCAGTGTGGTCAGACAGCAGTTCCAATACGACGCGATTGAGCGCTTTGTCGTGTTCCAACCTAGCGTTTTGTTTGTCGGAGTTTGCCTGTGCGTTCTTGTAGGCCTTGTCCTGGGCCACCCGCACGGGGATATCCTCGGTGATGACCTTGCGGATTTTATCCTCGTCTTTCCACCCGATTTTTCCGAACAAATCGTTGAAGGTTTTTATGATATTCGAGAGTCTATCAATTTCGGGCTCATCCTTGCCGCCGCCACCGCTTGGAGGAACGGGATCAACCGTTGCATCGGTGTCGTCCATCGCCATCTTGAGAGCCGCTTGGGCTTCTACTCGATAGCTATCCATGTCGACCGATTCCAGTACGCCTTTGGAGAGATCTTCCTCCTTGGGTGCGGGCAACTTCGGAATGAGGAAGTTCAGGAAAATGGACAGCCTCTCCCACGCGGGGTGGCCGTAGTTCAGGATCGCAGCAAGGAAGCCGTAACTACGCACAAATGCCTTGGCTTCGCCCTTGAATTTCACCTGTCCGGCTTCGGCCAGGTTCTCCTGGTACTCCTCCACGCAAGCGTCGAGAATTGGGTCGAGCTTGTCCCGATCTCCGCCGCCAAGGTAGAGCGCTACCAAGTCCTCCACCTGTTGCCAGCTATACACCTGCTGCCCGTCAAGTTCGGCTTTCAGGTCGTGCAGCTTGTTGGCGTCGGTTTCCCCTGTCTGAATCGTGGCGCGGTAGTAATCCTGGAATGCCGCCTTTACTGCCTCAGCGTTGTCAGCGAAGTCGAGCACGAAGGTGTCGTGTTTTTGCGGATGCGCTCTGTTGAGACGTGACAGTGTCTGTACTGCCAGCACGCCTGCCAAGGGCTTGTCCACGTACATCGTGTGCAATAGGGGCTCATCAAAGCCAGTGACGAACTTGTTCGCGACAATCAGGAAGCGATACGGGTCTTGCTTGAGATTGACTGGGATATCCTTGCTTGGGAAGGCGTTCAGGTCTGCCTCGGTCTTTTTCTCGCCGCCGATCTCGAAGTCACCCGAGTACGCCACGATGGCCTTGTAAGGGCTCTTGATCTGAGCGAGATAGTCCGACACCTCGCGGAAGTAGTCGATGGCCCGAGCGATGCCGTTGCACACAATCATCGCTCGCGCCTTGCCGCCAATCTTCTGCTTACCCACCACCTGCGCGACGAAGTGATCGACCATGATCTCTGCTTTGAGGCGGATGGCCTTGTCGTGAGACTCGACGTAGTGACGGATCTTCTTCAGCGCCTTCACCTTGTCGAATTCGGGATCGTCTGCGACTGTCTTGGCAACCTGGTAGAAGCTGTCGTAGCTGGTGTAGTTCTCTACTACGTCCAGAATGAACTTCTCTTGGATCGCCTGCTTGGTGGTGTAGGTCAGCTCCTCCGGTGATCGAAACTGCACTTTGTCGCCTACAACGATTTTCTCACCGAACAACTCCAGCGTCTTGTTCTTGGGCGTGGCAGTGAAAGCAAAGTAGCTGGCGTTAGATAGCAGTTTCCGCGACTGGATGCGCTTCTCGATCTCCGCGTTCACCGCATCTTGGGTGGCATCCTCTTCAAATTCTTCCTCTTCGGTTTTTCCGCCCAGTGCCTCGTGCATCCGCGCAGTGGTTTTGCCACCTTGACTGGAGTGCGCCTCGTCGATTAGTAGAGCGAACTTTTTGCCAGAGAGATCACCTAGTTCATCGAGAATGAATGGGAATTTCTGAACCGTGGTGACGATAATCTTCTTGCCCCGGCGCAGGTATTCGCGCAGTTCCTGCGCGTTGTCGGAGTGGCCGAAGATGGATGCTACATGGTCATACCCTTTGATGGTGCGGGCTATCTGCGTATCCAATGCGCGCCGGTCGGTGATTACTATGATTGAGTCGAATTGCTCTGTGAGTGGATCTGCTGCGGTACGCAGTTCCACCAACTGGTGCGCCAGCCAGGCAATCGTGTTGCTCTTGCCGCTGCCCGCCGAATGCTGGATTAGATAACGTTTGCCCACCCCATCGGCGTGGGCACGGTGCAAAAGGGCGCGTACAGTGCGAAGTTGATGAAAGCGTGGGAATATCTGTTTGCGCTTTTTGCGTTTCTTGCCGGTGGCATCTGCCTCTTCTTCCTCCACCACCTGAGCGAAGCTCTCGATGATGTTTGCTAGCGACTCGCGGGTCAAAACCGACTTCCACAAATAGTCAGTCTTTAGGCCATTCGGGTTGGGCGGATTGCCCGCGCCGCTGTTCCAGCCTTGGTTGAATGGCAAAAACCACGATGGCTTACCCTTAAATTCGGCGCAGAATGCTGCCTCTGCATCGTCGACCGCGATGTGGGCCATGCAGCGTCCCAACTGGAACAGCAGTTCCTGGGGGCTGCGCGTGGTCTGGTACTGGACGATAGCGTCGGCCAGGGTCTGTTTTGTCAGCGAGTTCTTCAACTCGAAGGTCAGCACCGGTAAGCCGTTAATGAAGATCACCATGTCCAGCTCGTTACCGGAATCGTTGCTGTAACGCACCTGCCGGGTGACGCTGAAGATGTTGTTGGCGAAAGCCATCGCTGACGTCGCGTTGCCAGGAGTGGGCAACAGCTTGTAAAGGTCGACATGAACCGGTCCGTGGCTCACGCCTTTGCGCAACACATCGACCACGCCGCGCTTGGTGATCTCACCTTGCAAGCGGTGTAGGAACTGGGTGCGCTTAATGCCCTCGGATGCCAGTTCCAGTTTTTCTACTACCCTAGGCTGGGTGGCCTGAAAAAAAGCAAGTAACTGCACTACGTCCAGTGCGACATCGCGGTTGTAGTCTGTGGGCTTTCCCTGCACGTAACCGTTATCGGTGGCGGCGAAGTCCGTGGCGGCCAGTTCATGGCTGTACTCCGGCTGCGGAGCGCCCGTCAGCCCGCGCACGATACGCGCCTCAAACCAACGCTCGCTGGTGTCAGTCTTCGCCATTCCCGACCTCCTCTCCGGTTATATCATCCTGGTCATCACCTAGCGCAGCCAACTCCTCATCGTTCACGGCGTCATCCGTGCTGGGCAGCCATCCGCGTACATCCACCTGTCCGGTGACGACATCGCTAATCAAGCGGTCGCGATATTCGCGGATTAGGTCGATCTCATCTTTTGCGCGGGCGATGGTTTCGGCCAAGTCTCTAGTTTCGCGGGCGATGTACGACAGGATCTCTTCTTGCTCATCAAGAGAGGGAAAGGGTAGTCGAACATTGCCGATAAACGTCCAGTCCGCGCGAGGCATCTTCGCACCGTCCGTGGAACTGTTGATGAGGTTGATGACGCGCTTGCAGCGCAATAGCTGCTCAAGATAGACAGGAAGCATGAGTTCCCTGCGAGACCTAAGCACGAGGAACTCACTTACACAGACTCCCGCGCGATTGGCTCGTGTCACTTTTGCCAAGTAAGGTCGGAGCTTGCCGAAAAGTACATCATCCATTACGAACCGCTTCACCGTGCTCGCAAATTCAACTTCCCCCTCCAGCGGTCGCGCTATGCCGGTCCAGCTTTCAACGTGCTCAAGCGCCAGATAGATTTCACCGTTGGATTTAGTACTGGTCTGGTTCGTGACGTTGCTGGCGAGAAACTTCAAACGTCGCAGTTTCCAATGTTCAGGCATGTCGCCCAGCCACTCGACGCCGGAAGGCGTGAGCTTCACCGATGCATCGAGACCGCGTGTGACGGCTTGATCGATGATGCGCAGTTTCTGCTCGGTAAGCACTGCGATGAGGTCACGCTTGGCCTTGATGAGCCGTGCGACGTGCGCGTCCTGAGCGCGAAGATAGGCAATAATCTGGTCTTGCTCGGGGCGCGGAGGCACGACCGATGGCATTTGTTTGAAGGACTCCCAATACAGACGATTACGGTCTGCCACGATGCCACGGGAGAACTTGTTGACCTCCTGCATGTAAGCTGCTGTGCGAAACAAATAGCTGAAGTAGTGGCTGTTAGCTTCTGGGTAAGGCTCTACCACCACATATGCAGGACTGACCAGTCCATCGACTGGTGCGGGGCCAACCGCACCTTGCCACATGCGCATCATGTTATAGGCAAGGTCATCCTTAACCGCCCGTTTGTACTTTTCCTTCTGACTCATAACCTGCTTGCGCTTCAAGTTTTCCATGTCCCGCACGCGTACGCCGGTACGTAGGGAAACCTCCAGAATGGGAAGGTCTGGAAAACCCGTTTCCACGCGATGGCCGAACAGACGACCGTTTCGCAACACCCGCCAGTCTTCTGGCACTTTCGGCACCCAAGGCAGGCCTGAGTCTTTATATCTCGGGTAGGTAGTAGCCATCACCATTATGCTTCCCCCACAATCTTGCGCAACAAGCCTTCGGTCTGCTGTTCGAGCTTCAGGATGTCAGCACGAATTTGATCCAGGGTTCGCAGCGGGGTTGGCTTGTAGAAGTAGCGGGCAAACGAAACCTCGTAGCCGATCTGGGTCTTGTCCATTGCAATCCAGGCATCCAGCGCGTGCGGCAGCACCTCTCGCGCAAAAAATGCGCCGATGCCACCCGGTTCCTTGAGTGGCACCTGCTCGGTATCGCGCAGGTCTGTATCGGACTCGTATTCGACAACTTCGCGGTACTTGTCTCCTCCCACCAGATAACGGCCATCGTTATTCGCCACAAAGACATCCGTAGCTTTTAGCTTTGTGCGCTTTGCAATAACGGGAGGCGCGGTTTCGTCTCGCCAGCTCACTGCCTTGTAGATTGCTTTCTTCTCGGGTGGGCCCAGCTTCTTGCTGTGCGCCTTCATCACGGCTTCAAAGCGGGTGCGGAACTCGTTGTGATCATGAAATACGACCTGCCCGATTTCGTTTTGCGCCAGCAGAGCATTCTCGATTAGCCCCTTGTCGCGCAGCCAGGTAGCCGGGTCGAGCAATTTCTTACGGCGCTTTGCCGGTACAGTCTTCTTGGCAACTTTGCTTTCGCCTTCATCATCTTCGCTTTCGTCGTCTTCTTCGTTTTCGTCTTCCCCTTTCAACCACGCTTCGATGGCTGGCTTGAGCTTGCTGAACTCGGTGTAGAGCAAGTCCCCATGCAAGGCGTAGATGTCGGCACGCAGAGCCTCATCACCCGATATAAACCGCAAGGACTCGATGCTGTCTGGCCGGAGTTGGCTCTTGAGGCGGAGCGGTCGCTCAACCGTGATCTTCCAGTAACCGAAGTCCGTATTGTCAAACCACTTACAATCTGGGGTGTCTTGTGGCTTGCCGAGATACAAGTCTAGGATGCCCTGGATGTCGTTATTGGAGACCTCGCAGTTCTTCTTGCCAAGATTGCGGCGAAGCGGTTGGGACCACTTGCTAGCGTCAATCAACTGCACGCGGCCTTTACGATGCTCGGCTTTCTTGTTGGCTAGCATCCAGATGTAGGTTGCAATACCGGTGTTGTAGAAAATGTTGAGGGGGAGCGCGATGATGGCTTCAAGCCAATCGTTTTCTAGTATCCAGCGACGAATATTGCTTTCGCCCTGACCCGCGTCGCCTGTGAACAGCGCAGAACCATTGTGGACAAGGGCTATACGGCTGCCCAAGGGCGTGTTGTGCTTCATTTTTTGCAGCTTGTTCACCAAAAACATGAGCTGCCCGTCGCTTGAACGAGTTATAAGCTTAAACTCAGCATCTCCGCTGTGATTGACGATAAAGCGCGGGTCGTTGAGTCCCTTTTTGCCCCCCATCCTTTCTAGGTCCGTCTTCCAACTCTTACCGTACGGTGGGTTGGAGATCATGAAGTCGAACTCGCGACTGCGGAACTGGTCGGCGGATAGGGTGGATTTGTCTGCGCCACCGACAATGTTCTCGGCCTCTGCACCCTCACCTTTTAGAAGCAAGTCGGCCTTGCAGATTGCGTAGGTTTCATCGCTGATTTCCTGACCGAACAAATGGATAGACACTTCCTTGCCGTGTTGCTCTGCCAGCTCCTGCAAGGCTTCTTCGGCCACGGTTAACATCCCGCCTGTTCCACAGCTGCCATCGTATAGTGAGTAGGTGCTGGATTCGATACGATTGGCCACTGGCAGGAACAGCAGTTTGGCCATGAGCTGCACAACATCGCGTGGCGTGTAGTGCTCTCCTGCCTCAAGGTTGTTGTCTTCGTTGAAGCGGCGGATCAGCTCCTCGAATACCGTACCCATACCGTGGTTGTCCAACGCCGTTAGTTTGATTCGCCCATCAGCATCTTTGACAGGTAGTGGGGAAAGGTTGATCCCGGAATCGAGGAAGTCCTCGATCATATAGCCGAGCACGTGAGAGTCCACGAGCTTCTGGATCTGATTGCGGAAGTTCAACTTGTCGAGGATCTCCTGCACGTTTGGCGAGAACCCGTCTAAGTAGTCGATGAAGTCATCGCGAAGCCGCTGCCCTGCTGCGCTAGCTTTTAGATTTGCCAGTGTGAACTCGGATACGTTGTAGAAAGCCTGTCCGGCTGTCATGCGCAGCGCACCGTCTTGCTCGGCAATTTTGTGGGCGTCGAGGAACTTTTTGCGTTCAAGAACCGCTTCCTTGGTGGACGCCAGCACGGCATCTAGTCGCCGCAGTACCGTGAAAGGGAGGATGACATCGCGGTATTTGCCGCGCACATACACATCGCGTAGGCGGTCATCGGCGATGTTCCAGATGAAGTCGGAAATCCACTTGATTTGACTTTGGTCTTGAATTTTAGCGGGACTCATTGGTGGCCTTAATGCGTGACTAAAAGCTCAGTCGGCGACTGTGCGCTTTCCGAGGTCTATAAAATTTGTTGATGTGGTGTGCCTGGGGGTGAACGAGCCCAATTTTTTACGCTCGATAGGGGCTGGTATACTCCGTCGCAGTCAGGAAACTAATTGGCCCCAGTGGCCCCTCTGAGGGGAAGTCTGACCATTTTCTGGATAGACGTATACCCGTACCAATCAATCGGAACGGAGCACCGCAATACCTACGTATTGTCGATAGATTGAGCGATCTGGCAAGCGCTTAGGTCTGGTATCTGATTGACCATAATTTTCAATTACGCGAAGCCCGGTGACTCGACAAAATGCCCCCGAGGCGGAAATCGCAGCTCAAAATTGCTTCGTATCAGCTTAAGCTCGTGGGCATCGGCGACCGACTGTTCCCAGCCGGGCAGATAGCTATGGCCAAAGGCTAATGCCCGATGCTTCAGACGTTTATACAGGGGCAAGTCACCCAGGTACGCAGCGAGCAGCAACGCTTCGCGGATGATGTCTTTTTGGGTCGGACCGGAACGATACAACGCAAGGTCCGCCGCTTGCGCATAATGATCCTTGGCTGTTTCCAGCTTTCCGGCCAGCACATGCCAGCGCCCTTCTAACCATTCCAGGTAGTAAGCGCTCACATCCTCGTCTTCGACTATATACAGACGCTGCCTGAACGCATCCAGGCCTCGCCGAGTAGTGGCCATTGCATCTGGAGGTTTGCGGGTTGTGCGTTTCAATTCTTCTTGCAGCAGCAGTCCACTCTCAACGACCGTGCGTTTGTGCTCCGCCGCTTTGATGTTCATGGTCGACAAGATCCACCCGATGTCATCGTTGGGAATATTACCCAGTACCTCTCGCAGCATGAGGCTACGTAGGTCGACATATACGCTCGCCTCCTCAGCCAAATAGCCCAGCATCCTGGCGGTAATCAGCCATTCACCGGCCGCCTTGATGAGATGAGGCCGATGCGGGTAATGCTGAAGCAGTGCGTGGGTGATCAGCGTCAGGCTATTGAGTGAAGGTAATTGTGCTCCGCAGCGCCAGCGTTGTAGGTCCTGACGACCATTTTTATTTACGCCAGTTGAGTCCGGGTACAGACGCTGGCCGAGCTGATTAGGCTCGATGCCCAACTCGCTTTCAAGCCAGCCATACACCACGTCGAGCGGGTTTTTTCCCGTATCCAGCAAGGACACGATGGAGGGGCTGGGGAGGGCCTTGTGCATTTGCAGAAGAAACGATGCTGCGTAAGGTGCATAAAGGTAGGTGATCAGAGCGGGCATGCTTTGCGCCCGAGTCAGCGCGTCCAGTTGTAGGCTCTTGACCAAGTGAACATACTGCACATGAAATGCGTCCACCACCGCCACCATGAAGTCAGAAAACTCTTTGTTGGCCCTCTGGGTCAGAGGATCGCCGACGAACTCTCGGCAAAGTTGGGGGATGACCTGCCAGTCAAAATCCCCTTCCCTAGCCAGTCGGTCAACATGACGGTTGCCGGACTTCGTATCCAATGCCTTGGCGAGTAGCCGGTAACATTCGCCGAGTCGTGGATAAGGTGGTTGCGGGGAGCATGAGCGGGTCATGAGTAAAATCCAGGCAGCGGGAAAAGGAGAGGTTCGCGTCCTTGCGATAAACAGCCCGTGACGGGGTCAGGCCTTGGAGCCTTGCCCACGGTTGCTGCCAGATTTTGCGCCGGGTACCTTGCTCGGCCAATTTCCGCCGGGGAATGGGTTCGATCCTGTTTTGCCCGTGCTGCCTTTACTGCCGCCAGTAGTCGATTTGCCGACTGTACCTTTAGCCATGTTACGGATCGTTTCGCATGAGCTGGTTTGCATAATTTATCTCTCAAGAGGTAGCGATGTTGCTACGGCCATCAATGTAGAAAAATACAACCCGCAACACCCGCTCGCGACTGGTCAAATTTTTTAGTGGCGCAACTGTTTTGCGCCCTCGATGACAATATCGTGCCTCCTTGCTCAGACTGAAACAGTCCTTAATCTGTCCACGAGAGTCCAAGATGCGCCTTTCTTGGTAGAGCAACAGGACCAGCTCGCCAGTTTTCTCAGGCCGATGCCCATTCGCCAAGCGAGCTGATGGTTGACGTGGATCCGCTGTAGTGGGCAACCCAAACGTGGAAAAACTCAGACTGTCGATTTTTTATAAACGGCGATGCTCCCCGCCTTACGCACAAACACCAGTCCGTAATGATCCAGATTGGCCCGTACGTATTTTCCCAAGCGGTGACGGGTCTTGCGTTCAAGGGGAGCCCAGGTCACCTCCCCAATCAGGTCGCGGATCTTGCTCTCTTTCCCTACTGGCATTGCTGCAACGCTTTGCTTCAGCTTTTCCGACGCTTTGTCCCAAACGCTATTCTGCAAATTATCCATTCTACAGCCCTCTAAAAGTTGTAACTTAGGTGTTTGGTTCAGGAGGCGGTTTTGAACTCAGCCTCGAATAGTGATTTCGATGCATTCGATGGAGACGCCGAAGGTCGACGCTAAGCCTGCTTTCGCTTCAGCTAAGGTCAGTCCCCTGATCGCGTTCTGTGGCTCTTGGCCGCCGCAAGTGTCGGCGGTATTCACGGGGTCGTCTTGGGCTAATGCCGCCAGGATCTCATTAGGAACCTCATACCCGAGCGCTTTGTTCAAAGCCAGCCACGTGCTATCAGCACGAGGCCGCGCGAACTCGCCGCAGTCTGGTTCCTCGTATCGGCGAGGCATCACGACGTGAATATTGGCTGCTCGGGCTAGCGCAGAGCGACTCAGACCGAGAAACTCTCGGCGCGCTTTCAGCGCGGCGGGGAATTCAGAGGATGATGGATAAGGCAGCATGGCAACTCCGGGCAGGTGACGACAGAAGCGAATTTACGCCTTTGAGTGCAACCTGTAAACTAAAAGTTGCCAGTGTTTTGATGTTTTGTCTTTGCTGGTTCTACTTGTGCTTGCTGGGGTTAGCTAGCCTTTTGGCGTCGCACCTGCCGGAGACCACACCTGCCCACGCAGCGACGACGGCTAACGAACTGCATTCAAGTGATCGTTCTCCAATCTTAGTAGGCCCATAGAAAACCACTGATTTGCGACTGCTTACGTCTCAATTGAAAGATTTCGGCATCAATGGCGACCTCTTTTTCCAGAGCCTCTGCTGCCATGTCGGATTGAAAGGAGGTAAGGACAGGGATCTCCAAGCCTTTAAGGGCCTTGCCCTGGATCGTCGGAGAGCTGGTACTTACAACTAGACGACTAAGCTGAGCCTGTCCTACGGGTGAACGCAAATACATCATGAGGGCTTGGGGGTTGTAACTTTGGCCGCGAGCGCGAAGCACGGCAATGGATTGCCCGCACACCCACCCCCCCTCGCCTACGGGCGGGGCATTAGAAACGCATCCGACCTTCCCGACCGCACCTTTAATACAGATAACAACATCGTTATCTCGCAGGAAATACACCTGGGCGTTAGGGCCTTCCAAGTCGTGTTTGGATGGTTTACAAGCGCTTTGCACCAGTCCGTAGTCTGGAATGTCGGATGCTTGCAGCTCTTGAACAGGCACCCCAGACAGTCCTGAATGGTGTTGGCGGGGGCGGATCAGTTCGAAATGCTCGTCGATGGCTACGTGGGGCACGCCCCTGTCTCGGTCTCTCGCTGCACGGCTCTCCAGATGTCGTCCTGGCTCTAAATTCAGATCTGCGAAGCTCAGCAAATCGGCAGCACTGACCAGTGTGCTGAAACGTCCTGGCAGCCGATCCCGCAACAAGCTAAGCACCTGATGAGGCTTGGATTCACCGCGTTGGGTCGTTCCCAACAGCTCCGGGACAACTTTAAGGAACAGGACGTTTTCAGATGATGTGGCTGTGTTCATCACCAAGATGGAAGCAGATCCTTTTAGGCCACGTACGTCATCTTTTGGCAGGCTCACCACCGCTTCTAGCCATAGATTTTCCAAGATATGTTGACGAAAACCTCGCTCGGCTCCTGGGCTGAAGAGCAAGCTGTCCGGCACCACCAGCACGACCTTACCGCTGGTATGGGTCAACATATGGAACGCCGCCGCCAGTGAACCTACCGCTGAGGGGTGGCTATATCGACTAAGTACATCTGGGTCGTGCCTCACTGTCGTGTAGTTATTCTTAAAGTCGATGGCGGCGACCGCTGCGCCGAACTGAGTAAATCCTTTCGATTTGAGCGCGCTTGAACTGATGACGGGGTCGATCGGATGTAGGGGTAGTTCATGGATGCCGGCGTTTATAAGACCTAGCTGAACCAGTTGGGGATTCGTCGATGCTACCCATATATCCACATTACTCTTGAGCAACCGGGAGGCGAGTTGTCCTGACATTTCAAAGGGAACATAAACGGTCCTCGGTTTTTCCAAAAGTGCTATGACTGTGACGATATGGGCCACGTAGGGGGCAAGCGTGATCGGTTGAGATGGCAGGTTTGCCTCGTATACGAAGTCAGACCCTGACACCCATCCCCACTCAGTCGGCTGCCCCGGCTGTTCAAGCCTCAGCACTGCTTCAACAACCAACATTAATTCTTCCTCACCTCCAGCGAAGCTTTCGTCCATCCTCCATAAGGTACGGATATCGTTGAAGGCGTGAAGAACGTGGGTGGGTTCGTCCATCACCTCCAGTAGCCGCAGCGCCACCGGTAACTGTTGGTCACGGGAGGCACGCAGCCAGGCGGTTACCGTTAACGTGAGCAAGGTTCTATCGTAGGCCGGCATCGTGGGTAGTGCCGCCGCTATGTGCTTTAGAAAAGTGTGGTATTGGTTCATGGTCTACGGCTCGAAAATCTCAATCTCAAAAAAAGTATTGCATACTTTTTATTTTCCCGCTAGATTTGGTGCTTGAGCGGGCTCTCGTGATTCGGCTCCTGTGGTGGCTTCGCTACATATAAAATATTTTTATACCTTTGGTCTGAAATAAGGAATAACTTGCCGGTTTATTATATGAACCCAAAATTTTAAGGCGTTTGTAACTGGCTGAAATTACCGGGATAATTTTGTCACGTTATATAATGGTTTGACAAAGTTTACAGTATTTTATGGTTTTTTATATATTAAGGTCGATTTGACTTTCTCCTACGGCGAATAACACTTTCCCGTGCATCGTAGGAGCACACCGCATAATCCGAGATATCGATAGTTCTAACTTCGCAAGGGATGTTTCCCGCCGAACTCGGCGTGGCCGACGGGCACTTGTATTTAAATCAAGCAAATGCCGAGGGGGAGATTTGCGCGTTGAAAGCGCGCTTGAACGTGATATTGGACTGTTGCTCGATATTGACCCACGTGTCATCGAACTTGCGGCGCAGCCCTTCACGCTCGAATTGCAAAGCAACGAGATATTGCCTACCCGTCAGCATTACAAGCCAAGGCCAGGCATCAAGGCGCGCTTCTACACGCCTGACTTTTTGTGCACGCTGGATGACGGGAGCCTGGTGGCTATCGATGCCAAGCATTCCAACTTCATTGCAAAGTTTGAAGCCAAGCGAAAGGATGTCGAGGATTGCCTGCGCCAGCACGGTATTGACTTCATGGTCATCCCCGAGACTGTGCTTTCACCAACCATAATGGAGGCGGTAGGCAACCTTCATTTGCTGCGCGCGGGCTACCTTGAGCCGATCCGTTCATCTGCTGAAGCAGAAATACTTACGTTGCTCGGCTCTAACTCCAACTGGTTGACCGATGATCTATCTTCGCGCCTTTCTTCCGGCCGTGTCGGCTTGCTCGCGGGGCTTCTTGCTGGATTGCTGGCGGCCGATTTGTCGATGCCGCTTTTCTCCTCCTCCAGCGAAGTGCGCGCGGCTCAGGGTGATTTGTCGCACCTTCAATTTCTGAGGGTACGCGTATGAGCCGTGTTCTGGCTGTAGATAGCGTCTTTATAGAACGCGACCTAGTGCTTCGTGTTGCCTCCATCCGTCCCGAGATTTCTCAAATCGTTTTGCAGGGAGTACGGGGTGAAGAGTTCGTTTTGACCAATGACGAGTTCCAGGAGCGGGTAGCGCAGGGGCAGTATCGGCAAGTTAACGGACCCACTGCGTCAGCGATGCAGCCGATGCCGGTGCGCAATCTGACGCAGACCGAGCGCGGTGCGCTCGACCAACGTCTAGAGCTACTCGAATGCGTTGAGGAGGCCCAGGTTAGCGGTTGTTCGTGGAAGCAAACGACTGAACGTCTCCAAGCGCTTTGCGCTGAGCGTCATCTGCCGCTGCCATCAACCCGGACGATTCAGCGCTGGCTAAGGTCGTCTGGCATCGCGGGATCGACGGATCAATTGGCCCCCCGTTTTAGCGCTCGGGGAAACAAACGTCAGCTACGCACCATAGACGATCTGGACTTTGATGAAACCTTGACGGATGAAATCATCCGGCGCTATTTCAGCACTGACAAGTTCAACGTCAGTCAGATCACAAAACTGGTCAATCAGCAATGCCGGGATCGGGCTGCTCAGCGCAATACGGTATTTCGCGGTATTTCGCGTCGTAGTGTGTGTCGCCGTATTCGCGCTCTGGAGCAAACTCTGATCGGTTGTGGCCGAGTATCGAAAGCTACTCGCGACCAGGAGATGCGAGCGGCGGTACGAAAGCTCCATGTCGAACGCCCCTATGAGCGTGTAGAGGTCGACGCCACCCCACTTGATATTTTTTGCTGTAACGAAAAACGCGAAGTGATAGGCAGGGCGACCTGTTACGCGGGGATTGATGCAGCCACAAGTGCTCCGGTGATGGTGCGGATTTGTATCGAAAAGCCATCACAGGATTTTGTGCTTTCGGCTCTTGAGTTTTGTTTCTCACCCAAGGGCGATGAGTTCAGCCAGCGATATCAGCTTACCCATCCATGGTTGGCTCCAGCGGCGATTGAAACCATAGTGATTGATAACGCACAGGAACATCATGGCGGACTGGTGCTTAATGCGTTGCGCTATCTGAACACTACCATTGATTACCCCATGGCAGGAAAACCTCAGGCCAGGCCGTACATCGAGCGATTCTTCGGCACGTTGAAAACGGGATTGATCAACACCCTGCAAGGATCGACTAAGTCCCAGTCTACGCTCGAACGTGACCCCATTGGGCGCGCTATGAAGGAGCGTTTGTACACGGTTCCAGAGCTTGAGGCCTTGGTCATTCGCTGGATAGCGGACGTGTACATGCGCACTCCTGTTCAACGATTGGAGCATCGCTTCGAGCCCGGTTGCTCGCCTGCTCGGGCAATGGAGTTGTTGAAACAGCGGCATGTAATCGTACCGCCACCGGGCCCTTATGAATTCAGGAATGCTTGCTTGCGCTATCACTCTCGGGAGATGACGTTGGGTCGAGAGGGCGTCGGTCTCGATACCATGACCTACAACAGCGCCGAGCTGGCCAAACTTTATGCCCGCAAGGGGCAGAAAACAAAGGTCAAGGTGCGGTTCAACCCGCTCGATTGCCGGGCGGTTTTTGTCGTAGATCCCGCCGACTCCGGGGTGTTGATCGAAGCATTTAACCGTAATTCAGCGATGCCTCTGATCAGTTTTGAAGAGGCACGCAAGATTCGCAGTACGCATCGGAAATCGGATGCTCAGCTTTCGGGTGAGGATTACCAGATTGCTCACGTGAAAATGCTCCGCGAAAGTGGCGACAGAGCCGTTGGTGGCAGCATGAAAGACCGAAACCGTGCCGCCCGAGCTGAGGCGCGTGAACTCAAGCGGTTGGAAGTCCAGCGTCAAGAGGCCCCTTGGCAACCCACCGAGCCAGCGCATGAAACCCCGTCGTCGGTAGGAACACTATCGGCCGCACCGCGCCGCCAAAAACCAGGACAAGGGGAAGCCGAATGATTTCGCTCATGAAATACGAATTGATTGAGCATGCGACGTTCAAGCAGGGTTTGAATCGATTGGAATCCACGGTCAAGCGCGGTCTGAGCGGCGAACCCTTGATCTTGCCTATCTTCGGCCCAACGCGCGTTGGCAAGTCCGAATTGATCAAGACGGTATTGGCGGATAACCCGCCAACGATGATCGACGGGATTCGGCATATCCCAATACTGCGGGTAGTCGCGCCCGTTAACCCGACCCGCAGGTCTTTGCCTATCGCGGTGCTAGAGGGTCTTAAGTCGCCGCGTTATAACCGCTCTAGCTCGGAAGAGCTGACACGGATGGCGTGCGAATTGCTCAAGATCACTCGCACCAAAATCCTCGTTCTGGATGAGATGCAGCATTTCGCCGAGCGTGGTTCCCAGACCGCAACGCGCGAAGCGGCGGATTGGCTAAAAGTGCTAGCCGAAGAAATGAACCTGACCCTTATCCTCACCGGATCGCCGCTGGCGAATGAGGTGCTGCTGCGCAATGAACAGCTTCGCGACCGCTCTGAAGCCGTGTTCGATTTCAGGCCGTATAACTGGAACCATGAGGGTGAGCAGCTGGAGTTTCGACGCGCGCTCCTGTCGCTGACCGAGGCCTTTACCGATGCCGGCTGGACTACACCGGATGCCTCGGATCTTGACTATGGCCGAAGGGTCTATGGTGCTTGTCTCGGACGCATTGGCATGTTGATGAAGTTGTTTCGAGCGGCTGAGCATTTGGCCAAAGGTCACCTGATTACCGAGAAAACGATGGCCCGCGCGTATGCCGAGGCGGTGAACACACGCTTTCTCGAATTCAATCCTTTTGAAGGCCAGCCCCCTGTAGAAAGCCTGTTGGGCCAGGGGTATGCGAGAATGTTGACCGAAGCGCGTATGCCCATCCCCAAAGCTGCACAAAAAAGGGGGCAAGCATGAACTTGATCGTTCATCTCACGCCCTATCTCGACGAGTCACTACACGGTTTTCTACGGCGTGTCAGCGAACGCAACCTGGCGCCGGGGGTAAAGGCATTCCTGAGTAGCTTCGGGATGAAGCTCCGGCCAACCTTCAGTGACACAGAGCTGACCCGGCTTGCGGGTATTTTGGGGGTTGATGCGGAGGACCTGGCCGTTCGTCAATGGTCTCCAGACAATCGCAACCCAATGCTTCGCCTGAAACACCAGAGCGTTGAGCGTGACAAAGTCTGCCCCTGCTGTATTGAGGAGCAGTCCTATCGGCGCATCGGCTGGGCGCACGTCTTGGTGACGGCATGTCCACGCCACGGAATCCTGCTCCTGACCAAATGCGCGGCCTGTGGTGACGACATCGACGCCGATGGTCAGCTTGATCACTGCGCGTGTGGGCACCCCTACGCTCAAGGTCCGACCCGATCTGCCAGTGATCAGGAACTGGGGTTGTCTGCGCTCCTGCTTGGCGTTGAGCACGTGGGTCGGCACTCGCTACCTCCAACCTGGAGCACTGGTGTGCCGGCCGGTGATACCGTTGACCTCCTTTGTCTGCTCGGTCAGCAATTTACTCACGAGAGCCGTGTAGCCCCTTTGCCCAAGCCTTCACGAGGTCGAGCGTCGGGAGATGACGTTATCGTATGGGGCCAAACCGGTTTTGATTTGCTGCTGCAATGGCCAAGCCGCTTTGATCAGGCATTAAGTGCTCGCTTGGCGAGCACCGAAGGGCCCGGGTTGGCCAAGCGACTCGGCGGATGGTACCGGGCGCTGCATCAACGCTACGTCGATCCTGCGCATGATTGGCTTAGGGAGGCGTTGGTCCAACATTTGTCCCGTAATTTTGATGGGCACCTCAATCTCAGGATCAGCACTATTGATCCTCAACATCTGAAGGAAAAGTGCTGGTTGACGTCCGAAGAGGCAGGGCGTCTGATCGGCATCGGCGCGCAACTGGTCCGCAGCGCCGTGATGACCGGCGAGATCCGGGGCAAGCTATCGGTCAAGGGTATGAATCGATTCGTCTCGATTCACCGGGACGTGGCCGAAGAGGTGCGCCAGGACCGCCTTCGGTTTGTGACGACCACCGAAGTTCGCCGCCGCTTGGGGGTCAGCAAAGTGGTTTTTGAGCGGCTAATGCAATCGGGGGCGTTGGACAAAAAAACCAAGTCGCAACGGCCACCTCTAGTTTCTGCTGAGTTCCTGGCGAAGGATGTCGACACCCTGATCTCACGGCTTAGTGAAGGTGTTCAGCCGCGCGCTCTCGATAAATCTTTGTGGGCTGGGCTTCAGGACATTTCGATCAAACGCGGTATCCCTGATGCGAGCATCTGCGTGGTGATGCAGAAGATTCTGCTTCAGGATATCCGACCCGTCGCCGTCCTGCCTGGGGTGAGCGGTATCGGCGGGCTTCGTTTCGATCTCACTGAAATAAAGGCATGTCTTGAAGAAAAACAGCCGGAGCACGTCTTGAGTATTACCGAGCTGTCTCGGTTGCAGGGGTGGAAGCACGAGTCGATCAAGTCGTGGATTGATGCGGGCTTTCTCCAAGCGCGCATTGAGCAGATCCAAGGCCAATCACGTGTGGTGATTCCGCTGGCCGCGCTACTGGGCTTCATGTCCGAATTCGCAGTGCTAGCAGACCTCGCGCGTCGCACCGATACCAAATCTATATGGTTGCTCAGAGGCTTGATGCCTGCGGGCATCAGTCCCGTGCTGGCACCCGTGGGATCTAAAGGCGTTAAGCGCGGACTTCTTCTTCGCATTGACGATCTGGTCACTGCATCCCAGCTCAATAAACGCGGCCAACCGCAGGGCCAACAGGCCTCTGGGTAACATGATTTTGTTGTGTAACGCGCGAGTGTTACACAACAAACTTTGGTTGAACGACACTGAAAAAAGGCGCAAGCGCTGGTGCTTCGGGAGGTTTCAAAATGGTCGAGCCGAGTCTATATGCGCAAAAACGACTGGCGTGGGCTCGACGAATGGATTTTGGCCGCCCGGTTACTGCCTTCCTGATCAATGCACATTTTGCGAGCTGCTGCTGCGTCGCCAATAGCTACGGACATGTGCGGCGAACGCCAAATGGCAGGTTTGCGGATGGTCACCTGATCCAGACCAGCGACATACAACAAATAACTGAATGGAGCGATTTTTGGGCGATCTATACCCGCTCTGGTAGCTACTACATCGTCGTGACCTTCAGCCCCAATGGCGGCCGGGCCTCGTTGAGTCAGTTGATCAAGACGGTCGTGAAAGGTTTCCACTTTACCCCTAGGGGTATCCATTAGAGGAAGGGCTTTCGGACCGTGACGGCAGCGATAAAGCTATGTTGCTGAGTGATCAAATTCTTGAGCCGCTCCTCCTATCACAGGGATCGCCATGACCGACTTGCCTGAGGATGATGATAAAAGGTTGAAGCGGCAGGCGTTCAATCAATTGATTGCTCTAAAGGCCGAAAATCAAGTGAGAAAGCGAAAGGCGCTGGCAGCCTGGCAGGCTCAATATCATTCCCTTGATGACGAGGCGCGGGCTCGCGTGGATGAGGAGCTACGTAAAAAATGCGATGAAATCGCCGCGCAATTCGGGAAACCTCAGCGTTATCGCAAGCCTTAACCGGTCTCCTTTTTTTGGCTATTTTTTAACGCCTGTCTGGCCCGCTATAACGACAGAATGCACATAGCACCGAACGGGGCTGATGAGCGTACGGCGGAGAAACCGTTGATCAAAGCCCTTGCGTCATAAGCCTTGTTTAAAGGGCAATGTGCAAAATTTGCACGTTGATAACGGTCCAACGCAGGTTGGCCAATACGTCGGTTTACAGCTGTGTGATATTCACCCTCTGATTTAAACGGGGCGCAGTGAATGCTGGTGCGCAATCCGTGGGCTTGACCGCTGCTCCCATCGCGCTTTTTGATGCGCAACAGTGGATTCGAACCGCAGTGCGCATAATCGAGGATGAGCTAAATGGTGGAACTCTATGACCGGGCAAAGCTGCTGGAGGAAGTCTGGTCCGAACCGGTGCAGGCGGTCGCGCCGCGCTACGGCCTGTCTGACGTCGGGCTGAAAAAGCTCTGCTCACGCCTGCAAATCCCTACGCCGCCACGGGGTCATTGGGCTAAGGTTAAGGCCGGTAAGCGCGTGTCCCCCCGCCCCAAGCTGTGCGAATACACCGGCCATCCCGGTTATTTGTATCGCACTGCCGCACCTCCCTCTGCTCAGGATCCGGCCACTGAAGTCGTCGACCGCCGACTTCAGCGCGTGCTGACCTTTGAGCGCCAGCCGGAAAACCAGATTGTGGTACCGGAGCGCATCAAGGTGTGGCATCCGGTGGTGGCTGCTGCTGCTCGCGAGGCATTGGTGCGACCGATCATTGATCAGCGCGGAATGCCGCAGACGCGCGGCAACGGGCTGAATATTTCAGTTTCTCCCGCGTTACAGAGTCGCGCACTGAAAGTGGCGGACACGCTGCTAAAAGCCTTGGAGAAGCGGGGATATACCGTTCAACAAGGGCAGCACCGCGTTGAGATTCTGATGTTTGGCCATGCCCTGCATTTACGGTTGTTTGAAGCGTCACTGCGCTCCGCATATGTACCCACAGCCAAGGAGCTAGCAGCCCAGGCTAAGGGGGAATGGAGCTATTGGGCGAAATGGCAGTTCACCCCCTCCGGTAGGCTGCAAGTTCTGGTAAGTGAAGGTTACGGAGGGAAAATTTTTGACTCAGACAGCCGGTCAGTGGAGTTGCAGCTCAATAAACTGGTTGAGTTAATGGCCACCCGAGCAGTGGAGTTTTTAGTCCGCAATGAACGTCAAGCTATTGAAGACGCCGAGCGCCAGCGAGTTCGTGACATCGCGTTGGAACGCAAACGCCGGCAAGACGCGGAAAAACAGCGGCTAGCGAAACTCGAAGGCGATGCGCAGAACTGGCGGCGGGCGCAGGCAATTCGTGAGTACCTCAATGAGCTGGAACACAGCGCCGAGCGGCACGAGCTATCGGCGGAGCAAACCGAACTGCTCCATTGGGGACACGCCAAAGCCGACTGGATTGATCCTCTCAAACCGGATGTGGTCGACCTATTAGACGAAGAAATTTTGATTCCTCGATAGCTACTGCGATGCTGAGCGTTTTGTCGGAGGGTAACGATCCAATTGCATCGAGGGGCCCTCAGCGTAAGCGTCCGGCGAACTCACCTTCCGAACTCCAGTTTTAAGGACAATGGTATCCGCAACGTCTTTGCCGAGGGGGAGCTGTTCCGTGAAGCAGTGTGTGCAAAATTTGCACATGCTGCCTAACAGTACGCAGAACACACTTGGGTATCAGATCGGCATGCAGATGATCTTGCACCTCCCGCTTGTTTCCTTCGCGAAGCGGTCGCATTTCCCCAATCTTTCATCCGAAAGACACATCGACCTACATTTCCGTACCATACGAGTCTCGCCGGAGGATCATGGCTTCCAGACGCTTTAGGCACTATCCTCTCTACGCTGCCAGATGAGGCCCGCCGCCTCTTATCCCACGAAGGATTGGTCGTATGCCCCTGATACTGTCGCACAAGCATGTCATCGCTTCTCTCAAAGCTTTGGACGATGACATCAAAGCACATCCAGACCAGCTTACCCCGCTTGAACCAGCAATCGTCCAGCGAGCACGAGATCTGGTGCGCGGAGTTGAGATTGACCTCGAAGCCCCTCTTCGCGAAGAGGATGAGTGAGCGATTGGCGCGGGGCATAGGTCACCCCTCGATTGGGAGCAGTCGTTCCTCGATCAGATGTGAGCCCTGATTGCGCACGTTACCCACCTATGTGCTCATTCAGCAGCCGACTCTAACTCAGTTCGATTGCGACAGGGCTTCTCACGACATTGAGTGGGGGTAAGCGGCTTTCGTGCTTAACGAAGTACGAATTGATGGCTAATGCCTCGTACCAAAACAAACGGCCATTCTGCATATGGTCCGCCTCAGGTTCTGATAACGGAAAAAACGCGATCATCATTTTTTCCGTCTCTCCTTGCGGCCAGCGCCAAGCAGCCGAATGCCCGTCGTAACGGTCGTCCCAAAATATGCCGGCTGACGATGCAAATTGAGCCATGCGGGCTTTAAAGTTTTTTGTTTGCCCGATGTATTGCACCGTCGGCTCCTCTGGAGTGGGCATCGTGCCAGTGGGGGCCCAAGCAACACAGTAAATACCCGCCGCATTTCTGATGCTGGCCAGGCTCGGATTGATCGCGTGAGAACGAGCGCCTCGACCTGGCCAGAAACACTCCTCGACGTCTGTCCATGGAAACCAGCGATTCGCGTGTGGGATGAGATCAAATAGGTCTGAAGGCATGCCGGGCTTCCACAGTGTCTGGTAATGATTTTGGCGGGTGGAGTTCGAGGTTTATTCGCAGCAATTTTTTGTAAGGGTATCGATAGGCCACTATAGTACGCAGGCGGGATAGGGTGGCGCATAAACTGTGTCGGTCCTGTTTGCCGTCCAGCTCAGCCAGGAAGGTTGAGAGCCAAGGAAGCAGGTGATTGAGCCAGTTAATGATTGCTGATATTGAAAGATTTCTGAGGTCGAACCCCGGTGCGATGGCAAAGGAAATCGCTCGTCATCTCGGTACGCAGAAGTCAGTGGTGAACCCACTGCTCTACCGACACTCCGCGATTTTTTTGCCGGACGGCAAGAGCTGCTGGTTCTTAGTGAATCCAGAGCGGATGACGATCTCTCTAAAAAACGCGTGGGTCGATAGTGCATCCTTTGAAGAGACGCTAGCGGTTGCCGGGTCGCCGTTAGATTTCGTCTGCTCGGTCGTCGAGTTTGTGGTGCCCAAGGGCTGCAAAATCATGATTGATGCAGCTGCGCGTATCTTGGCGTTGTGCAATCAGTTGGTGCTGTTGAAAAAATCGGTAGCGATTGATTTCAGCGCCTGCAAGACAACAATGACCTACTTTAATCGTCTCGGTTTCTTTGATCACCTGGACGATCAAGTCAACGTGCTCCCCGACAGACCCAAGTGGTCCGCTGCACAAGTACACCATGGCAACAATGATGGTGTTGTTGAACTGGCAGCGATTGATCATCGATTACCGGACGAGACTATCCCTAAACGTCTGAAGAACAGTCTCGTCAGCTGCGCCGGGGAGCGTTACTCGCAATCCGCATTCACCGTCATTTCTGAGTTATTTGGCAATGTGCGGGACCACGCGCAGTCGCTAATCCCAGGCTTTGCCGCGCTTCAACACTATCCGAAAGGCGGAAAAATCCAGACGGTAATTTCTGACAGCGGGATTGGTATCGTGGGGAGTCTTCAGCCGGTTCTCGAACAGAAATACCCAAGTATTTTTCGGCAACTGGATTTTTCGAAGCCTGAAGCGGGTCCTGAGTTGGTGTTGCGTGTGTTTGAGCAGGGGCAGATTTCCAGCTCCAGTGATGATGGACGCGGTTTAGGCCTCAAGCGCAGTGGCGAGGTCGCGGCAGATTACAACGCGACCATTTCTATCCGACAACAGAATTTCGAACTGACGATGGTTTACTCGCAAGGCAAGCTTACGAGTGACTATCGTGTAGGCATTCCGACTCTCCACGGAACCCATATCTGTTTCGAATTCTTGATTGACAGCTAGATGACTCTGGTTAAACTCAAAAAATGAATCAGAAAACTTATATCGTCAACCTCGGTGATCTCACCGACGATGACCATCCCTTTGGCAATGTCCAGGGGAAAGCCGCCTTCCGAAAGCTCCTTGATGTTGTTGAGGCCCATCCCCAGTACGTCATTTTTGGTATCTCACTCGCCGACATTGAGGCGACGGACGCCTCGTTTCCGAGAGAGAGTGTGGTGGCTGTCGCCAAGCATTTTAAAGGGGAACGTGGTTTTTTTCTGATGGATGTCAACAGCCGGGACCTGCTCGACAACTGGAATTATGCAGCCCGCGCGAAAGACCAGCCTTTGACCGTCTGGGTTGGGGACGATTTTGAGGTCATCGGCCCCGAGATCAGCTCGTCAGCGAAAGAACTGTTGGATTGCGTACTTTCCAAGCGTTCCGTCACTGCCGCGAAGGTGGCAGAAACACTCGATATTTCGGTCCCTAATGCCAGTACCAAATTAAAGAAGCTGCTGGATCAGGGGTACATTCTCAGAGCAGAGGAAGCCGCTGAGTCAGGTGGCATCGAGTATGTGTACCATGCCATAGGTGCTTCTGCTTAAACAGCTTTACATATCCAGTTTTGCGGCGTAGTCTTCCTTACGACGCCAGGGGACTGCTTTGACACCTGGTTAAACTGGATCAATTAATCAGATTGGTGATCGATATGGCTACAAACCCTCCAGCAGGTGATGGGCATCGCAATGGCGCTGTTCGAGACCGTTCTCAAACCCAAACCCCGTCGGGTCACTGGGTGAAGCGAGATACGGAAACTGGTCAGTTTATGGATATAAAAACCTCGGACAAAACGCCATTCAAAGGCGTCCGCAAAGAGAAATAAGGAGTACTGAAAATGAGTGCAAAATTTGAGATTTTCTTGGGCTCCAATCGGCAGTATTACTTCCGCCTCAAGGCGCCGAATGGCGAAAAAATTCTCGCCAGTGAGGGGTACACGACTAAAGCCAACTGCCAGAACGGCATTCAGTCCGTCAAAGCACATGCTCCCTACGACGTTTATTACAAGAAGCATGGGTCTACGAACGGACAGTACTATTTCACGCTGAACGCCAGTAATGGCCAAGTGATCGGTACGAGCGAAACCTACACTACATCCCAGGCTCGTGATGGCGGGATTGCAGCGGTCAAGGCCTACGCCCCAACTGCTCCGACTGTAGACCTGGCCTAAACCGTAGGGTTACCGTTTCCAGCCCCTTCTTCTAGGGGCTGTTTTGTCTAGTGAAAATGGCATTTCCAACTGATGCGGGAGCAGCATTTTTGCCCTTGCGTCTGACCAAGGACTGATTCGACATGTACGGCTTGGCGTCGACTCTAGGCTTAGATTGGCTGTGCAAGTAATGGCCTAGTGATATGTTCGCACGAACAGTATCGATCTGATCAGCCATTCAATGAGTATCAGTGGGTATACGCTATATCTTGCGCTTACCCTACAGGGAGGTGGCGATGAGCCTACATGAACAGCAAGCACGCTTCAGGCGACTGCTCTCCGAGCATGCTGCATGGCGTTTGCTGCATGCAGAAAATGCTCCCATCATCCTCGCCTTTATTAACGACTTATTTATCCAAGACAGCGAAGTTTTATTTGGTAAGGCGCGTGTGGCGTTGGAGGCTGAGCTGCGGGCCTGGCAGGAGGTTTATGGCCTACATGACAACGCTGGCACCTATCTGCGGCAGTGGATTCAAGCTGGTTGGCTGCGAGAGTTGGATGACAAGCTCACTCGGACCGATGCCTTCGAGCTGGCATTACGTTTTGCCCTGGGTTTGGATCAGCGAGATAGCAATGCTACAGCTTCACACCTACGTATTGTGCAGGACGCTGTCCGAGATCTGGCTGTCGCCCTCAGCCCAAACGCGGAGGAGCGAATCGCTCTGCTAAATGCCCAGCGTCAGGAACTCGACCTAGAGATTGATCGCTTGCGAATGGGTGAAGTACCGGAACTGGGCGCGCCAGAGCAGCGTGAGCGTATCCGGGGGCTGTATCAGTTAACGTCAGTGCTCACTGGTGATTTTCGCAGGTTGGAAGATGAGATTCGTCAACTCGATCAGCGCATGCGTATCCGCATGATCGAATCGGAGTCTGGGCGCGGTGAGGTGGTGAAGGCGCTGATAGAGCATGAAGGTGAGCTGCTCCAGACCGATGCCGGGCAAGCCTTCGACGGCTTCTATCAGTTGCTCTGTGATCAGAATCGAATCATTGAGTTCCGTGAGCAAATCCGCTCGATCTTGGCACGTCCCGCATCTCAGTATCTGAAGTCAGACGAATTGCGTTACCTATCCCATCTGGTGCGCGAGTTGGGTAAGGAAAGTGAGCGGGTATTCCAGGTCCGGCGCCGGACCGAGGAGAGCCTGAGAGCTTTTGTGGAAAGCGGCGTTCAGCAAGAGCGCCGTGCGGTCGAACGGCTGCTTCGCCAACTGGAGCGGCTGGCGGTGAATTTCAAGGAACAGGAGCTGAGCCTGCGCGAGCCGGTGGCTGTGGATCTCCCCACGGGCAGTCTGCGTGTGCGTTCTCCGTCCAGTATTCACCTACGACTACCTGAAGAGCGCCTAGATACCCGGCATGTGGCGGCAAATACCAACAGTCACGTTGCCAGTCTCGGTATGCTGGATCACCTCAACACGGTCAAGGTGCTGGAAGTGGCCCAGGATGTGAAGCAGTTGCTCGCTGAGCACGGTCCGATGACGGTGGCGAGCATCGTCAGTCACCGCCCTATTACCGGAGGGTTGGAAGAGCTGGTGGCGCATGTGCGGATCGCCAAAGCAGTCAGCGCTGTGGTGTTGGAACACCCAGAAAGTCTGGTGGTAGTGGATCGGACCGGCAATGGGATTCGGGCCAACATTCCCTCTTTGCTGATGTCCGCCGAGCAGTTTCCAACGGATTTGGAGGAACTCGCCTTATGAATGAGGAAGAGCAGCATTCCCAACAGGCCCCTGCCCTGTTTGACCAGTATCGAACGAATCGCCCTGAAACGCCGTCTCTCAGCGGCGAGGTGGAGACGTTTGAGGAAGCCCCGGTTGAGCCGCCCGTCGTTGGGGGGGCTGAAGTCGGCATGCCACTAGAAGCCCGGCGCGCCCTGGTGCTCTTACTCCGCCAAGGTGTGGTGATGGCCGATAGCAAACGTCTGGCGTTCGAAGCGTTGTGCCGGCACGAGGGCCTGATTGCAGAGCACTTGGGCAACATGTTCATGCGCATGTTGCTGGACATGAAGGCCGGCATTGCCATCTTGCTCCAGCAGGAGGTGGCAGAGCAGGATGAGGAGGCTGACGAAGCGTCACGCCTAATCAACAAACGCACGCTCAGCCTCTATGACACGCTGCTGTTGCTGGTGCTGCGCAAGTACTACCAGGAGCGAGAAACAGCGGGCGAACAGAAAATCATCATCGATATCGAGCGGATCGAAGCATTGATGACACCCTTTTTGCCGCTGACCTACAGCTCCCGTTCCGAGCGGAGGACACTCAACGGATCGCTCGCCTTGTTGAAAGATAAGCGTCTCATCAGTGCGGTTCGTGGGGATGACGAGCGGTTTGAGATCACCTCGGTGATCCGCTATGTCGTCAATGCCGATTTTCTTGAACGTCTGTTGAAAGAGTACGAACGCCTAGCTGGTGATGCGGGCGTCAAAACGGGCGAAGAGGTGCAGGATGCTTGAGGCAAGCGAGGTAAGTCTGAGTGAGTTGTTCAGCACTGGTCAGATCCGTCTAGCCGAGCTGTCGGTATACAACTGGGGCTCCTTCCATGGCCTGCATTCCGCGAAGATAGACCCCGAGGGCACCCTCATTACCGGTGACAACGGTGCCGGTAAGTCGACACTCATTGATGGGTTGATGGCGCTACTGCTGCCCTCCAGCAAGGCGTCGTTCAACATCGCGGCTGCTCAAGGGGACCGTACGGATCGCACCTTGATGTCCTATGTGCGAGGAAACTATGGCAAGGCCCATGATGGCAACGAGACGGCTACCCTGCTGAAACGCTCAGGGGCGACCGCAACGGGGCTTCGGGCGCTGTACCAAGGGGACGATGGTTCGAAGGTCACCTTGGCGGCCTTGTTCTGGATTACCCAGGCCAGTAACTCGCTCAACGACCTCAAACGTCTTTTTGTGGTGGGCAAGCGCGATGTGCGCTTGGATGAGCTGTTGCATCTCTTCGGTGAGGGCAATGCCCGTGTGCTGAAGCAACACCTCAAAGAGGACCCGCTGGTCGAGGCATTCGATTCGTTTACCGAGTATCAAGAGACCTATGTGCGGCTCCTGCGCATGGAGAACCGTAACGCTCCCGCCCTGCTCTCCCGGGCGCTGGGTTTGAAGAAGATTGATGACCTCACCAGCTTGATTCGAGATCTGGTCCTGGAGCCCAGTCAGGTCAAGGAGCATGCCCGGCTTGCGGTCAGTGAATTCGATGACTTGGTCAGCGTCCATGGCGAACTCGATGATGCTCGGCGCCAACGGGATGCGCTGATTGAGTTGCCAGAGACCAGCGAAGCGCTGAATCAGGCCAGGGAGGAGATGCGACGGATCTTAGCTGAGCTAGCCGGCCTGCCGGTCTACTTTGGCGAACAGTGTTCTCGACTGTGGGGGCTGCGCCTGAAGCAATATGAGGCGGAACTGTTTCAGTTGGCAGAGGAGATGACCCGCCTTGGCACTTTGGAGGAGCTAGCGACGGGACGGGTACAGGCGCTGTTCCATGCCTACCAGTCGCAAGGTGGTGAGCGACTGGAGGGACTGCGGAAAGACCTGAAAGCGGCGACGCAGGTGCATGATGACAGCGTGCGCGATGCGCGCCGGTATCAGATGGACGCACGAGTCCTTGGTTTGCCCGACACGCTGTCGCTCGACGTGTTCAAGCAAAACCAGGTGACAGCGCAAACGGAGTTGGCGGATATGCCGGCATTACGTCAGGCGCGCCAGGATCAGTTCGCCTCGTCGGCAGCGAACCTGTCCCGTGAGCAAACGCAGCTCAAGGAACTGGTAGGCGAGATCGAGGACATGGAGTCGCGACCTGACTCCAACATTGAACCTTCCTATCAGAAGCTTCGCGACCAACTGGTAGAGAGCTTGTCGCTTGATCCAGCGGAGGTTGTCTTCGTTGGCGAGTTGGTCGCTGTCCTGGAGGCGCATCGACCTTGGCAAGGCGCTATTGAACGGGCGCTGGGAGGGCTCCGCACCACGCTGCTGGTGCCTGATGAGCGATATCGCTTGGTAACCAAGTGGCTGAACACTCGCCACACGGGGCTCCATGTCAGGGTGCAGGTTGTTCGGCTGAATCAGCAGCCGCAGGTTGCTGAGTTTCTGCCAGATGGCTTTCTAAAAATGCTGGATTGGAAGCCGCACCCCTATCGTGATTGGCTGAAAAAGCACCTCTCGCGTTTCGACCTGCACTGTGTGGAATCGACTGAAATATTGGACCAGACCGACTTCTCAATGACCATCCAAGGCCTGGTTCACCTGGATAAAGGGCGATTTGAGAAGAAGGACCAGCAGCGCATTGATAACCCGCGTTTCTGGTGTTTGGGATTCAGTAACAAGGGGCGTCTAGCTGCGTTAAGAAAGGATCGTGTTGAACTGGAGGCAGAGGTCAAAAAGTTGGCCCAGCTGACAGCGGATTCGCGCTCGGCCATGGACGATCTTGAAAAGCACACACGGGTGTGGGAACGCATTGTTCAGTTCACTTGGGCGACAGTGGATGTCCAGTCAGCTCAAGATCGGATGCAGTCGCTGAAAACGGATCTAGAGGCGCTTGAGCAGCCTGATAGCGAGCTGGGGGTGGCAAAGGCGCGGTGGGAGCAGGCTGGAGCTGAGCTTAAAGAGATTCATGAGCAGAAGAGTACAGTCAGTAAAAGGATTGGTGGGCTGGATAGCAAGGTAGCTCAGGCGAACCAACAGCTGGACCAAGCTTTCGAGCAGGCTAAGATTGGGTTGACGGATGAAGTCCGCGAGTTGCTCCTACTGCGTGTTAGGCAGCTACATCTTGAGGACTTGGATGGGGTTGCAGAGCTTGAAGGTCGCCATCGCTCAGAACTGGAAGACGGGCGAAAGAGAATCCAAACTCGTGAGGTTAGGGCTTCCGCTAAGGCGAGCGGGATCGTCTCCGATTTCAAGGCGAAATGGCCGCTTATCGCCAATGATTGGCTCGCAGGCGTCGATGGTCTGGCGGAGTATCTCGATCACCTGACCCACTTGGTACAGGAGGGGCTGCCAGACTTGGTGGAGCGTTTCCGAGAGCGCTTGAACCGCAACGCAACTCAGTCGCTAGCCCGGATCAGCCAAACGATTCAAGCCGAGCGTGAGGACATCCAAGACCGAATCGAGACGATCAACGATGTCCTGGAGCGCACAGAGTTCAAGCAGGGAACCTACCTTCGTCTTGGAAGCCGGGCAGAACTCTTCGAACACGTAAAAGCGTTCAATGGCCAGTTGATGCGCGTGCTGGGGCGAGCCGGAAGTGATGATCATGACGGTCGTTTTGTTGAGTTGAAGGAATTGATCGAGAAACTGGAGAAAGCCACTAATCCTGCGACCTCGGGCAACTTAGAGAGTCTGCGACTGTTGGACTCGCGCTATCAACTGTCCTTCTATGCCGAGGAGGTTGAGAAAGGCAGCAAAAAGGTACGTGATGTGCTGGAGTCTTCCAGCGGAAAATCAGGCGGGGAAAAGGAATCGTTTGCCGGGACCATCGTAGCTGCCAGCTTGGCTTACGTACTGACGCCTGATGGCAGCGACCGCCCGCTCTACTGCACCGTATTCCTGGATGAGGCATTCTCCAACACCGCCGAAGCGGTAAGCCGCCGGGTGCTCAAGGTCTTCCGAGAACTGAAGATCCACGTGAATCTGATTACTCCGTACAAGAACCTCAACCTTGCACGTGAATCGGCGCGCTCGCTGTTGATCGCAGAGCGTGACCAGGACAGGCATGAAAGCAGGCTTTGCGAGGTCACGTGGGAGGAGATTGATAATCAACTGGCGCGTCATGAACAGCAAGGGCTACAAAAGTCGGCCAGCTCACTAGGAATCGAAGTGGAGCCAGCTCTGTGAGAGATTGGGGACGACTTCCCGATGACGTTGTTGAGGAAATGCGCCGACTGGAGTGGGATCACACAGGCCGGCTGCGGGAACGACTCTTGGGCACGCGACCTTTTCCCATTCCTTGCCTGTTGAAGCCGCCTACCGGTAGTCAGGCGCTTGAGGATCTTGACCATTTCCATGGCTATATCGCGGCCTGGCGGAAATGGCCCTGGCCGCATCAAGTGGCATGGGTGACGAAGCGTTTTCGGCAACTAGGTGAATGCGAGATCCCGATCAGGTTAGAGATCGAATCAACGCAAGCTCTCATCGCTGCGCTTGGGGCCGAGGCTGTTGAAAGGAGCAGGGGGTGGGCGGAGCGAATGGAGCCGTTGCTTTCGTTGGACAAAGCACTGTTCAACACCCTCATCAAGCTGCTTGCAGAGCTTGAGAAGCTCTCTATGGTGGAGATCCATTTGCTGATCCGCCTGTTGCCACAACTCCAGTGCGGAATGGGTCAGGGTCGATACTTGCGAGCCTTGCCACTCCAGAAGGTGGACACCAAGTTCGTGGAGCTAAACGAAAGCCTAATCACCGCTTTGCTGGATGCGATCCACGACCAGGAGGTTTCGGCTCATGGCGGATTAGAGGCTTGGCTGGACTGTCGAGCCAGGCCATCTAACTGGCTTTACGTCAAACCACTTTGCCCGGAAGTGAAAGGTCGCTTTGCGGGGCTTGATCTAGTGCGACTGTCCTTTGAGCAACTTATTACCTATCCGTTGCCTGCTCAGAACGTACTGGTGGTTGAGAATCTACAGGCTGGTTATGGCCTTTCTGAGTTACCGGACACTATTGCGGTGTTCGGCGGAGGTGCAAACACCGCCTGGTTACAAGCCGACTGGTTGAAGAGCAAGCGCATAGGTTACTGGGGGGATCTCGATACGTGGGGGTTGAAATTCCTATCCGATGCCCGGCTGAAGCAGCACCATGTTGAAGCTGTGATGATGGATCGCGAGACGCTGATCGCCCACGTTGAGCGAGGGGTATACGAAGAGCTACCAGCTGAGCTACCGGAGTACGGTTTGACCCCTGCCGAGCAGACCCTGTTTGATGAGCTTCGCTCTAGTCGATTTGGAGTTGGCCGACTGGAGCAGGAGAGGTTGTCTCAGGATTTTGTCGAGCAGTCCCTGGCTTGCTGGCTCGGGTTCTCCAGGATTGTTCCGAAGACTTGAGGTTTGTCAGAAAAAGCTTTTCTGAATGGAATGCGCTTTTAGGCTGGAGTTTCCAATCAATCAGAGTTCACACGATTGGCTCATCCGAATTCAGTCTGTCGTTTGACGGCCTCTGAACCGATACTTTATAGCTGGGGTATCGCTACGGCCAGTCTGGGACTGGCACGTAGCACATGCACGGATCAATCAAAGAAAGCCTCAAATGTTTGGTTGGCTTTCTGGCGAATTTCATCCGTGAAATAGGGAGTTAAGGCTACTGCCGCAGCCACTAGCACCCCCAAATCATCGCTATAGCCAACGACCGGGGCGACGTCAGGAATGAGATCAATCGGGCATACAAAATATGTCAGCGCACTGGCGCCAATCGCTTTGACTTTCATCGGGGTCTTCTCATCAATCGTGATGTAGTAGATCTCAAGCGCTTTCTGAACAACCTCACGCCCAGCTTTTTTTGCATACTTGGTCACTTTCTTCCAGAAGCTGTCTTGGCTGAAATCATCCGAGCTAAATTCGGCTGTGGTCATTTTTGCGGCTCCTACGAGGTTAGGTAAGCCATGGCAGCAGGATCTGCTCATGGTGAGAAAATAATTGATCAAAGAGTCTTAACCCGTCAAGTGGGTTAGAATGTATTTTTGTGGTTGTTAGTGTTTATTTGAGTTACAACCATTGCGTGCTATGCTGCCGCGACTGAACGGCTAGGAGACGGTTATGAGCCTTCCAATTAAGAGCGCGACGTATGCGTCGGTCATCGGGGCAGTACTGAGCGAAGAGCGCGAACGACGCGTAATGACCCAAGCGTCGGTTGCCGCTATTGCCGGTCTGACCCAATCAACGTGGGGAAGGATGGAACTCGGCAGAGCATGCACCTTAGAAAATTTGGGTAGGGCTTCTGTGGCACTTAATATCAAGCTTTGGGAGCTGATGAAGGTTGTCGATGACAGAGTCGCTGGTTTGGAGAAGCAAGGTATCCAGGTTGTGTATGAACTACCTTCAGAGGAGGAGATCAAGGCAAACTTGGATCAATGGGTGACAGGCAGCAGCCAGATATCAAAGCTCTCATTGATTGGATTAGGAGCGCTTTCTGGGATCGCCATAGGGGGAGTCAGCTCTTACATTTCGTCCATATTCAAGAAATGAAGCCTGCTCGTCGTGCCTGCCGCGCCTTAGGTATTCGTCTTTCTAGCGCCTAGGCAGATTGATGCTTGCCTGGGCATGAGTTGCACTCTGCTCCGGCTGCTATGTCATGGTTGTTTGATCCGACCTTCCCCTGCTGATAGCCTGAACGAGACTAAAGCGATCTATCAATGGCTGAGGCTCCGAGGCGGTGACCGATTCCACGCTGGTGGCGAAATTACGTGCTGAAAATGCTCGACTGATAGCTTTGCTTGAAGCACATGGCATTGAGTGGCAGCTACCAGCTGAGCCTGTATGTGTACCAGTGGTGGGTAATCAGTCGCTAACCAGCCTTGATACTGGTAGCAAACTCGCCCTTTTCCGCAGCTTGTTCAAAGGCCGTATTGATACTTACCCGTTGCGCTGGGAAAGCAGAGGCGGCAAGTCTGGCTATGCACCTGCCTGCGCCAATGAATGGCGACCTGGAATCTGCGAGAAACCACGCATCAAGTGCAGTGATTGCGGGCAGCGCCAGCTCCTGTCGGTGAGCAATGATGTCATTTATCGTCACTTAGCCGGAGCCATTGTGGTCGGCGTCTATCCGTTGCTTTCGGATGATACGTGTCATTTCCTAGCTGTCGATTTCGATGAGGCTGATTGGCGAGAAGATGCACTGGCCTTTGTGCAAGCTGCTCGCTCTCTCGATGTCCCCGTAGCACTGGAAGTCTCGCGTTCTGGAAATGGGGCGCACGCGTGGATTTTCTTCCAAGACAAAGTGCCTGCGATTGATGCCCGCCGTCTAGGGGCCGCGATCATTAGCCATGCTTGCGAGCGCACCCGGCAACTGTCACTCAGTTCGTACGATAGGCTTTTTCCGAACCAGGACTACATGCCCAAGGGTGGGTTCGGTAACCTGATTGCGTTGCCGCTGCAAAAACGAGCTAGGGCTAACAATTGCAGTGTTTTTGTCGATGACTCACTGGAACCGTATCCTGATCAATGGGCGTTCCTAGCCTCTGTTCGACGGATGAGTTCAGAAAATATCCAGCCGGTTATAATTCAGGCTATGGGCAATCGCGATCCACTGGGTGTTGCTTTTGTCGACGAGCAGAATGAGGTCGAGCCTTGGAAGCAACCCGAGCCAATGTCCCGGTCGTTGACTTGCCCTTTGCCAGCGACCCTTAACGTTACGCTGGCAAACCTGCTTTACTTTGAAAAGTCGCAACTGCCTCAGCCTTTGGCCAACCAGCTAATCCGGCTCGCGGCTTTTCAAAATCCCGACTTTTACAAAGCGCAAGCCATGCGCCTGTCGGTCTGGAACAAACCCAGAGTCATTGGCTGCGCACAAAATTTTCCTCAGCATATTGGGATTCCCCGGGGCTGCTGGGATGCGGTACAGGACCTTTTAAAAGAGTACAAAATCACCCCGCAGTTACAGGATGAGCGCTTTGGGGGCGTTTCCCTCGACGTTCACTTTTTGGGTACTTTACGTCCAGATCAAGAGGCGGCGATCAGCGCTTTGATGCCACACGACACCGGGGTACTCTCTGCTCCTACGGCCTTTGGCAAAACAGTAACAGCTGCCGCGCTTATCGCCAGACGTGGAGTCAACACGCTGGTGCTGGTGCATCGCACAGAACTGCTTCGACAGTGGCAAGCGCGTTTACAAACCTTCTTGGGCGTAGGCAAAGAGGTCGTCGGCACGATAGGTGGTGGAAAGCCCAAGACAACTGGGCAGATCGATATTGCTGTGATGCAGTCACTTTCGCGGAAAGGTGAAATCAGCGATCTAATCAAAAATTACGGTCAGGTCATTGTCGATGAGTGCCATCACCTCTCGGCGGTGTCTTTTGAAGCATTGCTGAGGAGCGCCCCCGCGCGCTATGTGCTTGGGCTGACTGCTACACCCATCCGCCGAGATGGGCAGCAGCCAATCATTTTCATGCAGTGCGGTCCCATTCGGCATACTGCCGCTCGACCAGAAAGCGCTCCCCATGATTTGTCAGTCATTCCTCGAATGCTCTCAGGTCCGATCCCATTACCTGACGGTGCGGGGATACAGGACGTCTTCAAAACTCTTGCTGATGATACGGGGCGTACCGCGCTGATTGTTTCGGACGTTCGCTCCGCGTATGACCAAGGTAGAAAAGTGCTCGTGCTGACACAGCGTACCGAGCATGTAGATGTTCTAGAGCATGCACTGAAGGGGCATGTCGAAAACCTCTACACCCTCCATGGGCGAATGCCTAAAAAGCAGCGGTTAGCTCGGCTTTCAGAGCTTGAGTCCTTACCTGAAGACGCGCCTCGTGTGCTTCTTGCTACTGGCAAGTTGATTGGTGAGGGATTTGACCATCCTGCATTGGATACTCTCGTGCTGGCTATGCCCATTTCCTGGCGAGGAATTCTCCAGCAGTACACCGGTCGGTTACATCGAGCGCACACTGCAAAGACTGACGTACAAGTCATCGATTTTGTGGATGAGGGCAACGTCGCATTAAGGCGGATGTGGGAAAAGCGCAAAATGGGCTACAGGACGATGGGGTACCGGATGATGGATACCCTAGCTACCATGAAACTGCTCTAGGGTGGGGTACCTGATCCGCCGTCGTTGGTGTAGGCGTATGTTTCCGCATGCTTGAAGGCCTGCGGCTAAATGGTGGCTTGTAGCGAAACATGCTCCTGTCGTCCTTTGGGATGCGGGTCTTCGGCTCAGTCTGTACGTATCCCACTAGCGTGAAAGGGCTGGTTTTGAAACGACATTTAATCGGGCCAGGAAGCCGCAATACGACACGAATTTGGTTCCACGCGCGACATTTATGGCGCCCATGTTCCACGTGGAACCCCCATTTTCTTGGGGGGAACCATGACACTTAATGTGCCCATCGACAGCTGTCATTGCTGTATCGCTGGGTGATTTAAGCCCGGCAAAAAAAACCGGCCATGTGCCGGTTTTTTTTGAACACTTCAATTGTGTGTTCCACGTGGAACATTGCGTGGGCGTTTCAGATCTGGACAGTACTTGATCCAAATATCGAACAGGAGATAAAGCTCACGAACGGAGACACCTGACTTAGAGGGCCCGCTCAGGGATGACTGTATCGATGAAATTACACTCTCTGTTGGACGTGTCTCAAAATTGTTACGGGCTCGTAGACCGTCCGTCGATAGACTCACACAAGTCATATTCCTCAAGCATACTCAGACCGTCGAGCGATGCCGTCGAAGACATATCCTATTGTCCCGACGCACCCAATGGTCGCCGACGCAGTTCCCCGGATGCGACTGAAGTCGTGACGGATCAGCAGTCATCGGTTGTCCCGTGCGTCCCCGCTTTACGCATGGTTGATGTGAGAAATCCCATTTTGGTTTGCCACTTCCGAGTCACCTCGGTGCGGTAGCTATACCCAAAATTTTAATCCTGCCTGTTGTACCCGCTGCCATCGGACAAACCGATTGAGCAGTACGCCATCTGCCCTGCGACACGCCTCGGCAATGACTGGCTAAAAATCCCAGATCAAGATCGGCCCTACTGGAATGTCCGGACGGGCTCCAGCTTCGCTTTGCTCTATTTCCATGTCCGTTTTTTGGCCCTGTCGCGTGAAAGGATGTGTGAATGATCAACCGCAAAAATCTCATGACGTTGCTCGTTTTTGTCCCCTTCCCGATGGTCGCCATGGCAGGCAAACCTCAAAGCGTGGAACTGGGCGGATTTGATTTCACGCCAACGCTGAAAGTCAGCGAGTTTTACGACGACAACTTTCGAACCCTGCCGGACCACGAGGAAGCGTCGTGGATCACCTCCGTGCGCCCGACGTTTGTGCTGGAAACCCAGACCCGCACAAGCGGCTATCAACTGGAGTACGCCGTCGATAGCCGCACCTATCAGGACCACTCAGCCGCTGACCACGTTGATCAGGCGCTGACGGCCAGAAGCGTCATGGAACTGGATGCGCGTAACAGGCTGAATTGGGAGTTGGGCTACAAACGGGCTGAAGACACGGTGCAAACCGCTGAGCCGCGTGAGAACGACAAGTACACATTGAAGAATGGCAAGGTGGGTTACATCTACGGCGCGCGAACGGCGATGAACCAGCTTGAGGTGTCAGCGGAGTACCAAGAGCTGCGCTATCGCAACAGCGGCACCCTTAACGACGACAAAGAACACGACACCAAGACTTACATCGGCACCTGGTATCACCGCCTTGGCGGCCAGACCCGAACGCTGGTGGAGTTACGCCACAGCGACTTCGATTACGTCCTCTCTGACAGCCCGCGCAACAGCACCGGCGACGCGGCCCTCGTCGGTGTGACACGTGACATCACCGCCAAGCTCAGTGGCAGCGTGCGCGTGGGCTACGAGCGCAAGAACTTCGACAACAACGACGTGAACGACTACAGCAGCCCGACATGGGAGGCCAACGTCGAGTACAAGCCGCGCACGTATTCCACGTTTTCCATCAAGGCGAGCAAAGCCTTCGAGGAAGGGGACGATGGCGCAAATACCGTTCACGACACCAGCACGCGTTTGGGTTGGCGGCACACCTGGACGCCTTGGGTCGCCACTGACGTGCACTACCGTTACGCCGACCTCGAATACCTGGGCGTGGGAGGCCGTGACGACAAGCTGAATGACTACGGCGCATCGGTTATCTACTCACCCACTCGATGGGCCGAGGTCTCGCTCGGGTATCAGCGGTGGAAGAACGACTCTGATCTCAGCGATCAGACCTACATCCGCAACGTGTACATGCTGACGGTCGCCCTGAGTCTATAGGGGCACCCGGTCGCAAGCGTTTCATTCTGGAAAGGAGGTGCCCTCATGTCTGTACGTCAAATCATGATCGCCGCGATGTTGCTGGTCTGTAGCGCATCGACGTGGGCGGCGGCGCAGTACCAACTGAGCTCCGGCGATACGATCGCCATCAACGTATTCGGGGAAAACGACCTCACCTTCAAGGAGATCGTCCTTAACGATGCCGGCGCGTTCAGCTACCCGTTTCTCGGAGAAGTCGTTGCGAAGGGGATGACCCCAACGGCCGTCGAGCAATTGATCACCACCAAGCTCAAGGACGGCTATCTGGTGAATCCGCGAGTGTCGGTGAGCGTGCTCAAGTACCGGCCGTTTTTCATTGGCGGCGAGGTCAAGTTGCCAGGCGGCTATCCATTCCAGCCAGGGCTGACGCTCGACCGGGCAATTGCACTGGCAGGCGGCTTGACCGAGCGGGCCTCTGACAAACGCATCACGTTGGTCCGTGGCTCCGACTTAAAACGCAACGAGATCAAGGCAACGCTGAGCACCCTGGTTGAACCGGGTGACACCATTAACATCGATCAGGGGTTCTTTTGATCATGGGCCAGATCAGCATTAGCAGAAGAAACGAGATTCCACGGTATCCCGCCGGCATGCCCGATGAAGACAAGGATTTCATCGATTCGCGCAAGATCGGTCAGACGCTGTGGTCGAGCAAATGGAGCATTCTGACCCTCACCCTCCTCGCGGTAATACTGGCCGCAGCGTTGATGCAGACAATCACGCCAATGTTTCGCGCGGTGGCATCGCTGGTGATCGAACCCAAGGGCACGTCGGTGATCACCTTTCAGCCGCCTGCCGATCCCAACAACCCCACCAGCGATTACCTCCAAACGCAGCTGAGCTTGATCCAGAGTCGCGGCGTGGCAGAACGCGCGGTGCGCCAACTCAATCTGACGCAACACCCCGAGTTCGACCCGCGCCAACGGCCTTACCTGATGACGCGCCTCAAGGCGATGGTCTCCTCAGTCTGGCCGGAAATGTTTCCTGCGACGTGGAGCAAAGGGGAAGTGCTGACGCCGACACAGGTGTTCGATGCCGCCGTAGCGGAATTGATGGAACACACGTCGGTGGGCTCGGTGGGCAAGAGTCAATTGGTGACGATTGGGGTCACGCTGGAGGACAAGCAGACGGCAGCCGCAGCGGCCAACGCATTGGCTCGTGGCTATCTGGACAGTCGGCTGGACGCGCAAGTGAATGACTCACTCAATGCCAGTCGCTGGATGGATTCGCGCGTCATCGAATTACGCACGCAATTGCAGGAGGCCGAGAACAAGCTCCAGGCCTACAGGGATGCCGAAGGATTGGTGGACGTGGGCGGTGTGACGACGCTGACCGCCAATGAGTTATCCCGTACCAGCGATCGCATGATCGATGCACGCCGTGAACGCGCCGAAGCCCAAAGTCAGTACCAACAAGTTCAGTCGATCAATGGCAAGGGTGCGGGGCAGCTTTCCACACTGCCCGCAGTGATCAACAACCCGGTGGTGCAGCAGTTCCAGGCCGATGTGGCGAAGGCGCAAGCGAAGGTCGATGAGCTGTCGAAACGCTACGGAGATCTGCACCCCAGCATGGTCGCCGCGCGCTCCGATTTGGCGGCCGCCAAGGCGAGCATGGCGACGCAGGTGAATCAGGTCGTTGCCGGTTTGCAGAACAACTACCAACTGGCACAAGCCAACGAGAGCGCACTGAGAACGTCGGTGAACACCAGTCGTGCACAGATTCAGGACATCGCACGCAAAGAGTTCAAGCTGCGCGAATTGCAGCGGGACGTGGACAGCAATCGCTCGCTGTACGAAACCTTCGTCAATCGCCTGCGGGAAACCACGGCGACATCCGACCTGGGTTCGACCAATGCGCGCATCGTCGACGACGCCATCCCGCCGTTGATCCCGAACATGCCGCGCAAGTCACTGATTCTGTCGATTGCCGCGATTCTTGGCTTTGGTTTGGCGTGCGGGTTATCGCTGGTGCGTGATGCGATGAAGAACACCGTCAAATCCAGCGACGACGTGGAGAAGAAACTTCGCCTCCCGGTGCTGGGTGTGGTGCCGTTGCTGCAAAAGAAAAATCGCGCACGGATCGCCCGGCAGTTCGAACACAACGACGATTCGGCATTCAGCGAAGCCATTCGAACGGCGCGAACGGGGGTCATGCTCAGCGACATTGAGGTGCGTCGCAACGTGGTGGTGATCACCTCCTCCGTGCCCGGTGAAGGGAAAAGCGCGATCGCGGTGAACCTCGCTTGCGCACTGGGACGCCTTGAGCGCGTGCTGTTGATCGAAGCGGATCTTCGTCGGCCAACGCTGGCGAAAAACCTCGGCCTGAGCAACGGCCATATCGGCCTGGCCAATCTGGTCAACGGCAGCGCTCGAAGCGGCGAATGCATTCAGCAAGTTGGCGACATGGATGTCCTGCCAGCCGGTGCCGTGCCGTCCAATCCGCTGGAGCTGCTCGCCTCTCCCCGCTTCAACAGTTTTCTGGAGTGGGCCAAGCAGCGTTACGACCGCATCATCATCGACTCCCCCGCCAGTCATTCGGTGAGCGACGCGGCGTTGCTGTGCGCGTTGGCGGATGCGGTGTTGTACGTCGTGAAGTCCGACAGCTCGGCCACGCCCGTGGTGCAGCGTGGGGTCGGGCAATTGCTGCGCAATCGGGCGCCGGTGATTGGCGTGATTCTTAACCAGGTCTCAGCAGTCAATCTGCGCTACGACCATCAAGGCTATTACGGCTATCTGCCGGGTGAGGCCTATCAGGCAACGGTGTAATGGGATAACGGCGACTGTCGCTACAGAAAATCATTAGCTCAGCCTGGGCGACGAATTACAGGCCACGCGACGAACGCTTGGGAGTACCACCATGCTTGCTCGACGCTTACATCCTTCGGTCAACCGGAGAGGCTTGACGTTCTGGGGTCAGTGGATCAGTGCCACGGCCCTGTCCAATCTGACCATCTGCTACCTGGTCTACGATCACTTCGGTCACATCCCCATTCCCTACCGCGTCCTTCTTTTGCTGGGGATGCTGGCGTCGGTGCCGATTTATTCGGCCCTGCACGTCTATCACAAGCGCTACGGCTACGGTCTTGGACTGCTGCGGTTGCTGGCTGCCTGGCTGGTGCTGATGGTATCGCTGTCAGCCGTGGTGCTGGTCTGCCTCGACTATGCCAATCTGGATCAGCCGCTGTTGGCGAAACTCGTCGGCTTTGGCTTCCTGGCGCAAGCGTGCAGCTACTTGCCATTGCGCTACCTGACCAATCTCCACGCTCGCTGGTTGCGTTTCGAACGCACGGCGCTGATCGTCGGCACCTGTCCCCTCGCCTACAGCCTGGCTCAGCAATTGCGTGAACGAGTGCCTGTGCTCGGCATGGTCGCGACCGGAGATGACGTCCCTCACGCCCCTGACGACGATGATCTTCCGGTGCTGGGCTCGTTGGAAAACCTCAATGATCTGGTGAGCCGAAGCAATATTCGTCGCGTGTACATCGCGATGCCGTTGAGCAAGGCGGCACAAATAGAAGCGATCTACCTGGCCCTGCTGGACCTCAGCGTCGACGTGGTGTGGATTCCTGATTTCAGCAGCATGATGCTGCTCAATCAGTCCATCTCGCAGATCGAGCGTTTCCCTGCGATCTACCTGAACGAAACCCCAATCAGTTCGCATCCGGCGGCAGCCTTGGGCAAGGAATTGTTCGACCGTTGCATTGCGTTGATGGCGTTGATCGTCCTGCTGCCAATGATGCTGAGCGTGGCCGTTGCGGTGAAGCTGTCGTCTCCCGGTCCGGTGTTTTTTCGTCAGCCGAGGCATGGGTGTAATGGCCTGATCATCATGGTCTGGAAGTTTCGCTCCATGCGCTTACACGACGACACATCAGTGAAACAAGCGACGCAAAACGACTCCCGTGTCACCCGCGTAGGCGCATTCATTCGCCGCACCTCCATCGATGAGCTGCCGCAGTTGATCAATGTGCTGCGCGGGGAAATGGCGCTGGTCGGGCCGCGCCCTCACGCCGTCGCCCACAATCACTATTACGGCGACAAGATCCTCGCTTATATGGCGAGGCATCGGATCAAGCCGGGCATCACCGGCCTGGCGCAGATCAGTGGCTTGCGTGGCGAAACTGAGACCCTGGAAAAGATGCAGCTGCGGATCGAAAAGGACCTCGCCTACATCAATCACTGGTCGCTCTGGCTCGACATCAAGATTCTGCTGATCACCCCTTTCACCCTGTTCTCACGAAACATTTATTAAGCGCCTGCTGGCGAAGGAGAACGGCATGGCTGATCCCGAATTCACCGCCTCGGGTTTGCCCGGTACTGGGTGGCGCGGCGCGGTTCGGCAGGTATGGCAGGCGCGGTTGGTGCGCAACATCGCCACCACTATTTCCGGGAGCGCGGGGGCGCAGGCGATCAACCTGGCATTGATCCCGGTGATCATGCGGATCTACGGGCCAGAAGCCTTCGGCGTGGTCGGCACCTTTCAAAGCCTGACCATTATCCTCATCCCGTGGTGCGCCCTCACCTACCCGATGTCGATTGTGCTGCCGCAATCAGAGCGGGATGCCCGGGGTTTGATTCGCTTGTCGCTGTGGGTGGCGGCGCTGATCTGTGGCATCACGGCCCTCCTCTTATACGGCTGGGGTGAACAGGCCTCCCATGCTTTGGGCATCGATCTGCTGATCCCCTACCTGATGTGGCTGCCTGTGGTCATGTTCAGTTCGGCCGTGCTGGAAATCACCCAGCAGTGGCTCTACCGAAATCAGCGCTTCAACCTCACCGCCCGCGCCGCTACGTTTCACGCCTTGATCTACAACGCGACGCGCACGGGCGCCGGTCTGATCATGGCGACGGCGCCAGTTCTGGTGATCACCAGCTCGCTCTATTACGTGATCCACAGCGCGTTGCTGCTGATCGGCATTCGCCTGCGACGGGAGCCGAGCTTATTCAAGGCCTCGCCGGAAGCGATGATCGAACCTCGTAAGACGCTGCGTCAGCTGGCGTCCGAATACCGGGACTTCCCACTCTTCCGTGCGCCTCAAGTCTTGATCAATGCCCTGTCGGTGCACATGCCGACCCTGGTGCTGGCGTCCGCTTTCGGCGCTGTCCCGGCTGGCTTTTTCGCGCTGTGCCTGCAAGTGCTGGCCATGCCGAGCAACTTCATCGGCAAGGCTGTTGGCAGCGTGTATTACCCGCGCATCACCCAAGCGATTCATGCCCGAGAAGCCGTGACCGGTCTGTTGCTGCGTGGCGTGATGGGCATGTCGCTCGCAGGGCTGGTGCCGTTCGCTGCGCTGGTCATCGCCGGGCCGTGGCTGTTCGATCTGGCATTCGGAGGGCAATGGCACACTGCTGGAGAGTACGCACGATGGCTGGCGATTTCTGAATTTGCCGGATTCATTGGTGGCCCCTGCCTGGTGGCCATCCCCGCGCTTTCGCTGCAAAAAACTTTTCTAGTGTTCGAAATCGTCAGCACCAGTCTGCGTATTTCGGCGGTGATGGCGGGAGCGTTTTTCTTCAAGGATGCACTGGCTGTGGTCATGGCCTTCGCCGCCGCGAACGTGCTGATCAACCTGTCGATGATTGTGATCGTGCTGATCGAAGGGCGGCGTTGGCATCGCCGTCTTCAGGCGGCACACCCCTGACCTAAAAAAACGGTTTTTTCCGAATCGGGCGGCAGCTACGCCTGCCGTTCGCTCATCCCTCTTGAGGCTCTGCACCCATGAATACTGAAAAGGTTTGCGCGATCATCCTCAACTGGAACGGCGCCGAGCAGACGCTCAATTGCATCCGCTCGATTGAGGCCTGTGGTTCGATTCCGGTGATCGTCATCGATAACGACTCCCATGCTTCCGATTACAAAAAGTTGCTGAGTGACATGGTGCAGCGGGATGTCACCGACACGCTCATCACCACGCAAGAAGAGATCGCTCACGAATCCCGCCGGTATGACCGCTGCTTGATCAGGAACAACGGCAACCACGGTTACGCCGGAGGCAATAATGTCGGCATCGCTTACGCGGCCCGCGCCGGGTACGACTATTTCTGGATTCTGAACAACGACATCACCGTCGAACCCGGTGCGCTGGAACGGCTGCTCGACACGATGCACAGCGATCCTTATTGCGGATTCAGCGCGTCCGTTCTGGTCTACGCCGACAACCCGGACATGGTTCAGTGCGTGGGCGGCGGCACCGTTTACCCGTGGTTGGGCAAGACCAGGTTGATCGGTAAAAAAGCCGATCGCTCGCAACTCCCGCAGCTCAATTTGCCCACGCCCGATTATTTGATGGGAGCGTCGATGTTGGTTTCCCGCAGGGTGGTTGAAGAAGTGGGCCTCATGGACGAGCGTTACTTCATGTACTCCGAAGAAGTGGACTGGCAACGGCGTGCAGCGGCCCGAGGTATTTCTTGCCAAGTCGCGCTGGGCAGTTTCGCCCGGCATGGCGACAGCGGCAGCACCAAAGGTAAAAGCCACCTGTACCATTTTTACCGGAACCGTGCCGCCATCATGTACAACCGCAAATTCCACTCCACTGCATGTTGCGTCGTTTCCTCGCTGGCGCTGGCGTCGATCACCGTGCTGCAAAACAGCCGTAGTCTGAAAAACATTCGCTATGGCCTGAAAGGCATCAGCGAGGGGTTCGCGTTTTCCTGGCGCTGAAGGGCTAACCCCCTGCCTTGCCTGGCTTCTCCCATGAAGGTATTTCGTCGTGACCAGAGCGCTTTTTTCATACCGGACGTTGCTGTTCATCCTGCTGTTTCTGAATTCGGCATGCCTGTTCCTGACCGACAACAAAAAAGCCGGACTGCCCTACGTGCGCGAGCTGTTCATCGTTGCAGTCGTGGTGTCCGCGCTCGGCTTGCTGTTGGTCTGGAAGCGGGCGCATCAGTCGAGAGCGGCGCTGTGGATCGTGTGCTTCGGCCTGCTGTTGCCATTGCTGTCAGCGTTCTTGGCCAACGCAAAATTCGGACAGCCCCTTCTCTACGGCATGCTCGAAGAACGTCGCAGCTTTCTTTACCTGCTGTTCTTCCCGGCCCTGTTTCTGATGATCCGGGCGAAACCGACTCAGGACGAACTGGAACGGTTTTTCCTGATCTCCGGCCTGGCCTGCGTGCTCGTTGGCTACCTGTATTACTTCGGCGTGCTGCCGGAAAACAACGACGTCACGTTCAACGTCGATGACAAGGATTACGGCCTCAACCCACTCCGACCCAATCGCTTCAGCATTGGCGCGGCCTACGTCAGCGTGTGTGCCTACATGCTGATGTACCGCATCCGACGTGCCTACTCGCTGGGATCGGTCTTGCTGCTGTTGCTGTTCGCGTCCTATCTCTGGCTGGTGCTGCAAACACGCAACACCATGTTGATGTGGGTATTGGGAGGCATCTGGATCTTTCGCACACGTTGGGGCGTGTTGCTGAAAACCGGCGCGGCGATGATCGGGATTGTGTTGGTCGCATACTTCATCGCGCCGGATTTTTTCGAGGACCAATACCAGCAATTCAACGCGCTCATTGGCGAAGCCACCACCGAAGGCGGCGTGCGCGTGACCACCTCAGACATCGTTCTACGAGAAGTACCCGCGAATTATTACGTCGGCATGGGGGCGTTGTCGTTGCAGTGGCAGAGCGGTTTTGCGCGGCTGTACAACGCCTACTTTTACCTGTCGGACGTGGGGCTGCTGGGCGTGTTGTACCGCTTCGGCTTTCTCACCCCGCTGATCGCCGGGTTCTACTACTTCGGTTACTGGCGAATCATGCGCAAGTGCCGGCGCAAGGGGGATCTGCTCAGTGGCTTGCAGCTGGATTTCACCCTTAACGCGTTCAATTTTTTCCTGTCGACTTCGATCATGTACGGCGGCGATCTGACGGGGCTGGCCCTCGCGGCTTTCGTGTATTTTGCGCGCGCCTCGGCGGTGCGCGAGTCAAGCGTGGGTCGGCCCTTGCCGGAATCGGTATATCAGTCACCCATTCAACCGCACCGCTAAGTCAGCGGCGGGCAGCGCTTGGGCCGTATTGTGTGCATGTGGGCGTGTCCAGGTATTTGGCCAACACCTGCCATTGCGGCCGGTCCTGGCCATCGATCGGTTCCAGGTTCATCGGCTCGCGGCCCCAGCTCTCGCCCGATGTCCAGTACGCCAGCGGCACGCAATACGTTTGCAAGTATTTGAGCAGTCGGTCCGCGGCTACCGCCCAGCGAGGGTCGTTATCCGGAAAACCCATTTCACCAATTTGCCCACGACGGCCGTTTTTCTGTAGCCATTGAATGAAGGGCTTGGCCCGGTTCACGCCAATATCAGGATCAATGGGACGGTTTTTCGGGTCCGTGTAGGTCCCGCCGCCGTTGCTGTCCAGATAGAGATGGGCTGAAAACACCAGGTTGTTGGCCGGGTCTTTCAGCTTCAGCAAGGCGTCGTTGTTCTGCGGCCAGCGGGCAGCGCTTGCCCAGTCACGACCCTCGACAATGATCAGCCGCTTGCGGTCCACCTTGCGAATTCCGTCGATCCCGGCCTGCGCGGCCTGCGGCCAGATGGCGTCGGAGTCATCGTGGGGTTCATTCATCAAGTCGTACGCATACAGCGCTGGCGCGTCGTGCCAGCGTTCGGCAATGCGCTGCATCAACTGACGGTAATGGTCGACGGTCACGTCGCGGCTGCCAATCACCTGCTGTCGATACCGAGCATAGTTATGCACATCGATGATCACGCCGATGCCTTGCTGGTTCGCCTGCATGAGCATCTTGTCTATCAACCCGGCATACGTGGCGTCCAGCCCATCGCCCAACACCGGCTGTAATCGCTCCCACTTCACTGGAAAGCGCACGGTGCGTATGCCCTTGGCTTTCCAGCGGGCGAAATAGCCTTCGCTGGGGAAGAAGTAGTCCGTTCCGTTTTCGCCCGGAAACTTGCCTTCCGACGACTCGGCGCCCGAGACGTTGATCAGCACCATGGGCAAGGTGGCCGCCTGGGCGGGGATGTATAGCCCCTGAAAGACCGTCAGCGTCAGGCCGGCCAACACCGATCTGCGCAACCACCTCATAGCGCGACTCATCCTCACCGTTTTTTCACCGCGGAAATCTCCCGGACGGAATTCGTGTTGTTCAGGCAACGCGCGGCTTTGCCGTGCCTGTTTGTTTCGTCGCTCCCGATGTTTGCCGCTGGTACCCGAGAGGGTCGCACACGCCGGATTCGCGCTGCTGTTCAGTGTGGTCCGGCACTGCACGCGATTATTCATTAGCAGGAGCCCGCCCTATGAAAGTGTTTGGAATCGAGTTCTATCGTGGACGACAACGGGAGCTCATCGACGAGCTGATCAACCTCACAGACGCCCCTTTTAAATACCTGGTGACTGCCAACGTCAATCACATCGTATTGCTCGAACATGACGAGCAGCTTCGCGAAGCCTATCGGTATGCAGGGCATCGGTTGTGCGACAGCCGCGTTCTTTATCCGGTGCTTCAGCGCCTGAATGCGGGGATCGCCGAGCCCATTCCCGGCAGCACACTGACCAGGGCCATGATGAACATCGCCCAGCTCAGGCAATGGGACGTCACCGTTCTGGGGTGCGAGCGAGACGTCATCACCACGCTCAAGCGCAGTTATCCCTCCGTGACCTTTCATCACTACAACCCGCCCATGGGCTTCATCGACGACCCGCAAGAGGTCGAGCGTTGCGTTGATTTCATTCAGCGGCAGCGTTCACGCATGACAGTGTTTTCCGTCGGCTCGCCCCGCCAGGAGGTTCTCGCCTGCGAGGTGTACAAGCGTGGCGGTGCCACCGGAGTCGGGTTGTGCACGGGGGCGTCGCTGATGTTTCTCTCAGGCAAAGTCAGGCGAGCGCCGATGTGGGTCCAGCGGCTTTCACTGGAGTGGCTGCATCGGCTGTGCACTGAGCCCAAACGGCTGGGTCGACGTTACGCGGTGGATGCCTACCGCATTCTGCCGATCATCGCTCGGCAGTTCCGTAATCGTTCGGGCACTTGATCCCGTCCAAGTGAGCTAACGCTTTCTGTGGGAGCGAATTTATTCGCGATTGGTCGGTAGGGACACACATCTCTATCGCCCGAACGATTTTTCGCGAATGAATTCGCTCCTACAGTGCCCAATGCTCTTCGTCAAAAACCTCGGTCGATTTACATCGTCCGGGGTTTTTTTGCGTTTTACGCCGTGCCTTTTCCCATCGCCGCCCAATACGCTTTCAGGCCGCTGAACGAATGGGTGATGTGCGCAGCCAACGCATGCCGTCGCGCCATCGCCGGTTTCTCGATGAAGTGCCACGAGAACACCGCCGCCGCCAGCACAATCGGGAACGCCACCAGCATCATGGTCACCGGCCCGATGCCCTTGAACTGATGAGCAAGAATTTCTTGCACCGGAAACGCATAAATGTAGACGCCGTACGAGTAATCGCCCAACCGGTTGTAGCGGTCGATCAGCGGGTGGGTCGCGAAGCCGAGATAGAAGATCAGGTAGGTCCAGGCCAGCACGAAACACTCGCTGAAATATGGCGTTTTGTAAGACCCGACCGCCAGCGCAGCCAGCGGCACAAACCAAATGAAGCGGTGCGGGATGTGCTGCCGATAGCGGTACAGCGACATGCCCAGTACGAACGGCAAACCCCACGTGAAGAAGTATTGCAGGCGGTGCATGTCCGCCAGCAGCGTGGTACTGGCCGACAGCACTTTGAACGCGACATAAGCAATCGCGTACACCAGCAGAAACACGGCGAAGCGACGATTCTGCCCATAGCAGACGAACACCCCTAAACCGCCGACCAGCACGTACAACATCACCTCGTAGAACAGCGTCCACAGCGAGCCATTGATGCCAGGCCATGGGTTATCTTCGAACAGCCCCGGCAATTGAAACTGCATGCTGAACAGCGTCAGGTTGTGGCTCAGGTAACCGTATATTGCGCCCGAGCGGAAATAATCTTGCGTGCCGAGTGTCGTAAAGACCGGGCCGATCAGAAACACGCTAATCAACAGCACCAGCGTCAGCCCGGGGTAGATGCGCAGGAATCGCGCAGAGACAAAATCAATCGTGCCGGGGGCGCGGTCACGGCTCAGCGAAATGAAAAAACCTGACACGCAGAAGAAGGTGATCACGGCCAATTCGCCCAGCGAGAGGCCCAGCCAACCGGACAAAGGCTCAACCGCCGTGCTGCCCTGCGACAGTGGGTAACTGTGCGAAATCAGCACGGCAGTGGCGGCGAGCATCCTGATCAGGTTGAAATTGTTGTTCCGTCTGGACGCCAGATCACCCAATGTATTCATACCGCCTCCGCCCGTTAAACGAGCAACCACGTTTCGATCCATTCACCGCTGTGATGCGTTGCGCAGAGAGACTGGCGCAACACCGAAGGGGCCATAGGCGTATCCCACGTTGAAACCATACGCCGACCGTGTACAGCGTCTAATTGCCATCACTAATCGGCCTGTGAATAACCCGGTTGCCAAAATATTGACCAAAGCTGCGGCGCGATAGATTTCTCTGCATCCTGCGCCGGTTTCCAGCCGTTTCCACGGCGTTAATTCTGGAAGTGAACATGCCTGCCGACTCTGCCAATGCGACACCGCTGCACACCACCGAAGGGCTGCGACTGCAAGGCGAGACTGCCGAGCAGTGGCGCGAATGGGGGCCGTACCTGAGCGACCGGCAATGGGGCACGGTGCGCGAGGACTACAGCGCAGACGGTGATGCGTGGGCTTTTTTCCCCCACGATCATGCTCGCAGCCGGGTGTATCGCTGGGGCGAAGATGGCTTGGCAGGTTTTTCCGACAAGGCCCAGCACTGGTGTCTCGGGCTGGCGCTGTGGAACGAGCGTGACCCCATTCTGAAGGAACGCTTGTTCGGCCTGAACAACGCGGAAGGCAACCATGGCGAAGACGTGAAAGAGCTGTATTTCCACGTCGATGGCGTGCCGAGCCACGCCTACATGCGCATGCTCTACAAGTACCCTCACGCTGCTTTCCCTTATAGCGATCTGGTGGAAGAAAACGGGCGTCGAGGGCTGGACGACCCTGAATACGAAGTGCTCGACACCGGCGTGTTCAACGACAACCACTACTTCGACGTCAGCGTCGAATACGCCAAACACACGCCCGATGACATCTTCATGCGGGTTACCGTGGTCAACCGCTCGGATCGGCAGGCGCGTTTGCACGTCCTGCCGCAACTCTGGGCGCGGGACATCTGGAGTTGGGGCGACGAGGTCGACCGCCCTGCCCTGTCGCGTGTGGATAACGTGGTGACCGCTCGGCATCCCAAGGCGTCCGCGAGAGAAGCCACGGCCTGGGGGCATGAAACGGCCGAGTGGGTCTTTTGCGAGAACCGCACCAATGCGCCGAAGCTGTTCGGTCGTCCTGAAGCCGGCCCGTTCAAAGACGGCATTAATGACTGGCTGATTGGCGCAAACCCGGACGCGATTCATCGAGACTTGGGTACCAAGGCCGCCGCTCATTTCGTCCTGACGCTGGAAGGCGGCGCCTCCCAAGCGGTGTACCTCCGGTTTGCGCCCGCCGGTTCAGCCCACGTGAATGCCCGCGCGCTCTTCGACCAACGTCGCAGGGAAGCCGACGAATTCTACGGCGCCTTGCAGCACAAGCTCGAAGACGTCGACGCCCGCAATGTTCAGCGTCAGGCGCTGGCCGGGCTGCTCTGGTCGAAGCAGCTGTATTACTTCGACGTCAAGGCGTGGCTCGCGGGTGACCCCGGACTACCCCCTTTACCTGAAGGGCGTTCGCACATTCGCAATAACCAATGGCGCCACCTGTGCAATTTCGACATCGTCTCGATGCCCGACAAGTGGGAATACCCGTGGTACGCCTCGTGGGACCTGGCATTTCAGGCCGTGGCCTTCGCCTTGATCGACGTCGATTTCGCTAAGGATCAACTGCTGCTGTTGGTCAAAGACCGCTTCATGCACCCCAACGGCCAGTTGCCCGCTTACGAATGGCGTTTCGACGACGCCAACCCGCCCGTTCATGCCTGGGCGTCGTGGCGCGTGTACCAGATGGAGAAGGCGCAAAAAGGGCAAGGCGACGGGGTGTTTCTTGAAAAGGTTTTCCACAAGCTGCTGCTGAATTTTTCCTGGTGGGTCAATCGCAAGGACGCCGAGGGCCACAACATCTTTCAGGGTGGATTCCTCGGGTTGGACAACATCGGTCTGTTCGACCGCTCGGCCGCCCTCGCCCCCGGTTATCAGCTCGATCAGGCGGATGGCACGGCGTGGGTCGCGGGTTACGCGCTGGACTTGATGCGAATCGCGTTGGAGCTCGCGCAGCACAATGAGGTGTACGTCGACATTGCGGTGAAGTTCTTCGAACACTTCCTTTATATCGCTGGCGCGATCAACGAAGTCGATAAGGACGAAGTGGAAGGCCTGTGGAACGATCAGGACGGCTTTTTCTACGACGTGTTGCACCGGCCGGATGGCGTGCGTGAGTCCGTGAAACTGCGTTCCTTTGTGGGCTTGATCCCGCTGTTCGCCGTCCGCGTGTTGGAGCAGCGCGAACATGAAGGCCTGAAAGGCCTGCGTGAACGGTTGCTGGGTTTTCTGCATCACCGGCCTGATCTGGCGGCGTTGGTCTCACGCTGGACCGAACCGGGCAAAGGCAATCGGTTGCTGCTGGCGCTGTTGCGCGGCCAACGCACCAAAGACCTGATCAAACGCATGCTCGATGAAAGCGAATTTCTGTCGCCCCACGGCATCCGCTCGTTGTCTCGGTACTACGGCGAAACCCCATTCAGCATGAAGATCAACGGCAACACACTGTCGGCGGATTATGAACCGGCGGAGTCGAACTCCCGTCTGTTCGGCGGCAACTCCAACTGGCGGGGGCCGGTGTGGATGCCCTTGAACTACATGCTGATCGAATCGTTGCGTGAGTTTCATCGCTATTACGACGAGAACTTTTCGGTCGAATACCCCAGCGGCTCAGGGTATCTGGCCTCGCTCGACGAAGTGGCTGACGGACTCAGCCACCGCATAAACAGACTTTTCCTACGCGACGAAGAAGGCAACCGGCCTTCCATGGCCGGTTATCCACAGCTTGAAATAGACCCGCAGAGTCGGGATCTCGTGTTGTTTCACGAATACTTCCACGGCGAAAACGGCCGTGGCCTTGGGGCATCACACCAGACGGGCTGGAGCGCGCTGGTGGCCCTTCTGCTTCAACCAAAGGCATAAACTCGCCGGCTGATTCGGTGAGAGGCGCTGTATCAGGACAGGGACGGGGTTAAAGGAGCGATAACCGGATGTCGTTTCGCAAGTACCAGAAAGTGTTGGCCATCCCTCGGGTGTTGCCAGCGACGCTGTTCATGTTTGTCGCCGGCTTGCCGCTGACGATCATGACCCTCACGCTCAGCCTGCATGTGCTGAATGAAATGGGGCGCAGTTATTTCGATGCCGGTGTCGTCGCGACCGCCACGGCGTTGGGGTTTGCCGTGGGCTCGCCGCTGTTGGGGCGCAAGATCGATTCCCACGGTCTGCGCCCGGTGGTGGCCGTTAGCGGCACGATATCCACCGTCGCGTGGCTGGGCCTGCCGCTGGCGAGTTACCCCGTCTATGTCTGTCTGGCTTTTATTGCTGGCATGTTCACGGTGCCAACGGGTTCGCTGGCCCGTCAGTTCGTGGCCAGCCTGGTGCCTGAAGACCAGCGTCGCCCGGCGTATTCGCTGAACATGATGTTGATGGAGCTGGGCTTCGTCATTGCGCCTGCCACCGGCATTCTCCTGATCACGTCCTACTCGGCCACAGCGACCATCATTGGTATCGGCGTGTGGCGGGCCATTTCGTACATTGTGCTGTACAAGCTGAACTGGCCTACGCGTTCTCTCGACGAAGCCGCTCAGAAGATACAGCGTGTCCGACCCAAGTTGAGGACGTGGATGAGCGGCCCGCTGCTGTCTGCAATGTTTGTCAGTGCGGCGGCGTTGTTTGTGCTCTACGGGACTGAGCTGGCGCTGATTGCTGTGCTGCGCAGCAATGGCGAAATCGCGTTTACGGGGTATGTGATCGCGGCCATGTCCGTAGCATCGATCACGGGCGGATTTGTCCATGGCATTGTTCGGCGGTCGTGGTCCCAAACCCGACTGGCGTTGGCGATGAGTTTGCTGCTGCTGCCGGTGGCGCTGTTCGATCAAGTCTGGTGGTGGCTGATGCTGGCGCTGTTGCCCACCAATCTGTTGTGCACGCCTACGCTGGCAGCGGGATCGGAAGCTGTCGCTAAACTGGCGCCTTCGGATGTGCGAGGCGAAGTGATGGGGCTGCATGACTCGGCGTATCGAATAGGCCAGACACTGTCCGCCCCGCTCGTTGGCTTCGCCATCGACAGCCTTTCCCCTGCGATGGGGTTCGTTGCGGCAGCTTGCGGAGGTCTGGTTTTGATCGGAATGGCGGCGCTTTGCAATCTGTGGATATCCACGCCAAAAACACTCGCGTCAAAACGACATCGGTCTTGACCGTGAAGGCTCAAGACCGATGTTTTCAAGCGTAAAAAATGTCTGTCAGAAAAAACTTATGCACGTTTTTGGTTCGATCATCGCCTCTGGAAATAAGCAACCAAATCATGAGGTTACGGACGATTCTCAAAAATTTCACACATTTGGTGCACAGGTTATCCACAATTCACGCCGGTGATTTTTCCGGTGTGGGCGCTGGCATGACAGGCGAGCCTAGCGCCTTCTGTGTCGCCTCGTTCCAGGCGGACACCCGATCATTCAGCGCGGCAATCGCCCGCGGGCCAGTGCCTTCTGCATACATCGGCTCACCAATCACTACTTCGATGGTGCCGGGCTTCTTGGCCCACCCTTCTTTTGGCCAATACCTGCCCGCGTTATGGGCGATGGGCAGGACCGGTAATTCAGCATTTACTGCCATGGCCGAGCCGCTGCGTGAGAACTTGCCGATCTGGCCGTAAGGCACCCGCGTCCCTTCCGGGAAAATCAGTACCCACACGCCGTCCTTGAGCAGTTCGTCACCCTTCTTGGCCACCACCTTGAGCGCGGCCTTAGGGTTGTTACGGTCAATGGCGATAGGGCGAAGCATCGCCATCGCCCAGCCGAAGAACGGCACGTACAGCAGTTCACGCTTGAGCACCTGGCTCAGGGGCTGGAAATGCGCCGACAGGAAGAAAGTCTCCCACGTGCTCTGGTGATTGGACACGATCACGCACGGCGTCTTTGGCACGTTTTCCTGGCCGGTGACGTTGACCTTGATGTTAAGGAACACCTTCGTCAGCCAGACCGCACAGCGACACCAATACACGTTGATGAAGCGATAACGAACGCGGAAAGGCAGAAAAGGCGCAACGAAGAAACTCAGCGAGCACCATAGCAGGGCAGTGGTGCCCAGCAGCAGGTAAAAGATGAAGATCCTGATGGCCTGCACTATCGACATAGCTGCTTTTACCGTTACGGGCAGTGCCCGGATGGAGCGTACCGTTGGACGACCGGTCAGTCGTTCGTTGATGCGCTGTTGTGAATAAGTTTTGCGGCAACCGCCGCCAGATCGTCAAAAATCAACGTTCCTGCGGGCAACGGGTTGCTCCGCGTCTTGTGTCCTTTGCCGGTCATGACCAGAACAGGTTGAGAGTCGACGGTCACCGCCGCCTCCAGGTCACCCTTGCTGTCGCCGACGAACCAGATTCCGCGAAGGTCCACGGCGTAATGGTTGGCAATGTTGCGCAGCATGCCCGGCTTGGGCTTGCGGCAATCGCACCCCGCGTCCGGGCCATGCGGACAATAAACGATCAGGCCGACTTCGCCGCCCTGCGCCGCCACCAGTGCGCGCAAACGGGCGTGCATGGCGTCCAGCATGGCGAGGTCGTAATAACCGCGAGCAATACCGGACTGGTTGGTGGCCACGGCCACGGTCCAGCCCGCCTTGCTCAACTGCGCGATGGCCTCGATCGAGCCGGGAATCGGAATCCACTCCTCCACCGACTTGATGTAAGCGTCGGAGTCTTCGTTGATCACCCCGTCCCGATCGAGAATCAGCAGTTTCAAATCATGCGCTCCGGCGTTAGCCCAACAGGGAGATGTCAGCGACGCCGAGGAACAGATTGCGCAGACGCGCCAGCAACGCATAACGGTTGGCGCGCACGCTGGCGTCTTCGGCGTTGACCATCACGGCCTCGAAGAAGGCGTCCACCGGCTCGCGCAGTGCTGCCAGACGGGCCAGCGCTTCGTTGTACTGACGGTTGGCAGACATTGGCGCGACGGCCTGGTCTGCCTGCTGAATCGCCGAGTACAGCGAGAACTCGTTGGCGTTATCGAAGTATTTCGGCTCGAGGGTCTGAGCAATGGTGCCCTCAGCCTTACTCAGCAGGTTCGAAACGCGCTTGTTCACGGCGGCCAGTGCAGCGGCTTCCGGCAACTTGCGGAACGCCTGAACGGCTTGCACGCGCTGGTCAAAGTCCAGCGCCGAGCCTGGTTGCAGGGCACGGACCGACAGGTAGACCGAGACATCGACGCCTTCGTCTTCATAACGCGCACGCAGGCGGTCGAAGATGAACTCCAGCACTTGCTCGGCCAGTCCGGCCGGTTTGACCTTCGCGCCAAACTGAGTGACGGCGAATTGCACGGTCTTGATCAGGTCCAGATCCAGCTTCTTCTCGATCAGAATCCGCAGGATGCCCAGCGCGGCGCGACGCAGTGCGTACGGGTCTTTGCTACCGGTTGGCAGCATGCCGATGCCGAAGATGCCGACCAGGGTGTCGAGCTTGTCAGCGATGGCCACCGCCGCACCGGTCAGGGTGCTTGGCAGTTCAGCGCCTGCGCCACGTGGCATGTACTGTTCGTTCAGTGCCAGTGCGACGTCTTCCGGCTCGCCATCGGCCAGCGCGTAGTAGTAACCCGCCACGCCCTGCATTTCAGGGAATTCGCCGACCATCTCGGTCGCCAGGTCGCACTTCGACAACAGACCGGCACGGCCCGCGCGTTGGGCGTCGCCACCGATGCGTGGCGCAATGAACGCGGCCAGCTTCGACACGCGCTCGGCTTTGTCGAACACGGTGCCCAACTGGGCCTGGAACACGACGTTCTGCAGGCGCTGGTTGAAGGTTTCCAGCTTCTGCTTCTTGTCCTGTTTAAAGAAGAACTCGGCGTCAGTCAGGCGTGGGCGAACGACCTTCTCGTTACCCAAGACGATCTGCGACGGGTCTTTGCTCTCGACGTTGGCGACCGTGATGAAGCGCGGCAGCAGCTTGCCTTCAGCGTCCAGCAGGCAGAAATACTTCTGGTTATCCTGCATGGTGGTGATCAGGGCTTCTTGCGGCACTTCGAGGAAACGCTCCTCGAACGAGCACACCAGTGGCACTGGCCACTCGACCAGCGCGGTCACTTCGTCCAGCAACGCAGGCGGCACGATGGCGGTGCCTTCGTGTTGGGTCGCCAGTTCGTCGACACGCTTGCTGATCAGCGCACGACGCTCGTTGAAATCAGCCAGCACGTGAGCGGCACGCAGGTCGCTGGCGTAGTTCGCTGGCGAGGTGATGCGCACGCTTTCCGGGTGATGGAAACGGTGGCCACGGGATTCACGGCCAGCGGTCTGGGCGAGGATCGTGCAATCGATGACCTGGTCACCGAACAGCATCACCAGCCATTGGGTCGGACGCACGAACTCTTCCTTGCGCGCACCCCAGCGCATGCGCTTCGGGATCGGCAGGTCGTTGAGCGAGTCTTCGATGATGGTTGGCAGCAGGCTCGCGGTCGGTTTACCGGCGATGCTCTGGCTGTAACGCAACTTCGGGCCGCTCTGATCGATTTCGCTCAAATCGACGCCACACTTCTTGGCGAAGCCAAGAGCTGCCTGGGTCGGATTGCCGTCGGCGTCGAACGCCGCCTGACGTGGCGGGCCGTCCAGATTGACGCTGCGGTCCGGCTGTTGGGTTGCCAGCTCGGTGATCAGTACGGCCAGACGGCGCGGCGCGGCGTACACCTGCTTGGCGCTGTAGGTCAGACCAGCGGCTTGCAGGCCTTTTTCGATACCGGCCAAGAACGCGTCGGCCAGGGTGTTCAGTGCTTTGGGTGGCAGTTCTTCGGTGCCCAATTCAACCAGGAAATCTTGAGCACTCATTGTGCAGCCTCCAGCTTCGCCAACACTTCGTCGCGGATATCAGGTGCGGCCATCGGGAAGCCAAGCTTGGCCCGGGCCATCAAGTACGCCTGGGCGACGGAGCGGGCCAGGGTGCGTACGCGCAGGATGTATTGCTGACGCGCAGTCACGGAAATCGCGCGACGGGCATCCAGAAGGTTGAAAGTGTGCGAGGCCTTGAGGACCATTTCGTAGCTCGGCAGTGGCAGCTCGGCTTCGATCAGGCGCATCGCTTCGCTTTCGTAGAAGTCGAACAGTTCGAACAGTTTGTCGACGTTGGCGTGTTCGAAGTTGTAGGTCGATTGCTCCACTTCGTTCTGGTGGAACACGTCGCCGTAGGTCACTTTGCCGAACGGGCCGTCGGTCCAGACCAGGTCGTAGACCGAGTCGACGCCTTGCAGGTACATCGCCAGACGCTCAAGGCCGTAGGTGATTTCGCCGGTGACCGGGTAGCACTCGATGCCGCCCACTTGCTGGAAGTAGGTGAACTGCGAGACTTCCATGCCGTTGAGCCAGATTTCCCAGCCCAGGCCCCAGGCGCCCAGGGTTGGAGATTCCCAGTTGTCTTCGACGAAGCGCACGTCGTGGACCAGCGGGTCCAGGCCGACGTGTTTCAGCGAACCCAGGTACAGCTCCTGGAAGTTGTCCGGGTTGGGTTTCAGAACCACCTGGAACTGGTAGTAGTGCTGCAGGCGGTTAGGGTTCTCGCCGTAACGGCCATCGGTAGGACGACGGCTCGGTTGTACGTAGGCGGCGTTCCAGGTTTCCGGGCCAACGGCGCGCAGAAACGTGGCGGTGTGGAAAGTGCCGGCGCCCACTTCCATATCGTAGGGCTGAAGTACCACACAACCTTGCTCAGCCCAGTATTGCTGGAGGGCGAGGATCAAGTCTTGGAAGGTACGCACGGCTGGCGTAGGCTGGCTCACGAAATTCACCTGTACTGGGGGGCTGCGATTTAAAGAGCGGGAGTATACCCGATTCGGCAGCGCCTCCACCCTTGGGAGCCCTATGCCACGCTGCTTTTGGTGCAACGAAGAGCCGATTTATATGGACTACCACGACCATGAGTGGGGTGTGCCGTTGCGCGACGCGCAGAAGCTGTTCGAGTTTCTATTGCTCGAAGGGTTCCAGGCCGGCCTGTCGTGGATCACCATTTTGAAGAAACGCGCCCGCTACCGCGAAGTAATGTTCGACTTCGACGTGCGACGCATCGCGGCCATGACCGACGCTGAAATCGAAGAATTGATGCTGGAACCGGGCATCGTTCGCAACCGCCTCAAGCTCAACGCCGCCCGCAAGAATGCACAGGCCTGGTTGCGCCTCGAAGACCCGGCGGCGTTTGTCTGGTCGTTTGTCGGTGGGCAGCCCAAAATCAATCACTTCCAGGGACGCAGTGAAGTCCCGGCGATCACGCCTGAGGCCGAGGCCATGAGCAAGGCGTTGAAGAAAGCCGGGTTCACGTTCGTGGGGCCGACCATCTGTTATGCCTATATGCAGGCGACCGGAATGGTCATGGACCACACGACCGATTGTGATCGGTATGCGCAGTTGGCTAACGCGTGAGAGATGAACATCTGTGGGAGCGAATTCATTCGCGAAAAATCTGCCAGGCGATAGAGATGCATCGGCTGTACCGGCCTATCGCGAATAAATTCGCTCCCACAGGGGATGTTCGTTCAGCTCAGCGGGCGACAGTGCATCGTTGTGCGAACGCTTGTGCTGAATGGTTACAATGCCCGCCTCATCGATTCAGGAGTGATCTGTGGATAAGTTCAAAGGCGCCATGATGGTCGGGGCGTTGCGATTGTTTGCATTGTTGCCTTGGCGCGCCGTGCAGTGGGTGGGCACCGGCATTGGTTGGTTGATGTGGAAGCTGCCCAATCGCTCTCGCGAAGTCGCGCGAATCAACCTTTCCAAGTGCTTTCCCGAGCTGAGCCCGACGGAGCTTGAAGCGTTGGTCGGTCGCAGCCTGATGGACATCGGCAAGACCCTGACCGAAAGCGCCTGCGCCTGGATCTGGCCTGCGCAAAAATCGATCAATCTGGTGCGCGAAGTCGAAGGGCTACAGGTGCTGAAAGACGCGCTGGCCTCCGGCAAAGGCGTAGTCGGCATCACCAGCCACCTCGGCAATTGGGAAGTGCTGAACCACTTCTATTGCAGCCAGTGCAAACCGATCATTTTCTATCGCCCGCCAAAGCTCAAGGCGGTGGATGAACTGCTGCGCAAACAGCGCGTGCAATTGGGTAACCGCGTCGCGGCATCGACCAAGGAAGGCATTCTCAGCGTCATCAAAGAAGTGCGCAAAGGTGGCTCGGTGGGCATTCCGGCTGACCCGGAGCCAGCAGAGTCGGCGGGTGTCTTCGTGCCGTTCTGTGGGACGGTGGCGCTGACCAGCAAATTCGTGCCGAACATGCTGGCCGGTGGTAAGGCCGTCGGTGTGTTCCTGCACGCGATGCGCCTGGAGGATGGTTCGGGCTACAAAGTGGTCCTGGAAGCCGCGCCAGACGACATGTACAGCACCGACACCGAAACCTCGGCGGCGGCGATGAGCAAGGTCGTGGAGAAGTATGTGCGGGCGTATCCAAGCCAGTACATGTGGACGATGAAGCGCTTCAAGAAACGACCTGAGGGCGAGAAGCGCTGGTATTGACCCAGGGCAACCCCCTGTAGGAGTGAGCTTGCTCGCGATCACGCAATGACTGTCATACATGCTCTAACTGACACACTGCTATCGCGAGCAAGCTCACTCCTACAGGGATCACATTTCAATCTGGGATGGCGTTACGCCTCGCGATCCAGCTTTTTGAGAAACACCGTCATTTCCTTCTCGGCCTGCTTGTCATCATGGCCGACCGCGGCTTGAATCCCCTGCTCCCACGCCTGACGAGCCTTTGCGTGATCCCCTGAAGCGAGCCAGGCCTTGCCGAGCAGCTTCCACGCCGCCGAGTATTTCGGGTCGAATTCGACACAGCGCTGCAAATGCTCCGCTGCCTTGGCATGATCCCCGGCATCGAGATAGCCCTTGCCCAGCCCGAAGCGCAGCAGGGCGTTGTCCATGCCCTTGGCGAGCATCTTTTCCAGTGATTCGAGCACGCAGACCCTCCTTTAGAAAAAACTCAACCCGACCTGAAACAGCCGTTCCACGTCGCGGATATGCTTTTTATCCACAAGGAACATGATCACGTGGTCGCCGGATTCGATGACCGTGCTGTCGTGAGCGATCAGCACTTTGTCCGCACGCGTGATCGCGCCAATGGTGGTACCGGGCGGCAGGTTGATGTGCATGATGGCCTTGCCAATCACCTTGCTCGACTTGGCGTCGCCGTGGGCCACGATCTCGATGGCTTCCGCCGCACCCCGCCGCAATGAATGCACGCTGACGATATCGCCGCGCCGCACGTGGGCCAGCAACGTGCCGATGGTCGCCAACTGCGGGCTGACAGCGATGTCGATCTCCCCGCCCTGCACCAGGTCCACATACGCCGTGTTATTGATGATGGTCATGACCTTCTTCGCCCCCAGCCGCTTGGCCAGCAGCGAGGACATGATGTTGGCCTCATCGTCGTTGGTCAGCGCCAGGAACAGGTCAGCGTTGTCGATGTTTTCTTCCATCAGCAGGTCGCGGTCCGAAGAGCTGCCTTGCAGGATCACCGTGTTATCGAGGGTGTCCGACAGGTAGCGGCAACGCGCCGGGTTCATCTCGATGATCTTCACCTGGTAACGGTTTTCGATGGCCTCGGCCAGTCTTTCGCCGATCTGCCCGCCCCCGGCGATGACAATGCGCTTGTAGCTGACGTCCAGTTTGCGCATTTCGCCCATCACCGCACGAATGTCCGCCTTCGCTGCGATGAAGAAGACTTCATCGTCGGCCTCAATCACCGTATCGCCTTGAGGAATGATCGGACGATCACGACGGAAGATGGCCGCGACGCGTGTATCGACTTCCGGCATGTGGGCGCGTAACTGGCGCAGTTGCTGACCCACCAGCGGGCCGCCGTAATAGGCTTTCACGGCCACCAGCTGAACCTTGCCGTCCGCGAAGTCGATGACTTGCAGCGCGCTCGGGTATTCGATCAGGCGCTTGATGTAGTTGGTGACGACCTGTTCGGGGCTGATCAGCACGTCCACCGGAATGGCGTCGTTGTCGAACAGGCCCGAGCGGGTCAGGTACGCCGACTCGCGCACACGGGCGATCTTGGTCGGGGTATGAAAGAGGGTGTAGGCGACCTGGCAGGCGACCATATTGGTTTCGTCGCTGCTGGTCACGGCGACCAGCATGTCGGCGTCGTCTGCCCCGGCCTGACGCAGCACGGTGGGGAACGAGCCGCGGCCCTGAATGGTGCGAATGTCCAGACGGTCGCCCAGCGCTCGTAGGCGATCCGGGTCGGTGTCCACGACGGTGATGTCATTCGCCTCGCTGGCCAGATGCTCAGCCAACGTGCCGCCGACCTGACCTGCACCGAGAATGATGATTTTCAATCAGCCTCTCCTTAGGAATTCTGCACAGTGCTGTAGGAGTGAGCTTGCTCGCGATGACGGTAGGCCTGTCACAGATTTGTCGCCTGACACACTGCTATCGCGAGCAAGCTCACTCCTACAGGTCTTATTTCAACCCGCAGAAATCTTGATCAACTTCGCGTAATAAAACCCGTCGTGCCCGCCCTCCTGCACCAACAACTGCCGACCGTGCGGCTGTTTCAGCCCCGGCGGCGGGTTGCCTTGCTGACCGGCGATGTCTAGCTCGCGCGCGCCCGGTGTGCGGGCGAGGAAAGCGTCGATCACGTCGGTGTTCTCAGTCGGGAGCGTCGAACAGGTTGCGTACAGCAAGATCCCGCCCACTTGCAGCGTCGGCCACAGCGCGTCGAGCAGTTCGCCTTGCAGCGTCGCCAAGGCCGGAATGTCGTCGGCCTGACGGGTCAGCTTGATGTCCGGGTGACGACGGATCACACCGGTCGCCGAACACGGCGCATCGAGCAGGATGCGCTGGAACGGCTTGCCGTCCCACCATTGATCGGTGGCGCGGGCGTCGGCGGCGATCAGTTCGGCGCTCAGCCCGAGACGGTCGAGGTTCTCTTTCACACGCACCATGCGCTTGGCTTCAAGGTCCACCGCGACGACACCGGACAAGCCCGGTTGCACTTCCAGCAGATGGCAGGTCTTGCCCCCCGGCGCGCAGCACGCGTCGAGCACGCGCTGACCCGGCGCCAGCTCCAGCAGGTCGGCGGCCAGTTGCGCGGCCTCGTCCTGAACGCTGATCCAGCCGTCAGCGAAGCCCGGCAGCGAGCGGACGTCGCCGGGTTCGGTCAGCACGATGCCGTCCTGGCTGAACGCGCTGGCAATGGCCGAGATGCTGGCGTCTTGCAGCAGCTGCAGGTATTGCTCGCGGGTTTTGTGACGGCGATTGACCCGCAGAATCATCGGCGGGTGCGCGTTGTTCGCGGCGCAGATGGCTTCCCAATGCTCGGGCCACGCGGCCTTCAAGGCTTTTTGCAGCCAGCGCGGGTGCGCCGTGCGGACCACGGGGTCGTGTTCCAGCTCAAGCAACAGCGCTTCGCCTTCGCGCTGGGCACGGCGCAGCACGGCATTGAGCAACGCCTTGGCCCACGGTTTCTTCAGTTTGTCAGCGCAGCCGACCGTCTCGCCAATGGCGGCGTGAGCGGGAATGCGCGAATAAAACAGCTGATAGAGGCCCACCAGCAGCAGCGCTTGAACGTCGTTATCGGCTGCCTTGAAGGGCTTTTGCAGCAGCTTGGCCGCCAACGCCGACAGACGAGGCTCCCAACGCGCCGTGCCAAACGCCAGGTCTTGCGTCAGACCGCGATCACGATCTTCCACCTTGTCGAGTTGCGTGGGCAACGAGCTGTTCAGCGAAGCCTTGCCACTGAGCACGGCAGCCAAAGCCTTGGCGGCGGCCAGACGCGGGTTCATGACGCGTCAGCCGAGAGACCCAAAACGGTCCCGGTCGCGAACTTCTCACGACGGCTGTTGAACAGGTCGGCGAACCCCAGCGGCTTGCCACCCGGCAATTGCAGGCGGGTCAGCCGCAGGGCCTGTTGCCCACAGGCCACGATCAGGCCGTCTTTGCTGGCGCTCAGAATCGTACCCGGCTCGCCCTGCCCTTCAGCGGTTTGCGCGGCCAGAACTTTCAAGGCTTCGCCGTTGAGGGTGCTGTGGCAGATCGGCCAAGGATTGAAGGCACGCACCAGTCGCTCCAGCTCATCGGCCGGACGCGACCAGTCGATGCGCGCTTCATCTTTATTCAGTTTGTGAGCGTAAGTCGCGAGGCTGTCATCCTGCACTTCGCCCACCAGCGTGCCCTCAGCCAGACCGGCAATGGCTTGCACCACAGCAGGCGGGCCAAGTTCGGCCAAGCGATCATGCAAGGTGCCGCCGGTGTCTTCGTCCGTAATGGGCGTGACGACCTTGAGCAGCATCGGGCCGGTGTCCAGCCCTGCCTCCATACGCATCACGGTCACGCCACTTTCGGCGTCGCCCGCTTCCACAGCGCGCTGAATTGGCGCCGCACCGCGCCAGCGAGGCAGCAGCGAAGCGTGGCTGTTGATGCAACCAAGACGGGGGATGTCGAGGACCACTTGAGGCAGGATCAGGCCGTAGGCGACAACGACCAGCAGGTCCGGCTTGAGCGCGGCCAGGTCGGCCTGGGCCTCGGGGGCGCGCAGGGTCGGCGGTTGAAGCACGGGAATGTCGTGTTGCAGGGCGAGTTGCTTGACCGGGCTTGGCATCAGCTTTTGGCCACGACCCGCCGGGCGATCAGGCTGGGTGTAGACCGCGATCACGTCATAAGGGCTGTCGAGCAGGGCTTTGAGGTGTTCGGCGGCGAATTCCGGGGTGCCGGCGAAGACGATGCGCAATGGCTCAGTCATGGGCTTCTCGTTGTGTAAAAAAGAAAAGGCCTCAGCAAGAGGCCTTTTGGGTGAGGGATCAAGCGTTCTGCTTGTGCTGTTTTTCCAGCTTTTTCTTGATCCGGTCACGCTTGAGTGTGGACAGGTAATCGACGAACAGCTTGCCGTTGAGGTGATCGCACTCGTGCTGGATGCACACGGCGAGCAGGCCTTCGGCAATCAGTTCGTAGGCCTGGCCGTCGCGGTCCAGCGCCTTGACCTTGACCCGCTGCGGACGGTCGACGTTCTCATAGAAACCGGGAACGGACAGGCAGCCTTCCTGATACTGGTCCATCTCGTCGGTCAGCGGCTCCAGCTCCGGGTTGATGAAAACCCGTGGTTCGCTGCGGTCTTCCGAGAGATCCATTACAACGACGCGCTTGTGTACGTTAACCTGCGTCGCCGCCAGACCGATGCCAGGCGCTTCGTACATGGTTTCAAACATGTCGTCGACCAACTGGCGAATGCCGTCGTCCACAGCAGCCACCGGCTTGGCGATGGTACGCAGGCGCGAATCGGGAAATTCGAGAATGTTTAAAATGGCCATATACGTAAGAGATGCACTTGTAGGGTAAAGTCAAAATCGGCTGCTAGGCTTGGGGGCGTTACAAGACAAGCGGGCAGCCCTTGTAAAACAGAAGTCTCGCAAGACTCCACGTTTCACGCGAAGCCAACATGATAAAGGGATTCACCGCATGAGGAAATCACTACTCGCCCTGCTGCTGTTGGCCGCGACAGGCCTTGTCCAGGCGCAAGTACAACTCAAGGAAGGCCATCCAGAGCGCTACACCGTTGTCGCCGGTGACACGCTTTGGGACATTTCAGGCAAGTTTCTCAGTCAGCCATGGAAATGGCCGCAGCTCTGGAGAGCCAATCCGCAGGTTCACGACCCGGATCTGATCTACCCCGGCGACACCCTGACGCTGATCTACGTGGACGGTCAACCGAGGATCGTCGCCAATCGTGGCGAGTCTCGCGGCACCATCAAATTGTCACCGCGTGTGCGTAGCACGCCGATTGCCGACGCGATTCCCACCATCCCGTTGGGCGCGATCAACGCGTTTCTGCTGAACAACCGCATCATCGACACCCCTGAAGAATTCGAAACCGCCCCGTACATCGTGGCTGGCAACGGCGAGCGCGTGCTCAGTGGCGCCGGGGACCGCATCTACGCCCGTGGCCAATTCAGCCCGGACCACGTGTCGTACGGGGTCTTCCGTAAGGGCAAGACCTACTTTGATCCAGAGACCAACGTTCCGCTGGGCATTAATGCCGACGACGTGGGCAGTGGTGAAATCGTGGCGGCTGAAGGCGACATCGCAACCGTGCAGATGCAGCGCTCCACTCAGGAAGTCCGTCTGGGTGACCGCCTGTTCGTCAGCGAAGAGCGTGCGATCAACTCGACCTTCGTCCCAAGCGAGCCGCAGCAGGAAATTCGCGGCACGATCATCGACGTGCCACGGGGTGTGACGCAGATCGGCGAGTTCGACGTGGTCACCCTCGATCGCGGAAAGATGGACGGTCTGTCCGATGGCAACGTGTTGGCGATCTACAAAGCGGGTGAAACCGTCCGTGACCGCATCACGGGCGAACAGGTAAAGATTCCCGACGAGCGATCCGGTCTGCTGATGGTGTTCCGCACCTATAACCACCTCGCTTACGGCATGGTATTGCACGCAACCCGATCGTTGGCGGTCAACGACCGGGTGCGCAATCCGTAATCCTATGTATCAGCTCTAAAACACTTTTTTCCACCGGCATGCTTCACTTATCTAAACGTTGTCAACAGAGTTATCCACAGGTTGGCCCACCTATTGAGGTGGGTCGCCGGTCAAGGAAGATCTCATGCCGATGTTCGAAAAAGTGGGGCAGTCGCCTGCCGAACTGGAGGCGCGGCTGCGGCTCCATCGCTTGCCTGAAATTGGTGGCAAGCGTTTTCAGACCCTCATCAATGCCTTCGGCAGCGCCTCTGCTGCCCTGAGTGCGCCAGCCTCCGCCTGGCGTTCTTTGCGTCTGCCCGCGATCAGTGCCGACGCCCGTCGCGACCCAACCGTACGCGATGGCGCGAGCGCCGCATTGGCCTGGCTAGAGCGTCCGGGCCAGCATTTGTTGATGTGGGACGACCCGGACTACCCCGCCCTGCTGGCCGAAATTCCTGATCCGCCGCCACTCCTTTTCGTCGCCGGTAATCGCGCTTTGCTTGATCGCCCACAGTTGGGAATGGTCGGCAGTCGGCGTGCATCCCGACCCGGGCTCGATACCGCTGCCGCATTTGCACGAAGCCTGGCGGGCGCCGGATTTGTCGTCACAAGCGGCTTGGCGTTGGGCATTGATGGGGCTGCTCATCAGGGTGCACTGGACGTTAAAGGCGCCACAATTGGCGTCTTGGGAACGGGGATCGAAAAACTTTATCCACAGCGGCACCGTCAGCTCGCGGCGAACATGGTGGCTCACGGTGGTGCGGTGGTTTCGGAGCTGCCGTTGGATGCTGATCCTCATGCCAGTAACTTTCCGCGTCGGAACAGGATTATCAGCGGCCTATCGCTGGGCGTGCTGGTAGTGGAAGCGAGTGTGGCCAGTGGTTCGCTGATCACGGCGCGGCTGGCAGCGGAACAAGGCCGCGAGGTGTACGCCATTCCGGGGTCGATCCATCATCCCGGTGCGCGGGGCTGTCATCAGTTGATTCGGGAAGGCGCGACGCTGGTCGAAACCGTCGATCATATTCTTGAGGGTTTGCAAGGTTGGAAGAACCTGGCGCCCGCTCAAGCGCCTCTGGAAAACCCCGTCAAGCCCGACCATCCCCTGCTGGCGCTGCTGCACGCTGCGCCGCATACCAGCGAAGGGCTGGCTGCCAGTAGCGGGTGGTCACTGCCGAATGTGCTGGTGGCGCTGACGGAGCTTGAGCTGGACGGTTGCGTGGCGAGTGAGGCGGGACGATGGTTTGCCCGGGCACGCTGAGGTTAAACTGCCGACCAGGGTTTATTCGGAGAGCGAGTGATGGTCAGCAGTTGGCGTGTGCAACAAGCCGCACAAGAAATTCGTGCCGGGGCGGTGATTGCCTATCCAACCGAAGCGGTCTGGGGTTTGGGCTGTGATCCTTGGGATTTCGAGGCGGTGTACCGTTTGTTGGCGATCAAGGCGCGGCCTGTGGAAAAGGGCCTGATCCTGATTGCCGACAACATCCGTCAGTTCGACTTTCTGTTCGAAGACTTTCCAGAGCTGTGGATCGACCGCATGGCCAGCACCTGGCCGGGCCCGAACACCTGGCTGGTGCCGCACCAGGGCCTGCTACCCGACTGGATCACCGGCGGACGCGACACCGTGGCCCTACGCGTCAGCGACCATCCGCAAGTACGCGAACTGTGCGCCCTCACCGGCCCGCTGGTCTCCACCTCAGCCAACCCCACCGGCCGCCCGGCTGCCCGCTCCCGCTTGCGGATCGAGCAGTATTTCCATGGACAGCTGGACATGGTGTTGAACGGCGAACTGGGCGGCCGCCGCAATCCGAGCGTGATTCGGGATTTAGTGACAGCTGAAGTGGTGCGTGCAGGCTGAGGCAATTCTCTGATCGTTCTCACGCGGAGCGTAAGAACGATCAAGAGCCAGCGGCGTTAAGGCACCAGAATGATCGACCCCGTGGTGCGCCGACCCGACAGGTCGGTGTGCGCCTGAGCTGCGTCTTTCAACGCGTATTTCTTGATGTCATCGACCTTCACCTTGCCACTGGTGACCATCGCGAACACTTCATCCGCCATCGCCTGCAAGGCTTCCGGGCTGTTGGCGTAGGAGCCCAAGGTCGGACGGGTCACGTACAGCGAGCCTTTCTGCGCCAGAATCCCCAGGTTCACACCCGACACCGCGCCCGAGGCATTGCCGAAGCTGACCAGCAGTCCGCGCAGCTCCAGGCAATCCAACGACGTTTCCCACGTGTCTTTGCCGACGCCGTCGTACACCACCGATACTTTCTTACCGTCGGTCAGCTCCAGCACGCGCTTGGCCACGTCTTCCTTGCTGTAGTCGATCACTTCCCACGCGCCGTTCGCCTTGGCGACAGCGGCTTTTTCCGGAGAACTGACGGTACCGATCAGCTTCACGCCCAGCGCAGCCGCCCATTGGCAGGCAATCGAGCCCACGCCACCGGCGGCCGCGTGGAACAGAATGATTTCTTCAGGACGGATTTCATACGTCTGGCGGAACAGGTACTGCACGGTCAGGCCCTTGAGCATGATCGCGGCGGCCTGTTCGAAGCTGATGTCGTCCGGCAGTTTCACCACGTTGGCGCCTTGCGTCAGGTGCAGATCCGCGTAGCTGCCCAACTGGCCAGTGCCGTAACCGACACGGTCGCCCACCTTGACGTGAGTCACTTCGCTGCCGACGGCCTCGACCACGCCCGCACCTTCATTTCCCAGTCCCGACGGCATCGAGGCGACGGGATACAGGCCAGTGCGGAAATAGGTTTCGATGAAGTTGACGCCAATCGCTTTGTTGCGCACGACGACTTCTTTTGGACCCGGTTTGGCCGGTTCGAAATCGACATATTCAAGGACTTCAGGGCCGCCGTGGCTGCGGAACTGGATACGCTTTGCCATTTGCTTTCTCCGTCATGGATCGAAACTGCTGGAACAAAACTGTGGGTGCGAAAGGGCTCTATCGGACTCCTTCGCTCGGACTTCGTCAACTGCGGCCGCGCGCGAGCCGGTGTATGCTACGCGCCACTTTCAGGATGTCGTTCACGCCAGCGGTGCCATTGCCGAATGCACGCCAGAAGCGGAACGACGCTCAAAATACCGGTTACACGTTACTTCAAGGTACGCCCATGTCCTCACGCACCGATGCCGTCAAAGCCTACCTGCTCGACCTGCAAGACCGGATCTGCGCCGCGCTGGAGCAAGAAGACGGCAGCGGCCGCTTCGTCGAAGACGCCTGGGAGCGTCCGGCGGGCGGCGGTGGTCGTACTCGCGTGATCGAGAACGGTGGCCTGTTCGAAAAAGGCGGGGTCAACTTCTCCCACGTCTTCGGCGCCGGTTTGCCCCCTTCCGCCAGCGCTCATCGACCGGAACTCGCGGGTCGCGGCTTCGAAGCGCTGGGCGTGTCGCTGGTGATGCATCCGCACAACCCACATGTTCCGACCTCACACGCCAACGTGCGTTTCTTCATCGCTGAAAAAGAGGGCGAAGAGCCGGTCTGGTGGTTCGGCGGCGGGTTCGACCTCACGCCTTATTACGGCGTCGAGGAAGACTGCGTTCATTGGCACCGTGTGGCCGAGCAGGCCTGTGCGCCGTTCGGAGCGGACGTCTACCCGCGTTACAAAGCCTGGTGCGACCGCTATTTCCACATCAAGCACCGCAACGAGCCCCGGGGCGTCGGCGGCCTGTTTTTCGATGACTTGAACGAATGGGATTTCGACACCAGCTTTGCCTTCCTGCGCGCCATCGGTGATGCCTTTGTTGAGGCGTACCTGCCGATCGTTCAACGCCGCAAGGCCACGCCGTTTACGCCGCAGCAGCGCGAATTTCAGGAATTCCGCCGTGGCCGTTACGTGGAGTTCAACCTGGTGTACGACCGCGGCACCCTGTTCGGGCTGCAATCGGGCGGGCGTACCGAGTCGATCCTCATGTCGCTGCCGCCGCAAGTGCGCTGGGGCTACGACTGGAAGGCCGCGCCGGGCAGTGAAGAGGCGCGCCTGACCGAGTATTTCCTGCAAGACCGCGACTGGCTGGCCGAAGGAGCACAAGCATGACCGATCACTACGTTGTTTTCGGCAACCCTATCGCTCACAGCAAGTCGCCACTGATTCATCGCTTGTTCGCGGAACAGACCGGCGAATCGCTGGATTACCAGACCGCGCTGGCGCCGCTGGACGGTTTCCCGGCGTTCGCCAAACAGTTCTTCGAGTCAGGCAAGGGCGCAAACGTCACGGTGCCGTTCAAGGAAGAGGCGTATCGACTAGCGGATCAACTGACCGATCGCGGCCGTCGCGCCGGTGCCGTGAACACGCTGGCGATTCAGGTGGATGGCACGTTGTTGGGCGACAACACCGACGGCGCCGGGTTGGTGCGAGACCTGACGGTGAACCACGGCGTCACTCTCAAAGACAAACGCATCCTGTTGCTAGGGGCCGGTGGCGCGGTGCGTGGTGCGCTGGCGCCATTGCTGGCGGAAGAGCCTTACGTGCTGGTGATCGCCAATCGTACGGTGGAAAAGGCCGAGCAATTGGCAAAGGAATTCGCCGAATTGGGACCTGTTTTGCCGGCCGGGTATGACTGGCTGGAAGAGCCCTTCGACGTGATCATCAATGCCACGTCAGCGAGCCTGGCGGGTGAGTTGCCACCGATTGCGCCGAGCTTGATTCAGCCGGGCGAAACGTTTTGCTACGACATGATGTACGGCAAAGAGCCGACCGCGTTCTACCGTTGGGCGACCGAGCATCAGGCCGGGCAGGCGGTGGACGGTTTGGGGATGTTGGTGGAGCAGGCGGCAGAGGCATTCTACGTATGGCGTGGTGTTCGCCCTGATTCGACGCCAGTACTGGCGGAGTTGCGGCGGTTGATGGCCGAGGCCTGATCCCGAGCCGTCATAAATATTCCTGCCAACGGTGTCCCCCTGTGGGAGCGAATTCATTCGCGAAACGGTGGTACAAGCGACGGAGATGCGTCGAATGTACCGGCCATTCGCGAATGAATTCGCTCCTACAGGTCAGGCACCGGCCTTGAGATCGGAGAGATCACAAGGCCGTGCGTCACGCTTATAACTTTGCTTTAACCGCCGTCAGTGCATCTTTGTCGTCGATGGTTTTCACGCCGTCGAGCCATTTTTCAAGCACGGCAGGGTTGGCCTTGATCCACGCCTTCACCGCGTCGGTGTTGCTGATCTTCTTGCTGTCCACTTCCTGCATGATGCTGTTTTCCATGTCCTGAGTGAACGTCAGGTTGGAGAACAGTTTGGCCACGTTCGGGCAAGCGTCGGCGTAGCCTTTGCGGGTCACGGTGTAGACGCTGCCGGTGTCACCGAAGTATTTCTCGCCGCCCTTCAGGTAGTGCATGCCTTTGATTTGCACGTTCATCGGGTGCGGGGTCCAGCCGAGGAAGACCACGAAGTCTTTCTTCTTCACGTTACGCTTCACTTCGGCCAGCATCGCCTGTTCGCTGGACTCGACCAGCTTCCAGTCGCCCAGGTCGAACTCGTTCTTTTTGATGATCTCCTGAATCGACGCGTTGGCCGGAGCCCCCGAGCCGATGCCGTAGATCTTCTTGTGAAACTTCTCGGCAAATTTGTTCAGGTCGGCGAAATCATGCACGCCCGCGTCGTAGACATAGTCCGGGACCGCGAGGGTGAACTCGGTGCCTTCCAGGTTTTTCTTGTACTGCGTCACGTCCCCCGTGGCGATGAACTTGTCATAGAACCCCTGCTGCGCAGGCATCCAGTTGCCCAGGAACACGTCCATCTGACCGTCCTTGAGACCACCATAGGCAATCGGCACTGCCAGCGTATCGACCTTGGTCTTGTAACCCATGCCTTCGAGCAGGAAACCCGCCGTGGCATTGGTTGCAGCGATGTCGCTCCAACCTGGATCGGCCATCTTGACCGTACTGCAGCTCGCGTCAGCGGCGTATGCAACGACGCTGCCCAAGCTCATCACCGCAACCGCCAGCGTTGTGAACAACTTCTTCATGGTGTGCCCCTTTTTGGTTTTCTAGGTGTTGGCAGGGTTCAAGGTTGTGGATAACGGGCCTTACGCTCCAGATCGTCGAGATCGATATGGTTGCGCATGTATTGCTGACTGGCGTCTACCAGCGGCTGGTGATCCCAACTCTTCAGCTTGCCGAGCGCCAGCGACTCGGCGACGAAACGCCGACGACGCTGGCTGGCGAGCACCTGGTGGTGTATCGCCGGAATGTCCCATTTGGCCTTCGCTTCAGCCAGGAACGTGTTGAACAGGTCGCGATGGGCCTCGGATTGGCTCAACTCTTCCTGCTCCTTCGGATCGTTGTGCACGTCGTACAGCAGACATGGGTCCTGTTCCGAATAGATAAATTTGTAAGCGCCGCGACGAATCATCATCAACGGGCTGTTGGTGCCTTCGGCCATGTACTCGCCAAACACTTCGTCATGACCGCCCTCGCCTTGCAAATGCGGCAACAGCGAGCGACCGTCCAGTGGCAGACCGGCTTCCAGATTCCCTTCGGCCAGCGCCACGAACGTCGGCAGCAGGTCGGCGGTGGACACGGCAGCCTTCACGCGGCCAGCCTTGAATTGCCCCGGAGCGTACACCAGCAGCGGCACGCGGGCAGACATTTCAAACCAGTGCATTTTGTACCAGAGACCACGCTCGCCGAGCATGTCGCCGTGGTCGCCCGAGAACACGATGATGGTGTCGTCGGCCAGGCCGGTGTCTTCGAGGGTCTTCAGCAGTTTGCCGACATTGTCGTCGATATAGCTGCACGCGCCGAAATACGCGCGGCGGGCGTCACGGATCTTGTTCTCCGGCAGCGGCTTGTCCCACAGGTCGTAGACCTTGAGCAGGCGCTGGGAGTGGGGGTCCTGATCGGCCTGGACAGGGGGCGCAGGCGGCATCGGAATCTCGTCGTCGTTGTAGAGATTCCAGTATTCCTTGGGGATGGTGTACGGGTCGTGGGGGTGAGTCATCGACACGGTCAGGCAGAACGGCTGATCGCCGTCTTCACGCACGTGATCGAACAGGTATTGCTGAGCCTTGAACACCACCTCTTCGTCGAAATCGAGCTGGTTGGTGCGCACGCATGGGCCGGCTTGCAGCACCGACGACATGTTGTGATACCAGGTTGGGCGCACGTCCGGCTCGTCCCAGTTCACCGCCCAACCGTAGTCAGCGGGGTAGATGTCGCTGGTCAGGCGCTCTTCATAGCCGTGCAGCTGATCCGGGCCGCAGAAATGCATCTTGCCGGACAGCGCGGTGCGATAGCCGAGACGACGCAGGTAGTGGGCGTAGGTCGGAACGTCGGCAGGAAAGTCGGCAGCATTGTCGTAAGCGCCAATCTTGCTCGGGAGCTGGCCGCTGACCAGGGTAAAACGCGACGGTGCGCACAGCGGGCTGTTGCAATAGGCAGCGTCGAACACCACGCCCTCAGCGGCGAGGCGGCTCAAATTGGGCATCTTGATTGGAGATGAGGCGTAAATCGGCAACATCGGCGCGGCCATCTGATCGGCCATGATGAAAAGAATGTTCTTGCGCTTCATGTCTTCGCGGCATTCCATAGTGAATATTTATGCGAAATTGCTGGTCCAGAGAATGAGACCCATGGATTCAGCGGTAAAGCCCATAAAACGCAATGCCTAGGATAAGCCACGCTTATGTTTGAAGCCCTCGGTGACATGTCGTTGGACCTGCTTCGCGGTTTTGAGTCCGCTGCCCGACTGCGCAGTTTTACAGCGGCGGCCATCGAACTCGGCACCACCCAACCGGCCATTAGCCAGCAAATCAAAAGGTTAGAAGAACAACTGGCAACGCGCCTGTTCGATCGCATCTATCGCGGCATCGAACTCACCGACGCGGGGGAGATTCTGTTCAATCACGTGCAGGCCGGTTTGCAGTCGATGGACGCCGGATTGAGCCTGATCACCGAGCAGCATCAGCATGAGGTGTTGCAAGTGGCGACCGACTTCGCCTTCGCCGCGTACTGGCTGATGCCGCGTCTGCACCGCTTTCACAAAGACAACCCCGACGTTGACGTCAGTCTGGTCACCAGCGAACGCAGCCACAGCATGTTGCGTGCTGATATCGACGTGGCGGTGCTGTTTGGCGACGGCCGTTTCAAGCAGGGTGAAAGCCACTGGCTGTTCAGCGAAGAGGTGTTTCCGGTGTGCAGCCCCAAACTGCTGGCCGGGCGTGATCTGCCGCTGCGGCCCGAAGCGCTGAAAGAGTTTCCGCTGCTGCACCTGCGGGGTGAAGGCGGCAACAACTGGTTCGATTGGGGCGGCGTGTTTCGCGCCCTCGGCATCGCTCAAGCGCCTGCACCCGGGCAGTTGAGATTCGACAATTACACGCTGTTGATTCAGGCCGCGATTGGCGGGCAAGGCGTGGCCATCGGCTGGCGGCATCTGGTGGATGAGCTGCTGGAGCAGGGGCTGTTGTGCCGGCCCATCGAGGCCACGGCCATTTCCGCCTACGGTTATTACATCGTGCTCCCGCAACGCAAACGGCGGGTGCAGATCGTGCAGCGGTTTGTTGATTGGTTAAAAAGCGAGCAGGCGTTAAGCGGGGATTCGCTGGTCGGCAAGCCGTTGCCGTCCATCGCGGTTTAGACGCGGCCGGCTCACAATGTGTCATGCCAAATGAAGGGAGAACCCAGATGTCATCAATCGAGGGCTACCACGCCCATGTCTACTTCGACGCCCAGACAATCGAGCAGGCGCGGGCCCTGTGCGAGACGGTTGCGGCGAAATTCGATATCCGCATGGGGCGTGTGCATGAACGGCCTGTCGGACCGCATCCGGACTGGAGTTGCCAGTTGGCATTCGCCCACGAGCAATTTGCGGATGTGATGTTGTATCTGGCGCTGAATCGCAGCGGGCTGGTGGTGTTCACCCACCCTCTTACCGGGGATGACCTGGCGGATCACACCGAGCATGCGATCTGGATGGGAGCGATTCGGGAGTTGAATGTCGGGATGTTCAGGTAGTCGTTGTCTGGCGCCGATATCAACTGTAGGAGCGAATTCATTCGCGAAGCGGTGGCACATCCCACAGATATCTGTCGGATGTACCGGCCATTCGCGAATGAATTCGCTCCCACAGGTTTGCCCCTTTTTGCCAGGGGGAACCTTAGTTCAGCACACCATCCAGAATCTCATACACAATCCCGCTGCCAATCGCGACGAGCACGACATCCGGGCCCAGGCGGCGCCATTCGTAGCCGTCGTAACGTGGCAAGAATTCCTGCGAGCGCGCGTCGAGGCGGCGGCCGTAACCCCGTGGCAGCGGATGACCCTTCACGATGTGCACGTTCGGTGGCAGCGGCTGGCCGCGACCGATGACCTCACGATGCTCTTGAATCGTGCGGCGAACGTCACCGAAATCAGCTGGCGGGCGACCACCTCCGCGATGATCGTCGCCACGGTTGTCAGCGCGATGATCATTGCCCCGATTATTCTGTGGACCCCCTTGTGGCCCATGATCCTGATGCTGGCCTTGGCCGTGATCATCATGACCGTCACGTTGATCCGGCGGCGCCGCGTGCACCAAGGCACTGGCGCTGAGCATCAGCACGCCCAACCCGGCGATCAAACGATTCGAGACTTTCATGTAGCGTGCTCCTGGGCGAATTCGAGGCAGCAAAAAGGGGTTCAGAATCAGGTTCTGAACCCCTTTTGCTGTACTGCTTAGTCTGCTAACGAACCCGTTGATTCCTCTGTATCAGAAACTTTACGTTCAGGACACACGGGCCTTACGCACGCCTTCCGACAGTTCCGAACACAGCTTCAGCACGTTGCTCACCGCCTGGTCAGGCGATTGCGCGTTGGCGATGTGGTCGATCAGTGCCGAACCCACCACCACGCCATCGGCTACGCGAGCAATCGCGGCCGCCTGTTCCGGCGTACGAATCCCGAAGCCGACGCTGATCGGCAGGTCCGAATGACGGCGCAGACGCGCAACGGCTTCCTTGACGTGCTCGATGGTCGCCGAGCCCGCGCCCGTGACACCGGCCACCGACACGTAATAGACGAAGCCCGAGCTGCCATTCAAAACGGTTGGCAGACGCTTGTCGTCAGTGGTCGGCGTGGTCAGGCGAATGAAGTCCAGACCCGCGTCTTGCGCTGGATCACAAAGCTCGCCGTTATGCTCGGGCGGCAGGTCCACGACGATCAGGCCATCAACGCCGGATTCGTGCGCTTCGGAGATGAAACGCTCGACGCCGTAGTTGTGAATCGGGTTGTAGTAACCCATCAGTACTAGCGGTGTACTACTGTCTTCGGCGCGGAACTCGCGAACCATTTGCAGAGTTTTCGCCAAGTTTTGCTTAGCGTCCAGCGCGCGAATGTTCGCCAGCTGAATCGCCGGACCGTCGGCCATTGGATCGGTGAACGGCATGCCCAGCTCGATCACGTCAGCACCGGCTTTTGGCAGACCCTTGAGGATCGCCAGCGAGGTGTCATACGCCGGGTCGCCTGCGGTGATGAAGGTCACCAGGGCGGCGCGGTCTTGTTCTTTCAGCTCGGCAAAACGGGTTTGCAGGCGGCTCATCAGTGTTTCTCCTGCTGGGACAGATCCAGGTGGTGCATGACGGTTTGCATGTCCTTGTCGCCGCGACCGGACAGGTTGACCACCATCAGGTGATCTTTCGGCAGCGTCGGCGCGCGTTTGAACACTTCGGCCAGGGCGTGAGCACTTTCCAGCGCTGGGATGATGCCTTCCAGACGGCAGCACTGGTGGAACGCCGCCAGGGCTTCGTCGTCAGTGATCGAGGTGTATTCCACGCGACCGATGTCATGCAACCACGCATGCTCAGGGCCGATGCCGGGGTAATCCAGACCGGCGGAAATCGAGTGGGCGTCGATGATCTGGCCATCGTCGTCTTGCAGCAGGAAGGTGCGGTTGCCGTGCAGGACGCCTGGCACGCCGCCGTTCAGGCTCGCCGCGTGCTTGCCGGTTTCGATGCCGTGACCGGCCGCTTCGACGCCGATGATGCGCACGCTGGTGTCATCCAGGAACGGGTGGAACAGCCCCATGGCGTTGGAGCCGCCGCCGATGCACGCCACCAGGCTGTCTGGCAGGCGGCCTTCCTGTTCTTGCAACTGCACGCGGGTTTCCTTGCCGATCACGGCCTGGAAATCGCGGACCATTGCCGGGTACGGGTGCGGTCCAGCCACGGTGCCGATCAAATAGAACGTCGTGTCAACGTTGGTCACCCAGTCACGCAGGGCTTCGTTCATCGCGTCTTTCAGGGTGCCGGTACCGGCCACGACCGGAATCACCGTGGCGCCCAGCAGCTTCATGCGGAACACGTTGGCCTGCTGGCGCTCGATGTCCGTGGTGCCCATGTAGATCACGCATTCCAGACCGAAACGCGCCGCTACGGTGGCAGTCGCTACGCCGTGCATGCCCGCGCCGGTCTCGGCGATGATGCGTTTCTTGCCCATGCGACGCGCCAGCAGGATCTGGCCGATGCAGTTGTTGATCTTGTGAGCGCCGGTGTGGTTCAGCTCTTCACGCTTCAGGTAAATCTTCGCGCCGCCGCAGTGTTCGGTCAGACGCTCAGCGAAATACAGCGGGCTTGGACGTCCGACATAATCGCGCTGGAAGTAGGCCAGTTCCTTGAGGAACGCAGGATCTTCCTTCGCCGCTTCGTACTCGCGGTTCAGGTCGAGGATCAGGGGCATCAGGGTTTCAGCGACGTAACGACCGCCGAACGCGCCGAACATGCCGCGATCATCCGGGCCATTGCGGTATTGGGTCTCTGTCTGGGACATAGGAACCTCCAGGGTGACGAATAGGGTGAGCCGCCTGATGTGGCTGCGGCGGCAGTGAACACACTTTAACCAGCGCCAAAGCCGATGAAAACCGATAAGATCGCCGCAACCTGTCAGAAAAACTCACAGATACCATGAGCCGCGACCTTCCCCCCCTAAACGCTTTGCGCGCCTTCGAAGCCACCGCCCGCCTGAACAGCGTCAGTCAGGCCGCGGAACAGCTACACGTCACCCATGGTGCAGTCAGCCGACAATTGAAAGTGCTGGAAGAACACTTGGGCGTGAGCCTGTTTAGCAAGGACGGGCGCGGCCTGAAACTCACAGATGCCGGCGTCCGTTTGCGAGACGCCAGTGGCGAGGCGTTCGACCGACTGCGCAGCGTGTGCGCCGAGTTGAGTCAGGACAGCGCCGATGCGCCGTTCGTCCTGGGCTGCTCGGGGAGTTTGCTGGCGCGCTGGTTCATTCCGCGATTGGGCCGACTGAATGCCGACCTGCCCGATCTGCGATTACACCTGTCGGCAGGTGAAGGCGATCTCGATCCTCGGCGCCCTGGTCTGGACGCGCTGCTGATCTTCGCAGAGCCGCCGTGGCCTTCCGACATGCAGGTATTCGAACTGGCGAGCGAGCGCATCGGGCCGGTGCTGAGCCCTCGTTTTTCGCGATACGAAACATTGCGGAACAGCCCCGCACAGGCATTGCTGCATGAGCCGCTGCTGCAAACCCTGTCGCGTCTGCAAGCGTGGCCGAGCTGGGCTAAGCAAAACGGCATTGATCCCGACGCGCTGAAATACGGTCAGGGTTTCGAGCATCTGTACTACTTGTTGGAGGCCGCTGTCTCGGGCCTTGGCATTGCCATCGCCCCGGAACCGTTGGTGGCCGATGACTTGAAAGCCGGACGCCTCGCTGCGCCGTGGGGCTTCAGCGAAACCCCGGCGCAACTGGCGTTATGGGTGCCTAAACGCGCTGCCGATGGGCGGGCCCAGCAACTGGCTCAATGGCTCAAGCAAGAGCTGGCGCATTCAGGTCGGGCCTGATCAGGTGTGATCAGTTGCCGCGCTTGCACAGCAGATAAGCAGCCAACAGGCCCACTGCACCGACGGCCACACCGGCTGTGGTCCAAGGATGCTCTTGCGCATAGTCACGGGTCGCGACGCTGGCTTCGCGGGTCTTCACTTTGGCGTCTTCGTAGACATCGCTCAACAGGCTGCGTGAATGGCTCAGCGCGCTTTCGGCGTTGGCTTTCAGCGTCTTCAAGGTTTTGCGCGACTCGTCCGAAGCGTCCGACTTCAAGCTCTCCAACGACTTGAGCAGACTTTCGATCTCAGCTTCCATACTTTGCAAAGACGCTTTACGGGATGACGTGAATGCCATGATTTGACTCTCCTGCAGTGATGAGTGGCGTGTGTTGATTCCGACTACAGGGTTTTCAGAAAGTGCAGTGCGGTTTTACCGCGCGGTTATTTGTGAACTTTTGTGAGCCTTTCCTCGCCAGAGCTAAAGAGCTTTTCACTGCTACGCTCCCTTAGAAGTCCACTTGGAGAACTGCCATGTCTGATCATCACACTTACAAACTGCTTGAACTGGTCGGCTCGTCGACTACCAGCACCGACGATGCAATCCAGAATGCCATCGCTCGTGCCGCCGAAACCGTGAAGCACCTGGAGTGGTTCGAAGTGCTCGAAACCCGCGGCCACATCAAGGACGGCAAGGTCGCGCACTTCCAGGTGACCATCAAAGTGGGCTTCCGCCTCGAAAACAGCTGATGAACTTTTACGCTGGCTGAATGCCACAACCTTCGCTATACATACCGCGCCGTTCGTGAATTCGGACGCGAGGATCATGTGCACGGGCCGCTCCTTTGGGCGGCCTCTTACGCTTGAAAAGCGCCTGACGAGGGAGTGTGACCGATGAAGAAGATTCTTTTGGCGGTAGGGTTGTTGAGTATTGCGGGCACCACCTTTGCAGCCGGGAAATCGTGCGATGACGTGAAGGCGGACATCGATGCGAAGATCAAGGCCAAGGGCGTGGCGTCTTACACGTTGGAAGCGGTGGACAAAGGCAGCGCGGCAGACGGAAAAGTCGTCGGCACCTGCGACGGCGGCAGCAAGGAAATCGTCTACAAACGCGGTTGATTCTGCTCGCTTCAATAAAAAACCGACGCATCACGCGTCGGTTTTTTTAAGCCCGGCCGACGCTGAAGGATGATCTCGAACGGAAGCTCTGAGGGCGGCACGGCTTGCAAACGGTGATGATTTGATTGGCACCACTGACCCTGTGTGGGAGCGAATTCATTCGCGAGATGGCCTTACATCCGACACCTCTTTATCGGCAGTACCGCCGCATCGCGAATGAATTCGCTCCCACAGGTCGAGTCACGTACTGGCCTTAACCTCTGGCCACCTGCGCCAAAATCTCATACGAGCGCAACCGATCCGCATGTTCATACATGTCGCACGTGAAGATCAGCTCGTCCGCGTCGGTCTGCTCTAGCAGCACGTCCAGCTTGGCGCGGATTTTCTCGGGGCCGCCGACCATCGCCAACCCGAGGAAGTCCATCACCGCTTCGCGTTCGTGGGGCAGCCACAGGCCGTTCATGGTTTCCACAGGCGGCTTTTGCATCAGGCTCTGGCCACGCATCAGGTTGAGAATGCGCTGGTAGACCGACGTCACCAGATAATCCGCCTGCTCATCGGTATCTGCCGCTGCGAGAGGCACGCCGAGCATCACGTACGGCTTGTCCAGCACGGCAGAAGGCTGGAAGTGATTGCGGTACACACGAATGGCCTCGTGCATGAATCGCGGCGCGAAGTGCGAAGCGAAGGCATACGGCAACCCGCGCTGACCGGCCAGCTGTGCGCTGAACAGGCTCGAACCCAGCAGCCAGATCGGCACGTTGGTGTTGGTGCCCGGCACGGCGATCACGCGCTGATGGGGCTGACGCGGTCCGAGGTAGCTCATCAGCTCGGCGACGTCGTCGGGAAAGTCGTCTGCGCTTCCGGAGCGTTCGCGGCGCAGGGCACGCGCGGTCATTTGATCGGAGCCCGGTGCACGGCCCAGACCCAAGTCGATGCGGCCTGGGTACAAACTGGCCAGGGTGCCGAACTGCTCGGCAATGACCAGTGGCGCGTGGTTGGGGAGCATGACGCCGCCGGAGCCGACGCGAATGGTCGAGGTGCCCCCCGCCAGGTAGGCCAGCAACACCGAGGTCGCGGAGCTGGCGATGCCGTCCATGTTGTGGTGTTCAGCGACCCAAAAACGGTTGTAGCCCCATTTCTCGGCGTGTTGCGCCAGATCCAGCGAATTGTGCAGCGATAAGGCCGGGCCTTTGTCCTCGCGCACCGGCACCAGATCGAGCATGGAAATTTTCACATCAGCTAGGCGTTTCATAGGCTGTGGTGAGTCCTCTTGGGGGCCAAGTCGGACGCCCGAAGTTGATGGGCGCGAGAGCATAGCCTGCGTTAAGCCTAAATATTTGCGTTAAGGCCCTAGGATACGTCTGGATTCTGAGGTTGCAATGGGCAAAGCGAAATTTCCTACTAATTTGGTCGGAAATTACCTTTCAAGAAATCGGCAAATAAAGCACGTGCGTCACAACCGTTGAACTTAGTCCCGCCTACACTCCTCAGACTTTTGGTCAGCGTGCGAGTCCATCGCACTTATTCAACAAGGAGACACCATGAGCATCGTCAAGAAAGCATCCGCCCATTGGGAAGGTGACCTGAAGTCCGGCATCGGTAGCATCTCCACGGAAACCGGCGTGCTGCGCGAAGCACCGTACGGCTTCAAGGCCCGTTTCGAAGGCGGCAAAGGCACTAACCCTGAAGAACTGATCGGCGCGGCCCACGCGGGTTGTTTCTCGATGGCCCTGTCGATGATCCTCGGCGGCGCGAACCTGAAAGCCGACAGCATCGACACTCAAGCCGAGGTCACTCTCGACCAGGATGGCGAAGGGTTTTCGATCACCGCCGTGCACCTGATTCTCAAGGCCAAAGTGCCAGGCGCCACTCAGGCGCAGTTCGATGAGTTGACCGCCAAAGCCAAAGAAGGCTGCCCGGTCTCCAAAGTGCTGAATGCCAAGATCACGCTGGATGCCACACTGCTGAGCTGATCCTGCGCTGACGCGACACCCCGATGACCCGCCCATGCGGGTCATCTGCGTTTCAGGGTCATGAGAACCGGTTCAGGTCAGCAAGGTCATATGAAGGGCCGACGCGATCCGCGCGGCATCGAAGGAGTCGAACATGAAACGTATCGCTACCACCCTGATCCTCGCTGCACTGACCACCAGCGTGTTCGCCGCTCCCAAGCCTTGTGATGAGCTTAAGGCCGAAATCGAGGCCAAGATTCAGGCGCAAAATGTCAGCTCGTACACCCTTGAAGTCGTCAGCAACGAAGAGGTTCATGACCAGAATATGGTGGTGGGTACGTGCGAAAACGGCACGAAGAAGATCATTTATCAGAAGAATGATCGCTAATCCCCGAGCCGGCGACGATCCCTGTAGGAGCGAATTCATTCGCGATTGGCCGGTGCAGGCAATGCACTTTTTTCGCCTGACCCATTTTCGCGAATGAATTCGCCCCCACAGGCCATCAACCCACTGTGCAATCGCGTTTGATCTTGATCACGGAATACAAAAAATCTGCCCTTCTTCCGCCAGCACCTTGCGCTGTTCATCGCGCAATTGCGCGTCGATGCTGTTGGCGATGTGGCGGACGTCGAGCCTGTAACGGCGGCCCGCTTCGAAATGGTCATAGTTGATCGTCACGTAACAGGTCAGCTCGTTGTAGATGTCCATCGACAACCCCATCCCGCCCGGCGCGTATTCATAGTCGTAGCGCACTTCGAGCTTGTGCTTGCCCGGCGTTACCTGGAAATAGCGGCCGTCTTCCGTTCTGACGCCGTCGAGCTTGTCGGCCATCAGGGTCTTGCCCGTGAACGTGTGCAGATCGACCCACGCCTGTTGCGGGTCAACCGCAGGCAACGGACCTGCGCATCCGGCCAGCAGACTCAGGGCAATGATCGACAAGGGCAGGCGCATGACAAACTCCGCATTCAGGGAAATAACAAGAAGGTTGCGACGAAGGTCGTCTCTCCGGCATAACGCTGGGGGCAACCCTTTATTCCGACGTTAAGGCCGCTGCATGAATCGATTGAACATCTTGTGGTTCCGGCGCGGCGTGCCGATGCTGGCGATTTTACTCCTCAGCGGTTGCTCCAGTCTTTCCTATTACACACAGTTGGCGGGCGGCCAATTGGCATTGCTGCGCGCCCGCGAACCGGTCGCCGACGTGATTGCCGATCCGCAGCGCGACCCCAAGCTGCGCGACCGTCTGCGCACGTCGCAGCAGGCCCGCGAGTTCGCCAGTCAGCACCTGCATCTGCCGGACAATCAGAGCTATCGACTCTATGCCGACATTCATCGGCAATACGTGGTCTGGAACGTTTTTGCCACGGGCGAGTTCTCGCTCGACCCCGTGACCCACTGCTTTCCCATCGCAGGCTGCGTGGCCTATCGCGGCTACTACGACCAGAGCGCGGCGCGGGGCGAAGCGGCGCTGCAAAAGCTCGACGGCAAGGACGTTTACGTCAGCGGCGTGGAGGCGTACTCGACGCTGGGCTGGTTCAACGACCCGATTATCAGTTCGATGATGACCTGGGGCGATGAACGTCTCGCGACGCTGATCTTCCATGAGCTGGCGCACCAGCGTTTTTACGTGAAGGACGACAGCGAGTTCAACGAGTCCTATGCCACCTTCGTGGAGCAGGAAGGCACACGACAATGGCGTGCAGCCCGTGGGATGTCGCCTGAAACAGCGTCATCCGAAACCCTGCGTCGCGATCAACTGACGCAACTGGTACTGGATACGCGAGACCGGCTGAAAACGTTGTATGCCGAACCGTTGAGCGCGGACGTCATGCGTCAGCGTAAGGCCGCCGAATTTGAGCGCTTGCGTGGTCAATACAAGCAATTGCGCGACAGTCAGTGGGGTGGCGACAAGCGTTTCGATGCGTGGGTGTACGCACCGATGAACAACGCGCGGCTGCTGCCGATTGGGTTGTATGACCAATGGACGCCAGCGTTTGCGGCGCTGTTCAAACAGGTGGACGGGGATTGGCCAGCGTTTTTCACCGCCGTGGAAACGCTCGGCAGGTTGCCCCAAGAGGAGCGCAAGGCGGCATTGGAGCGGTTGCTGAAGAAGTCCTGAGCGACTGCCCCTGAACTGCTCAAAGAGACTGTGCAGAGATCAGGATCGCGGGGCGAGCAAAATCCCAAAAACAACAAACCCCAGCCAAGGCCGGGGTTTGTACTCAAACGGTGCAGCGATCAATCAACCGCTGAATGCGCCGCAGGCAACGATTCCTTGCTGCGCCAATGGGGCAGAGAGTTCCAGTAGCGCTGACCCTTGGCGTCGTCGTACATGCCTTCCCAACGGGCGATGACCAGGACGGCCAAGGCGTTACCGATGACATTCAGTGCGGTACGCGCCATGTCCATGATCCGGTCAACGCCAGCGATGAACGCCAGGCCCTCCAGCGGAATACCCACGCTGCCCAGGGTCGCCAGCAGCACCACGAACGACACGCCCGGCACACCGGCGATGCCTTTGGAGGTGACCATCAGCGTCAGCACCAGCATGATCTGTTGGCTGATCGGCATGTCGATGCCATAAAGCTGCGCGATGAACAGCGCCGCGATGCTTTGGTACAGGGTCGAGCCGTCGAGGTTGAACGAATAGCCGGTCGGCACCACAAAACTGCTGATAGCCTTCGGCGCGCCGTAGGCTTCCATCTTTTCGATCACGCGCGGCAGCACGGTTTCAGAACTCGCGGTGGAATAAGCCAGCACCAGCTCATCCTTGAAGATGCGCATGAGCTTGATCACCGAGAAACCGAACAAACGGGCGATCAGTCCCAGCACTACGAAAGCAAAGAAAGCGATGGCGACGTAAACCAGAATCACCAGCTTGGCCAGGGGCAGCAGCGAGGCAAAGCCAAAGTTGGCGACAGTCACGGCGATCAACGCGAACACGCCGATGGGCGCGTAGTTCATGATCATGTGAGTGACTTTGAACATCGTTTCCGAGACGCCCTGGAACACCTTGACCAGCGGCTCACGCACTTCTGCGTTCAGGCTGGACAGGCCCAGGCCGAAGAATACGGAGAAGAAGATGATCGGCAGCATGTCGCCACGAGCAACGGCGGCGAAGATGTTCGACGGGATCAGGTTGAGGATCGTCGCGATGAAGGCGTGATCATGTTGCACCTCGGCGGTGGTCTTCTCGTATTGCGAGATGTCCACGGTGCCCAGCGTGCTCATGTCGATGCCAGTGCCCGGATGGAAAACGTTGGCCAGCAAGAGGCCGACAACGATGGCGATGGTGGTGACGACTTCGAAATACAAAATGGTCTTCAGGCCGATGCGACCGAGCTTTTTCGCGTCGCCCACCCCTGCGATGCCGACGATCAACGACGAGATGACGATCGGGATAACAATCATCTTGATCAGGCGGATAAAGATATCGCCTGCGGGCTGCAGAATGTTGCTGATCCACCAGGCCTTTTCAGCGCTGAAGTGGTTGAGCACAGCACCCAGCGCGATGCCCAGCACCAGACCGATGAGGATCTGCCAGGCGAGGCTGATTTTTGCCTTCTTCATGTCGTTAACCTTGTTGTAGTTGGCGTGGACATTTCTCACCGACACTTTCGGGGTCGCTCTTGTGAAGTCGAATCGAAGCGCGGATGCCCTTGGATCTGTCCAGAAGGTCTCTGCAAACGAGCGTCCAAGCTCTCAGCAGGCGGAAAAAGGGCGCAACTATTCCCATCCAGACCATCAGCGTCTAATGCCGTAAACGACTACCTCATACGTAATCGGCATGAGGAAAATCAAAGACTTACTGTGAAATGCCCTGAAACAGAGCATTAGCCGACGCGCACATTTGTGCTGAGAAGTGGCTAAAACGTCGCCTGCAGCCCAGTGGGAGGTGTATCGGAAGAGGCAAGTGACAAAATGGTCACACACGACCGAGACGTCATCTGAGGGGGCAGATTTATCGATATACGGTCGTGAAACGTTGAGGATAGAACGAGGGGATTTACTCGGGTTATACGAACTTATCGTTTGCGCGTCGCAAGCCCACTGTCGGCTCGCCACTCAAAGGCGATCGGACGATGGACTTGCGGTGCGGCTTCCTGACCCGGCCCACGAATGGGAGTACTCCCTGTACACCTGGCGCGCTGCAACCACTCCATTGGTCAGAGCGCCCCGGCCCCTTGGTCACGCACAGACCCTCCTCGGGCTGCGCGGCTTTCGGGAAGACCCAACGACATTCGGTCTTCCTTCATTTGAATCAGTACCAGTTCGGATCTTTCTGCAGCTGCTCTTTGAGAAGGCCTTGCATGCCTTCGTCCGGCTTACCGATGAAACGGTATTCAGCGTGGCGTGTCGGGGACTTGTCCGCCGGCAGGCCCGCTGGGACCTCGACCAACATGGCATAGGCGTGCGACTTGTCGAGACTGAACGCTACGATGAGCCGGTTATGGGTGCACGTGTCCTGGGTTTCGCAGAGAGGCCCTACCAGGTATTTGTCACCGCCTTCAGTCACGGCATTCATCTGGTCCGATGCGCCAGACAGATTGATTACCCAATCGGGCAACCGTTCCTCTTTCTTCACAACGCTTGACCAGGTCTGGCGATACTCGGGATCAGAGCTCAACAGCTCATTCACCCGCGCCTGACCGTCGTTTGCTGCCATTGCCATGGCGCTGGCGCTCGTGAGGAGCGCCAGCGTCATGGCATGGAAGTGCTTGCGGATCATTCTGGTTAGCCTCGACCACGACGACCGAAGAAGAACGACACGACGAACATCACCAGGAACACGATAAAGAGAATCTTGGCGATACCCGTGGCGGTGCCTGCGATGCCACCAAAGCCCAGAACTGCAGCGACGATAGCGATGATCAGAAATGTGATAGCCCAGCTCAACATGGTGATTCTCCTTACTGTTTTTAATTTTCAGCTACAGCGAGGTATCGGATAAGAACCTCGGCATAGATTGCGTCTTCGCCATTGCTGGTCAGAAAACCCAACTCTGTTGACGCGGCGCTTGCTCAACGGCGGCAGCGGCGTCTTCAACCGGTTGCAGACTCAGGCCTACATCAGTGGCCTTGAGCGCGCTCGCTTTGGCGAAAGGCGCTGCATGGCTATAGGCGTGGTGAATCTGGACAACCTCTTGCTGTTTCTGGGTCCAGTGTGCGAACTGCTGAACGGCGATCAGCGTGATCATCAACGCCAGGCTGGCGAACAAACCTTGCTGCAGGTGCAGTGGAGAGATACGCAGAGTGGCGAGGCGTTGAGTGTTCATGCAGTGGGCTCCAGGCAATCTTGTCGGTCGACGGTTCAGACCTTGTTGCTAGAGATATTGCAGCCTGTGTGCCAGCTTTTTTGATCCAATAAAGCCTTTATAAATCAGTCGCTTAGCAATGATGTGATGAAGCTTCCTACGAGCAAGCTGCACGATTGAACATTTGACATCGTGCGTATTGCACGAAGAGGTGGGGCAAAGTGTCGCGGCCTTTAGCGGCGGGCTGGCCGGTTGCGGCAGGCGTCAAGGACGCCACCGCCGACAAACCCGCTGCTCTAGAGAGGCTGTGTCATCAACCGGCACTACGGGTCATCACCCGTAAGGTATCGGCATCCACGCCTTTGACCCCTCGAATGTTGCGAGCAATTTCAACGGCCAGCTCTTTCTCGGCGTAGTTGGCCACCACGCCATCCAGGCTCACCACGCCGCCTTTGGTCTCCACCTTTATATTCAGGCCATCGAGATTGCGGCTATAGATGAGGCTGGACTTCACCTTGCTGGTGATCCACGCGTCGCTGAACTCTTCACGCACGCTGTTGGCCTGCGCTTCGCTCTGCTCTTTGATGGCTTGGGTGTCGCGTGCGCTGACGCTGATGAGGTTATTCACTTCCGTCACGCCGTCAGTGTTGCTCGCCAGGCTGCCCGCCAGTTGCTTGGCCTCGGCATCTTTTGCCTGGCCCTTCAACGTCACCACGCCCTTGGCGGACGCGACATCGATGTTCAGTCCTTCGGTGACGCTGTTCCACAGCAGCTTGGACTTGATCGTCGCGGTCAGCGTGGCGTCGTCGAAGCGCTGCGCCATGTTGGCTTTGGTGCCGGGCTCCGCTGCGACCCCCGGATCGATCTGCAGCTGATTGTCGACCTTGTTGATGCCTTGCGTATCGCCGGCGATTTGCGTCGCCAACTCCTTGTCCACCTCGTTCTCTACCTTGCCGGTCAGAATGGCTGTGCCTTGCTCAACCTTTACGCCAATGTTGAACGGGCTCAAATGGCGATTGAGTGCGAAGGCCGTCCATATCGAACCTTCCTGACGCGCTTCGGCCAGTTGCGTTTGCACATCGCCTTGCGCGGCGTGCGCGACCGGCATCGTCGCGAGCCAGCCGGTGGTGGCCACAGCCAAGGCGATTTTCTTGAGCGGGTGCATGGCAATTCTCCAGACAGTTCCAAAAGGTGCTACTGGAGAGACTTTCCATTCGCTCAGACGTTCTACACCCGAGGATGGCGATGCAGATCACGATCTCTGCACCAGACAGAGAGTCGGCGCTGTAGGACGTAGATCAATCTGTTGTCTGAAATTTCGCCAGATAACTACCCGGCATCGCATTGAATCAATCAGAATGAACCATGCAACTTGCCCGATTTTTCCGGGACTAACCAAGATCATTCATTTAGGAGCGTAGGAAAAATGGAAGCAGCCACTGAGAATCAGGGCCGTATTCTGCTTGTGGATGATGAATCCGCCATCCTTCGCACCTTCCGCTATTGCCTGGAAGATGAAGGCTACAGCGTCGCCACCGCCAACAGTGCGGCACAGGCCGAGGCGCTGTTGCAACGTCAAGTGTTCGACGTGTGCTTTCTGGACCTGCGTCTGGGTGAAGACAACGGTCTCGACGTGTTGGCGCAGATGCGCATTCAGGCGCCGTGGATGCGCGTGGTCATCGTGACCGCACATTCGGCGGTGGACACTGCCGTGGACGCCATCCAGGCCGGTGCGGCGGATTATCTCGTGAAACCGTGCAGCCCTGATCAGTTGCGTCTGGCGACCGCCAAACAATTGGAGGTGCGTCAGTTGTCGGCGCGTCTGGAAGCGCTGGAAGGCGAAGTGCGCAAACCCAAGGACGGTCTGGATTCCCACAGCCCGTCGATGATGGCGATTCTGGAAACAGCTCGCCAAGTGGCGAACACCGACGCCAACATCCTGATCCTCGGCGAATCCGGAACCGGTAAAGGCGAGCTGGCGCGGGCGATTCACGGCTGGAGCAAACGGGCGAAAAAAGCCTGCGTGACCATCAACTGTCCGTCGCTCACCGCCGAGCTGATGGAAAGCGAGCTGTTCGGTCACAGCCGCGGCGCCTTCACCGGGGCGAGCGAAAGCACACTGGGCCGGGTCAATCAGGCAGACGGCGGTACATTGTTCCTCGACGAAATCGGCGATTTCCCACTGACATTGCAGCCCAAACTGCTGCGTTTCATTCAGGACAAAGAGTACGAGCGCGTAGGCGACCCTGTTACCCGCCGTGCCGACGTGCGCATCCTTGCGGCCACCAACCTGAATCTGGAAGACATGGTTCGCGAAGGCCGTTTCCGCGAGGACCTGCTGTATCGCTTGAACGTGATCACGCTGCACCTGCCGCCGTTGCGTGAGCGCGGCGAGGACATCCTGACGCTGGCGGACCGCTTTTTGGCCCGTTTCGTCAAGGAATACGGTCGCCCTGCCCGTGGTTTCAGTGAAGAAGCCCGCAGCGCGCTGGTGAACTACCGCTGGCCGGGCAACATTCGCGAACTGCGTAACGTGATCGAGCGGGCCAGCATTATCTGCCCTCAAGAGAAGGTCGAAATCACCCACTTGGGGATGGGTGAACAACCGACCAACAATGCACCACGTGTGGGCGCCGCGTTGAGTCTGGACGAACTGGAAAAAGCGCACATCGGCGCCGTGCTGGCCACCAGCGATACCCTCGATCAGGCTGCGCGCACGCTGGGCATCGATGCCTCGACGTTGTACCGCAAACGCAAGCAGTACAACTTGTGACAGGGCGCCCATGAAGTTCGCGATGAAGTTGCGCACCCGACTGTTCCTCAGCATTTCGGCGCTGATGACCGTTGCGTTGCTGGGGCTGATACTAGGTCTGGTCAGCGTCATGCAGATGGCCAAGTCCCAGGAGGATTTGATCCACCACAACTTCATCACGCTCGATATCGGCCTCAAACTGCGCCAGAACCTCGGCGATCAGTTGGTGATGCTGCTCAAGGACCGTCCCGATCAAGTGGCGCTCAAGCAGAATCAGGCACAGTTCCAGGATTTGCTCGATCAAGGCATCGATCACGATCAGCAGACCAACATCCACAGCGGTTTCGAGAAAGCGCGGGTGGATTACGAGCGATTCCTCAAGTCGCTGGAAGAAGCGGGCGACTCAGCCGATGCACTGAATGACGACAAGACGGTCACCACGGCCTTCAACGCGCTACGCAATGGCTTGCTCGACGCCCATCGTCAGGCGCTGGAAAACATCAGCCAGGCTGAAAGCGCCTCGCGAACTCGCGCGCTGTGGGTGGCTGCTTTATTAGGGCTGGTCGGGTTGGCGGTGCTCGCCATCGGTTTCGTCACGGCCCACGGCATCGCCCGCCGTTTTGGCGCCCCTATCGAGGCGTTGGCCAAGGCGGCGGACAACATTGGCCAAGGCAACTTTGAAGTGCTGCTGCCCATTTCATCCTCTGCCGAGATGAATTTGCTGACGCGTCGCTTCGGCATCATGGCCGAGGCCCTGCGTCAGCATCAGGTCACCAACGTGGATGAGCTGCTCGCCGGTCAGCAGCGGCTGCAAGCGGTCCTCGACAGCATCGACGACGGGCTGTTGATGATCGACCGCCAAGGCCGCCTCGAACACCTGAACCCGGTCGCGCAGCGGCAGCTGGGTTGGGAAGAGGGACGTTTGGGCCAAGGACTGGGTGAAGCGTTGCAGCGTCCGGAACTGGATGAGCAGTTGTACCTGGTGCTGCGCGGCGGAACGCTGGAGCGAGCGCCGGAAGACTTGTCTATCGAGGTCGACGGCGAAACCCGCCTGCTGACCTACAGCCTGACCCCTGTCAGCCACACCAAAGGCCACATCCTCGGGGCGGTGATGGTGTTGCACGATGTGACGGAGCAGCGGGCCTTCGAACGGGTGCGCAGCGAATTCGTGCTTCGCGCCTCCCACGAATTGCGCACCCCGGTGACCGGCATGCACATGGCGTTCGGGCTGTTGCAGGAGCGCGTGCACTTCGCCCCCGATTCCCGGGAAACGGACTTGCTGAAGACCGTCAATGAAGAGATGCAGCGGCTGATGCAGCTGATCAACGACCTGCTGAATTTCTCGCGCTACCAGAATGGCCTGCAAAAACTCGCGCTGGCGCCCTGTGATGTTAATGACCTGCTCACTGAGGCGCGTCAGCGCTTTGCCGAAACCGCGCAGGAACAGGACGTAATGGTCCTGCTGGAAATGCAGGAACCCTTGCCACGTCTGCAGGCCGACAAGGTCCAGTTGGACCGCGTATTGGACAACCTCCTCGACAATGCCCTGCGCCACACGCCGCAATCCGGGCTCATCCGGCTCCAGGCGCGTCGACACGGGGAGCGGCTGATCATCAGCGTCGAAGACAACGGCGAGGGCATCGCCTACGGCCAGCAGGCCCGGATCTTCGAACCGTTTGTGCAGGTCGGGCGCAAGAAAGGTGGCGCGGGACTGGGACTGGCGCTGTGCAAGGAAATCGTCCAACTCCACGGCGGACGCATGGGCGTGTACTCACGGCCGGGGCAAGGCACGCAGTTTTATATGGCGTTGCCGTTGTAGGCATCGTTCGCAAGCCTGGACGCTGCTTAACCCTCGCAGAATAAACACTGCCCCATGTGGGAGCGAATTCATTCGCGATGCGGTGGTACAGACGAAAGATGTCTGTTGGATGCACCCGCCTCTCGCGAATGAATTCGCTCCTACAGAGGGCCAGTGCTGACTTCGTAACCACTAAACCCATCACGCCACATCATCGGCCCTGCGTCCGGCATTGCGCCGCCCACCGGTCACCAGTTCGGTGAATTTGGCTGCTGTCAGAGGCCGGGCGAAGAGCCAGCCTTGGCCGTAGATCACGCCCTCGCTCTTGAGTAACAGGGCTTGAGATTCGAATTCGATACCCTCGGCGATCACTTTCAATTGCAGGGCGTGGGCCATGCGGATGATGTGTGGAGCAACGCCGCTACTGGCGGCGTCATGACCAAGGGCATCAATGAAGGCCTTGTCGATCTTCAAACAATCCACCGGCAAGGTTTGCAAGTACGCCAGGCTGCAATACCCCGTCCCGAAGTCGTCGATCAGCACCTGATGCCCGCGGTCACGCAACGCTTGCAGGTGATTGCGTGCGACCACCACGTCCACTAACCCCCGCTCGGTCACTTCAAACGCAATCTGCCGGGCTGCAACGCGATGCAACGCCAGCAGCTTTGCAGTCACTCGACCAATCCGAGGTGCCATCACATCGCAGGCTGCCAGGTTTACCGACACGTACAAATGCGGATTGGCGCGCAGCAGTTGCCCGAGCTGCTCAAGCAACTGCTGCAACACGAAATCAGTGATCTGACGAATCTGCCCGGTGTTTTCGGCCAGCGGAATGAAGAGGTCGGGGCTGGTTAGCGTGCCGTCAGGTCGTCGCCAACGCACCAGTGCCTCAGCGCCCACGCACAAGCGGGTATTCAGGTCGAAGATGGGTTGGTACAGAACCTTCAACTCGCCCCGACGGAGCGCACCGTGCAATTCCCCACCCAGCGACTGGCGTTGCCGAACGAGCTGCAACACCAGAATCCCGATGCACAACGAGACCAACACGCTAGCGGGAACCAGCAGCCACCAGGCGCCGGTGATTTTCTGTTGCAAGCCGTTACGCGGCGTGATCAGGACCAACTGGTATTCCGGACTCTGCGTGGGCATCCGGTAGACCAACTTGTCCTGAGTGGTGATCAATGTCTCGATGGTCGTTGGCGACCAGTCGGGCGTAGGCGGCCACGCTTGGGGCGGCCCGAGCACCGGGACGGCTTTTTTACCCTGATCGAGCACCACAACCAGGCTCCCGCCTGCAGGCAGATCGACCACGTCGGTCAAATGGCCGCGTGACGTTGATACGCGAAAATCACCCCTGCCCAGCATCAGCGAGGCGAGGTTATCGTCCGGTTGAGTCGAGGTGTTGAGCCAGTAATCGTAGATAGGGCCGCGAATGTCCGGTGCTCGGGGCTTGCCGATCATGCTCTCGCGCGTCCAACTGGAACAGGTTTGAGCCTCACTGACGTACGCGACTTCATAAATGAAGCGGTAGCGCGAGTTTACCTGACGCAATTGCTCGACCATTTCCGGACTACAACCACGCAAGGGCTGGGCTTCGAGCTGATCAAGGCCAGCGCGGAGCTGGTCGAAAAGCTGCTCCAGACGCACCAGAAAACGCTCGCCCTGAGCATTCATCTGCGCGCTTTCTTCCTGCTTGGCCTGATGCATCGCCAGCCCGAAACTGCCCGCCAGCAGCACGACCGCACTCAACAACGCTGCCAGCAAAGCCAGGAGCGAAGGGCGGTAGAAGACTGAGCGCAACTGCGGTGAAGCCGTGAACATCGGCCAATATCCAGTGGAATACCCATGAGGTATAGCAACAAGCGCAGAAATAGCCCGTTAAAAAGCGGCCCTAAGAAAAATTTAGTGCTTTGAATTCAATACCTGCAGGATCGCCGCGCTTTGCAGGTCCGGCTCGCCGTCAAATTTCTGCGGTCGATAGTGCATCTGGAACGCCCTCAGGACGTGGCGCGTCGCAATATCCCACTCGCCCGTTTGCGGGGTCGGATAACCCAGCATCGCCAATTGTTGCTGGAACCAGGTGACGCTCGGCACCACGCCCGTCATCTGCGCCTGCTGTTGGGCGACCTGCTGCTCGTCCGGCCAGATGCCAAGCCCTTCCTGAGCCAAACGCTTCCACGGGAACAACGGCCCCGGATCAAGTTTGCGTAAGGGCGCAATGTCACTGTGGCCGATCACATGACGGGGTTCGATCTTGTTGCGTTTGACGATGTCTTTCAGCAGCACGATCAGCGCTTGAATCTGCGCTTCGCTGTATGGGTACCACAGGCGCCCGGTCGGTGTGTCGCGATAGCCCGGATTGACGATCTCGATGCCGATGCTGCTGGAATTGAGCCAGGTGCGGCCGTCCCATTCGCTTTCCCCGGCATGCCAGGCGCGCTGACTTTCATCCACCAGTTTGTAGGTCGTGGCAGGGCCATCGCCGATCAGGTAGTGAGCGCTGACTTCGCCATGGGTCAGCAACGCGAGGGAGCGATCCAGAGAGGCAGAGGTGTAATGGACCACCACGAACTGGGCGCGGCTGTCGAAATTTGCCGAAGGATGGCTGGTGTCCAGCTTCGGTCCGCTGGAGCAAGCTGTCAGCAGCAGGGCGAGGAAAAGTACGCAATAAGACTTCATAAAAAGGCAGAACACTGAGGCAAGTAATGCAACAGTGTAACGTAATGCCAGCGCGGCGCCCAAAGTTGCGATAGGCCGAAACTGAACGCGTGCTGTCTCACCCTTGCTCGATGCGATTCCGACCGCTGTCCTTGGCCCGGTACAGGGCCTCGTCTGCCCGTTTAAGCACCAGATCACTGCGTTCACCCGGTTTGAAGAGGGTGACGCCCATCGAGACCGTGATTGTCACCGGCTCGCCTTTGAAGTGAAACGGGCATTGTTCGACGGCTTCTCGCAGTCGCTCCAGCAGCGCCACGCCATCGGGCAACTGAGTGTCAGGAAGCAGCACCACGAACTCTTCACCGCCAAAACGGGCGATGAAATCCGAGGACCGCAAACGCTTCTTCAGCTGTGCGGCGACGATCTTCAACACCTTGTCGCCCGCCAGATGACCGTAGCCGTCGTTGATGCGCTTGAAATGGTCCAGATCGAGAATGCCGAGCAGCAAGTTGGAGCGCCGCTTCTGCAATTGAGCGACTTCGTGCTCCAGGCGCTCATTCCAGGCGGCACGGTTGGGCAACCCTGTCAGCGTATCGATCAGGGCTTTTTGCCGCTGCTCTTCAAGGTGCGCACGGAAGCCAACCGCTTCCTGCTCCATGGTCGCCACGCGGCTGGCGAGGGACTGCAACCGCGATGCGACTTCCTGCTCGCGCTCATCGCGTTGCTGCTGATGCGCGTCCATGGTGCCCAGCAAACCTTCCAGCCGGGTTTCCAGAATCGTTTTCAGGCTGGTGAGATCAGCCGCTTCCTGCACACTGCTCTGCAAATCACCGACATGCTCGCGCAACTGATCACTCATTTCGCGGGAGGCGGTCTGCTGCCCTGCGTGATCGTCGCTGGCCGCTTGCAGATTCGCCTGGAATGACTCCAGACGCTCGTTCAGTTGTTTGAGATAAAGCTCGAATTCGTGCTGGCCGCTGTCGGTGATGGCCAGCATCAGCACGGCAAGGTCATCGAGGATCGGCAGCAGTTCGTACCAGTTCAGCCCATGCTCAAGCCTGACGCGCATGGCTTCGGCCTGGGGCCGGTGGTGCTCGGGCAGGGTCAGATCGTTGAGAAGACCCAGCAATGTCTCTTCAATGTGCGCGGCGACAGAGCTGTAGCTAGGCTCGGGAGAGGACGGCAGCGCATAAGGACCCTCCTCTTCAGTCTCATCGGCCTCGTCTTCGTCGGCCTGTTCGTCATTGGCACGGTCATCGATCGCTTCCTGAGCGACCTCGTCTTCCACCCTCTCAGCCTCGGCAGCCTCAATGGCTTGTTCTTCGCTGGACGTCTCTTCGCCCGTCTTGTTTTCGTCACTCAGCGGCACTTCACTGACCACATCCGCAGGCTCGGGCTCGACGACCGCAGGCGACTCGACCACTGCCACGGGCGATGGGGCTGCCTCGGCGATAGGAACTTCGCTCTCCAGTTGCTCGATCGACCGAGGTTCAGGGGCAGGCTTGACCTCGTGGGACGGGGCCATCGCCACCGTCTCGGGGGCCTCGACTGGCGCAGCAGCATCGGCGCGCGAGACAGGAGGCTCAACCATGGCTGGAAGCTCGGCGGGAGGGGCTTCGTTAGTCCACTGCGCCGTTTGCGCGACCGGCGCGGCAGGCACCTCGTCATCGTCGTCATCATTGCGAGTCTTGACCGGCGCAATCGGCTTGGGCGCCTCGGCAACGGGGTGATCAGGCAGGTGCGAGGCGTCAGTGCCGTCGGCTGCCGAATCACGATTACCGAACAAACGCTGCAAGAAGCCTGGCCGGCTCGCGCCTTCCGGGTGTTCGACCTGCGACAATGCCTGGCCTTGCAAACCGCTGAGCTCACTCAGCAGCAACGGCAACTCACGGGCTTGATTGACGCGGTCTTCGAGGTTCTTGGCAAAGCGTTTGAGTGGCTTGGCGACTTCGCGAGGCAGAGGCAAAGACTGCAATTGAGTGACCAGCGAGGTCAGCGCCGTGCCCATTTGCTCGATACGCTGTTCGCGGCGCTGTTCGGAATCCAGCACCGCCTTTTCGAGCCGTGGAATCAGTGCCGCCAGTCCGGCATCCATGTCGTCCTTGCGCACGATTTCGCGCATTTCTTTCATGCACTGATCGACTGCCTTGTCAGCGCCTTCAGCCGCCAGGCTGCTGCGCACGAGACCACGCCGCAGCAGGTCGAGACGGGCATTCCAGCGCTTTTCGAGCTTGTCCTGTTGCTCGATGCTCTTGAGGTATTTTTCTTTCCAGCGTTGGGCTTCGTCGCTCATTCCGAGGGCTCACGGGGAGATGTGCTTGTTATCGGCAGGGAGTCACCGATTAATGAGGCCGGCAAGCGAATCTCCACCGCAACCGGCAGATGATCGGAAATGGGCTGAGCCAGCACCTGCACTTTTTCAAGCGTCAGGGTCGGGCTGAGAAGAATGTGGTCCAGACAGCGCTGCGGGCGCCAGCTGGGAAATGTGGCTTCGATCTGAGGCGCAAGCAGGCCCAGATCGCGCAGGGGGGAGGTTTCCAAAAGGTCCGCTGCGTGGGTGTTCATATCGCCCATCAGCACCTGATGCTTGTAGCCACCGATCAGCTCGCGGATGTACGCCAGTTGCCGGGTTCGGGTGCGCGCCCCGAGTGCGAGGTGCATGACGACCACGACCAACGCGTCTTCACCTTCACCGAAGCGGACCAGAATCGCGCCGCGACCCGAGGGGCCGGGCAACGGATGATCTTCGATGTCCCACGGGCGCAGACGACTCAGCACGCCATTGCTGTGCTGGGCGAAACGTCCGAGGTTACGGTTAAGCTGCTGGTGCCAGTACGGGAATGATCCGAGCTGGGCGAGGTGTTCGACTTGATTGACGTAGCCTGACCTTAGGCTGCCGCCATCGACTTCCTGCAACGCGACCAGATCATAGTCGTTCAGCAGGTTGCCGATCTTTTGCAGGTTTCCAGCCCGACCGGTGTGGGGCAGCAAATGCTGCCAGCCTCGGGTCAGGTAATGCCGATAGCGCTCGGTACTGATGCCCACCTGAATGTTGAAGCTGAGCAACCGGAGCCGGCCATCGGCAGGCAATCCGGTTTCTTGCAGGTGTCGCTCGTTGACCTTGGGGATATGCCGGGCAACGGTGCGTTCAGTACCCCAGCGCGTCATGATCGGCGCTTACTTGGCAAGCGTTGCGCGTTCTTTGGCGATCAACTGATCGGCCACATCCAGCGCTTGCTCAGCACCACCGGCCGTGCCCAGGTCGAAACGGTATTTGCCGTTGACGATCATGGTAGGGACGCCAGTGATTTCGTACTTCTTGGCCAGGTCCTTGTATTGAGCGATCTTGCCCTTAACCGCGAACGAGTTGTAGGTTTCGAGGAATTTCTGCTTATCGACACCTTGAGTGGCGACGAAGTCAGCCATGTCGTTCGGGTCGGTCAGACGCTTGCCGCCTTTCTGGATGGCATCGAACACAGCAGTGTGAATCTTGTGCTCTACACCCATGGTGTCCAGCGTGATGAACAGTTGGCCGTGGGCATCCCATGGGCCGCCGAACATCGCCGGGATGCGGATGAAGTGAACGTCAGCCGGGAGCTTTTCAACCCATGGATTGATGGTCGGCTCGAACGCGTAGCAGTGTGGGCAGCCATACCAGAACATTTCAACGACTTCGATCTTGCCTGGCTCGGCGACCGGAACGGCGCTGCTCAGCTGGACATATTGCTTGCCAGCTTCGATCGGCTCTGCCGCTTGAGCGGTCAGACCGAACAGACTGGTGAACACCAGAGCGGCGCTGAGAATCAGATTACGCATGCTTAACTCCTGGGCATGAAAAGTCACCACGATGGCCGCAGTTGGACCCGGCGGGGTGATGTGAGTTCGCAAGTGTAACGCTTGCGCGCACAAAAAAGGGCAGCCGTTCGCTACCCTTTTTAGCCCGCCTGCACGATAAACGTGAACGACGTTTTCCGGCCGTCGAATGGCCCTGAATCAAGGCTTTAGCGTTAATCCAGACTTAATGAAGACCCTGTATGTAGGCCGCCAACGCGTCGATATCCTTGTTGCTGAGTTTGGATGCAATGGTGCGCATGACCATGGTGTCGCCATCGTTTGTGCGGTCACCTTCGCGGAAGGCCGTCAGCTGCTTTTTCACATAGTCCGCATGCTGCCCACCCAAATGCGGAAAGCCTGCCGCCGCGTTACCAGCGCCGTTGGGTGAATGACAGCCTGTACACGCGGGCATCCCCTGATCAATCTTGCCGCCGCGAAACAGTGCTTCGCCCCGCGCCACCAGGTTGGCGTCCGCCGCACCGACGCTGCCTTTCTGGCCGGAGAAATAAGCGGCGATGTCCGCCAGGTCCTGATCATTGAGGGCGTTCAGCATCCCGGTCATTTCCAGCACGGTGCGCTTGCCGTCTTTTATTTCGTGCAGTTGTTTGAGCAGATAGCGCTGGCCCTGTCCGGCCAGTTTCGGAAAATTGGGAGCCATGCTGTTACCATCCGGGCCATGACAGGCACCACACACAGCGGTTTTCGCCTGGCCAGCGGCGGGGTCTCCCACGACCACATCAGCGGCTCGCGCTGCGCCGGTAATGCCCAGCAGCAGGAGCAGACTCACCAATAGCTTGTTCATCGGCTGATCCAACTCATTTTTGTTGTTGATGTAAGGTTAGTCCGACTTCTGCGAACTTCACCCTGTGGACGGGACAAGCACACACAAAATCTGCGGCAATATATACTTGCGCCCATCGAACGGAAAATGACACACGTTGCCGCACCCTCGCCGCAACGCCTCACCGGATATCCCATGCAACTCAAGAACCCGATCCTCGGCCTGTGCCAACAAGCCAAGTTCATGCTCAGCGCCGCCAAAGTCGACCAATGCCCCGATGACGAAGGTTTCGAAGTGGCCTTCGCCGGTCGCTCCAACGCCGGTAAATCCAGCGCGCTGAACACCCTGACCCACGCCAGCCTGGCCCGCACCTCGAAAACGCCCGGTCGTACGCAACTGCTGAACTTCTTCAGTCTGGACGACGATCGCCGCCTGGTCGACCTGCCAGGTTACGGTTACGCAAAGGTGCCGATTCCGCTCAAGCAACACTGGCAACGTCACCTGGAAGCGTATCTGGGCAGCCGGGAAAGCTTGAAAGGTCTGATCCTGATGATGGACATCCGCCACCCGATGACGGATTTCGACCTGTTGATGCTCGACTGGGCCATCGCCAGCGGCATGCCGATGCACATTCTGCTGACCAAGGCCGACAAGCTGACTTTCGGCGCGGCGAAGAACACGCTGCTCAAAGTGCAGTCGGAGATCCGCAAAGGTTGGGGCGACGCTGTGACCATTCAGCTGTTTTCGGCCCCCAAACGCATGGGGCTGGAAGAGGCGTACACCGTCCTCGCCGACTGGATGGAGCTGGAAGACAAAGCACCTGCGGCCTGAATCGCAGGCAAAAAAAACCCCGGACTTCATATGGGGAGGGGAAGTTCGGGGTCTAAGTCCAGACCTTTAGGGAAAAGTCCGGATATCTGCCAACACTTAACACAACATAGGAGCATGAATGGCTACGTCAGCCATTCGCAACCTCTGACCGGGGTATGGACGAAGAAGTTCAAAAACCGGGGAAATTTTCTGTTGGCCGTTGGGAATTGGTGACCTGTAGGAGCGCGCTTGCCCGCGATTGGGCTGTGTCATTCAACCTATTGGGGCTGGACGAACGCCATCGCGGGCAAGCGCGCTCCTACAACAGATGTCTTCAGGTTTGGCTCAATGCGCCTCATCCCAGTTGTTGCCAACACCCACTTCCACCAGCAAAGGCACGTCCAGCTCTGCGGCGCCGCTCATGTGCACGCGGATGTCCTGGCTGATCTGCTCGACCAGCTCCTCGCGCACTTCCAGCACCAATTCGTCGTGAACCTGCAGGATGACCCGTGCATCCAGCTCTGACGACTCCAGCCAGCCATTCACAGCGACCATGGCGCGTTTGATGATGTCCGCCGCCGTGCCTTGCATCGGTGCGTTGATCGCCATGCGTTCGGCGCCTTTGCGCAGGGCCTGGTTTTTCGCGTTGATGTCCGGCAGGTACAGGCGACGGCCGAAGATAGTCTCGACGAAGCCTTGCTCGGCGGCCTGGGTACGAGTGCGCTCCATGTAATCGAGCACGCCCGGATAGCGCGCGAAGTAACGGTCGACGTACGCCTGAGATTGCTTACGATCCACGCCGATCTGCTTGGCCAGACCAAATGCGCTCATGCCGTAGATCAGCCCGAAGTTGATCGCCTTGGCACTGCGGCGCATGTCGTTGGTGACATCGGCCAGTTCAACGCCAAACACTTCACCGGCCGTGGCGCGGTGCACGTCCAGATCGTTGCGGAAGGCGTGCAACAGGCCTTCGTCTTTCGCCAGATGCGCCATGATCCGCAGCTCGATCTGCGAATAGTCCGCCGCCAGCAGCTTGTAGCCTTTGGGCGCGACGAACGCCTGACGAATCCGGCGGCCTTCGGCAGTGCGGATCGGGATGTTTTGCAGGTTCGGATCGCTGGACGACAGACGCCCGGTCACCGCCACGGCCTGATGATAAGAAGTGTGGACCCGGCCGGTGCGCGGGTTGATCTGCTCCGGCAGCCGGTCGGTGTAAGTGCTTTTCAGCTTGCTCATCGAGCGGTACTGCATCAGCACCTTGGGCAGCGGGAATTCCTGCTCGGCCAGTTCTGCCAACACCGCTTCTGCTGTTGAGGGCTGACCCGTGGCGGTCTTGCTGATGATCGGCATGCCGAGTTTTTCGTAAAGAATCACTCCCAACTGCTTCGGCGAGCCGAGGTTGAATTCTTCGCCCGCGATGGCAAACGCCTCACGCTCCAGCTCGGTCATCTTGTTGCCCAGCTCGACGCTCTGAATCCCCAGCAGTTTGGCATCGACATACGCGCCCTGACGCTCGATGCGCGCCAGCACCGGCATCAGCGGCATCTCGATGTCGTTCAACACCGGGGCCAGCGTTGGCGTCTTCGCCAGCTTTTCTTGCAAGACTTCGTGCAGGCGCAGGGTCAGGTCCACTTCTTCAGCGGCGTAGATGCCTGCCTGCTCCAAGGCAATCTGGTCGAAACTCAGCTGTTTGACGCCTTTGCCCGCGATGTCCTGGAAATTGACCGGCGTGTGGTCCAGGTATTTTGCGACCAGGCTGTCGCGGTCGTGGCGGGTGGCGGTCGAGTCCAGCACGTAGGATTCGAGCATGGTGTCGAATTTCACGCCCTGCACATGGATGCCTTGGGCCTGATCGCCACCAATGGCGCAGTTTGCCAGCAGGTTAATCGCGAATTTGGCGTGCTGACCGACTTTGACCTTGCTCGCGTCTTCGAGCATCGGCTTGACGGCGTTGAGCACCGCGTCGCGATCCAGCTGCTGCGGCACGCCCATGTAGGAGTGGGTCAGCGGGATGTAGCAGGCTTCGTGGGTTTTGATGGCGAACGACAGGCCGACGATCTGTGCGCGCTGGGCGTCGGTGCCGTTGCTCTGCACGACAAAGGCAAACAGCTTGGCGGCCTTGAGCTTTTTCAGCCAGTCGTCGAACTGGGTCTGTTCCAGAATCAGTTCGTATTTGGCTTCGATGACCGGGGCAGGCTCTTCAGGTGTAGCGATTTCGGTGCCTTCCTGCTTGGCGTCCCGTTGCAGGTCATTGATCCAGCTCTTGAACTCCAGCTCGGTATACAGCGCCAGCAGCGCCTCTCGATCCGGCTCGCCGCAGTGCAGGGCATCCAGTTCGATGTCCAGCGGCACATCGATCTTGATGGTCGCCAGTTGATAGGACAGAAAGGCCATCTCCTTGTGCTCTTCAAGTTTGGCAGGCAAAGACTTCGCGCCGCGAATCGCCAGCGTCGGCACCTTGTCGAGATTCTCGTAAAGCTCTTTGAGGCCGCCGTTGATACCCACCAGCAGACCAGCAGCGGTCTTTTCGCCTACGCCGGGAACGCCGGGAATGTTGTCGACTTTGTCGCCCATCAAGGCCAGATAGTCGATGATGTGCTCAGGACCGACGCCAAATTTCTCCTTCACGCCAGCCACGTCCAGCACGCTACCGGTCATGGTGTTGACCAGCGTAATGTGCCCGTCCACCAGCTGCGCCATGTCCTTGTCGCCGGTAGAAATGATCACAGGACGATCAGCCGCCGCACTGCTGCGCGCGAGCGTGCCGATCACGTCGTCAGCTTCGACGCCTTCGACGCACAGCAATGGATAGCCCAAGCCACGCACGCAGTTGTGCAGGAAGTCGATTTGCACACGCATGTCGTCAGGCATGCTTGGACGATTGGCCTTGTATTCGGCAAACATCTCGTCACGGAACGTGCCGCCTTTGGCGTCGAAAACCACGGCAAACGGGCTGTCTGGATACTGTTTACGCAGGCTCTTGAGCATGTTCAGCACGCCCTTGACCGCACCGGTGGGCAGGCCTTTGGACGTGGTGAGTGGCGGCAGCGCATGGAAGGCGCGGTACAGGTAAGAAGAACCGTCCACCAGGACGAGAGGCGCTTGACTCATGTGAGGGATCAACCTTTTCGGCGGGGTCGGCGCTAGAATGCGAGGACCGTTGACGACAAAGGAGCAAGGTTATCATGCGTACACAAATTCGCTTGTTACTGGTCGCTCTCCTGGTTGCCTGTCCGCTGATCGCGGTGGCAGCTGAAGACGAGGCTCCGTCGGCCGAACCTGACGTCACGATCCAGAAAGATGGCGACAATTTCGTTCAGGAATACAAGGCAAACGGCTTCGTCTACGCGGTGAAAATTACGCCGAAACATGGCAAGCCGTATTATCTGGTGCGCGCTGACGGCACGAGCGGTCAATTCATTCGTTCGGATCAACCGGACATGCTGATTCCCCAATGGGTATTATTCAGCTGGTAACGCCCTACATTCACTTTTTGCTGGCAGTGTTCATATGTCCGTTTTTACCCCCCTGGCTCGGCCCGAGCTGGAAGCTTTTCTCGCCCCGTACGGGCTCGGCCAACTGCGTGATTTCCAGGGCATTGCCGCCGGAAGTGAAAACACCAACTTCTTCATCAGCATGGAACAGGGCGAGTTCGTGCTGACGTTGGTCGAGCGCGGCCCGGTGCAGGAGATGCCGTTTTTCATCGAACTGCTGGACGTGCTGCATGACGCCAACCTGCCGGTCCCGTACGCGCTGCGTACCACTGACGGCCAGGCATTGCGTGAGCTGAAAGGCAAACCGGCGCTGCTGCAACCGCGCCTGTCAGGCAAGCATCCGACCAATCCAAACACCCAGCATTGCGTGCAGATCGGCGAACTGTTGGCGCACATGCACCTGGCGACCCGCGAGAAGACCATCGAGCGCCGCACCGATCGCGGCCTGGACTGGATGCTGAAAGAGGGTGGCAACTTCATCTCGCACCTGAATGAAGCCGAAGGCGCGCTACTGAAAGCGTCAGTGGAAGAAATCGCCCGCGAACAGGCGAAGATCATGGCCCTGCCACGGGCCAACGTGCACGCCGACCTGTTCCGCGACAACACGCTGTTCGAAGGCACACACCTGACCGGCGTGATCGACTTTTACAACGCCTGTTCGGCGCCGATGCTGTACGACGTGGCGATTGCAGTGAATGACTGGTGTTCGTTCGAGGACGGCAAGATCGATGCGCCACGGGCCCGTGCCTTGCTGGGCGCTTATGCGGCACTGCGCCCGTTCACAGCGGCTGAGGCTGAACTGTGGTCGACGATGTTGCGCGTGGGTTGCGTGCGGTTCTGGCTGTCTCGGTTGATCGCGGCCGAGAGCTTTGCCGGGCAGGACGTGCTGATCCATGACCCCGGCGAATTCCGCAAGCGTCTGGAACAGCGTCAGGTAACGCACATTCCGCTGCCGTTTGCCCTGTAACAACTGACCTGCAAACTCCGATCACCTGTGGGAGCGAATTCATTCGCGATGCCATCTCCCAGCCGACACATTTGTTGCGAATGTACCGGCCTCTCGCGAATGAATTCGCTCCCACAGGGGAATCGCGTTTCATTGTCGGAACGCGCATCAGGTTCATCAGGCGCTAAAGGCTCTCCAGACACCCCGCCAGATCGTCCGCCAGTTTGCTCAGCAACTGCTCATATCCTTGCGCCGTCGCAGGTGTGTAGCCGCCCAAACCGTCCAGCTCCGCCAGTTTCACCGGTAATCCGGCGCTCAGCGTGTCGGCCAATTTCGGGCGCAGGGGTGGTTCGCTGAACACGCAGGTCTTGCCGTATTCGGCCAGCCGCGCACGCATGGCCGCGACGTGCTGGGCGCCGGGCTGGACTTCGTGGCTGACCGCAAACACACCGGCATGCTTCAAGCCATAAGCCTCTTCGAAATAATCGAACGCCTCATGGAACACGAAATATTTCTTGTCGGAGATGCCCGCCACGCGCTGTTTGATCTTCGCGTCCAGTGCGTCCATCTGCGCGTCAAAAGCTTTGACGTTGCTGTCATAGCGAGCGGCATGGGTGGGATCGATCTGACTCAAGTCGGCGGCCATCTTCGCGGCGATCACCCGCGCATTGACGGTCGAGAGCCACAGGTGCGCATCAACGCTGCCAGGGCGGTGATCATGATCGTGCTCGTCGTCATCGCCATCATCATCGTGATGCTCGGCACTGGCGGTGAACGTCCGCAGGTGCATGCCTGGCAACGACTGAACCGGCACCGACGCTTTGGTGCGGCCCGCCAGGACCCGTGGCAGGAAAGTTTCCATGTCAGGACCGATCCAATAGAGCAGATCGACCTCTTGCACGCGCCGTACGTCGGAAGGGCGCAGCGCGTAGTTATGTGGCGAAGCCCCCGGTGGCAGCAACACTTCCGGTACGGCGATTCCGTCCTGCACCGCTGCTGCAATCAGCTGTAGCGGCTTGATGCTGGTCAGCACTCGAACGTCGGCCTGGGCGGGGGCATTGGCGGAAAAACCGGTGATAAAAACGACAAAAAGTAAAAAAAGTCGGGACACGATGACCACTCATGGGGGCAGGAACGGGTAACATAATAACGTCTCTCACAAAAGCCGTCGCCGCCCATGTCTAAAACACCGCTGGCCAGTCGCCCCCACGATCACTCTCACTGCGTGCACAGCGCACTCACTGAAGCCGATGCGCTCTGCACCGGCAAAGGCCTGCGCCTGACCGCTTTGCGTCGTCGCGTGCTGGAACTGGTCTGGCAAAGCCATAAGCCATTGGGCGCGTACGACATCCTGGCCGTCCTGAGCGAGGAAGACGGCCGTCGTGCCGCGCCGCCGACGGTTTACCGTGCGCTGGATTTCCTGCTGGAAAACGGCTTGGTGCATCGCATCGCATCGCTCAACGCTTTCGCTGGCTGCAACCATCCGACGCACGCACATCAGGGCCAGTTCCTGATCTGTCGCGCCTGTCACGCCGCCATCGAATTGCAGCACGGCGCCATCAGCTCAGCCATCGTCAGCGCCGCCAACGAAGTCGGCTTCGATGTTGAAACCCAGACCGTCGAAATCGTTGGGGTGTGTGCTGGCTGCAAGGCCGCTTGATGAGCGACGCACTGATCCGTCTCCAAGGCGTCAGCGTCACCCGCTCGGGCCAGAACGTGCTCGACAACATTCAATTGAGCGTCAGCTCCGGCGAGATTGTGACCCTGATCGGCCCCAACGGCGCGGGCAAAACCACGCTGGTGCGCGCCGTCCTCGGATTGCTCAAGCCGGACGCGGGCGATGTCTGGCGCAAGCCAAAGCTGCGTGTGGGCTACATGCCGCAAAAATTGCACGTGGATGCGACGCTGCCGCTTTCGGTTCTGCGTTTTCTGCGTCTGGTGCCGGGGGTCGATCGCAGCACTGCACACGCCGCGTTGGTGGAAGTCGGCGCCGAGAAAGTCATCGACAGCCCGTTACAAGGCATTTCCGGCGGCGAGATGCAGCGGGTCCTGCTGGCCCGTGCGTTGCTGCGTGAGCCCGAACTGCTGGTCCTCGATGAACCCGTGCAGGGCGTGGATGTGGCCGGACAGGCTGAGCTTTATGCGCTGATCACGCAATTGCGCAATCGTCACAAATGCGGCGTGCTGATGGTGTCCCACGATCTGCACCTGGTGATGAGCACGACCGATCAGGTGGTCTGCCTCAATCGCCATGTCTGCTGCTCCGGCCATCCCGAGCAAGTCAGCAACGATCCGGCGTTCGTTGAGCTGTTCGGCCAGAACGCGCCGAGCCTGGCGATTTATCACCACCATCACGACCACGCTCACGACCTGCACGGCGAAGTCTGCCAGCCCGCTGAGCACGCACACGATCACACCCATCCACACGCCCACAACCATGACCACGGGGACAGCTGCAAGCATGGCTGATTTTCTTCTCTACGCCTTGCTCGCAGGCCTCGCGCTGGCGGTGGTTGCAGGTCCCTTGGGCTCTTTCGTGGTCTGGCGGCGCATGGCCTATTTTGGCGATACCCTGTCCCACGCCGCCCTGCTCGGCGTCGCGCTGGGGTTTCTGCTGGACATCAGCCCGACCATCGCTGTGACCGTGGGCTGCCTGCTGCTCGCGATTCTGCTGGTCACGCTGCAACAGCGTCAGCCGCTGGCCTCTGACACCTTGCTGGGGATTCTCGCGCCGAGCACATTGTCTCTTGGGCTTGTGGTGCTGAGTTTCATGCGCGAAGTCCGCATCGACTTGATGGGCTATTTGTTTGGCGATCTGCTGGCGATCAGCCCCACCGACCTGGCCTGGATTCTCGGCGGTAGCGCGGCCGTGCTGGTGTTGATTTGCGCGCTGTGGCGCCCACTGCTGGCGATTACTGTGCATGAAGAACTGGCGACCGTCGAGGGCCTGCCTGTCGCCGCGCTGCGCATGACGCTGATGTTGTTGATTGCCGTGGTGATCGCTGTGGCGATGAAAATCGTCGGTGTGTTGCTGATCACCTCGCTGCTGATCATCCCCGCCGCTGCGGCACAACGTCACGCCCGCTCACCGGAGCAAATGGCCCTCGGTGCCAGCGTGATCGGTGTTCTGGCAGTCTGCGGCGGACTGGCGCTGTCGTGGTTCAAGGATACGCCCGCAGGCCCCTCGATCGTGGTTTGCGCCGCTGCGCTGTTCCTGCTCAGCTTCCTTTTGCCCAAGCGGTAGAACCTTGTTCCGAAAGTCGAGTCATACTCCGCAATCATTGAATGGCGGCAATGTGCAATGATTCGGTTCAGCGCCGCCGATGGTGATCTGTTATTTTCGGTGCAAGTCACTTATGTGTAGACTTGCTCGTTTTTTGCGCAAATAGAGAATCGCAGGAATGAAGCCGTTCGCATCCCGTTATCTGCTGCTTGCTGCATTTTCCATTCTGTTGGCCGCTTGTCAGAGCAAGCCCGTCGAGCAGCCCGCGCCCGTCGCGGCGCCCGACGCCTATCAACAGTTGGAACAGAACATCGCCAGCAGCGAATTGGCCACCGCTGAAGATCAGCTCGCCGCTCTGCAAAGCAAGAATGCCGATGATCCGCGTCTTGAGCAGTATCAACGTCAATTGGCCGAGGCTTATCTGAGCCGCAGCCAGATCGTCTTGCAGAAAGGCGACGTTAACGCTGCCGCCACCGCCCTTAGCCGCGCCCGCGCACTGATGCCGAAGGCCCCGGCGCTGACCAGCGGCGTCAACGGCGCCATCGCCAATGCGCGCAAAGCCGAGCTGGAGAAAGCTGAAGCTGAGCTGCGTGCTGCCGAAGCAAAACGCAGCGCCAAAATCATCGACCCGACCGTTGAAAGCACGACCATTGCGCTGAAAATCACCGATTCGAAGCAGCTGCGTCGCCAACTTAACGACATCGCCGCCGATGTGACTGCGTTCAACTGTGACGTGACGGTCCAGGTGCCTCGAACCGACGATTACCCATGGCTGGCATCGCTGTTGACCAAGCGCGTGGCGAAGATCAACCCGGATTTCGAATTGCAGATCCAGCGTGAGATCGAGAAGACCGAGCCTGCGCAGATCATTTTGAAACCTGCGAAGCTCTGATCGCTTTTTGACCAAGCGAGAGGATCAAAAGAAAGGCGTTGCCCTCGCAGGCAACGCCTTTTTTATTCGCAAGACCGGTTTATGACTTCACTGTGGGAGCGAATTCATTCGCTCCCACAGAAGCACTCCGCATCCTCGCAATCTCAACTCACGCTGGAATCGCCTTTGCCTTCGGCTCACGCGCCCAGACCCGATGCTGTTTGATCGCATCGAAGAAGGCGTTGAACGACTTGCTGTCCGAAACCGCCAACAGCCCCGCATCCGCTTCAAGACGCAGCAGGTCGATCAGCTCTTTCGCTTCCCCTGCGTAGGAAATGGCCTTGAGGTGTTTGTACGCCTCCAGCACGTAATGCAGCGCCACCCCGTTGCCGCTCAACGCCTTGATCGACGCTGCGCCGCCCGGAATGAACACAGCATCGAAGGCAATCGAAGGCAGCCCTTCGATCGACGCATCCACCGCCAGGGTTTTGCCGCCAGCTGTTTTGACCGGCGCCGAGGTTGGGCCAAGGATCTTGGCATGCGCCGCTTCGGCTTCAAGCGCCGCTTTCATCGCTGCGACGGCTTTGTCGTCCACGCCGTCCGCGACGATGATCGCCACTTTGCGCGAGGCGATGTCGCCCGACAGCAGATTCGTCTGACTCAGCAGCGGGGATTTATCCACTGTCGGTTTGCCCGTTTTCTGAGCTTTGACGGTCGGGCCTTTCGGCGCGGGCAGACCCAGATTGGCAGCCACGCGACTCGCCAGCGTCATGTCGATATTCGCCAGAATCTCATTCACCTGACGCGCACGAATATGTTCGCGCTCGACCTTGCCCAGTTCGAAGCTGTACGCCGCGATGATGTGCTCTTTCTCGTGCTCGCTCATGCTGTTGAAAAACAGCGTGGCTTGGGAGAAGTGATCGGCAAATGACGGGCTGCGCTCGCGGACCTTGTGCGCTTCGACGCGCTCCTGGTAGGTCTCGAAGCCGCCATCTTCCGGGCCTGCCGGTGTTTCTTTCGGCCAGCCGCCATCAATGGAATTCGGCTCGTAAGCAGCGCGGCCCTTGTCGATGGTCATGCGGTGTTGCGCGTCACGCTGACCACTGTGATTCGGCGAGACCGGACGGTTGATCGGGATCTCGTGAAAGTTCGGTCCACCGAGTCGGCTGATCTGCGTATCGGTGTAGGAAAACAGACGACCTTGCAGCAGTGGGTCGTTGGAAAAGTCGATGCCCGGCACCACATGGCCGGGGCAGAATGCGACCTGCTCGGTTTCGGCAAAGTAATTGTCCGGGTTGCGGTTGAGCACCATTTTGCCCAACGGCGTTACAGGCACCATCTCTTCAGGGATGATCTTGGTTGGGTCCAGCAGGTCGAAGTCGAACTTGTGTTCATCCTCTTCGGGGACGATCTGTACACCCAGTTCCCACTCGGGATAGTCGCCCGATTCGATGGATTCCCACAGGTCGCGACGGTGGAAATCGGTGTCTTTACCGGCAAGCTTTTGCGCTTCATCCCACAACAGCGAACAGGTGCCGTACTTGGGTTTCCAGTGGAATTTCACGAACGAGGATTTGCCCTCGGTATTAATCATGCGGAAGGTATGAATGCCGAAACCCTGCATGGTGCGCAGGCTTTTCGGGATCGCACGGTCGGACATGGCCCAGATCACCATGTGCGCCGACTCCGGCACGAGCGAAACGAAGTCCCAGAAGGTGTCGTGTGCCGAGCCGCCTGTAGGAATCTCGTTGTGCGGCTCGGGTTTTACGGCGTGCACGAAGTCAGGAAACTTGATCGCGTCCTGAATGAAAAATACCGGCATGTTGTTGCCGACCAAGTCGTAGTTGCCTTCGCCGGTGTAGAACTTCACGGCGAAACCGCGCACATCACGCACGGTATCGCCCGAACCGCGTGGCCCTTGAACGGTGGAAAAGCGCACGAAGACGGGCGTCTTTTTCCCCGGATCACGCAGGAATTCGGCCTTGCTCAGCTTCGAATGGTTTTCATAGCTCTGGAAATAGCCATGAGCCGCCGTGCCGCGAGCGTGGACGATGCGCTCCGGAATGCGCTCGTGGTCAAAGTGCGTGATTTTTTCACGCATGATGAAGTCTTCAAGCAGCGAAGGGCCGCGATTGCCGACCTTGAGCGTGTTCTGGTTATCGGAGACCTTCACGCCCTGATTCGTGCGCAGGGCCTGGCCCGTGGCATCGGAGCGAAACTGTTCGAGGCTGTCGAGCTTTTCGTTGGTGTTGCCCCGATCCAGAGTGTCGGTGCCTGCCATTTCGCTTTTGGGGGTGCTGCTTACAGGTGTCGTTTTTTTCGTGGCCATCAGTCAAAGACTCCTCGGTTCAGGCAGCTCTTTTCTCGTTCTTCCGTGGGGAAAGGCGGTGTGAGCTTGGTAAGCAGGAAATTTCCTGACAAAAGACAGGGGGAAATCCCGGCGCTTACTTAGTGACTGATGATAAAAAGGGCCGTTCCGTGTTTTTTCGGACCTTTGGTCTACCGTTGCATCATCTGACCGATCCGCGCGATATGACCGTTCGGCAGGTGACCCACCAAATAAATGCTAAGAATTCTCGGCCCAACCCCGGCCCGACAGGCTAAAATGCGCGCCCGGTTTATCCAGTCGAGGCGATAGACGGCGCCATTTCGCGTATCGCCCAGTAGCGTTCGAGACTGTTCTCACGCTGAATTTCCAACGCGCCCCCACAAGGTTCGCTACGTGATCGAGTTTCAAAACGTCCATAAAACCTATCGGGTTGCCGACAGGGAAATCCCAGCGCTGCATCCCACCAGCCTGCGAATCGAAAACGGCCAAGTCTTTGGCCTCATCGGCCATTCCGGCGCGGGCAAAAGTACGATGCTGCGCCTGATCAACCGCCTGGAGGCCCCAAGCGGCGGCACGATCCGCGTCGATGACGTCGACGTCACTGCACTGGACGCAGACGGCTTGCGAGGCTTTCGCCGTCAGGTCGGGATGATCTTCCAGCACTTCAACCTGCTGTCGTCCAAGACCGTGGCCGACAACGTCGCCATGCCGCTGACGCTGGCCGGGGACATGTCCCGGGCGCAGATCGACCAGCGCGTGGCCGAATTGCTGGCGCGAGTTGGCCTGTCCGACCACGCGAAAAAGTACCCGGCGCAGCTGTCGGGTGGTCAGAAACAGCGCGTCGGCATTGCCCGTGCGTTGGCGACCAAGCCGAAAATCCTGCTGTGCGACGAGGCCACCAGCGCCCTCGACCCGCAAACCACCGCCTCGGTGCTGCAACTGCTGGCTGAGATTAACCGCGAGCTGAAACTGACGATCGTGCTGATCACCCATGAGATGGACGTGATTCGTCGCGTCTGTGATCAGGTGGCGGTGATGGACGCGGGCGTGATCGTCGAGCAAGGCGCTGTGGCCGATGTGTTCTTGCACCCCAAGCACCCGACCACGCGCCGTTTCGTGCAGGAAGACGAGCAGGTCGACGAAAACGACCAGAACTCCGACTTCGCCCACGTTCAAGGCCGCATTGTGCGTCTGACGTTCCAGGGCGACGCGACCTACGCGCCGCTGTTAGGCACTGTCGCCCGGGAGACGGGTGTGGACTACAGCATCCTGGCCGGTCGTATCGACCGCATCAAGGACACTCCCTATGGGCAACTGACGCTGGCCATCACTGGCGGCGATATGGACGCCGCGTTCGCCCGCTTCACCGCGGCTGACGTTCACATGGAGGTCCTGCGCTGATGGAAACTCTGGCTGCTCTGTTTTCCAACGTCGACTGGTACGAAATCTGGGTCGCGACCGGCGACACCCTGATCATGCTCGGCATTTCCCTGGCATTCACCGTGCTGCTGGGCCTGCCCCTCGGCGTGCTGATGTTCCTCACTTCCCCGCGCCAACTGCTCGAAAACAAGCCGGTCTACGCCACCATTGGGCTGATCGTGAACATGTTGCGGGCGCTGCCTTTCATCATTCTGTTGATCGTGATGATGCCGTTGACCGAAATCATCACCGGCACTTCGCTGGGGATTCTCGGGACCTTGCCACCTCTGATCGCAGGTGCGACGCCGTTCTTCGCCCGTCTGGTAGAAACCGCGCTGCGCGAGGTGGATCGCGGGATCATTGAAGCGACGCAAGCGATGGGTGCCACGACGCGGCAGATCATCGTCAAGGCGCTGCTCCCGGAAGCACGTCCGGGCATTCTGGCGGCCATCACGGTCACCGCCATTGCGCTGGTGTCGTTCACGGCCATGGCGGGTGCAGTGGGTGCGGGCGGCTTGGGCGACCTGGCGATTCGCTACGGTTACCAGCGCTTCCAGAACGATGTGATGTTCGTGACGGTCGTATTGCTGCTGGTGCTGGTGCAGATCCTGCAAACCGTCGGCGACCGTCTGGTTGCGCACTTTTCACACCGTTAACCGTATTCGCCGGTCCTGCACGGACCGGCACATGCGCGCCGCCCGGCGTGCATTTCAAGGAGTCGATACACATGAAGAAGCTGTTGGCCGTATTCGCTGCTGTGGCTGCACTGTCCGCCCACGCCGATGAAACCCTGACCGTCGCGGCCACCGCCGTGCCTCACGCCGAGATTCTGGAGTTCGTGAAACCGGCGCTGGCCAAAGAAGGCGTGACGTTGAATGTGAAGGTGTTCAACGACTACATCCAGCCAAACGTGCAGGTCGATCAGAAGCGCATGGACGCCAACTTCTTCCAGCACCAGCCGTATCTGGATGAGTTCAACAAGGGCAAGGGCACGCACCTGGTAAGCGTGGCCAAGGTCCACGTCGAGCCGTTTGGCGCGTACTCGGACAAGATCAAGAACCTGGCCGACCTGCCAGATGGCGCGACCGTGGCACTGCCGAACGATGCCACCAATGAAGGCCGTGCGTTCCTGCTGCTCGTGAAAGCCGGTCTGATCACCCTGAAAGACCCGACCAGCATCACCGCCAAGCCGAGCGATGTGCTGCAGAACCCGAAAGCCCTGAAGTTCCGCGAGCTGGAAGCGGCGACCCTGCCGCGTGTGCTGACTCAGGTTGACCTGGCGCTGATCAACACCAACTACGCACTGACCGCCAAGCTCGATCCGACCAAGGACGCGCTGATCATCGAAGGTCAGGAATCGCCGTACGCCAACATTCTGGTAACCCGCGAAGATAACAAGGACGCGCCAGCGATCCAGAAACTGGTCGCCGCGCTGCACAGCCCCGAGACCAAAGCCTTCATTCTTGAGAAGTACAAAGGCGCTGTGGTTCCGGCGTTCTGATCCCGGATTTGTTCCCGCAGGAGCCCGTACCACCGCGAATTATCGGGCTTTACACGGACTAACTGTGGGAGCGAATTCATTCGCGAGGCGGCAATACATCCGATAAAGATATCCCGAATGTGAGCGCCGACCGCGAACATACACCCTGTAGCAGTCCGGCATGCCGGCGGTAGCGGTTTCGATGACGCCACCGCCGGCAAACCGTGCTACTACAGACTCGTCAGTCACTTCCTCTCAACCAACCCCGGCAACTGCGCGACCAGTTTCTGGTTGTTGATCGGTGCGCGGATGAAGCCGCGTTGAGTGCCGTCCGGGCCGAGCAGGGCCAGATTGCCGCTGTGATCGACTGTGTAATTCGGCTTGCTGGTATCGGCCGGAATGAACGGAATGCTCATGGCATTGGCGAGTTTCTGAATGGTATCCACCGGCGCGGTCAGGCCGAGAAACTGCTTGTCGAAATACCCCAGATACGTCTTCAACTGCTGCGGCGTGTCCCGATTGGGGTCAACGCTGACAAACACCACGCGCAATTTATCCACCGCTTCTTTTGGCAGGTCACTCTTGATCTGGCGCAGTTGGGCGAGTGTGGTGGGGCAAATGTCCGGGCAGAAGGTGTAACCGAAAAACAGCAGCGTCCACTTGTCTTTCAATGAATCCAGCGACACCGGCTGGCCGTCCTGATCGATGAGTTTCAGGTCCGGTACGTTACGGCTTTGCGGCAACAGGATCACCCCGGCGTCGATCAGCGCGGTCTGGTCGCCCTGGCCGCTGCCGGACAATACGCGGTTGACGGTCAGGCCCAGCACCAACGCGACGATGGCCACAAGGATGAAGACGGTTTTTTGGGTTCGGGTCATGAGTTCAACATCGAAAAGTGATCGTCAAGCAGCGCGACCCACCACGGGAAAAGCTCCACGTGTCGATCACGGCATGCGGCCGGGCTGCCACGGTACAACACCCTTGGCCTGGGCAGAAAGTGAATCGCGCCCTGGGATTCACATCTCAGCGATGCGGCCCGAGGTGAAGGCGCACATGGGCGTGCTGCCAGAAGCTCGACACCCGCCTGGAAGTCACGGCGAACGGGACCCGGATGCGGTAATTGATCAGGCACAGCGTCAGCACCAGTCCCGCGGCTCCAGCGTTGTGCGCCACAGCCAATTCAAGCGGCAGATGAAAGATCACATTGCCCAACCCCAGCGTAATCTGCGTACCCAGCGCGATCACCAACAGCTTCGCCATCCCACCGAGCCCTGCGCGATTCAGTCGCCACGCCAACGACAGCAACGAAAGGCTCACCAGCACCGCGCCGACACGGTGGGTCAGATGAATCGCCGTGCGCGCTTCACTGTCGAGTTTTCCGCCCAGGTAATTAGGGCCGATGTGTTGGGTCAGATGAAAGCCATTGGCGAAGTCCGCGTCGGGCCACCACTGGCCCTGACAGGTCGGCAGATCTGTACACGCCATGGCGGCGTAGTTGGCGCTGACCCAACCGCCCAGCGCGACTTGTATCACCACCAATGCCAAACCGACGGCCGCCAGATGTCGCACGCGTGGGTGCAACTGTGGCATCGGTTTGAATCGCCCGCTCAAACGCAGGGTCAGCAGAAACAGCAGGCTCAGGGTCGTCAGCCCGCCCAGCAAATGCGCCGTGACTACCTGCGGCCAGAGCTTGAGCGTGACGGTCCACATGCCGAAGGCCGCTTGGGCGAACAACACGCCCACCAGCAGCAACGGCAAGGCAACCGGCTGATCGGCTATGTGGCGCCGATGCCAGGCCTGTACGCCGAGAATCATGATCAGCAGCCCCAAACCGCCGGCGAAATAACGATGCACCATCTCGTTTCGGCCCTTGTGTTCGATCACGGGCGAATCCGGGTAGTGCAGCTCGGCATGGGCGAGTTGCGCTTCGGTCTTGGGCACGCTGATGAAACCGTAACAGCCGGGCCAATCCGGACAGCCCAACCCGGCATGGGTCAGACGGGTGTAGGCGCCGAGCAGCACGACCATGAGCGCCAAAAGCGTTGCGCAGAGGGCGAGACGAAATCCGGGCTTGGTCATCATGGCCTCCCCTTTATCCGATGTTCGACAGTTTCAGCAGTTGGCGCAGGTCGTTGAGCAGGTCCTTGCCGTTGACCTCCGCCCCGTAACGCAACACCAGATTGCCGTGGGGATCGACGATCCACAGCTGCGGCAGTTCGATGCCCGGGGCCATCCGTTGGTAGCGCTTGAGGTCGAGGGGGTAGCGCTGTAATTGAGGGTATTCGCGAGCGAGTTTGGCGTCGTATTCACCGGTGATCGGTTGTGCCGTGGTGAGCGCGTGGCTGGCGCGAGACGCATCGCGCCCCAAGCCGATCTGCACCTGCCGCGCCAGGTACACCAATTGCTGGCAATCGGCGTCGCATTCCCGAGGCGCTGTCACCAGGAGCTGCCAGCGCTTTTCGTCCGTCTGCACGCCCAGCTCAGTGCGGCTTTCGCCATTGCCGATCAGCTCGCCATGGTAGCTGCGACTCTCGGGCACCCAGAACTTGAGCTTGTACATGGCGGTTGCGAGCACCATCGGACCAATCGCCACGAGAAACACCAGGATCAACTGCACGCGGCCGCGCCGCCGACTTTTCCGAGGACGAGCTTCAGACGTGCTGGCTGGATTCATCGCCGTTCCCATGAGCGGCCTCCTTCTTTTTATTGTGTTTTGTCGGGCTGGGCGGCCTGAAACTCAAGTACAGGTAGAGCCCGGTCAGCGCCGTGGCCATGGCGAACCACTGCACCGCGTAGCCCATGTGTTTCTCCGGCCCCATGGCGACAACGGGCCACTCGGTGCGATACGCGGCAGGACCGGCCTCAAGTCGCAGCTCATGGGCGAACCCTTCACGGTTCAGCTCGGGCCAGGCCTTCGCCGGATCGATGGCCGTCACCAGCTTCGGCCACACATCGCTCTGCGCATCCGGGTGCAACTGAAACGTTGCGCCGGGGGCAACGTAGACCCAGGCGTCGAGGTTCAGCGGCTGAGTGGGTGTGTCGAACGTCGGCGGGGTGCGCCGATCCGGCCACGGTAGCCAGCCCCGATTGACCATCAGCCACAGCCCGCTCCCTTGATCATGGAACGGCTGGATCAGCTCGACCCCGACCTTTCCCTCTCGGGTGCTGTTGTCGAGGATCAGGCTGTGTTCGGCATCAAAGCTGCCGCGCAACTGGACCCGGCGATAGGCTGGGTCAGGCGTGTTCGGCAGCAACTCCGCCGACATGGGCGGGGCCGCACGACGTTCGGCGTAGTGCGCGAGCATCACGCGCTTCTCTTCCCCACGCCCCAGTTGCCAGACGCCCAGCGAAACCAGCACCGGCAGCAACACAAAAACAACCAGCGTGGGGGCGATACCGGGCCGAAAGCGTCTCATCACGCCTCCTGCGTCAGCTGTTGCGCGACACCTATACTCCTTTGCATAGCGTTCGCTCCCGGAGTCACCCGATGCTCAAAGCCGCGATTGTCTTCATGCTTCTGGCCACTGTGGTGAGTCTGTTCAGCGGCCTGTTTTTTCTGGTCAAGGACGACGCGTCATCCACTCGCCTGCTCAAAGCCCTGACCGTCCGCGTGGGCTGTGCCGCGATTACCCTGGCGTTGATTGCCTATGGGTATTTCAGCGGGCAGTTGGTGTGGCATCCGCCTTGGTAGCCCGCACGGCCCCTGTAGGAGTGAGCTTGCTCGCGATTGCGGTAGATCAGATACATAGATGTCAGCTGACACACTGCAATCGCGAGCAAGCTCACTCCTACAGAGGGGGCCTCGCAGCCGGCAATTCGATGTTCACAACACATACACAAAAACAAACAACCCCACCCACACCACGTCCACAAAGTGCCAATACCAACTCGCCGCCTCGAAACCGAATTGATGCTCGGCATCGAAATGCCCGCGCATGACCCGCATCAGCATCACGAACAGAATGATCGTGCCGATCGTGACGTGGGCGCCGTGGAATCCGGTGAGCATGAAGAACGTCGCGCCGTAGATGCCTGAACCCAATGTCAGCCCAAGCTCGGTGTAGGCCTCGTGATACTCAATGGCCTGTAGCGCAAGAAAAGACAGACCCAGAAGAATCGTCAGCCCCAACCACAGTTTCAACGCAGCGCGATGGCCGCTCTTCAGCGCATGGTGGGCAATGGTCACGGTGACGCTCGAACTGACGAGCAATACGGTGTTGATCAACGGCAGGTGCCAAGGGTCGATGACCTCTTTGGGCGGCGGAAACAGCTTCGGATCGGGCGTATGCAGCAATGGCCAAGTGTTCTGAAATTCCGGCCAGAGCATGTGGGCGACGGCCTTTGTGCCCTCGCCACCCAAGGCAGGCAAGCTGACGTGGCGCACGTAAAATAGCGCGCCGAAGAACGCCACGAAGAACATGACTTCCGAAAAGATGAACCAGCTCATGCCCCAGCGGAACGAGCGGTCCATCTGACCGCTGTACAACCCGGCCCGACCTTCGCGCACGACGGTGCCGAACCAGCCGAACATCATGTAGGCCACCATCAGCGCGCCCACACAAAATATCCACGCACCGTGTGTTTCGCGGCCCGCTTTCAGGTCCACCAGCCAGGTGCCCAATCCGTACATCGTGACGAACATGCCGACGGTGGCGATGATCGGCCACTTGCTCTGCGCCGGGACGTAGTAATGCTCATGGGTTGCCATCTTCCAGATCTCCTCAGGCCGTGGGGGCCTAACCGCCATTGGCCGCGACAGGGCGGACGATGGGCGGCATGCGCGCGGTGATGTCGAACAGCGTGTAAGCGAGCGTCAGGTGTTTCACGTCCTTGGGCAGGTCGCGGTCGATGATGAAACGCACGGGCATCTCGATTCGCTCGCCCGGTTGCAGCATTTGCTGGGTGAAACAGAAGCATTCGGTCTTGTGGAAATACACGGCGGCGGTGCTGGGGGCGATGCTTGGGATCGCCTGGGCAGTCATCGCCTTGCTGGTCGGGTTCTGCGCGACGAACAGCATCTCGTTGACCGCGCCGGGATGAACGTTCAGCTCCTCGCCCTTGGGATAGAAGCCCCACACCATTTCTGCCGAGTTGGTGGCCAGAAACTGCACGCGCACCTCACGACTGGCATCGATCTGCTGACTTTGGGTGTACTGATCGCCGGTCTTGCCGTTGATGCCCAGCGCTTTGCACATCACGTCGTAGAGCGGCACCAAGGCGAAGCCGAACGCGAACATCGCCGCCACCAGCACCAGCAGGCGAATGACGAGTCGCGTGTTCGGACGCTCTGCGCAAGTCATGTCATCCGACGTCCGGCGGCGTGACGAAAGTGTGATACGGCGCAGGTGAGGGCACGGTCCACTCAAGGCCATCGGCGCCATCCCAAGGCTTGGCCGGCGCAGGCGGGCCGCCGCGAATGGTCTTTATCACGATGAAGAGGAAGAAAATCTGCGTCGCGCCAAACGTGAATGCGCCAATCGACGAGACCATGTTGAAGTTGGCGAATTGCAGGTTGTAGTCCGGCACCCGACGGGGCATTCCGGCCAGCCCCACGAAGTGCATCGGGAAGAACGCCATGTTCATGCCAACGAAGGACAGCCAGAAATGCAGCTTGCCTAGGGTTTCGTCGTACATGTGGCCGGTCCATTTCGGCAGCCAATAGTAGGCCGACGCGAAGATGCCGAAGATCGCCCCCGGCACCAATACGTAGTGAAAATGCGCGACGACGAAGTACGTGTCCTGGTACTGGAAGTCGGCGGGCGCAATCGCCAGCATCAGTCCGGAAAAGCCGCCGATGGTGAACAGAATCACGAAGGCTACGGCGAACAGCATGGGCGTCTCGAAGGTCAGCTCGCCCTGCCACATGGTGCTGATCCAGTTGAACACCTTCACACCGGTGGGCACGGCGATCAGCATGGTCGCGTACATGAAGAACAGCTCGCCCACCAACGGGATGCCGACCACGAACATGTGGTGCGCCCAGACGATGAACGACAGGAACGCAATGCTCGCTGTGGCATAAACCATTGAGGTGTAGCCGAACAGCGGCTTGCGCGAAAACGCCGGAATGATCGAACTGACTGCGCCGAACGCGGGCAGGATCATGATGTACACCTCGGGGTGGCCGAAGAACCAGAACACGTGCTGGAACAGCACCGGATCGCCGCCGCCTGCGGCGCTGAAAAAGCTGGTGTGGAAATGGATGTCCATCAGCATCATCGTCACGCACCCGGCCAGCACCGGCATCACGGCGATGAGCAGGAACGCGGTGATCAGCCAGGTCCAGACGAACAGCGGCATTTTCATCAGGGTCATGCCGGGGGCGCGCAGGTTGAGGATGGTGGCGATGACGTTGATCGCGCCCATGATCGAGCTGATGCCCATCAGGTGAATGGCGAAGATGAAGTAGGTGACGCTTTCGGGAGCGTACGTGGTGGAGAGCGGGGCATAGAAGGTCCAGCCAAAATTTGGCCCGCCGCCGGGGGTGAACAGAGTCGAGACCAAGAGCAGAAACGCGGCGGGCAACAGCCAGAAACTGAAGTTGTTCATGCGCGGCAGGGCCATGTCCGGCGCGCCGATCATCAGAGGGATCATCCAGTTTGCCAGCCCGACGAACGCGGGCATCACCGCGCCGAACACCATCACCAAGCCGTGCATCGTGGTCATCTGGTTGAAAAAGGCCGGTTCGACGATTTGCAGACCGGGCTGAAACAGCTCGGCGCGAATCACCATGGCGAATGACCCGCCGAGCAGGAACATGCAGAAGCTGAACCACAGGTACAGCGTGCCGATGTCCTTGTGGTTGGTGGTGAGCACCCAACGCATCAGGCCTTTGGCGGGGCCGTGGGCATGGCCGGCGTGGTCGTCGTGACGGGGATCGTCAATCACTGCGCTCATGTTCTGTCTCCTGCGTAAATCCCGCGCCAAGCCTGAAGCTGTCTGACGCCCCCGAAACCTGTAGGAGCGAATTCATTCGCGATGCGGCGGCGTGGCCGATAGAGATGCGTGGGATGCACGGCCCTTTCGCGAATAAATTCGCTCCTACAGTTGTTTTTCCGTCGGACGCAAAGTCTTGTGGCGCCCTGATGTCCTGTGGGAGCGAATTCATTCGCGATGCGGTCGTCTGGCCGATAGAGATGTGCCGGATGTACGGTCCTTTCGCGAATGAATTCGCTCCCACAGGTCAAAACGCGTACATCTGGCAAACGGTTCATTTCGCAGCCGCCTGTTTCAGCGCCAGCACGTCTTTTGGCGTGACCATGTCGCCTTTGTTGTTGCCCCACGCGTTGCGTTCGTAGGTGACGACGGCGGCGATATCGACCTCCGACAGCTGCTTGCCGAACGCAGCCATGGCAGTGCCCGGCCGACCGTTGAAAACGGTGGCCAGGTGTTCTTCTTTAGGTCCGGTGACCGTTTTAGAGCCCTTGAGCGCCGGGAACATCGGCGGCAGGCCTTGGCCTTCGGCCTGATGACAGGCCACGCAGGTGGTGTGGTAGACCTTGTCGCCCTGAGCCACAAGCTCATCCAGCGTCCAGTCTTTGCTGGTCAGTTCCTTGAGCTTGGCAGCGTCTGCCTTGCGACCGGCGAGCCAGGTGTCGTAGTCAGCCTGGGTCTTGGCCTCGACGACGATGGGCATGAAGCCGTGGTCCTTGCCGCACAGCTCCGAACATTGGCCGCGATAGATGCCAGGCTTCTCGATCCGGGTCCAAGCCTCGTTAACAAAACCGGGGATGGCATCGCGCTTGACGGCAAACGCGGGGACCCACCAGGAATGGATGACGTCAGCCGCCGTCACTAAAAAGCGGATTTTCACCCCGACCGGCACCACCAGCGGCTGATCCACTTCCAGCAGGTAGTGTTCGCCCTTGGCTTCCTTGTTGTGAATCTGATCCTGAGGTGTCGCGAGGTTGCTAAAAAACTCGACGTCCTGACCCAGATATTTGTAATGCCATTTCCACTGGTAGCCGGTGATCTGGATGTCCAGCCCCGACTCCGTGCTGTCGTACATCTGGATCAGGGTTTTGGTCGCGGGGATCGCCATGACGACGAGGATCAGCAGCGGCACAATGGTCCAGAGGATTTCCACCGTGGTGCTTTCATGGAATTTGGCGGCCACCTGACCGGTCGAGCGGCGATGCAAAATCATCGACCAGAACATCGCGCCAAACACAATGATTCCGATCACCACACATATCCAGAAAATGGTCATGTGCAGGCCGAAGACTTCGTGACTGACCTCGGTCGCTCCCGGCGCCATATTCGTGGTCCAGGCGCCGTGCGCCGGACTGAATACCGACCACAACAGGAGCGCCATCCAAACGTGTGGATGTCGCTTCATTGCGGGTTTCCCTCTTTGTTCTTCTTATTGTGTTGCCACAGCGGGCGAGGGAGCGGTCATCAAAGTGCGGTGGACCGGGGCCAGGCCAGCAAATCCGGTGGAGCTACTGCATCACAGACCGAGTATAGACACGCTGTCGCGCTCAGCACGCGGTGGCGTTTTCGCAAAACCGGGCTATACAAGCACGCGTGTAACAAGTTTTTGGCCGGAAAAGCCGAGAAAGTGGCGTTTTAATAGCCAATGCACATAACCGTGAAGTTGTTATGACAATTACGTCTTAGCGCCTTTCATAAGCCAGCTAACGTATGACTTCCCTATAATGACAGCCTGGTTTTATTGCCTTATGGAGCATTCATGAACACCGCCGCGTTGCGCGAGCAGATCACACGAGCACAGGAACACGAGACCCAAACCGGTCAGCTATTGCGCCAACTCGAAGTGCAACTCCCCCATCTGCACCCTGCCATTCACCTTCCTGACGTTGATGCGCGGGGTGTTTTGGCACGTTTTGTCGTGGCCTACATCGATCAAGTTCCGGACTTGCTGGACGCCGCAAACGACGTCGCCGTGCAGGCCGGTATCGAAAGCCAGATCAAACCCGTGCTGAAAATCGCCGAACAATTCTTCAGCGCACCGCCCGCCATCATGGACGGGCACGAAGGGCTCGACAGTCTGCTCGACGAGGCCTATCTGGCTCATCGTCTAGTGGAAGAAGTGAACGACCTCTACATCGTGCACTTCGCTCAACCGCTGATCCCGGTGAACACCACCGTGGCCAGCGTCATCGCTCATCAGTTGATCGGTGAAGCGTTTGCGAACCAGCTGGACGAGGTGGTCCACCACGCCATCGATCAATTGCTGGACGAAGACAGCTTTTCGCTGGAGTCAGTGGAAGCCTATCGCGACAAACTCGCCAGCCCCGACACCGACGCCGCGTGGAAACGCTGGCCGAGCCTGTCCCGGCAACTGGGCGTGGGGCTTGAGATGGAATGCGCGAAGGATTGAATCGCCGGCAGACTCTCACATAACACCTGTAGGAGTGAGCTTGCTCGCGATAGCGTCCGGCCTGACAGCCCAGATGCGTCAGACATGCCTGATCGCGAGCAAGCTCACTCCTACAGAGAGGACGCCTGCCTGCACATCAATGCAACGCCGCGCCTCCAATTGACGTGCGTATGCGCCCTTCAACCCTCCGTTTCAACAGGCGCTGCTCCAGCAACAGGCGCGAACCCTGTGCTGCATTGGCACGGCCCCATTCCTCCAGCAGCTCCAGGCAGGAATGGTCGATGTAGCTGAGATTGCTCAGCGGCACATGCAATGTCGTGCCGGGCGGAACGTTGCCCAGTGCCTGAGTCAGCGCTGGGACCTTCAGGAACGTCGCGGCGCCGTTCAAGCGCAGTTCCATCTCCCCCTCCGCTTCCAGATCCACCAGATTGATCTTCAACCGCGACGCGTTCAGCGCCAGTTTCACCAGCGTCAGACCAAAGCCGATGAGCACGCCCGTCAGCAAGTCGGTCAGGATGATTGCACTCGCCGTCGCGCCATAAATGAACATCGGCATACGCCCATAACGCCCCAGCCCGCGTAGCGCCTTGAGGTCCACCAATTTCACGCCGGTGTAAACCAGCACACCCGCGAGGCTCGCCACCGGAATGCTTTGCAGCACGCTGGACAGCAGCAACACGAACGCCAGCAACCAAAGACCGTGGAACATCGCCGACATCCGCGTCTTCGCCCCGGCTTGAACATTGGCCGAGCTGCGCACGATCACACCGGTCATCGGCAATGCACCGACCAGACCGCACAGCATGTTGCCGACGCCTTGGGCGCTGAGTTCCTTGTCGAAGTCAGAGCGCGGACCGTCATGCATGCGATCCACCGCAGCGGCCGAGAGCAGGGTTTCGGCGCTGGCAATGAAAGCGACGGCAATGGCGGCAATGAGAATCGCCGGATCGGTGAGATTCAGCAGGTCCGCCGGACGCAGCCAGTCGATGGCCTCTGCGAGGTTGGCCGGGACTTCGACCCGCTTCACGTCGAGGGCCATCGCCAGGCTCACGGCCGTGGCAATCCCCACACCGAGCAAGGCGCCTGGCACGAACCGCAGTGCGTGAGGCCGACGCTTTTCCCACAGCCACATCACGGCGATGGTGCCCAACCCCAACAGACCCGCTTGCATACCGCTGCCAGGGCCGATGGCGCCGAAGAGGGTTTGCGGGAAGGCTATCAGGTTGTCCAGACCGGACGGCTTAGGGCCGCTGTCGAACATCACATGGGCCTGGGAGAGCACGATCAGCACGCCAATCCCCGCGAGCATGCCGTACACCACGGCCGGAGCGGTCACCCGGAACCAGCAGCCCAGCTTGAGGCGACCGGCCAGCAATTGCAGCAGACCCGCTAACAGCAGAATCGGCCCCAGCATCGCCATCCCATGTTCACGCACCAACTCGAAGACCAACACTGCCAGCCCCGCTGCAGGACCGCTGACCTGCAACGGCGAACCCGCCAACCAACCCACGACGATGCCGCCGATGATGCCTGTGATCAGTCCTTTTGCCGGAGGCATGCCAGACGCGATAGCGATCCCCATGCACAACGGCAGGGCCACCAGAAACACCACCACGGAAGCCAGCAGCTCCCGTGGTAACAAGGATTTCAGATCTGTACTAGCCATGACGACTCTCCGCAAAAACTTCAGACGTGACAAAGCCGACAGCACGCGCAGTGCGCGGCCGTGAAGGGCTTGATAGAGGGTTGAACCGTCAGGGATGGCGCAGCGTCACAGGGGCGGCGCTGCGCTCATCCAGTGATCAATCAATGATCAGTAACGTCCGCGAGGCAGCGTGGCCATCGGGATTTTCTGGTCGCCGTCCAGCGGTAGAAAGCCGTCCTGTTCAGCGTCGTAAGCGCGGATTTCGCTGGTCTCGATGTCGTAGACCCAACCGTGGATGAACAGTTGGCCGCTCGCCAGTTTCGACGCCACCGACGGGTGAGTGCGCAAATGTTGCAACTGGGCGATGACGTTCTCTTCGGTGAGGACGTGCATGGTTTCGTGTTCGCCGGTGCAGCTGCAGTTGTCCTGAACGACCGTCTTGGCAACTTCGGCATGGCGCAGCCAGGCTTTGACCGTGGGCATCTTTTCCAGCGTGTCCGGGTTCAGCACCGCACGCATCGCGCCGCAATCGGAGTGGCCGCAAACGATGATGTGTTGCACGCCCAACGCCAGTACCGCGTATTCGATGGCCGTGGAAACGCCCCCGTTCATCGGGCCATAAGGCGGCACGACGTTACCGACGTTACGGGTCACGAACAAGTCGCCCGGGGAGCTTTGCGTAATGAGTTCGGGGACGATGCGCGAATCCGCACAGGTGATGAACATGGCTCGCGGATGCTGGGCAGTCGCCAGCTTCTTGAACAGCTCTTCCTGCTGAGGGAAGACGTCATGACGAAAATGTTTGAAGCCGTCGACGATATGCTGAAGCGCCTCGTCAGCGGATTCAGCCTTGGCCGAGGCTGGGGCCGTGGAAGCTTGAGGTTGTTTATCCCTGTTGCTCATGTCTCATCCTCTCTGTCGGATTGAAGTGGAGTTTCCAGTGATTCCCGTGGATGTCCCACTTTTTTCTGGCATGACGGACAATTCCATCTGTGCGCGACCAGCCGGTCACTTGCGAAACACCTTAGCGATAAAAACTTAATTGAAACTGAATGCATCGCTCTAGATCGCGGGTCTGGCTTTAGAAAATCTAAAGCGATAGCGATACACGCGCCTGTATCAGCTAATGAGACGCCACCCGAGTCACAACAGCGACATCTGACCACCGGGCGGGCAGAACGCTTCACAATCGAGCCTGAAGCTCTCGCGCTGATTCAGCCCCAGCTTCTTCACCGCCATACTGTAGCGTTGCGCCAGCAGTTCAGCGAATACCCCTTCTCCGCGCATTCGAGAACCGAAACGGCTGTCATACACCTGGCCTCCACGGCTCTGCCGAACCAGACTCATCACATGTTCGGCCCGTTGCGGGTAATGGGCCTGCAACCACTCCTCAAACAGCGGCGCGACTTCCAGCGGCAGCCGCAGCATTACGTAGCTTGCGCTCAATGCTCCGGCAGCCTTGGCTTCGGTCATGAGTTTCTCCAGCTCCATGTCGTTGATCATCGGAATCATCGGCGCCAGCAGCACCCCGACCGGCACCCCGGCATCGCGCAACACTCGAATCGCCCGCAGCCTGGCCTTGGGAGCGGCGGCTCGGGGCTCAAGGATGCGTTTGAGCTCATCGTCCAGCGACGTGAGGCTGATGAACACCGACACGAGGTTCAGCTTGGCGAGTTCTGACAGCAGGTCCAGATCCCGCAGGATCAGCGAGCCTTTGGTGATGATCGTTACGGGATGGCGATAACGCAGCAGCACTTCCAGCGTGGCGCGGGTGATTTTGTATTCGCGCTCGATGGGCTGATACGGATCGGTGTTGGCGCCCAGAGTGATGGGGGCCACGCTGTAGCCGGGCTTCGACAGCTGCTGTTCGAGCAGCGCAGCGGCGTTGGTCTTGGCGATCAGCTTCGTCTCGAAATCCAGCCCCGGCGACATGTCCCAGTACGCGTGGCTGGGGCGTGCGTAGCAATAAATGCAGCCGTGCTCGCAACCGCGATACGGATTGATCGACCGGTCGAAGGGAATGTCAGGAGACGAATTGCGCGCGATGATGCTTTTGGCGGTTTCCAGCGTGACAGTCGTGCCTTGTGTCACGGGCACTTCCTGATACCAGCCGTCGTCTTCGGCCACCGAACGATTGGGGGCAAACCGATTGTGAGGATTGGTGGCGGTGCCGCGACCGCGGGGTGGCAATGGCGTGGACATGCGAGCATTCCCGATTACTGTTTATGCATACAGTATCGCGAAATGCATCGCGTCTCTACGCTGCGGCCGGAAAAACCACGCGGCACCGATCAATGGCGCTCAACGAAGTTTTGACATTTGCCTCACATCGCCTTGACCCCCTAGCGCAGACACTCGCCGCACTCCCATTCCTGCACGCTTGCACGGTACTGCTCAATGCGCTTTCGATTGATCGCTCCGCTGGTCGCCACGTTGTGGGCGGCTTCTTTTTGTGCGCTCGTTCAGGCCGAAGACACGCCCTCGGCCACGTTGCGCCCCAGTCAGTGGGCGCAGCCGATCGACAAGCATTACAACCTCTACCAAATGACCCCGACGCTGTATCGCAGTCGCCAGCCCGATGCGGCGGCTCAGCCGCTTCTAAAGCAGCTAGGCGTGGAAACCGTAGTGGATTTCATCAAGGAAAGTGACAGCAAGTGGCTCTCGGACCCGTCGGTGACCCAGGTGCAGATTCCACTGCAGACCGTTCATGTCGATGACGCAGACATCATCCAGAGCCTGCGCGCCATTCAAACTGCGCAAGAAAAGGGGCCAGTGCTGATGCACTGCAAACACGGGCTTGACCGGACGGGCCTGGTGGCCGCGATGTACCGCATTGTCGTGCAGGGTTGGACCAAGCAAGCCGCGCTGGACGAGATGGAACACGGGGGATTTGGGGATGAAGACAGCCTCAAGCATGGCATCGATTACATCAACAAGGTCGATGTGGATGCTTTGAAAACTGCGCTCAACAGCGGCGCATGCAGCACCAGCGCGTTTGCAAGCTGTGCGATCAAAGGCTGGTTTCAGAAGACAGATGTGGTGGGCGTTCAGACGATTCTCTGGCGATTGTAGCCCCGCCTATCAGCACGGCTTGCCGACGGCCGATTTGAAATCGCTACCGCCCGCAAGCCGGACTGCTTCGGCTTCAGAGAAGAAGACTACTGAGGATCTACCGGCTTCTTGAGCTTCGGATTCGGGAAGAACTGCACCCCTTGCACCTTCGGATCCGCCGGTTTCACCGCAGGTTTGTTGACCCGCGTGCCCAACTCTTTTGGAATTGACTGCCCTTGTGCGTTCAGCGTGTCGGAGTACCCGCAATTCACGCATTCGCGGTGCGGGACGTCGTCTTCGCTCCACATCATCAACTTGTCAGGTTCGCTGCACGCCGGGCAGACCGCCCCGGCGATGAAGCGTTTTTTTGTAATCACGTGCGGTGTATCGGTCATGCTGCCGCGTCCTCGCTCAAGCCGGAATGGCGCAAGAGTGCGTCAATCGAAGGCTCGCGTCCGCGGAAGTCGACGAACAGCACCATCGGCGCTTGCGATCCGCCACGGGCCAAAATCGCCTCGCGGAACGCACGGCCAGTTTCGGCATTGAGCACGCCGTCTTCTTCGAACTTCGAGAAGGCGTCCGCCGACAGCACTTCAGCCCACTTGTAGCTGTAGTAACCCGCTGCGTAACCGCCCGCGAAAATGTGCGCAAAACTGTTCGGGAAGCGGTTGTACGCCGGTGGACGCATCACCGAGACCTCGTCGCGCACGCCTTCGAGCACTTGCAGCGTGGTGCGACCATCGCCGTGGGTGGCGTGCAGTTCGAAGTCGAACAGCGAGAATTCCAGCTGACGGACCATCATCAGGCCGGACTGGAAGTTCTTCGCGGCGAGCATTTTTTCAAGCAGGTCCTGAGGCAGCGGCTCGCCGGTTTCGTAATGACCGGAGATCAGCGCCAGGCCTTCCGGCTCCCAGCACCAGTTTTCCATGAACTGACTCGGCAGCTCGACCGCATCCCACGCCACGCCGTTGATGCCCGACGCGCCAGCGTGTTCGACGCGGGTCAGCAGGTGATGCAGGCCATGGCCGAATTCGTGGAACAGGGTCGTCACTTCATCGTGGGTCAGCAGGGCGGGTTTGCCCGCATCGGCCGGGGTGAAGTTGCACACCAGATTAGCGACCGGGCTTTGCAGCGAGCCCGCCGAGGTGCGCCGACGGTCGCGGGCGCCGTCCATCCACGCGCCGCCACGCTTGTTGGCGCGGGCGTAGAGGTCGAAGAAGAAGCGGCCGACGTGCTGACCGTTTTCCTTGATTTCGAAGAGGCGAACGTCCGGGTGCCAGGTGTCGAAACCTTTCTGCTCGGCGATTTCGATGCCGTACAGTTTTTGTACGATGGCGAACAGGCCGCTCAGCACTTTGTCGATCGGGAAGTAAGCGCGCAGGGTTTCCTGGGAAACGCTGTAGCGCTGCTCGCGTAGCTTCTCGCCGTAGAAACCGCTGTCCCAGCTTTGCAGGTCCGGGCAGCCTTGCTCGGCGGCATAGGCCTTCAGCTGTTGCAGGTCCTGCGCGGCGAACGGCTTGCTGCGCTTGGCCAGATCACGCAGGAAGCTCAGCACCTGATCGCTGGACTCGGCCATCTTGGTGGCCAGGCTCAGTTCGGAGAAGCTGGCGAAGCCCAACAGTTTGGCCAGTTCCTGACGCAGGTCGAGGATCTGTTCCATCACCGGACCGTTATCGTTCTTACCGGCGTTCGGCCCTTGGTCCGACGCACGGGTGCAGTACGCGGCGTAGACTTCTTCACGCAGCGCGCGGTTCTGGGCGTAGGTCATCACCGCGTAGTAGCTCGGGAACTCCAGAGTAATCAGGTAACCGTCGAGGTCTTTGGCCTGAGCGGCAGCGGCCATTTGCGCCTTGGCCGAATCGGTCAGCCCGGCGAGAGCGGCTTCATCGGTGATGTGCTTGGTCCAGGCCTGAGTCGCGTCGAGCAGTTGGTTAGAGAACTGGCTGCCCAGCTCCGACAGCTTGCTCTGCACTTCGGCATAGCGCTTCTGCTGCTCGGGCGGAAGGTCGATGCCCGACAGGCGGAAATCACGCAGCGAGTGTTCCAGAATGGTTTTTTGCGCAACGTCGAAACCGGCAGCTTTCGGGCTGTTCGCCAAGGCTTCGAAGGCCTGGAACAGCTCACGGTTCTGGCCCATTTCGGTCGAGTACGCGCTCAACGCAGGCAGGCACGACTCGTAGGCTTCGCGCAGTTCGGCGCTGTTGCGCACGGCGTTGAGGTGGCTGACCGGGCTCCAGGCGGCGCCCAGACGATCATTCAGCTCGTCCATCGCCAGCACCAGGCCAGCCCATGTAGGCTGAGCACCTTGCTTGGCGAGGATGTCGGCAATCGCGGCGCGGTTGTCGGCGAGAATCTGGTCAATGGCAGGTTTTACGTGCTCGGCGCGAATCGCCGAGAAAGGTGGCAGGTCGTAGGGTTGCAAAAGAGGGTTGTTCGCGCTCACGGTTTGGCACCTTGGCTGGAAGAAACACCCGAGCATCTTAATTACAATCGGCGCTGACCGCAGCTACCTAACAGGGATAGCCTCGCTATCAATGCCAGAGAAGGAGCCTATCGTGGCCATTCGCACGTTCCAGAATCACACGCCAGCCCTTGGCGAACGGGCCTTTGTCGATCATTCGGCGGTTATCATAGGCGATGTCGAAATCGGCGCCGACAGTTCGGTCTGGCCGCTGACGGTGGTTCGAGGCGACATGCACCGCATCCGCATCGGCGCACGTACCAGCGTTCAGGACGGCAGCGTGCTGCACATCACCCACGCCGGGCCGTTCAACCCGGACGGGTTTCCGCTGCTGATCGGCGATGAAGTGACCATTGGCCACAAGGCGATGTTGCATGGTTGCACGGTGGGTAACCGCATTCTGATCGGCATGGGCACGACCATCATGGACGGTGCTGTCGTGGAGGATGAGGTGATCATCGGTGCGGGCAGTCTGGTGCCGCCAGGCAAGCGTCTGGAAAGCGGCTTTCTGTACGTGGGCCGTCCGGTGAAACAGGTTCGCCCGCTGACGGAAAAGGAAATCGCCTTCTTCCCTTACAGCGCGACCAATTATGTGAAGCTCAAGGATCAGCATTTGGCTGAGGGTTTCGACAAGCCTTGATTGACAACGTCAATGTCCCTGAACACTGATTAACCTGTGGGAGCGAATTCATTCGCGATACGTCGGTACAGCCAAAAAATATCTATCGGATGTAACGGCCTCTCGCGAATAACTTCGCTCCCACAGGGTTGTGTGGTCCCACAGGGTTCGTGCGCCACCAAGCGATTCACCTCACGCTTCTGAGAGACGACATGCATTACCAGAATATTCTGTTCGACCTGGACGGCACTCTGACCGATCCGCGCGAAGGCATTACCCGCTCGATTCAGTTCGCCTTGAGCAAACTGGGCATCGACGAACCCGACATCACACAGCTTGAACACTTCATCGGCCCGCCGCTGCTGCAGCAATTCATGCGCGCCTATGACTTTGATGAGGCGAAGGCCTGGGAGGCGGTGGGCTTCTACCGCGAGCGCTTCAAGGTCACCGGGCTGTACGAAAACCTTGTGTTCGATGGCGTGTTCGAACTGCTCGACCTGCTGTCGGATCAAGGCCGCACGCTGTTCATCGCGACGTCCAAGCCGTGGGTGTTCGCCCATGAGATCGCTCGCCATTTTGACTTCGCCCGGCACTTCAAGCTGATCTACGGCAGCGAGCTGGACGGCACCCGGACTGACAAGGTCGAGTTGATCCGGCATGTGCTGGACGAAGAAAAGCTCGATCCCAAGCAGACCTTGATGATCGGCGACCGCAAGCACGATTTGATCGGCGGCAAACGCAACGGGCTGGATGTGGCGGCGGTGGGGTATGGGTTTGGCAGTCGGGAAGAACTGGCGGCCGAAGCGCCGACGTATCATTTCGAATCGTTGAAGGCTCTGCACCAGGCGTTTCTCAAATCCCGATAACGCCGCGTCACGGATAACACCGCAGAAGCGCAATCTCGGCAGCCAGAGGAATCCGTAAACAACCAGAGGTTTGTTGTTTGCGCCCCCGCCGCTATCATCCCTCGCATCTTGCGAGGGGATTGACTGATGCTGAACGGCCTATGGCTTGGTTTTTTTGTGGTCGCGGCCATTTCCGCGCTGGCGCAATGGCTGGTGGGAGGGAACGCCGGGATCTTCGCCGCGATGGTCGAAAGCATCTTCGCGATGGCCAAGCTCTCGGTCGAGGTCATGGTTCTGCTGTTCGGCACCCTCACCCTCTGGCTCGGCTTTCTCAACATCGCTGAAAAGGCGGGAATCGTCGATTGGCTCGGTAAAGTTCTCGCGCCGCTGTTTCATCGTCTGATGCCCGAAGTCCCTCGCGGCCACCCGGCCTTGGGCCTGATCACCCTAAACTTTGCGGCCAATGCGCTCGGTCTGGACAACGCGGCAACGCCCATCGGGCTCAAGGCCATGCGCTCGTTGCAGGAACTGAACCCCAGTCAGACCGTCGCCAGCAATGCGCAGATCCTGTTTCTGGTGCTCAACGCCTCTTCCCTGACCCTGCTCCCCGTCACCATCTTCATGTACCGCGCCCAACAAGGCGCGCTCGATCCGACCATGGTTTTCCTGCCGATCCTGCTGGCCACCAGCGCTTCGACCCTCGTCGGCCTGCTCTCGGTGGCGTTCATGCAGCGACTGCGTCTGTGGGACCCGGTGGTGCTGGCTTATCTGATTCCCGGCGCGCTGCTGTTGGGCGGTTTCATGGCGATCCTCGCCGGTTTGTCGGCCACGGCGCTGTCGAGCCTGTCGTCGATCCTGGGCAACGTCACGCTGTTCGGCATCATCATGCTGTTTCTGGTGGTCGGCGCGCTGCGCAAGGTCAAGGTGTACGAAACGTTCGTCGAGGGCGCAAAAGAAGGCTTCGACGTGGCGAAAAACCTGCTGCCGTATCTGGTGGCGATGCTCTGTGCAGTGGGCGTGTTGCGTGCATCCGGAGCGTTGGACTTGATTCTGGAAGGCATCCGCCACGCCATCCAGTGGATGGGCCTGGACACCCGTTTCGTCGATGCCCTGCCCACCGCGCTGGTCAAGCCGTTCTCAGGCAGCGCGGCGCGGGCCATGCTCATCGAGACCATGCAAACCCAAGGCGTGGACAGCTTCCCGGCGCTGGTGGCCGCAACCATTCAGGGCAGCACGGAAACCACCTTCTACGTGCTGGCCGTGTACTTCGGCGCGGTCGGTATCCAGCGCGCCCGTCACGCCGTGGGTTGCGCCTTGCTGGCGGAACTGTCCGGTGTGATCGCGGCCATCGCGGTCTGCTATTGGTTCTTCGGCTCGGCAGCGTAACGCCGCTGGCCCTGCTCCACGGTCCATTGCAGCACTTGGGCGGTCAGCGCATCGCTGGCCTGCCCGAAGCCCGCTACCACGGCTGAGACGGGCTTGTCGGTCACCGGCTGATGCACCTCGAAGCGGCGGCTGGCGATGATGCGCTGATGATCATCGACAAGCCGCGCGTCCAGACGAATCACCACGTCGACGGCGGTGCCCCGGTATTCGCTCTGAAACGCCTGCAACTCCCCGCCCAGCTCGAAATCCGCCTGCAGGTTGCTGTCGTCAGTGCTGATCGATTGCACGCGGCCGTCGCGGTAGAACGCATCAGTCAGCCGGTTGCGCAGCAGCACAGGGGCCGGATCGCTCCAGCGCGCGCCTTTATAGCTGCTGATCACGTCGCCCTGGGGAATAACCGCGATGCGTGGACTGTCGAGCGTTTCGCTGGCTTTGGGTCTCGCCACGCGCAATGACCAATCGACAGGGGCCGTAACCTTGCTGGCGGTCGAGGCCGTGGGCAAGCGGTATACGTCTGATGGTTCCTGTTTGGGCAGGATCGAACAGGCCGTCATCGACAAGGCCGAGGACATCAGCGCACTCGCGAGCAACAGCCGGGTAAAGGAATGACGGGCAAGCCTCATGGCTCGAACTCCTTGTTCTTGTCGCTACCGAGCAGGTAGCCGCTGGGGTTGGCGTTCAGGCTGCGGGAAATCGTCTTGAGCGAGGCCAGCGTTTCACGCAGCTCGCGAATCGCCGGACCCAGTTCACCCAGCCCCTGAAGCCCGCCATCCACCGACCCTTTATTCGCCTTGATCAACTGGTTGATGGTATCGGTGCTCTGCTGCAACGACACCATCGCCGCCTGCCCGGTGGCGATGGCTTGCTTGCCATCGACCGTGAACAGAATGTTGGCGTTGCGCATGGCGGTGGAGGTTTGATCCAGCGTCGTGCTGGCCTGCTTGCTCAGCGCCAGCAATTGCTTGAGGGTCTGACGAATGTCGTCGCGCTGGTCAGCAATCACCGCCGTGGTCTGCTCCAGATGATCCATGGTCTTGGTCAGCGCCTGAACGTTCTTGGACGACAAGAGCTCGTTGGCGTTGTGCAGCAGCGTGTTGATTCCGGTGAGCAGGTCGTTGCTGTCATTGAGCAGACGCGAGATGGGCGACGGCGAGGCAATGATTTCCGGCAAGTTGCCGTCTTCGCCCTTGAGCGGCTCGCTTTGAGGCGTGCCGCCGCTCAACTGAATGATCGACGTGCCGGTGATCCCGGCGAGGGCCAGTTTGGCGAAGGTGTCGCGTTTGATCGGGGTTTCTCCGGCGACGCGAATCTGCGCCAGCACGCGGCGCGGGTCTTGCGGGTCCAGCCGCAGATTGACCACGTCACCCACCTTGATCCCGCTGTACTGCACGGGGCTGCCCCGAGACAGACCGGTGACGGCCTCGTTAAACACCACCTGATAATCCTTGAACGCCGTGTCTACGCTGGACTTGGCCAGCCACAGGCCGAACAGCAACGCAGCGGCGACCACGATCACCGTGAACAGGCCGATCAAAACGTGATGGGCGCGGGTTTCCATCATGAGACCTCGTGTGGGTGGGTGGCCGCTGCATAGGCCGAGCGGCCGCGCGGGCCGTGGAAGTATTCGTGAATCCAATCGTCTTTGTAGGCCGACACCTTGTCGATGTTGTCGGCCACCAGCACCCGTTTCTGGGCTAGCACGGCGACCCGGTCGGTGATGGTGTAGAGAGTGTCCAGATCGTGCGTGACCATGAACACGCTCAAGCCCAGCGCATCACGCAGGGTCAGGATCAGTTGATCGAAGGCGCCTGCGCCAATCGGATCGAGCCCGGCGGTAGGTTCATCGAGAAACAGAATGTCCGGGTCCAGCGCCAACGCCCGGGCCAGCGCGGCACGCTTGATCATCCCGCCGGACAGCGACGCCGGGTACTTATGCGCCGCAGACAACGGCAAGCCGGACAGGGCCATTTTAATTCCGGCGAGATGTTCGGCTTCTTCACGGCTCAGCCCCGCATGCTCGATCAGCGGCAGAGCAACGTTCTCAGTAATGGTCAACGAAGAAAACAACGCGCCTTTCTGAAACAGCACGCCGAAACGTCGCTCAACCTGCGAGCGCGCTTTGTCCGGGAGATTCAGCAAATCCTGACCCAATACTCGGACATTTCCCTCAGCCGGTCGCTGCAAGCCGACGATGCTGCGCAGCAATACCGATTTGCCACTGCCGGAGCCGCCCACCACGGCGAGGATTTCACCGCGATACAGGTCCAGATCGAGGTTTTCGTGCACCACCTGCGGGCCGAAGCGGTTGCACAGGCCGCGCACCTGAATCACGGCTTCGGTGGGTTGAACGCAACGTCGGGTCACCAGCCAATCTCCATGAAGAACATCGCCGCCAATGCGTCCAGCACGATGACGACGAAAATCGACTGCACCACGCTTGACGTCGTGTGAGCGCCCACCGACTCCGCGCTGCCCTCGACCTTGAAGCCTTCCAGGCATCCAATCGCCGCAATGAAGAACGCGAAGATCGGCGCTTTGACGATACCCACCAGAAAATGCTGCACGCCGATGTCTGCCTGCATCAGCGACAGAAACATCGCGGGCGAAATCCCCAGCGACAGCGCGCACACCACGCCACCGCCGACGATGCCGCAGATCATCGCCAGAAAGGTCAGTATTGGCAGCGAGATGAGCAAGGCAAGCACGCGGGGCAAGACCAGCATTTCCGTAGGACTCAGCCCCAGCGTCTGTAAGGCGTCCAGCTCTTCGTTGGCTTTCATCGAGCCGATCTGGGCCGTGAAGGCGCTGGCGGTGCGCCCTGCCAACAGAATCGCCGTCAGCAGTACTGCGAATTCCCGCAGGAACGAGAAGCCGATGAGATCGACGGTGAAGATCGTCGCGCCGAAGGCCTTGAGAACGGTAGCACCGAGGAACGCCACCACAGCACCGACCATGAACGTTAGCAGCGCGACAATGGGCGCCGCGTCCAGGCCGATTTGTTCGATGTGGGCGATCACCGAGGTGGTGCGCCAGCGTCGAGGGCGGAACATCGTCGCGACGAAGGTTTGCAGGATCAGCCCGATGAAGCCGAGCAGTTGCAGCGTGTCGCGCCAGAGCACCTCTACCGCCGAACCAACTCGTGCCAACAGTTGGGTGCCGACGGCGACTTCCGGGTCTTTCAGTGGCTGGCAATAATCGTGAAGGGCGCTCTGGATGGTCTGCATCAGGGCGCGGCTGGACTCTGGAAGATTGGGAGCCTGAACCGCCAGAAGCCGCAAGCGTTGCGCCCCCAACAACTCGACCAGCAGCGACGCCCCGGCTGTGTCGAGGGCGCCCAATCGGCTCATGTCCACGTGCGTCGCAGGGCTGAAACCGTCGCTCAAGGCATCGGTCTGCCGCTTCAGATCGTGGTAGTGGGCAAGCGTCCAGTCCCCGACTATCCACAGCTGCGTGGGTTGAGTCGAAGTATCCAGTGAGGCGCTGCCCGGTGCCTTGGGCGTGTGGGTAACCAGGTCGGTCGTTGGGGTCATGGGCACGAGCTTAGTTGGTTTTGGCCGGTGCGGGCGAGCTCGATGATGGCTTATCGTCATCTCCCTTGTCGTCATCCGAATCAGACGAACCCAACGTATCTGCATTGGGCTTCAAACCTGCTGGTTTGATCTTTTTGCGAGTCACCGCAGGCTGATCGGTGTCGGTCACCTGGAAGCGCAATACGCCGATCATCTGGCCATCCTCTGTCAGCACCCTCACCTGCCATTTGCCGAGCACGTCCGGCGGGAAATTCTGTTTATGTGTCCACGCCCGATAGCCTTCCTTACGTCCGCCGTGAATGTCTAGAGCGATTCGGTCCACTTCTTCGCCGTTGTGGCGCCAAACGTGATAAATCCGCTCGTCCAAACCGCGAGGCGCGTTGATCGAGGTGTAAGCGTAAAGACCGCTGCTGCGCAGTTGGTTGACGCCGATCTCCTGAATGCTTTCGCCGGGGGTGCGGTTCTGGTTGTCGAACTGAGTGCTCACGGCCACTTCGGTCATCCACAGCGTCGCCGGTGGCACCCACGATCGCAGCAACCAGCCCGCGCCGCCGATGGCCAGCGTCAGGATCACCAGGCCGACACCGCGCTTCCAGTTGGTGACGGGGAAGCTCGACGCGAGACTCGGAATGGACAGCAGCATGGCGGTCGCCAACGCCAGTTTGTAACTCTCGGCGGTGGTCAGGTGCAGGATGATCGGCAGCGCGGTGAGCATCGCCGCGAACAGCGTCAGGGTGTGCAGCGCCAGAAACAACCAGCGCCGGGGCGCCAGCCATTTGTAATACAGTGGATCGATGATCGAAATCAGCCCTGCCACGGCTAGCAACCCGGTGAACGCGAGCTGGCCGCTATTCCAGGTCGTGGTGATGGAAAAGAACGGCAGGACAAAAAACAGACTTTCCTGATGGATCATCTGCGTGGCGTAGCGCAACAGCGGCTGAGGGATTTCGCGTTTGAGGAGTTTGGCGATGAGCCTGACAGCGCTGTTTTCCACCATCAACCAAAGCCAACTGATCAGCAGGATGATCGCGATCCAGCTAGCGGGCCGTGCCTGGCGATCAACGAGGATGAAACTGCCAACCCCAGAACAAAACCCGAACAGCGCGATCAGGCCCGGATAGCGTTTGATGAACTCCAGCACACGCTGTACGAGGGAGTTCTGCATCAGAGCGTTGAGGTCCGGCATTTCGGTGATCACTTCGGCTGTAGGAAAAAAATCCTTGGCAGGATACCAATGCTGCAAGGCTGAAGCTTGCTCTTGGTTCTGCCGAAGGCGTAGGAGCGTGGCTTGTCCCGCGATCTGCCGGGAACCGGCAGCAAAACCGGCAAGCGCGGGATGTTTGAAACAACCGAGGTGCCTGATTTTACTGACGCTTCGCGCCAGATCGCGGGACAAGCCACGCTCCTACGGCCTCCGGCCAGAAGCGGCCTGCATCAAAGCGTTCGTCTTCTGTACACCCGCCAGCGCCACGCGATCAGCAGCGCGGCCAACACCGCCAACGCGACGCCGATTTCGTACAACTCGTCATAACTGACCAGCGGTTCCTCGAGGCGCAGATACCCAGGCTGTGCCAACAACTGTCGCATGGCCCTGTTCGCCAAATCCAGGCTCACGCCGCGCAGGCGTTTGGTCGGGTCGTCGAAGTGGCCGTCGTCGTAATCGTTGATCGCGCCCCAGTAATAGTCCGCCAACGCGCTGTTGCCTTGAGCGGCCCACGCCTCCTTGGCAATCGCCGCCTGCTGCAACCGGGCAAACGTCGCCGGGTCCATACCTTCCTTGCGCAGCCGCTCCAGCATCCCGCGCACAGCACTGACGGCCGCGTCGACGTCATCCCGATCCAGATCGGCATTCAGGCTCAGAAACCCCGTATCGCCGAAGGCTTCGCGGTCCGCCCATGGGCCATACGAATACCCCTGCTTCAGACGCAGTTCGCTGTAGAGCGCCCAGTCAAGGTAGGCCTTCACCAAGTCCAGGGTCTCATCATGCTGGTCGCCCAGGTCCGGCTCAGTAAACAGCAAGTGGAGCTTCGCGCCGTCGCCCAATGCCCCGCGAACCAATGTGCGCTCCGCGTCGGCTTTTTCGGTGATGGTCGCCAGCGGCGGATGCTCGGTCGGGTCCACGGCATTCAGCTGGCCGAAGGTGCGCTCCAGATAAGCGGGCAGCAGCTTGTCGAGGTCACCGACGATGATCAGCGTCATGTTGTTGGCCGCATACCAGTTGTCGTGGATGGACTCGATCTGATCCAGCGTGATGTGATCGACTTCTGGACGCTCAGCGCATTTGAGGCCCAGCTCCACCGCCAATTGACTGCTGGCGCTGTGGCCGAGGTCGCGCTTGTCCAGCCAGCGCTGCAAATGCGAGTAATGCCCGCCGTCTTCGCGCTCGACGATGCGTTTGACCGTGTCCAGATTGGCTTGGGTAATCTGCGTGTGCGTCAGCACACTGATCAGCAGGTCCAGCACCTTGCGCTGGTTTTGCCCGGGCGCCTCGATCACGAAGGTGGTGTCGGTGTTGCTGGTGAACGCGTTCCACTCGCCGCCCAGTGCCTGCATCTGCTGTTCGAGCCCGCCTTCGCCGGAATCGTCGACGCCGCTAAACAGCAAGTGCTCCAGCAAATGCGGCAATTCCTTGTCGGCGCAGGGGAAATCATCGAAGCCAATGCCCACGACCAAGCGAATCGACACATGCCCCTTCTCAGCAGGCTTGAGCACCAGTTGCAAACCGTTCGGCAACACATAGCCTTCCACTTGAAAGCGGTCTATCGCCATGGACGGAAGGGATATCAGAAACAGGACAGCGAACAGCAGGCAACGCATAAAAACGGGCTTCCTTGCGGGCCGGTATGAGTAACAGACTGCTGACCGGCCCCGGCGTTCACCGCGATTACTCTGGCTGGCTTTCGCTGGACAAGGCGCCAGTGTCTGAGGTTTCGAGGACGACATAGGCGCTGCTGCAGAACAGTGAATTGAGTCGTTTCATGTCGGCGATCAGCTCAAGGTGTAACGAACTGGTCTCGATACTCTGCACGATCTTACGTTGCAGTCTGCTGACATGGGCATGGGCCAGGCGTCGCTCCTGTGCCCGGAAACGACGTTTCTCGCGCAGCAACTGACGAGCACTTTCCGGGTCGCCGCTGAGGAACACCGACAGGCCCAGACGCAGGTTAGCCATCAATTGCTCGTGCAGCCCGGAGAGTTCTTCCAGTCCCACGTCGGAAAACGACCGGCGTTGTGACGTCTTCTGCTGCTGCACCTTGCGCAGCATACGCTCGATCAGGCCGCTGGCCAGTTCGAGGTTGATCGCCAGCTCGATGATTTCGGCCCAACGGCGGTTGTCCTGATCACTCAAGTCTTCGCGGGGCATTTGCGCCAGGTACAGTTTGATGGCGTTGTACAGCACCTCGACTTCATCGTTAAGTCGGCGGACTTCCTGGGTGACCGCTGTCTGGTTGCCGCGCAGCACTTCTTGCATCGCATTGAGCATGCTGTCGATCAGATCGCCCATGCGCAGGGTTTCTCGCACGGCGTTGGCCAGCGCCAGGCTCGGCGTTGCCAGCGCGGTCAGGTCCAGATGACGAGGCTTGTTTTGACCGTTGACCTCGGCCGCTTGAGGGAGGAGCGACGCGCACAGTCGCCCCATCGGGCCAACCGTGGGCAGCATGATCAGGCAACGCAGCGAGTTGTAAATCACGTGAAAACTGATGACCAGGCTCGACGGGCTGGCGTCCAGCGTTTCCATCCAGTGCACCAGTGGTGTCAGCACGGGGAAGATCAGCAGCAGGCCGATCAGCTTGTACAGCAGGCTGCCCAGCGCGACCTGACGCCCGGCGACGTTCTGCATGCTGGTGCTGAGGAAGGCCAGCAAACCGCTGCCGATGTTGGCGCCGATCACCAGACCAATCGCCACCGGCAAGCCGATGATTTCAGCGCCTGCGAGCGTGGCGGTCAGCAGGACAGCGGCGAGGCTGGAGTAGGAAATCAGCGCGAACATCGCGCCAACCAAGGCGTCGAGCAGCAAGTCGCCGGTCAGCGAGGCGAACAGCACTTTCACACCAGCCGCTTGGGTGATCGGCGCGGCGGCAGTGACGATCAGCTGCAATGCCAGAATGATCAGCCCCAGGCCGATTCCGACGCGGCCGAGCTGACCGACGCGGGTCTGTTTGCGCGACAGGAAGAGGATAACGCCGAGAAAGATCAGCAGCGGCGAGAGCCACGACAGGTCGAACGTCAGGATTCGCGACATCACCGCCGTGCCGACGTCGGCGCCGAGCATGATCGCCAAGGCAGGCGTCAGCCCCATCAGGCTTTGGCCGACGAAGGACGTCACCAGCATGGCGGTGGCGTTACTGCTTTGCACCAAGGCGGTGACGAGAATCCCGGCGACGAAGGCCAGTGGGCGTTTGGACATGTTCTGGCTCAGCACGCGGCGCAGCTGCGTGCCATAGACGCGCAGAATGCCAGTCCGAACGATGTGCGTGCCCCAGATCAACAGCGCGACGGCGGAAAGCAAATCGAGCAGGGTCAGCATACGGAAAGCCCCCTGTTGGTTGCCCGGCGGGCCAGACTGGCCGGCACTCATGGGCAAAAGATTGAAAGTGCAGCGTGTAGCGAGCGAAAGCGCGTGCCCATCTGACGTGGTCAGCACACTCAACTAAAGCTTTTAGTCGGCTTGGAGCCTTAATGCCAGCATGGCACAGACGATTATTTCTTGAAACAAATCTGTCACAAATAAGCCGTTTGGCAAGTCGTCGCCGAAACAAACTGTAGGAGCGACTTCATTCGCGATGGGTTATGACATCCGACACATTTGTATCGGCTGTACGTCCGCATCGCGAATGAGTTCGCTCCCACAGGGATGTTATTGACCCGGAACGTCCTTGCGAAGTTTCACCGGCTCTTTCATCGCCTTCTTCTTGGCCATCGAGGTGCGCATCTTGATGTTGATCGCTTCCACCGCCAGCGAGAACGCCATGGCGAAGTACACATAGCCTTTAGGCACGTGCACGTCGAACGACTCGGCGATCAGCACCGTACCCACCACGATCAGGAACGACAGCGCCAGCATCTTCAGTGAAGGGTGCTTCTCGATGAAGTCGCTGATGACCCCTGCGCACAGCATCATGATCAGCACGGCGACGATGATCGCAGCGACCATGACCGGCACATGAGACACCATGCCGACCGCCGTGATCACCGAGTCCAGCGAGAACACGATGTCGATGATGGCGATCTGGATGATGGTGTACAGGAACATGCCGCCCTTGCCTTTCGGCTCGTCGATCTCCTCCTCTTCGCCTTCCATGCCGTGGTAGATCTCTTGCGAGCTTTTCCACAGCAGGAACAGGCCACCGAAGAACAGGATCAGATCGCGGCCCGAGATGCCTTGGCCGAGCACCACGAACAGGTCGTCCGTCAGGCGCATGACCCAGGTGATCGACAGCAACAGCAGGATGCGCGTAACCATCGCCAGCGCGAGGCCGAAAATCCGGGTGCGCGGTTGCATCGCCTTGGGCATGCGGCTGACCAGAATCGAGATCATGATGATGTTGTCGATCCCCAGAACGATCTCCAGGGCAGTCAGGGTGAAGAAAGCAACCCAGATCTCAGGGTTGGTCAGCCATTCCATTAGGTTTTCCTTTGAGCTTGTCAGATCCCCGATGTCACTCGCGCGGCAGCGGGGGAGTAATGTGCCTTATAGACTGCTGAAGACCGGGAATATCCCCATCAGCAGCGCTGCGACCATTATGCATACGCACACCAGCACGGCCCACTTGAGGGTAAAGCGCTGGTGATCGCCAAATTCGATACCCGCCAGGGCCACCAAGAGATAAGTCGATGGCACGAGCGGGCTCAACAGGTGGACGGGTTGGCCGACGATCGAGGCACGTGCCATTTCCACCGGGGTGATGCCGTAATGCGACGCGGCCTCGGACAGCACCGGCAAGACGCCATAGTAAAACGCATCGTTGGACATGAAAAAGGTGAACGGCATGCTGACGATGGCGGTAATGACGGCCAGATACGGCCCCATCGCGTCCGGAATCACCGCCAGCAAACTTTTGGACATCGCATCGACCATACCGGTGCCGGTCAGGATACCGGTGAAAATCCCCGCCGCGAAAATCAACCCGACCACTGCCAGCACGCTACCCGCATGGGCGGCGACACGATCCTTCTGCGCTTGCAGGCAGGGATAGTTGACGATCATCGCAATACTGAACGCGATCATGAACAGCACCGGCAGTGGCAACAGGCCCATGATCAGCGCGACCATCAGCGCCAGGGTCAACGCACCGTTGAACCAGATCAGTTTGGGACGGCGAGCGTCGGGAAATTGCGAGACACTGATTTCGCTGTGATCGACTTCATCGCCTGGGAGATGCAGTTCGCCCAGACGTGCGCGCTCGCGTTTGCCGTAGAAATAGGCGATCGCCAGAATCGTGATCACACCGGCAAGCATGGCCGGAATCATCGGCACGAAAATATCGGAGGGGTCGACATGCAGAGCGCTGGCGGCGCGAGCGGTCGGACCACCCCACGGCGTCATGTTCATCACGCCACCCGCCAGGATGATCAGGCCCGCCATGATGCGCGGGCTCATGCCCAGGCGGCTGTACAGCGGGAGCATCGCTGCGACACAGATCATGTAGGTGGTTGCACCGTCGCCGTCCAGCGAGACGACCAACGCCAACACGGCGGTGCCGACCGACACTTTGACCGGGTCACCTTTGACGAGCTTGAGGATCTTGCGCACGGCCGGGTCGAACAGGCCTGAGTCGATCATCAGTGCGAAGTAGAGAATGGCGAACATCAGCATCACGCCGGTCGGCGCGAGTTTGGTGATGCCGGCGAGCATCATCGGACCGATACCCGCGGCAAAACCGCCGAACAGCGCAAATACGATAGGTACGATGATCAGGGCAATGAGCGCGGACAGGCGTTTGCTCATGATCAGGTACATGAAGGCAACGACCATGGCGAAGCCGAGGAAGGTCAACATAGAAATACTCCAGGCAGGACGCGACGTGGAAACGGACGTGATGAAGCGATCAGTTCAAGACGTGCTGCGCGTGGCGTTGGAGAGCGTGCGAGGGGTACTGCGGAGCGAAAGCGAGCATCAGAATCACCGAATTGTTGTTGTAGATGGGCCGGGCCGCTTTTAAAGGTGCGGCCCTGGCTTGGCCGGTCTGTCGCCGGCGGTGGGGGGATGCTAAAGGGCTTAGCTTTCAGCCAGCTTTCGACGCCTTTCCGCTGATCGCTGTAGGAAAAGATGAAGTAAAACGCCCCTGCGAGAGTCAGACGTTAAACACGAACGGGAGATGCGACATGAGTGAAAGGCACACAGGCGGATGCCATTGCGGGAACCTGCGCTATCAACTCGACGCGCCTTTGCGGGACATCGCTCATTGTCATTGCTCGATCTGTCGGCGGACGTCGGGCGGGATCGTGGTGACCTGGATCACCGTGCCGATGGAGGTGTACACGTGGACGGCAGGCAGTCCGGCGGCGTACGACTCAAGCCCGACGTGCGTACGTTATTTCTGCAGTAACTGTGGGGCACAGGTCGCGCTGTTCACCCGAAACAGCCCCGGGACCATGGACGTCACCATCGCCACTCTCGACCAACCCGAACTGGCCGCTGCCGAACGGCATATCTGGACCGACAGCCGCCTACCTTGGCTGCATCTGGATGAGCATTTGCCGGGGGAACGGGGCGAGTCTGTATAAGCTCGCCGACCTTTGTGGCGGTCAGGCTCGCCGTCGACAGCGATTTTGAGAAACCCGCCGCGGCCAAGCCCGCTGTTACAACGTGACCATCACGGCAATTCCAACCCACCCGCCGCTTTGTGCAGCGCGCGCAGGTGCTCGCCGACCTGCTTGAGGTTTTCCTCGGTCGCTGCAATCTCGGCCGCGCGGTCTGGCTCCAGCAGTGCCCTCACCTCTTTGTCCAGATCACCCGTCAGCCGTTGCAACTGCTGCTGACGCTGGGTGCTTTCCGCTTCCAGACGTCCCCACTCGCCTTCTTGCGGCAGGCCATAACCGCCGCTGCCGAGCAATTCAGCCGGGCGACTGAGGAAGCCGCTGTTCGCGAGAATGTCCTGCAACGTGCCAGTCGCCTTGGAAACGCCTTTGTCCTTCTGTTCCACCGCGCTGAGGTAACGCTGCTTCACCTCATCCTGCGCGAGCAGCAACTGCCTACGCATGCTCGCCTGTTCCAGCAGCAACATCGCTGCACTGGTGCGTAAATCCGCCTTGGCGAAATACGGTTGGCGTTCTTTCGCGGGCAAGCCTAGCCAATCCTCCACCGTTGTTTCCTTCACGTCAGTGGTCTTGCGCAACACGTCGAACATCGCTTGATAGCGGTCGCGATAGGAGTCGAATCGGTAGCCCATCCGCAAGGCCTTCTTCGGATCGTCCAGCACGCTGGTGTCCGCCAGTCCCCTGCCCTTCAGCACCTCCAGCAAGCCGTTAGGCAAAATGCTGTCCAACCCGACGAGCCTTGGATCGTCAGTACCGCTGCGCAGCAACTTGAGGTTTTCAACCGCACAGTTGTTGGAGATGAACCAATAGTTGCCGTCGTAGGCCCAGTGCATTTCGGCAGCGTGCTGCACCAATCCGTTGATTTGCTCGCGGGAGAGTTTCAGCGGCACCGACGCCAGGCTGCGCAGTTCGGTCTTGGTGTACTCATCGATGACCTGCCCTAGCGGCAGCACGAACAGACGCGACGGATAGGCCCCGGTCAGGCCGCTCCAACTGGACAGCTGCAGGTCATTAACGAAGGCGCGGTACGACAGCACCAGATGTTGATCCAGATCGAGTCGGCAATCCGGCCCACGCGGGCGACCCGGTTTGCAGATGACCAGCCGCAGCATGCTGTGGCCCCAACGACTCACCAGATTCTGGTTGGCTTCGGCGAGCAGGTAGTCGACCTCGTACACGCGTTCGGGGTCGAGTTTACCGAGGGGTTCACGGGCGAAGTCGTTGCCTGCGTTGAGGTAAGGATAAGACGTCGGGCATTCGTCTTTGGCCGCTGGCGCCCAGTTGAACAGCTTCTTGTAGTAGTCATACAGCGAAGGCCGACGGCAGGCATACGCGGGGTCGAGGAGGAAGTACTCCATGTTCACTGCAACGAATTCAAGCGGGCTGCTGATTTCGTAAATGTCCGGGCTGCGTGCGACCTGGCCGTTGCGCTCTTCGCGCTCCCCTCGCCGACCCACATATTGCGGCCAGCCTGCGAGGTCCAGCAGACGCGGGTCGTCGCTGAAGGTGAAATGCCGATCCGTCTGGCCGCGACAACTGTCGCGCAGGCCGATTTTGCCCATGCTGTTGCCTTGGCGGGTGCAGGCGATGATCAGCTTGCGCTCTTCCGGTGACCACAATTGGGCATGGTCATAAATGTGGGTGAGCTCGTGTAGCACAGTCGCCAGCATTTCTTCGCGCACGGTGCCGTGTGGGCGATTGGTCCGGGTGGTGGCAGCAGTGCCGTCAGCCAGCCCCGCCAGCAGGTGTTGATTCAGATCGAGTCTGTAAGGCCCGTCAGCGCGGCCATAGGCATTGGACGGCATGTCATCCGTCCAGTGGACTTGGACCTTGCGGTCCAGCTTGCTGATGAACATTGGCGGCAGGTGCGCCATGGCTTCGTCGAGCAGCGTCTGGCTGGCCTTCTGTTGCGCGGCATCAAGCCCGTCGGTGTGCAGCGACAGGCTCAGATCGGCGAAGGCGCTTGGGCAGATCAGCGAAAGCGCCGACGCCAGCAGCCAGGCGGCCAGACGCCTCACAGTGCGAGGATGGCCTCGGCGAGGTCCTGATCGGAGGCATTGCGGGCTTCAGGCAGACGCTCGCGCAACGTAACAAACGCAGCGTCCAGACGAGCGCCATGGATGTTGCCGTTGCTGGCGACGTAGCTGGCGGCGTCGTCTTGAGCTTCGACGATCAGTTTCCAGTTGCGAACGGAGGATGTGGTGTCGGAAGTGAAATCGACACTGCGGCCCAAGGCGCGGACAACAATGTTACTGGTGGCCTTGAGGGTTTGAGCCTGTGCCATATCGGTCAGCAGCAGCAAACCAAGGGCAGCGGCGATCAGCGGGGTACGCATGGAACGTCTCCAAAAATTCGGGGATGCAAAAAGTGACTATTGGACGAGGATTGCTTGCGCCAGTTCAAGGTCGCTTGCATGAAGTTTTGGAGAGGTTTGACGTAGGTATATCAATGCCGACTCCAGTTGTGCTCCTCGCAGTTGGCCATCAGTGGCAATGAACGCTGCTGCATCATCCTGGGCGGCAAGTATCAGTTTGTTCTCGAAAGGCCCGGTCGTCACCTGGCTGGTGGCGTACCCGCTTTTGATCAAGCTTTGTGTGGTTGTGTCGAACGCATGAGCCTGGGTGCTACCCATCAGGCTGACAGTCGCTGCAAACAACAGGCGAGACAATGAACGCATGAGTCTTCGGTATTCGGAAAACGAGTCGCAAGGCTAGCGCAAATGCCCCGGCCAGAGCCAGTGAAGGTGTCGGGGCTAGCGGTATGAAAGCTGTCGCGGGGCTGAATCAGATCGCCAGAATGGCTTGAGCCAGTTGTGCGTCGGTGGCGTTCAGGCCGGGGCTGACTTCGCGAATGTGCTGAAACGCGCCTTCCAGATGCACGCCACGAATATCGCCATTGCTTGCCACGAAGCTGGCGGCATCGTCACGTGCGGCCAAAACGATTTTGTCGTCATGGAAAGACGACGAAATTTTCGACGTGGCGTTGGACGAAGCGTCCAGTGCACGCACGAGGGTATCGGTAGTGACCACGAAGCTGGACGCCTGAGCGCCAGTGGCCGCAATCAAAAGGGCTGCAGCGCTCAGCAGGCGAAGACGAGACATATGTGAACTCCAAGGAAGGGTGAATCTAAAACCACATCGGTGAATGAGCGGAACGGTCTGACAGCGATGGGTACAAAAAGTGGTGCAAGACTAGCGTATGCGGGATCGTGAGGACCAGAACGGCTCTTTGCCAGCTCGCAAAGAGTGGTTCTCCCGCACCGCTGGAAGCCGCACAGATGCGGCACTGTACCTGTAAGAATCGGTATTTTTCAAAACTGTACCTATTCGCGGTTTTTCGTGTTCAGCAGCAAGGTTTCTCTACGGCGGTATCATCCGAAGGACTGTTACTGGCAGGTCGAATTGCCATACCGCCCTTTCCCGGATATCAAGACCCAGAAACGACGAAACCCGTCAGCAGTCACCTGCGACGGGTTTCGTTTGAACAATTCGGGTTGCTGGTGAGAGGCTCGTAGCCTGGGACCAGCAGACGCTAACTTAGCGCCAGAACGGCTTGCTCAGCTCTTCGTAACGCTGGGATTCGCTGATACCGGCGTCAGCCAGCAGACGAGCATCCAGACGTGCCAGCTGGTGGCGGCTGGACAGACGGCGCTGCCAGAGCATCAGGTTGGCGAACATGCGCAGCGGCAGGGAGCCTTGAGCGGATTTTGCGGTTTCTTCGTAGAACAGTTCGGAACTTACGGTGCGTTCCATGGTGCTTCTTCCTTCCGCTTGTGGCGGGATTAGATAGTGACTTGGATTGGTGCCCATCTTCCTCTCGTTGCCCTGCTCTCTCCAGACACAGTTCACTTGTATTGTGCTGCTCCAGTTAACTGTGAAGGGGCACTGTTTTGTTCATATATGGGGCAACTGTACCGGTAAGCACCGAAATGGGGCATTTTGTGCGTTGAAATGGTGAAATCTGTGTTTTCGACCCTGAAAACAACCGGTACAGCAGTACAGTTTTTGCCAGAATGGCGTTCAGCCCGCCAGAAGCGGCGACGAAAGGTCATCGCCAATTCCAAACTGTTTTCTCACACCGCCAGCATGCGGCCGGTTTCTTCGAGGTTGAGGTGCCAACTGAGTGCATCGCGCAGCACGTGAGGGGTGTGTCCACCCATGGCGCAAGCACGGAGGAAGTAGTCGTTCAACGCCTCGCGGTATGCGGGGTGCACGCAGTTATCGATGATCACGCGGGCGCGCTCGCGGGGTGCCAGACCGCGCAGGTCGGCGAGTCCTTGTTCGGTGACCAGAATGTCAACGTCGTGCTCGGTGTGATCGACGTGGCTGACCATCGGCACCACGCTGGAAATCGCACCGCCCTTGGCGATCGACTTGGTAACGAAGATCGCCAAATGCGCGTTGCGGGCAAAGTCACCGGAGCCACCGATCCCGTTCATCATTCGTGTGCCGCCAACGTGGGTGGAGTTCACGTTGCCGTACAGGTCGAACTCCAGCGCAGTGTTGATGCCGATAATCCCGAGGCGCCGAACGACCTCGGGGTGGTTGGAGATTTCCTGAGGGCGCAATAACAGTTTCGATCTGTACTGCTCAAGGTTGTCGTAGACCGCATTGTGCTTGCGTTCGGACAGGGTCATTGAGCAGCCCGAAGCGAAATCCAGCTTCCCGGCTTCGAACAGATCGAACGTGGAGTCCTGCAATACCTCCGAATACATCGCCATGCCGTGGAACGGCGAGTCGATCAGCCCGGTCATCACCGCGTTGGCGATGGTACCGACGCCCGCTTGCAGCGGCATCAATTGATTGGTCAGACGGTTCTGGCGCACTTCGTTCTTGAAGAACTCCACCAAATGCCCGGCGATGGCCTGAGTTTCTTCGTCAGCAGGCAGTACAGTTGAAGGTGAGTCAGCCTGATCACTGAATACGATGCCTACGATCTTCGCCGGGTCGATTTTCACAGCGTGGCTGCCAATTCGGCTGTCAGCCTTGAGCACCGGAATCGGCAGGCGTGTCGGGCGGTAAGTAGGTATATAGATGTCGTGCAAGCCTTCGAGCGCCAAAGGCTGTGCGATGTTGATCTCAATGATCACTTGCTCGGCGAGGATTGCGAAGCTGGCCGAGTTGCCCACGGACGAGCTCAGCACCAGATGACCTTCTTCGGTGATCGCCACGCATTCGATGACCGCAATGTCCACCGGCTTGATCTGGCGGTTGCGCAGTTGCTCGACGGTATCCGAGAGGTGCTGGTCGATGAACATCACCGAGCCATCGTTGATCGCCTTACGCAACGTGCTATCGACTTGAAATGGCATACGGCGGGACAGCACGCCCGCTTCGGTCAACTGCTTGTCGAGATCGTTGCCCAGGCTGGCGCCGGTCATCAGGCTGATCTTCAGTGGCGACACCTTGGCGCGCTCAGCCAGCGCCTTGGGTACGGCCTTGGCTTCGCCTGCGCGGGTAAAGCCGCTCATGCCGACGGTCATGCCGTCTTTGATCAGGGAAGCGGCGTCGGCCGCGCTCATTACCTTGCTCATCAAAGACGGCAGGCGAATACGTTCACGGTGCATGGTGTTCTTATCTCAAGACAAGGATGCGAGCAGCAAAGTCTAGAGCGTCGGGTATGGCGCGTCCCATGACTTAGGTCGTATTGGAGGCTCTAAACGGCGGCTCTCAGCGTAAAACACTGTTACAGAAGATGTAAAAAACCCTCGACCGATAGACGCGTCGAGGGTTCGTTCAGCCGCAGGCCAGAGCCTTATTCGACGGCTTTCACCATGTCTTCGATGACCTTCTTCGCGTCACCGAACACCATCATGGTTTTGTCGAGGTAGAACAGTTCGTTGTCCAGACCGGCATAACCGCTGGCCATCGAGCGCTTGTTGACGATGATGGTTTTGGCCTTGAAGGCTTCGAGGATCGGCATGCCCGCAATCGGCGACTTGGGATCGTTCTTCGCCGCCGGGTTGACCACGTCGTTGGCGCCCAGCACCAGCACCACGTCGGCCTGACCGAACTCGGAGTTGATGTCTTCCATCTCGAACACCTGGTCGTAAGGCACTTCGGCTTCGGCGAGCAGGACGTTCATATGTCCCGGCATCCGACCGGCCACCGGGTGGATGGCATACTTCACGGTCACGCCAGCGTGGGTCAGCTTCTCGGTCAGCTCTTTCAGGGCGTGCTGGGCACGTGCCACCGCCAGACCGTAGCCTGGAACGATGATCACGGTGTCTGCGTTGGTCAGCAGGAAGGTCGCGTCGTCGGCCGAGCCGGACTTCACCGGACGAGCTTCTTTCGCGCCATCTACTGCGCCTGCATCCGCTGCGCCACCGAAACCGCCGCCAATCACGTTGAAGAACGAGCGGTTCATGGCCTTGCACATGATGTAGGACAGAATCGCACCGCTTGAACCCACCAAAGAGCCTGCGATGATCAGCATCGAGTTGTTCAGCGAGAACCCGATACCGGCTGCTGCCCAGCCCGAGTAGCTGTTGAGCATCGACACGACCACAGGCATGTCCGCGCCGCCAATCGGGATGATCAGCAACACCCCAATCACGAACGCCAGGATCAGCATGACGCTGAAGGCGAACAGGCTGCCGGTGAACATGAACGTCAGGCCGAAGAACAATGTGGCCAGACCCAGAATCAGGTTCAACTTGTGCTGACCTGCGAACTGCACAGGAGCGCCCTGAAACAGGCGGAACTTGTACTTGCCCGACAGCTTGCCAAAGGCGATGACTGAACCGGAGAAGGTGATCGCGCCGATGGCGGCACCGAGGAACAGCTCCAGACGGTTACCGGTCGGGATCGACTCGCCCAGGTGCGCAACGATGCCCAGGGATTGAGGCTCGACCACGGCCGCGATGGCAATGAACACCGCCGCCAGACCGATCATGCTGTGCATGAAGGCCACCAGCTCTGGCATCTTGGTCATTTCAACGCGCTTGGCCATGATCGAGCCGGCAGTGCCGCCGACCAAAAGGCCTACGATGATATAGCCGATGCCTGCGCTAGCGCCGTCGGTGGACAGCGCTGCCAGTTTGAACACAAGGCCGATCGTGGTCAGCACCGCCAGTCCCATGCCGAGCATGCCGAACAGGTTGCCGCGACGCGATGTGGTCGGGTGCGACAGTCCTTTAAGCGCCTGAATAAAGCAGATCGCTGAAACGAGGTACAACAGGGTGACGAGGTTCATGCTCATTGCTTCGGCACCTCAGTTTTGGCTGGGCTCTTATTAGGAGCAGCCTTTTTCTTGAACATTTCAAGCATCCGGCGGGTGACCAGAAAACCACCGAACACGTTGACGGCTGCCAGCGCGACCGCCAGGGTGCCCATGGTTTTGCCCAGTGGGGTGACGGTCAACGCAGCGGCCAGCATGGCGCCCACGATGACGATCGCCGAAATGGCGTTGGTCACGGCCATCAGTGGGGTGTGCAACGCAGGGGTGACGTTCCAGACCACGTGGTAGCCGACGTAGATCGCCAGCACGAAGATGATCAGGTTGTAGACGCCGTGAGAGATCAGCATGTCTTCCATTGTTTTTATCCTCAGCCGTTCTTGCGGACAATCTGGCCGTCGCGGCACATCAGGCACGCGGCGACGATGTCGTCTTCAAGGTTGATCTCGAACTGGCCTTCCTTGGTGAAGACCAGCTTCAGGAAATCCAGCAGGTTGCGTGCATAAAGAGCGGACGCGTCAGCCGCAACCATCGCAGGCAGGTTGGTGTGGCCGACGATAGTCACGCCGTGCTCGATTACCACCTGGTCCGCCACGGTCAGCGGGCAGTTGCCGCCCTGGGCTGCCGCGAGGTCGATGACCACCGAGCCTGGCTTCATCTGCGAGACCGTTTCTGCGCTTAGCAGCACCGGCGCCTTGCGACCGGGAATCAGTGCGGTAGTGATCACGATGTCCGCCTGCTTGGCACGCTCGTGAACGGCCACGGCTTGACGCTGCATCCAGCTGGCAGGCATCGGACGTGCGTAACCGCCCACGCCGACCGCGGCTTCGCGCTCTTCGTCAGTCTCATAAGGCACGTCGACGAACTTGGCGCCGAGGGACTCGATCTGCTCCTTCACCGCAGGGCGCACGTCAGAGGCCTCGATCACTGCGCCCAAGCGTTTGGCGGTGGCGATGGCCTGCAAACCGGCAACGCCTGCACCGAGGATCAACACACGGGCAGCCTTCACCGTACCGGCAGCGGTCATCAGCATCGGCATGAAGCGCGGGTAGTGATGCGCGGCCAGCAGAACCGATTTGTAACCGGCAATGTTGGCTTGCGAGGACAGCACATCGAGGCTTTGCGCGCGCGAGGTGCGCGGCGCTGCTTCAAGGGCAAAGGCGGTAATCCCGCGCTCGGCCATCTTGGCGATGATCTCGTTGTTGAAGGGGTTGAGCATCCCGATGACAACGGTCCCGCTCTTGATCAGAGCCAGCTCGCTGTCGCTGGGCGCGACGACCTTGAGGATCAGCTCGGCGCCGAAGGCGTCGCCAACGCTGCCAATCGAAGCACCTGCCACTTCATAGGCACTGTCCGTGACACTGGCGGTAATGCCGGCGCCTGACTGGACGGTGACCTTATGACCCTGGCCAATGAGCTTCTTGATGGTTTCCGGAGTTGCAGCAACCCGAGTTTCACCGGACTGGGTTTCTAGAGGGACTCCAATGTGCACGTCAAATCTCCTGCGTGATCTTTTTATCTTTGAAAATAGGCCAGCGCGCTGCGGATGGCGCGTCTGGGGCAGCGATCACCACGTCCCCGCTAGACAAGACGGGGGCGCGGCATTTTGCAGGCGGAATTCGGGGGCTTCAAGGAATTCTGTAACGCGACGTGTACTTAACTACAAGTCACCCTGTGACCGTTTGACGCAATAAAACGCCACAGGCCATATGTTTAAAGGCCTGTAGCGATACCGGTGACATTTTGACTTTTTTTAAAGCCCCTGATGAAAGTGAGGGGTAATCAGGCTGTAAGCCGCGCACATCGTAGCCTTCAGCGTGTTTTGTATAAAGAACAGGGGTGTTTCTTAAATGCGACATTACGAGATATCTGTAGCGCTTTTGGTTTACTAACTACAAAGTCAGCATTTGAATAGAATCAGGCGCAAATCAAGGCAGAGCGTAGGTTTCAGCCTGATGCACCAGCCAGTCCCGAAAGGCTTTCAATGATGCGGATTCGACTTTTCGCTCCGGAATCATCAGGTAATAGGCTTTTACGCTCGACAGCGCATGCGGGTTGGCAATCACCAGTCGCTTTTCGGCCAGTTCTCGCTGGATCAGAAAAGGTGGAATCAGCGCGACTCCCATGTCATGCATAGCCGCTTGAGCGAGCATGGAGAATAGCTCGTATCGCGCGCCTGTCATGTCGCGGGCCACATTCATGTCCATCGAGCCGAACCACTGTCGCCATGCATAGGGCCTGGTGGTCTGCTGCAGCAACGGCATTTCCGATAATTCACGCGCGCTGAGTCGGGGTTTGTTGCCCAGCAAAGCAGGACTACAAACCGGCATGGGGTTTTCGCTCATCAAGCGATGAGATTCCGTACCTGACCAGTCGGCATCGCCGAAATAGATGGCGGCATCAAAGTCGGTGTCCGCGAACAGGAACGGCCGCGTCCGGTTGGTCAGATTGATCGTGACGTCAGGGTTCTGTTGCTGAAAGTCCTTGAGGCGAGGTAGCAGCCATTGAGTTCCGAAGGTTGGAACCACGGCCAGTTCAATCACGTTCGCGCCTTGATGGCCCATGACGGAGAGCGTGTCCCGTTCAACTGCATCGAGTTGGGTAGCGACACGGCGGCTGTAGGAAAGGCCCGCTTCTGTCAGCTTCACGCCCCTTCGTGAGCGTCGGAACAGTTCCACATTCAAGAATTCTTCCAGGCCGCCAATCTGTCGGCAAATGGCGCTTTGCGTGAGCGAAAGCTCATCCGCAGCCTTGGTAAAGCTTTCATGACGCGCTGCAGCCTCGAAGCTGACCAGTGCGGCAGTGCTGGGGATTTTGCGGCGCATGTACCTGAACCTCACTCATTGGCCTGAGATATGGCGCTTTGCACATTCTCGGAGTGAGAAATTAGCACAAGACTATGCGAAATCGTCGTTTGCCCATGGGCCTATCCGCGCCTAGCATCAACTCACGACTTTTCCCGGCAATGTCCGGGAACATCATTTAGCGAGGAGAACGTCATGGGCGGTAAGGCAAGCTTCAACTGGATTGATCCCCTGTTGCTGGACCAGCAGCTCACTGAAGAAGAGCGCATGGTTCGCGACAGCGCCGAGCAGTTCGCCCAAGACAAACTCGCCCCCCGCGTCCTTGAAGCGTTTCGTCATGAGCAAACCGACCCTGCGATCTTTCGGGAAATGGGTGAGGTCGGCCTGTTGGGCGCGACTATTCCTGAGCAATACGGTGGCAGTGGCCTGAACTACGTCTGCTACGGCCTGATCGCTCGCGAAGTCGAGCGCGTGGATTCTGGCTATCGCTCAATGATGAGTGTGCAGTCATCGCTGGTGATGGTGCCGATCAACGAATTCGGTACCGAAGCGCAAAAGCAGAAGTATCTGCCCAAGCTGGCGTCTGGCGAGTGGATTGGGTGCTTCGGCCTGACCGAGCCGAACCATGGTTCCGATCCGGGTGCGATGATCACCCGTGCCCGCAAGGTAGACGGCGGCTATCGTCTGACCGGCAGCAAGATGTGGATCACCAACAGCCCGATTGCTGACGTGTTCGTGGTTTGGGGCAAAGACGATGCCGGTGATATCCGTGGCTTCGTGCTCGAAAAAGGCTGGCAAGGCCTGAGCGCTCCGGCTATCCACGGGAAGGTCGGTTTGCGGGCGTCTATCACAGGCGAGATCGTCATGGATAACGTGTTCGTCCCGGAAGAAAACATCTTCCCGGACGTCCGAGGTCTGAAAGGCCCGTTCACCTGCCTGAACTCTGCGCGTTATGGCATCTCTTGGGGAGCGCTGGGCGCAGCGGAGTTCTGCTGGCACACCGCTCGCCAGTACACGCTGGATCGTCAACAGTTCGGGCGTCCTCTGGCAGCCAATCAGCTGATCCAGAAAAAACTCGCCGACATGCAGACTGAAATCACGCTCGCCCTGCAAGGCTGCCTGCGTTTGGGACGTATGAAGGACGAAGGCACTGCGGCGGTGGAAATCACGTCGATCATGAAGCGCAACTCCTGCGGCAAGTCGCTCGACATCGCACGCATGGCTCGGGACATGCTTGGCGGCAATGGGATCTCTGACGAGTTCGGTATTGCCCGTCATCTGGTGAACCTGGAAGTCGTGAACACCTATGAAGGAACGCACGACGTGCATGCGCTGATTCTCGGGCGTGCGCAGACTGGCATTCAGGCTTTCTATTAAGGAGCCAGTCATGGGCGCGCTATCGCATTTGCGGGTGCTGGACCTATCTCGCGTTTTAGCTGGTCCGTGGGCGGGCCAGATACTCGCAGATCTGGGTGCCGACGTGATCAAGATCGAGCGCCCTGGCAATGGCGACGATACGCGCGCTTGGGGGCCTCCTTTTCTGAAGGACCCAAGGGGCGAGAACACGTCCGAGGCTGCCTATTACCTGTCGGCCAATCGGAACAAGCAGTCCGTCACGATCGACTTCACACGGGCGGAAGGTCAGAAGCTGGTGCGTGAGCTGGCGGCAAAGTCAGACATCCTCATTGAGAATTTCAAGGTCGGTGGGCTCAAGGCGTATGGCTTGGACTACGCGTCGCTGCAAGTCGAGAACCCGCGGCTTATCTATTGCTCGATCACAGGGTTTGGGCAGACCGGCCCTTACGCAAAGCGCGCGGGCTATGACTTTATGATCCAGGGGCTCGGTGGATTGATGAGCCTGACCGGTCGGCCTGAGGGCGAGGACGGTGCCGGGCCCGTGAAGGTCGGGGTCGCTCTGACCGACATTTTGACTGGGTTGTATTCGACGTCAGCCATTCTGGCCGCCCTCGCCCACCGGGATCAGGGTGGCGTTGGCCAGCATATCGACATGGCGCTGCTGGATGTTCAAGTCGCGTGCCTGGCGAATCAGGCCATGAATTACCTGACAACGGGCACACCACCTCGCCGTCTGGGCAATGCGCATCCGAACATCGTGCCGTACCAGGATTTTCCCACTGCCGATGGCGACTTCATTCTTACCGTAGGAAACGACAGTCAGTTCCGTAAGTTCGCGGAAGTTGCTGGTCAGGCGCAATGGGCTGACGATCCGCGCTTCGCCACCAACAAGCAGCGTGTGGCGCATCGGGCTGAGCTGATTCCCCTGATTCGCCAGGCGACGGTCTTCAAGACAACGGCTGAGTGGGTGGCTGCACTTGAAGGGGCGGGTGTTCCGTGTGGCCCCATCAATGATGTGGCCCAAGTGTTTGCCGACCCACAGGTTGAGGCGCGAGGTTTGAGGATTGAGCTGCCCCATGCCTTGGGTGGAACGGTGCCTCAGGTGGCCAGCCCTATTCGGTTGTCGGGTACGCCGGTGGAGTACCGCCGAGCGCCACCGTTGTTGGGGGAGCATACGTCGGAGGTTCTAACCCATCTATTGGGGCTGTCGGACGAGACAGTTATGGCCTTGCGTGAGGCTGGCGTGCTTTAGCGACTCTTCTATATATAGGGCGTCAGGAGTGCTGCCCTATATAAACAGAAGGAACTCGCTGATTTTGCTCATGTTTTGGTTTTTTGACATAAATTTGAAATTAAGTGTTGACGCCTCTCTGGATGTGTCTATAATTCGCCCCACTTCCGGCGCAGTCGGAACCGAAAACTCCTTGAAGATCAACGAGTTACAGGTTC